>JAXLSS010000014.1:0-81980 GCA_046330395.1 Thermoleophilia bacterium
GGCCTCGGAGGGGGCGGTGGACGCCGCCCAGCTGCTCAAGCCCATGCTGGCGCGTGGCGAGCTGCGCGCGGTGGGCGCCACCACCCTGGACGAGTACCGCCAGCACATCGAGAAGGACGCGGCGCTGGAGCGCCGGTTCCAGCCGGTGCTGGTGGGTGAGCCGTCGGTGGAGGCCACCATCGGCATCCTGCGCGGCCTCAAGGAGCGCTACGAGGTGCACCACGGGGTGCGGATCCAGGACGCCGCGCTGGTGGCCGCCGCCAGGTTGTCCGACCGCTACATCACGGGCCGCTTCCTGCCGGACAAGGCCATCGACCTCATGGACGAGGCCGCCTCGCGGCTGCGCATCGAGATCGACTCGGTGCCCGCGGAGCTCGATTCCGTGCAGCGGCGCATCATCCAGCTGGAGATCGAGGACCAGGCACTGGCCAAGGAGAGCGACGCCGCGTCCGCGCAGCGCCGGGAGGCCCTGGGCCAGGAGCTGGCCGAGTTGCGCGAGCAGGCCGACGTGATGCGAGCGCACTGGGAGCAGGAGCGCTCCGGCATCACCCGCATCCGCGAGCTGAAGGAGCAGATCGAGCAGGCGCGCATGGAGCTGGAGCGCGCCGAGCGCCAGGCCGACCTGGAGGGCGCGGCGCGCCTCAAGTTCGGCACCCTGCCCGAGCTGGAGCGCGGGTTGGCGCAGGCCAACGAGGACCTGGCCCGCCAGCAGGAGTCGCAGCGCATGCTCAAGGAGGAGGTGGACGAGGAGGACGTGGCCGAGGTGGTCGCCTCCTGGACCGGCGTGCCGGTGAGCCGCCTCATGGAGGGCGAGGTGCAGAAGCTCATCCACATGGAGGAGCGCCTGCACGAGCGGGTCATCGGGCAGGCCGCCGCGGTGAGCGCCGTGGCCAACGCCCTGCGCCGCTCGCGCGCCGGGCTGTCCGACCCGCACCGGCCCATCGGCAGCTTCATCTTCCTGGGGCCCACCGGCGTGGGGAAGACCGAGCTGGCCAAGGCCCTGGCCGAGTTCATGTTCGACGACGAGCGGGCCATGGTGCGCATCGACATGTCCGAGTACATGGAGAAGCACAGCGTGTCGCGGCTCATCGGCGCCCCGCCCGGGTACGTGGGCTTCGAGGAAGGCGGGCAGCTCACCGAGGCGGTGCGCCGCCGGCCGTACGCGGTGCTGCTGCTGGACGAGATCGAGAAGGCCCACCCGGACGTGTTCAACGTGCTGCTGCAGCTGCTGGACGACGGGCGGCTCACCGACGGGCAGGGCCGGGTGGTGGACTTCACCAACACGGTGGTGATCCTCACCAGCAACGTGGGCAGCCACTTCCTCACCGACGGCATCGACGCCGAACTGGCCCGCGAGCGGGTGCTGGGCGCGCTGCGCGAGTCGTTCCGGCCCGAGTTCCTCAACCGCATCGACGAGATCGTGGTGTTCGACCGGCTGGGCCGCGGTGAGCTGGACCGCATCGTGGACCTGCAGATGGCCGACCTGCGGGCCCGTGTGGCCCAGCGTGGCATCAGCCTGGAGCTCACGCCGGCGGCCTCCATGCGGCTGGCCAACGAGGGCTTCGACCCCGCCTACGGCGCGCGCCCGCTGAAGCGGGTGATCCAGCGGATGGTGCAGGACCCGCTGGCCCTGCGGATGCTGGAGGGCGAGTTCGGCGAGGGCGACCACATCCTGGTGGACGTGGACGACACGGGGTCGCTCACGTTCGCCTCGGGCACGCCGGAGCCGGCGCAGACCGTGTGAGGCCCGCGCGGGTGGGGGCCGGCGCGCCGGCCACCACCCGCCGCATCACCCGGCGGGTTCGTCCTCGCCGCAGCGCAGGGGCACCTCCACGCCGCCGGCGGCCAGCAGCTGGCCCCCGCGGCGGGGACGCCCGATGGCGCCCGGGCGCACCGGTCCCAAGTCGGCGATGCGCATCCGGGCCCGGCACACCGGCTGCACCACCTCGGCGAAGGCGGCCTCGGCCATGCGGCGGGCACCGTCCAGGTCGGGGGCGATCACGATGACCTCCTCGTGCTGGAACGGCCCGTCCCAGCCGCTGGTGGCGGCCCACACGTGGTGCTGGTCGTTCATGGCTTCCACAGTAGCGCTCACGCCGTCCACCCCAGGTGCGGGTCGGGGGGCGGCGGCGGTGCCGTGCCGGGTTGAAGGCGCGCCAGGGCCGCACGCCACACCGCGGTGTCATCGGTGCCGATGGGTTCAAGCGCCGACCAGTTGAGCACCTGGGCCGGGTCGCCCGCGGCCACCGCCAGCCGCAGGCGGCGGGGCGTGCCGGTGAGGGTGTCCCGGCGGCTGCGCTCCAACGCCACAACACCCTCCTGCGCCGGGATGGGCTGGGCGCCCGCCGCACGCCAGGTGACCAGCTCGCGGTCGGCCTCGGCGCGGGTCATGGTGCGGGTGCGCACGATGCGCCCGTCCGTGGGCCCGCCGTGCTCGCCGTGATCCCCCGCCTCGGGCCGGCGCTGGTGCACCGGGTCCACCCGTCCCACCGGTCGCCGGCCATGGTCATCACCGGGCTGGTACGGGAGGTTGGGCACCCGTTCAGCCGCGCCGGATCAGCCGGGGACGGCTGTTGCTGAGCAGCAGCTGCACCAGCGCGGCGCCCAGCGCCACCAGCGCGAAGATGGCCGCCAGGTACAGGCCCAGCTGCCGGGACAGCTCGGCCGACGGTTCCGGCACCACCGCGGTGCGGTAGCCCACGGCCACGACGCCCACCACCGCTCCCACCACGGCCATGATCGACAGCAGCGCGATGCCGCCGTCGTCCAGCGCGACCATCCGGCGTGCGTCCATGGCGATGGCCAGGCCGCACAGGAGGCACAGCACGGCCCCGGCGAACGCGATGCGCGCCGCGGCGGTGGCATCCCAGCCGCTCACGGCATCGGGCGCCAGGGGCTGCGCCAGATCGGGCGTGTACCAGGGCATGAACACGGTGATGCACACCACCGCCGCGGCCACCGCCGCGGTGGCGGCGGGCAGCAGCGGCCGGGGCCGCCCCGCGGTCCAGCGGCGCTTCACGAGCCCGACCCCCGCACGGCCACGGCGATCAGCAGCACCACGCTCCACAGCACCAGCGCCACGGTGGAGCACACCATCCCCGCCCGCGCCCGTCCGGCCCCCTCGATGCGCCCACCGCTGGCATCGATGTCCTGCTGGGCGAGCGACCCCAGCACGTTGCCCAGCACCGCCGCCAGCAGCGGCACCACCAGCACGCCGGTGGCCAGGCCGAGGATGCCCAGCACCAGCGAGGCCGTGGCCCGGCCGGAGCTGGGGCGCGCGATCGCGACCCCGATGGGTGGAGGTGGTGGGTACGCCATCTCGAGGCCCGATGGTAGTCGTCGCGGCACCCGCGTGCGTGACCGCCGGACGGGCCCTGTGCGGGGGCGGTTGGGTGGTAGGCTCGCCACCGAATCGTGGTTCACATCCGAGGAGGCGTGTTGCCCACCTACATCCTGCTCAGCACGCTCAGCCCCCACGGCGTCGGGACGCTCAAGGCCAACCCCACGCGCCTGCTGGAGGTCAACGAGGAGATCGAGCAGATGGGCGCCAAGGTGGTGTCCCAGTGGGCCGTCCTGGGCCCGTACGACTTCGTCAACATCGTCGAGGCCCCCGACGAGAAGGTCATCGCGCGCGTGTCGATGGAGCTGGCCGCCCGCGGCACCGCCCACTTCCAGACGCTCACGGCCATCCCGGTCGATGAGTTCCTGACGCTGCTGAAGTGATCGTGTGAGCGACGGGCCGGCGCGCAGACTGGGGGGATGGCTGGTTGTCGGCGGGCTGGCCGGCCTGGTCGCGTCTCCGGCCGCCGCCGGCCTGCGGGCCATCGTGCGCACCCGGTTGCGCGGTCCGCTCACCGACCCGGCCGCACCGTTCCACGAGGCACCGTGCCTCCGATCCGGCGGCAGCCCCGACCACACCCCGTTGGACCACACGCACACCTCGACCTAGCGACGGCGCACATGGACCTCCGCGAGATCACCCCGCAGCAGAAGATGCTGGCCGGTTCCGGCGCCATGGTGCTGTATGCCCTGGCCCTGCTGTTCTTCCCCTGGTACTCGTCGTCGGGCGTCAGCATCGGCGGGCGCACGATCGGCAGCAGTTCGGTGACCGGCTGGGACGTGGTCCCCTCGTCGTGGATCGTGCTGATCCTGGCGCTGCTGGCCGCGGGCGCCCTCGCGGCGTACGCCTTCGACGTGGACATCCCGGTGAACCTGCCGCCGCTGTCGGTGGCCGCCTACTGCAGCTCGGTGGTGTTCCTCATGACCATCGCCGTGCTGTTCGAGTTTTCGTCCGGACGTTCCTGGGGCCTGTACCTGGCGGTGTTGATGGCCATCATCGGGCTGGTGGCCGCGGTGTGGGTGTGGCGCGACCGGGACGCCGTGTGAAGCCGGGCACGTCGGCGCGGTCGTCGGTGCGCCGCGCCGTGGGCGCGGTGGGGGAGCGGGGCCAGACGCTGCAGATGCGTCGCCGCCTGTCCGGCCTGGTGCACGACCTGGGGGCCGCGGTGCTGCGCCAGCGCGAGGGTGAGGCTGGACTCGAGGCTGAGATCGACCGCCTGGTGGAGGAGATCCGGGCGCTCAAATCGGAGCTGACGGCGCTCAGCCAGTAGCCGGTTTCGGCGTGGGCTTCGGCTTCGGCTTCGGCGGGGTCGCCAGATGCACCGCGGTGGCCAGCCCCGGCCGGCCGAACCCGGTGCGCGCCACCACCTCCACGCGCAGCGTGCCCGTCACCAGCTTCCTGCCCGCCCGCCGGTTCCACACCAGCAGGCGCCGGCCCGCGGCCAGCTGCCCGCGGGGCGCCAGGCTGGCGCGCACCGCGCCCGAGGAGGAGACGAACCGCACGTTCACCGCCGCGCGGCGGGTGAGCGTGAACGCCACTCGCACCACCGGCACGGCCTTCCTTCCCACGCGTTGCCGCACCGGGCGCACCTGCAGGTCGGCCAGGGTGCGGTCCACCAGCAGGCGCCGGCCGGCCAGCGTGGCCGCGCCGCCCTGCGGGGCCAGCTCGGCGGTGAGCCGGTACAGCCCGTCCGGGATGTTCTGGGTGCGCGGGTCGATGGGCACCGGCACGGTGCCCGGGGCGACGGTCTGGTCCAGCAGCACGTGGCGCCCGCCCTGCGGCCCGCTGAGCGTCACCACCAGGCGGCCGGGCTGCGGGGCGGTCACCCGGGCGGTGGTGGCGTCGTCCAGGCCGTCGCCGTTGGGCGTGATGCGGCCCGGCACCTGCGACACCCGCACGCCCGAGTAGGTCAGCACCATGCCGTCGGTGACGGCGCGGGGCGAGCTCCACGGCACCATCTGCGTGCCGTCGATCAGCATCTGGGCGCTTCCGCCCGAGTCCATGGCCACCGCGATGCGCGCCCCCAGGCGCTGCATCAGCTGGGCCTGCTGCGGCACCGTGATGCCGGGGCTGCCCTGGTCGGGACCGTCGGCCGACACCAGCAGATAGCTGCCGTCGGCGGCCTGCCCGATGGCGGTGCGCGCGGTGTGGGGGTTGAGCTGTGAGGAGGTGAAGCCCTCGCCGGCGTCGGTGACGGCGGCGCCCGCGTCCACCAGCAGCGGGCCGCCACCCAGGCTGAGCGCCCCGGTGGGGAAGCCGGCGAGGGTGGGGGTGATGCGGATGCGCGTGCCGGGGGCGAGTGCGGCCAGCGTGGCGCCGGGGGTCCCCGACGCGGACAGCACCATCCCGGATCCGATGGTGGTGCCCCCGCCGCTGCGCACCTGCGCCACCGTGCCCGTGAGCGGCACGTTGGGTTGCAGCTGCCCGCCGCCCCCGTCGAGGGTGATGAGCACGTCGGTGCGGCCCCCGCTGGGCGTCTGGGTGCCGAACGCGGACGTGTACAGCACCGTGTCGCCGGCGCGCTCGAACGGCCGGTTGATGCCCGCGACGCCGTGCGCGATGCCCACGGGCAGGCTGGTGGCGTCGATGGTCTGCCAGGTGCCGGTGAACGTGAACCGCCCGGCGGTGATGGAGCCGTCGCCGCCCAGCACCAGGGCCGAGCGCGTGGGTTCCGGCTCGTTGGTGAGCCCCTGCTGGGCGGTGACCGTCAGCCCGCTGGGGTAGGCCTGGGCCAGGTTGAAGAAGTCCCCGTTCACCGCGGCCACCGCGCCCTGGGCGGATTCCGCGGCCAGGGTGGCGGCCAGCCCGCCGCGCTGGGAGGGGCTGCCGGTGAGCAGCCGCGGGGTGATGCTCACCAACCCGGATCGCTGGGCCCGCAGCACGTGCACCACCTGCCCGCCGGGGTCGACCAGCCGCTGGTAGCTGATGCCGGGCGCCACCTGCACCACCGCGGGGGCGGGGGCGGGGATGGACTCCACCGGCGCGGCCAGAACGGCCGCGGGAGCGGTGAGGAGGGCGGCGGATGCCAGCAGCATGGGGGCGCGTGGGGGCACGACGCGAACAACGTACCGCGCTGTCCGGTCATCGCAACACAGACCGTCATCCCACGGATCAGGTGCCTCCGGAGCATGGGCAGGCTGCCCTGAGCGCTTTGTGGCGTGGGGCGCCCGATCCTCGATCGTGGACCGGGGGTGGCAACCCTTAAGGGCGCCCCCCCGGTCGACTGCTCAAGGGATCACTGACAGCCGAGGCCTGATGTCCGGCTCAATAGCACGGCCACCAGCTGTACCAGCTGAAGTACGTCCATCGAGGGTTCCAGTACCTCATCTTGACCATGAGGCATCGCCCGGAGGCCGTCTGACTGCTGGCGTACTGATCGGCGATGTTTGAAAGGCCAGCCCCGACCACGATGCCAGCCTCCGGCCCAATGTATGCACTGACCAGCAGCGCAGCAGATCCCGCCGACGTTGCCGCGAGGAAGCGCGTCTCGCCCTTGTTGAAGTAGACCACGGGCCCGTCAGCGTAGGCCCTCACCACAGCCGCATCGGCCTGGCCTTCCACGCCCCCGACGGCCAAGGCGAGCATGACCGCAGTGACTATCATCGAAACGATCGTTCTGCGGGACCAAGACTGGTTCAGCGCCGAACCTGCCATCCTTCCACCTCCAATCAGATTGCCTGTGTGGCAATGGTGAAGGAGCGCCAGATGACTTTCATGCGGTTTGCACGCTCCAAACCGTCGCTATTCCGTGTGAGCCAGATTCCGACAGCGCGTTAGAATCTCGGTGTGCGTCTCTCTAACGACATGCGCTGCGGGCCGTGGAGATCCGACGCATTCGATCCGAGCCTCACCGCTGCGAAGACGCTCTTCGCCCGCAGGGCGCTCGCGCAAAGCATCATCGGTCGGTTCAGATGTTCCGACGAAGTGCCTTCGGGATCTAGTGGTCCCGATGGCGATGCCGTCTTCAAGGCGGACTTCGACCAGGTGCTCGCGGAGTTCGCGGGTCGAGTGCCTGCCCTGGAACTGAGGAGAGTCGCCCAAGATCATCAGCGCCTGGGCATCAAAGGAATCAAAACCGAGGGGCCATTCCTCGAGCGTGTTCGATCGCTGACGTCAGAACAGCGGCGCGGGTACCTAGCCTGCATCTTTGGCTTTGATGCGTGTGCTCCCGAGGGGCTTGACCATCTATCTGCCCGCCTCGCATGCTGTTTGGCTGCTGACTACTCGTTTGCTCCCTATGCAGCTGGCTTGGACGACGCCCTCACGGTGCGCCCATCCGATCTGCAGACGGCGATCCGGTCGATGGGGCAGACAATCTGGATGTGGGCGCGCCGACACAAAGCACTCGCACGCACGCTATCGGCATCCTATGCCGTCTCGTCGCGCGGGATCGCTCCATCCGCGGAGGCCGATCCGTCACCGACATTTTCGCCCTTCGTGAATTTGATAACCGCTTGCCTGCGCCGCTACGTATCTGATGCGGATGAGCCGATTCTGGTGGCAGGACAACTGGCGCGGCTGGCGGCAGAGCAGATTGCGGTTATCGGGCCAGGCCGACATGCCCACAAGAATCTCATCGCCCCATCGATCGAACTCCTCCTTGATTTGCGCCCGACGTGGGGGTGGGGCGTCGAAACCTCGGGTGAGGAACTGCTCGCGTCGGGTGCGGCCCAACTGGTTCTCGAAGTCGTGGTTGGCACGCGCACTGCCGGCTCGGCACTGCGACCCATCGAAGCTCTCTCAGCAACCCTCAGGAACATGGGTAACGATGGATGAAGAGGTAAGCCGGTCGCTGGGCGCACTCGCCCATGCATTCGTCCTAAGGGAAATGGGGGAGTCAGCAGATTCAAGGACCGTGTCGGAGCGCACGGTCAACACACCCGACCCAGATCAGATCAAACCTCGGAGCGATGCCGCATACCTGTATTTCCGGGCTTGCCACAATCGCATTTGGTTGCTTGCCCGAACGAGCTCCAGGGAAGCATGTCAGGACGCACATAAGGAATTCGACGAACTCCGATCGAGGTTGCTGGGCCGACAGCTCTTGACGGTCGGACCACCAGGAAACGAGGTTGTGCCCTACGAGGCGCTGAACCGACTGGCTCTGCTCGCGAATGCGCTTCGTCGCTATGGTGACGGCCTCGGTATATGTCGCGAAGTCGACGAGACGCGCTTGGATCGGCCGGAGCGAATCTCATACCTCAATACCCTGGCAGTGTTCCGGCGTGAGATCGGTTTCGAGAAGCTTCTTGCGGGCCAGAGAGAAGAGGCGGTTACTCACGCTGAACGCGGCGTCGAGGCGGCGCTACGGGCGAAAGCACTCCGTGACGAGGGGAATGCCATTGGCCAAGTCTCGGCACGTTTGAACAGCGACGTGCAGATCGCGTCGTCGCGCTTCGTGTTGTGTCTTGCGATGGAGCAGAATGAAGCGCGTGTGGTTCAGTTGACCGATCTCTTGGACAAAGTCGAGGGTCTAGTCAGGCTGAGTTACACTCTACCCAGCTCGTCCGCACGTCAACGCTTGAGCCGTGCCTCGCTGTTTGGTGAAGTCGGACTTGTGCGCGCTGATGCGTCGGCAGGGTTGACGGCGGCCGACGCGATGAGGGCGCGAGTGCTAATGAAGCCTCACCTCGATCTTCAAGCGAGAGGACAGCTCGTAGGAGTGCGATACGCGTTGCACTATGGCGACGCCTGTCTCGTCAGCGGTGACGCCGCATCTGCGGAAAGGGTGTGGCGTGTGGGGCTTGCCCGCGCGGTGGCCCTGTCGGGCAGCAAACACCCGAGCAGTGTCGTTCTGGGCGGACGGTTGGAACGCTGTTGGAAGGCCCAGGGCGCATGACGGAGCGCTCGTGGCGTCCGGAAGAGACGGAGGTGAAACCGCCGGGACGGTCGTGAGAGAAGACGGCTGGACCACCTCCGTCAGGCCAGCGGCGGCAGGGAGGGTCGTGGTGGGAGTGTTGGCCGTTGCAGCAGCCGGATGCGACTCTGAACCCGCTCCAAGGAATGATGGAGGGCGCATGCCCGCCATACTTGCGGTATGACCGCCGCGCTCATCGTCGCCGTGATCGCCCTCGCCGCCCTGTGCGCCGCGCTCCTCGTGACCAGGAAACGTACGACGCCCGTCGTGGATGAGGTCGCACCACCGGTGGTTCGCGAGCCCGTGCCCACCGTCGCCGCCGGGGATGCGTTCGAGCTGCTGCCCGTGGCCGGGGTGGAGGTGGGGGGCGATCTGCGCATCGCCCACATCAACGCCGCCTTCCGCGGGCGCTTCCCGCACGTGCACGAGGGGCAGTTGCTGCTGGAGGGCTTCGGCGAGCACCGGCTGGTGGAGCAGGTGGCCGGCGCCATGGTGGGCGGCCAGCCGGTGGACTTCGAGGTGCGCCTGTTCACGGACGACCGCCGCACCTACCGGGTGCGGGTGGCGCCCGTGGCCGGGGATGGTGGGGCTCCCCACGCGCTGGTGTTCCTCACCGACCTCACCGACGCCATCGAGTACCAGGAGCTGCGCAGCCAGTTCGTGGCCAACGTGTCCCACGAGCTGCGCACGCCCATCACGGGGCTGCGGGGGCTGCTGGAGGCCTTGGACGACGAGGACATCGACACCGCAACGCGGCGCCGGTTCGCGGGCAGGGCCATCGCGGAGACCCAGCGCCTGGAGGCCCTGATCGCCGACATCCTGTTCCTGTCGGAGCTGGAGGCGGCCCCGGCCGGGGGCGCCGGGCAGGCCACCGACCTGCGCACCGCCGCGGGCACCGCCGTGGACGCCCTGGCGGCGTTGATCGACGAGGTCAACGCGGACGTGCAGATCACCGTGCCCGAGGTGCCTGTGCTGGTGCCGCTCACCGACCGCATGGCGGCCACGGTGGCGCAGAACCTGCTGCAGAACGCGTTGAAATACGGTGGCGCACACGTGCGGGTGACCGTGGCGGTGGAGCGCGATCCCGATGAGGGCGTGGCCCGCCTGTCGGTGTCCGACGACGGGCCCGGGATCTCCGAGCGCCACCTGCCGCACATCTTCGAGCGCTTCTTCCGGGCCGACCCGTCACGGTCGAAGCGCATGGGCGGCACGGGCCTGGGCCTGTCCATCGTCAAGCACATCGCCGAGCACGTGGGCGGGCAGGCCACGGCCACCTCACGCGAGGGGTTCGGGGCCACCGTCGGGGTCGCGTTCCCCCTGGAACAGTCTCATCAACCGGCGGAAACCCAGCATGCGCCCGCGCCGCGGCATCGATCCGAGGCCAGCGGGTAAACTGGCCCCGGCCCGCCCTGGCTGAGGGCGCCGGCCATGTGCACACCCCTCATCGCGGGCAGGCGGCCGGACATCGCCGCGGCCGCAGGGAGACCGCATCTGAGCGTTCCGCTGATGGACATCGGGGCCCAGTACGGGCCACTTCGCGCTGACATCGATCGCGCGATCGCAGACGTGTTGGACGGGGGCCGGTTCATACTGGGCCCCGAGGTTCGCGCCCTGGAGACCGAGGTCTCCGAGCGCATGGACGGGCGGCCGTGCGTTGGCGTGGCCAACGGCACCGACGCCCTGGTGATCGCCCTCAACGCCCTCGACATCGGACCGGGCGACGAGGTCATCACCACCCCGTACACCTTCTTCGCCACCGCGGAGGCCATCGCCCGCGTGGGCGCCACCCCGGTGTTCTGCGACATCCGCGCCGAGGACCACTGCATCGACCCCGCGCTGGTGGCCGAGCGCATCACCCCCCGCACCCGCGCCATCCTGCCGGTGCACATCTTCGGCCACCCGGCCGACATGACCCCCCTCAACGAGCTGGCGAAGGCCCACGACCTGGCCGTCATCGAGGACGCCGCCCAGGCATTCGGGGCCGCCGACGGCGAGCGCGCCGTGTGCGCCATGGGCGACCTGGCCACCCTCAGCTTCTTCCCCACCAAGAACCTTCCGGGCATCGGTGACGGCGGCATGGTGGTGTGCCGCACCGAGGAGCTGGCCGACCGCGTCCGGCGCCTGCGCTTTCATGGGTCCCGTGACAAGGTCGTGTTCGAGGAGGTGGGCTACAACTCGCGTCTCGACGAGCTGCAGGCCGCCGTCATCCGCATCTTCCTGCGCCACGTGGACGCCTGGAACGACGGCCGTCGTGCCGCCGCCGACGCCTACCGCGACGTCGGGCTGGGGGAGGTCATGACCCTCCCCGCCGAGCGCGCCGGGGCGCGGCACATCTACCACCTGTACATGGCGCGCCACCAGGACCGGCCGGCGGTGCAGGAGGCGCTGGCGAAGGCCGACGTGGCCTCGGCCATCTACTACGGCATCCCCATGCACCTGCAGCCGGTGTTCGCGCACCTGGGGTACTCCAAGGGCGACCTGCCCGTGGCGGAGGCCTGCGCCGAGTCGGCGCTGGCGCTGCCCATGCACCCCCACCTGTCGCGCGAGGACGTCGCGCGCGTGGTGGAGGCCCTCGCCGGCGTGCCGGAGGGTCGCATCGGGTGAACGTGGCGGTGGACACCCCCGGCACCGCGCGTCCCGAGGCCCGCGCCGAGGGCACCCTCTCCATCTGGCTGGACCTCACCAACTCCCCGCACGTGGTGATCTTCCGTCCGCTCATCGAGCGTCTGCGCGCGCGCGGGCACGAGGTCACGGTCACCGCACGTGACTTCGCCCAGACGCTGGGGCTGCTGGATCGGTACGGCATCCCGCATCGGGTGTTCGGCGCGCACGGCGGGGCGGGCCGGCTGGGCAAGGCGCGGGCCATGGGCGCGCGCAGCGGCCAGCTCATCCGCTTCGCGCGGCGCAACGACTTCGACCTGGCCATCGGGCACGGCAGCACCGACCAGCCGCTCGCCGCCCGGGCCGCGGGCGTGCCGCAGGTGACGATGTTCGATTACGAGTACGCCGCCGCCATGCACCACTGGAACGGCCGCCTGGCCAGCCGCGTGCTGGTGCCCGCGGCCATCCCGGAGTCGGCGCTGCGCCGCTACGGCATCCGGTCGCCGAAGCTGGTGCGGTACCCCGGGCTCAAGGAGGAGTACTACCTGGCGGACCACCGCACCGACGACGGGGTGCTGGCCGAGCTGGGCCTGGACCCCGCCAAGGTGCTGGCCGTGCTGCGGCCCCCGCCGGAGGTCACCCTGTACCACCGGGGCCTGTCCGGCGAGGTGTTCAGCGCGGTCCTGGACCGGCTGCTGGACGACCCCGGCGTGCAGACCGTGGTGCTGCCCCGCACGGCCGACCAGCGCGAGCAGCTGCGCGACCGCCCGGCCATCGTGCCGCAGCACCCCGTAGACGGGCCCAGCCTCATCGCCTGCGCCGACCTGGTGATCAGCGCGGGCGGCACCATGAACCGCGAGGCGGCCGCCCTGGGCGTGCCCGCCTACAGTCCCTTCGCCGGGCGCCTGGGCGCCGTGGATCGCGCCCTCATCGCCGATGGCCGCCTCATCCGGCTGGACCGCCCGGAGGACGTAGAGTTGCAACGCCGAGAGCGCACGCAGGCCCCGCCGTTGCGCGACCCCGAGTTCCTGATCGACCTGATGCTCGCGCCCGCGGAGGTGTCCCGATGACCGGCGGTAGGCTCACCCAGACCGGCTGGGCGGTTCGCGCCCTGGCCCACCGCCTGGGACAGGCCGTGGTGGACGCGGGGCTGGTGCTCGTGGCCTACTGGCTGGCGTTCCAGCTGCGCTTCGACTGGGACGTCACCCACAAGTTCACCAAGGTGTTCGACGCCACGTGGCCCATCGTGGTGGGCGTCACGCTGTTGGTGTTCCTGGGCTTCCGCTTCTACACCAAGTGGTGGCGCTTCACGAACCTGCGTGACCTGCAGGCCATCGTGATGGCGTGCGTGCTGTCGGGCCTCATCGTGACCACCCTGTTCTCGCTGTGGCGCCCCGAGCACGTGGCGGCCATCCCGCGCGGCGTGCTGGTGACCCACCCGCTGCTGCTCATCGTGCTGGTGGGCGGCGCGCGTTTCCTGGTGCGCAGCGTCATCGAACGCCCCGGCCGGGCGCGGCTGGTGGCCTCCGGCAAACGCGCCCTCATCTGCGGTGCCGGCGACGCCGGTGTGACCCTGGTGCGCGAGATGCTGCGCCACCGCTCCTTCGGGTACAGCCCGGTGGGGCTCATCGACGACGACCCGCGCAAGCGGGGGATGCGCGTGATGGGCGTCAAGACCCGCGGCACCCGCCAGGACCTGCCGCACCTGCTGCGCGAACAGCGCGTGGACGAGGTCATCATCGCCATGCCCTCCGCGCCGGGCCCGGTGCGCCGCGAGATCGCCGAGATGTGTCGCAAGGCGGGGGTGCGCTGCACCACGCTGCCCAGCCTCCCCGAGCTCATCAACGGCGATGTCACCGTGCGGCAGCTGCGCCAGGTGCAGGTGGAGGACGTGCTGGGCCGCGCCCCCGTGGAGATCGACCTGGCCAAGGTGGCCCGCTACCTCAACGGCAAGACGGTGATGGTGACCGGCGCCGGCGGGTCCATCGGCAGCGAGCTGTGCCGGCAGGTGGCCCAGCTGGGCGCCCGGCGGCTGGTGATGATCGACCACGCCGAGAACAACCTGTTCCAGATCGACCTGGAGCTGCGCGAACGCGGGTTCACCAACCTGGTGCCGGTGATCGGCGACTGCAAGGACGAGCCGTCCATGACCCGGGCCTTCGAGGAGCACCGGCCCGCCATCGTGTTCCACGCGGCCGCCTACAAGCACGTGCCCATGATGGAGCTCAACCCGCTGCAGGCCGTGGCCAACAACACCCTGGCCACCGAGCTGATGGCCAACCTGGCCGAGCAGTTCGGGGTGGAGCGCTTCTGCCTGGTGTCCACCGACAAGGCCGTGGAACCCAAGACGGTGATGGGCGCCTGCAAGGCCCTGGCCGAGCGCGTCATCGAGGAGCGCACCGCGTCCTCCTCGCGCACCCGCTTCGCCGCGGTGCGCTTCGGCAACGTGCTGGGCAGCTCCGGGTCGGTGCTGCCCATCTTCCGGCGCCAGATCGCCGCCGGCGGGCCGGTCACGGTGACCCACGCCGAGATGACCCGCTTCTTCATGACCATCCCCGAGGCCGTGCAGCTGATCATCGAGGCCACGGGCATCGCCGACGGTGGTGACATCTTCGTGCTTGACATGGGTGAGCCCGTGCGGATCCTGGACCTTGCCCACCGCATGATCGAGCTGTCGGGCCATGAACCGGGCCGCGACATCCAGGTGGAGATCGTGGGCATTCGTCCCGGTGAAAAGCTGCACGAGGAGCTGTTCAATGTGGACGAGGAGGTGCGCCCCACCCGCTACGGCAAGGTGATGCGCGCCACGCGGCAGCCGCTTCCGCCCGCCCTTCTTCACGACGGACTTCGCGACCTCCGCAGGCGCGTGGGCAACCGCAACGAGGTGGGGCTCAACGCCGCCCTCGCCACAACGCTGGGCATCGGCAGGGATGGCCTGGTGGACAGCGAAACCACCACCGCACCACCGCGCGTCTCAGGGGGACAACCCACATGACCACGCTCATCGCACCCGCAACAGCATCCGAACTGCCCGAGGGGTCCACGCCGGCCCGCGCCGACGGGCTGCTCGTGGGCGTGCAACGCCCCTGCCCCGACCATGACGCGCCCCGCTGCGCCTGCGTGGGCAGCACCTCCGACGGGCACATGGTGTTCTGGTGCCCCGCAGGAGCCCATCACTTCAGCGCGCACCCCCGCGCTCGCGCCTGAGCGAGGTTCACCCGGAGGTTTCGTCGCGTGGCACCCGCCGATCTGCGTGACAGCCTCCGGGCGGCCGTCGCCTCGCTGGGCGGCGGCGGCGAGAGCGTGGTGGTGGCCGGTGCCGACGACCTGGCCATCATCGCGGTGAACCCGGCCGCCCAGGAACTGCTGGGCGACGCGGACTGGGCCGGGCACACCCTGGAATGGCTGTTCCCCGACGTGGGCGCCGGGGAGCTGCGCACCCGCATCGAGGCGCTCACCAGGCACGGTGGCAAGTCGATGGGGATCACCGCGCGGCCGCGCTGGGAGTCGGAGGGCGGCGCCAACGTGCCGGTGCGCCTGGACGTGGTGCGGCGTGACGAGGTGCCGCTGGTGGTGGTGTTCATCCGCGACTCCCCCGAGGAGCGGGCGCTGCGGCCCACCACCGACGCCATCTCGCCGCTGGCCGAGCTGCCCGACCGGGCGTCGCTGCTGGCCGAGCTGGACATCGAGGTTCGCCGGGCGTTCCGCCACCGGCGCGGCCTGGCCATCGTGCACGTGCGGTTGCGCATGGCCGGGGTGCCGGAGGCCGAGCAGGAGGCGCTGGTGCTGGACGCCGCCCGCCGGCTGCGGGAGTCGGTGCGCGGCGAGGAGACCCTGGGGCGCAGTGGGCCCGACGGCTTCGCCTGGATCCTGCACGAGGCCACCGCGCAGGGCGCGCGCACGGCCGCGGAGCGGGCGCGGCGGGTGGCGCAGGGGCCCCGATCCGGCGCGGCGGCCGTGAGCGTGGGCGTGGCGGCCCTGGTGCGCGGTGACGGGGCGGCCGACCTGCTGCGCCGGGCGGAGCTGGACACGCAGGTGGACCCCGGCCCCAGCCGCCGCGCGGGACGCGGGGCCAGCGGTCTCAACGCGGAGGCCGAGCGGCTGCTGCGCGCCGCCATCGGGGGTGATGCCCGCTCGGTGGTGGAGATCGTGCGCGCGTGCATGGACGAGCGCGGTCATGTGGCCGCATACGACGAGGTGCTGCACCCGGTGATGCGCCGCCTGGTGCGCGGCGGGGCGTCCGAGCCGGTGCGGCCCCCCGAGGAGCACCGGGCCGCGGCCCTGCTGGAGTGGGCCGTCATGCGCCGCCACCGGGTGTACCCGCAGCCGGACGCGCCGGTGGCCGTGGTGATGCCCATGGGCGTGGAGGCGCGCAGGGTGGCCGCCGCGGCCGCCGCCGACGGCGCGGCACGCGCAGGGTGGGCGCCCATCACCCTGGAGGTGCCCCCGGCCTCGGACGTCACCACCCCCATCGCCGGGCTGGAGGGCGGCGCGGTGATCCTGGTGCTGGGCGACGACTCGGATCTGCTGGAGGTGGCCCACATCATCGAGGACGCCCGCGAGGCCCTCCCCGGCGTGCAGCTGCTGGTGTTCGGCACGCCCGGCGGCATCCTGCGGCGCTGGACGCCGCCGCCCCCGGCGCGGGCCGTGCCCACCACCGCGGGGCTGGTGGCCGCCCTGGAGGGCGCCGGGCGAGGCACCGCCTCGGGTGGTGGCGGCCGCGCCGAGCGCAGGAGATGATGGGCGCTCGGCCAGAGACGAGGGGGAGCACCATGCGCCGGTTCGTGCGACACGGGGCGATCGTGGGGGTGGCGGTGGCGGCCTGCGGCGCGCTGCCCGCCATGGCCGCGGCGCCGGCGCGCCTGCGCTTCACGGGCATCGGGCCACTGAAGGTGGGCATGACCCTGGCGCACGCCCGGGCCACCGGGTGGATCGCCCATCCCACCAACGGCTGTGAGCTGGCCGCGCCGCGCCCGGTGGTGTACCGCTTGGACGGCAGGCGGGCGCCGGCCGGGCTGTCCGGGGAAGTCCAGTTCGACTCCGGCAGGCTCAGCCTGGTGGTGGTGAGCGCCGGTGCCCGTACGGCCCTGGGCACCCAGGCAGGCACGCCGTGGCGCACCATGGTGCGCCGCTACAGTGCCGCCGGCTTCACGGTGACGGCGAAGTTCGACACCACGTTCCAGCAGCGGTTCGTGGACGTCTCACGCCGTGGCCACCTCATGTTGCAGGCCACCACCAAGGGGCGGCTGGTGGCCGACCTGGCGGTGCCCAACCTGGCGTTCTGCGAGTAGGCCCCGGGGGGTCAGTCCGCGGCCCAGGTGGTGGACCACGCCTCCAGCTCGGCGATCAAGCGGGCCAGGGCGTGCCCCTTCGGGGTGAGCCGGTACTCGGCACCGCCGGAGGCCAGCTCCAGGCGCTCCATGATCCCGGCGGCCTCCAGCTCCCGCAGCCGCTCCGCCAGCAGCCGCGCGGACAGCCCGTCAACGCGGTGCCGGATGTGGGTGAAGCGGGCGGGACCGTCCAGCGTCACGCGGATCACCGCCGCGCTCCAGCGGCGGCCGACGAGCTCGGCCGCACGCTGGTAGCGGGGACAGACGGGGTCGTCCATCAGACGCGGGCGGTCTCGGTGGCCGTCACCCCGGCCGGTTCGAGTGCCAGTTCCAGCACCTCGGCGACGGTGAGCACCGGGTGCACCCGCAGGTCGGTCAGCACCGCCTCCGGCACGTCGTCCAGGTCGCCCCGGTTGCGCTCGGGGATGATCACCTCGGTGAGCCCGGCACGGTGGGCGGCCAGCAGCTTCTGCTTGACCCCGCCGATGGGCAGCACGCGCCCCTGGAGCGTGACCTCGCCGGTCATCCCCACGTTGGGCTTGACGGGCCGCCCCGTGAACAGCGAGCTCAGCGCGGTGACCATGGTGACCCCGGCGGAGGGACCGTCCTTGGGAATGGCGCCCGCGGGCACGTGCAGGTGCACCTCGCGACCCGAGATGTCGGCCTCCTTGAGCCCCAGGTGCTCGGCGTTGGCGCGCGTCCACGACAGGGCGATGCGACCCGACTCGCGCATCACGTCACCCAGCTGGCCGGTGAGCACCAGCCGGTCGCCGCCGCCCTGCGCGGCCATGCTGGTGGCCTCCACGAACAGGACGTCGCCGCCCGTGCCGGTCACCGCCAGGCCCGTGGCCACGCCCGGCAGGGCGGTGCGCTCGGCCGCCTCGTGGTGGAACTTGGGACGCCCCAGCGCGTCGCGCATCAGCGCCTCGTCCACCACCACCGGGCCGACCTCGCCGTCGGCGATGCGGGTGGCGGCGCGGCGCGCCAGCTTGGCCAGCTCCCGCTCCAGCGAGCGCACGCCCGCCTCACGGGTGTGGTCGGCGATGACGTGCCGCAGCGTGTCGTCGTCCACCACGATCTCCTCGGGGTGCAGCCCGTTGCGGCGCACCTGGCGCGGCAGCAGGTGCTGGCGGGCGATGGCCAGCTTCTCGTCCTCGGTGTACCCGTCCAGCCGGATCACCTCCATGCGGTCCAGGAGGGGGCCGGGGATGGTGTCGGCCACGTTGGCGGTGGCCAGGAACAGCACCTCCGACAGATCCAGGTCCACGTCCAGGTAGTGGTCGCGGAAGGTGTGGTTCTGGGCGGGGTCCAGCACCTCCAGCAGCGCCGAGGTGGGGTCGCCACGCCAGTCGGCGCCGACCTTGTCGATCTCGTCCAGCAGGATCACCGGGTTGCGGGTGCCGGCGTCGCGCATCGCGCGCACCAGACGGCCGGGGAGGGCCCCCACATAGGTGCGCCGGTGCCCGCGGATCTCCGCCTCGTCGCGGATGCCACCCAGGCTGATGCGCACGAACTCGCGACCCAGCGCCCGGGCCACCGACTCACCCAGGGAGGTCTTGCCCACCCCGGGCGGCCCCACCAGCGCCAGGATGACGCCGGTGCTGGCGTCGTCCATCTCGCGCTCGCGGCGCAGCTTGCGCACCGCCAGGTACTCCAGGATGCGCTCCTTCACCTTCTCCAGGCCGGCGTGGTCGGCGTCCAGCACGTCGCGTGCCGCCGACAGGTCCAGCCGGTCCTCCGAGCGGGTGTCCCACGGCAGCGACACCATCCACTCCAGGTAGGTGCGGATCATCCCCGCCTCGGGGCCCTCGGCGTGCCGCTCCAGGCGGCCCAGTTCGCGCTCGGCCTCCTTGCGGGCGGCATCGGGCATGCCGGAGGCCGCGATGCGCGCGCGCCAGTCCTCGCCGCCCTCGCCGTCCTCGCCGTCCAGCTCCCGCTGGATGGCGTCCATCTGCCGGCGCAGGATGGCCTCGCGCTGGCTGCGCTCCATGCCCTCGCTGACCTCGTCTCGGATCTTGCGCCGCACGTGCACCTCGGCCAGCCGGTCGCGCTGCGCGGCGATGGCACGGCGCAGGCGGGGTTCCACCTCGGTGAGGGCCAGGATCTCGGCCTTCACCGACGCGTCGATCTCCGGGGCGAAGCCGATGGTGTCGGCCAGCCGCCCCGCGTTGGGGATGGCGCGCAGGAACGCGGCCACCCGGCCGGTGTCACCGCGGGTGCGGGCCACCTCCTCCACCACGGCCCGGTACTCGGCCGCCAGCGCCGCCACCTCATCGGAGGTGTCGTCCGGCTCGGCCAGCTCCTCCGCCGTCGCCATCATGGGGGTGCCCTCACCGGCGCTGAGGATCACGGCGCGCGGGCCGGCCTCCACGGCCACGCCCCGGGTGCCGTCGGGCAGCGTGATCTGCCCGGTCACCTGCGTCACGGCGCCAACGGAGCCCAGCGTCCCGTCGATGCGCGGGACGGCCAGCAGGCGCCCGTCCTGCGCGGCCTCCAGCGCCGCGATGTGCTCCGGGTCGATGAGCGGGAAGGTCACGCTCATGCCCGGCAGCAGCACCACGTCGTCCAGTGCCAGCACGGGGAGCTGCAGGGTCGTCACTCGTTCCATTCGGGTTCACCCCTTCGACTGGGTGGGCACACACCGGCAACCCATTTGGATCACCGGTGAACGACAGGTTACGAACAGTAATCGAACCCGTCAAGCACAATGCGTGAGGCCCCGATTGAGGAACGGACAAGTTGGCCGAGCGCGCGGTTGATGCGGTGATCTTCGACATGGACGGCGTGCTGCTGGACAGTGAGCGCGCCTGGGACGAGGTGCGTGAGGAACTCACCGCTGAGCATGGCGGCCGGTGGCACGACGCGGCCCAGCGGGACATGATGGGCATGAACTCCCAGGAGTGGCCCGCCTACATGCGCACGCGGCTCGGGGTGAACCTGGACGACGCCCGCATCCTGCGCATGGTCACCGACGCCCTGGCGGCCCGCTACCGGGTGCGCCTGCCGTTGCTGCCCGGCGCGGACACGGCGGTGCGGGCGCTCGCCGGCCGCTGGCCCCTGGCGGTGGCCTCATCCTCACCGGCCGAGCTCATCGAGGCGGCACTCGCGGCGGCGGGCCTGCGGGACGCCTTCGCCCACGTGGTGTCCTCGGAGGCCGTCCCCCGCGGCAAGCCCGCGCCGGATGTCTATCTGCTGGCCGCGCGGCGCCTGGGGGCGCCCGCGGGTCGCTGCGTGGCCGTGGAGGACTCGGGCAACGGCATCCTTGCCGGGCTGGCCGCCGGAATGGCCGTGGTGGCCATCCCCAACCCGGACTACCCGCCGCCCGGGGATGTCCTGCGGCGCTGCGCCGCGGTGCTCACCGGCATCGCGGCGCTCACCACCGAGGTGGTGGCCGCCGCGGCCGGCTGATCAGCGGTGGTGCCGGTCGTCCTCGTCGCGGTCGCGCCACGAGTGCATACCGCCGCGGTGCTGGTCGGCGACCTCCTCCTGGGGGTGCTCCTCGCGATACCAGGGGGCGTTCCACGCGCGCAGCGATCCCAGCGCGTCGATGCTCTTGAGCCAGCGCACGAAGTCGGCCACCAGCTGTTCACGGCACATGCGGCAGAACGAGTCCCCCATCGCGGTGCTGCGCTCGTGGCACAGCGTGCAGCGGCGGGGCGCGCGGGCGCGTTGGGGGGGTGAGGCGAGGCGGATCGGGTATGCGGAGGTGCTCATGGCGCGGTCCCGGGGGCGGGGATAGGTGATACCTCTATCGACTGCGTGACGGAATCGCACAACCGCCCATCGGACCCATCAGCGCCGTCCGGACCCGCTCCCGACCTGAAAATGGCTCTAAAATCGCCGGAATGGATCTGCGCCACCTCAACACCCTCCGCATGGTCGTCGATCGCGGCTCGTTCTCCGGGGCCGCCGAGGAGCTGCAGATCACCCAGCCCGCGGTGTCCCTGCAGATCCGGGCGCTGGAGGAATCGCTGGGGCATCGCCTGCTGGACCGCTCGGGCCGGCGGGTGCGCCTGACCGAGGCCGGGGAGGTGGCCTACCGCCACGCCAAGCGGGCGGCGGCCATGGAGAGTGAGCTCGGCCGCGAACTGCAGGAGCTGGATACCAGCATCGCCGGGCCCCTGGTGCTGGGCAGCTCCACCGGCCCCGGGGAGCTGGTGCTGCCCCGGCTGCTGGGGCGATTCGCCGCCCAGCACCCCGCGGTGCGCGTGCACCTCAACGTCCTGGACACCCAGACCGTGTGCGACCGGGTGCTGGACGAGGAGCTGGAGCTGGGCGTGGTGGGGGCGGCCCGGGCGCATCGCGGCCTGGTGTTCCAGCCGTTCATGCGCGACGAGCTGGTGGCCATCGTGCCGCCGGGCCACGCGCTGGCCGGCCGGGCCAGCGTGGGGGTGGCCGAGCTGGCACAGCATCCCCTGCTGGTGCAGCAGAACGGCAGCGGCGTGCGCTCGGTGGTGGAGCAGGCCATGCGCGACGCCGGCGTGCGCGACCGCGACGTCACCGTGGCGATGGAGCTGGGCCTGCAGCAGTCGGTGAAGGCCGCGGTGCTGGACGGCTTCGGCATCACGGTGATCTCGCGGCTGGCCGTGGAGCGCGAGGTGGCCGACGGCAGCCTGGTGGCCGTGGCCCTGGAGGGGCAGGGCCTGGCCCGCGAGTTCTGGGTGGTGCGCCACGCCGGGCGGACCCCGCGCCGCGCCGCCACCGCCTTCCTGGACTTCGCCGCTGCCGAGTTGGCGCAGGTGGGGGCGGGCGGAGGGTGACGGCGGCCGACCGGCCCTGCGACGTGCTGGTGGTGGGCTCGGGTGGGGCCGGCATGTGCGCCGCCGTCGCCGCCGCCGACGCGGGTGCCCGGGTGGTGGTGGTGACCAAGTCGGCGCTGGGGGCGTCCAACACCGGGCGGGCGCAGGGCGGCATCCAGGCGGCGATGGGGGACGACGACTCGGTGGCCTTCCACTGGGAGGACACCCTGGCGGCCGGCCACAACGACGGCGACCCGGAGCTGGTGCGCAAGCTCACCGGCGACGGGCCCGATGCCATCGGCTGGCTGTCCGGGCTGGGGGTGGAGTTCAGCCGCGATGACGGGGCGCTGCGCATCCTGCGCTGCGGGGGCGCGCGCAACCCGCGGCTGCTGCAGGCCGGTGAGCGCACGGGCGCGGAGATGGTGAAGGCCCTGCGCGCGGCCGTGCGCGGCCGCGACATCCGGGTGCTCGAGTCCACCGCCCTCGACGACCTGGCGCCCACCGCCGCCGGGTGGCGGGCCACCCTGGGCGGGGCCCACGCGGGGCCATTGGACGCGGGCGCGGTGGTGCTGGCGGCGGGGGGTGGCCTGGGCGGTGAGGCCAAGCGCCTGGGTCTGGGCAGCACCAACCACCCGGACGCCACGCCGGAGGTGCTGGAGCTGGCGGTGCGGCTCGGCGCACCCGCGGTGCACCTGGACAGCTGGCAGCAGCACCCCACCGGCTCGGTGTGGCCGGCGGCGCTGGCGGGCTACTCGCTGCCGGAGACCACCCGCAGCTACGGCGCCACGCTGCACGACGCCGACGGGGCCCGGTTCGTGGACGAGCTGGCGCCGCGCGACGTGGTGGCCGGGGCCATCACCGCGACCGTGGCGGCGGGGCGGGGCGTGGCGGCGCCGGACGGCAACCTGGGCGTGTGGCTGGACACCCCCGCCATCGACCGCCTCAACGGCGCGGGCTTCACCGCGCGGCGGCTGGCCTACGTGCACAACCGGTACGCCAAGGCGGGCGTGGACATCACCCGCGAGCGGGTGCTGGTGTACCCGGTGCTGCACTACCGCAACGGCGGCGTCCTCATCGACGTGCACGGCGCCACGGGCCTGCCCGGGGTGTTCGCGGCGGGCGAGATCACCGGGGGCGTGCACGGCACCAACCGCCTCATGGGCAACTCGCTGCTGGATACGGTGGTGTTCGGGCGCACCGCCGGACGGTCCGCGGCGCTGGCCGCCCGATGATCACGACGAAAGCGAACCCCCTGTGACGACCACCCCTCCCGACGCGCTCCCCGACTTCCTGTCCCTGCCCGGCCGGCCGCCCAAGCCGCGTCAGGCCGGTTTGACGCACGTGATCGACAAGGGCATGTCGCTGCGCCAGGTGTCGGACATGCTGGAGTCGGGCGGGGCCTACGTCGACATCGTCAAGTTCGGCTGGGGCACCGGGTATGTCAGCCCCAACCTGCGCGAGAAGATCGCGATGCTGCACGACGCCGGCATCACCCCGGTGCTGGGCGGCACCTTCTTCGAGATCTGCCTGGCCCAGCAGAAGGTGGACCAGTGGCGGCGCTGGGTGTCCGAGCTGGGGCTCACCCACGTGGAGGTGAGCGACGGCATCATCACGCTGCCCCACGCAATGAAGCTGGAGTACATCAGCCGGCTGTCACGTGACTTCGTGGTGCTGAGCGAGGTGGGCAGCAAGGACCTGGAGGTGGTGATCGCCCCCTATCGCTGGGTGGAGCTGATCGACGCGGAGCTGCGGGCCGGCGCGTGGAAGGTGATCACCGAGGCACGGGAGAGCGGCACGGCGGGCATCTTCCGGGGGTCGGGAGAGGTGCGCATGGGCCTCATCGACGAGATCGTGCACGCCATCGACCCCAACCGGCTGCTGTTCGAGGCGCCCCAGAAGGCCCAGCAGGTGTGGTTCATCGAGAAGTTCGGCCCCAACACCAACCTGGGGAACATCCCGCCCGACGAGGTGGTGCCGCTGGAGACGCTGCGGCTGGGCCTGCGGGCCGACACGCTGAAGGCCACCATCAAGGACAACGTGGACGGCGCCGGAATCTGAGCAACCACCCGGAAACGGGCCGGGCGCGTTTGGCGGTGCTTCACCACATGCGCAAGGATGCGCGCCGATGAGGTCCGTGCCCGCTCTCGTCATCGCCTCGGCGTTGCTGTGCGCCGCCCCGGCGGCGGCCCAGACATCCCCGGACCGCCCCATGGGCAACGTGTTCGACTGGGGCCACGAGCTCAACCAGGACGACCTGCCCAACTACGTGCCCCGGTCCGCGCCCATGGTGCCCGCGGGCCGTTGGTACCGCACCATCAGCACCATCCTGCGCGATGCCGGCCAGTCGGGGCTGTGGTTCAGCGGGCCCAGCGCCCTGCCGTTCCCGCCGCTGCCCCTGGCCCCCAACGAGCCGGTCAAATGGCGCAACCCGCGCAACTTCCGGCGCATGTACACCTCCACGGGCCTGAAGTGGGACGTGGCGTATGAGGTGTGGGCGGCGCGCAAGGCCCTGAAGACCCGCGGGGTCAGCGTGCTGGACGCCACCGTGGAGCGCACCAACTACACCCAGCGGGTGTCGCTGCTGGACCCGGTGTACCGGCGCGTGGCCCTGGGGGAGATCCGCCGCATCGTGCCGGGCCTGCGCAGGACGCCGTATGTGGCGGCCTACCGGGGATCCGACGAGCCCCTCATCCGCCTGCCCCGGGGCGGGGTGGCGCTGCGCAGCCGCTACGCCCGCTGGATGACGGGGCAGGTGCGGGCGGCCTCGCACCTGGATCCGCCACGCATCGCCGAGAAGCCCACCACCGACCCGGCCGCCGGTCTGCGCTGGCTGGCATACAACCGGTGGGCCGGCGACCGGTTCATGGGGCTGAAGGCCGAGCAGGCCCAGCTGATCCACCGCCTCTCACCGGGGTCGGTGGTGCTGCCCAACGACTTCGGGTTCATCAACGGCTTCGTCCCGTGGGACTACACGCGCCTGGCCGACTTCGCCGACGTGGTGGAGGCCGACCCGTACGTGGCCGGCGCCGAGCTGGACCGGTCCGGTCGCGGGCGGTACAACCCCGGCTTCGGCGCCAAGTTCCTGTCGGACCTCACCGGCAAGCGCGTGCGCATCAACCTGCAGGCCTTCACCTACGGGGCCTACACCCCCACGGTGAGCGACCTGTACACGTGGGGCGCCCAGGCGCTGCGGGCGGGTGCCACCGACCTCAGCCTGTTCGCCTCCGACAACCCGCGGTTCACGGACAAGACCTTCTATGCGGGCATGCTGCGCCTGGCCACCGACCTGCGGGGCACCAGCCTGCCCGCGCCGCCCACCGACCCCACCCACCTGGTGGTGTACTCCACCGCCGCGGAGGGGCAGGGGCAGCCGGATCACAACGGTGATGCGCGCTACCTGGCATCCGGCGACGCGCTGTACACGCTGTACAGCCTGCTGGGCGAGCTCAACCACGGCGCCTTCAGCTTCGACGCCGACACGCGCCTGCTGCGCGACCCGTCCCGGCTCACCGCAGCCACCACCGTGTGGTTGCCCCGGGGCGACACCCTCGACCGGTCGTTCGCCGAGGAGCTGCTGCGCTGGGTGCGGGCCGGCGGCACGCTGATCGTGACCGACCCGCAGGCGTTCACCCGGGCCCCCGACGGCTCGTCCCTGGCCGACGTGCGTGACCAGCTCATCGGCGCCGCGCTGGGCGACACCCGGCCCGGAACGCTCATCCGCGTGGGCCCGGGGGCCGTGGGGCCCGGCAGCCCCAGGGACGAGCTGTTCGTCAACTCCGACGCCGCGGACGTGCGCGCCTTCACGTCGGTGCCCTCCGGGGCCGCCGTGCTGGGCGCGTTCCTGGACGGCAGCCCGGCCATCATCCGGCGCTCCGTTGGCGCCGGCAGGGTGGTGGCCTTCTCGGCCAACCTGCTGCAGCCCGAGAACCTGGACGACCCGGGGGACCTGACGACCCTGTTCGGGGCGCTGCACACCTGGTCCGGTGGCGGTGCCAGCGCGGCGTGGAACTACACCATCCCGGGCGCCCCCGACCCGGCGGCGCTCCCCTGGTCGGGCAACTGACGCCCACCGGGGCCCCCCGGTGAGCCATCAGCGCACGATGGTGAAGGCCACGGTCCGGGTCGTGCTGGTGGCGCCGCCCGCCGCCCTGGCCACCAGCGAAAGACGGTAGGTCCCCGCCGCGAGCTTCGCGCCCCTGATGCGACCGGAGAAGGTCACGGTGTTGGGACCGGGCTGATCCTGGTGGGTCGCCGATGCGAGCGCCGTCAGCCGCACGCACCTGGCCGCGCCGCGAGGGGCCCTGCCCGGGGCCACGCAGCGTGCGCCGGCGCGCCGCCCCGACGAGACCCGCAGCACGGTGAAGGTGGTGATCGCCGCCTGCGAGTCGGTGTAGACGACCCGGGCGCCGAGGGCGCCCGGCGTCAGCATCCCGCCGCGTCGGGACGCCCGGAAACGCGACGCGCTGAGGCGCGGCGCGGTCAGCGCGGGCGCACCGGCGGCCCGCGGGCCGGCCCGCCCGCGGTTCCGCCTCCGGCGGCACCGGTCCCGGTGCCGCCGCCCGTCGTTCCGCCGGCACCGCCCGGGCCGCCCGCCGGGGTGCATCGGGCGTGTAGATCTCGGCGTCGGCGAAGGTGAACGCGCCCGGGCCCACGCCTCCGACCACGAGCACCTGGCCGGAGGGCAGCAGCAGCGCGGCGTGCCGCCGGACCTCCTCCGTCATCTCCGGGCCGCGGTCCAGGTGTTGGTCGCAGGATCGTAGAGCTCACTTTTCGACAGCACCTTCGTGCCGTCGGTCCCACCGGCCACCAGCACCTTGCCGTTGAGCAGCAGGGTGGCGGTGGCGTCCTCACGGGCCACCGTCATCGCGCGGGCGGGAGCCCACTGCCCGGTCGCCGGCGTGTAGATCTCGGCCGTGGCCGTCACCGTGGGGTTGCGGACCCGGTGGTGGTCCTGCCTCCGGCCACCAGCACCCGGCCGTCGGCGAGCAGCGTCGCCGTGTGGCCGTCCCGGGTCGAGATCATCGGGTTGGTCGGCGACCAGCGGTCCGACGACTCGTAGATGCCCGCGCTCGCCGTGGGGCCGCCCCCCTGGGTCGTCCCGCCGACCGCGAGCACCGTGCCGTCCCGGAGCTTCGTCAGCGTCATGTCCCAGCGTTTGACGACGTCGCTCGTGATCGTCCACGGGACGTCGGGATCCGCGGGGCGGTAGTGCGCCACGGCGCCGCTGGGCACGTTGTTCTTGAGGTCGCCGGCCACAAGCGCCGTCCCGTCGTCGAGCGGGACGGCCTTCATCGCGGTCGACAGCTGGATCGGGAAGTTCGGGAAGAGGGGCCGCGCGGGCGCCACCGTGTTGGTGGCCGGGTCGTACACCTGGGGACTGGCCCCGGCGATGAGCACCGTGCCGTCCCCGAGCAGGGCGACGTCGCCGATCGCCTGCGTGGTCGCCGCAGACCAGACCCCCGTGGCGGGGTCGTACAGCTCTGACCGGGCATCGGTGCTCGCGAACTGATTCCCCGTTGCGAAGACCTTGCCGTTGGGGAGAAGGGCCAGGCTGGGACCGAGCAGCTCGGTCAGCGGTGTGGTGGCCTTCCACGAATCGGCCTGCGCCGTCGCGGGGAGGACCCCGGTGAGCAGCATCAGGAATGCGCAGAACTTGGTGGGCCGCATGGGGCGCGATTCTGGGGGCCGGCTTCCGGCGCGTCAAGCGACGGATGTGCGCCGTGCCGGGTCCCCCAGCACCCGTCCGCGTCCCCGGCATACGATCGCCGGGATTCAGCGATCCATGACCGAGGAGTCGGCCAATGCTCCCCCAGTCGGTGCAGGCGTTCATCGATGCCGAGGCAGATGCAAGCCCGGTGGATCACTCCGACCTGCACGCCGTCTTCATCAACGGCACCCTCAAGCGCTCGCCCCAGGTGAGCCACACCGAGGGGCTCATCGAGATCAGCAAGCACCTCATGGAACGACGCGGCGTGCGGGTGGATGTGGTGCGCATGGTGGATCACGTCATCCCCCCGGGCGTGCAGCCGGACATGCGCGAGCACGGCTGGGATCGCGACGACTTCCCCGACATCTACCGCTCGCTGATCCAGCCCGCGGACATCGTGGTGCTGGCCACGCCCATCTGGCTGGGTGACCAGGCGTCTCCCACGCGCCTGGCGGTGGAACGGCTATACGGCTGGTCGGGCACCCTCAACGCCGCCGCCCAGTGGTCGTACTACGGCAAGGCCGGCGGGGTGCTGATCACCGGCAACGAGGACGGCGGCAAGCACTGCGCCGCCCAGTTGCTGTACGCGCTGCAGCACATCGGCTTCACCATCCCCCCGCAGGCCGACGCCTACTGGGTGGGTGAGGCCGGTCCCGGGCCGTCATACCTGGACGACGACCGCGGTGCGCACAACCACTGGACCACCCGCAACACGGTGTTCATGACCTGGAACCTGCTGCACGCGGCGCGGGCGCTGAGGGACGCGGGGGGCGTGCCCGCGTACGGCAACGTGACCACCAACTGGAACCTGGCGGACGAGGATCACCCGAACCCGGAATACCGGGCATAAGGGCGCAGGCGCCACAAGAAGAAAGGTGCCCCGTGAATTCATGGGCACGTTGAAGCGGCGCATGCGCCCTTATGCCCGGGAGGGAGCCGAGCCGCAACAAGAAAGGTGCCCCGTGCATTGCATGGGCACGTTGAAACAGGGCGCATGCGACCGTTGCCTTGAAGCAACGGCCAAGGAAAACCCCCGTCTGCTTTTGCTTTGGCCACTTTGAGACCCGGCGCATGCGCCGGGTCTCAAGGCGTTAGTGCTTCCGCACCACCACGCGGCGGGCAGGCCGGACGGCCATGGTGGAGCCCTGCATGGCCTGAGCCTCGACCAGGTTGCGGCCGAAGTGGAGGCGCACGAGCCGCGACTGGGCCGCCGTGGGCGAACTCCATTTGCCCCCGTTGACGCGCCAGCGCAGGGCGTCGCCGTTCTGGACGTTCACGCGCAGGCGTGCGATGCGTCGGCGGGTGAACACGGGGCCCCTGCCGCTGAACACGGCCTGGGGGGGCTGGGCGACGGTGACCGGGCCAACCACGGCCTCAACCGCGGCGAGGGCGTCGACGGCGCCGGCGCCGGTGCGCTGGTCCATGCCGGCGGGGCCCATGTCCCGGGCGCTGTTGCGCAGCACCTGCTCGGCGGGCGCGCCGCGCATGGCGGGGTTGGCCTGGGCGAGGAGGGCGAGCACCCCCGCCACCTGCGGGGAGGCCATGGAGGTGCCGGAGAACGCCACGTAGCCGTCGTTGACGCTGCTGGTGATGTTGACGCCGGGGGCCACCACGTCGGGCTTGGTGATCACCGTGCCGGCGGCGGGACCCGTGCCGTCCAGGTTGAGCCAGTTCACCGGCCCGCGGCTGGAGAACTCGGCCAGCGTGCCGTCGTCGGCGGTGGCGCCCACGGCCAGGCTCTCCGGATACCCGGCGGGGCTGCCCACCGTGGAGGGCCCGGGGCCGGTGTTGCCGGCGGCGAACACCGGGGTGATCCCCAGTTGCAGCCAGCGCTGGATGATGGAGTGGAACCACGGGTCGTTGGCGTCGTCCGCCGACCAGGAGTTGTTCACCGCCACGGGCTGGTCGGCCGTGGTGGGGTCGCCGTCGGGGTCGGTCATCCACTGGGCCGCCGACATGAGGGCGCTGCCGCCGCCCACGCCGTTGGCGGCGATGGCCTTGGCCACGATCACCTTGGCGCCCGGCGCAACGCCGATGGGACGCCCGCCCGCGGCGCCGCCCACCATCGTGCCGATGGTGTGGGTGCCGTGGCCGTTGTCGTCGTAGGGGGTGTCCTGGCCGTTCACGAAGTCGCGCCAGGCCACCACCTTGCCGGCCAGGTCAGGGTGGTCGGCGTTTACCCCGGTGTCGATGGAGCCCAGCACCACGCCGGTGCCGTTGAGTCCCGTGGCGCTCCACACCTGCGGCACGTGCATGGCGGCCAGGCCCCAGTTGCCGGCGCCGGAGTCCGGGAACGTCTCGATGGGGGCGCTGGCCGTGGTGGCCTCCGCCACGCGCACCGGGTGGTCCAGCTCCACGTGCGCCACGCCGGGGTCGGCGTTGAGGGCGGCGATCTCATCGGGGGTGGCGGTGAGGCCGATGGCGTTCACCAGCCAGAACCGGTGCACGGGGCCGCTGACGTCGTCCAGCACCTGGGGCTGGGTGGCGGCGGCGGTGCGCTTCAGCGCGGCCAGGAGCGCCTCGGGGCGGCCCTGGTAGTTGTCGCCGTCCACCTGCCGGGTGAGCGTCACCAGCACGGGGATGCCCTGGTCCGGGGCCGCGGTGGCCAGCCGGTCGACGAGGTCCGGGGACAGCTCGCCATGAGCGGGGGCCGCAAACAGTGTGAGCGCGGTGCACGCGCTGGCCAAGAGGGCGGCGGCGGTCGGCAATCCGTGCCGTGCCCTCGGGCCGAACTTGCCCGAGGTAAACAGGGTCCACTCCGTTGGATCTCTGCCGTACAACCCATGTATCGGAGGACCCCGGCGTGCCCTTGACGCGTGCGGCAGGCCCGTCGGCCGCACGCGGCTATCATCGGTGCATGCCCGTCTTCATCTGCCCGGCCTGTGCGCGTCGCGAGCGGGCGTCGGAGCGACTGTCGCGCCACCAGCCGCGCGGGTGCGCGCGCTGCGGCTTCGGATTCATGTTCGAGCTGCTGGAGGACTATTACGCCGGTCCAAACACGGCGCTGATCGTGTGCGACAAGGAGCGGCGCATCATCGCCGCGGGCCACTCCGCCACCGCGGTCACCGGGTACCGGGAGGGAGACCTCATCGGCCATGAGGTGGTGGGGCGCCTGCGCATGGGCAATTTCCCTAAGGGGGATCCCGCGAGCACGAGCCTGGAGTGGGGCGTGCGCCAGCTGGACGTGCCGTGCACGTTCCGTCCCGCGGGCCTGGAGGACGACCAGCCGGCCACCGCCGACTTCTTCCCCGCCTACGACGACGACGGCGGCCTGCTGGTGGCGATCACGCCGCGAAGCGGGGGATAGACTCGCCGCATCACCGCACTGAGGGGGCGAACGGTGGAACGGCGACGGCTTGGCGAGAGCGATCTGGAACTGTCGGTCATCGGCCTGGGCACGTGGGTGTTCGGGGGGCGGTGGGGTGGCACCGAGGACGCTGATTCGCTGGCGGCCTGCCACGCCGCCATCGACACCGGGGTCAACTGGATCGACACGGCCGACATCTACGGCCAGGGCCGGGCCGAGCAGGTGGTGGGGCGCGTGGTGCGGGAGCGCCACGGTGAGGTGCTGGTGGCCACCAAGGGCGGCGTGGCCTGGGAGGTCACCGACGCCGGCCTCAACATCTGGCGCGAGGCCTCGGGCGACTACCTGCGCATGTCGCTGGACCGCAGCCTCACCGCCCTGGGCCTGGACCACGTGGACCTCTACCAGGTGCACTGGCCCGTGCCCGGCGTGCCCGCCGAGGACACCATGTCGGCGCTCGTGGACCTGCAGAGGGCCGGCAAGATCCGCCACTTCGGGGTGTCCAACTACGCGGCCGACGACCTGGCCGCCGCGCACGCCGCCGCGCCGTTCGTGAGCTACCAGCCCGGCTACCACGTGATGCGCCGGGGCATCGAGGCGGCGGAGCTGCCCTGGTGCGCCCGGCACCACGTGGGCGTCATCGCCTACGGGCCGCTGGCCCACGGGTTGCTCACCGGCAAGATGCGGGCCGACACCACCTTCCCGCCCAACGACTGGCGGGCCGCCAGCGAGTTCTTCGCCGACGGGCACCTGGGCGACCGGGTGGCCGTGGTGGAGGGCATGCGGCGCATCGCGGAGGAGTCGGGGCGCGCGGGTGGCGCCGCCGAGCTGGGCGTGATGTGGGTGCTGCGCCGGCCGGAGGTCACCGCGGCCATCGTGGGTGCCCGCAACGCCGAGCAGGCGCACGCCAACTCGGCGCTGGCACGGGCCGCGCTCACCGACGACGAGGCCGCCGCCATCGACCGGCTGCTGGCCGAGCACCCCGCGGCGTCCCGCGAGTACGGCCACGGTGAGCCGCCCGTTCGCAGCTGAACGTTTCACCGGGATGACGCCCGGTGGGCGTGACGTGAGCCGCGCGGGGAACGGTGTGGGAAACCGCACTGCGCCACGCCGGTGCGTGCGGCAGGATCCCACCCGGACCATGGCGGACGCATCCTGAGCACTCACCAGCACAACGGCAACGCGCCCCACGCCATCAGCGTGCGGGGCCTGCGGAAGGCCTACGGGCCGGTGCAGGCGGTGGACGGCCTCGACCTCGATGTCCCCACGGGCGAGATCTTCGGCCTGCTGGGACCCAACGGGGCCGGCAAGACCACGGCCCTGGAGATCATCGAGGGTCTTCGGGAGCCCGACGACGGCGAGGTCACGGTGCTGGGCCGGCGGCCGTGGCCCCGCTCACCCGCGTTGCTGCGCCGCATCGGCGTGCAGCTGCAACGCAGCTCGGTGTTCGACGAGCTCACGGCCCGCGAGCAGCTGGTGACCTTCGCCGACCTGTACGGGGCGCCCGCGGACGCCGCCGACCGGCTGCTGGCCGCGGTGGGTCTGGAGGAGTCGGCGGGCGTGCGCACCAAGAAGCTCAGCGGCGGGCAGCAGCAGCGGCTGTCCATCGCCTGCGCCATCGTGCACACCCCCGAGCTGGTGTTCCTGGACGAGCCCACCGCCGCCCTCGACCCCCAGGCCCGCCGCAACCTGTGGGATCTCATCCGCGACCTGCGCCGGGACGGCGCCACAGTGGTGCTCACCACGCACTCCATGGAGGAGGCCGAGGTGCTGTGCGACCGGGTGGCCATCATGGACGCGGGCCGCCTCCTGGCAGTCGACGCGCCGGCCGCGCTGGTGCGGGCTCTGGACCTGCCGGTGCGCATCACACTGCCGCCGGAGGCCATGTCCGTGCAGGAGGCGCGCGCCCTGCCGGGGGTGAGCGACGTGGACACCGGCCAGGCGGTGCTGACGCTGCGCGGGCCCGATCCCGCGGTGATCCTGGGCGGCCTCGCCCAGCAGGGCCGGCTGGGGGGCCTGCAGGTGCGCGGGGCCACCCTGGAGGACGTGTTCCTGCACCACACCGGGCGGGAGTACCGCGCATGAACCGCCAGCTCCGGGCCCTGGTGCTGCAGTCCGTGCGCTCCACGCTGCGCGACCGCACCGCCCTGTTCTTCATCTACGCGCTGCCGCTGATGTTCCTGCTGATCTTCGGGCTGCTGTTCGGCGGCAACAGCGGCACGCGACCGAAGGTGCTGGTGGTGGGCTCGGGCAGCGTGGTGTCCCATCTGCCCTCTGAGGTGCTGAACGTCAAGTCGGTGGGCGATGAGGCCAAGGCCCGCAAGGACGTCTCCGACGGCAATGCGGCGGCGGTGTTGCGCCAGGACGGCGACGTGGTGCACGTGGACTACTCCGGTGCCGACCGCACCACCTCGGCCACCATCCTGGGGATCATGGATTCGGTGGTCAACCACGCCAACCTGGTGGCGGCGGGGGCCACCAACCCGAAGTTCTCGGTGCAGGCCGCCCAGGTGGAGGACAAGTCCCTGTCGGCCATCGAGTTCCTGGTGCCCGGCCTCTTGGGCTACGGCCTGTCCATCTCGGCGGTGTTCGGGCTGGCGCAGGGCATCGTCAACTGGCGGGGCACGGGTCTGCTGCGGCGCCTCATGCTGACCCCCGTCCGGCCCAGCCAGCTGGCCGCGGGGCGCGTGATCGCCGCGCTGATCGTGGCCATCACGCAGGCCATCGCGTTCCTCATCGTGGGCGTGGTCGTGTTCGACCTGCACCTGCGCCACTCGTGGTGGATGGCGTTCCCGGTGGTGGCGGCCGGGGCGCTGGCGTTCCTGTCCATCGGGTTCGTGGTGGCCGCCTTCGCCAAGACCCAGGAGGCGGCCAGCGCCATCGCCAACGTCATCACGCTGCCCATGGCGTTCCTGGGCGGGGCCTTCGTGCCGCTGGACGTCGCTCCCGGGTGGGTGCAGGGCGTGGCGAGGGTGCTGCCCCTCTACTACGTCACCGAGGGGCTCAAGGACGTGATGGTGCGCGGGAAGGGGCCGGCCAGCGCCCTGCTGCCCATGGCCGTGCTGGTGGGCATCGCCGTGGTGCTGAGCGCCATCGGCGTCCGCCTCTTCCGCTGGGACGCCTAGCCGTTCCCCGCCCGCACGATCTTGAGGTTGAACGCCGGGCTCCCGACGGTGCCCATCAGGCGCAACCACAGCGGCAACCACATCTCCAGGCCCCGGGCGGCGGTGATGTCCCCCACGTCCAGCACGTCGCGGTGCCCCATGGCGACCAGCAGCTCGCGCACCAGGCCCTTGGCGGCGGGGTCGTCGCCGGCCACGAACACGGTGTGATCGCCGTCGCCCACCGTCTCGGGGTGGGTCATCAGCGCCGCGGTGAGCGTGTTGAGCGACTTCACCACCCGCACGTCCGGGTATTCGCGCTGGATCTGCTCCCCCAGCGAGTCGGTGTTGCACACCGACAGCGTGGGCGGGAAGCCGTTGCGGAAGTCCAGCGGGTTGGCGGTGTCCAGCAGCACCCGGGTGCCCAGCCGCGCGGCCCCGATCCCGGACAGCACCCGCAGCGTCACGTCGCCGGAGGTGGCGTTGATGATGAGGTCGGCGTCGGCCACCGCGTCGCGGAAGCTCAGCGGGGTCGCGCCCGCGTGTGCCGACTGCCACGTGGCGAAGGGCGGGTTGCCCATGCGGTCGGTCTCCGTGCGCGCCATCAGGTCCTTCACGTCGCGCGTCCCCACCGTGACCGTGTGCCCCAGCTCCAGCAGGCGCTCGGCCAGTGTGCGTCCCACGACGCCGGTTCCGAGTACGGCGACCTTCATGATGTGCTCCTGGCGTGAACGGCGGGAGTGGCGCTTCGGTGGTTGAGCATACGACGACGCGAACGGGCCCCGCCGCGCGGCAGCGGGTGCTGGACACCGCTGCCCGGCTGTTCGCGCAGCGGGGCGTGCGGGCGGTGGGCGTGGACACGATCATCGCCGGGTCCGGCGTGGCCAAGGCCACCTTCTACCGCCACTTCCCGTCCAAGGATGAGTTGGTGGTGGCGGTGCTGGACCGCGCCGACGCCGAGTGGCTGGCACGCCTGAGCGAGGCCGCGCAGGCCGCCGGGGGCGACCCGCGCGACCAGCTGGTGGCGGCGTTCGAGGCGCTGGTGGACGAGTGCGCGCGACCGGAGTTCCACGGGTGCCTGTTCCTGGGTACCGCGGCCCAGTCCGATCCCGGCTCGGGGGCCCATCAGCGCGCGCGGCGTCACAAGGACGCGGTGCACGACTGGCTGTGCGAGCTGGCCCGCCGAGCCTGGGCAACCGATCCCGAGGAGCTGGCCCGTCAGCTGGCGCTGCTGCTGGACGGCGCCCTGGCCGGCGGCTTCCTGGAGGCCGACCCGCGGGCCGCCCGGGCCGCACGGGAGGCGGCGCGGGTGCTGGTGGCCGCGGGGTGCCCGTAGGCCCGTCCCCCCCGAATGGCGATGCGTGACGCCCGTGCGAACGCGCGTTGTGTCGCCGCCCGTCTGATGGGAGCATGCGCGCTGTGAGCAACACCGACGCACCGCGGCGCCGCGACGCCGACGACCGCCCCCGCCCCGCGCTGATCGCGCCCACCCCGGCGGGTCCGCTGGGCGTGCCGGACGCGGCCGGCGTGCTGCGTTCCATCGAGGTGGCGCTGGCCGCCGCGCGGAAGGGGCGCCGGCACCTCACCCTGGTCAACATCCAGGTCAACGGGGAGGCGGCCGACCGCGAGGTGGTGCTGCACCAGGTGGCCGGCATGGTGCGCAACATGGTGCGCGCCTCCGACGGCATCTGGCGCGACTCGCCCTCCAGCATCGCGGTGCTGCTGGCCGACGTGGACGGACCCACCGTGGAGCCGGTGGTGGCCCGCATCCGCCTGCGGCTCAAGGACGGCCTGCCCGGGCGCACGCGCATGGGCCGCGCCGCCGCGCCCCCCGGCGTGGGGGCGGCCGATCTGCTGGAGCTGGCGCGGGGCGACGCGGAGCGGTAGGGGACGGTGCGCGTCGCGGTCGTGGGGGCCACCGGCCTCATCGGTGGCCGGCTGGTGGAGCGCCTGACCGAGCTTGGGATGTTCCCGGTGCCCGTGTCCCGGTCCGGGGGTCTGGTGCGCGGCGTGCCCTGCGTCACCTGGGACGCGGCATCCGGCCCGCCGCCCGAAGCGATGCTGGACGGCACCGACGCCATCGTCAACCTGGCGGGCGTGTCCATCGGGGAGGGCCGCTGGACGGAGGCCCGGAAGCGGGCCATCCTGGACAGCCGGCTCGCCACCACCGGCGCTCTGGTGCAGGCCATCGCCGACGGCGGTCCCCGCGTGCTGGTCAACGCCAGCGCCGTGGGCGTGTACGGCACCGGCGAGCGGGAGTGCGATGAGTCCACGCCCCCGGGCGACGACTTCCTGGCGCGCACCTGCGTGCAGTGGGAGGAGGCGGCCCGCGCCGCGTCCACCCACGGGGCCCGGGTGGTGCTGCTGCGCAGCGGCATCGTGCTGGCAGCACGCGGCGGCGCGCTGGCCAAGCAGCTGCCCCTGTTTCGGCTGGGCCTGGGCGGCCCGCTGGGCGGCGGCCGCCAATGGCAGTCGTGGATCCACCTGGACGACGAGGTGGACCTCATCGTGCACGCCCTGCGCCGCACCGACCTGGTGGGGCCCCTCAACCTCACCGCGCCCACCCCGGTGCGCCAGCGCGAGTTCGCGGCCACGCTGGGGCGGGTGCTGGGGCGCCCCGCCGTGCTGCCCACCCCGGGCATCGCCCTCCGCCTCGCCCTGGGCGAGATGTCCACCCTGGCCCTCGACGGTCAGCGGGTGGTGCCGCGCCGGGCGCAGGACACCGGGTTCGCCTTCCGGTTCACCGACCTGGAGCCCGCCCTGCGCGACCTGCTGGGCTGAGCCCCGCGACGACCTCAGTCCCGGGGGAACATCCGCTTCAGCTCAGCCTCCAGCACCAGCCAGTTCTCCTCCACGAACTTGGCGTTCACGCGGTACTTGGCGCCGGGCAGCCCGCGGGCCAGCGTCACGGCGTCATGCGTGGGGTTCTCGCGGGTGTCGGCGAAGTGCTGACGGTACTCGGCCACCAGCCCCGCCAGCTCGAAGTGCTTCATCTGCTGTTCCTCCAGCAGACGGTCGACGAAGGCGAAGGGGTCCTCGCCCTCCATTGGCTTGGCCATGGGCGTGTCCTCGTGCGGTGGGGCCGGGTGCGGCGATGCTACCCTAGGCGCCGGCACGGGGGATTAGCTCAGCTGGGAGAGCGCCTGCTTTGCAAGCAGGAGGTCGTCGGTTCGATCCCGTCATCCTCCATCTCGACGTCTGAGGCGACCCGGGTCCCGCCACCCGGGCCACTCCGGTGCCCCGGCACGTTCAGGCATGGCGCCGGTGCCCGCCCCAGGGACTCCAGAACTGCGCGCCGAAGCCCTCCAGCAGGGCCCGCAGTTCGGGGTCGTCCACCGGCGACTGCACCCAAAGCGCGGTGAAGTCGCAGAACTGCAGGAGCTTGGGGAGCTCCTCGGTGACGGCCCTGCCGCGCACGTGGGCCACCGCGGCCGCGGTGTCGGCGTACCACTCGTCCACATGGCACGTGGTGCCATCGGAGCTCAGGTGCCACTCGTACACCAGCTGTCCCGGTTCGTTGTCCCGGGCCGTGTCGATGGTGCGCTGCGCTTGCGCCTCCCACTCGCGCCGCTGTCCGTCATGGAGGGTGAGGACCGCCACCCAGTGGATCGCTTCCGGTTGCATGCTGACTCCCGGTCGTGTGGATGAAGTGACGTTCTCCCGCCGTTGCGAGATCGTATGCGCGGTCCCAATCGGCACGCCAGTCCCGGCCGCCGGCCCTCACAGGCCGGCGACGGAGGCGCTGACCGGGTCGAACAACTTCCCCTCCACGTCGTTCCACGATCCGTTGGACCCTTGCGTCTGCACCCCGATGTCCACCCAGTGGATGTTCCGCGAGGTGTACGGCGCCAGGTCGATGCCGAAGGCGTGGAGGTCGTTGTCCGGTGCGCACACCCGGCCCCCCTCCTTCGTCGCCAGGAACGTGCCGGACTGGGTGCGGAAGGTCATCGTCATCCGGGCGCACACGCCGGAGACGTTGTTGAGCCACAGCGTCCCCGTGAGCCGCGGGGTGAGGTACCCCCCGTCGCTACGCGCGAACGACACCGTGCCGTAGCCCATCGTGGTGCCGAGGAAGAAGCGGCCGTCACCGAAGTCCACGCCGTCGGCGCTGAGGCTCACGCCGTCCGAGTGGAAACCCGGATCCACGTATGCCGACTCCACGATCGACCAGTCCTTCCCGTTGGTCTGCTTCTGCACGGACACCTTCATCAGATCGATGTCGGGGTCGTCCGGGGCCCACAGGTCGACGTTGTAGTCGTGCTTCCGGCCATCGGACGGGCACACCGAGCCGCCGTAGCCGGTGGCCATGGAGACGCCGTCGTGGAACGTCTCCAGGCGCATGCGGGCGCATGAGCCGTCGGCGTCGTCCAGCGTGAGCGTGCCGGTGACATTCGCGCTGTACCAACCCGACCCGAAGAACCAGTCCACCCAGCCGGACCTGAACTGGAAACTGGAGTTGCCGATGGTGGGGACCGAGTCCTGGTCGATCTCCTCGGCGTAGTCGGTGGCCTGGGCGGAGCCCGCCAGCGTCGCGGCCGCGGCCAGTGCGGCGAGCGTGGCGATGAGCCGGTTCCGTGCGCGGGGTGAGCGTGGCATGGGAGATCCTCCTCCGTGAGGTGGGTGACGGGCCGGACCCCGGGGCGGGGTCCGGCGAGACGGGTTGACGCCCTACTTGTCCTCGTCCACGTACGCCGTGTCCGAGGCGTTCGGGACGGTGTTCCAGGAACCGTTCGCGGCCTGGGTCTGCATCGTCACGACGACCTTGCCGATGCTGGTGCCGGTGTAGGTCGCCAGGTCGACATTCCAGCCCTGAAGGCTGTTGTCGGACGCGCAGGCGGGACCGCCGTGTTCGTCGGCGAGGAGGCTTCCGGAGGTGCTGTAGTAGCGCATCCGCACCCGGGCGCACACGCCCGCCACGTTGTTGAGCCAGAGGTCGCCGCGCAGATGCGGTGTGATCTTGGCGCCGTCGCCACGGTCCCAGCTCATGGTGCCGGCACCCTCGGTGGTGCCGAGGAGCCACCGCCAGTCGCCGAAGTCCACGCCGTCGGACCCCATGCGCACGTTGTCCACGTGCAGGTCGGGCTTGAAGTAGCTGGACTCCAGGATGGACCAGTCATGGCTGGCCGTCTTGGTCTGGACGGAGACCTTCACCAGGTCGGTGTTGGCGCTCGCGTAGGGGTTGAGATCGACGTCGTAATCGTGCGACCTGCCGTCGGGGGCGCACACCGGCCCGCCGTACTTGGTGGCGATGCTGTCGCCGTTGTTGAAGTACTCCAGGCGCATGCGAGCGCATGAACCGTTGGCGTCGTCCAGGCGCAGCGTGCCGGTGAGGTGGGCGCTGTATGCGCCGTTGGTGAAGTGCCAGTACAGGTCGCCGGACCGGAACTCGAAGCTGCTGTTGCCCAGCGTGTCCGGCGTGTCGTGGTCGACCATGGCGGCCTGGGCGGAGCCGGTGAACAGGGCGACGGCACCGATGGCGGTGGCGGCGGCGATGCTGCGGCGGCGGGTGAAGCGAGGCATGGGATGAACCTTTCGGTGGGAGCCGTTGCGGGCCGCCGTCCCGGCGGACCCGGTCGGGCGGAACGGCCCGACACGCACAACGACTCCCGCGGCCCCGCGGTATTCCCGGCCGGTTTGTAAACGATCGATGTGCGGGTGCGGTGGCGCTCGCCGGGAAGGCGTGCGTATGCTCGCCGGGCCGTGACGCCGGACCTTCGCCCCGAGGCCCTGCCGGACCACATCGACCGCCTGTTCCGCGCCGCCTGGGCGCTGTGCGGCACCCGCGAGGACGCGGAGGACCTGGTGCAGGAGACCTTCGTCCGCGTCCTGTCCAAGCGGCGGGTCATCGCCTCCGACCTGGACACGTTGCCCTATCTCATCCGGGCCCTGCGCAACACGTACCTGTCCACGCGGCGCGACCGGCAGCGCCGCGGGCCGCTGGTGCCGCTGGAGGACGCCGAGCCGCAGCTGGCCACCAGCCTGGCGTCTCCGCCGGCCCGGGCGGAGGCGCGCGAGGTGTTCGCCGCCATCGCCGCGCTGCCGGGGAGTACCGCGACGCCGTGGTGGCGGTGGACGTGGTGGGCCTCTCCTACGCGGAGGCCGCGCGGGCCCTGGAGGTGCCGGAGGGCACCATCATGAGCCGCCTGTTCCGCGGCCGCTCACGCGTGGCGCGGGCGGTGAGCGCATGACCCCGCCGGGAATGACGGTGCCCCCGCGGGCGTCATCATGTGGGAGGACCCATGCCTGAACCGCCCTTCGAGCACCCTGGACCCCGCGCTGGAGCCGACCTGGTCGCGCTGGCCGACGGCGGGCTGGATCCCGCGCGAGGCGTCCCTGCTGGCCCGGGTGGCCGCCGACCCGCGGCTGGCGGCCGCGCTGGAGGAGCAGCGCGCCGTGGGCCACACCATCCGGGACGCGGCCGCGGGCGTTGAGGCCTCCCACGACCTGCGCATGCGCCTCGACCGGGCGGTGGCGGCCCCGCGCCGCCGGCGCCGGTGGCTGCCCCTCACCGGTGGCGCGGCCGTCGCGGGCGCCGGGGCGCTCGCGGTGGTGCTGTTCACCGGCGGGAGGCGCTCACGGTCCAGGCGGCCCTGGCGGCGGCGGCCCGACCGGCCGAGCGCCCGGCGGCGACCGACCCCGCCAACACCCGCCTGCTGCGTGAACGCATCGGGCAGGTGGTGTTTCCGGACTACTCCGGGAAGTTCGGCTGGGCGCCGGCGGGGCCCGCGACGACCGCATCGACGGGCGCGCCACGCACACCGTGTTCTACGCGCGCGCCGGGCGCACCATCGCCTACACCGTGCTGGCCGCGCCGCAGGTGTCGTGGCCCGGCAACGCGGTGCGCAGCACCGTGGGGGCATCGAGGTCCGCACCTTCCAGCGCGGCGGGCGCACCGTGGTGACGTGGCGCCGCCACGGGCGCACGAGCGGCGCGGGTGTCCCCGGCACTGGCATCCTCGCCGGGCAGGTCCGCACCGTCCGTTGTGGCGCAGCATCGTCGCCCGCACCGGTGGCGGCCCGGGTGCCGGGGCCGCCACCCGCGGGCGCGCGGCCTATCCGCGCACGCCGGTGTAGCCGGCGAAGCAGTCGTGGCCGAAGCCGTTGACGCCGTCGGTGTAGAAGATGTCCACCTCCTGCCCGTCCTGCGCGATCTCGGTGCTGCTGGAGGCGCTGGCCACCTGGTCGAAGTCGCCGTTGTTCAGCGGCTTGTCCGGCGTGGAGTCCAGCGCGTCGCTGTTCTGGTGGATGACGGCCAGGGTGCCGGCCGGGGCCGGGGCGTTGCCGTCCAGTCCGGCCAGGGTGTCGGCCACCACGGCGATGGTCACCTGGTTGCCGCCGTTCACCTTCTTGCAGCCGGCCACGAAGGTGAAGTGGCCGGCCTTGCCAAGCCGCACCTGCTGGCCGGCGTTGAAGAAGTGCACGCCGTGCGAGCTGACGGCGTACGGCGTGCGCGGCGCGGCCGTCGCGGGGCTGGTGGCGGGCTGGGTGCCGTAGCTGGCGGCGGCATAGCCGCTGGCGCCCAGCGCGATGGTGAGGGACGCGGCGGCCAGGATCAGGTGGCTGCGGCGGCTGGCGGTGCGGGACATGTGTGTGACCTCCGGGACGAGTGGGCGAATCCACCGCGATTCTGCGATCGCCACGACGTCGCGCGGATCGTCCGTGTGGACCTCGGCCCCTACGCACCTTGGACGAGGCGGCCCTCGTCCATTCGCATGTGCTCCGGGTTGCGGATACGGTGCGGCTGTGTCCCGCCGTGCCCGGTGCCCCAGGTCCACCCGATGGTGGCTGCCCGCCGCCCTGCTGCTGGGGCCGGCCCTGCCCGCCGTGGCCGCCGCGGCCCCCGTGGTGCGGTTCGCGGACGCCACGGGCGGTCCGGTACGCGGCGGACCCGGTGGACGGGGTCTGCCCATCGCCATCTACGGCACCGGCTTCGGCGCGCAGCGCGGCTCGTCCACGGTGACCATCGGCGGCAGGCCCGTGGCCGCGTACCTGGAATGGGGCGGCGTGGCCACCAACCCCGACCTGCGGCGCATCCTGGTGCAGCCCGGGCCGGGCGCCGTGGCCGGGCCCATCGTGGTGCACGTGGGCGGCGCGGCCTCGGCGCCCACCGCCACGTTCACCCCCACCCGGGGACGCATCCTGTGGGTGGCGCCCGCGGGGTCCGACTCGGCGCCCTGCTCCCAGCGGCGCCCGTGCGCCACCATCCAGCACGTCATCGACCGGGGGCTGCGCCCGGGGGACGCGGTGCTGGTGCGCGGGGGGCAGCTCACCGACGACGAGGTGTGGCTGCGCGCCACCCAGGGTGGCACGGCCACCCGGCCCATCGTCATCCGCAACGCCCCCGGCGAACGGCCGGTGTTCGCGCGCACCACGCGACCGGTGATCGTGGAGGGCAGCCACGTGGTGTTCGCGGGCTTCCGCTTCGGGCCCGGGAAGGCGCTGGTGGTGGGCGCCGATCCCACCGGGTCCGATGACATCCGGGCCGTGGACAACAGCTTCTCCGGCAACCTGGGGTACGCCGCGGTGGGCACCCACGGGGACAACCTGCTGATCGCCGGCAACGTCTGCGACGCCACGGGCAGCAGCCAGGGCACCGAGGGGCACTGCTTCTACATCAGCAACGGCGCCCACATCCGGCTGCTGTGGAACGTGGGCCGCGGCGTGCCGGGCTACGGCATCCACATCTACGACCAGCGCCGCTCCACCCCGGACATCCGCAGGCGCATCACCGACGTGCTGGTGCAGGGCAACACCCTCACGGGGTCCACGCAGCGGTCGGGGATGATCGTGGCCATGGACGACGAGGGGCACATGGGCAACCTCATCTCCGGCGTGCGGGTGCAGGGCAACACCTTCATGGCCAACAACCACGTGGGCCTGGTGATCGGCGGCAACGTCACCGGCGTGCGCGTGACCCAGAACCGCTTCGTGCAGAACGGCCGGCAGGGGGTGAACGTGTACGACCAGCCCACCATCCATGGCGTCCGCATCACCGGCAACCTGTTCGACCAGCGCGACAACGCCAACTGCCACGTGTTCTGTGACTGGTTCCCGCGGGCCGACGTGCAGGTGGGCGCGCATGCGGTCGGCGTGGTGCTGCGCGGCAACCGGTACGTGCGCCCCCGGCGTGTCATCGGGGCGCCCCCGGGCTGAACCTGAACCCCCTCGCGCGGGACGCGGCGGCCGGGGTAGGGTCGCCCGGACACCAGGCAGTCCCCCGCGCCACGCGCGGATGAGTGGGGGAGGCACCGGGATGCCGCCGTGGGCCCGCAAGCACGATCCGCCGGGGGCGCCCATCCGCGCACCCGCCATCGCCTACCCCAGGACCCTCGAGGACCTCATCCGGCTGTGCGCCACGCACGCCCCCGGTGAGGGCCTGCACGCCGCCGGCAGCCACTGGGCGCTGTCCACCGCGGCCCTCAGCGACCACACCTTCGTGGAGACCCACGATCCCGCCGGCCTGCGGGTGGGCATGGGACGCACGCTGCATGAGGTGATCCCCGGCTGCATGAACCCGGAGTTCGCGCACTGGATGGCCGGCCGCCATGTACCCGCCTTCGAGGACAACCTGGACGACCAGACCCCGTTGGTGGTGCACGTGGAGTCGGGCAAGCGCATCGCCCAGCTGTACGCGGAGCTGGACCAGAACGCCGAGGACGATCCCATGGGGCTGGCGCGTCGCCTGCGCACCGACCAGGGCAGCAGGGCGTACTACGGGCCGTGGGCCTTCCGCACGCTGGGCAGTGCCGGCGGCCAGACCGTGTTCGGCGCCCTCACCACCGGCACCCACGGCGGCGACTTCCGCGGTCCGCCCCTGGCCGATGACGTGCTGGCGGTGCACCTGGTGGCCGACGGCGGCCGGCACTACTGGATCGAGCCCGCGGTGCAGATCGAGGAGGCACCCCAGCTCACCGACGACGAGGCCCTGGCCGACCTGTACGGGTCCGACCGATACGGGGGACCGGACAACTTCAGCATCGTGCGGGACGACGACCTGTTCCGGGCGGTGCTGGTGGCCGCCGGGCGCTTCGGGGTGGTGTACTCGCTGGTGCTGCGCGCCGTGCGCCAGTACATGCTGCACGAGGAGCGCCGGCTCAGCACCTGGCAGGACGTGCGCGGGCTCATTGCCGACCGGCACAGCGCGCTGTACGACACGCCGGCCCGGAACCGGTTCCTGCAGGTGGCCGTGTCGCTCACCCCGCACGCCAACTTCACGCGCAACCTCTGCGGCGTCACGAAGCGCTGGAACGTGCCCTACGACTCGTCCACGGGCCCGCCCGCCGGGCGCGACGAGCGTGTCGGAGGGGTGGTGCGCGCGCCCACGCCCACGCGGCCCTGGCCGGTGTTCGCCAACGCCGGCACCACCCACCCCTTCTCGCCGGATCCCGACGACCCCCACAAGGGGGCGGCTCCCAACTTCCTGGAACGGGCGTGCGAGAACGCCGACTTCCTGGTGGGGGTCATCGACTCGACGATCACGGAGATCCGGAAGCTCATCGACGACCACCAGGTGGCCGCGGGCGGGGCGCTGGCCGCCGTGGGCGCCGTCGGGGGGGCGGCGGGCCTGCTGGGCCTCATCCCGGCCCTGGCGCTGATCGTGCCCCTCCTGGAGGCCATCGCCCGGGCGCTCCGCTCCGGCGGGGACACCCGGTTCGGCCAGGCCATGAACGACACGCGCAACACGCTGCTCAACCTGCCCGACCCCCAGCAGCGCGCCGCCGGGCTGCTGGCCTGGCAACTCATCGTGTTCGCGGCGTTCAAGGACCAGCAGTGCGACCTGGACTTCGAGGCCATCAGCTACGCGGTGATGGACCGCCACGACTACCTCGATCAGAGCTGCACGGTGAACGTGGACTCCATCGAGGTGTTCTTCCCGGCCGACGACCCCATGCTGCTGGCCTTCGTGGATGCCCTCATCGCGTTCGAGATCCGCCAGGAGCGTCAGGGGCGGGCGTTCGTGGGGTACGCGTCCCTGCGCTTCACCGGCCGCGGGGCGGCGCTGCTGTCGCCGTCGCGCTGGGAGCGCACCTGCGTGGTGGAGGTCTCGGGGCTGCGCGACGTGGAGGGCGTGACGGAGCTCATCGACTACGCCATCGCCCTCAGCCGCGACCGCAACTTCGGCGGGATCCTGCACTGGGGCCAGCGCAACGAGTCGGACGCTGCGGACATCGAGTACCGGTTCGGCGACCCCACCGACCCGGACGGCGGCGACCTGGGCCGCTGGCGCCGCGCCCTGGCCGGCATCACCGATGACGGCCGGCTCAACGGCTTCAGCTCCGAGTTCACGCGGCGCACCGGGCTGGAGGAGGCCTGAGATGGAGGCGGTCACCTTCCACGGGCCCTGGACCATCCACGTGGTGGCGAACCCCGAGGCCAACGGGTGGTTCAACCTCACGGGCACCGATGCCGACGGCAGGCACTTCGGGCGCGTCAACACCACGATGAGGGTCGATGGGGACGGGTGGACACTCACCATGGAGGAGGAGCACCGTGACCACTGGCGGGAGGTGGTGGCGCACAGGAGCGCCCGGTTCGACCCGGACGACGGGCTGCAGATCACCCTGTGGGCGGACGATGCCGGCCCGCTCGACATGCGGCTGGTGCTGCGGTCCGAGGACACCACCGTGAACCCGCCGCCGCCCACCGACACCATCCCGCACGACTACACCTACCCCAAGGGCATCGTGGTGCGCTGAGCCATCCGGGCTGAGGGTGGCCGGGGGTGTTTTCCCGCAGCGCGCCCGCGGAGCGGCCGCGCGCGCACTTGCAGGTGGTCTCTCCTGATTTCCACATGAATCGGGGTGACAACCCACCCGCCGGTCCTTGATGATGCACACGTCTGCGAAATGGCGGGGGATCACCATTGATCGTCGGGCGGGACGAGGAGTGGATCAGCGCTGTCGCACTGCTGGATCGTCTGGCGACGGGCCCGTGCGCCCTGTTCGTGGAGGGCGAGCCGGGGATCGGCAAGACCACCATCTTCGAGGCGCTGGTGGCGCGGGCCCGCGGCCTGGGCGTGCAGGTGCTGCGCTGCCGTCCCTCGCAGGCGCAGGTGCGGCTGCCGCACGCGGGTCTCATGGAGGTGCTGGACGGGATCGGCGCCGACCTCATCGACGACCTGCCGGGCCCGCAGCGGCGCGCCATGCGCATCGCCCTGCGCTGGGAGGATCCCGGACCCCTGGGGGCGGAGCCCCAGACGGTGGCCGCGGCCACCGGGTCGGTGTTCCAGCGCCTCGCCCGCGACCGCTGGCTGCTGCTGGCGGTGGACGATCTGCAATGGCTGGATGACGCGTCGGCCCAGGCGCTGGAGTACGCGGTGCGGCGCGTGGAGGGCGGCCACCTGGCCGTGCTGGGGGCGGCGCGCAGCGCCGAGGGGCGCGCCCGCGGCCCATGGAGCAGGCCGTCCCTCCCGACCGTGTGGAGCGCATGCTGCTGCGGGGGATGGACGAGCCGTCCATCCGCATGCTGCTGCGCCGGCGCCTGAGCCCCGACATCTCCCAGCAACTGGCCCGGCGCATCCACGGCGCCAGTCGCGGCAACCCGTTCCTGGCGCTGGAGATGGGCCGGACGGTGCTGGCGGAGGGCGTGCCCGCGGTGGGCGAGCGACTGCCCGTGCCCGAGGACGTCCGGGACATGGTGGCCCAGCGCGTGGCCGCGTTCCCCGCCAGCACGCGGCGGGCGTTGCTGCGGGCCGCCGCGGCCCCCACCGGCCGGTGCCCATCCCGGACGCCGCGGCCCTGCTGATCCCGCCGTGGCCGACATGGTGCGGGTCAGCGATCAGCGGGAGGTCACGTTCACCCACCCGCTGTACGAGTCGGCCGTGTACGCGGGGACCCCGCTCACCCAGCGGCGGGCCATGCACGCGCTTCTCGCCGAGGAGGCGCCGGACCCCGAGGAGCGGGCCCGCCACCTGGCACTGGCCGCCGAGGGGCCCGGACGCGACCGCCGCAGATGCCCTGTCGCTGGCGGCGGCGGCGGCGCTGGTGCGCGGCGCCCTCAACGCCGCCGCCGAGCTGTCGGAGCTGGCGTGGCGGCTCACGCCCGCCGACCAGCCCGAGGTGGCCGCGGAGCGGGCGGTGGCGATGGTGGAGCACCACGGGCGCACCGGGCTCACCGGAGAGGTCGATCGCGCCGCCGCGGAGGTGCTGCCGGGCCTGCGGGGGATGCCGCGCGGTCGGGTGCTCCGCGCGGTGGGCGAGGCGCACATCTGGGGTGGCCCGCCGCTGGAGGCCGTCCCCAGCCTGCAGCGCGCGCTGATCGACCTGGACGGCGACGACGCCGCGGCGGCCGGCACCCACATGTCGCTGGCGTTCGTGATCTCACAGACGGGCAACGACCCGGTGGCCGTGTTGCGTCACGCCACGCTGGCGCTGGAGGCCGCCGAGCGCGCCGGCCCGGGCGGGCCGCTGTCGGAGGCCCTCGCCGTGCACGCCATCGTGGGCTGGCTCATCGGCGACGGCATCGACGAGGCGGCGTTCACGCTCGCCGTGGAACTGCACGATCAGCGGCGACCCGTGCCGCCCCAGCTGCACCCCAGAACGCTGTGGGCGGTGGTCACCGGGGGCGCCGGTGCCCTCGACGAGGCCCTCCGGGCGCTCTTCGAGCTGATGGAGACCGCCCGCGTGGAGGGCACCATCGGCGGGATCCCGTTCCTGGGCCTCCACGCCGTGGGGTTCCTGGTGCGGCGGGGACGCATCGAGGAGGCGCGCGCCCTGCATTCCGAACTCGAGGCCATCGCCACCGAGCTGGGCGGCAGCTTCCCCCTGATGGCCGCGCTGGCCGGCGCATCCGCCGTGTTCGCGCACACCGGGGACGTGCAGAAGGCGCGTGAGGCGGCGCGGAGCGCCCTTGCGGTGGCGGCGGAGGAGCTGGTGGGGTTCGCGCTGATGTGGGTGCTGGGGCCGGCCGCCGGCATGGAGCTGGCGCTGGGCAACCATGCGGCCACCCTCGAGCTCCTCGGGCCGGTGCTCCACTCGGCCCCGTCGGAGTACGCCCCCGACCCGGCCGCCCGGTTCGTGGTGCCCGACGCCATCGAGGCCCTCATCCAGGACGGGCGCAACCGGGAGGCGCAGGACCTGCTGGACCCCTACCAGCGGCAGTCGGCCGACCTGGGACGCGGCTGGACGCTGGGCGCCTCACTGCGCTGCCGGGCGCTGCTGGCGGCCGCCGAGGGCGACCTGGACACGGCGGGCCGGCACGCGGCGGCCGCGGTGACCCTGCTGGAGGCCGAGCAGTTCCCGGTGGAGCTGGGTCGCGCCCACCTGGCGGTGGGGCAGGTGGCGCGCCGCCAGCGCAAGCGGGGCGCGGCGCGGGCGGCGTTCACCACCGCGGCCGGCCTGTTCGCCGACGTCGGTGCGGTGCTGTGGGAGCGCCGCGCCCGCGAGGAGCTCGACCGCTCCTGGAGCGCGCGCCGCGACCGGGAGGACCTCACCGACGCGGAGCTGCGCGTGGCCCGGCTGGTGGTGCAGGGGCTCACCAACCCGGAGGTGGCGGCCCGCCTGTTCGTGAGCCGGCGTACCGTGGAGGCCACCCTGTCGCGAACCTACCGAAAGCTGGGTGTGCGCTCCCGCACGGAGCTCGCGCGGGCCATGGGGGAGCTGGACTCCTAGGCGCACACCCCCAGCGTGGCGGGGGGATTGGGCATGTGGAGCACACGGTTTCACCGCGGAGTTTGGTGAGGGATATTCCGGGCACGGGTCCGGGTGGCGTCGTGCGCGGCCATCGCGTGCGCCGGTCCTCTGCTGCGGATCCGTGTGTCAACGATGACGGCGGGCACACCTGAGCCAGGGGGAGGGACCCGGATGGACGCCGCACGCACCGCCAGTTTCACCGTCCACAACCGCGCCGACGCAGACCTCATCGTGGGGCGCACCCGCATCGCCGAGGGGGTCTGGTCGCATCTGGAGCCGCGACCCGCGCACATCCCCAGGGGCTGCACCGTGACGTTCAACGCGGTGTCCGAGGAGATCTTCGGCGGCACGGAGGGGTGGATCGACTACCAGATCCCCGGGCGCCGGGGGACCTTCCACTTCTCGTGGCGGGTGCCGTTCCAGGGCGACGCCACCATCGGGGTGTGGCAGCCCGCCGGGTACCGCCTGCTCACCCAGACCACGCTGCGCGCCGGGGAGCGCGACGTGTGGGACACCTCCGGTGAGGTGATCTCCCTGGACGTCATCATCGAGGGTGGCGGCGCCCGCGCCGTGGGGCTGCGCTCCAGCGCGGGCGAGGAGTGGCCCGACGACGACGACGGCTGCGCGGGGGACCCGCTGGGCCCCAGGTGGGAGCAGTACCAGCGGGCGCGCGGCCGTTACCTGTCGCGGTTCGCGGGTACCGCCGACGTGCTCTACCCACCCGACTCCTGACGCTCCACTCCGGGAGCTCGGAACCCGCGGGAGGCCATCGGTGAGGCACCCACCGGTGGCCGTCCCGCACTCTGCACGCGCCGTGCGGCGCACCCAACCCCCAGGAGGAATCATGGCCCTGCAGGAGTTCATCGACGCCTGGAACACCCGCGACCCCGCGGTGATCGCCGCCCTGTACGCCCCGGACGGCGTGCGCCACCAGTTCGCGCTGCCGGAGGCACGGCTGGAGGGCCGGGACGCCGTGCAGCAGGGGGTGGGCACGGTCACCCACGCCGCGCCGGACTGCGTGCTCAGCACGCGCTCCCAGGCCGACCTGGGCGACGGCCGGCTGCTGTGGGAGTGGACGTTCACCGGCACGTTGCAGAACGACTTCCCAGGGCTGCCCGCCAACGGCGGTCCGCTGCACCTGCAGGGCATCAGCGTGCTCACCTTCGACGCCGAGGGGCTCATCACCCTGGAGAACGTCTACTGGGACACCGCCACGCTGATGGCGCAGGCGGGGATGCTGGGCTAGAAGGGCGCGGAACGATCGCCGGGTGCGGCCTGGATGACCGGCACCCGGCACGCGCGCGCGGCGGGCTGCGCGACGAGCCGGCTGATGATCATCCGGACCGCACCCGGTGAATGACCCGACGCTAGTTCTGTGTGGCGGTGGCGGTCATCCGTGAGATCCACACGCTCACTCGCCGGGTGCGCCGCGTCGCGGCGCACCCGGCGCAGGGCGGGCTACGCGCGCCTGGTGGGTCCGGCGAGCGGGGTGAGGGCGGCGGTCCCGGCGAACCGTGCGGAGATCCGGGCACCGGAGGCGCCGCGCAGGCGGGCCGAGTAGGCGCAGGCGCCCCTCTTGGCGGCCAGCTTGGCGCGCACCAACCTGGCGCTGCGCCCGCGGCGCACCGTGAGGCGCACCACGCCGGCGCAGGTGGCGCCGGACGGCAGCTTGAGGGCGCCGCTCACCGTCACCGCGCCGCCCAGGTGCACCACCGACAGGGTGAGCCCGCGCGGCGTCCGGCGCGACCCGCCGCCGGTCTGCCCGCCGGTGGTCTGCCCGCCCGTGCCGGTGACGTTCACCGAGAACTGGCGCACGTCGGACACGTTGCCCGCCTTGTCCTTCACCACCATCTGCCCGGTGAACGTGCCGGCCTTGGCGAACGTGTGGGTGACCTGCCCGCCGGTCACCACCGGGGTGCCGTCCTTGAAGTCCCAGGCGGTGGATGCCGCGTCCACCCCGGATGCCGCGGCGCCCGGATCGGTGGAGGAGGCCGAGTTGAAGGTGACGCTGCCGCCCTGCGGCACCGTGGCGGTGGCGGGGGTGACGATCCCCGTGGGCTTCTGGGTGTCCAGGACGATGCTGTCCGTGACCGACGCCGACTCGTTCCCCTCGATCGTCTGCGGACCGAACACGTGCAGGCAGAGCAGGCCGGTGCACGGGGCGACGATCGTGCGGGCGGCATCGCCGAACTTCACGCCCACCACCTTCACTCCGTCCCCGGAGGGCAGGGTCGCGGTCCCGGCGGTGGTGAAGGCCTGCGCGCATCCGCTGGTGTCCGCACCGTTGAGGAAGATCAGCGAACACGGGTAGGTGCCGTTGCCGTCGACGTCCACCGCGAACTGGTTCACGCCGGCCGCGGAGTTGGGGATGCCGCTCACCAGCGGGTCGGAGGCGGTCATGTTGAGCGTGACCTCAGGCTTGTTGGTGAAGGCGGCGCCACCGTTGACCACCATGGTGCCGCTGGGCGGCGTGGCGTCGACGCGCGTGCTGCCGGCAGAGTTGAGCACGCCGATGGGGTTCTGTGCGAAACATGATGACGTCGCGATGCAGGCGGCGATCTCCACGTTGTACGGGTGACCGTCAACCAGGCCCAGATCGATGGTGGAGGCCGTGGACGTCACCGCCGGCTGGAGCACGCCGCTGGTGCTGGTGTCGACGACGCGGAGATCCTGCCGGTCGTTGCCGCCCGGGGGGCTGAACGTGGCGGGGAGCCAGTTGAGCTTCACGGTCGCGCCGCCGCCACCAGTGGGCGTCCCCTTCGAGTAGGCCGGGAGCTGAAGCTCCCCTGAGATGATGGCGGCTCCGGCCGGGGCGGCCATGGCGAGCACGCCGGGGATGGTGATGAGCAGCGCGCGCATCGACCTGGTCATATGTGAGGCGTCCTTCCGCTGGGTGGGCTGTTGTGGGACGAGCGGAGGGGGCGGTGAGGAAATACATCCTCAACCCGGCCCCGCCGCCCTGTCCAGCCCCCGTCGCGGGCGCTACACGCGCCTGGTGGGACCCCCCAGCGGGGTGAGGGCCCTGGTTCCGGCGAACCGGGCCGACACCCGGGCGCCGGTGACGCCGCGCAGGCGCACCGAGTACACGCATTGCCCCTTCCTGAGTGCCAGCCTGGCGCCGATCACCCTGGTGGTGTGACCGCGGCGCACGGTGAGGCGCACCACACCGGCGCACAGGGCGCCTGAGGGGAGTTTGAGGGTGCCGCCCGCCCGCACGGTCGTGCCGACGGCCGTGAGCGTCAGCGTGAGGCCCCGGGGTGTCCTGCGCGTGGTGTCGCCGGCCGTCTGCCCGCCGCCGCCCTGGCCCGTGCCGTCGATGGTCTGGCCGCCGCCCCCGCCGGCCGGGGCGGGCGTCACCACCACGGTGAACTCGCTCGCGTCTGAGGCGTTGCCCGCCCTGTCCTTCACCACCATCTGCCCGGTGAAGGTGCCGGCCTTGGCGAACGTGTGGGTGACCTGCCCGCCGGTCTCCACCGGGGTGCCGTCCTTGAAGTCCCATGTGGTGCCGGCCGCCTCGACCCCGGACGGGAGGGCACCCGGGTCGGTGGAGGCTGACGAGTTGAGGGTGGCGGTCCCGCCCTGTGGCACGGTGATGGTGCCCGGCGTGGCCTGCGCCACCGGCCGGGTGGTGTCCAGCACGATCGAATCGGTGACCGGGAGCGACTGGTTGCCCCGGATGGACAGGTCCAGCGACTGGCAGGGGATGGTCGCGCAGGGCAGGCCGACGGTGCGTGCGGCGTCGCCGAACTCCACCCCCAGGGTCTTCGCGCCGTCACCGGCGGGGAGCACGGCGGTTCCCGACGTGGTGAACGGCCGCCCGCAGCCGGAGTTGTCCACGATGCCGCCCATGATGTCGCTGGTGCACACGAACGAGCCGTTGCCGTCGATGTCCACGGCGTACTCGTCCACCCCGGCCGCCGACCCCGGCACGCCGCCGATGAGCGGGTCGGTGGCGGTCATGTCCAGGGTGACGTTCCGACTGTTGGTGTACGGGGCGCCACCGTTGATCACCATCGTGCCCGTGGGCCGGGTGTCGTCGATGCGGGAGCTGCCGGCGACGATGGACGCCGCGCCCGGAGCCTGGGAAAAGCAGGATGAGGGGGCGGTGCACGCCGCCACGGACACGCTGTAGGCGTCGCCGTTCTGAAACGTGTCGGTCACGAACGATTCCGTCGTGAGCGGGCCGAAGTTGACGGGTGCGGCGTCCCCGTGCTGCACCCGGACGTCCTCGTGGTTCTGGGCGCTGACGGTGGAGAACTCCGCCGGCTGCCACAGGATCTTCACCTGCATGCTGCCGTTCGGGAGCGGCTTGCCCTGCGTGTAGGTGGGCAGCGCGATGTCCGGGCCGGTGCTGACCGCGGCCCCCGCCGGGACGGCGGCGGCGAGCGTGCCGGCGACGGTCAGCAGGAGGGCGCGCAGGGGGCGGGTCATCCTCGGGTGATCCTCTTCTTCAGGAAGTTGCGTTCTCGACACAAGAACGTACTCGGGCGGCGAAGGTTACGACCATCCGGGCGTAACCGCGAAAACGTACCGCGCCGTAGGGTTGGGCGGTCACCCACCGGAGGAACAGCATGAGCACGACCTCACCCATCACCGGCGTCGACTTCGTGGCCGTCCCCACCCACGACCTGGACGTGGCCGTGGCCTTCTACGGTGAGACGCTGGGGCTGACGCGATCGGTGTACAACGCGCAGGGCGGCTTCGCCGAGTTCGAGACCGGCAACCTCACGCTCAGCATCATCGTGCCGCACCTGATGGGTCTGCCGTTCCACGCCAACCCCAACGCCATCGCGCTGCACGTGGACGACGTGGCGGCCACGCGGGCCCAACTGGAGGCACAGGGCGTGCTCTTCCACGGGGACATCCTGGACACCGGGGTGTGCCACATGGGGTTCTTTCAGGACCCCGACGGCAACGCCCTGATGCTGCACCACCGGTACGCCCCGAAGTCGCCCTCCTAACGGGCCTGCGCCGGGCCGGCGCCGGAGCGCAGCAGGCTGCCCCGGCCCGTGGGCCACGGCAGGCAGTTCGCCGCGGAGCCGGGCACCCGATAGACGTCCAGCCCGTGGTCGAAGCTGCTCAGCACGATCTCCAGGCGGCCGTCACCGTCGATGTCGGCCACCGACGGGGCGGCCGGCACACCGATGCCGTTGCCGTCGCGCCCCTGGCGCGGCAGGCGGATGTCGAACAGGGTGCGGCCCGCGGCCGACAGCACCACCAGGCGCCCCGACCCGGGGGTGAGGCCGTAGGTGCCGAGGATCAGCTCGGGTGTGCCGTCCCGGTTGAGGTCGGCGGCCACCACCTCCGACGCGAACGTCTTGGCGCGGCCCCGCGTGATGTCGTGGCGCCACAGCAGCTTCCCCCCGGGGCCCACCGCGTACACGGCCCCGTCGGGCACGGCTGCCACGATCTCGGGGCGCGCGTCGCCGCTGATGTTCACCACCGTGGGCGCGGGGATGCCGCTGGGCGGGTACCAGTCGCCGTCCGGCCGCACCGCGGGCTTGCGCGACAGGATGGGATGCCCGAACCCGCGGTGGCGCATGGCCGACCGGGACCCGTCGCCGTAGGCGCCGTCCAGGGCCATGAAGGCGTACCCCTGGGTCTCGTAGGGCTCCTTGCGCTCGGCGTTGGGCAGCCCGATCACCTCGTTGCGCCCGTCGCCGTTCAGGTCGGCCACCGTGGGCGGCGACGCCGTCCACTGCAGCCACATCTGCTTCTTCACGTCGGGCCAGGGCCCGCGGTGCAGGTGGTAGTGGTTGGCCTCCACGCCGGGGGACAGCCAGCGGATGAACTGCCCCCACCCCATCCGGCGGCCCGCGGCGTCGCTCTGACGGTTGGTGAACCACGGTGAGGCCAGCACCGAGGTGCCGTCGGCGTTGAACACGTTGATCTGGTGGTTGTCGTACGTCACCACGATCTCCAGCTGCGGGTCGTCGTCCAGGTTCCCGATGCCCACGTTCTCGCCGTACGCCCCGTAGCCGTGGTTGCCCACGCCGTTGAAGTCCCGGTCGTTGGTGGGGCCCGGCAGGGTGTTGTACCGGGGCCAGGACGTCTCCGGCGCGCCCGCCGGGTGGTACAGCCCACCCGAGGCGTTGAACACGAACACCTGCGACCCCGTCGAGGACGTGTTGGTGGTGGTGACCACCACCTCCACCGTGCCGTCACCGTCCAGGTCGGCGGCCGCCATGCCGCGCACCTCCGGGCACTGGCCACCGCTGCACACCGAGGCGGGCCACCCCTTCACCACCGCCAGGCCCGAGGCGGTGAGGTGGTACGCCGCCACGGTGCCGTTGTTGCCGCCCACCACGATTTCCCTCTGGCCGTCCCCGTCGAGGTCGGCCACCACCTCGGGGGCGTACACGCGGCCCTCGGTGGCCGTGCCGGTGCCCAGGGTGCGGCCCCGGGCGTCGAAGACGAACGTGGAGTAGTCGGGCGCCACGATCTCCAGGCGCCCGTCCCCGTTGAGGTCCACCAGCCCGGGGGAGGCGAACCACCCGGTCTGCCCGGTGGTGATGCGCCGGACGAACACGGGCCGCTTGACGGCCCCGGACGACGAGGCGGCGGCACACACGGGTGCGGCGGATTGGGCACGCACGGACCCGCCGCCACCCAGGACGAGGGCGGCAAACAGCATCGCGATCACACAGGCGACGCGCCGGGGCACAGAAACGACCCTACCGAAGGAACGTCGCCGTGTCCGGTCCTCCTGGCCCCGTCCAACGGACGGGGCCGCGCCTCATGTCGAAGTCTCCGCCTGCCAGGACGCGGCTGCGCCACAGAATTGGGGATGGTGCAGGGGGCGAGTCCCCCGAGCCACGGAGGGCGAGGTTCGACTCAGGACCGCGCAGCCCGCAAGGGCGCTGTGGTAACGCGCCACGATCCAGACCCGCCGTAGGGAACGTTCGCGTCAGAGGGCAACCCTGTGAGAGGTGATGCTTCTGAAATCCAGGGGCTCGCCGAAGGTGAGCCCCACGTCTCATGTCGAAGTCTCCGCCTGCCAGGTCGCGGCTGCGCCACAGAATTGGGGACGGTGCAGGGTGTGAGTCCCCCGAGCCACGGAGGGCGAGGTTCAACTCAGTTCCGCGCAGCCCGCAAGGGCGCTGTGGTAAGGGACCGCGATCCAGACCCGCCATCCAGAACGCTCGCGTCAGAGGGCAACCCTGTAAGAAGCATCGTCCACGGAACGCTCAAACCGCGGTCAACTTCTCAAGCAATAAGCCGACTTCGTCGGGGGAATGCAATCCATATGTCGCGTGTGTCGGGCGGTCCTCACCCTCCACCGGGTCGCCGACGTGGACGCCCAGGCCGCCCAGGTCCCGGACGGCCTCCAGGGCGTGCTCGTCGGTGATGTCGTCGCCCACGTACACGGGGACCACGTCCGGGGTGTCGAGGCCCAGCACCGTCAGCAGGTGGCGCACCGCCGCCCCCTTGTCCCACGGCACGTTGGGCAGCAGTTCCCGCACCCGCTTGCCGGGCGTCAGCTTGAGCTCCGGGTGCTCAGCCAGGATCCGGGCCACCTCCTCCTGCACCGCGGCGGTGGCGTCCTCGCCGGCCACCCGGTAGTGCACCGACACCGAGCTGGGCTTGGATTCGATGATCACCCCCGGGAGCGTGCCCACCCCCTCCTCCAGGCGACGGGTGACGGCCCCGAGGAGCTCGTCGAACTCGCCCGACTCCATGGGCGAGCGCAGGGAGCCGTCCGGGCTCCACATCTCGAAGCCGTGGCTGCCCGCCACCACCAGGTCGCGCATGCCCATCAGCCGCTGGGCGGTGCGGCGGTCGCGTCCCGTGACCACGCACACCGGCGTGCGCGCCGCCAGCGCCCGCACCACCTCGCGCATGCGGTCGGAGATCACCGCGTCCTCCGGGCGCGGCACCAGAGGGGTGAGCACCCCGTCGTAGTCCAGGAACACCGCGGGCCGTCGCCCCGCCAGCACCTCGCGCACCCGCGGCCAGTCGGTCAGCGCGTTCGGCAGCTCCGAGATGCGGCGGGTGTCGTTCATCGCGCGGCGAACGGGTCGGAGAACCGCGGGTTGGTCACGAAGCTCCTGTCGGTGAGGGTCTTGAGGAAGGCCACCAGATCGGCCTGGTCCTGCTGGGTGAGCTGGATCCCCGACACGAGCTGGCTCTTGTTGGGGTTGAGGCGCCCGTCACCTGCGTAGGGCCCCTCGGTGACGTTGCGGCCACCCGCAGCGTAGAACGCCACCACCCCCTCCAGGGTGGGGATGCTGCCGTCGTGCATGTACGGCGCGGTCAGCGCGATGTTGCGCAGGCTCGCCGCACGGAACCGGCCCATGTCGGAGGCCTTCCCGGTGACCTCGTATACCCCGCCGTTGGACGGCGGGAACGCCCCGGTGCCGCCGATGTTGTACAGGCCGGTATTGCTGAACGGCGTCGGCACCTCCCGGGCCCCGGCGTACTTGACCTGGTCGTTCAGGTTGAAGCTGCCGTGGCAGTGGTGGCACTCGGCCTTCTCCCCGAAGAACAGGTCCTTGCCGCGCGTCTCCTGCGCGGTGAGCCGGCCCGTGCCGCGCAGGTAGGTGTCGTACCGGCTGTCGCCGGAGATCAGCGTGCGCTGGAAGGTGGCGATGGCCTTCACGATGTTGCCCCAGGTCACCGGCTCCGCCTGACCCGGGAACGCCCGCGCGAACTTCGCCCGGTACATCACGCTGCCGCGGAACCGCCGCAGCACCGCGGCCTTGTTGTGGTCGTTCACGCCCATCTCCACGGGGCGCACGCCGAACAGCGGCACCTCCATCTGGCGCTCCAGGCTCACCAGGGCGGGGTTGGCCCAGGTGAGCGTGGGGTTGTAGGCCACGTTGGCCAGGGGCTGGGCGCCGCGCGGCGTCGACTCGCCCGTGGATCCCACCGCCTGCGCCCGCCCGTCGGTGAACGCCTTGCCCTGCATGTGGCAGCTGCCGCAGCTCTGCGTGCCGTTGCCGCTGAGCTTCGTGTCGTAGAACAGATACCGGCCCAGGTTCGCCTTGGCGGTGGACATGGGGTTGCCGGCCGGCACCGCCGGTTGCGGCAGGTTGCTGGGCAGGTTCCAGGTCCACGCGCGGGGGCGCGCGGCGCCGCTCACCGCGTTGGCGTTCCCACCCGCGACCACCGTCACCACCGCGGCCACCGCGGCCAGCACCGCGGCGGATCCGCGCACCACGCCCCACGGCGTACGCCGTGGGGCCCCCGAGTCGGCTCGGGGACCCCGGTGGGCGCCCATCAGTTGATGGCGCGGAACACGGTCTGGTCGTGGCCCGGCCCGGACACCCCGGTGCCGGTGCCGTCGGCCTTCCAGTTGACGTCCAGCGCCCCGAAGACGCCGGCGCACTCCGGGTCCGTGGGCCCCGACATGCACCCCGGCGCCGTGGCGGCGGTGTTCCTGGTGACGTCGTTGCCCGCCAGCAGCGCCTTCAGGTCGAACGCGATGCGCTGTTTGGCCGGGTTGAAGCTCATCAGGTGCACGCTCACCCGGTTGCTTGCCCCGCAGCTGACCGTCTGGCCCGAGGCCGGGTTGCCGACGCAGCCCGTGCTGCCCAGGTGCACCATGAAGGTCTTGGCCGGCCACGCGCCCGCGGCCCCGCCGGGATCGGTGACCTCCACCTTCATGAACTTGCGGCCGGCCTGCCAGGCCCACCCCATGGCCGCCAGGTCCAGCGGCGGCTTGGCGGTGACGGTGTCGGTGTGGTTCAGCGGGAACGGCACGCCCACGTAGAACCGGGCGCCCATGTAGGTGCCGGCCGGCACGGTGCCGCGGATCACGGTGTTGGTGGCGGCGTCACCCTCGGTGCACGACCCCTTCCCGTTCTCCATGTCGATCAGCGTCACCGCGTTGCCGCCCTTGGTGAGGTTGAAGTTCCTCGATCCCGTGAGGTGCAGCGGCACCTGGCGGCCGTTCATGGCGATGAGCTTCACGTTGGAGATGTAGAAGCGCAGGTCCTGGATCTGCGCAGGGGCGGCGCCGGTGCCCAGCCCGGGTGTGAGCGTGCCGCAGCTCACCGGGGTGGTGCCGGCCACGGCGACGAAGCGCAGCGTCACCGTCTTGGTGGTCTTCTTGGTGGTGGGCATGCCCATGGCGCCCATGGCCGAGCCCGTCGTGAACAGGGCGGCAGCAAGCGTTCCGGCGCCCAGCGCCAGACGCGCACGTGTGGTGCGAATCATGTGATCGGTCTCCCTCCGGCCATCAGGCCGGCGTGGTGAGTGGCGTGTGCGGACGCCCGCCGCACAGGGGAGACCGGCCGGCGCTACCGCGCCACGGCCTCCGGGCGGGCGAGCGGCCACGCCGGCGGGCCGCGGGAGGACCGGGGGCGGTTGTGGTCACGGCGATGCGGCACCCACAGCGGGCGGCCGACGGCCCGGGCGGGGCGCGGCAGGGCGCGCGGGCGCGGGCGGGCCACCAGTGCCCGCACGAGGCGGGCGGCGCGGGCCAGCACCCGCTGCCCCCAGCACAGCGGGCCCCACAGCAGGAGGGCGGCGCACACGTGCACCGACACCGTGGTGGAGCTCACCAGCGGGGTGGCGTGATGGGGAACGAGGCCGAACACCCAGGGTGCCGCGTGCAACACCACATGCAACCCCGCCTGGGTCACCAGGAGGGCGGCCAGCACCCGGCCGGGCGACCATTCGCTGAAGGCACGGCCCCGGCGCAGCGCGCTCAGCAGCGTGGCGACGGCGATGATGCCCAGCCACGCCGCCGGGGCCACCCGCACGGCCGCCAGGTGTCCCGCGGCCAGGGCGTGGCCCATCAGCGTCACCGCCATGGCCGTGCCGACAAGGCCGGCGCGGCGGAGTGCGCGTGCTGAGAGGGGGTGCATCACTCGGGCCCGACGGTACCCCTTCACCGCGGCGCCGGTGGCGGTGGGGCGGCGGTTGCGTGCAAACGGTCCCGTCGCGCCCGTCAAACGTCACACCGGAACAATGATTCGTGCGGAATGGACGCCGTGGCTATCCTCGGAAGTGAGCGTCCAGGAAGCATCCGTCCCCGTTCAGGAGTCCCACGCCACATGGCGACGCACCCCATGGACCCGCCCCAGCCCGCCGAGGAGCAGGTGGAGGTCACCTCCGCCGACCACGCGGGCGGGGGGATGATGGCCCACATCCCGCACCACGACATCGATCCCGAGGAGACCGAGGAGTGGATCGAGGCCGTCGAGGACGTGCTGCGCGTGCACGGCCCGGAGCGGGCCGGCCAGCTGCTGGGCGAGGTAGTGAGCGAGGCCCGCCTGTCCGGGGCGCTGGTGCCGGTGAGCGACAGCACCCCGTACGTCAACACCATCCCGCCCGACGACGAGGCGCCCCCGCCCGACGACCAGGAGCTGGAGCGCCGCGTGCGCTCGCTGGTGCGCTGGAACGCGGTGGCCATGGTGTTGCAGGCCAACAAGGAGTCGTCGGAGCTGGGCGGGCACATCGCCAGCTACCAGTCGGCGGCCACGCTGTACGAGGTGGGCTTCAACCACTTCTGGCACGCCCCCACCGAGGACCACGGCGGCGACCTCATCTACTTCCAGGGGCACTCCAGCCCCGGCATCTACGCCCGCGCGTTCCTTGAGGGCCGGCTCAGCGAGGAGCAGCTGGTCAACTTCCGCGAGGAGGTGGGCGGCGCGGGCCTGCCGTCGTACCCGCACCCCTGGCTGATGCCCGACTTCTGGCAGTTCCCCACCGTGTCGATGGGGCTGGGGCCGCTGATGGCCATCTACCAGGCGCGCTTCATGAAGTACCTGCAGGGCCGCGAGATGGCCGACACCGACGGCCGCAAGGTGTGGGCGTTCATGGGCGACGGCGAGATGGACGAGCCCGAGTCGATGGGTGCCATCTCCCTGGCCGGGCGCGAGCACCTGGACAACCTGGTGTTCGTGGTGAACTGCAACCTGCAGCGCCTGGACGGCCCGGTGCGCGGCAACGGCAAGATCATCCAGGAGCTGGAGACCAACTTCCGCGGCGCCGGATGGAACGTCATCAAGGTCATCTGGGGTGAGCACTGGGACCCGCTGCTGGCCGCCGACCACGACGGCCTGCTGAAACGCCGCATGGAGGAGGCGGTGGACGGCGAGTACCAGACGTTCAAGTCCCGCGACGCCGACTACGTGCGCCAGCACTTCTTCGGGGCCTACCCGGAGCTGCTCCGGCGGGTCAGCAACATGACCGACCCGGAGATCTGGCGGCTCAACCGCGGCGGCCACAGCCCCCGCAAGGTGTATGCGGCCTACGCGGCGGCCATGGCCCACGAGGGCCAGCCCACCGTGATCCTGGCCAAGACCATCAAGGGCTACGGCATGGGCCGGGCGGGTGAGGGCCAGAACATCACCCACCAGCAGAAGAAGATGAACGAGGACGCCCTGCTGGCGTTCCGCGACCGCTTCATGGTGCCGCTGTCCAACGACGACGCGCGCAAAGCGGTGTTCTACCGGCCGCCCGACGACGCCCCGGAGATGAAGTACCTGCACGAGCACCGCGCGAAGCTGGGCGGCAGCCTGCCGGCGCGGCGTGACGAGGCCGAGCCACTCGAGGTACCGCCGCTGGAGGCCTTCCAGGCGGTGCTGGACGGCACCGGGGACCGCGAGATCTCCACCACCATGGCGTTCGTGCGGCTGCTGTCCACGCTGGTGCGCGACCCCAACCTGGGCCCGCGGGTGGTGCCCATCGTGCCCGATGAATCCCGCACCTTCGGCATGGAGGGCATGTTCCGCCAGCTGGGCATCTTCAGCCAGGTGGGGCAGCTGTACTCACCGGAGGACTCGGCCCAGCTGATGTTCTACCGGGAGGACAAGAAGGGCCAGATCCTGCAGGAGGGCATCAACGAGGCGGGGGCGCTGAGCTCCTGGATCGCCGCGGCCACCGCGTACGCCAACCACGGCCTGGCCATGGTGCCCTTCTACATCTTCTACTCGATGTTCGGGTTCCAGAGGGTGGGCGACCTGGCGTGGGCGGCCGGCGACAGCCGTGCGCGCGGCTTCCTGCTGGGCGGCACCTCGGGCCGCACCACCCTCAACGGCGAGGGACTGCAGCACGAGGACGGCCACAGCCACGTGCTGGCCTCCACCATCCCCAACTGCCGCGCCTACGACCCCACGTACGGGTACGAGCTGGCCGTGATCATCCAGGACGGTCTGCGCCGCATGCTCACCGAGCGTGAGGACGCCTTCTACTACCTCACGCTGATGAACGAGAACTACCCGCACCCGGCCATGCCGGAGGGGTCCCGGGAGGGCATCCTGCGCGGCATGCACCTCATCCAGGCGGCGCGCGGGCGCGGCCACCGGGTGCAGCTGATGGGCAGCGGCGCCATCCTGCGCGAGGTGCTGGCCGCCGCCGACCTGCTGGCCGAGCGGGGCGTGCGCGCCGACGTGTGGAGCGTCACCAGCTTCACCGAGCTGCGGCGCGACGGCATGGAGACCGAGCGCTGGAACCGGCTGCACCCCACCGAGAAGCCGCGGGTGCCCTACGTTGCGGCACAGCTTGCAAAGCGCAAGGGCCCCGTGGTGGCATCGACGGACTACATGCGCACGTTCGCCGATCAGATCCGCCCCTTCGTGGACCGCGACTACACCGCGCTCGGCACCGACGGTTTCGGCCGCAGCGACTACCGGGTGCGTCTGCGCAGGTTCTTCGAGGTGGACCGCCACCATGTGGCGGTGGCGGCGCTGCACGCCCTGGCCCGGGAGGGTGCCGTCCCCACCGAGCAGGTCGCCGCCGCCATCGCGGACTTCGGCATCGACACGGAGGGAGAGGCCCCATGGCGACGCTGACCACCGTCACGGTCCCCAACATCGGCGTGTTCGCCCAGATCCCGGTCACGGAGGTGCTCGTGGCCGTCGGCGACGCCGTGCAGGTGGACACGCCCCTCATCGTGGTGGCGTCCGACAAGGCCACCATGACCATCACCTCCACCAACGCAGGTGTGGTGGCGGAGGTGCTGGTGCAGGTGGGCTCCGGCGTCAGCAAGGGCGACCCCGTCGTCACGCTGGTACCCCCCGGCGAGGACCCGCCGGCCGCCGCCCCGGGCGCCCCGGGGTCCACCCGGGAGGAGGCCGCGTGGCGGCGCTGACCACCGTCGCGGTCCCCGACATCGGGGACTTCACCGACGTCCCCGTCATCGAGGTGCTGGTCAAGCCCGGCGACACCGTGCAGGTGGACACCCCGCTGATCGTGCTGGAGTCGGACAAGGCCACCATGGAGGTTCCGTCATCCGATGCCGGCGTGGTGTCGGAGGTGATGGTGTCCGCGGGCGCGACGGTGAGCAAGGGCGACGCCATCCTCACGCTGGTACCCGCCGGTGAGCCCGTCCCGGACGTCGCGCAGAACGGCAAGGCGGCCGCGGAGGCACCGGCGCCGGAGCCTGCGGCGCAAACACCAGATGTGCAGGACGTTTCCGATGATTCAAAGCCTCAGGTTGAGGCTGAGGAAACAGAGTCCCGACCCGCGCAACCCACCCAGGCCCGCCCGTCGGCGCCTCCGACCCCGCCCGCGCGGCCCGCTTCGCAGCCGGCGGCGCGCGCCCCGCAGCCCGCCTCGTCCCAGCAGTCGCAGGACGCCGTCTACGCCAGCCCGTCCGTGCGCCGCCTGGCGCGGGAGCTGGGCATCGACCTCAACCAGGTGGCCGGCACCGGCCCCCACGGGCGCATCACGCGCGACGACATCGCGCCGCCGGGAGACAACGGCGCGGCCCCGCCCGCCGGCGTGGAGGCCCCCGAGGTTCCGGAGGCGGCCCCGCAGTCCGCGCCTGCACCCGCTCCCGCGGCTCCGCCGGCGGCCCCGGCGGGTCTGCCCGCGTGGCCCAGCGTCGACTTCGCGGCCTTCGGGCCCGTGGAGCAGGTGCCGCTCACGCGCATCCAGCGCCTGTCGGGGCCGGCGCTCACCCGCAACTGGGTGATGATCCCGCACGTCACCCAGCACGACGAGGCGGACATCACCGACCTGGAGGAGTTCCGCAAGGACATCAACCGGACCCACGCCGAGGAGGGCGTCAAGGTCACGATGGTGTCGCTGCTGCTCAAGGCCAGCAGCGTGGCCCTGCGCGAGTTCCCCAACTTCAACAGCTCGCTGGAGGGCGACCACCTGGTCCGCAAGGGCTACTTCAACCTCGGCTTCGCCGCCGACACCCCGAACGGCCTGGTGGTGCCGGTGATCCGCGACGTCGACCGTAAGGGCCTGCTGCAGATCGCCAGGGAACTCGCCGAGCTGTCCGGTGCGGCGCGCGAGGGCAAGCTCACCATCGAGCAGATGCAGGGCGGCACGTTCACCATCTCCAGCCTGGGCGGCATCGGCGGGACGCTGTTCACGCCCATCATCAACGCCCCCGAGGTGGCCATCCTGGGCGTCAGCCGCTCGGCCACCAAGCCGGTGTGGAACGGCGAGGAGTTCACGCCCCGGCTCATGCTGCCACTGTCGCTGTCGTACGACCATCGCGTGGTGGACGGCGCGGCCGCGGCCAGGTTCACCACCCGCCTCGGCCAGCTGCTGCGCGACCCACGGCAGATGCTGTTGTGAGCGGCGACGCCGGAGAGGCCGTGGACGTCCTGGTGCTGGGCGGCGGGCCGGGCGGCTACACCGCCGCGTTCCGGGCCGCCGACCTGGGGCTGTCCACCGTGCTGGTGGAGCGGGAGCCCCAGCTGGGTGGCGTGTGCCTCAACGTGGGGTGCATCCCCTCCAAGGCGCTGCTGCACGTGGCCAAGCTCATCACCGACGCCGAGCACAGTGCCGAGGTGGGCGTGGCGTTCACGCGGCCGGAGGTGGACATCGACCGGGTGCGCTCAAGCACCCGGGCCGTGGTGGGTCAGCTCAACCAGGGCCTGGCGGGGCTGGCGCGCAAGCGGAAGGTGCGGGTGCTCACCGGCCAGGGCATGTTCACCGGCCCGAACAGCCTGGAGGTGACCGGGCCGGACGGGGCGCAGACGGTGGAGTTCCGCCACGCCATCGTGGCGGTGGGCTCGGAGCCCGTGCGCATCCCCGGCTTGCCGGACGACCCGCGGGTGATCGACAGCACCGGGGCGCTGGCCCTGCAGGACGTGCCGCAGCGGCTGCTGGTGATCGGCGGCGGCATCATCGGGCTGGAGATGGCCTGTGTGTACGACGCCCTGGGGTCGCGCGTGACCGTGGTGGAGATGCTGCCGCAGCTCATGACCGGCTGCGACCCGGACATCGTGAAGCCCCTGCAGGACCGCATCACCAAGCGCTACGAGGCCATCCACCTGTCCACCAAGGTCACCGGGGTGACCGCACGCAAGGACGGGCTGCGCGCCACCCTGGAGGGCCCCGACGGCACCTCCACGGTCACGGCCGACCGCATCCTGGTGGCGGTGGGACGGCGGGCCATCGGCGATCGCATCGGCCTGGACCGGGCCGGGGTGAGCGTGGACGAGCGCGGCATCATCGCGGTGGACGAGCAGATGCGCACCAACGTGGCCCACATCCACGCCATCGGCGACGTGGTGGGCAACCCCATGCTGGCGCACAAGGCCACCCACCAGGGTGTGGTTGCGGCCGAGGTCATCGCCGGCCAGCCCGCGGCCTTCGACCCGCGCACCATCCCCTCGGTGGCCTACACCGATCCGGAGGTGGCCTGGGCGGGGCTCACCGAGCTGCAGGCCAAGGAGCGGGGCATCCCGCACGAGGTGTCGGCGTTCCCGTGGGCCGCCTCCGGCCGGGCGCTCACCGTGGGCCGCTCCGAGGGGCGCACCAAGCTCATCGTGGAGCCCGGCACCCATCGCATCCTGGGCGCCGGCATCGTGGGCGTGGGCGCCGGCGACCTCATCTCGCCCATCGTGTTCGCCCTGGAGATGGGCTCGGTGGCCGAGGACCTGGCCCTCACCATCCACCCGCACCCCAGCTTCTCCGAGACCCTGGGCATGGTGGCCGAGGCCGCGGAGGGCACAATCACCGACCTGTACCTGCCGAAGAAGCGCTGATCGCGGCGTCCCCCATTCCGTCAATGTAGTTGACGGATGTTCGCCGGACGCGGTAGCGTCACCCGACCGTCAATCAGGATGACGAATTCGGAGGTGCGCGATGCCGGTGGTGACCGCCCCGATCGGCCCGACCCACGAGGTGGGCGGGGCCCGCTTCACGTCGCTGGCCACACCCACACGCGGCGCGGCGGAGACCGCGGTGTGGACGGTGGAGATCGACCCGGGCACCCCCGCGGTGCCCCACGCGCTCACCCGCGAGGAGGTGTTCGTGGTGCTGTCGGGCGCGGCGGATGTGGCCCTCGGGGACGAGCGCGCCCTCGCCGCCGAGGGGGACGCCATCGTGGTGCCGCCGGACACGCGGTTCGCCATCACCAGTCATGGCGGCGCCCCGGTGCGGCTGCTGTGCTGCCTGCCGGTGGGCGGCCGGGCCATCACCGCCGAGGGGACGTTCACGCCGCCGTGGGCGCTGTGATCGGTACAGGCGTCCGGGCCCCCGTCCCCCTGGCGCGTCTGATGGCGATGACCTACCGGTGGATGGTGGATGAGCTGCACCTGCGCCTGGCCGGGCGCGGATGGGAGGGCGTCCGCCCGGCCTTCGGTTTTGTGCTGCTGGCCCTGCGACCAGCGCCGCTCACCACCACCGCGCTGGCCGCGGAGCTGGAGGTGACCAAGCAGGCCGCGTCCAAGCTGGTCGACGCGATGGACGCGGCCGGGCTGGTGTCTCGCACCCCGGACCCCGATGACGGCCGGCGCATCCACCTGAGCCTCACGCCCCAGGGTCGGGAGCTGCTGGCCGACGTGGAGGACATCCACCGCGCGCTGGAGGCCGAATGCGCCGAGGCGGTGGGAGCGGTTACGATCGAGGGACTGCGGGAGGGGATGACCCGCCTCATCCTGGCGTTCCACGACGGGGTGCTGCCCACCATCCGTCCCACCGCTTGACGTGCCGCCGGGTGCTCAGGCCGCGCCCTCCAGCAGGGCGCGCAACCGTGCCTGGTCCTCGGGCAGTTCCCGAGCGGCCTCCCGGCGCACCAGCGGCAGCAGCACACGACCCTTCAGGGACGCGCTGAAGTCGAACTCGGCGGTGACGCGGCAGCGGGCGTCGTCCAGCGGGTCCACCCGCACCGTGGCCCGCACCTGCACAGGTCCGCCCCCGCCCTCGAAGGCGAAGCGGCGGCCGGGTTCGTGGTGGGTGATGCGGTAGCGCACCGTATGGGTGACGCCGCCGGGCCCGCGTCGCACCTCGCACACCTCGGTGCCCACGCGGGTGGGTGATCCGCCGGTGACCTCCACCGACACCAGCGACTCCTGCCAGCGGGTCTGCTGGGTGGGGTCGTCCAGCACGGCGAACACATCGGCGGCCGGGCGGCGGATGTCGATTGATCGGGAGAGCGGCGACATGAGCGAGGCGTGCGCGCCGGAGCGGCGGCGACAGCGACGGCGCGTAGCCTATTGCCGATGCGCCGTCGTGCACGCAACCTCATCGTGGCCGTGGCGCTGCTGGTGCTGGTGGTGTTCGGCGGCCGGTGGCTGATGCTGGCCTCCGCGAGCGGCACGGCCGGCGCGGCCGACCTGCGGGCGCTGAAACCCGGCCAGCATCGCGTGGCGGTGGTGTTCGGCGCGGGCCTGGCCCCCGGCGGCGGGGTGTCGCCGCTGCTGGACGACCGCCTGCGGGCCGCGGAGGACCTGCTGCACCGCGGGGTGGTGGACCGGCTGTTGATGACCGGCGACAACTCGGTGCCCTCCCACAACGAACCGGGCGCCATGCGGCGGGCCTCGATGCGCCGGGGCGTTCCGGCGGATGTGATCGCCGTGGACTACGGCGGCCGCCGCACCTGGGACTCCTGCGTGCGGGCGCCCCGCATCTTCGGCGTCCGCAACGCGGTGCTGGTGTCCAGCGACTTCCACCGCGCCCGCACCATCGTGGAGTGCCGCGCCGCCGGGCTGCGCGTGGACGGCGCGGTGGGCGCCTCCACGGCCCACTTCGGCACCTCCACCACCATGCCGTGGCGCATCCGGGAGCTGGCGGCCTCATGGCGGGGCGCATGGGACGCGTGGATCGACCACCCCCACGTCCCGGTGGGGGAAGCCCCATCGACATCTACGACCCGGCGGCCGTCAGGGCGTCGCTCAGCCGAGGATCGGGCTGCGACGCCCTGACCGCCGCGCTCACAGGGTTGCCCTCTGACGCCGACGCGGCGTATGGCGGGTTCGGATCGCGGGTCTTTACCACAGCGCCCTTGCGGGCTGCGCGGTCCTGAGTTGAACCTCCCCGTCCTGGGTCGGGGGATTCACCTGCACCGTCCCCAATTTCGGGCCTCGGGCATCCCGGTCGGCGGAGACTTCGACAGAGGCGTGAGGTCGCGTGCGGACCTCGCGTCAGAGGACGCGTTTCACAGGGCTGGCCTCTGGCTGACGCTCCGTATGGCGGGTTCGCCGCCCTTCTCCGGGTTGGCCTCGACGCCAACGCTGCGGATAGCGCGTCCGGATCGTGGTCCCTCACCACAGCGCCCTTGCGGGCTGCGCGGAACTGAGTTGAACCTCCCCGTCCGTGGGTCGGGGGGATTCACACCCTGCACCGTCCCCAATCAGGGGCCCTCGGGCGTCCTGGTTGGCGGAGAACTTCGACGTGGGGCGTGAGGTCCGCTCACGGACCTCGGACTTCACGACAGGCGGGCTTCCCACCAGTTCATGATTTCCTCGGCACTGCGCTCGGCCAGCGCCATTGCAGCATCGATGTCCGGCCCTGCGGGCGGAATACCCGCTTCGGCCTTCTGCTCGATGCCCGCCAGCACGTCCGCCAGGCGGGGGAGGCCGATGGCCACGGCACCCGAGCGCAGTTCGTGCAGGCGCTCGGGGAGCTCCTTCGGGGCCGCGTCGCGCAGGGCGCGCTCGTGGGCGGGCAGGCGCCGCGCCCACGTGGAGGCGATGCCGGCGAACAGCGCCGGCTCACGGCCCGATGCGAACTCCTCGAGCCGGCGGAGGTCCAGCAGCGGGAAGCCCGCCGCCGGCCGTGGGGTCAATCCGTGGCGGCCGTGGGCCACCGCATGTCGATGTGCAGTTCCACGTGGTGGCGCTTCTGCTTGAGGTCCAGCACGACCTCCACCGGGTCCAGGACCTCGGTGGGCGCGTGCCACTCGTCGTAGGCCAGCGTCAGCTGTCCGGCGGCCAGCTGGTCGGCCAGGCTGTGCAGCTGCTTGGCGACCAGCTCGTGGGTGGCGGTCTCGCTCAAATCGAACACATGCGACGACATGCGGGTCCTAACGTCGACACCTCGGCGGCCGCACCACGGCGGGCGCCCCCAACACCAATCGACAGTATGAACCCGCGATTTGACGTTCCCGAGTCACAACCGGGGGCGGATTGACCCTTTATGCGGCCGCGCGCAGCGGTGTGGCAGCCTGCCGGCGGGCCTTCCGCTCCACCCCGGCCCGCCACGCCGTGGCGCCCGCCACCAGCGCGATGGACACCGCGTACACGGCGAACACGCCCCGGCGTCCCGAGTCGGTGCCGGCGCCCAGCCCGTGCGCCGTGGCCAGCACGAACGCCGCGTAGGTGGCGAAGTGCAGCTTGCGCCACACCTTCGGGCCGATCACCTTCCGCAGCCGGAAGGAGCTGTGCATGGCCACCGCGACCCACGCGGCGGTGACGCCCAGCGCCACCCACACCGGCCGGTAGGCCACCAGCCCGGGGATCAGCAGCTGCTTGACGGTGAGGTGCACGGTGTGGTCCAGGGCCAGCGCGACGCCGTGCAGGCCCATCAGGAACAGCGCCGACAGCGACAGCGTGCGGTGCAGCGCCATCACGTCGGCGGGCTTGGTCCATGACGGGCGCGCGCGCCCGGCCAGCAGCAGGCCGGCCAGCATGGTGACCGTCATCAGCCCGTAGGCCACGAGGCCCGTGGAGCGGGCGACGATCCAGAAGGTGGGGCCGTTCATCAGGGTGGATCCGTTCACGTGAGTCCTCCGGCAAGGATGGGGGCCCGCTCGCCCACCAGCACGGCGGGCGCGCCCAGGGCGTTGGCCCGGTCCAGGGCCGCGTCGGCGCCGAGCAGCAGCAGTTCGGTGGCCCGCACCTCCGCCATGGCGGCGCTGGGGGCCGTTGCGGTGGCACGCAGCAGGTCGGTGCCGCTGGGCGCCCCCGTGGTGGGGTCGATGATGTGGTGCATGGGGCGGCCCGCCCGCTGCCAGCGGCGGCGGTCGATGCCCGAGGTGGCCATGCCGCCCTCCCGGATGTCCAGCACCAGGCCGTCGGCGCCGGTCACCTCCACCGGCCACGGCGATCCGTCGCGACGGGGTCCGCTGACGGCCAGGTCGCCGCCCACCACCGCCATCGCCGGCCCCGCCTGGGCCAGGATCGCGACGGCCCGGTCGGCCGCGTCGCCCTTGGCGATGCCGCCCAGGTCGACCTGCACCCCGGCGCCCAGCACGATCTCACCGACGGTCTCGTCGATCATGATGTCGCCGCCGCCGGGCACCGGGGCGCCCGGAGCACCGTGATCGCGGGCCTGCACCTCGTCCAGGTCGCGGTCGTAGCCCGCCGCGCGGAGGGCCGGCAGCACCGTGGGGTCGAACCGCCCCCCGGTGGCCCGCCTGCCCGAGAGGGCCGCGCGGATCACCCGCAGCAGGTCCTCGCCCGGGCGCAGGCGGCCGGCGCGGTTGAGGCGGCACAGCTCGGAGCGCTCGTCGAACCGGGTGAGCACCCGTTCCAGCCGGTGCACCTCCTGCTCGGCCGCCGCCAGGGCGGGCTCCGCCGCATCGGGCGGAGCCTCCACCAGCAGCTGCACGGAGGTTCCCATGGCGCGGAACTCCCGCGTCTGCAGCATCACGAGCTTCCGGTGCTGGCCGCGGGGGCCGAGGAGGACACGCTCACCGGCGCCGGGGCCACCGACACCGACCCGCCGCCCCCGCCGCCGGAGGCGTAGGAGGTGCCGCCGCCGCCCGAGTACACGGTGCCGCCGCCGCGGTACACCACCTGCACGACGGGCGGCCGGGCCGCCATCTTCTTGGCGAGCTTCACCGTGTCGAGGCTGACGTTGTGCGCTGTGAGCTGGTACTTGTGGGCCAGGGCCAGGTCACGCCGGACGTGCGCCGCGCGCAGCTTGGCGACCTTGGCGGCGTGCTTCTCGGCCGCCGTCATGTGGTGGGTGGTGTGCGGGAACACATCGGAGGCCACGCCCAGCCAGGCTCCGGTGAGCGACAGCCCGGTGAGGGCCACCGCGTATGCCTTCATCGATCGCGCGTCCATCAGTCGTCCTGCCCATGTGAGGATTGGCCGGCACCCTGCGATGCCGCTGCGGTCTGCGACCCGTTGCCGTGGTCGGATTCCTCGTGCCGGTTGCTGTGCTCGCCCTCGTCGTGGCGGCGCGAGGTGGTTGCGGCGGGAGCCGCCTGTGTGGTGGGTGCGCTCGCGGTGGGCTGCGCCGAGGAGCCGCCGCCCGAGGACCGGGAGACCGTGACGGTGGGGAGCGTCCGCACCACCGTGACGGTGCGCCGCGGGGTGTTGCGCACCCGCTCGCGCTGGGCCTTCTGCTTGGCCAGCAGGGCGCGGGCCTTCAGCATCTTGGCGTGCGCCTTGGCGGGGCTGATCGCGGGCTGCGTGGTGGCGCCGTTGGTGAGCGCCTTGGCGGGCTTCTGGTCGGGGCCGAGCGAGGCGGTCAGCGACAGGGCGGAGACGCCCAGGATCGCGGCGACGCCGACGATCACCGCCAACACCTTCCTGTGAATGGGCTGCATGCCGGTTTCTCCTTGCACGTGGTGGCATATGGAGCATCGGAGGAACCGGATGGGGAAACACCCAGGCGGGCGCCGTGAGTTTCCCTGCGCACGGTAAGGAGATGTCATGCCCCGGCGGGCCGCGCCGCGCGCCTCAACTCCCGGGGTGCCGCTCCGATGTTCCCGGGGACGACCGCGCGCGCGTTTGGGCGCCGCGACGGAAGGACGGTGCGGGTGGCGACGACGGGGCTGTGGCGGCGGGCGGGCGCGATGCATGTGGCGTCGCTGCTGATGCTGTGCGCCGTGGCCGCGACGGGCCGGGCCGCGAGCCTGCCGGCGGAACCGGTGGCCCCCACCGGGCTCGACCCCGCGGGCTGGTCGAACCCCTCAGGGGTGGCCGTCGACCGGCTGGGCAACCTGTACGTGGCCGACACCAACAACAGCCGCGTGGTGCGCGTGGCCACCGACGGCACGGCCACGCTGGTGGTGCCCGTCGGCGTGAGCCCCGCGGGGTGGAACACGCCCTACGGGGTGGCGGTGGACGCCTCCGACGACGTCTTCGTGGCCGACACCTCCAACAACCGGGTGGTGGAGGTGGCGCCGGACGGCACCACCACGGTGATCACGCCCACCGGCCTCGCCCCCGACCACTGGACGCACCCGTTCGGGCTCACCGTGGGCCCCGCCGGAGACCTGCTGGTGGCCGACACCTCCAACAACCGGGTGGTGCGGATCTCGCCCGGTGGTGGCGCCACGACGCTGGAGGCCGCCGGGCTGGTGCCCTCCACGTGGTCCCTGCCGCGCGGCGTGGCCATCGACCCGCAGGGTGTGCCGTACGTGGCCGGCAACTACGACAACCGGGTGGTGCGCCTCACGGCGGGGGCCGCGGCCGCCCTCCAGCCCACCGGGCTGACGCCCGCCACCTGGAACCAGCCGTTCGGCGTGGCCGTGGACGGCACGGGCACCGCGTTCGTGGCCGACGGGGTGGGGGACCGCGTGGTGCGGCTCAGCCCCGGGGCGGCCGCCGTGGCCCTCACCCCGGCCGGCATCACGCCGGCCGGGTGGGATGCGCCCAGCGGCGTGGCCGTGGCTCCGGGCGGCGGCCTGTACGTGGCCGACGCGCGCAACAACCGGGTGGTGCACCTGGGGGTGCGCACCGCGCCGGTGGTGACCGCCCAGCCGCAGGACCTCACCGTCGCCGCGGGCACCACGGCCACCTTCTCGGTCACCGCGGTGGCCACCCCGGCGCCCACCGTGCGCTGGCAGCGCAGCACCGATGGGGGCGCCACGTTCGCCGACATCCCCGGTGCCGCCGGCTCCACCCTCACCCTCACCGGCGTCACCACCGCCATCAGCGGCACCCGCTACCGCGCGGTGATCGGCAACGGCACCGCGCCGGACGCCGTCAGCTCGGCGGCCACCCTCACGGTGCGCGCCGCCGCGCAGGCCCCCTCCTCGTCCACACCGGCCGGCTCGAACCCCACGTTCACCTCGCCGTCGGGGGACACCCCCGCCGCCGCCACCCCCGATCCCGCAACGCCGGCCACCGGCGGCCTGCCCGGCCAGCTGGTGGACGCCCCGGTGGGCCCGGTGCGCCTGGGCGCCGACGGCGCGGTGCGCCTGTCGCTGTCGCTGCGGTTCGGCGGCCCGGGCACCTACACCCTCATCATCACCGGACCCCACGGCGCACGGCTGCCGTGGCTGGCGGGAAGCCGGGTTGGCACGCGCACGCTGGCGCACCGCACCTCCGCGGTGGTCATCACCGCGCCGGCCGGCGTGCAATCGCTGCGGGTGCGGCTGCGCTGGCGTCCCCGCGCGGGCAGCGTGCTGCGCGTGGTGCACCGCGGCACGGGGGTGCTCACCGTCAGCACGATCCCGCTGCGCATCCGCAGCTCATCCCGCACCGGGTAAGGGTTTGACCAGGGCGGTCCGTGCCCGCCGAGCCTCGCGCCATGATTGGGGACATGCGCCTGCTGGTCGTGGAGGACGATGACGCCATCGCCGTGCCCCTGGTGGACGGCCTGCGTCGCGAGGGGTTCGAGGTGCGCCGTGTCGCCACCGGCACCGCGGCGCTGGAGGAACCCGACGCGGACATGATCCTGCTGGACCTGCGCCTGCCGGACATGGACGGTTTCGAGGTGGCCCGCGCCATCCGCGCCACGTCCCGCGTGCCCATCATCATCGTCACCGCGCGCGGTGAGGAGGTGGACCGCGTGGTGGGGCTGGAGCTGGGGGCCGACGACTACCTGGTGAAGCCGTTCGGCCTGCGCGAGTTGATCGCCCGCATCCACGCCGTGATGCGCCGCGTGGACGCCGAGCCGGAGGCGCCGCGGTCGATGGAGTCCGGCGCCCTGGTGGTTGACCTGCGGGCCCGCAGGGTCACCGTGGACGGTGAGGAGATCGCGCTCACGCCCAAGGAGTTCGACGTCCTGGCCATGCTGGCCGCCGACCCGGGGGCGGCGGTGGACCGCAAGCGCATCCTGCGCGAGGTGTGGGGCACCACCTGGTACGGACCCTCCAAGGCCATCGACATGCACATCAGCGCGCTGCGGCGCAAGCTGGGTGACGCCGGGCTCATCGAGACGGTGCGCGGCGTGGGGTTCCGCCTGCGGGAACCGTGACCCGGCGCCTGGTCGCCGGGTACCTGGCGCTGGCGGCCGCGGTGCTGCTGGCGCTGGAGCTGCCCCTGGCCATCATCTACCGCCGCAACGAGGCGCAGTCGGTGCAGGCGCGCATCGAACGGGAGGCGGTGGCCCTGGCCTCGTTCAGCGAGGACACCATGGAGGCGGACCTCCCGCGCGTGCAGCGCCAGCGGGTCAACGCCAACACCCGCCTGGTGCGGCTGGTGACGCGCTACTCCGCCGAGGCCAACGCCCGCGCAGTGCTGGTGGCCAAGGATGGGACGGTCCTCATCGACACCGACACCAAGCTGCCCATCGGCCGCAACTTCACCAGCCGGCCCGAGATCGCCCGGGCGCTGAAGGGGGAACCCAACTCGGGGGAGCGACGATCGGCCACCCTCGGCACCACGCTGGTCTACGCGGCGGTGCCCGTGGCCTCCGGGGGCGTGGTGCACGGCGCGGTGCGCGTCAGCTTCGCGGCCCGGGTGCTGGACGAGCGCGTGCGCCGGTACTGGATCACGCTGGGGGTGATCGCGGCGGTGGTGCTGGCGGCGGTGGCGTTCATCGGCCGGCTGCTGGCCCAGTGGGTGGCCTCCCCGCTGGCCGAGCTCGGCTCGGCCGCCGAGCGTGCCGGGGAGGGCGACCTGGCGGCCCGTGCCGACGAGCACCGCGGCCCCCCGGAGGTGCGGCGGCTGGCCCGGCGCCTCAACGCGTCCACCGCCAGCCTGGAGGCCCTCATCGGCTCCCACCGGGCCTTCGTGGCCGACGCCTCCCACCAGCTGCGCACGCCGCTGACGGCGCTGCGCCTGCGGCTGGAGAACATGGAGACCGAGGTGCTGCCCGAGGGGCACGCCGACCTGGAGGCCGCGGTGGCGGAGACCGACCGCCTCGAGCGCCTGGTGAACGGCCTGCTCACGCTGGTGCGCACCGAGCACGTCTCGCAGACCGCGGTGCCGGTGGACCTGCCCGCCATCGTGCGCGACCGGGCGGCCGCCTGGGAGGCGCTGGCCGAGGAGGAGCACATCCGCCTCACCGTCGACGCGCCCGAGTCGCTCACCGCGCGGGCCGTGCCCGGCGCGGTGGAGCAGGTGGTGGACAACCTGGTGGACAACGCCGTGCAGGCATCCCCGGAGGGCGGTGAGGTGGCGGTGGAGGTGGGTCGCGACGGGGCCTGGGCGGTGCTGCGCGTGGCCGACCGCGGGCCGGGGATGTCGGAGGCCGACATGGCCTCGGCGTTCGAGCGCTTCTGGACCAAGCGGGACCGCACCGGCACGGGCCTGGGGCTGGCCATCGTGCAGGAGCTGGCGCGCGCCTCCGGCGGGTCGGCCCGGCTGGTGGCCCGTGAAGGTGGTGGCCTGGCGGCCGAGGTGCGGCTGCCGGTGATCCCGCCCCGATAGGGTTGCCCGCGTGCCGCCATTCGACCCGTACGCCGTGCTGGGCGTGGAGCCGGATGCCCCGGCCGAGCGCATCCGCGAGGCCTGGCGCTTCCAGATGCTGGCCTTCCACCCGGACCGCCACCCGGACGAGTCGCAACGCCAGTACGCGGAGGTGATGGCCAAGCGGGCCAACGCCGCCTGGGAGACCCTGAGCGACCCCACGTCGCGCGCTCGCTACGACCTCGCGCGCGGTGCGGACACCCCCGGGGAGACCGCCGCGGGGCTGATGCGTCAGCTGCCCTGCCCGTCGTGCGCGGTGATGTTCGTGGTGGGCGACCAGGGCGGCCGCCGGGTGAGCGTGCAGTGCCCCGCGTGCGGTCACGGGTTCGACGCCGTGGTGGGCGCGGTGCTGGTGGGCCGGCCCACCCTTCGCCAGCGCTTCCTCGTGGGCAACCACACATTGCACCTGCTGGCCGCCGACGGGTCGGTGGCCAGCGTGGTGGCCCGCCGGCTGCCCGCCGAGCTGGCGCTGTCGGACGGTGAGACGGTGTCGGTGGTGGTCGGCCCCCGCGGGGCCCGCTACGTGGTGGTGCACGGCGGCATCACCGACCTGGGATGGAGGGTGGGATGAGCCGCGCGCCGGTCATCGGGGTGTGCACCCCGCTGGAACGCGCCCGCTGGGCGGTGTGGGACATGCCGGCCTCTCTTGTGGCGGCCAACTACCTCAGCGCGGTGTGGGCGGCGGGCGGCCGGACCGTGCTGATCCCGCCGGACCCGGCGCTGGCGGAGTCGCCCGACGACATCATCGACGTGGTGGACGGCCTGCTGCTGGTGGGCGGCGCGGACATCGAGGCCACCCGCTACGGGGCCCAGCCGCACCGCGACGCCGAACCGGCGCAGGTGGCGCGGGACGCGGTGGAGGTGGCGCTCACCCGCCGGGCCGCCGAGCGCGGCGTGCCGGTGCTGGGCATCTGCCGCGGCCTGCAGGTGATCAACGTGGCGGCGGGCGGCACGCTGCACCAGCACCTGCCCGAGAGCCACGGCACGAGCGAGCACCGCCGCACCCTGGGCCGGTTCGAGGGCAACGAGCACGAGGTGGTGCTCACCCCGGGCTCGCGGGCCGCGGCTGCCGCGGGGGAGGACCGGCACGTCGTGGTGTCGCACCACCACCAGGCGGTGGACCGGCTGGGCGACGGGCTGGCGTGCACCGGCGTGGCCGAGGACGGGGTGGTGGAGGCCATCGAGGGCGTGGGCCCCGGTTACCTGCTGGGCGTGCAATGGCATCCGGAGGCGCAGGAGACCAGCCGGGTGATCGCCAGCCTCGTGCAGGCGGCGCGCGAACGGGCGGCCCGACCAGCCGCATGAGGGCCACCGGCCCGCTGATCGGCCCGCCCGCGGGGGGTCGCCCCGGCGCGGCGTGATCCCGGTCAGCGGCGGGTCGTGGGGGACAGTTCACGACCCGCGCGCATTCCGGGTGCCCTTCCCTCGCGAGCGTGGCTGACCAGGTTGGCAGTGCACTCCACCCCGCTCGCCCCGGCAGTGTCACCGGTGGGCCGGGGCGCCCGCTTTGGCCCTATGGCGAAGCCGGGGGCGGGGTCGTTCCGCCCCCGTGGCGGGGTGCCGGAACGACTTCGCCACAGGGCGAAGCAACCGCCGCAGACCTTCTCCTCAGGGCCAATGAGCCCGCCGGGGGCCGCTTCCTACATTGGTTCCCGGCTGCGCGAACCCACTCGGCGGCCCACCTGAACCATTGTGAGGAGATCCATGCGAACCACGCCATTCCGACGCGCGCCACTGTGGGCCGCCGCACTGCTCGCGGTGACGCCCATGGTCGCCGCGGCTGCAGATTCGCCGCCCACCACGCAGAGCCTGGCAGGTGAGGTGAGCAAGCTCACCAGCGCGGTCGACTCCATCTGGGTCACCGTGGCCGCCGCGCTGGTGCTGTTCATGCAGGCCGGCTTCGCGATGCTGGAGGTTGGTCTCTCGCGGGCCAAGAACGCGGGCGCGGTGATGGGGAAGATCCTCATCAACATGTCCGTCGCGATCCTGATGTTCTGGGCCACGGGCTTCGCCCTGGGCTTCGGCAACGGCAACGACTTCCTCGGCACCCACGGCTGGATGTTCGCGGCCAACCACCTCAGCTCGGCCGCCGACTACGTGTACTCCACGTCCACGGCCAGCATCACCAGCCTGTTCTTCTTCCAGGTGGTGTTCTGCGCCGTGTCGCTGGCGATCGTGTTCGGCAGCATGCTGGACCGCACCAAGTTCGCGGCCTACATCCTGTTCGCCATCCCGTTCGCCGGGTTCATCTACCCGGTGGTGGCCCACTGGACCTGGGGCAACGGCTGGCTGTTCCAGCGCGGCTTCCTGGACTACGCCGGTTCATCCATCGTGCACCTGCAGGGCGCGCTCGGGGCACTCGCCGGCGCCATCATCCTGGGCCCGCGCGTGGGCAAGTTCCGCAAGGGCAAGCCGGTGCCGATCCCGGGTCACTCCATCCCGCTGGCCATCAGCGGCGTGCTGATCCTGTGGTTCGGCTGGATGGGCTTCAACGGTGGTTCCAGCCTGCTGGCCAAGGGCACCGACTTCACGGACGCCATCGTCAACTCCAACCTGGCCGCGGCCGCCGGCGTGATCGGCGCCTCCGCCATGTCCCTCATCCTCTTCAAGACCCTCGACGTGTCGCAGATGGGCAACGGCGCCATCGGTGGCCTGGTGGCCATCACCGCCTCCTGCGCCTTCGTGGACTACTGGGCCGGCATCGTGGTGGGCCTGGTGGCCGGTCTCATCATCCCGCTGGTGGTGGTGGGCGTTGAGAAGCTGAAGATCGACGACCCGCTGGGCGCCCTGGCCGCCCACGGCATGGCCGGCATCTGGGGAACCCTGTCCATCGGCCTGTTCGGCACCTCCACCCGCATGGACCCGGTCATCGTGGGCCTGCTGGGCAAGCACTCGCGCGAGGGCCTGTTCATGGGCGGCGGCTTCACGCAGCTGTGGGTGCAGTTCTACGGCATCGTCGCCACCATGGCGTTCACCGGCGGCATGTGCTTCCTGGTGTTCCTCGCCATCAAGTACACCGTGGGGCTGCGGGTCAGCGAGGAGCACGAGCGCGCCGGCCTGGACATCTCCGAGCACGGCATGTTCGGGTACCCCGAGCAGTTCATCGAGGTGCCGGGCGCCCAGCCCGAGAACGCCTTCCCCGAGGGCGGCGTGCTGAAGGAACTCAGCCACACCACGCCCAACCCCGCGACCGCCTCCTAAGGAGCCACCGACAGTGAAAAAGATCGAAGCGTTCATCCGGCACGAGGCGCTCGACGCCATCCGGGATCGCCTCGCCGCCATGGGCCTCCCGTCCATGAGCGTGGTGGAGGTGAAGGGCTCCGGACGGCAGAAGGGCTTCACCGAGAGCTACCGCGGCGCCACCACCACCATCTTCCTGCGACCCAAGCTGAAGCTGGAGATGGCGGTGGACGACGCGGACGTGGACCGGGCCGTCGACACGATCCTCGAGCTCGCCCACACGGGCGAGCCCGGGGACGGGAAGATCTTCATCATCCCGATTGACGAGGCCATCCGCGTGCGGACCGGCGAGCGGGGCGACGCGGTGCTGGCCCCGCACCCCGAGGAGGTGCAGCACTAGGCGGTCTCAACGGGCGCCGCCCCGCGCGGCGCCCGTGGCTGTCCGTCCCGGCCCCTCCCGGTGCCGTGGTCGGGCGGGTGCCCAGCGGGTCCCCCCGGAACCCGCCGCGCACCGCGGGTGCGTCCGTCAGGACGTCGTATGGGCGGGTGGAGTCGGGACCACTCCGCCCTTCACCCGTTTCCGGGTGGCGGCGGGCACCGTGCCCACCCTCACCACCGCCAGCGGATCCCAGGCGGCGGGCGTCCCCGAGTCCAGCGTGTAGCTGCCGGCGCCCAGCAGGCGGGCCTTCAGCACCCCGGCCACCGACAGCGAGATGGACGGCGCCGTGATGCGCACGCGCATGTCCTGCCCGCTGAGGATGAAGCGGCGGCCGCCGCGCAGCAGCCGGAAGCGGCGCACGGTGACGAAGGGCGGGTCGTTGACGGCCGGGGTGGCGGCGATGGACCGCCCGGCCACCACCAGCTGGGCCGCCGTGGTCGGGTCCGTGCTGCGGTCCTTCACCAGGATGGTGACGGGGCCGCGCACGTAGCCGATGACGGTGGCCTGCCCGTCCAGCACCACGTTCCCCGACCCCGCGGCCCAGAGCGCCCCCGGCTGGGAGCCGGTGGGCGGCACCGCGCTCAGCGCGGGCGCGGCGATGGCGCACAGTGCGCAACAGGCGACGGCGAGCGAGCGGGTGGGTGGGATGTGACGCATGGTGAGAGTGTGCGGCGGGCGCGTGAGCTGGGTGCGATGCGGCCTGTTAGGAATTTGGGGTTCCGGCCGGAACGCCGGCCACGCGCGACACGGGCAGGCTGGGCAGGGTGAGGGTGAACCGCGCGCCGCCCGCCGGCGCGTCGTCCACCACCACGTCGCCGCCCAGCTCGCGCGCCAGCTGGCGGCAGATGGCCAGCCCGAGGCCCGTGCCCGTGCGGCCGTCCGGGGTCTCGGCCGACCGGAACGGCTGGAACACGGCCTCGCGCAGCTCCACCATCACGCCCGGCCCGGAGTCGGTGACCTCCACCCGCAGGCCCCCCGCGGGCTGGGGCTGGGCCACCATGGTGACCGCACCGGCCTTCGGCGACCAGCGCAGCGCGTTGTCCAGCAGGTTGGCCACGATCTGGCGCAGGCGCGCGGCGTCGGTCACCAGGAAGGGCAGGGGACCCATCCGGCGCTCGAACCGCACCTCGCGGCGGGCGGCGTCGGCCATGAATGCGTCGAAGGCCTGCGCCAGCACCGGCACCGGATCCACCTCGGTGGGGTCCACGCGGAACCGCCGCGCGTCGATGCGGGCCAGGTCCAGCAGGTCGGTCACCATGGCCTCGAGGCGCCCGGCCTCACCCTCGATGGCGGCCAGCGAGCGGGGCACCTGGTCCTGGGGCACCACCCCGTCGGCCAGGGCGGCGGCGTGGCCGCGGATGGCCGTGAGGGGCGTGCGCAGGTCGTGGGTGACCTTCATCAGGAACTCGCGGCTGTCGTCGTCGCGTTCCCGCAGGCGCACCACCATCTCGTTGAAGGCCGACCCCAGGTGGTCCAGCTCGGCGGTGCCGGCGCGGGGCACCGTGACGGTGAGCTCACCCCCCGCCACCTGCTCGGCGGCGCGCTCCATCTCCTGCAGGGGCCGGGTGACGCGGCCGGTGAGCAGCAGGGCCAGCAGCATGGCGGGGACGAAGCCGATGAGGGCGGCCCACATCAGCGTCGGTGCCACGTCCGTCCACGCGGCGCGCACCTGGCTGCTCGGCTTGGTCACGATGATCTGCTCCACCGGGATGTCCTTCACCCGCACCGGCACCGCGGTGGCGACGGTGCCCGGGCCCCCGGCCGTGAACCGCCCGTCCAGCCGCACGAAACCGTCGCGCTCCTCGGCGGCGCGGTCGATCGGGACGCGCTGCGCCACGGGCAGGTTGCCGTACTGCTCCACCGCGCCGGGGCAGAACGGCGGCCCCACCACCCACAGTTTGGCGCCGGTGCCCAGGAACGCCTCCAGGTCCTCCTTCTGGAAGCTGCTGCAGTGGCCGCTGGTGGCCGCCTGCTCCACGCGGTGGCCCACCAGGGCGGCGATGCGCATGGCCGTGCGGTCGAACTCGCGGCGGCTGTTGCGCGAGCTCTCCGAGCGCACCAGGCCGGAGGACACCAGCGCGAACACCAGCGCGGTGGCCAGGAGGCCCAGCATCGCCCCAACCGCCAGGCGTCCCCGCAGCGTGCGCCACGGAGCCGTGGCACGGCGCGCGGTGGTGCGCCTCAGCGTTTGGCGGCCACCTTGTAGCCCGTCCCCCAGACGGTCTGGATGGGGCATGCATCACCCAGCTTGCGTCGCAGCTGCCGTACGTGCACGTCGATGGTGCGCGAGTCGCCCAGGAACGTGAAGCCCCACACCTGCTCCAGCAGCTGCTCGCGCGTCAGCACGATGCCGCGGTGCTCGATGAGGGTCACCAGGAGGTCGAACTCCTTGGGGGTCAGCGCCGTGCGCTCGCCGTCCACGAACACCTCGCGCCCGCCCACCTCGATGCGCAGGTCGCCCAGCTCCAGCACCGTGTCCTCGGGCCCGGTGACGGCGTCGGCGCGGTCGTCGGAGCGGCGCAGCACCGCGCGCACCCGCGCCACCAGCTCGCGGGGGTTGAACGGCTTGGTGACGTAGTCGTCTGCACCCAGCTCCAGCCCCACCACCTTGTCCACCGCGTCGTCGCGGGCGGTGAGCATGATGATGGGCTGGTTGCCGTTGGCGCGCAGGCGGCGGCACACCTCGTAGCCGTCCATGCCGGGCAGCATCAGGTCCAGCAGCACCAGCGAGGGGCGCTGCTCCTGGGCCATGCGCAGGCCGTCGTCGCCGCGCTCGGCGACGCTGACGCGGAAGCCGGCGGCCTCCAGATACATGCGGGCGAACGAGGCGATGTTGGCCTCATCCTCGATGATCAGCACATGATCGGCGGCGGAGTCGGTCACCGGGGCATCATCGCCGATCGTGGCTCAGGGGGTGGGGCCGGCGGGCAGATCCGCGGAGTAGCCGCGCCGCGCACCCGTGGTGGCGGCCGCCTGGCCGCCCAGCGTGACGGTGGGCACCGCCCCCCAGGTCACGGAGGAGCCGCCGTTGACGGTGTACATGCCGCTGCCGGCGAAGCGGGCCGTGCCCGTGCCCGACGC
>JAXLSS010000015.1:0-80384 GCA_046330395.1 Thermoleophilia bacterium
CGTCGTGGGACGGCAGGTGTTCGCCATCCCGATGGCCATGACGGCGCGCACGTTCCGGCTGCGCTCGCCGCACCGCGTCGGCGTGTACCGCGTGCGCGTGGTGGTGACGGCCGCCGGTGGCCGCCGGGCTCAGGCGTTCTTCAAGCTGGTGGTCAAGCGGGCGCTGCCGAGGTAGTGCCGCCGCATCCGGGTGGCCGGTCCCGCGGGACGGCCACCCGGATGACCGCACGGCGCCAGCGTAGGCTCCGGCCATGACCGAACAGGAATTGCAGCGCCTCCACGCCCTGCTGCGCGTGCCCAGCGTCAGCGCCATGCCCGAGCACGCCGCGGACATGGAGACCGCCGCCGCGATGGTGGTGTCCGAGATCGAGCTGGCCGGCGGGTCGGCCGAGATCATCCGCGGCGACTTCAAACCCCTGGTTGTGGGGGAGGTGCCGGCGGCTCGGCCCGACGCACCCCGGGTGATTCTGTACGGGCACTACGACGTGCAGCCCGTCGGCGATCCGGCGCTGTGGACGTCACCGGCATTCGAGCCGGTGGTGCGTGACGGCAACCTGTACTGCCGGGGCGCCAGCGACGACAAGGGCAACCTGTTCATGCTGCTGGCCGCGGTGCAGCGACTGGCCGCGGGGGAGGGCCTGCCGGTGCACGTCAGCTTCATCATCGACGGTGAGGAGGAGTGCGGCGGCGACTCCGCGGTGCGCCACATCCAGGCCGACGACCGGCCGGCGGCCGCGGCCGTGGTGTTCGACACCGCGATGGTGGCGCCGGAGCGTCCCGCCGTCTGCAGCGGGCTGCGGGGCCTGGTGTACCGGCGGGTGCGCGTGCGCACCGCCCCCAGCGACGCCCACAGCGGCGTGTACGGCGGCGCCGGGCTCAACGCGGCGCACGCGCTGCTGGCCATCCTGGACCACATCCGCCCGCGGGACGGGGCGCTGGACCCCCGCCTGTGCGTCGGCGTGGCCGCGCCGGCACCGGATGAGGTGGCGGTGTGGGAGCGCCTGCCCGCGGGTGCGGTGGCCCTGGAGGAGGCCGGGCTGCGCCCCGCCGACGCCACCGCCGCGGCCGAGTTCTACGTGCGCACCCTGGCCGGCCCGGCCCTGGACGTGCACGGCCTGGAATGCGGCGAGCCCACGGCGGTCAAGACCAACCTCCCCAGCACGGCCATGGCCACCCTGTCGCTGCGGCTGGCACCCGGTCAGGATCCGGAGGCCATGGCCGGGGCGCTGGACGAGCTCATCCGCGAGGCCGCCCCCGCGGGCGCGGAGGTGACCATCGAGGGCCACGGTGCATCCCCGCCGTCCCTGATGGACCCCCGGGATCCCATGGTGGCGGCCGCCATGGACGCCATCGCCCGCAGCACCGGGTGGCCGTGCGTGCCGGTGCGCAGCGGCGGGACCATCCCCGTGGGCGCAGCGTTCACCGGCAGGGGCATCCCCACCATCCTCAGCGGGTTCGCGCTCCCGGACGACGGCATCCACGGCCCCGACGAGCACCTGCGGTTCGAGTACCTGGAGGTTGGGACGCTGGCGGCCATGGAGATCCTGCGGGCGCTCGGCGCCGCGGCGGGGTCCGTGGGGAACGCCTGAACGCGGCGGGCCGTTCGTCACACCTCGCCCCAGCGCGGGTGACGCACGTAGGTCGGCGGGACGGTGGCGGGGTAGGCTCAGGGATGGCGCGCGGTGACGCGGCCGCATGAACCTGCACACGACACGATTGGAGCCCGATGGCGGAGCTTTGGGGCGGCGAGACCAAGAAGGCGGTCGAGAACTTTCCGGTGTCCGGGGAGCGGGTACCCGTTCCCGTGGTGCGCTGGCTGGGGCGGATCAAGGGGGCTGCGGCCCGCGTGAACGTCGATCTCGGCCTGCTGGACAAGGACCTCGGGGCCAAGATCGCCGAGGCCGCTGACGCCGTCGCGGCCGGCACGCACGACGACCAGTTCCCCATCGACGTGTTCCAGACCGGGTCCGGGACGTCGTCGAACATGAACGCCAACGAGGTGATCGGCAACCTGTCGGGCGCCCACCCCAACGACCACGTCAACATGGGCCAGAGCTCCAACGACGTGTTCCCCTCGGCCGTGCACCTGGCGGCGCTGCAGGAGGTGGTCGAGGAGCTGGTGCCCGCGCTGGAGCACCTGCACGGCGAGTTCGCCAAGAAGGCCACCGCGTTCAAGGACATCGTCAAGTCCGGCCGCACCCACCTGATGGACGCGGTGCCGGTCACCCTGGGCCAGGAGTTCGCCGGCTCCGCCGCGCAGATCAGCCCGGGCGGGGCGCGCGGCAAGGACGCCACGCCGCGCCTGGGCCAGATCCCGCTGGGCGGCACCGCCACCGGCACGGGCCTCAACAGCCACCCCGAGTTCGCCAAGCGCGTGCGTGACCGCCTGGTGGCCGACACCAAGCTGCCCATCAGCGCGCCCGCCCACCCCTTCGAGGCGCAGGGCAACCGCGACGGCCTGGTGGAGATGAGCGGGGCCCTCAAGGTGGTGGCCGTGTCCCTCACCAAGATCGCCAACGACCTGGCGCTGATGGGCTCCGGCCCGCGCGTGGGCATCGGCGAGCTGTTCCTGCCGGAGCTGCAGAAGGGCTCCTCGATCATGCCCGGCAAGGTCAACCCGGTGATCCCCGAGGTGGTGCTGCAGGTGTCCGCTCAGGTCATCGGCAACGACACCGCCATCACCATCGGCGGCATGCAGGGCCAGTTCGAGCTGAACGTGCGCATCCCGCTGATGGCGCGCAACCTGCTGCAGTCCATCCAGCTGCTCACCTCCGCCAGCACCATGCTGGCCGACAAGTGCGTGGCCGGGCTGGAGGCCAACATGGCCGGCTGTGAGGCCAGCGCCGAGGGCACCCTGGCCACCGCCACCGCCCTCAACCCGTACATCGGGTACGACAAGGCCGGTGAGATCGTGAAGACGGCCACCAAGAACGGCCGTCCGCTGCGCGAGGTGGCCCGCGAGGCCGGCGTGGACGAGGACACCCTCACCAAGGCGCTCAACCTGCGGGAGATCGCCGCCGGTTCGGGTTTCGCCGAGTAGCACCCCCCGTCAACGGGCTGGGCGGTCCTTCGGGCCGCCCAGCCCGGGGAGCGGTCCGGGCCCCGTCGTAGGCTTGCCGCGCACACCGCGCGATGCCCGACCAGGAGGTGACCGTGCCAGCCGCGATGCCCGGGCCCCTGCGTCACGATGGGGACCCGGTGTGGGAAGCCCGGCGGGAAGCCGCCCCCTTCGCCATCGTCGCCGCGCTGCTGCTGGCCGGCCTGGCGCTGTTCAGCTGGCGCCGCCACTGGGAGCTGGACTGGGTCCCGGGCTGGCTGGCATGGGGCCTGGCGGCCGTGCCGCAGCTGTGCGTCTCCGTGGCGCTGGTGGGCAACATGGGCCACCGGCGCACGGCCGAGCGGCTGCTGGGCCTGGTGGTGGCGGCGCACGTGGTGGTGTCGGTGCTGCTGGTGGCCACCATGGTGCACCCCACCGGCGGGGTGCACGTGGCAGGCGGCCAGCTCCTCGCCACGGCGGGCGTGCTGTGGGCCACCGGCGTGATCGCCTTCGGGGTGCTCTACTGGGAGGTGGACGACGGGGGCCCCGTCCACCGGGCCGCCATGGAACGCCGCCAGCCCGACTTCCAATTCCCGCAGGATGAGAACCCCCAGCTGGCGGCCGACGGCTGGCGGCCCGCCCTGTGGGACTACCTCTACGTGTCGTTCACCAACTCCATCGCCTTCAGCCCCACCGACGCCATGCCCCTCACGCACCGCGCAAAGGCCGTGATGACGCTGGAATCGGCCCTGTCGGTGGTTGCGGTGATCGTGGTGGCGGCCCGGGCCATCAACATCCTGGGATGACGCCCACCCTCACGCCGGGCCAGGCACGGCGCATCGCCGTGGCGGCCCAGGGGCTGGCGCGGCCCCGGCCCCAGGCGCCCACGCTGGCGCACGCGCGGCGGGTCCTGGGCACGGTGGGGGTCATCCAGCTGGACGCGGTCAACGTGCTGGCGCGCGCCCACGAGCTGCTGCTGTGGTCGCGGTTGGGACCCCATCCGCGGGACCTGCTGCGCCGGCTGGCCGACCACCGTGACACCGCCGAGATGTGGGTGCATGAGGCCTCCATCGCGGCGGCCGGCCTGTACCCCCTGCTTGCGTGGCGCCGCGCCCAGTCGCACCCCTGGGACCTGCTGGGCGCCGAACCCGATGCCCACGCCGAGGCCATGGCGCGGCTGGAGCAGCTGATCCGCACCGGGGGCGGCATCACGGCCGGGCAGGCGGGCACCCGCCGCACCGGCCCGTGGTGGGGCTGGGATGACACCAAACGCGTGCTGGAGGCCATGTTCTGGCACGGCCGCCTCGCCGTGCGCCGTGACGCGGCGTTCGGCCGCGTGTACGACCTTCCCGACCGCCTGCTGCCGCCCGACGTCCTGGCGACGCCGCCGCCGGCGCCCGATGCGGCGCGCACCGAGCTGCTGGCCCTCGCCGGGGGCGCCCTGGGCGTCGCCACGGCGGCGGACCTGGCCGACTACCACCGAATCCCGCTGCGGGACGCCCGGGGGGCCCTCGCGTCGCTGGTGCGCACCGGCGTGCTGCGCGAGGTGCGGGTGCGCGGCTGGCGGGAGCCCGCCTACCTGCACCACGAGGTCCGGATCCCCCGGCGGGTGCGGGCGGCGGCGCTGGTGTCGCCGTTCGACTCGCTGGTGTGGTTCCGCCCCCGGGTGGAGCGGCTGTTCGGCATGCGGTACCGGCTGGAGATCTACGTGCCGAAGCCGCGGCGGGTGCACGGCTACTACGTGCTGCCGTTCCTGCTGGGCGACGCGCTGGTGGCGCGGGTGGACCTCAAGGCGCATCGTGCCGCCGGGATGCTGGGTGTCCAGGCGGCGCACCTGGAGGCCGGGGCGAGGGCGGGGGAGGTGGCCCCCGCCCTCGCGGAGGAGCTGCAGGCCATGGCGGGCTGGCTCGGCCTGGCGCAGGGCGTTCGCGTGGAGCCCGCCGGCGACCTGGCCGGGCCGCTGGCGGTGGCGGTGGCCGCGGTCAGCTGACGCGCGGCTCCCAGGCCGTGGGGTCCTGATACATCAGCGACCCGGGGGTGGTGAGGTGCTCCCCGGTCTCCAGCAGCGTCTTCAACCCCGACAGGATCATGGGCCAGCCGCCGTACAGCTGCGGGTTGGCGCCGTCGCGGAGCTGATCGTGGGTGAGCATCAGCCGGCATGAATCGCCCACCGGCTCGATCTCCCAGGTGATGCGGCTGAATCCCTCGGAGGCCACGTCCTCGCCCCACAGCGCACGCTGGGTCTGCACCAGGCGGCGTGGGGGATCCACCTCGATGTTCTCACCGTCCGCGATCACCCGGTCGGTGCCCGCCGACACGGCGCGGTGCGGCGAGCCCGCGGTCCAGTCGGACTGCACCTGCAGCCCGAACGAGTACACCGCGCGCATGGCCGGATCGGTGATGGCCTGCCACAGCCGCTCGGGTGTGGTCTTGATGTAGATCTCGTACACGTGCTGTTCCATGGCGTCATCCTCCAGGGCGGTCTTGAGCGTGGTGAGGGTCGCGGCCCAGGGTGCCGCGAACTTGCCGACCCACCGGTCGTAGGCCTGCTGGATTGGCACGGGGTTGAGGAAGTGCAGCTTCTCCCGCCCGCGCCGCCGCGTCACCACCAGCCCCGCGTCCTCCAGCACCCGCAGGTGCTTCATGAGACCGAAGCGGGTCATCGGCGCATGGGCCTCCAGGGCGGTCAGCGTCTGGCCGTCGGCGGCGAACAGCGCGTCCAGCAGGGCCCGGCGGGTGGGATCGGCAAGGGCCTTGAACACGGCGTCATCCATGCCCGGCACCATAGGTGACCAAAGAGTCACGTGTCAATCAGGGTCACGCTTTGACGTGGCCGCGGACGCTACTGTGGGAAAGTGCGCGGAATCATCATTTCCACACTCATCCTCGTCGGTGCCATCGGGAGCTCGGCGTTCGCCGTGCTCGCCGGGCTTCGCACCATTTTCGGGATCGACGCTCCCCGCCCACTGATCGTGGGAACCGGGGCGATCGCGATCGCGTGGTCCGGTGTCCTGGTGCTGGCGTGGACACGGCAGCGACTGCGGGAGCGCGGCGCCGGGGGCGCTGAGGGGTGATGGCCACCCGCGCCCGGGCCTTCAGGGGCCCGGGCGCGTCGCGCCGCGTTCGGGGCCTAGGAGGCCAGCGGCAGGGCGGCGGGCCGGCGCACCTCGCGGGCGAATGCGGTGCCCGCGTCGATCACCGTCTGGAACACGTTGGCCTTGGGGGTCACGAAGCGCGGCGGCTCCGGGAGCTGGCCGATGAGGTCGGTGCTCACCAGCACCTGGCCGTCGGTGCCGATGCCCGCGGCGATGCCGATGGTGGGGGCGCCCACTGCCGCGGTCACGCGCGCGGCCACCTCCGGGTCGACGGCCTCGATCACGATGGCGTAGCAGCCCGCCTCGTCCAGGGCGCGGGCGTCGTCAACGATCTGTTGTGCCTCCTCCGCGGTCTTCCCGCGGCGGCGGCGCTCGGTGTGGGTCTGCGGCAGCAGGCCCACGTGGCCCATCACCGGGATCCCGGCGGCGATGATGGCCCGCACCTCTGGCACCAGCGCACCCTCCAGCTTCACCGAGTCGGCGCCGGCGGCCACCAGGGCCCGGGCGCTGCCCACGGCCTCCTCGGGCGTGCGGTAGGTGTCGGCGGGCATGTCACCCACCACGTGCGTGCGGGTGGCCCCGCGCACCACCGCGCCGATGTGGTGGCACATCATGGCCAGCGACACCTCGCGGGTGGACGGGAAGCCCAGCTCCACCTCGCCCAGGCTGTCGCCCACAAGGAGCAGGTCCAGGCCGCAGGCGTCCAGCGCCAGCGCTGTGGGGTAGTCGTAGGCGGTCAACATCGCGATGCGACGCTCGCCCTTGGTGTCGCGCACCGCGGCCGCGCTGAGGCCGCTGCGGGCGGTCTCCAGCGGGTTGTGCATGCCGTACGTGGACATGGTGCGGTCTATCCCTTCTGCCAGGAGGCCGGCACGGCCTCCGGGGCGGACATCATGTGGTTGGTCTCATCCACGTGCACCACGGTGGGCTCGTAGCCCGCCACCTCAGCCTCCGCGTACTGGGCGTAGGAGAGGATGATCACCAGGTCGCCCGGCTGGGCCAGGCGCGCCGCCGCGCCGTTGAGACAAATCACACCGCTGTCCCGGGGACCCTCGATGGCGTAGGTCTCGAACCGGGCGCCGTTGTTGATGTTGACGATGTGGACGTGCTCGTAGGGCTGGATGTCGGCGGCCTCGAGCAGGTCGAGGTCGATGGTGACGCTGCCCACGTAGTGCAGGTTGGCGTCGGTGACGGTCGCACGGTGGATCTTGCTCTTCATCATCGTGCGGGAGATGGGCGGCAACGAAGGTCTCCGGGGTCGGGATCAGCGTGTGCTGATGGGTGCGTTGTCGATGAGGCGGGCGGGACCCACCCGCGCGGCGACGCAGAGCGTCGCGGCGCCGTCCGCCAGCTCCAGGCGCCGGAACGTATCCGGGTGCACCAGGGCGGCGTATTCGGGCTGGACGCCGGGCACCGACATGGCGGCCATGGCGGCCGCCTCAAGGGTGCGGGCGTCCCGCGTGCCCTCATCCGCGAGGGCCTGGGCGGCGCGAAGGCCGGCCGAGAGGGCGAGGGCGGTCCGTCGCTCCTCGTCACTGAGGTAGGCGTTGCGGCTGCTCATGGCGAGGCCGTCCGCCTCGCGCACGGTGGGGACGACCACCATCTCGATGTCGTCCAGGTGCAGGTCGCGCATCATGCGCCGCACCACGGCCACCTGCTGGGCGTCCTTCTGCCCGAACACCACGCGATCGGGCCGCACCATCAAGAGCAGCTTGGCCACCACGGTGGCCACGCCCGCGAAATGCGTGGGGCGCGCCGCGCCCTCCAGACCCTCGGACGGGCCCGTGAGGCTGATGGTGGTGGCGAACCCCGGCGGGTACACCTCGTCGGCGGTGGGTGCGAACACCAACTCCGCGCCGGCCGCGCCGGCGGCCCGCGCATCCTCCGCCTCACGGCGCGGGTAGGCGGCCAGGTCCTCGGTGGGGGCGAACTGGGTGGGGTTCACGAAGATGCTCACCACCACCGCGTGGCCGTCCTGCGCCGCGCGCCGCACCAGCTCCAGGTGCCCGTCGTGCAGCGCGCCCATGGTGGGCACGAACGCGACGCCCCGGCCGGTCGTACGCAGCGCGGCCACCTGGCGGCGGACGTCGGCCACGGTGCGCACCACGGCGGGTGCGGAGACGGTGTCGGGTGATGTTGACGTGGCGTGAGGCATACGTCGCCCGCACCGTGTGCGTGCACGCGGTGACGGCTCAGCAGACCGTACGAATGGGGGCGACCACAAGGGATGCCCACCCCACCGGATCGGGGCTCCAACTCCGCAAACTGATGTGCGGATGCCGGGCTGATCGATGAGGCCGGGCCAGTGTAGACCCCGGCAATCCAATGCGTAAAGGGCCGGTCGTCCACTTCACCGAACCATCGCGCAACGTCCGTCGCGGGCACTAGCCTGCAGGCGATGGACGCGGGGGCCCAGAACACCGCCAGCGTCGCGCAGCGGCTGGAGCGCTTCCACGCCGAGCACGTGCTGGCGTGCACGCGCTGCCCCCTCCACGAGGGGCGCACCCAGGTGGTCGCGGGCGGCGGCAGCCCCACCGCGCGGCTGATGTTCGTTGGGGAGGCGCCGGGCTACCACGAGGACCGCACGGGCGTGCCGTTCGTGGGCCAGGCCGGTCAGCTGCTGGAGCGCCTGCTGGCGGGCATCGGGCTCACCCGCGACGACGTGTTCATCGCGAACGTGCTCAAGTGCCGGCCGCCCGGCAACCGTGACCCGCTGCCGGCGGAGATCCGGGCGTGCGAACCGCACCTGTTCCAGCAGGTGGCAATCATCCGCCCGGCGATGATCTGCACGCTGGGCAACTTCGCCACCAAGCTCCTGTCCGGTCGTGCCGACGGCATCTCGCGGGTGCACGGGTGCGAGCTGCCCATCGAGGTGGGCGGGCAGCCCACCCTCCTGTACCCGCTCTTCCACCCGGCCGCCGCCCTGTACACACCGGCCATGCTGGCCACCCTCGAGGCCGACTTCGCGCGGATCCCGGCGCTGATCGCCGGGGCCGACGGGGTGGAGGCCCTGGCCGTCCCGCGCGTGCCGGCTCCGCCGCCGAGCGTGGAGCCACCGGCGCCCCCACCCGAGCCGGCGGCGCCGCCCACCGAGCAGCTCGGCCTGTTCTGATGCCCGCCCTGGAGTTCGCCAGCGGCGGGGCGCCGGACACGGCCGCCGTGGGCGAGGCGCTGGCCGGTCTGCTGGCGCCCGGCGACCTGGTGCTGCTGCGCGGTGAGGTTGGCGCCGGCAAGACCACGCTGGTGCGCGCCGTGGCACGGGCGCTGGGGATCAGCGAGCCCGTCACCAGCCCCACCTACACGCTGGCCCAGCGGTACGCGGGACGCCTGCCGCTGCTGCACATCGACGCCTACCGGCTGGGCGGCGCCGACGACGAGGAACTGGGGCTGCTGTTGGACGGGGCGGCCGATGCGCTGACCTTCGTGGAGTGGCCGCAGGCCCTGGCCCACGGGCTGCCCGCGGCCCGTGCTGAGGTGGACCTGCAGCACGGGGGCGGCGACCGCCGGTTGATACGTTTCGTCACCCCGGATCCGCCCCTCGCCAACGCTCTGGGACGCGCGCTTGCCCACCTTCGCCCTGGACACCTCCACGCCACGCCCCAGCCTGGCGATCGTCCATGACGGGCGCGTGGTGGCGCGCGCCCAGCCGGGTGACACACCCGCGGCGGGACGGCGGGTGCTGGAGGAGATGCACGCCCTGCTGATGGCGGCCGGACTCACCGCAGGAGGGCTCACCCGCATCGTGGTGGGCACCGGCCCGGGCGGGTTCACGGGACTGCGGATCGGCCTGGCCACCGCGTCCGGGCTGGGCCAGGGTCTCGGCGTGCCCGTGGTGGGCGCGCCCTCGCTGGGGGCGCTTGCCATGGGCATTGCGGCGGCCACCGACGCCACCGTGGTGGTGCCCTCACCGACGCGCGGCGCGGGAGGTGTTCGCCGCCGCCTACGCGCGCGACGGTCTTCGCGAGCTGCGGCCGCCGTCCGCGGTGCCGGTGGCCGGGCTGCCCGCGTGGCTGGCCGAGCTGGGCGACTCGGTGGCGGTGGCCGGCACCGGTGCGGCGCTGCTGGGCACGCCGCCGCCCGGCGTGCGCATCAGCCCAGCCGGCGATCCCGCGCACGGCATCTCGGCCGAGCACCTGGTGACCTGGGTGGACGCGTTCGGCCCCGCGGCGCCCACCCCGGGGTACGCGCGGCTGCCCGACGCCGAGGTCAACCGCCTGCGCACGCTGGGGGCGCCGGCCCCAGGAGCGCCGCCAAACGCCCCTCCCGCGGCGACGAGCCCGCGGTGAAGGTGCGCCCCATGCAGGCCCGGGACGTGTCGCAGGTGGTGCAGATCGAGGAGGCGGTGTCGGCCATCCCCTGGCCCCGGCACATGCTCAACGCCGAGCTGGGCCGCCCCGGCACCATCGACCTGGTGGCGGTGGAGGGCGGCGTGGAGGTGGTGGGCTACCTGCTGGCCTCGCGGTACGCGGACGTGTGGCACGTGCTGAACGTCGCCGTGCGGCCCGACCGGCGCCGCCGCGGCCTGGGGCGGCGGCTCATGAACGACCTGTTCGAGCTGGCCGGCCTGCGGCCCCACCTCGGATACACCCTGGAGGTGCGCGTCGGCAACGAGGGCGCAATTCGTCTTTACACATCGCTGGGGTTTGTGGAGCATGGCGTGCGCCGGGGGTATTACTCGGACAACAAGGAGGACGCCCTCGTGATGTGGCGTTCCGGCGACCCCGAGGACCAGGTGTGACCCGCGCGGACCGGCCGATCCTGGCCATCGAGACCTCGTGTGACGAGACGGCGGCGGCCGTGGTGGACGGCCGCGCCGTGCGGTCGTCGGTGGTGGCCTCGCAGGCCGAGCTGCACGCCCCGTACGGCGGGGTGGTGCCCGAGGTGGCCGCCCGGCACCACCTGGGCACCGTCAATGCCGTGGTGGATCGCGCGCTGGAGGACGCGGGGCTGGGCTTGCGCGACGTGGCGGCGGTGGCCGTCACGCAGCGGCCCGGGCTCATCGGCGCCCTCCTGGTGGGCGTGGCCACCGCCAAGGCGCTGGCCTACGCCGCCAACCTGCCCCTGATCTGCGTGGATCACCTCATGGGGCACATCTGCGCGGTGTGGCTGGACCCCGTGGCCCTGGACCCGCCGTTCGTGAGCCTGGTGGCCTCCGGGGGACACACGCGCCTGGACCTCGTGCGGGACTGGTCGCGCCCCGAGCCGCTGGGCCAGACCATCGACGACGCGGCCGGTGAGGCGCTGGACAAGGGTGCACGCCTGCTGGGTCTCGGGTACCCGGGCGGCGCCGCGCTGGAGCGCCTGGCGGCCCAGGGGGACCCGACGGCCCACCGGTTCCCCGTGGCGCTGGGGGGCCGCACGGCCCGCGACTTCTCGTTCGCCGGTGTGAAGACCTCGCTGCGGTACCGGTTACGCGACCTGGGCGAGCCCGACGACGCCACCCGCGCCGACCTGGCGGCGTCCTACCAGGAGGCGGTGGTGCGCCCGCTGGCGGAGCGGCTGGTGGACGCCGCGGTGGAGCACGGCGTGCCCGCGGTAGCCATCGGCGGTGGTGTGGCGGCCAACGGCAGGCTGCGGGATCTGGTCACCGAGGCCGCGGGCCGGCACGGGCTGCGGGTGGCCATCCCCGACCGGTCGCTGTGCACCGACAACGCCGCCATGATCGGCGCGGCGGCCCAGTTCAGCCCCGTGGTGGCGTGGCCGGAGTTCCTGGGCCTGGACGCCATGCCCACCGCGCCCCCCGGGGGATCGCCGCATGAGCATGGTCCGCCGCGGCCGCGTGCTGCTGGGCGCCGGCGGGGCCGTGGCGCTGGCCGTGGCCGCCGGCGCGTACGCGCAGACCACGGGCACGGCGTCCGGGCCCGAGGCGGCACCCGCGCCCGGGGCCCGTGCCCAGGCCGCAACCGGGCTGGCCGCCGCGGCCGCCTGGGCCGACAGCCTGTCGGCCCACCGCGCGCCCCGCCAGCCGGCGCCGGGCGCCACCGACGACCTCATCGTGCTGATGGACCAGCCCCCGCTGGCGCGCGTGGCCCCGGCCGACCGCGCCACCGCCGCGCGGGCCCTGGACGAGGCGCGGTCCCGCCTGGAGGCCGCGGTGGCCGGGCTCGGCGGCACCGTCACGGCGCGATGGTCGGTGGTGGTGGCCGGCATCGCGGTGCGCATCCCGGCCGGTCATGCCGATGCCGTGGCCGCGCTGCCCGGGGTGCGGTCGGCCGTGCCCGTGCAGTACCTGGCTCCGGCGGCGCAGGCCCAGGGTCCGGCCGGGCCCAGCGGCGGCACGGCGGCGCCGCAGCTGCCCGCGCAGGTGCATCCCGCGCACATCGCGCTGATCGACACCGCGGTGAACCCCATGGCACCGCAGCTGGGCGGCGGGATGGGCCCCACGTTCCCCATCATCGGCGGGGCCGACCTGGTGGACGGCGACGGCGACCCCACCGTGGGGTCCGACGCGCCGCGGTGGGAGGCGCACGGCACCCAGATGGCGGGGCTGGTGCTCACCTCCGCGGCCCTGGCGGGCCTGTCCCCGCAGCGCACACCGCGGCTGCTGGCCTACCGGGTGGTGGCGAGCGAGCACGTGGACGGCCGCGACATCCCGCTGGCACGCACCGACCGGGTGCTGAGCGCGCTGGAGCGCGCCGTGGACCCCAACGGGGATGGCAACCCCGAGGATCGCGCCGAGGTGATCCTGCTGGGCGTCGCCGGCGGCTTCGCCGGCGGGGGCCTCGACCCGGTGGCCCTGGCCACCGACGGGGCCACCCGGGCGGGGTCGCGGGTGGTGGCGCCGGCCGGCAACGACGGCCCCACCTTCGCCCGCATGGGCTCGGTGGGTCAGCCCGCCGCCGGATCGCGGGTGCTGACGGTGGGTGGCATGGCCGGCCAGGAGTCGCCGCGCACCGCCGGGCTGCGCGTGCGGATCGGGCCGGCCGGCGCCAGCCTGAACGAACTGCCCCTGCTGGGGCCGGACCCCGCCGCGGGTGCCGCACCGCTGGTGGTGCTGCCCGGCAACGGGGGACCCGGTGACGGCCTGGACGCGTCCCAGTACGCGCAGGCCGCCGCCGATGGGCACGACCCCCGCGGCGCCATCGTGGTTGTGGCACGCGGCGACGGCAGCCTGCAGCGCAAGGCCGAGCTGGCCGCGGCCGCCGGCGCCCGGGCCGTGGTGGTGTGGGATCAGGCCGGCGTGGGGGTGTTCCCCAGCGGCGCATCCGACGGCGGGCCGGTGCTGCCCGTGCTGGGGGCGGGTCAGCAGCAGGGCCAGGCACTGGTGGACCTGCTGACCCGCACACCGGACGCCATCGCGGAGGTGCACACCGACCAGCGATTGCCGGCGCCCGCCGCGGTGGCCTCGTTCTCCTCCAACGGCCCCACCGCCGACGGGCGGGTCAAGCCCGACCTGGTGGCACCCTCGGTGGACGTGCCCACCGCATGGTTCCCGGGGCCGGCCGGTGAGGCGGCCTCGGCCACCATGACCGGCACATCCGCGGCGGCGGCCCAGGCGGCCGCCGTGGCGCTGCGCACACGCATCGACCGCCCGGCCCTCGGCGCGGACGACGTGCGCGCCCTGATGGTGCAGTCCGGCCGGCCGCTGTCCGCCGTGCGCCTGGTGGCGCAGGGGGGCGGGGAACTGGCCATGCCCGGGACGCCGCGGGCCGTGCTGCGGCCGCCGATCATCACCGGGCGCGCCCCGCGGCGGGGACGCCCCGCCGTGCGGGTGCAGGCCGACGACGTCTCCGGCAGCGGCGGTCGTTACCGCCTTGCCGTGCTGTCGGCCGACAACCACGTGATGGCGCGCGGGCCCGTGGTGAGCGTGCCCGCCGGGGGCGGGGCGCGGGCGGTGCTGCGCCTGCCGTCGAGCCGGCGGGGGTGGAGCGGACGGGTGGCGCTGCTGGACGCCATCTCCGGGGCGCTGGTGACCTCCGCGCCCGCGGCCACCTTCCCGCCGCGCCGCGGCCGGAGCGACGACCTGGGCGTGCCTGTGGTGCGCACCGTGGGCGGAGTCACTCAGGCGGTGGTGCGCATCGGCCGGCTGGCCCGGCTTGGCGACCGGCTGCGCAGCGCCCCGTTGCGCGCGGTGCGCCTGCGGCTGGCGCCCACCGACGGCTCGCAGCCGCTGGTCCTCACCGGCACACGCGATCCGCACGACTGGGCCGCCGGCACCTACCGGTTCGTCATCTCCCGGCGCCTGCCGTCCGGTGGCACCGTGCCGGCCGGTCGATATCGACTGCTGGTGGAGGCCCGCACCCCCGAAGGAACCCCCATTTCAACGCGGTCTGGACTATTTACGTTGCGGTGATCGTCACGATTGGGACTTGCGACGGAGCCCCGTGGTGGCATAGTTTGCAACGAACAGTCACAAATGCCGGAGCGCGTGGATGGCGGCAGATCGGTTGACGCTGGGTGTGGCCGCCCGGCTGTCCAGGTACCTCCAGGTACTCACCCAGGCCAGGAAGATGGGGAAGACCTCCATCTCGTCGCAGGCCATCTCGGAGTACACGGGGGTGAACCCCACGCAGATCCGGAGGGACCTCTCCGGGTTCGGCAAGTTCGGCAAGCGGGGCGTCGGGTACGACATCGACAGCCTCATCGAGCAGATCCGCAAGATCCTGCGGACCTCCGGCACGCACAACATCGCGCTGTTCGGCGCGGGCAACCTGGGGCAGGCCATCGCCTCCTCGAGCGTGTTCGCCGACCACGGCTTCCGCATCTCGGCCATCTTCGATGTGGACCCCTCGCGGGTGGGCAGCAAGGTCGGGGACATCACCGTGCGCCACTACGACGAGCTGGCCTCCGTGGCCTCCGCCGAGGGCATCATGGTGGGCGTGCTGGCTGTGCCCGGTGAGGTGGCCCAGCAGGTGGCCGACGACCTGGTGGCGGCGGGCGTGAAGATCATCTTCAACTACTCCGACGCCCTGCTGTCGGTGCCCTCCGACGTGACCGTGCACACCAGCAGCCCCGCGGTGGAGCTGCTGTACGCGCTGTACTTCTACCTGTCCTGACGCCGGGCGGGCACCGTCATCGCCACCGTGGCGATGGGGTCGTCCACGAACCACGCGGTGACGCGGCCCACGCGCACGCTGCACTCGGGCACGCCCACCTGCCGGGACGACTCGCAGCGCGCGTCCGGGTAGCGGCGCGACACCAGCCCCAGGTTGTCGCCCGGCCCCACGCCCTCCGCGGTCTGGTAGCGACCATCCGTGAGCATGATCGCGGTGACCGCCCCGTGCCGGGCGAAGACCGTGCGGTCGGGGAGGTGGGAGACGAGGGTGTCCGAGTACTGCTCCGCGGCCTCCGGGACCTCGATGGGCAACCGGTTGCCGCCGTCGAGGCCCCAGCCGTCGAAGGCCACCCCGGGCGCACCCTGTGCGGTGGCGACGCCCACTCGGAGCGGGCCGACCCGGCCCGTGGCCAGGTCCACCAGCACCGGATGCGCCGGGTGACGGTCCACCGGGGAGACGTGCCGCATGCCCGCCACCACGGCCAGGGGGATCGTCGCGACGGCCAGCAGCCCCACGCCCACCACACGCACCCACCCCGGCAGGCGCCGGCCCGCCCAGATCCCCAGACCGATCACGGGGAGCAGCCCCACCACGGCGAACTCGCCCACCGGGAGGGGTTCGGTCATGCGGTCGTACCAGCCGGAGGTGAGGATCACGGCATACGGCACCGCGGCCAGCAGCAGCGCCGGCCAGACGGCCGCGACCAGCCCGGCCACCAGCGCCCCGGGGATGAACAGCGGCCACATCAGGTCGCGCAACCAGTGGGGCGCCGGCTCGGCGAACCGGGTCCAGGTGAGCAGCTGCAGGCCCAGCCAGCCCGCGGTCGCAACGACGGCCATGATCGCGGTCCGGCGTCGTGGCACGTGCGTAAACTTCCGCGGCAGTGGCAGGCGCACCCCCATCATCCGCCATCCTGGACGGCGTTCGCGAGAAGTTCGAGGCCTCCACCGACTTCACGGTCGGCCTGGAGGAGGAGTACCAGCTCCTCGACCCGGTCACCCTGGGACTCGTCAACCGGTACGAGCAGGTGGTGGCGGCCGCCGACCCCGCGCTGCGCGAGCGTCTGGCGGGGGAGCTCATCGCCAGCGAGGTGGAGTTCAAGACCACCGCGCACCCCGCCCTGGGCGACGCGGCGGCCGAGCTCGCCCGCGGCCGGCGGCAGGTCACCGCGCTGCTGGACGGCATCGGGCTGGCCACGGCCATCACCGGCACCCACCCGTTCAGCCCCTGGGCCGACCAGCGCATCATCGACACACCCCACTACCGGCTGGTGGAGGGGGAGCTCGGCTACATCGCGTGGATCAACAACACGTGGGCGCTGCACCTGCACTGCGGGGTGCGCGGTGCCGATCGTGCCGTGCGGGTGAGCACCGCCATGCGCAGCGTGCTGCCCGAGCTGCTGGCCCTGTCGGCCAACAGCCCGTTCCTGGACCGGCGTGACACGCGCCTGGCCTCGGCGCGCACCCAGCGGTTCGTGCGCAGCTTCCCGAGGTGCGGGATCCCGGACGCGTACACGTCCTGGGACGAGTACGCCGCGCACGTGCGGCTGCTGGAGGCCACCGGCTCCATCCGGGAGAGCACCCAGATCTGGTGGAGCGTGCGGCCCCACCACAGTTTCGGCACCGTCGAGGTGCGCATCTGCGACGGGCAGACCGAGTTCGCCGATGCGGTCGCGCTGGCCGCGCTGTCGCTGGCCTGCATCGCGGCGTTCTGCGCCGACATCGACGCCGGCAGGCCGGTGCCGGTGCACCCCCGCGCGCTGATCGAGGAGAACCTGTGGCGGGCCCAGCGGCACGGCCTCGAGGGCGGTCTCATCGACCTGGATCGCGGTGTGGTGCGGCCCGCCCCCGACGCCATCCGTGAGCTGCTGGCGCGCACCGCCGACCACCACGACCGGCTGGGGCTCACCCCCCACCTCGGGCGGGTGGAAACCCTGCTCGGCGCGGGCAACGGCGCGATGCGTCAACGTTCCATCCATTCCGAGCACCGCGGCGACATGCGCGCGGTGCACGCGGCGGCCGTGGCGCGCACGCGCGAATCCGCCCAGGAGTTTCTGTCCACGCTGACCACGGGAGCCACGTCGTGACCGACGAGCCAACCCAGCAGGGCCCCGGACCCGAGGGCGAGGAGCGCCCCCCCACCGAGGAGGAGATGGCGGCCGCGTTCGTCTACCGCCTGGGCCGCATCCCGGTGCGGGACATCATGCTGCAGACCATGGCCACCATGAGCGACGTGGGGGGCATCCGCCTGGGTCTCGGTCCCGAGGGCGAGACCGTGCGCGACCTGGGTCAGGCGCGCCTGGCCATCGAGACGCTGCGCGCCCTCGTGGCCGTGGCAGAGCAGGAGGTCGGCGCCGCCGCCACCCGCCCCTTCAAGGAGCCGCTGGCCGCGCTGCAGATGGCGTACGCCCGCGCGGTGGAATCGTCGGGTGAGGGTGAGGCACCGCCGCCCCCGCCGCAGCCGGACCCCGCGTCGCGCCTCTGGACGCCGGGGTCGGGCCGGTAGACCAGCACGGGGCCGGGCGTCCATCGGCGCTCGGCCCCGTCGCAGGACGGTGGGGGTGGTGCGGACGGTCACCGGCGGGCTCGCCCGGGCGGAACCGGAACGACGGACATATGCGCGGCCCTTTGCGGGGAAGCGTTGGTGATCGTGTCCTATCGCATCCCCGCACTCCGCACCACATGGCGGTCGTCAGTGCAGGACCGCGTACCCCTCCCGGGCGATGCGGAAGCCGATCCCGCGCCCCTTGCGCAGCCGGCACGTGATGCCCGTCCTCGCCGATGTGCACCGGATGTCGCCCACCGTGACGCCGTGGCCGTAGCGCAGCACCGGGCAGGCCACCCCGGGCTGGCAGGCCGGGCCGATGTCGCCCCGGCAGGCCCCGGCGAACACGTGCTTGCGGTAGATGGTCATCTGGTACGGGTCCCAGTCCAGCTGGCAGCTCGCCGGCTTCTTCGGCGGCGACGGCCAGGTGGCGTTGCGCACCAGGCATGAGGCGCTGGCGAACGAGCCGCCGGTGACCAGGCACTGGATGTTGCCGGACGGGCTCTTGAAGTTGCCGCCCATGGCGACGGCCGGGACGGCCAGGAGGGAGACCGCGGCCACGGCCGCGCGGGTGAGTGAGGTCATGCGCGCAACCTATGGCGCCGCGCGCCCCTCGGACAACCGTCAGGACGGGCGTTTCGGGGGGCGCGGCGTCTGAACCGGTGTGGTAGAAACCCCGCGGCTTTTCGGGTTGTGCCCCGGATGACGCCCGTGTGTCGACGCGGGCGGGCGGGCACGGCCGCGGCCGTCGGGAGGGTCGTGACCCACCCGACGACGAAGACACCTTTCCCGGAGGACGCAATTTTGGCCGGCTTTCTGTCCGACCACGCCGCAGTGCTTGCGGTGGTATGTGGGCTCGTCGCCGTGGCATACGGCATCGGGCTCACCCTCCATCTGCTCAAGAAGCCCGCGGGCACCGAGCGGATGCAGGAGATCTCCAAGGCCGTGCAGGAGGGCGCACAGGCCTACCTCACCAGGCAGTACACGATCATCGCCGGCGTGGCGGTGGTGCTGTTCCTGGCCATCGGGCTGCTCGGCAGCTCGGTGAACTCCGACCTGCTCGGATGGAAGGCCGCCATCGGCTTCCTCATCGGCGCCGTCGCATCCGGCGCGGCCGGCTTCATCGGCATGAACGTCTCGGTGCGCAGCAACGTCCGCACCGCCGAGGCCGCGCGCAGCGGCCTGGGCCCGGCGCTGGGCGTGGCCTTCAAGGGCGGCGTCGTCACCGGCCTGCTGGTGGTGGGCCTGGGCCTGCTGTCGGTGGCCGGCTACTTCATGATCCTGGGCGGCAAGGCCGTCGACGCGCGGCCCCTGGTGGGTCTCGCGTTCGGTGGCTCGCTCATCAGCGTGTTCGCCCGTCTGGGCGGTGGCATCTTCACCAAGGGCGCCGACGTCGGCGCCGACCTGGTGGGCAAGGTCGAGGCCGGCATCCCCGAGGATGACCCGCGCAACCCGGCCGTGATCGCCGACAACGTCGGCGACAACGTCGGCGACTGCGCCGGCATGGCCGCCGACCTGTTCGAGACCTACGCGGTCACCACGGTGGCCGTGATGCTGCTGGGCAACCTGTTCTTCCAGAACAGTGGCTGGGTGGACGGCAAGAACGCCGTGCTCTACCCGCTGGCCCTCGGCGGCATGTCCATCTTCGCGTCCATCATCGGCACGTGGTTCGTGCGGGTGAAGGAGGGTGGGTCGGTCACCGCGGCGCTGTACACCGGTCTGGGTGTGGCCACGGTCATCTCGGCCCTGGGCTTCCTGCCCATCACCAACTGGTTGCTGAAGGGCGCCCACGGCGACGCCGCGGGCAACGGTCCCATCGGCAGCTGGACCGACTACTACTGGTGTTCGCTGATCGGCCTCGGGGTGACCCTGGGCCTGGTGGCCATCACCGAGTACTTCACCGGCACCATCTGGCCGCCGGTGAAGAAGGTGGCCAAGGCCTCCGAGACGGGTCACGCCACCAACATCATCGCCGGTCTGGCGGTGTCCCTGAAGGCCACCGCCGCCCCCGTGGTGGTGATCGTGGCCGGCATCGCCTCCGCCTACAAGCTGGGCGGCTACTACGGCATCGGTGTGGCCGTCATGGCCATGCTGTCGCTGGCGGGCATCGTCGTGGCGCTGGACGCCTACGGCCCCATCACCGACAACGCGGGTGGCATCGCCGAGATGGCCGAGCTGCCCGACTCGGTGCGCGCCATCACCGACCCCCTCGACGCGGTGGGCAACACCACCAAGGCCGTCACCAAGGGGTACGCCATCGGCTCGGCCGGTCTGGCCGCGGTGATCCTGTTCGTCTCCTACTTCCAGGAGCTCAAGCGGGCCATCGAGGACAAGGGCCACCTCTTCAACGACACCACGGTGAACTTCAACCTCAGCAACCCGTACGTGGTGTGCGGTCTGCTGATCGGCGGCATGATGCCGTTCCTGTTCGCCGCCTTCTCCATGGAGGCCGTCGGCCGCGCCGGCGGTGCCGTGGTGGAGGAGGTGCGGCGCCAGTTCCGGGAGAACCCCGGCATCATGGAGGGCACCCAGAAGCCGGAGTACGCCCGGTGCGTGCGCCTGGTGACGGCCTCCGCGCAGCGCGAGATGCTCATCCCGGGCCTGATCCCGATCGTGTTCCCGATCATCGTCGGGTTCGTGTTCGGCATCAACAACGGACGCGAGATGCTGGGTGGCCTGCTCCTGGGCGTCATCGTGACCGGCCTGTTCGTGGCCATCTCGATGACCTCGGGCGGTGGCGCGTGGGACAACGCCAAGAAGCTCATCGAGGACGGCCACCACGGTGGCAAGGGCTCGGATGCCCACAAGGCGTCGGTGACCGGTGACACCGTGGGTGACCCCTACAAGGACACCGCGGGTCCCGCCATCAACCCCATGATCAAGATCGCGAACATCGTGGCGATCCTGATCATCCCGTTCCTGGTCTGACCCGGAACCGCTGACCACGTTTCCCCGGGGGGTTCGCCCCCCGGGGGGACGCGGGTTCTGTAGCCTCGGCAGCATGGCGAACACCACCGAGGGAACCCCCACCAAGCTGCCCAAGGGCAGCGGCCCGAAGCCGCAGAAGCCCGGACCGGACGAGAAGGTGCGCAAGTGCACCGGCGCCGACCTCCAGAACGGCTGGTATGGACGGCACGGCCAGCTCTACCTCACGGATGACCGGCTGGCGTTCTTCCCGACGATCCTGGACACCGCCCTGGGCGGCCACCGGCACGAGGCGTCCCTGGACGAGATCACCAAGGTGGAGCGCATCCCGCACAGCGTGGAGGACTTCCTGCCGGCGGGGAAGCGGGCGCGCATGCTCATCCACACGCCGCGGTGCGTCTACGCGTGGATGGTGCCCGACCTGGACGCGTGGATCGATGCCATCGAGATCGTCTACCGGCTGCGCGTCAACGCCGGCCGTCCCCATGTGCCCGAGATCGTGCGCGAGGGCGTCGAGAACATCCTGCTGGCCGAGGAATAGGCCCCGCCGTCCCTCCGGGGCGGTAAACTCCCCCAAATGGTCCCTCATTTCCACCATTTGGCGTGATCACGATCACCGAGAAGAGCCGCGCCGCCGTGCGGGCGCTCACCGAGCTGGCGGCCCGGGCCGACGCGGCCCCGGTGCCCATCCTGGAGGTCTCCGAGCGTCGCGGCGTGCCGCTGCACCTCCTGGAGCAGCTGTTCTCGGGGTTGCGGCGCGCCGGCGTGCTGCAGAGCCAGCGCGGGGTGAAGGGCGGGTACTCCTTCCAGCGGGATCCCGCCGAGGTGACGCTGCTGGAGGTGGTGGAGATCGTGGATGGCCGCCTCGGCTGGACCCAGGATGCGATGAGCGGCTGCGACCAGGTGTGGCAGGAGGCCAAGGGACGTCTCGCCTCGCTGCTGGCCGACCTCACGGTCGCGGACATGGTGGACTTGGAGTCACGCACGACCCGCGCCCCCATGTTCCACATCTGACCTGCAACCGGCCCGCCGCGTAGAGGGACACCCATGAGCCTGCTGCCCAAACCCACCGACACCCGTTTCGACCTGCTGGGGATCGGGAACGCCATCGTCGACGTCCTGTCGCATTCCGAGGAGGCGTTCCTGGAGGAGCACGGCCTGCACAAGGGCGCCATGACGCTGATCGACGTGGACAAGGCCGACATCCTCTACCGCGACCTCGGGACGGCGACCGAGGTGTCCGGCGGGTCGGTGGCCAACACCGTGGCCGCGGCGGGCGCGCTGGGCCAGCGCGTGGCCTACATCGGGAAGGTGCGCGACGACCAGCTGGGCGCCATCTTCAGCCACGACATCCGCGCGGTGGGGGTGCACTTCGACACGCCGCCGGCGGTGGCGGGGCCGGCCACGGCGCGCTGCTTCGTGATGGTCACCCCGGACGCCCACCGCACCATGGCCACCCACCTGGGGGCCTGCGTGGAGCTGGGTCCCGAGGACATCGACGAGCAGCTGGTGGGCGACACCTGGATCACCTACCTGGAGGGGTACATCTGGGATCCGCCCCGTGCCAAGGACGCCCTGCGCAAGGCCATCGAGGCCGCGCACCGGCGCGACCGGGTGGTGGCCCTCACCCTCAGCGACCCGTTCTGCGTGGAGCGGCACCGCGCCGAGTTCCGGCAGCTGGTGGAGGAGTCGGTGGACCTGCTGTTCGCCAACGAGCACGAGCTGATGTCGCTGTACGAGGTGGACGACGTGTGGCGGGCGGTGGAGCACCTGCAGACCCACTGCCGCGTGGCGGCGGTGACCCGTGGGGATCAGGGGTCGCTGGTGCTCAGCCACGGGGAGGTCTTCGAGGTGCCCATCGTGCACGCGGAGGGCATCCTGGACACCACCGGCGCGGGCGACCTGTACGCGGCCGGGTTCCTGCATGGGGTGGCGTCCGGATGGGACGCGGAGCGCTGCGGGCGGGCCGGTGCGGCCGCCGCGGCGGAGATCATCAGTCACATCGGGGCGCGCCCGGAGCGCGACCTCCGTGAGGTTCTGGCATTGGCAACCGGCGAGGAGGTCGGGTCGTGAGCACGTCCACCGGAACAGGACGCGGGATCGCGGATTCCATCATCGATCTCGTGGGACGCACCCCGCTGGTGCGCCTGCGGGTTGGCGAGGGCACCGGGGCCACGGTTCTGGGCAAATTGGAATCCTTCAATCCGGCCGGCAGCGTGAAGGACCGCATCGGCCTGGCCATGATCGAGGCCGCCGAGCGCGACGGGGTGCTGGTGCCCGGCAAGTCGGTGATCGTGGAGCCCACCTCGGGCAACACGGGCATCGCGCTGGCCTTCGTGGCGGCCGCCAAGGGGTACCGCCTCATCCTCACCATGCCCGAGACCATGAGCATGGAGCGCCGGTCGCTGCTGCGCGCCTACGGGGCCGAGCTGGTGCTCACCCCGGGTGCCGAGGGCATGCGCGGGGCCATCGCGCGGGCCGAGGAGGTGGCGGCGGAGACGCCCGACAGCTTCGTGCCCCAGCAGTTCCAGAACGCCGCCAACCCCGACGTGCACCGCCGCACCACCGCCGAGGAGATCTGGGCGGACACCGACGGCCAGGTGGACGTGCTGGTGGCCGGCGTCGGCACCGGCGGCACCATCACGGGCGTGGGGGAGATCCTGCGCGAGCGCCGTCCCGGCTTCCGGGCCATCGCGGTGGAGCCCGTGGACTCGCCCGTGCTGTCCGGCGGGCAGCCCGGTCCCCACAAGATCCAGGGCATCGGCGCCGGCTTCGTTCCCGGCGTGCTCAATACCGAGGTGTACGACGAGGTGGTGCAGTGCACCGCCGACGACGCGTTCGCCACCGCGCGGGCGCTGGCCAAGGATGAGGGCATCCTGGTGGGCATCAGCGCGGGCGCCAACGTGTGGGCCGCGCTGCAGGTGGCCCGTCGGCCCGAGAGCGCGGGCAAGACCATCGTGACGATCCTGTGCGACACCGGCGAGCGGTACCTGTCCACCGCCCTCTTCGCCGACCCCGCGTAGGGGCCGCTCGAACTCGCATGGCGCCCCGTGCACGCGCGCGGGGCGCCATCTGCGCCGGTCTCAATGCGCCCATACGAGGCGCGCGTTTTGTTGACGCGGCTGCTTTAGAGAATCGGTCGCATGGGCCGGATTCAATGCGCCCATGCGGATGCACGGGGCGCCTTTCTCGTTGCGGCCCGGCTCCCTATCGGCGAATGAGGGTGACCCGGCGGCCCCGCTCCGTGAAGCCCTGGGCACGCAGGAACGGCACCGCATCGCCGTCCTCCGGCGCCAGGCACACCAGGTGCGTTCCCCCCTCGGCGCGCACGTGCATCGCCAGGGCCCGCACCAGGCCCCGCCCGATGCCCTGGCGCCGCGCCGACGGCACCACGCCGAACCAGTCGATCCACCCATCCGGCAGCTCGGCGTGCGCGAAGCCCAGCACCCGGCCCTTCGCATCGCGGGCCATCCAGAACGCGCCGTGGCCACCGCCCCACTCGTAGCCCGAGGGGCTTCCCAGCTCGGCGAAGGCGGGGACGTCCCGCATGGCCTCGGCCTCGGCCGGCGTGAAGGCAGGCGCCCACTCGTTGCGGTACTCCACGAACTCGGCGCCCGCGGCCGTGGGGGAGGGCACCCCCTCCACGCTCCGGGCCAGCAGCACGCCGCGCCACAGGGGCGTGAACCCACGCGCGGTGAGGAGCCCCACCACCGGGTCGTCCACGGCCACCTCGGCATCCCACGGTGGCTCGGGCAGCTTTGCGATGAGCGCGTCCAGGGCGGCGCCGTCGGACGCGCGGAGCCCGTCCAGGCGCACCGCGAGGGCGGCGGGTGACGGCCTGAGCCGGCAGCTGGCGCCGGTGACGGTGACGGCGGGTCCGGGTGGCGGCGTGCCCATGGGGCGCCAGCCTATACTGGCCGCCATGTCACAGGTGCCCACGCCCGCGGTCCCCCGCATGCCCCGGCTGGCCCGCCGCATCGCCACCATGGTGCGGCGCGACATCGCCGCCGTGAAGGAGCGCGACCCGGCCGCCAACTCCACGGCCGAGGTCCTGATGTACCAGGGCCTGCATGCCATCTGGATGCATCGCGCGGCCCACGCCATGCACGTGCACGGCCTGCGGCTGCCCGCGCGCGCGGTGTCGCAGCTGTCCCGCTTCCTCACCGGCATCGAGATCCACCCGGGCGCCCGCATCGGGCCGGGGTTCTTCATCGACCACGGCATGGGCGTGGTGATCGGGGAGACCACCGAGATCGGCAGCGACGTCACGGTGTACCAGGGGGTCACCCTGGGCGGCACCGGCGCGCACGGGGGCAAGCGCCACCCCACCATCGGCGACCGCGTCATCGTGGGCACCGACGCCCAGGTGCTGGGCGCCCTCCAGGTGGGCGACGACGCCAAGATCGGGGCGGGGTCCATCGTGATCCACGACGTCCCGCCGCGGTCCACCGTGGTGGGCAACCCTGGCCGGCCGGTGATGGTGGACGGCCGGCGCGTGCCGGAGCCGCCCCTGGAGCACTCCCACCTGCCCGACCCCGTGGCCGAGGCCATGGACTGCCTGGTGCGGCGCATCGCCGAACTGGAGGAGGACGTGCAGATCCTGCGCGAGGGGCGCACCCCGCCCTCCCGCGACGACCGCACGAACTGCCGTGATGAGGTGGAGCGCATCATGGGCGGCCACCTGCACGGCTCCGGTATCTGAGCCCGGCCCGCCGGGCACGGGGCGTCGCCGGGGCCCCCGGTAGGATCACGGGTGACGTGACCGACCTCGTGGACAGCCTCAACCCGCCGCAGCGAGAGGCCGTCCTCCACGAGGGCGGACCCCTGCTGGTGCTCGCCGGCGCGGGCAGCGGTAAGACCCGCGTGCTCACCCACCGCATCGCGCACCTCATCGCCGAGCGCGGCGTGCCGCCGTGGTCGATCCTGGCCATCACCTTCACCAACAAGGCGGCCGGCGAGATGCGCGAGCGCATCGCGCAGCTGGTGGGGCCGGTGGCGCGGGAGATCTGGGCCAGCACGTTCCACTCGGCGTGCGTGCGCATCCTGCGCCGCGACGCGGAGGCGGCGGGCTTCGACCCCCGGTTCGTCATCTACGACGCCGACGACCAGCTGCGCCTCATGCGCGCCTGCATGGTGGACGAGCACGTCGACCCCAAACGGGTGGCGCCCCGCGCTGCGCTCACGCGCATCAGCGACGCCAAGAACCGGCTGCTCGACCCGGACGGCCTGGCCGACGAGGCCGGCGGGTTCGGCGACGAGATCGTGGTGCGCCTGTACCGGCGGTACGCCGACCGGCTGCGCGTCGCGGGGGCCATGGACTTCGACGACCTGCTGATGCAGACCGTGCGCCTGCTGGAGGGCAACGCGGAGGTGCGCGAGCGCTACCAGCGGCGGTTCCAGCACATCCTGGTGGACGAGTACCAGGACACCAACCACGCCCAGTACCGGCTGGTGCGCGTGCTGGCCGAGCCGCAGCGCAACGTGGTGGCGGTGGGCGACGACGACCAGGGCATCTACTCCTGGCGCGGCGCCGACGTGCGCAACATCCTCGACTTCGAGCGGGACTATCCCGAGGCGCATGTGGTGGCGCTGGAGCAGAATTACCGCTCCACCGGGACCATCCTCTCGGCGGCCAACGCGGTGGTGGCGCGCAACCGCGGCCGGCGCCCCAAGAAGCTGTGGACCGACCGCGGCGACGGCGAGCCCATCCGCATCGACTCGTGCCGCGACGAGCACGAGGAGGCCCGCCTGGTGGTGACCGAGGTGGACCGCGCCCTGGCCGAGGGCACCTCGCTGTCCGAGATCGCCGTGTTCTACCGCACCAACGCCCAGAGCCGCGCCATCGAGGACCAGCTGGTGCGCTCGCGTGTGGCCTACGCGGTGGTGGGCGGCCCCCGGTTCTACGAGCGCGCCGAGGTGCGCGACCTCATCGCCTACCTGCGGGTGGCGGCCAACCCCGCCGACGAGATCGCGCTGGCGCGCATGCTGGGCGCGCCGAAGCGCGGCATCGGCCCGGGGGCGGTGGCCAAGCTCACCGCCTTCGCCCAGGAGCACGGCATGGCGCCGGGCGACGCCCTGGGCCAGGCGGAGATGATCCCGGGCCTCACCCAGGCCCAGCGCACCGCGCTGCTCGAAACCGCGCAGACCGTGGGCGAGCTGGACCAGGCCGCCCGCGGCGGGCTGCCCCTGGAGCGCATCATCGACGTGGCCCTGGAACGCTCGGGCCTGCGGGCCGCCCTGCTGGCCGAGGGCACGCTGGAGGCGCAGGGACGCCTCGAGAACCTGGACGAGCTGGTGAACGTGGCGGCCGAGTACGGCGCGCACGCCGACGACGCCACGCTGGCGGGCTTCCTGGAGGAGATCGCGCTGCAGAGCGACGCCGACCTGGTGGACCAGAGCCAGGGCATGGTCACGCTGATGACGGTGCACAACGCCAAGGGCCTCGAGTTCGACGTGGTGCTGATGACCGGCATGGAGGAGGGGGTGTTCCCCCACGCGCGCTCCGACACGCCGGAGACCCTGGAGGAGGAGCGTCGCCTCTGTTACGTCGGCATGACCCGGGCCCGGCGGCGGCTCATCCTCACCCACGCGGAGACCCGGATGATGCACGGGGGCCGCGACTTCCGCCTGCCCTCGCGGTTCCTGGCGGAGGTGCCCCGCGAGGCGGTGGCACGGGCCGCGGGCGCCCCACGCCGCACGTCGTTCGCCGCCGCGCCGGCGCCCGCCGCCGGGGCGGCGCTGGAGACCGGTGACACGGTGGTGCACGCCACCTTCGGGGAGGGCGTGGTGACCGGTGTGGAGAGCCGCGGCCAGCTGGTGCGCGTGCGGTTTGCCAACGACGGGACCGAACGCCGGCTGATGGCCGGCGCGGCCCCGATGCGGAAGGTGGTGTGACATGCCGGCGACGGTGATCGACGGGAAGGCCACGGCCGCCCGGGTGCGTGCCGAGGTGGCCCAGGGCGTGGCGGCGTTCCGCGCGGCACACGGCCGGGCACCGGGGCTGGTGGGCATCCAGGTGGGCGACGACCCCGCCAGCGAGCTGTACCAGGCCGGCAAGGCCCGGGCCGCCGAGGAGGTGGGGATGGTGCCGCGCCGCATCACGCTGCCCGCCGACACCACGCAGGCCCACCTGGACGCCCTCATCGACGAGCTCAACGCCGACGACGCCGTGGACGGCATGCTGGTGCAGCTGCCGGTGCCCGACCAGCTGTCCGAGCCGCTCATCGCCAACCGCATCCACCCCGACAAGGACGTGGACGGCTTCTCACCCATCAACCTGGGGCGCCTCATGCGGGGTGAGCCGGGCAACGTGCCCTGCACGCCGCAGGGGGTCATGCGCATGCTGGCCGACGCGCACGTGCCGCTGGTGGGGGCGCACGCGGTGGTGGTGGGCCGCAGCCTCATCGTGGGCAAGCCCCAGGCCATGCTCCTGCTGGCCGAGCACTGCACCGTCACCATCGCGCACTCCCGCACCCGCGACCTGCCGGCCCTCTGCCGCACCGCCGACATCCTGGTGGCCGCCGTGGGGCGCGCCGAGATGATCCGGGGCGACTGGGTCAAACCGGGCGCCGCCGTGATGGACGTGGGGATCAACCGCACGGACGCGGGCCTGCGCGGGGACGTGGCGTTCGACGAGGCCGCCCAGGTGGCCGGCTGGATCACGCCCGTGCCCGGCGGGGTGGGGCCCACCACCATCGCCTATCTTCTCGCCAACACCCTCGAGGCCGCCCACCGGCGTGCCGGGGACGACACGAAGGGAACCGCTGCATGAAGATCGCGATCTTTGGAGGGACCGGCGACCTGGGCCGTGGCCTCGCCATCTGCTTCGCCGCCGCCGGCCACGAGATCATCGTGGGCTCGCGCAGCCAGGAGAAGGCGGACACCGCCGCCGCCGGCCTCAGGGAGGCCCTGCCGGACGGCACGTTCGTGCCCATGGAGAACGCCGCCGCGGCGGCGGCGGGGGAGATCGCCGTGGTCTCCATCCCGTGGGAGGGCATCGACTCCACCATCCCCGCGCTGGCCGAGCCCCTGCAGGGCAAGGTGCTCATCTCGGTGGTGAACGCCCTCAAGTTCGGTAAGGCGGGCGCAATCGCCGTGCAGGGCGAGGAGCTGCCCGGCGGCGGCCCGTCCTGCGCGCACCGCATCCAGGAGCTGGCCCCCGAGGCCAAGGTCGTGGTGGCCTACAACAACCTCCCCGCCGCCGCGCTGCAGGCGCGCCACAACCTGGATGCCGACGTGCTGGTGTGCGGCAAGAGCCGTGAGGCCCGCGAGCAGGTGATCGAGCTCACCAAGTCGCTGCCGGGCGCGCGCGCCCTGGACGCCGGCCCGCTGGCCAACGCGATCATCATCGAGGGCTCCACCGCGTTGATCATCAACCTCAACAAGCGGTACGGCGGGGAGGCCAGCATGGCCATCACCGGGCTGGAGAACGCCTAGCCCAGGGGGATCTCACTGTTGTGAGTGTCCGCGGGCGGGGAGGGACCCGTGCCTGGTTCCTCCCCGCCGAACACACGGGCCTTTGCGCCACCGGACAGCGGTGCCCACGCTGGGGGGCTGCCGCGCGTTCCCTGTGTGTATCGAGTGGTGGTTCTGCGACTTGAGGGAAACCCCCACCCGGGGTGCGGCGGAAACCCCGTCCGCACCCGCGGCCGGGCCGCCCCGTCCCAGCTCAGGCGCCGTCCCGCCATTCGGTGACGTCGTCGGGCGACCGGCGGGGTTGCGGGGCCGCCGACTCGTCGGGGTACCCCAGGTACACGAACGCCACGATGGCGTCGTCGGGGCCCAGGCCCAGGTGCGCGCGCACCTCCTCCTCGTCGCAGAACAGCCCCGACCGCCACACGGCGCCAAGGCCCTCGTGATGCGCCTCCAGCAGGAGGTTCTGCACCGCCGCGGCCACGGCGTCGCGGTCCTCGCGGCGCACCACCGGGTCGTCGCCGTCCACCACCTGGATGCACGCGATGATCACCGGCGCCCGGTGGGCCAGGGCCACAAGGCCGGCCCGGGCTTGCGGGTCCTGACCGGGCTTGGCCCGCTGCACCGCGTCCGCGTGCGCCTCGCCCAGGGCGGTGCGCGCCGCACCGGTCCGCACCACGAACCGCCACGGCTGCGTGAGCTTGTGGTTGGGCGCCCACGTTGCGGCGGTGATGAGCCGCTGGATCACCGCCCGGTCCACGGGACGTTCCGTCACCCGGTTCACCGACCGGCGGGTCGCGATCGCCTCACTCACGTTCATCCATACCCCAATCGCTCGAGTTGGTCCTCGTCCATGCCCAGGTGGTGCCCCACCTCGTGCAGCACCGTGACGCGCACCTGGGTGGCCAGGTCGGCCGGATCCGGGTGGTCCCACATCATCGGCTGCATGAAGATGGTGATGCGCGGTGGCAGGGCCGCCACGCCGGCCTGGCCGGGAGCCGTCATGGGGACACCGTGGTACTGGCCGTACAGCCTCCCGTGACCGGGCGGGGCGTGCAGCTCCACCGTCACCACCACGTTCCGCAGGGCCTCGGCGAAGGGGCTGGGGATCTCGTCCAGCACCGTGGCCACCAGGGCCTCGAACTCCTCCTGGGTCATCACGCGCAACATCGTAGACAGCGCGGCGGCACTGACCGGATGGGCGGTTCATCACCGCGGGCCGCCCGTCCGCAATGGGGGTGACCGGCGCGGACCATCCGGGTTGACTGGATGCATGCCGATGCGCCGTCTGTTCCGTCTCGCCGTGCTGTGCGCCGTGTGCGCCCTGATGGCGGCGACGCCGGGGCTGGGGGGCACGTCGTCCGTGGCGCCGATCCCCGTCAGCACCGCCCTCAACCGGCTCACCCACGGCCAGGCGCAGCGCGCCACGCTGGTGCTGAGCCCGGTGACGCCCACGTTGCACCTCACGGCCGGGTCGAAGCGCTACGTGGCCCAGGTGACCCAGGACATGGCGCGGGACATCGTCAGCGCGGCGCGGCGCGGCCACGTGCCGCTCACGGTGGAGCGGCCCAGCAGCGCGTCCCCCATCACGACCACGCTGCACACCGGCGGCGGCGGCTTCGACCTGACCACCTGGATGCAGACCTGGGGCTCCATGCTGCTGCTGGCCGCGCTGGTGGTTGTGTCCGGGATGGCCCTGCGCGTGGCCGGCGCCGGGCGGTTCAAGCAGCGGCTGCGGCCCGTGCGGTCCGCCACGACCTTCGCCGACATCGCCGGCATCGACGAGATCCGCGACGACGTGGCCGAGATCGCGGACGTGCTGCGCAACCCCAGGCCGTACAAGGCGCTGGGCGCGCACCTGCCCAAGGGCATCATCCTCCACGGGCCGCCGGGCACCGGGAAGACCCTGCTGGCCAAGGCCGTGGCGGGGGAGGCCGGGGTGAAGTTCTTCTCGGCGTCGGGCTCGGAGTTCGTGGAGATGTACGCGGGCCTGGGGTCGCGCCGCGTGCGGGCCCTGTTCGCCGCCGCCCGCAAGGCCGCGCCGGCGGTGGTGTACATCGACGAGATCGACGCCGTGGGCGCGCGCCGCAACGGCCACGCCTCCAGCGGTGAGCGCGAGCACACCCTCGACCAGCTGCTGGCCGAGATGGACGGCTTCCACACCGACCCCGACCGCCCGGTGGTGGTGCTGGCATCCACCAACCGCCTCAGCGACCTGGATCCCGCGCTGGTGCGCTCCGGTCGCTTCGACCGCAAGATCCCGGTGGGCTACCCCGACCGGCGCGCCCGCCGCGAGATCCTGGAGGTGCACCTCGCGAACCGCCCCGTGGCGGCGGACACCGACCGCGTGGCCGCGATGACCGCCGGCCTGGCGGGGGCCGACCTGGCGGCGCTGTGCAACGAGGCCGCGTTCGAGGCCGCCCGCGCCGGCATGCGCGAGATCGACCTGGACCACTTCCGCCGTGCGCTTCTGCGCCTGGCCGGCGGGCCCGAGCACCGCAGCAAGGTGATGACCGATGCGGAGCGCCGGCTGGTGGCGTACCACGAGATGGGGCACGCCCTGGTGGCCCACATGTCGGCCAGCTACCCGCCCGTGGAGCGCGTCACGGTGATCCCGCAGGGCCACGCCCTGGGCGTGACCATCTGGCTGCCGGACGAGGACAAGTTCCTGGCGACCCGCACGGAGCTGATGGAGGAGCTGGCCGTGGCCCTGGGGGGCCGGGCCGCCGAGGAGATCGTGTTCGGCGATGTCACCAGCGGCGCCGCCAGCGACCTGGAGTCGGCCGCCCGTGTGGCGCGCCGCATGGCCGGCGAGCTGGCCATGGCCGCACCCACCACCCACGAGGCCATCCTGGTGGGCCTGCCCGCCCCGCGCGACGAACGCTCGGCGGAGGACGTGGAGCTCGCCGCGCAGCGCCTGGTGGGCCAGGCATTCCTGGAGGCCGTGCGCGTGCTCACCGAGCATCGCGACCTGCTGGAGCTGGGCGCCCAGGAGCTGCTGGAGCGGGAGGCCATGGATCGCGACGAGATCCTGCGCCTGCTGGGCCCGCGGCCGGGCACGGGCCGGTTGGCCCCGCTCGACGCCGTGTAGGGCGACGCGCCGCAGGAATGGCGGCTCGACACGGCGCTGGCCTCACCGGTCCGGTGTGACACTCCGGCGGTGCCGGCCGTACGCTCGTCGGGCATCCGGGCTGATGACGTGACGAAGGAGTGTCCCGTTCAGGGAGACACACTCCTGTGTCTCGGCCCGGATGCCCCGACATGGCGCGGCGCTCAGGGCAGGAACGAGGCGTTCACCGCCCGCGACAGGTCGGTGCCCGGGGACGGGGTGAGGAGCTTGTTGGCGGTCATCCAGCCGGTGAAGGCCGTCCACCGGCCGGCGCTGAGCCACAGCGGGTGGTGCCCGGCGGGCACCAGCAGCGGGGCCGTCAGGCGCACCTGATCGCGCAGCGAGGTGGCGTCCAGATCGCCGTTGGCGTGCAGCAGGGCCGTCACCGCCCCGGCCGGGTTGGCCGCCGCCCACGCCTGGCCCTTGGCCAGGGCGGCCAGGAACGACCGCACCACCCCCGGCCGCGTCGCTGCCAGGTGGTCGCTGGTGACCACCACCAGCTCGTCGTAGGTGGGCACGCCGTAGCGGTCCAGCCGGAACACGCTCAGGGGCACATGCTTGGCGCGCAGGTCGGTCTGCTCGATGTTCCAGTACGCGCCGATGACCGCGTCCACCCGGCCGGCCGCGAGGGCGGGCGACAGGTTGAAGCCCACGTTGCGCATCCGCACCTTGGCGGGGTCGCCGCCGTCGGCCCGCACCACGGTGTCCAGGAGCACGCGATCGGATGGCACGCCCGCGGCACCCACCGTGTGGCCCTCCAGGTCGCGGGGACGCCGGATGCCGCGATCGGAGCGGGCGATGATGCTGTTGAGGGGCGTCCCCACCAGCGCTCCCACCGCCACCACCGGGATGCCGCGGTTGCGTGCCAGCAGCACCTCCGGCTCGTAGGAGATGGCGAACGGGGCCTTCCCGGCGGCCACCTGGGTGAGCGCGGCGGCGGGGTCGTTGGGCACCGTGGTGGACACCTTCAGGCCCGCCTCGCGGAAGAACCCCTGGTCGACGGCGCCGATGAGGCCGACGTGGTCGGCGTTGGCGTACCAGTCCAGCACCACCCTCACGGCCGTGGTGCCACCGGCGGTGGTGCCGGGGGAGCCGGATGACCCTGAGCCGCACCCGGCCAGCAGGGCCGCGGCCGTGAGCGCCAGGGAGACGGGGAGCAGGAGACGTCGGATCACAGGTGGGCCCTCCAGGACGGTCGGGTGGGACGGGAACGATGGGGGAACGCGAGCCGCTCGCAGGCGGCGACCAGCCCGAACAGGCCGATGCCGATCAGCGCCAGGAGACCAACGGCGGCCATGGCCAGGCGGGTGTCGAACTGGCCGGTGGAGATCACGGTGAGGTAGCCCAGGCCGCGGTCGGCACCCACGTACTCGGCCACCACGGCGCCGGTGACGGCGAACACGGCGGCCATCCGCAGGCCCGAGAACATCACGGGCAGGGCGCTGGGCAACGTCACGTGGCGCCACAGCCACGCGCGGCCGGCGCCCATGCTGCGCATGGTGCGGATGAGGCCCGGGTCGGCGGCCCGGAACCCGTCGACGGCCGTCACGATCACCGGGAACACGCACATCAGGGCGGCCACCGCGATCTGGGTGGTGGTGTAGCCCAGCCAGATCGCGAGGATGGGGGCCAGGGACAGCACCGGGACGGCCTGGCTGGCCACCACCCACGGCGACAGGGTGAGGTCCAGCACGCGCGAGGCGGCGATACCCACCGCCAGCACCAGGCCCACGGCCACGGCCACCGCCAGCCCCACCCCGGTCTCCAGCAGCGTGGCCTGCGCGTGGAACCACAACCGGCCTCGGTGGTCCACCGCCGTGGCGGCCACCTGGGCGGGGGAGGGCAGCAGCCACGACCGCGGCGCCCACAGCCACACGATGCACTGCCACGCGAGCACCCCAAGGCAGGGCAGCCCCAGGGCGGCCAGGCGGCGGGTCAAGCCGGCACCCGGCCGCGGGCGGCCGCCAGGGCGTCCAGAACGGCCCCGCGAGCGTCCCGCACATCCGCTTCGACGCGGGGCCGCGGCGTGGGCAACGGCACCTCGATGAGCTGCCCCATGGGGCGGGCGCCGCACACCAGCACGCGGTCGGCCAGCAGGGCGGCCTCCTCGGCGTCGTGGGTCACCAGCACCACCGTGGGCGGGGTTGGGCCCCACGCCCGCAGCAGTTCCTGGCGCAGGTCGGCCCGCGTGAGGGCGTCAAGGGCGCCAAACGGCTCATCCAGCAGCCAGGCGCCGCGTGCCGCCAGCACGGTGCGGGCCAGCGCGGCCCGCTGCCGCATGCCGCCGGACAGCGCGTGCGGGTAGTGCTCGGCGAACCCCGCCAGCCCGAACCGGTCGAGCAATGCCCGGGCGCGCGCATCCGCCTCACGGTCGGGGAGGCCGGCCAGCCGCCCGCCCACCGCCACGTTGCCCAGGAGCGTGCGCCACGGCATCAGGGAATCGCTCTGGGGCATCAGCGCGGCGTGGCCCACCGCCGCGTGGGCCTCCCGCCCGTCGGTCCGCACCCGCCCGCCGTCGGGCCGCAGCAGCCCGGCCAGCAGGTCCAGCACCGTGCTCTTGCCGCAGCCCGACGGGCCCACCAGGGCCACCACCTCGCCGGGCGCTGCGCGCAGCGACACGCCGCGCAGCACCGGCAGGGCGCCGCGGTCGAGGCGCACGTCCTCCATCACCAGCTCAGGCGAGGTCATGGTCCCATCCCAGCCGCGCGAGGGGCACCGGCGTCCCCCCGCACATCACCTCCAGGCCGGGTGGCCCCGCCACCACGCGGCCCACCGGGTGCAGGGTGACACCCGGCACCGTGCGGCCCGGGGGCAGCGCCACGATGAGCTCGTAGTCCTCGCCGCCCGCCACCGCGGCCTCCCGGGGCGCGGGGAACACCTCGGTCACCGCGGGTCCCAGTGGCACCCGCTCCAGGTCCAGCACCACCCGCACGCCCGATGCAACGGCCAGCCGCCGCAGGTCGATGGCCAGCCCGTCGGAGCAGTCCATCATCGCGTGCACGCCGGCACGCGCCAGGGCCGTGCCCTCGTCCAGCCGTGGCCACGGGCGCAGGTGGGCACGCACCGCGGCCGAGCGCTGCCCGGCGGTGAGGGCCGGGTCCTCCAGCAGGGCCAGGCCCGCCGCCGAGCCTCCCACCGCCCCGGTCACGCACACCGCGTCGCCCACCACGGCACCGGAGCGCAGCACCGGTGCGAGCCCCTCGGGCATGTGGCCCAGCACGGTCACGCCCAGAACGGTCACCGGCGCGCGGCTGAGATCGCCGCCCACGACGCTGCAGCCCGTGGTGGCCGCCAGCTCCTCCATGCCGGCGTAGATGCCGTCCACCAGCGCCATGGCACCGGCGCCGGGGGGGATGCCCAGCCCCACCAGGGCGGCCCGCGGCCGCGCCCCCATGGCCGCCAGGTCGGACAGGTTGACGGCCAGCGCGCGGTGGCCCACGTCCTCGGGCCGGGCGGTGGACCACCGGAAGTGCACGTCCTGCACCAGCATGTCGTGGGCCACCACCACCGGCGGGTCCCCGTCCAGCACGGCCGCGTCGTCGCCGATGCCCACCCGCACGCCCCCACGCGTGGCCGTGCGGGCGAGGATCCGTTCGATGAGCGCTGCCTCGGACGCTCCCACGGGAGCCCTCCCTTCGCTGGCATGACCCAGATCAGGTTCAAAGGGTCGAGGCCGGTTCGCCTCCTCTCAGCCGCACGTGCGGCTCCCCTGCGCCGCTGAGGGTACCAACTGGAGCGCGCCGGCGAGGGGATGCCCGTGCGCTAATGCCGTCCCCGGGGCCTGCCGATGGGGGGGCAGTCGCGACCCGGGCCCGGGCACCGCCCGCGGTTCGCCCGCCACCGATCCGTGAGGAGCACTTCGCACATGAGCACCGACATCGCAGCCGACACCCAGATGTCCCAGCTGGTGGTCTTCACGCTCGGCGCCGAGGAGTACGGGGTACCGATCAAGCTGGTGCAGGAGATCATCCGGTACACCGAGCCCCGGCCCATCCCCGGCTCGCCGCACGGGGTGGAGGGTGTGATCAACCTGCGCGGACGGATCATCCCGGTGGTGGATCTGCGGGCCAAGTTCTCGTCCATGGGCGAGCGCGCCGCGGAGAGCAAGATCGTCATCGTGGAGCTCACCGACACCACCGTCGGCGTGATCGTGGACGAGGTCAAAGAGGTGCTCACCGTCCGCGCCGACCAGTGTGAGGCCCCGCCTGAGGGCGCCGGTGACGCCGAGTACCTGGACGCCGTGGCCAAGCTGGACGGCCGCCTGCTGGTGATCCTGAACATGCCCATGCTGTTCGGCTCCAGCGCGATGTCCTACTGATCGCCTGAGCGGGCGCGCCGGGGGCCTCCCGGGCGCGCCCGCGCAGGAACCGCGGCGTGAGGGGCGAACCGCTCCCATGTGGCGGACCGCGACATCGTCATCCCCCAGCGCGCCCTGCGCACCATGCTGCTGGGCCTGCGCACCGTCAGGGGTGACGGGCCGTCCACCGGCGCGGTGGTGCGCATCGCGCTGAGCCTGGTGGGCGTGCTGGCCGGGCTGTACCTGCTGTGGCTGAGCCGCTCGGTGGTGCAGTGGGTGGCCATCAGCGCCTTCCTGGCCGTGGCGATGAACCCGCTGGTGGGATTGCTGCAACGCCGCTGCCGCCTGCCGCGCGCGGTGGCCATCGGCGTGGTGTACCTGCTCGGCACGGGCGTGCTGGCCCTGGCCGCGCTGGTGTTCGTGCCGCCGCTCATCCGGGCCGCGCAGGGACTGGTGGACGCCATCCCCGGCTACATCGCGCGGATCCAGAACTCCCGCCTGCTGCAGAACCTCAACCACGAGTACAACCTGCTGGACCAGGTGAAGGTGCAGGCCACCCACCTGCTGTCCGGGCTCGCGGGGCCCACCACCGCCGTGGACGCCGCCAAGGTGGTGGTTGACGGCGTGCTGGCGCTGGTGAGCGTGGCCGTCATCACGTTCCTGTTCTCCCTGTACGGCCCCAGCATCCGGCGCTGGGTGGAGGACCAGTTCAACCACGAGGGCTCGCGGGCGCGCATGGTGGAGGTGATGGACGGGGCCTACAAGGTGATCGCCGGGTATGTGGTGGGCGTGTGCGCGGTGGCGATCATCGGGGCGCTCGCCGCGTCGGCCTTCATGGCGATCGCGGGGATCCCGTACATCCCGGTGCTGGCGCTGTGGGTGGGGCTGATGACCTTCATCCCGCTGGTGGGCGCCACCTTCGGGGCGGTGCCCTACATCACGCTGGGCTTCTTCCAGGGGTGGCCGGTGGGGGTGGCGGCCATCGTGTACCTGGTCGTGTACACCCAGCTGGAGAGCCACCTCATCAACCCGTACATCCACCGCCGCACCGTGTCGCTGAACCCCCTGTGGATCATCATCGCCGTGCTGGTGGGCACCCAGGTGTTCGCGGTGATCGGGGCGCTCGTGGCCATCCCCGTGGCGGGCATCGTGCAGGTGGCCGTGCAGGCCTGGGCCCGGGGGCGCGACGACCGTCCGGTGATCCTCCCGGCCGCCGCCGAGCCACCCGATCCCCCCGCCGGGGTGGAGCCCGAGCCGGCCGGGTAACCTACGGGCCCGTGGGCAAGTCTCGGGCACTGCTGATCATCACCTCGCTGGTGCTGGGCGTCTTCGTGGTGGGTGCCGTGCTGGTGGTGCTCCTCAAGCGCTCCTCCGACGGCGCCACGCGCGTGGCCGGCACCGTGACCAGCGTGGAGGTGTACTCCGAGCGTGGGGCCGCCACCGTGCGGGCGGGCGCCCCCGGCGACGCCACGGTGAGCTGGCACTCGTCCTGGATCCTCAGCCGTCCCAGGGTGACCACCGGCCTGCAGGACGGGGTGCTGCGCGTGCGGGTGACCTGCCCCGGGTGGTCGTTCGTGTCCTGCAGTTCCGACGTGGTGGTGACCGTGCCCCCGGCCGCGCTCGTCAACGCCAAGACCGTGCGGGGCAGGCTGGACGTGGAGGGGATCACCGGCGACACGGTGGCGCTCAGCGAGGACGGCGACGTGGTGCTGCGCGGCGGCCCCACCACCCTGCGGACGGCATCGGTGACGGGCACCGTGGACGTGCGCCTGTCGGCGGTGCCCCGCAAGGTGGAGATCCGCACCGAGACCCACAACATCCACCTGGAGCTGCCGTCGGCCGCGTACGCGCTGACGGCCACCAGCACGCGGGGTCACGTGCGCCTGGCGGGCGTCGCGAACGCCCCGGATTCGCCCAACCACGTCAGCGTGAGCTCGGGTGCCGGGAACGTGGAGGTGCTGGTGGCACACTGAGCGGGCGTGTCGTCCGGGGGCCGGGGTAGTGTACCGAACACATGTTCGACTCCGACGACACCACTCAGCTCACCCTGTTCATCGGCGGACGCCCCGACCCGGCGCCGCGCGCCACTCGCCGTCTGGGGCGCAACGCCCGGATGGCTCTCCAGCTCGACCGCATGGCCGACGACGCCGAGCTCCAGGCGGAGCGGCTGCGGGCGCACGGCGACCAGGTGGGGGAGCGCCGCGAGCGTGAGCGCGCCCGGGACGCCCGGCGCTCGGCGGCGCTGCTCAGGGCCGGTCCGGGCGGGGTCGCCCGGCTGCTGGCCTCGTGATCGCCCGCATCGCCGGAGGCGCTGCGGGCCGCCCAGGAGGGCCGGTCCCCGTCCCGCTACGCGGCGGGGATCTCGCCCTCCCAGTACTCGGGCAGGTCCATCTCGAACCCGCCGTCCGGCGTGGCGTGCGCGGCGTGCCAGGCGGTGAAACCGGGGATCGAGAAGCCCACCACCCTGCGGGAGTGCAGATCCAGCCGCACCTGCAGGTCGCGCTCGGCGTCCCACACGGTCCTCGCGGGCTGCAGCGGACCGTACGAGCAGTGGTAGACGTCCTTCTCCTGGTCGTACTGGGTGAAGGTCTCGATGGGCGGGGGATCCCCGCCGGGAGGTGGCGCGCCGGCGCCGGCCGGTGCCAGCAGCCCCGGGGGGATCGGCGGCATTCCGGGGAGCATGCCCGGCGGTGTTCCGGGCTGAGGCGGCTGCGTGGAACTCACGGTTCGCTCCGAGTTCGGGTGCAGCGCAATCCTACGCGCACGCACCGTCCCGCATGTGGCCTCGGGGGTCCGCGGCCCGCCGTGGGCACAGGGTCTAGTGTTCCACGCTCCTGCGGACCGACATCACCGACACGAAGGGACCTCCACCCGTGACCCACGCCCACGAGTCGCGAAAGTGGATCGCACTCGCGCTGCTCAGCCTCACCCAGTTCATCCTGGTCATCGACGTGTCCATCGTGAACGTGGCCCTCAACGCCATCCAGGGCGCGTTGAAGTTCTCCGAGGCCAACCTCCAGTGGATCCTCAGCGCCTACACCCTCACCTTCGGGGGCCTGCTGCTGCTGGGCGGCCGCATGGCCGACATGTTCGGGCGCCGCAAGGTGTTCATGGTGGGCCTGGTGGTGTTCGTGCTGGGGTCCGCGCTGTGCGGGTTCGCCCAGTCGGAGATCATGCTCATCCTGTCCCGCGCGCTGCAGGGCGTGGGCGCGGCCATCATCTCCCCGGGTGCGCTCAGCATCCTCATGACCACCTTCGAGGAGGGCGCCGAGCGCAACAAGGCGCTCGGCATCTGGGGCGCCATCGCCGGCGTGGGCGGCGCGGTGGGCGTGCTGGCCGGCGGGTTCCTGGTGCAGTACCTGTCCTGGCGCTGGGTGTTCCTGCTCAACCTGCCCATCGGGATCATCGTGCTGTTCCTGGTGCCGCGCTTCGTCGACGAGAGCCGTGGTCACGGGCATCCCCGGCTGGACCTGGCCGGGTCGTTCACCATCACCGGCGGCCTGGCGCTGCTGATCTACGGGCTCACGCGGGGTGAGACCCACGGGTGGGGCCAGCCCCTCACCATCACGCTGCTGGTGGTGGCGGTGCTCTTGGTGCTGGGTTCCATCGCCCTCGAGCGCGTGGTGCACGACCCGCTGCTGCCGCTGGGGATCTTCCGGAACCGGAACGTCACCGGTGCCAACGTGGTGGGCTTCCTGCTGGGCGCCTCCATCTTCGCGATGTTCTTCTTCCTGTCGCTGTACATGCAGCAGGTGCTGCGCTACTCCGCGGTGGGCGTGGGCACGCGGTACCTGCTGTTCGCGGTGGTCATCATCGTGGCCGCCGGCCTGTCGCAGGGACTGGTCACCAAGATCGGGGTCCGGCCCGTGATGGCCATCGGGATGTTCGCCCTCACGGTGGGACTGGTGTACTTCACCCTGCTCAGGGTCAACGGGACCTACCCGCGCGACCTGGTGCCCGGCTTCATCATCGCGGGCATCGGGCTGGGCTTCTCGTTCGTCCCGGTGTCCATCGCGGCACTGTCCGGGGTGCACCACCGCATGGCGGGGGTGGCATCGGGGCTCATCAACACGTCGCAGCAGGTGGGCGGCGCGGTCGGCATCGCCATCCTCTCGGCCGTCGCCACGCACGTGGCCGGCAACCACATCGACGATGCGGCCAAGGCCGCGGTCGCCGCGGGCAAGGACCCGCGCGCCGCGGCGGCGGCCGCGCAGCCGCACGCCCTCGTGGACGGGTTCACCACCGCGTTCTGGGTCAGCGCCGCCATGGCCGTGATCGGGCTGGCCTGCACCCTGTTCATCATCCGGCCCATCACCCCGCAGGAGGCCTCGGCGGCCGCCCACGCGGGCAGCGCCGTGTAGCGACCCGGCACCCCGCCGCGCCCCCGTCAGGCCGCGGGCGCGGCGGCTACCGGGGTCCGGCCTGGTCGAGGTACCAGTGGCGGCCCGCGCTGGCCAGCCAACCGTCGCCGGCCGGCACCAGCATGAACCGGCTGATGGTGCGCTGACCGCCCACCTGGTCGGTGTACATCAGCTCCACCGACACCGGGCGCCGCTGCAGGATGCTGTCGGCGATCTCTCCGTGGGCGTCGTCGCCGGTGTCCCGCAGCGCGCCCTGCCACAGGCCGATGTCCCCGGGAGGGATGTACAGGTCGCGCACCAGCGTCCGGAACCCGTCGGCGGGGATGTGGTCGGTGGCGGAGGTCACCACGCCGGACCGCACGTGCCAGCCCTGCAGCACGGCGATGCCCGCACCCACGTTGCGCAGGCTCAGCGCGAGGTACACCACCCCCTCAAGGTGCTCCACCGCGGCGCCCCCGCCGCGCACGTGCACCCAGTGCCGGTCCACGAACATGATCTTCTGCTCGGGGTCGTCCAGCCGCGACTGCAGCAGCACCGGGCGGCGCTGCTCCTGCAGGCCCAGCTCCGCGATGCGGGCCGACCGGTTGGCCGACCGCACCGACGCGAACGTGGCCACCGCCAGCACCAGCGTGCCGGCCGCCGTCGCGAGGGATGAGATGGTGGCCCAGTCGGTCATGGGTGCGTCCGGCGGCGCCCGGTGCGGGGCCCTCCGCGGGAGGGCGCATGGTACCCACGCGCGGCGGCCGGATGAGCCCATCCCGGGTGCGCATCGGGCGGCGTGTGGCCTCCCCAACGGTACCCGGAAGCCCATATATTCGGTTGCGGGAACGAACGTCGGCCGAAGCGAGGGACCATGAGCGGGGAACGCGACGACTTGGCAGTGTGGGAGGCCGCGGCACAGAAGGAGCTGAGGGACCGCTCGCTGTCGGACCTCACGCGGGTCACGCCGGAGGGCATCCCCGTGAAGCCGCTGTACACCGCGGCCGACCTGGAGGGCCTGGAGGACACGGGTTCGCTGCCGGGGTTCGCGCCCTTCCTGCGGGGGGTGCGCGCCACCATGTACGCCAACCGGCCCTGGACCGTCCGCCAGTACGCCGGCTTCTCCACCGCCGAGGAGAGCAACGCCTTCTACCGCCGCAACCTGGCGGCGGGGCAGATGGGGTTGTCGGTGGCGTTCGACCTGGCCACCCACCGCGGCTATGACAGCGATCACCCGCGGGTGGAGGGCGACGTGGGCAAGGCCGGCGTGGCCATCGACACCGTCGAGGACATGAAGATCCTGTTCGACGGGATCCCGCTGGACAAGATGTCGGTGTCGATGACCATGAACGGCGCGGTGCTGCCGGTGATGGCCTTCTACATCGTGGCCGCCGAGGAGCAGGGCGTGGCCCCGGAGCAGCTGGCGGGCACGGTGCAGAACGACATCCTCAAGGAGTTCATGGTCCGCAACACCTACATCTATCCGCCCGCGCCCAGCATGCGGATCGTGGCCGACATCATCGACTACACCGCCCGTCGCATGCCGAAGTTCAACTCCATCTCCATCTCCGGGTACCACATGCAGGAGGCGGGGGCCACGGCGGTGCAGGAGCTGGGCTTCACCATCGCGGACGGCCTGGAGTACGTGCGGGCCGCGGTGTCACGCGGGCTGGACGTGGACGCCTTCGCTCCCCGGCTGTCGTTCTTCTTCGCCATGGGCATGGACTTCTTCATGGAGGTGGCCAAGCTCCGTGCGGCGCGGGTGCTGTGGGCCCGGGTGATGGCGCCGTTCAGCCCGGCCAAACCGGCCAGTTCGATGCTGCGCACGCACTGCCAGACCTCGGGCGTGTCACTCACCGAGCAGGATCCCTACAACAACGTGGTGCGCACCACCCTGGAGGCCCTGGCCGCGGTCCTGGGGGGCACGCAGAGCCTGCACACCAACAGCTTCGACGAGGCCATCGCGCTGCCCACCGACTTCTCCGCGCGCATCGCGCGCAACACCCAGCTGATCATCGCCGAGGAGTCGGGCGTGACCCGCGTGGTGGACCCCCTGGGCGGCAGCTACTACGTGGAGTCGCTCACCCACTCGCTGGTGGAGGCCGCATGGGACCTCATCGGCGAGGTGGAGGATCTGGGCGGGATGACGGCGGCCGTGGCGGCAGGGATGCCCAAGACGCGCATCGAGGAGGCGTCGGCACGGCGTCAGGCGCGGGTGGACCGCGGCGAGGAGACCATCGTGGGCGTCAACCGCTACCGCAGCGAGGCGCACGACCCCATCGACATCCTGGAGGTGGACAACCGGGCGGTGCGCGAGCAGCAGGTGGCGCGCCTGGTGCGCGTGCGCGCCGAGCGCGACGCCGCCGCGGCCGAGGCGGCGCTGGCCGCCCTGCGCGCCGGCGCCGAGGACGGCACCAGCAACCTGCTGGCCCTGTGCGTGGAGGCCGCCCGGGCCCGCTGCAGCGTCGGGGAGATCTCGGACGCCATGGAGGCGGTGTTCGGCCGCCACCGCGCGGAGGTGCAGAGCATCCACGGGGTGTACGGGGCCGCCTACCAGGACGACCCCGGGTTCGCCGCCATCCGCGCCCGGGTGGACGAGTTCGCCCGCGCCGTGGGCCGCCGCCCGCGCATGCTGGTGGCCAAGATGGGCCAGGACGGGCACGACCGGGGCGCCAAGGTCATCGCCACGGCGTTCGCGGACATGGGGTTCGACGTCGAGGTGGGGCCGCTGTTCCAGACGCCGGCCGAGGTGGCCCGCGACGCGGTGGACGGCGACGTGCACCTGGTGGGTGTCTCCACGCACGCCGCCGGGCACAAGACCCTGGTGCCGCAGCTGATCCAGGAACTGCACACCCTGGGCGTGGACGACCCGCTGGTGGTGTGCGGCGGGGTGGTGCCCGCCCAGGACTACGACGCGCTGACCCAGGCGGGCGTGGCCGCCATCTTCGGGCCCGGCACCAACATCCCGGCCGCGGCGGCCGAGGTGATGGAGCTGCTGGAGGGCAGGCGCGTGGCGGCGTGAGCACCGCGGGCGGCGGCGCCCTGGCGGATGCGGTGCGCCGGGGCGATCGCTCCGCCCTGGCGCGCGCCATCACGCTGGTGGAGTCCACGCGGGCGGATCACCGCCGGACTGCCGACGCGCTGCTGCAGGAGCTGCTGCCGCACACCGGCGGCGCGCTGCGGCTGGGCATCACCGGCTCGCCGGGCGTGGGCAAGAGCAGCCTCATCGAGACCCTGGGCCTGCACCTGGTGGATGCCGGGCTGCGGCTGGCCGTGCTGGCCGTGGATCCGTCCAGTGCCAGGGGCGGGGGCTCCATCCTGGGTGACAAGACGCGCATGGCCGAGTTGTCGCGCCGGCCGGAGGCGTTCATCCGGCCCTCGCCGGCCGGCACCACGCTGGGCGGGGTGGCCCGGCGCACCCGCGAGGCGCTGCTGCTGTGCGAGGCCTGGGGCGCGGACGTGGTGATCGTGGAGACGGTGGGGGTGGGTCAGTCCGAGACCGCCGTGGCCGGCATGACCGACCTGTTCCTGCTGCTGGTGGCGCCCGGGGGCGGCGATGAGCTGCAGGGCATCAAGCGCGGGATCATGGAGCTGGCCGACCTGGTGGCGGTGAACAAGGCCGACGGCGACCTCCGGGCGGCCGCCGGACGGGCCGTGGCGGCCTACCGGGGGGCGCTGGCGCTGATGGTGCCCCGGCACGCGGGCCTGCCGGCCACGGCCGTGGCCGTCTCCGCCCACGAGGACGAGGGCGTGCACGAGCTGTGGCAGGCCCTGTGCGATCGGCGCGACACCCTGCGCGACGGCGGGGCGCTGCGCGCCCTGCGGGCCCACCAGGCGGTGGAGTGGATGTGGTGGGAGGTCCGCGAAAGCCTCCTGGAACGCGCACGCGGGGCGGCCGGGCCCCTGGCCGCGCGCCTGGAACACGACGTGGCGGCCGGCGGCCTGATGCCGCACCGGGCCGCGCAGGACCTCATCGCGGCCGTGCTGGCCGCGCCGGGTCCGGCGGGGGACTGACACCCCGTCGGACCCGCGTGCGGCGGATCAGCCGGTGACCGGCGTGCGGCGGGGCGGCGTGGGCGTGGTGGGGTTGCCCGTCACGTGCGGCCTGCGCACCGGCGCCGCCACCACCCGCACGGAGAACGCCGACCGCACCGTGGGGGCGTTCTGCGCACCCGCGATGGCGGAGGTCATCCGGCTGCCCCGCACCGACGCGCCGAACCGCAGCGACATGCTGAGGGTCTGGCTGCTGCCGGGGGCCAGGTCGCCCAGGCGCCACAGCGGCTTGCCGTTGAGGACCTGCGAGCCCTCGGGCGTGCCGGCCAGCACGGCGCCGCTGGGCGCGTACCCGCGCACCACCACTCCGGTGGCGGTGTTGGCGCCCGTGTTGCGCACGGTGATGGTGTAGGTGCCGGCGCGACCCACCACGGCACGCGGGGTGCCACCGGTGGCCACCCGCAGCGTGGTCTGGTTCTGCAGCGTCGACACCGGCGGGTTCTGGCCCGTCACCAGCGAGCAGGCGCCACCGGCCACGGTGACCGGGTGCACGGCGGTGTTGTTGGCCGGGTTGGCGTCCACGATGGCCGCGGTGCTGAACCCGACGCTGGCGTTGTTGGCGGCACCGGTGGCGCACTGGTCGGCGGTGATGGCCCGGCTGCCAACGAACGTGAGCTTGGCCTGCGGGGCCAGCATCACCGGCTGCAGGCCCACGGCGCTGAGGCCGCTGAGCGTGGGGTCGGTCACCGACACGGCGTTGGTGGGCACCGCCACGTCCCCGGTGTTGGTGACCGTGAGGGTGTACAGGGCGGTCTGCCCGGGGCTGTAGGTGGTGGCGTCGGTGGCCGCGGTCAGGCTGAGGTCGCTGACACAACTGACCACCACCGAACCGGTGGCGGCGTTGTTGGCCAGGCTCGACTCGGGGGTGTCGATCAGGCCGGGCCCGAGCGTCACCTCCCCCTTGCCGCTGATGGTGGCACCGCACTGGTCGGCGGTGGCCCGGGTGATGCCTTTGAACTGCAGGGCCTCACCGGGCATGAGATCGCTGGGCGGATCCCCGGCGAAGGTGAGCGGCGGGAGCCCCGTCGTGCTGAACACGATCGCATCGCGCGGCACGGGGGTGGTCCCCGTGTTGCGGACCAGCAGCGTCCACACCACGTCCTCTCCCGGGCGCGCCTGGGCGCGATCGGGAGCGATCTCGACCGACAGGTCGAAATTGCAGCGCGGGGTGGCCGCCGACGCGGTGACCGTCTTGCCGTCCAGGTTCCAGGTGATCGAGCCGTTGAAGTCCACGGCGAAATCCATGTGCTCGAACGTGGAGCTGAAGCCGGGTTGCAGCGGCGTGTCCGGAGCGAAGAGCGTTTTCTGGCCGCGGTCGCTCGGCGCGGGGGTGAAGCGGTTGGTCGCCCCGATGGGCAGCAGCACATCTGCAGCGGTCGGGTTGGAGTACCCGAAGTAGGCCGTGAGACCACCGGGACGCGTCGCGACACAACTCAGTACGGGGGTGACCGCGGCGGCGCTGGAGGCGGAGACCAGCGCGGCCCCGGCTGCCAGAACGCCCGCGGACAGGAGTGCGCGGTTCGTCATGGCGCGCAGTCTCCCATTTTGCACGGACGGACGGAACCCACGCGAACGTATCGGCGCCCGGAGATGGCTGGACCTATTCGGCCATGTCGTGCAGCGCGGGCACCGGACCCAGCACCACCACGAGGTCGCCCGGGCCCAGCCGGGTCTCCGGCGGCGGCGCCGGGATGAGCGTCCCGGTGCGCGCCGGCTGCAGCGCCAGCATGGTGGTGCCCTCGAAGCGGGCCGCCACGTCGGCCACCATCAGCCCGTCCAGCACCGAGCCGGCGCGCACCATCAGCTCCTCCAGCCGGAGGGCGTGGTCGGCGCTGACCAGGTCCACGAAGTCCACCACCGCGGGGCGCATCGACAGGGAGGCCATGAGGCGGCCGGACAGGGTGTACGGCTGCACCACGCGGTCGGCGCCGGCCCGCTGCAGCCGGTCGATGGAGTCGGGGCTGGAGGCGCGGGCCACGATCACCAGGTCCGAGCGGATGGAGCGGCCCGTGAGCGTGACGTAGACGTTCAGGGCGTCGGAGTCCATGGCGCACACCAGGCCCCGCGCATGCTCGATGCCGGCAGCGCGCAGGGTGGCCTCGCTGGTGGCGTCCTCGCTGAGGTAGGGCAGGCCGGTCTCGCGCACCGCCTGGTCCCGCTCGGGGTTGTTGGTGATGATCACCACCGGGATGCGCTGCGCCACGAACTCGTTGGCGGCGGCCACGCCCACGCGGCCGAAGCCGCAGATGATGTAGTGGTCGCGCAGGCTGCCGATGTCGCGTCGCACGCGTGCCCTCCGGATGACTTTTTGCAGGTCGCCCGACATCACGATCTCGGTGCTGGCCGCGAAGAACACCGCGAACAGGGTGGTGACGCCGAACAGGATGAGGCTCATGGTGAACAGCTCGCCGCCCGTGCCCAGCGGCCGCACCTCCTTGTAGCCGATGGTGCTGAGCGTGATCACGGTCATGTACGCGGCCTCGCGCAGCGACCACCCCAGGAACACCATGTAGCCGACGATGCCGTAGAGGGTCACCCCGACCATGGCGAACACCGCGGGGCGGTGGCGCCGGATGAGGCCGGGCAGGGTGGTGGTGGACGCCGACACGCCCCGCATTCTTCCAACGGGACCCGCCGTCACCGAAATCCGGCCCCGTTTCGGGCTGATTCCCGCAATTTGCGAACGAATTCGGTGTCCGGGGGAGAGGCGGGGGAGGACGCGGAGGACTGGCGGGCCGCGCGGGACGGCGCTTGACTGCGGGAGATGCCGCTCCCCATGAACCTTCCCCGACCGTTCCGTCACCCCCGTGCAGTGCTGCACCGGTGCGTGCTCGCCGTGCTGCTGGCCCTGACGGCCGGCCCGGCCGCCGCCCAGGTGACCGTGCGCCCCGGCGACACCCTCTCGGCCATCGCGGCGCGCAACGGGGTCAGCGCGTCGTCGCTGGCGGCCGCCAACGGCATCCACGACCCCAACCTGGTGGTCGCCGGAACGGTGCTGCACCTGCCGGGGTCCGGCGCCGCCGCCGCTCCCACCGCGGGCACGGTCAGCGTGCGACCCGGGGACACCCTCTCGGCCATCGCGGCCGCCCACGGCGTCAGCGTGGCGCGTCTGGCTGCGGCCAACGGCATCACCAACCCCAACTTGCTCACGGTGGGCCGACGTCTGCGTCTACCGGCCGGGGCCACGGGCTCGGCCACCGGTGGCACCATCACCACCACCGCCGGGGTCGGCACGATCACGGTGGCCCCCGGCCAGACGCTGGCGGCCATCGCCGCGGCGCATGGCACCTCGGTGGGCACGCTGGTGGGCCTCAACGGCCTGTCCAACCCCAACATGCTGCGCGTGGGGCAGACGCTGCGGGTGCCCGGCGGACGCGGCGACACGTCGTTCGTGACGGTGAGCGTCGCGCGCGGCAGCGTGGGTCCCCTCATCGCCGCGGCCGCGGCGCGGCACGGGGTGGACCCGTGGCTGGCGCGCGCGGTGGCGTGGCAGGAGAGCGGGTTCAACCAGTACATGCGCTCCAGCACCGGGGCCATGGGCGTGATGCAGCTGATGCCGGACACCGCCGCGTGGGTGGGCCCGTCGCTGCTGGGCCGGCACGTGGACCCCGGCAACGTGTACGACAACATCGAGGCGGGCGTGGCCTACCTGGCCTGGCTGCAGCGGCACACCGGCTCGTGGCGCCGCACCGCCATGGCGTACTACCAGGGCCTGCGCTCGCTGCGGCTGCGGGGGCCGTACACCGACACCACGGCGTACGCCACGTCGGTGCTGGCGCTGCGGGGCCGGGTCTAACCGGCCGGGGCGCGCCGGGTCACCGCACGGCGGCCCACTCCCACAAGCCCGTCGGGGGCCTGGCGCATGCTGACGGCCCCGCCCGCCCGGTCGGCGTGCATCAGCCACCACCAGCCGGCCAGGTTCACCACGCCGGTGCCGAACGCGATGCCGGCCATCAGGGGCGCCAGCCGCGAGTGCGCAAGGGCGGAGAGCCCCACCAGCACCGCCACGAACAGCAGCTCCACCGCGATGCGCAGCAGCGTGCGGCGCGGCTCCTCCACCGACGCGCCGGGCGGCGTGGGGGGCGCGTGACGCACCGACGCCTGCAGCCACCGCAGGTTCACGGCGCCCAGCACGCACATCATGATCATCCCCATGATGAGGAACGACCGCAGCGCGGTGCCGCGGTCCGGGGACGCCGCCCACCCGGCGATCCCCACCAGCAGATACCCGATGGCGTAGCCCCGGTATTCGCGGCTGAGGGGTGCGACGACCGGCATCGGCGTGAGTGTGACACGCCGCGCATGGGACAATCGCCGGGATGCCACTGGAGGAGTACCGGCGCAAACGTGATTTCGCCCGGACGCCGGAGCCCGCCCCGGGGGACCCGGAGGGAGGTGCCGACGCACCGGGCTTCGTGGTGCAGCGGCACGACGCCCGTGCCCTGCACTTCGACCTGCGGCTGGAGCGCGACGGCGCCCTGGCCTCCTGGGCCGTGCCGAAGGGGGTGCCGCTGCGCGGCGGCGTGCGCCGGCTGGCCGTGCGCACCGAGGACCATCCGCTGAAGTACCTCGACTTCGCGGCGGTGATCCCGGAGGGCGAGTACGGCGCCGGGCGCATGACGGTGTGGGACCGCGGCACCTACGAGTGCGTGTCCTGGACCGACCGCGAGATCAAGGTGCACCTGCACGGCCGCGTCGCGTCGGGCGAGTACCACATGGTGCGCACCGGCTGGGAGGGCGGGTTGGTGCAGTGGGTGGTGTTCCGCGCCAAGGCCGCCGGCGCGGGGACGGAGGACCCCACGGAGTCATTCCGGGCGATGCGCCCCATGCTGGCCACCTCCGTGCCGGCGCCCACCGACGACCCCGCGTGGACCTTCGAGGTGAAGTGGGACGGGTACCGGGCGCTGGCGCTGGTGACCGGCGACGGCGTGGAGCTGCGTTCGCGCAGCGGGCGGGACCTCACGGCCGACTACCCCGAGCTGGGGCACATGCGGCGCCACGTGACGGCCCAGGAGGTGGTGCTGGACGGCGAGATCTGCATCCTCGACGCGCAGGGGCGCGCCAGCTTCCAGGCGCTGCAGCGCCATGACGGCACCGCCAGTTTCGTGGCCTTCGACGTGCTGTACGTGGACGGTGAATGGGTGATGGATCGCCCGCTGCACGAGCGGCAGGACCTGCTGGAGGGGGTGGTGGCGCCCGAGGCCCCGCCGCGGGTGATGGTGTCCCGCGGGGTGGACGGCGCGGGCACGGCCCTGTTCGCCGCTGCCGCGGAGGCCGGCATCGAGGGCGTGGTGGCCAAGCGACGCGACAGCCGCTACCGCCCCGGCCAGCGCACGCGCGACTGGCTCAAGGTGAAGTGCCGGCAGGAGGAGACGGTGCTGATCGGGGGCTGGTCGGAGGGCGACGGCTCGCGGCGGGGCACCGTGGGCTCGCTGCTGGTGGGCCGGCCCGGGCCGGAGGGCCTGGTGTTCACGGGGCTGGTGGGCTCGGGGCTCACCGACGCCACCATCCGGGACCTGCACCGGGACCTCGCCGGGGACGCGCGGCCCGACAGCCCGTTCGCCGCGACGCCGCCGGACCTGGCGGGTGCCAACTGGGTGGAGCCCACACGGTGGTGCCGGGTGTCGTACGGCGAGATCACCTCCGACGGGCGCATGCGGGCTCCCGTGTTCATCGGCATGGCCGACGGGCCCGATCCCGGGGAGGCCGAGCCGCCGCTGGAGGCGGCACCCGCCGCCGGGGCCGACCGGGTCCTCGCCGACGGCGACCGCCAGGTGCGGCTCACCAACCTGGGCAAGGAGTACTGGCCCGGCGAGGGCATCACCAAGGGCGACCTGCTGGACCACTACCTGCGCGTGTCCCAGTGGCTGGTGCCGCACCTGACGGGGCGCCCCATGATCCTCAAGCGGTATCCCAACGGCATCGCCGCACCCCACTTCTTCCAGCACAACGCCCCGGACAACGCGCCGCCGTGGATGCACCTGGTGGAGCTGGGCAGGGGCGAGCGGTCCACCGAGCGCAACCGGTACCTGGTGGTGGACGATGCCCTGAGCCTGCTGTGGGTGGCCAACCTGGGGTGCATCGACCTCAACCCCTGGCAGAGCCGGGTGGACACGCCCGGCGAGCCCACCCACGTGCTGTTCGACCTGGACCCGCCCGAGGGCATGCCCTTCGAGGTGGTGGCCCGCACCGCCCTGCTGCTGCGCGAGCGCCTGGACGAGCTGGGGGTGCGCGGTTACCCGAAGACCAGCGGCAGCACCGGCATGCACGTGTTCGTGCCCGTCGCCGCGGGGCTCAGCTACGACGTCACCCGGCTGTTCGCCCAGGCGGTGTGCGAGGACCTCGCGCGGCGGCGGCCGCACGAGCCCTCACCACGGTGGTGACCGTGGCGGATCGCGGGGGCGGCTGTACCTGGACGCCAACCAGAACGGCCGGGGCGCAGCGTGGCCAGCGTGTACTCGGTGCGGCCCCGGCGGGGGGCGCCGGTCTCGACGCCGCTGCACTGGGACGAGGTGGACGAGCACCTGCACCCTCCGCCTTCACAATGCAGGTGGTGCTCCGGCGCCCGCTGGAGCACGGCGACCTGTTCGCCGGGGCCCTGGACGACCTGCAGCCTTCGTGGAGGCCATCAAGGCGGATGGCCGGGTGAGGCACGCCGCCGCGCCGTGCTGCGGCCGGCATGATCGCGCTGAGCGGGTGCGGGCACGCGACACGATCGGCCCCATTGCCGCCTCGCCGCCGGGCAGCGGGTACTTCGCGGCACCATGGCCGACGACCTGGGCGTGGCCGTCGACCTCCAGGCCTTCGACCCCACGGCCCAGCTGGTCTCCACGCGCACTGGTGCACGACCGCACGCCCACCGCCCTGGCGATCGTGAGCCTGGTCAACGACGGCGACACCGGCCGTGCCGGTGCCCGAGCTGGCCCTGCGCACCAACAGCGACCGCCTGGTGCCGCTGGTGGACGCCGGGGTCGATCCTGGCGCGGGTCCCCGGCGGGCGTGAGGTGGCGGCAGCACGGGCCGCCCTCCGGGCCACGGGGGCGATCCCGCCAAGCACGCCGGCGTGCGCTACATGGTGGCCGTGGACGTGCGTCCCGACGATGTCGCGGGGTGCGTGCGTCACCGCACCGACGTGCGCGCTGTCGGCCACCGCCCGGTAGCCGTCGCTCAGCGCAGGCGCACGGCCGTGCCGGTGCTCGGCAGGCCCGGCTGGATCACCAGCAGCCGCGCCCGCACGCCGTGAGTGCCGGCGATGCGCTGCACCAGGCTCGCGCCCAGCGACAGCCGCACCACCCGTGTGGCGCCCACCGGTACCCGGAAGGTGGTGCGCTAGCACCGGCCGCCCCGTGGCGCTTCCACCAGACGCAGCGTGCCGGCGCAGGGCGAGGTGCGGCCCGGCGGGCCCTAGCGTGACTCCTGGTCGGGACCCCACGCGATGGACCCCGCCGGATGGGCTCCCCGCTGCCGGTGGCGCCTCGCCTTCGAACCCCCACCGGTGCTGCCCGACGTGGTGCGCCACCTCCGCGGGCCGTGCCACCTGACCCACCGCCGGTTCCCCGCCCCTGGTGGTGCCGCCGGGTACGGTGAACGTGCGGTCGGCACGCCGACGCGGGCCACGTCCGACTGCCCGACCACCTGGTAGTGATAGGTGGCACCGGGGGACAGATCCCGCAGATCCGCCCGGCACGTCCGTGAGACCCTCGCCGAACGGGACCGGCTGCGGCGCGTGGCCGTGCCGTACGCGGTGGTGGGGCCGCATCACCCATGCCTGGCCCGGGACGAAGTGCGTGGTGACCGTCCCGGCGACCCGCGTGGTGACGATTCCTGGCTGCGCGCCGCCCGTGACCACGTCCGGCTCGAACGCGACGCGTGTTGCCGATGGTGTCGGCGGCCGGTGGTGAACCACATCGTGCCGTCCGCCCTGCGCGATGGCCAGCGTGGTGCGCGCACCGGAGACGGGGAACTCGGTGATGGTGCCGTCGGTCGTGATCCGTCCGATCACCGGGCGGGCCTCATCGGTGAACCACAGGTTGCCGTCAGGGCCGGGCGGCTGCCGCGGGCCGTAGCGTTCGGGGCCCAGGCCGGTCGAGAAGGTCGATGGCCTCGACGTGGTCATGCGGTCGATCCCCCGGACCGCTCTGGGCGAACCAGAGGTTGCCGTCGGAGCCGGGTGCGATGTCGCCCAGCACCCGCATCCTTGCCCGGCGCCGGACCGAACTCCGTGATGGTGCCGGTGGGGGTGATGTGGCCAGCGGGGCCGTCGACCCCCGTGAACCAGAGGTTGCCGTCCGGGCCGGTCACGATGGACAAAGGGCGGGCGCCGGGGTGCAGGCCGGTCGTGAACAGGGTGAAGCCCTCGTGGTGGTCGTGGAGGCACGGGCGATGCCCCGCGTGTCGTTGGTGAACCAGATGTTGCCGTCGGGGCCGAGGTGATCCCGGCAGCGGTTGGGACCCCCGCCCCGGTCACCGGGAACTCCTTGCCCACCGCCCGCGGGGTGATGCGCCCGAAGGCCGACTTGTCCTGTTCGGTGAACCAGAGGTCTCGTCGGGGCCGGCGGTGATCCCCCATGGGGCGGCGGCCGTGCCGATGCCGGACCCGGTGGAGAAGCTCGGTGACCCGTCCGGCCGGCGCGGATCAGGCCGATCCGGCTGGCGGTGGGATTCCGTGAACCACATGTTGCCGTCCGCCCGCTGCAATCCCGGAGGGATTCGCCTCCGGCGGGGGATCGGGGAACTGCGCGGATCGTCACCGCCGAGGCGGCCACCGGCGCGCACAGCGCCACCCCCGCCACCGCGACCGCCCACGCACGTCCGAACCGGCCTGGGCCCATCCCGGGGCTCCTCCCGTGTGTCCGTGCCGACGAGTGTCGTTCAGGCGCCCTACGGCGGGCAACCCGACCCGGCGTGCGGGGCAGGTAGGGGACCGGCGCCGGACGGCGAACCTTCGCCCAGGATGACTGCCACCGGCCCAGTTCACCGCCATGAGCGTCTGCGGCGCGACTACGAGATGTTCAGTCCCGCCCAGCAGGCCCTCGAGGGCGGTACGTCGCCGATCACCCCGGCGACCTGCCGCTCATGTCGGCGCACGAGGTGTCACGCGCCGCGCATTGCAGCCCCGCCACCAGGTCGTCCGCTTCGCGCAGGCGCTCGGCTTCGGCGGATACCCCGAGATGCAGCAGCTGCGCGGCGCGCCCAGCGCCCCTGGCCGCCGCCCTCCCCGCAACGAGCGCCACCTGGGCGTGTTCGGCGGGGGTGACGGCGTGCGCGGCCACCCTCGACGCCGAGCGCCATGCCCTGGAGGACGCGCCGAGCGTCTGGGGCAGCGGTGGCCTCGGGCCGCTGGCCACGCGCTGGCCGGCCGCCGCCCCGTGATCGTGGCCGGTGACGGGCACGCCCGGGCGGTGATCGGCGTACTCACCGACGCCTGGCCTGCGCCGGCATCCCGGTGGTGGGCGTCAGCGGTTCGATCCGGCCGACCGGGCATGGCTGTCCAGCATCGACGGCCGGGGTGCAGGCTGGCCGGGATCGGCCGGGAGGCCAGGGCAGCGCAGGCCGCCGCCGAGGGCCGGCAGGCAGGCTGGGGTGCCCTGCGCCTCCTGGTGGACTTCCATTCGTCGCCCTCGCCAGGCTCACCCTGGGCCTGGTGGTGCCCGCCGACGTCTGCGGCGGCGCCTCCAGCCTGGTGGCCATGGTCGCGGTTGCCCAGGCCCTGGCGAGCGCCGTGGAGGGCGCCTGCCACCGCGCCAACGGTCCGATCGCGCACCGCGCGATCTGGTGGCCACCGCCTGAGCCGGGCGTAGAACCTCGGTCCCCTGGTGCCTCGCCGCGCCGGGACCCGCCGGGGCCGCGGGTGGGGCGTGGGCTACAATCCACGGTTCTGACGACCCCGCAAGATGAGGTGCCAGTGACCGACCACACCGGCAGCGTTGGGCGGCACGGGAACGATGCGCGTCAAGAGCGGCCACGCCCAGATGCTCAAGGGCGGGGTCATCATGGACGTCACCACGCCCGAGCAGGCCCGCATCGCCGAGGAGGCCGTGGTGCGTGCGCCGTCATGGCGCTGGAGCGCATCCTGGCCGACATCCGGGCGCAGGGCGGGGTGGCACGCATGAGCGACCCGGAGCCTCATCGAGGGCATCAAGGCCGCCGTGAGCATCCCGGTGATGGCCAAGTGCCGCATCGGGCACTTCGTCGAGGCCCAGATCCTGCAGTCGCTGGAGATCGACTACATCGACGAGAGCGAGGTGCTGACCCTCGCCGACGAGGCCAACCACATCGACAAGCACGGCTTCACCGTGCCGTTCGTGCAGGGCCACCGACCTGGGGAGGCCCTGCGGCGCATCGCCGAGGGGGCCGCCATGATCCGCAGCAAGGGCGAGGCCGGCACCGGCAACGTGGTGGAGGCCGTGCGCCGCTGCTGCGCCAGATCCTGGGCGGCATCCGGCGCCTCACCACCCTCGGCCACGATGAGCTGTACGCGGCCGCGAAGGAGCCGCGGGCGCTGTTCGACCTGGTGGAGTGGGTGGCCCAGAACGGCCGCCTGCCTGTGGTGCTGTTCATCATCGGTGGCATCGCCACGCCCGCCGACGCCGGCCCTGATGATGCAACTGGGCGCCGACGGCGCAAGCCCGTGGGCAGCGGCATCTACAAGAGCCAGGACCCGCCGGCGCGGGCGCGGGCCATCGTGGAGGCCACCACCCACCACACCGACGCGGCCGTGCTGGCGCGCGGGTGTCCACCGGCCTCAAGGACGCCATGCCCGGCATCGAGGCGCGGACACGCTGGCCCAGGGCCAGCTGCTGCAGACGCGAGGCTGGTGAGCATCGAGATTGCCGGCGCGCCCGCGCGTGGGCGCTGGCGGTCCAGGGGGCCTTCGCCGAACACCAGGCCGGTACTGCAGGCGGCCGGGGCGGACGCCGTGCAGGTGCGCACCCCGCAGGAGCTGGCAGGCCTCACCGGCCTGGTGCGTGATCCTGGCGGCGAGAGCACCACCATCCGCATCGTGGCGGGTGACTCGGGTCTGCTCGGTGCGGTGCGCGCGGCGGTGGACGACGACCTGCCCGTGCTGGGGTACCTGCGCGGGGCTCATCGCGCTGGCCGACTGCATCGAGGACGGGGACATTCCAAGCTGGTGGGCGGCCTGGACGTGGTGCGCCGCAATGCCTACGGCCGCCAGGTGGCATCGTTCGAGACCGCCCTGCGGGTGCCCGGACTGGGCGAGGGCGACATGGACGCCGTGTTCATCCGTGCGCCGCAGATCGTGCAGACGGGCCCCGCGGTGCGCATAATCGCGGTGCTGGACGGACAGCCCGTGGCCGTGCGGCAGGGAGAAATGATGGGCGTCGCCTTCCACCCGGAACTCACCGATGACCGGCGGTTCCACGCCTGGCTGGTGGACCGGGCCAGGCACCGGGCGGCGGGACGCGCAACGAACACCAGGGAGGACCGCCGTGTCGGGGCACAGTAAATGGGCCACCATCAAGCGCAAGAAGGGCGCCGCCGACGCCAAACGCGGACAGCTGTTCAGCAAGCTGTCGCGGGCGATCATCGTGGCGGCCAAGGAGGGCGGGCCCGATCCGGACGCCAACGCCGCCCTGGCCGCGGCGGTGCAGAAGGCCCGCGACAACTCGATGCCCAAGGACAACATCGAGCGCGCCATCCAGCGCGGCGCCGGCAGCGGTGACGGCGAGGCCTACGAGCACATCACCTACGAGGGCTACGGCCCCGGCGGGGTGGCCATCCTGGTGCAGATCCTCACCGACAACCGCAACCGCACGGCGGCGGACGTGCGGCACATCTTCACCAAGCACGGCGGCTCGCTGGGCACGCCCGGCACGGTGGCCTGGCAGTTCGACCGCAAGGGCGTGATCCTGGTGGACGCCGAGGGCGCCGACGAGGACGCGGTGATGGAGGCGGCGCTGGAGGCCGGCGCCGAGGACATCGTGCTGGACGGGACCCAGTGGCAGGTCACCACCGAGCCCACCGCGTTCACCGCGGTGGCCGGCGCCCTGGGCCAGGCGGGGATCACCTACGCCAGCGCCGACCTCACGATGGTGCCGCAGAACACCGTGGCGCCCAACGAGGCCGAGGCGCGGCGCCTGCTGCGGCTCATCGACGCCCTCGAGGAGAACGACGACGTGCAGGACGTGTACGCCAACTTCGACATCTCCGAGGAGATGCTGGAGGCGGTCGCCGGGTAACGGCGAACCGTTCCCGCATGAACGTGGTGCTCGGCATCGACCCGGGGCTGGCCAACACCGGCTACGCATTGGTGGTGGCCTCCTCCGGGAAGATGCGGGCCCTGGACCACGGCACCATCCGCACCAAGCCGTCCACGCCGCACGCCGAGCGGCTGCGCTTCATCCACGACCAGATCGCCGCGCTGTGCTCACGCGGTGACATCACCGGAGTGGCGGTGGAGAGCTGGTTCGTGCACCCGGTGAGCCGCGCCGCCATGGGAATGGCCGAGACCCGCGGGGCCGTGATGGTGGCCGCCGCCGGGGCGGGCGTGCCCGTCACCGAGTACTCGCCCAACACGGTCAAACAGTCGGTCACCGGCTCCGGCTCGGCCGACAAGGCGCAGGTGCGTGCCATGGTGGCCCGCCTGTGCGGCGACCGGCCGGGCACCGACCACGCCGCGGACGCCATGGCGCTGGCCATCTGCCACCTCACCGGCGCCCCGCTGGCCCGGGCCATCCACCGGGCCCGCTGAACCGGGCCGCGGCGCCATCCGCGCCGGGCGCTAGCGTGCCGAACATATGATCCGTTCGCTGCGGGGGCTGCTGGCCGCCGTCACTCCCGATGGTGCGCTGGTGGAGGTGGGGGGTGTGGGCCTGCTGGTGCACGTCTCCACCCACACCATGATGGGGTTGCCGCCCGCCGGGTCGCCCGTGCACCTGGAGACCCACCTGGTGGTGCGCGAGGACGCCCTGGACCTGTACGGGTTCTCCGGCCCCGCCGAGCGGGAGCTGTTCGAGGCCTTCCTGGGCGTGAGCCAGGTGGGGCCGCGCATCGCGCTGGCCCTCTGCGGCCTGGACGCCCCGGACGCCCTGCGGGTGGCCATCCAGACCGGTGATGCCCGCCGCCTCCAGGCGGCCAGCGGCGTGGGCAAGCGCACCGCCGAGCGCATCGTGCTGGAACTGCGCGACCGCCTGGGTGACGCACTGCCCGCCGGGGCGCGCACCGTGGGCCGCATGGCCGCGGCCGTGCCACCCGGTCCGGGGGGCGAGGCCCGCGAGGCCCTCCTGGCGCTGGGCTTCACCGGCGAGGAGATCACTCCGGCCCTCGCCGACGCCGATGACGGCCTGGACACCGCGGCGCTGGTGCGCCACGGGCTGTCGCGACTGCGGAGGGGCCGGTGACCGACCGCCTCACCGATCCCGAGGACCGGGAGGAGGACCGCGACGTCGACCGGGCGCTGCGGCCCCGCAGCCTGGACGTGTTCGTGGGCCAGGAGGCCGCCCGCCAGAAGCTCGGCATCTTCCTGGAGGCGGCGCGGCAGCGCGGCGACGCCCTGGACCACGTGCTGCTGGCCGGCCCCCCGGGGCTGGGCAAGACCAGCCTGGCCCGCATCGTGGCCACCGAGCTGGGCGTGGGCTTCCATCCCACCAGCGGGCCGGTGATCGAGCGCAAGGGCGACCTGGCGGCCATCCTCACCTCGCTGGAGCCGCGGGACGTGCTGTTCATCGACGAGATCCACCGTCTGGGGCGCGCCGTGGAGGAGGTGCTGTACCCGGCCATGGAGGACTTCGAGATCGACGTGGTGCTGGGGCAGGGCCCGTCGGCGCGCACACTGCGCCTGGACCTGCCGCCGTTCACGCTGATCGGCGCCACCACGCGCACCGGGTTGCTGTCATCGCCGCTGCTGGGCAGGTTCGGGGTGGTGGAGCGCCTCAACTACTACGAGCGCGATGAGCTGGCGCGCATCGTCATCCGGTCGGCCGGCCTGCTGGGCCTGGAGGTGGACGACGAGGGGGCCGGCCAGATCGCCGGCCGGGCGCGGGGCACGCCGCGCATCGCCAACCGGCTGGTGCGGCGCGTGCGCGACGTGGCACAGGTGCGCGGCACCACCGTCGTGGACGGCGGCCTGGCCCACGACGCGCTTGACCTGCTGGAGGTGGACTCCCTGGGCCTGGAGGAGCTGGACCGCCGCCTTCTGCGGTGCCTGGCGGTGACCTTCGAGGGGCGCCCGGTGGGCCTGGGCACGCTGGCCGACAGCGTGGGGGAGGCCTCGGACACCATCGAGGACGTCTACGAGCCCTTCCTGTTGCAGGAGGGCCTGCTGCTGCGCACCCCGCGGGGGCGCATGGCCACCCCGAGGGCCTACCGGCACCTGGGGCTCGAGCCGCCGGCCGACGCCGGCGACCCCAGCCTGTTCTGAGCGATCAGCCCAGCTCGAGCAGGTCCACCACGAACACCAGCGTTTCGTTGGGGGCGATCACGCCGCCCGCGCCGCGTTCGCCGTAGCCCAGGTGCGGCGGGATGGTGAGCTTGCGGCGCCCACCCACGCGCATGCCCTGCACGCCCTGGTCCCAGCCGCCGATGACCTGCCCGGCCCCCAGGCGGAAGCTGAACGGGTCGTTGCGGTCCCAGGAGGCGTCGAACTGGCGTCCCGTGGACCAGGAGACGCCGACGTAGTGCATGACGGGGCGGGTGCCGGGTGTGGCCTCCGCGCCGTCGCCCACCTCCAGGTCCTCCACGCCGAGTTCGGCGGGGGGCGGGCCGTCGGGGATGGTGATGCTGGGTTTTGTGCGTTCTGTCATGCCGTGACCCTAGTGGACCGGTGCGGACGGGTCCCCGGTGAGACAGGCCACCGCGACGGCCACCACCGGGTCCACCTCGCCGGCCTCCGCCACCTCGGCGCACAGCCGGTCGATCATGGCGGGGGCCCAGAACCGCGTGATGTGCGCCGCCACGGTGCGACCCGCCTCGTCCGTCCCCAGGTGCCCGAACTGGCGCGCGATGTCGTCGGCCATCCGCAGCTCGGAGCTCATGCGCCCACGCCCTGCGCCTCGCGGTAGGCCGCCGGGCTCACCTGCACGGCGGTGACCTTGTACTCCGGGCAGTTGGTGGCCCAGTCCGAGTTCTCGGTGGTCACCACGTTGGCGCCGGAGTCGGGGTGGTGGAAGGTGGTGTACACCACGCCCGGGGGCATGCGCTCGGACAGGCGGGCGCGCAGGTGCGTGGCGCCCACCCGCGAGGCCAGCTCCACCAGCTGCCCGTCGGCCACGCCGCGGGCCTCCGCGTCGCTGGGGTGGATCTCCAGCACGTCCTCCGGGTGCCAGCGCGAGTTGGCGGTGCGTCGGGTCTGGGCGCCCACGTTGTACTGGCTGAGGATGCGCCCGGTGGTGAGGATGAGGGGGAAACGGCGGGTGCTGCGCTCCAGCGTGGGCACGTAGGCGGTGTGCATCAGGCGTCCCCTGCCGCGCACGAAGGCGTCCACGTGCATGATGGGCGTGCCGCCGGGGGCCGCGTCGTTGCAGGGCCACTGCACCGAGCCCAGCGCGTCCAGCTTGGCGTGGCTGACCCCGGCGAACGTGGGGGTGGTGGCCGCGATCTCGTCCATGATCTGCGCGGCGTCGTCCCAGGCCATGGGGAAGCGCATGCGCCGGGCGATCTCGCACACCACCTGCCACTCGTGCATGCCGCAGCGCGGCGGCATCACGGGCCGCACGCGGTTGATGCGCCGCTCCGCGTTGGTGAACGTGCCGTTCTTCTCCAGGAACGACGTGGCCGGCAGGAACACGTGCGCGTACCTGGCCGTCTCGTTGAGGAACAGGTCGTGCACCACCACGCAGTCCATGTTCTCCAGGGCGGCGGTGACGTGGCGGGTGTTGGGGTCGGACTGCGCGATGTCCTCGCCCTGGATGTAGATGCCGCGGAAGTCCCCGCCCACGGCGGCGTCCAGCATGTTGGGGATGCGCAGGCCCGGGTGCGGGTCCAGCGCCCGGCCCCACAGCCGTTCGTAGACGCCGCGCACCTCAGGGTCGGCGATGTGCCGGTACCCGGGCAGCTCGTGCGGGAAGGAACCCATGTCACACGAGCCCTGCACGTTGTTCTGGCCCCGCAGCGGGTTGACCCCCACGCCGGAGCGCCCGACGCTGCCGGTGAGCATGGCCAGGTTGGCCATCCCCATCACCATCGTGCTGCCCTGGGAGTGCTCGGTCACGCCGAGGCCGTAGTAGATGGCCGAGTTGGGCCCGGCGGCGAACATCCGCGCGGCCTCCCGCAGCTGCCCCGCGGGCACGCCGCTCTGGGCCTCCACCGCCTCCGGGGAGTTCTCGGGCCGCATGATGAAGGCCATGTACTCGTCCATGCCCTCGCAGCGGTCCCGCAGGAAGTCCTCGTCGGCCAGGCCCTCGTCCACCACGGTGTGGGCCATGGCGTTGATGACCGCCACGTTCGTGCCGGGGGCCAGCTGCAGGTGGAGGTCGGCCTGGACGTGCGGGGTGCGCACAAGGTCGATGCGGCGCGGGTCCACCACGATGAGCCGGGCCCCGGCGCGCACGCGGCGCTTGAGCCGCGAGGCGAAGACGGGGTGGGCGTCGGTGGGGTTGGCGCCGATCACCATGATCACGTCGGCGTCGTCAACGGAGGCGAAGGTCTGGGTGCCCGCCGAGGTGCCGAAGGTCTGGCTGAGGCCGTAGCCGGTGGGGGAGTGACACACCCGGGCGCAGGTGTCCACGTTGTTGTTGCCGAAGGCGCCGCGGATCATCTTCTGGACCGCGTACACTTCCTCGTTGGTGGTGCGCGAGCTGGTGATGCCGCCGATGGCGCCCACGCCGTGGGCCGCCTGCAGCGCCAGGAACCGCCGGGCCACGGTGTCCAGGGCCTCGTCCCAGTCCACCACCCGCCACGGGTCGGTGATGGTGTCCCGCACCATGGGGTGCAGCTGGCGGTCGCGGTGGTCGGCGTAGCCGAACGCGAACCGCCCCTTCACGCACGAGTGGCCCTCGTTGGCGCCCCCGGCCTTGGAGGGCACCATGCGCACCAGCGTCTCGCCCCGCAGCTCGGCCCGGAACGAGCAGCCCACCCCGCAGTAGGCGCACGTGGTGTCCACGTGCCGGTCGGGCATGCCGTGCGCGACCACGGCCTTCTCCACCAGGGCGCCGGTGGGGCAGGCCTGCACGCACGCCCCGCAGCTGACGCACGCCGAGCCGAACAGGTCGGGCGCCCCGCCGGGCACCACCCGGCTGCCGAACCCGCGCCCCTCCACGGTGAGGGCGAACGTGCCCTGGATGTCCTCGCAGGCCCGCACGCAGCGGCTGCAGACGATGCACTCGGCGGGCCGGTACTCGAAGTACGGGTTGCTTTGGTCGGTCGACTCGTGGACGTGGGTGGCCCCGCCGGCCCCATATCGCATGTGGGTGAGTCCCACCCGCTCGGCCACGGCGTGCAGCTCGCATCCCCGCTCGCCGCACTCCGCCGGGTCGACGGGGTGGTCGCTGAGGTACAGCTCCATCACCCCGCGCCGGAGGGCGTCGATGCGCGGCGAGCCGGTGCGCACCACCATGCCCTCGCGCACCGGCGTGGTGCACGAGGCCGGCGTGGTGGCGACCCCATCCACCTCCACCAGGCACACCCGGCAGCTGCCGAAGGCCTCCAGCGTGTCGGTGGCGCACAGCTTCGGCACGGCGATCCCGGCCTCCTCGGCCGCCCGCATCACCGACGTGCCGGCGGGCACCGTCACGGTGCGCCCGTCGATGGTGAGCGTCACCCCGGGTCCGTGCCCGCGCGGGGTGCCGAGGTCGGGTTCCGGCGTGAGGGTCATGGGTTCGTGCTCCGCGTGAAGTCCTCGGGGAAGCGGCGCAGGGCGCTGCGCACCGGCATGGGGGTCAGCGCCCCCATGGCGCACAGCGACGCCCCGGCCATGGTGGCGCACAGGTCCTCCAGCAGGGCCAGGCCGGCCTCGCGGTCCACCCCCGCGATGATGCGGTCCAGCACCTCGGTGCCCCGCACCGAGCCGATGCGGCACGGGGTGCACTTGCCGCAGCTCTCGGCGGCGCAGAACTCCATGGCGAACCGGGCCTGGGCGGCCATGTCCACGGTGTCGTCGAACACCACCACGCCGCCGTGCCCCACCATGGCCTCGCGTGCGGCGAACGCCTCGTAGTCCATGGGCAGGTCGAAGTCGGCGGGGGACAGGTAGGCCCCCAGGGGGCCGCCCACCTGCACCGCGCGCACGGGCCGGCCGCTGCGCGTGCCGCCGCCCCAGTCGTGCACCAGCTCGCCCAGCGTGATGCCGAAGGCGGTCTCCACCAGGCCTCCCCGGGCCACGTTGCCGGCCACCTGGAACACCTGGGTGCCTCGCGAGCGGCCCACCCCCAGGCGAGCGTAGGCCTCAGGGCCCTCGGCCAGCACCGGCGGGACGGTGCACAGGGTGAGCACGTTGTTCACCACGGTGGGCGCCCCGAACAGGCCGTGCAGCGCCGGGATGGGCGGTTTGGCCCGCACCTGGCCGCGGCGGCCCTCCAGGCTCTCCAGCATGGAGGTCTCCTCACCGCAGATGTAGGCCCCCGCCCCCACGCGGACGTGCACCCGGAAGCTCAGCCCGCCGCCCAGGATGTCGTCGCCCAGGTAGCCGCGCTCCTCCGCCACGGTCACGGCGGCCCGCATCACCCGCACGGCGTCCGGGTACTCGGAGCGGATGTAGACGAAGCCCTCTGTTGCGCCCACGGCGTGCCCCGCGATGGCCATGCCCTCGATCAGGGAGAACGGGTCGCCCTCCATCAGCATGCGGTCGGCGAACGTGCCGGAGTCGCCCTCGTCGGCGTTGGCGCAGATGTACTTCACCGGCCCGGGCTCCCGCAGCACGGTGTCCCACTTGGTACCGGTGGGGAAGCCCGCGCCCCCGCGGCCCCGGAGGCCCGATGTGGTGACCTGGGCAACCACCTCGGCGGGCGTCATCTCCAAAGCCCGCCTCAGGCCCGCGAAGCCGCCGTGCGCCACGTAGTCGTCCGGGTCCAGGGGATCCACCACACCCAGGCGACCGCAGGTGAAGCGCTGCTGTCCGGCGAGCCACGGGAGATCCTCCACCGGGCCCACGCAGCGCGGGTGCGTCCCCTCGCCGTCGTCGAGGATGGCCGCCACATCGCCCGGTTCCGCGTCGGCGTAGCCGATGCGGACGCCATCCCGCAGCACCTCCACCAGCGGCTCCCGCCACAGCATCCCGCGCGACCCGGTGCGCACCACGCGCGCGCCCCCGGCGGCGAAGGCCGCGGCCACCTCGTCGGCGCCCACCGAGCGGGCGGCGGAGTCGCCGGGCACGAAGACGGTGGTCATCGCCCCTCCCCGGCCAGCAGGGCGTCGAGGCGCTCCGGGTGGACCCGCCCCGTGAGCGTGTCGTTCACGGCCACCGTGGGTCCGAGGGCGCAGTTCCCGAAACAGAACACCTGCTCCAGCTCCACGCGGCCGTCGTCGGTGCGCCCACCCACGCGGCAGCCGTGCGCGGCCACCGCGTGCGCCACCAGCTCCTCGGCGCCCACGGCCTGACACGCCTCGCCGCGGCAGATGCGCAGCCGCACCGGCGCCGGCGGGGTGCGCCGGAAATCCGTGTAGAAGCTCACGACGCCGTGCACCTCGGCCTCGGCCAGGTTGAGGGCGTCGGCGATGGTGGCGGGGTCGTCCGCACCGATGTGCCCGAACTCCTCCAGCACCGCGTGCAGGATGGGCATCAGCGCCCCCGGCAGGCCCGCCATGTCCGTGGCCATCCGGTGGATCGCCGCGCGTCGCGCATCCCCATCGTGCACGTCACACCTCCCGCAGCACGCGTCGAGGGTGTGTGTACACATTCATGCGGTCCTCACGCAAGAAGCCCACGGCCGTGACACCCAGTTCGGCGGCCGCCTCCACGGCAAGGCTGGACGGCCCCGACACCGCCGCCACCACCGGGATGCCCGCCACCGCCGCCTTCTGGACGATCTCGAACGACAGCCGCCCGGACACCAACAGCACGGCGTCGGCGCCCGGGGCGCGGTGGTGCAGCACCGCGTCGCCCACCACCTTGTCCACCGCGTTGTGGCGGCCCACGTCCTCGAACGCCGCCACCAGGCGGCCGTGCGCATCGAACAGCCCGGCGGCGTGGGTGGCGCCGGTGCGGTCGAACCCGGGCTGCGCCCCGCGCAGGGTGTCGGCCATGCCCAGCAGGGTGGCCGCCGCGACGCCCGGTCCGTCCGGCAGCACGGCGCACCGCACCCGCACCTGGTCCAGGCTGGTCTTGCCGCACACCCCGCATGCGGCGCTGATCGCGTGGGCACGCTCGGCCACCACCGCCCGGGGCGCGTGGGCCGACCGCACCAGCACCACGTTGTAGGCCTGCGACTCCCCGGGGTCGGTGCAGTACGACACGCCCGCGAGGTCGCCGGGGTGCACCACGCCCTCGGTCACCAGCAGGCCCACGGCCAGGGGGAAGTCGGCCCCGGGGGTGCGCATGGTCACCGCCACCCGCACCGCGGGGGCGCCGGCCGCGGCCAGGCGCACCTCCAGCGGCTCCTCACCGGCCAGGCGGTCGGCGCGCTCGCTCCAGCGCCCGCCGCGCAGCCGCAGCACCCTGATCGGCACCGACGGGCCGGGCCGGGCGGACCCCGCTGCGTGTGAGGTCGTCATTTGCGGCACGCTAGCGTGTGCGATGCAGATGCGGGACGTCGCCCTCACCGAGGCCCTCGTGGCATGCCAGCAGCACCGGGTGCGCACCGAGGCCGAGTCGGTGCCGGTGGCCCACTGCGCGGGACGCGCGCTGGCCGAGGGCCTGCAGGCGCGCATGGCCGGCCTGCCGATGTCCGACACCGCGTCGATGGACGGCTTCGCCGTGCGCGCCGGTGGGCGCTGGCTTCGGGTGGTGGGGAGCACCGCGCCGGACAGCCCGGACGGGTGTTCGTGGGCGAGGAGGAGGCGGCGCGTGTCCACCGGCGATGCCCGCCGGTGCGGACTCCAGGTGGCCGCCGTGAGCACACCGCCCTGCACGAGCGACTTCGGTGGGTACCCGGCGAGGTGGAGCAGGGCGTACGTGCGCCGGGCCGGCGAGGTGATCATGGAGGGCGTCCTGATGCTGCCTTGTCCGGGATGGTGCTGAGCCCCACCACCATCACGGCGATCGGGGAAGCGGTGGGCCGCCGGTGCCGTGCAGCGCCTCGCCGCCCGCGTGGCCGTGATCGGCCTGGGCGACGGGCTGGTGCCGCTGGGCGAATCCTGCAGGCCGGCCAGGTGTACGACGCCAACCGGGTGGGGGTGGCCGCGCAGGCCAGGCGTAGGGCCGAGGTGGTGTCCAGCGCGTGGGGTCGGCGACGACCCAGGACGCCTGATGCAGGCGGTAGCCAGGCGCTGGAGTCGGACGTGCACCTGGTGGTCACCATCGGCAAGCGCGGGCGAGATTCGCCGCGGCCGCATGCGCCCGGCCATGAGATCGTGGGCGTGGACACCATCGACCACGGCGTGCAGGTGACGCCGGTACCACTTCCCCGAAGCTGAGCGTCCAGCAGGACAGTGACACGGTGCCGCGGTCGCCGGCAACCCCGCCTCGGCCGCCATCGCCGGCACCACCTGTTCGGCCGCACCCTGCTGGGGCAGGCCGGCCACCTGGGATGCCGGGCCCCGCTGTCCGCCCAGGTGGCCGCGCGGGCCGATCACATCGCGGCGGTGCGCTGCGGCATGCCGCCCAGGGCGGGCGTCTGCACCCCGCTGGCCTCGCAGGCGGCCCGCCGTCACCACGATGGCCATGGCCGACGCCCTGGCGCTGGTGGAGGGCACGGCCGCCAGCGCAAGCGGTGCCCTGGACGGCCCTCCAGGCCCGGCGCCGGTCAGGCGGCAGCGCCTGCCCGGGCCGAGCCACCAGCAGTGTCGCCAGCAGCGTAGGCCAGTGGCCACCCGCCTGGCCTTGCCCATGGGCCGACATCCCCGGCCACACGGCCCGCATCGCTGCCCAGGAGACGCTGGATCACGCCGCAGGTCGACCGCGCCGATCACCGCGTCGCGGACGGCGCCGTGGTGCACCGCAGGGTGTGGGACTCCCAGTGGCGCATGGCCAGGGTGGACCCGATGGCGCCCATCCAGCCCAGCCAACCCCAGGGCGGCGCCCACCAGCAGGGTGAGACCGAGCACACCGGAGGCCATGCCGGAGCGCTGGCGGTCACGGCGGCCGTAGCGATGCTGGACGAGGCGGGAAGGGCGATGGCCATGCCCAGGCCTGCAGCACGTCGGCAGGGCGATGTACCAGAACGGCGAGGTGTGCGCCCCCGGCCACCACCAGGTGCCGGCGCAGGCGGTGGCGGCAGGCCGGCGGTCACCAGGGCCACCGGGCGGAAGCGGCATCAGCCGCCGAACGGCGCCAGGATCATCATCATCATGGTCATCGGCAGGCCCGAGGCCCCGGACTGCACCGGCGACCATCCCCGCACGTTCTGGAGAAGTACTGGGTCATCAGGTAGATGTCCCAGTGGCGCCAGGCAACGACTGGAAGGCCCAGGGCGGGCACCGTAGACCAGCGGTTGCGGAAGAAGACCAGCGGCACCATGGGGGCGCGGTGGCGCTCCTCCCACCACACGAAGGCGGCGCCCAGCACCACGCTGGCGGCGAGGAAGCCCAGGGTGTAGCCGGAGGTCCAGGCGTGGTGGTGGTGCCGATCGGCCTTCCCCACCCGCAGAACAACGCCACCGTAGCCAGCGTGGCGCCCACGAGGTCCAGCTCCAGGCTGTGGCGCTGCGACTCTCGGTAGGCGGCCTCGGCACCGCCAGGACGACCACCGGCGATGCCGAGGCGCGTTGATCCAGAAGATCGACGCCCGGCATGCTGGAGGTGACGTGCCGCCAGCAGGCCGATGGCGAGGGCCCGCCGCGGACGCCAGCGTAGATGCCGATGGCCTGGGGCAGCTCCCGGGGCTCGAAGGTGGTGACGATGATGCTCAGCGTCAGCGCCGCGATGAACGCCGCTCCAGCGCTTCACCGGCGCAGCGCACAGCTTGCACCCCGCCGACGGGGCCAGCGCTGGTGACCTGGAGGGCATGAACAGCGCCATCCCGGTGGTACCAGGCGGCGGCCGTACCGGAGGTCGCCCCAGGCCCCAGCCAGCAGCAGCAGCACCGCCGGGCCAGGGCGTAGGCGTTGACCGTCCATTCCAGCATCGACGGGCTGGCGTGCAGTTGCGCTGGATGGTGAGCAGCGCAGGTGTTGATGGTGATGTCCAGGTTGATGAGGATCAGCCCGAAGCACATCGCCCCGAGGTCCACCACCCGGTTGCCCCGGATGCCCGCCGCCCGTGCCGTCGACTCGCCCCAGCCACTTTCCGCCACCTCGAACGACACAGGCTATCCCCGCATCGGCGTGCCCCGCCCGCGCGAGCCTGGTACCCTGCCGATGCATCGCGGGGCGTGGCGCAGTCTGGTAGCGCACCCGGCTGGGGGCCGGGCGGTCGGAGGTTCAAATCCTCTCGCCCCGACCATTGGTACGACGTTTCGAACCCCCCACCGCCGCTGGCGTCGGGGGGTTCGCGCGTTTTCGCAGAGGTGACCACGGCGTTGAGCCCGAGCAGCCTTCCCCTGACGATCCGGGTCGGACCACCCGCCAGCGGCCCGCCGCCCGCCGAGCGCAACCGGCTCATCCGGCGGGCCAAGCTCCTTGCATGGGGTGGGAACCTGTGGCACCTCATCGAGTTCGCCATCGCCGTCGGCGCGGGACTCGCCGCGTCATCGGTGGCCCTCATCGGCTTCGGCGCGGACTCCCTCATCGAGGGCCTGGCGGGCCTCATCATCATCTGGCGGTTCTCGGCGCGGCGAGCCGCGTCCGAGGCCGCCGAACTGCGCGCCCAGCGGTTGGTGGCGACGACGTACTTCGTGCTCGCCGCCTACGTGGCCGTCACCGCGGGAGACGCGCTCGTGACGCAGTCCCGTCCCGGCGCGAGTTGGGTCGGCATCGGACTGGCGGTGTTCACCGCGCTGACGATGCCCCTGCTCGCGGTGGCCAAGCGGGATGTCGGGCGGCGGCTCGGCTCGGCCGCCACACGGAGTGAGGGCATGCAGAACATGATCTGCGCCTACCTCTCGGTGGCCCTGCTGACGGGCCTGCTCCTCAACGCCACCCTGTCGTGGTGGTGGGCCGATCCCGCGGCCGCGCTCGTCATCGCGGCGGTGGCCGTGCGTGAGGGGACCAGGGGATGGCGGGGCCAGGACTGCGGCTGCTGCGCGCCGATCATCGTCACGCCGCCAACCGGGCGCTGCGATGGGGAGTGCTGCGGCTGACGGCCGGGACGTCGAGCGCGGCGCACGCACCGGCATGAGCGGCCAGATCGCCCGTCATCCTCTCCACTGGCTTCCCAACGCCCTCACGCTGGCACGCATCGCCGCGCTGCCGGTGCTGGCGTGGCTGATCCTGCGCCAGGACGGTCCCACGGCGCCGGCCGCGGGCTGGGTGTTCGGCGGCGTGGCCGTGACCGATTTCATCGACGGGCGCCTCGCCCGGGCCTGGCATGCGGAGTCCACCTTCGGGCGGCTGGCCGACCCGTTCGCCGACCGGCTGCTGGTAGCCATGGGCCTGATCGGGCTGATCACCCTGCACCGGATGCACCCCGCGGGGCCCGTCATCGTCCTGGCCCGCGACGCGCTCACCGTGGGCGCCGTGGTGCTGCTGCGCAACTCCGGGCTGGACGTGCGCGTGGACCTGCTGGGCAAGGTCTCATCGGCCACCGTGATGCTGGGCACCGGCCTGGCCCTGCTGTCGGACGCGCGCTGGATCGACGTGGTGTTCTGGCTCGGCGTGGCCCTGTCGGTCGCGGCGCTGGCGAACTACGTGCGAACCGTCATCCGGGTGCGCGCGGGCTCGACCCGAGCTTGAGGGTGCCGCAACCTGGGTTATGCTGGCCTTCGAACAACTCAAGGAGCCACCCTCGATGGAGCTGGAGCCCCTCCCGGACCTCGGGAGCCTGTCGGACGCGGAACTGAAGTCCCTCATCAACGACCTCAAGGAACGCGAGATGGAGGTCTCCATGCAGCGCCGCGCCCTGCACGGCCGCATGGACATGCTCCGCTACGAGCTGGTGCGGCGGTTGTCCGCCAAGGACGAGGGAGCCCTGTCGGTGGTGGACCTCGACGGGCTCGCCAACATCCTGGCCAACCGCATCCCCGACATCGGTCGCCTCGAGGGCTGACGGGCCACCGGGGATGCGCTGCGCCGAATGCGGAACGCTGCAGAGCGAGGGCAACCGATACTGCAGCAACTGCGGGGCACACCTGATCCCCGAGGGCGGCACGGCGGAGACCACCGGCCCCTGGGTGATGGGGCACGGGGGTGACTGGCACGGTCCCCACGAGGACGGGCCCGTGCTGGCGGTGCGCTCCGGCGGGCCGCAGGGCGCGCTGTACCCGGTGTCCACCGACGCCGACGTCAGCATCGGGCGGTCGCCCAACGCCGACGTGTTCCTGGACGACGTGACCGTGTCGCGCGAGCACGCCCGCATCATCAGCACGCCCGGCGGGCTGGTGCTGCGCGACCTCGGCAGCCTCAACGGCACCTACGTCAACCGGCGGCGCATCGAGGACGACGAGCTGCTGCACGACGGGGACGAGGTGCAGATCGGCAAGTTCCGATTGACGTTCATCGCCGGATGACCGCGGAGCCACCCGTGCTGTTCCCCGTGGGCGGGGATGAACCCACCCTCACCATCGGGGCGGTGTGCGACGCGCTGCGCGGCGAGCACCCCACAATCTCGATCTCCAAGATCAGGTACCTGGAGGAGCAGCGGCTGGTGTCGCCCAAGCGCACCGCCGGCGGCTACCGCCGCTTCACCCAGAGCGACGTGGAGCGACTGCGCACCGTGCTGCGCCTGCAGCGCGACGAGTTCCTGCCCCTGGCGGTGATCCGGCAGGAGCTGGAGCACGGCGGCACCGGCGGCCTCAGCGCCGCCGCCCAGGCCAAGCAGTTCAAGCGCGCCCAGCTGGCCGAACCACAGCCCACCCACCGGCACGCGGTGGAGGACGTGATGCGCGACACGGGGGCCGGCCCGGAGCTGCTGCGCGACCTGCAGGCGTACGGCCTCGTGCGAGGCGACGGGGGGCTGGACGAGACCGAGCGCGAGCTGGTGGGCGTGGCCGCGCAGCTGGCGGCGTACGGCGTGGAGCCGCGCCACCTGCGGCTGTTCCGCACGGCCGCCGAGCGCGAGGCGGGCCTCCTGGAGCAGCTGCTCACGTCCGGGCTGCGGTCGCGCAACCCGGAGCGGCGCCGCGAGGCCGTGGATGCGCTGGAGGCGCTCACCGGCCTGGTCTCACACATCCGGCACCTGATGCTGGTGGGTGAGCTGCGCGCCGTGGTGCACTGATGCCGCTGCGCTCGGTGATCCGCGCCATCCCGGATCACCCCAAGCCCGGAATCCTGTTCTACGACCTCACGCCGCTGTTCGCCGATGCGGCGGCCCTCGGCGAGTGCGTCACCCGCATGCGCGACTGGGCCCGGCCGCTTGAGGTGGACCTGGTGCTGGGCGCCGAGTCGCGCGGGTTCATCGCCGGCGGTGCGCTGGCCCACGCCCTGGGCGCCGGCTTCGTCACCGCCCGCAAGGCCGGGCGCCTGCCGGGCGAGACGGTGCGCCACGACTACGACCTGGAGTACGGCACCGACGCCCTGGAGGTGCACACCGGGGCCATCCGGCCCGGCCAGCGCGTGCTGGTGCACGACGACCTGCTGGCGACGGGCGGCACGGCGGAGGCCGCCGTGCGTCTGGCTGAGTCTCAGGGTGGTGTGGTGGTTGGGGCCACCTTCATCGTGGAATTGACGTTCCTGCCCGGGCGGCGGCGCCTGGGCGCGCTGCCCATCCAATCCCTGGTGAGCTACGACACGGAGGCGGTTACCGCATGAACACCATCGGCGTGGACATCGGGGGGTCGGGGATCAAGTCGGGGATGGTGGACGTGGTGGCCGGCATCCTGCTGAGCGACCGGCTCCGCACGCCGACGCCCGAGGGCGGGGCCCCGCAGGACGTGGCGGCCGAGGTGGGCAAGCAGGTGCAGCAGCTGGGCGGCGAGGGCCCTGTGGGCGTGGGCCTGCCGTGCGTGGTGAAGGGCGGCATCGTGCAGACCGCGGCCCACCTGTCGAAGGACTGGATCGGCCTCAACGCCGAGCAACTGCTGCGCGAGGCCACGGGCCGGCCCGTGGTGATCGTCAACGACGCGGACGCCGCCGGCATCGCCGAGATGCGCGTGGGTGCCGGTCGCGACCACCACCGGGGCGTCGTGCTGATGCTGACCCTCGGCACCGGCATCGGCTCGGCGCTGTTCGTGGACGGCGTGATGCTGCCCAACCTGGAGCTGGGGCACATCGAGGTGCGCGGCAAGGAGGGCGAGCTGCGGGCCGCCGCCAGCGTGCGCGACCGCAAGAAGCTGTCCTGGGCGGACTGGGCCGAGCGCGTGAACGAGTTCCTGGACCACGCGGAGCGCCTGCTGTGGCCCGACCTGATCATCCTGGGCGGCGGGGTCACGAAGAACCCGGACAAGTTCGTGCCGCTGCTGAAGGCGCGCGCCACCATCACGGTGGCCGAGCTGCAGAACAGCGCCGGAATCGTGGGCGCGGCCATGGCCGCCGCCGACGCGGCGTCCGTTACGAGCTGAGCCCGGCGGTCACCGCACCACCTCGGCGCGGAGGGTGGTCACGCGGTTGAGGCCCAGCGCCCCCGCGGCGGCGGGGGACACGTCCAGGTCCTGGCCCGGCACGAAGGGACCCCGGTCGTTGATGCGCACCACCACCTCACGGCTGCCGTAGAAGAGGCGCAGCCGTGTCCCCAGGGGCAGGGTGCGGTGCGCGGCCGTGAGCCCGTCGGGGGTGAAGACGTCGCCGGAGGTGGTGATGCGCCCGGCGGGCGAATACCAGCCGGTGCGCAGCACCATGCGGGAGGGCGTGCCCACGGCGGGCACCACGACGGTGTTCGCGGCGGGGGCGGCGAAGCTGATGGGGCGGCCCGTGGCGCGGTCCACCGGGGCGGCGCCCGGCAGGGTGTGGTCGCGCACCACGCCGGCGGGAAGCCCGCGTGACACGCCCGGCTTGGTGGTGCCCGTGACGGGCTGGGGCGTGGCGGTGGGGGGCTGCGCATCCCGGGCCCGGGCCAGGCCGGCGGCGGCCATGGCGTCGCGCGCGGCCAGGAACCGCGTGCGGCCCGCCAGCTCCTGCTTGCGGCGGCGCATGGCGTCCTCGGCCACGCGCAGGCCCACCAGGGCGGCCCGCACGTCGCCCAGGATGGAGGCGTCGGCGGCGGCCGCGGACTCGGCCAGGTCCATGCGCGCGCGGACCTCCTCCGGGTCCATGGCCAGGGCGGCGATCATCACGTCGGGGGTGGGCTGTGCGTACAGCTGGCGCAGGCGCTGCACCAGGATCGCCTGGCGGGCCGCGAAGGCCTGCTCGGCGGCGTCCAGCTGCAGGCGGGTGCCGGCCAGCCGGGCCCGCTCGCGTGCCAGCTGGGGCCTCCGCCTGCCGGTGCGCCACGCTGGCCGCGTGCGCCCGGGCGGTGAGGGTTGCCAGCGTGGCCGCCGACGCGGCGGTGGGCAGCGCGGCCGCCAGCGTGGCGACGGCGCCGGCGAGGCATGCGGCGCGGGACCTGGGAAGCACGGCCATCCCGGTGTGTATCGGCGCCGCCGGGCCGCCGATGAGCGCGGGGTGCCGATGGTGGGGCGTCAGCCCCCTGAGCTCACCACCGAAAGATGGCGGATGAGGGCGTCGGCGTTGAGCTCGCTGCCGGTGGCCCGGAGCATCAGCTCGTCGGTGGGCACCAGGTTGCCGTGCCGGTGCACCCGGTCGCGCATGAAACCGAGGATCTCCTCGAAGCGGCCGTCGGCCACGGCCTGCGGCAGGCCCCCCAGGTGCGCATCGGCGGCCTCGGCCAGCTGCGCGGCGTACAGGTTGCCCAGGGTGTAGGTGGGGAAGTAGCCGAACAACCCCTCCGGCCAGTGGATGTCCTGCATCACCCCGACGCCGTCGTCGGGCGGCGTCACGTCCAGCAGCTCCCGGATGCGCCGGTTCCAGGCGGACGGCAGCCCGGCCACCTCCAGGTCGCCCCGGATGAGGGCCAGCTCCAGCTCGAAGCGCAGGGTGATGTGGAGGTTGTAGGTGACCTCGTCGGCCTCCACGCGGATGAGGCTGGGTCGCACCGTGGTGCCCACGGCGTGGAGCTGGTCCGGCGTGACCGAGGTCATGGCGGCGGGGAAGCGCATCCGCAGCAGCGGGTCGATGCGCTCCCAGAAGGCGCGCAGGCGCCCCACGTGGTTCTCCCAGAAGCGGGACTGCGACTCGTGCGCGCCCATCGAGGGTGCGTCGAACAGGGGGGTGCGCCCGAACTCGTCCGGGAACCCCTGCTCGTACATGGCGTGCCCCGCCTCGTGCAGCACGGAGCTGATGTTGCTGACCGGGCTGGCATCGTCCAGGCGGGTGGTGAACCGGATGTCGCCCATGCCGGCCGTGCTGGTGAACGGATGCGCCGACACGGTGATGGCCCCGCGGCGCAGGTCGTAGCCCACCAGGCGGGCCACGTCGTGGGCCAGCGCCATCTGGGCGTCCGCCGGCCACTCCACGGTGGGGAGGCCCACGGCCGGCCTGGCCGACCCCGCGGCCACGAGCGGCGTGAGGCGGCTGCCGAGGTCGCGGAACACCGGTTCCAGCCGGGCCGCGGTGGCGCCGGGCTCGAACATGTCCAGCAGGGCGTCGTAGTGCTCACCCGTCCCGTCGCTGAGACATTCCGCCAGCTCGCGCTTGAGGCGCACCACCTCGGTGAGGGCCGGCTGGAACTCCGCGAAGTCGGCACGGGGACGGGCCTCCAGCCACACCGTGACGCTGCGCGAGGTGGCCTCCGAGATGGCCCGCACCAGGGTCTCGGGCACGCGCTCGGCGCGGTGGCGGTCGCGCGTGATGAGCTCCACCTGCCGCCGCCGGGCCGCATCCAGGCCGCCGTCGGCGCCCAGCTCGTCAAGCACCCCGGCCATGTCGGGGCGCACCAGCTCGCGGTGGTGCAGGGCCGCCAGCGTGCCCAGCTGGGCCCCGCGGGCGCGCGCGCCGCCCGGCGGCATCCCGGTCTCCCGGTCCCAGCCCAACAGCGCCGCGGCCGATCCGATGTCGCTGAGTGTGGCGCACCATTGGGTGAAGTGGGTCCATGCCTGCGTCATGCGACGCCGATCCTAGCTTTCCGGGACGCCGGGTTGGCGCCGCCACCGGCTGAGTATGCTCGGGGCGTGAGCGCATCCCGTCGGCCCCGGGCCGTCATGTGGTGGGAGGACCTGCCCATCGGCGTGCAGATCGCCGTCACCGCACCGGTGCTGGTGGCGGTGATGTGGGGGCTGCACCGCTGGGTGTTCGATCTCTCGGCGGGCCGCAGCGCCACATATGCGGGGTTCTGGGGGTTCCTGGCCACCTTCGCGGTGGTGGGGGCCACACGGGCCGAACGCGCCCGGCGGCGCGCCGCGGCCTCCCGCGCCCGGCCCACGGAACCGGAGTAGGGCCCGGGGACGGCCGGAGCCGCCCCCGAGCGAACCCGCGATCAGGCCGTGGCGGCCTTCTGCAGGCGCTCCAGCGCCGCCTTCATCTCGGATGCGATGGAGGTGACCTTGGTGGCGTCGCCCTTCTGCGCGGCGTCCAGCAGGTCGCGACCCAGGCGGGAGATGTCGGGCGAGGCCGCCACGATGGCCGCGCGCTTGCGCTCCAGCGCGGGCACGTCGATGGTGTAGCCGCCCATCTTCTTGGTGACCGCGTCGAAGGCGTCCAGCTGCTTGGCCATCATCGGCGCCCGCTCCTTGAGGGCCGACGGGCCGGCGGCCGCCGCCTGCAGCGTCATCCCGAACTGCGTGAGGGTGGATGCGAAGGTGTTGATGTCGGCCAGGAACACGCTGGTGCTCACCGTGCCGCCCGAGGAGGTGGTGGACGCGCTCGTGGACGTGGTGGACGTCGTGGAGGTGGTCGACGTGGTCGACGTCGTCGAGGTGGTCGGCGCGGTGGAGGTGGTGGAGGTGGTGGACCCCGAGCCGCTGCTGTCGGTACCGCACACCGTCAGGCCCAGGTCCTTCGCCTTCTGCTTCATCTGGTCCCGGATGGGCGTGATCTGGCTGGTCATGGCGTTGACCACCGTGGTGGGGTCCTCGCCGCCGTCGACGCGCGCCTTCATCGTGGTGAGCAGCGCCGTCTCCTGATCGCCCAGCTTCATCGTGGCGTCCCACGCGGCCTTGAGGTCGGACGACGGGGTGAGCGCCTTCAGCTTGGTGGACTCATCCATCTGGATGGCGTAGGCCTTGTCGAAGTAGGTCTTGAACTCGGCCGCGCTGTTGGGGGAACCCAACGCGTCGATCTTGGTGTTCGTGTCCTTGCAGATGGCGTCGGCCTGCGCACGGAAGTCCGCGGCCGAGGAGGACTTGCTGCTGCTGGAGCCGCAGCCGGCGGCGGTGAGTGCGCCGACGACCAGCAGCGCGGCGAACGAACGACGACGAATGTGCGTCATGGGGGCCCTTTTCTGTTGCGTGGTGTGGGAGTACCGCGGCGAGGTCATCCGCCTGCGGCCGTCTGAAGGCGCTTCAGCGCGGCCAGGAACTCGGTTGCGGTGGGGGACGCCTTTCCGGCGTCGCTGTCCAGCGCGTTCTGCACCAGCTGGGCGCCCAGCTGGGTCACGCGCGGTGCGGCGGCAACCACCGCCGCGCGCCGCTGCTCCAGCGCGGGCGAGGTGGCGTGGTATCCGGCCATGCGGTCGGTGAACGCCCGCAGGGTGGCCAGCTCGCGCACCAGGGTGGCGTGGGTGGCGCGCAGGGCGCCGGGTCCCGCCGACGCGCGCCTGAGGCTCTGCGCGAAGGCGGTGAGCGTCTGCGCGAAGCCCTGAACGTCACGCACGAACACCGCGTCGGTGACCGTGCCGTGCGGCCCGGGCGCCACCGTCACCGGCGCCGCCGTGGTGGTGCCGGGTGCCGCGGTGGTGCCGGTGGCGGGCGCGGTGGTGGTGGATGCGGTGGTGGGGCTGGTGGTGGTGGAAGCGGTGGTGGGGGTGGTCGTGGAGCCCCCGGAGCCGCCGCCGCACCCGGCCAGCAGCACCGCGCCGATCACGAGGCATCCCGCCGTGGTCGCCCTCACCCTGTGCAGCACCAGCACCCCTCCCGCGCTGTCGTGCCCGGCGGCCGCGGACGCGGCGCCGGACGCCACCTGAATTCGTCCACAGAAGCGCGCAATCCTCGCCCCCCGATCGGGGAGGATTCCCGTCCGCCTAGGAATGCGCAAGCCGTTCCCCCGGCGTGGCCACCCGCGATGCCTCCCTGCGCACCTCCGACCGCGGCAGGCGCAGGCGGAAGGTTGCGCCCTCACCCGGCGGGCTCAGCGCTTCCATCGTGCCGCCGTGACCCTCCGCGATGAGCTTGCAGATCGAGAGGCCCAGCCCGGTCCCGGACACCGGGGCGGCGGCGGCGCCGCGGAAGAACCGTTTGAACACGTGGGGCAGCTCGTCCGGCGGGATCCCGGGGCCCGAATCGGTGACCCGGGCCTCCACGCACTCGCCGTCGTCGACGATGGACAGCCGCACCACGCCGCCGGCGCCCGAGTAGCGCACGGCGTTGGTGAGGAGGTTGTCCAGGATCTGACCCAGCCGTTCCCGGTCGCCGTCCACCGGGGCCGGGTCCACCACGTCCAGGCGCACGCACACGCCCGCGGCGTCGGCCACCGGTCGCACGGCCTCCAGCTGGTCGGCCGCCAGCGCGGCCATGTCGAACGTCTCGGGGGTGAGCCCCAGGCGGCCGGCCTCGGCCTGTGCCACCACCAGCAGGTCGCCCACCAGTCGCAGCAGGCGGCGCGCGTTGCGCTCGGCGATGCCGAGGAAGCGCTCCTGCTCGGTGGTGGTGGCGCCCGCCTCACCGTCCAGCACCAGCTCCAGGTAGCCGATCACCGAGGTCAGCGGCGTGCGCAGCTCGTGGCTCACCAGCGCCAGGAACTCGTCCTTCAGGCGGTCGGCCTCGCGTTCGCTGGTGACCTCGCGGTGCACGAACAGCCGCCCGATGAGCGTTCCCGCACGGTCGCGCACCGGGGCGGTGTACCGCACGAAGGTGGCGCCCGTCTCGGCCACGGTGAACTCGTGCACCACCGGCACGTCGGGGTCGGCCCGCACGGTGGACACGTCCTGGAGGAAGGCGCCCGGGTCGGCCACCGCCGGGATGTCCCCGGGCCCGCGGGCGTCCATGCCGCCCAGCAGGCCCAGCGCGGGCACGATGGTCTGCCGGAACGGCTCGTTGGAGATCACGATGCCACCGCGGGCGTCCACCAGGTGGATCGCGTCGGGGGTGGCGTCCAGCACGGAGCGCACGATGCCCGCCTGGCGGCGTGCCGCCTGGTAGGCCCCCGCGTGCTCCAGGGCCACCGAGATCTGCGCGGCGAGGTGGGAGATGGCGGGCCCGTCCAGCTCGGCGATGCCCGCGATCTCGGGCAGCGCCAGGTACGCGGAGGCCAGGACCTTGCCCGACCCCGTGATGGGAACCCGCACCGTGGCGCCCCACGGCGCGCCCTCCACGCGCACGCCGCCGGACACCTCGGCCTGCTCCGCCAGCTCGGCGGGGCAGTCCCCGAAGGTGATGGCGGCGGCGTCCCCGGTGAGCCTGATGACGCCGCCGGACGCGCCACCCAGCGCGCACAGACCGGCCAGGCCGATGCGGGCGATCGCGGGGGGCTCCATCTCACCGGCCAGGCGCTGGCCCACGCGGTACAGCGTCTCGATGCGCTCCTGCTCGGCCGCGCGGGTCGCCAGCAGGGCGCGGAGCTCCTGGTTCTGCCGCGCCAGCTCGCGGCGGCTGGCCTCCAGCGACTCGTTGAGGGCGTCGCCCCGGCGGCGCTCGGCCGCCGCGTTGACGCGCTCGGCGCGGTCGCGCAGCGTCACGGCCACGATCAGCGCGATCATCACCAGGGCCAGCACCGGTGCGCTGTAGCGCTCCAGCGGCTCCCGCGTGCGGGTGAGGGCCATGTACAGGGCCACGAACGGCACGCATGCACCGCACAGGAGCAGCGCGCGTCGGAGAACGGGATGGCTCACGGATGTTCCCATCGGCGTTGCCGCGCGGGTCTTGAACACCGCATCCACCCGAATCGCCGGGAGGGGCTCAAGTTTTCGCGGGACCTGCCGATCAGGTGCCCGCGCGCCCCCGCGCAGGCGGCCGTGCCCGGCCGCCGGCTCGACGAAAGGGAACCGACATGATCCTGGACAACCACGACCCGGAACGCCGCGTGCACCCCCGCATGCAGGTGTCGCTGCCGGCTCGCATCGCGGTGGACGGCGTGCGGATGGACGCCGACATCGTGGACATCAGCGAGGGCGGCGCCCTGCTGGCGGGACACGACCTGCCCTCCGGTTCACGGGTGCGCCTGGAGATCGAGCTGGCCGAGCTGGGCTGGCACGTCCTGGACGCCGAGGTGGTGCGCCGCGAGGAGGCCGGGAGCCCGGACGGGGAGCGTCTGGCGACCCGCTTCGCCCGCGTGGCCACGGAGGGTGGCCGGGACGCCATCCGCGCGTTCTTCGAGACGCGCATGGGCGCGTCGGCCTTCAAGATCAACTGATCCGCAGCCCGGCCTGACCGGGTGCCCGCCCGCCGGGCGGAGCGCCGTCGCGTCAGGCCCGCAGGTCCAGGTGCCGCTCGCCGTCGTCGCGGCGTGCGGAGGGGCGGTCGGTGCGCTCGGTCTCGGTGCCGTCGTGGGCGGTGTGCCCACGCTGGCGCTGTGCCGCCGTGGCCCTGGGGATCCTGCGCGCCTTCTGCACGTCGGTGCGCACGCCCGCGGCCGCGATGGTCTGCGTCTGCGCGTCCCGCACGAGCACGGCCTGTGCGATGCGCGCGGCATCCGGTGTGGCCGCCTGCTGGATTCCCGGGGTGTAGGGCATCAGGTCACCGTGGCATCCCCGTCGACCAGCCGGCGGGCACGCTCCAGACGCTCCCACGCGCGCTCCTCGGCGCGGCGGTGGTCGTCCGGCGAGGCGTACATGTGGGCGCCACGCGACACCGCGAGGTAGTCGGACCGTGCGCGCTCGAGTTCGGCGGCCGGGTCAACTGCGGTCTGGGTGTGCACACGCCCTCCGGTGGGAACGATGCCCGGCCCGCGGCCGAACACCTCGGTATCTGCGTTATCGGCAGCCGGTGTGGTCGATCAAGAGGGGTCGGCCGTCAAGCGGTGCGGTGTGCGATATCGGCGGGACCTCGCGGTATCGTGCGCGCCAGGTCATCCACCCCGAGGAGATCCGTTGGGCTCACCCATGATCGGCGCCCGCACACGCCAACCCACGATCGCGCTGTGCGCGGGCTGGCCCCTGCTGCGGCGCATCGGCATCGCCAGCCTGCCCCCGGGCGGGGCGGACGGGTCGCGGCTGCTGCTGCGCGGGGTCAACCTCACCCCGGGTGACCGTGTGGTGGACCTCACCCCCGGGGACGGTGCCACGGGGCGGCGCGCGCGCAACGGCAGCCTGCACGGGTGGACGGGCGTGGCCACCACCGCGGCGGCCGCACGGCGGCTGGCGGCGGGAACCACCGGCTACGGCGCCGCCGTGGCGGTGGGCGCGCCGGATCGCACCGGGCTGCCCGCCGGGTCGGCGTCGGTGGTGATGGCCGAGGGACTGCTGTCGGGACT
>JAXLSS010000016.1:0-80318 GCA_046330395.1 Thermoleophilia bacterium
GGGGTCTTTGTCGGGCCGCCCGCCCGCGCCCCCGCGCCGGCGAGCGCGAGCGCCGCGGACGGGGAGGCGGCAAGGTGGGCGTCCAATTCGGCGTCCACGACGCGGCGGTGGTAGCCCGGGGTGCTCATCCCAGGGGTCTAGGCTACAGAATCTCGGCTCCATAGGCTACAAATTCTCGCCCCTATGGGCTCCAAATTCTCGAAGACGGAGACGTCATCCCCACCGTGGGTCCGCGCAGCCCGCAAGGGCGCTGTGGTGAGGGACCGCGATCCGGACCCGCCATACGCAGCGTGAGCGTAAGAGGGCAACCCTGTGAGGAAGCGGTTCTCTGGCCACCGAGATCCGCGACGCGGATCTCACGCCTCATGTCGAAGTCTCCGCCAACCTGGACGTGGCTGCGCCAATTGATTGGGGATGGTGCAGGGTGTGAGTCACCCGAGCCACGGATGGTGAGGTTCGACTCAGGTCCGCGCAGCCCGCAAGGGCGCTGTGGTGAGGGACCGCGATCCGAACCCGCCATACCGAGCGTCAGCGTCAGAGGGCAACCCTGTGAGAAGCCCGCAAGGGCGCTGTGGTGAGGGACCGCGATCCGAACCCGCCATACGCAGCGTGAGCGTCAGAGGGCAACCCCGTGAGAAGCCGTCAGGACAGCGCCAGCGCCTCCGCCACGTGCAGGAGGGTGCTCACCCCGTAACCCGTTGCCGCCCCGTCGACCATTCCGGTGCCAGCGATGTCCAGGTGGCACCAGGGCAGGCCTGAGGTGAACTCGCGCAGGAACATGGCGGCCGCGATGGCGTGGCCCCAGCGCTTGGGGGTGTTGTTGGCCAGGTCGGCCACGCGGCTGGAGAACAGCCTGCGGTAGTCCTCGTGCATGGGCATGGGCCACACCATCTCGCCGGCGTCGTCGGCCGAGGACCGCACAACGTCGGTCCACCGCGGGTCGCTGCCGAACAGGCCGGCGTAGCTGCCCTCGCCGAAGGTGGACACGATGGAACCGGTGAGGGTGGCCAGGTCCACCAGGTGGGTGGCACCCAGGTTGACGGCGTGGCAGAGGGCGTCGGCAAGCAGCAGGCGCCCCTCGGCGTCGGTGTTGAGCACCTCGATGGTGCGGCCGTTCATGGCCGTGATGACGTCCCCGGGGCGCATGGCGGCGCCGCTCACCATGTTCTCCGCGCACGGGATCACCCCGATCACCTCCACGGGCGGGCCGATGCGGGCGATCAGGCCCATGGCCTCCAGCACCGCCGCCCCGCCGGCCATGTCCAGCTTCATCTCCTCCATGCCGCCGGAGGGTTTGATGGAGATGCCGCCGGTGTCGAAGGTGACCGCCTTGCCCACCAGGCCCAGCACCGCCTGGGACCGGTGCCGCTCCGGGGTGTAGCGCAGCACGATCATCGCGGGCGGCAGCGCCGAGGCCTCGGCCACGGCCAGGATGGCCCCCGCCTTGAGGCGCACCAGCTCACGCTGCCCCAGCACGGTGCAGCGCAGGTGCGGGCGGGCGTCGGCCACGGTGCGGGCGTGCGCGGCCAGGGCGGCGGGGGTGAGGTGGTTGGCGGGCGTGTTGCCCAGGTCCCGCGCGGTCTCCACGGCGTCGCCACCTCGGATGCCCGGGCCAGCTGGGCGGTGGTGACGGCGTGCGAGGTGCACGCGCAGCTCGCGGGCGGGGACGCCGCCGGCATCCGTGTCGGTGCGGTACCTGGTGAATCGGTAGTTGCCGTCGGCGAAGGCGCCGGCGAAGGCGGTGACCATGTCGCCGCGCGGCTCCGCGGTGAGCACCGCAACCTCCCGGGCCCGCAGGTCGCGCGCGTGGCTGCCGGCGGCGCGCCCGGCGGCCCGCCAGGCGTCCGGACCACCACCGCCCACGCCCACCAGCACCACCCGGGGCGCGGGCAGCCGCCCGCCGGTGTGCAGCACCGTCACCTCGCCCACCGCGCCGGTGACCTCGCCGTCGGCGATGCAGCCGGTCACCACGCCGCCCAGCGGGTCGTCGATGTCGGCCAGCGGCGGGGCGTCGGCGGTGGGGTCGGCGGGCACGGGCACCACCAGCAGGTCGCCGCGCGCGCGCCGCACGTCGATGGACTTCCGGACGCGCATCTTCATGAGGGGCTCCCGAGGGCGTGGATGACGTCGTGCCTTTCGTATACTGACCGGCCCGTCCACTCACCGCACGAGGAAACGTCCGCATTGCAGGTGGAACTCACGCGCCGCGGGGCCGTCGCGGTCATCACGCTCAACCGGCCCGAGGTGATGAACGCGCTGTCCATGGAGATGCTCGACCAGCTGGAGACGCTGCTTGAGCAGGTGGAACGCGACCCGGGCCTGCACGTGGTGGTGCTGACGGGCGCCGGGGACAAGGCGTTCTCGGCCGGTGCAGACATCGCCCACATGCGTGAGGCCAGCGCCCTGCAGGCCCGCGCGTACGCCCAGCGGGGCCACCAGGCCACCAGCCGGCTGGAGTCGTTCACGCGGCCGGTGATCGCCGCGGTCAACGGCTATGCGCTGGGCGGCGGGTGCGAGCTGGCGCTGGCCTGCGACCTGCGCCTGGCCAGCGACCGGGCCCGGTTCGGCCTGCCGGAGGTGAACCTGGGGATCCTCCCCGGCTGGGGCGGCACGCAGCGGCTGGCCCGCGCCACCAGCCCGGGGTTCGCCAAGGAGCTCATCTTCACGGGGCGCATGTGCCCCGCCGACGAGGCGCTGCGGCAGGGCCTGGTCAACCAGGTGCACCCGCACGAGGAGCTGCTGGAGCGGGCCGTGGAGATGGCCGAACTGATCGCCCAGAAGCCCGCCTGGTCGATCTCCACCGCCAAGGAGGTGGTGAACCTGGCGCTGGACGGTGACCTGCGTGGGCACCTGGCGCGCGAGCTGGACGCCTTCGCCCTGGCCTTCACCACCGACGACCAGCGTGAGGGGATGAGCGCGTTCTTCGAGAAGCGGCCCCCGAGGTTCGTCGGGCATTAGGGCGTCGCGCCACAAGAAGAAAGGCGCCCCGTGCATCTGCATGGGCGCATTGACACGGCGCGGCGCCCTAATGCCCGAAAGGGAGCCGCGCCACAAGAAGAAGGGCGCCCCGTGCATCCGCATGGGCGCATTGAGACCCGGCGCTTGCGATCGTCTCTTTGAAGCAGGGGTGAAGGCAGGCCCGTCGATGCATTTCCCGTGTGCATTGAGATGTTTGCATCGTCCCCAGGCCCGCCCCCACACCGGGCGGCGGACTGCGCTACCATGATCGACCGCGCCGGGTGACCACCCGGCCGTCGTACGTACGGGAGGAATCGCCGCGATGAAGACCGATCTGCACCCCGAGTACACCCTGTCCCGGGTCGTGTGCTCCTGCGGCAACACCTTCGAGACGCGCTCCACCAAGGGCGACATCAAGGTGGAGATCTGCAACAACTGCCACCCCTTCTACACCGGCAAGCAGAAGCTGGTGGACACCGGTGGCCGCGTCGAGCGGTTCCAGCGCAAGCTGGCGCGCCGGCAGAAGAGCGCCTGATCCACGCGATCGTGTCCGCCCCGGGTGGGCGGACACCCCTCATGGGTCCACGCTGAGCCGATGAGTGACGACGTCTTCATCCGCCTGGTCGAGCAGATCGAGGCCACCCGCGGTGAGCTTCAGGACGCCATGGCCGACCCCGGTCTGGTGTCCGACCGCGCGCGTTTCGCGGAGGTGAACCGCCGCTGGTCGGCGCTGACCGAGGCGTTCGCGCTGGTGGACCGCTGGCGCGACGCCACCGCCCGCGCGGCGGAGGCGCGGGAACTGCTGGCCGAGGACGACGACGACGACGTGCGGTCGCTCCTGCGCGAGGCGGAGGACGAGCAGGCGGACCTGGAACCCCGCATCCGCGAGGCCATGGTGGAGCCCGACCCCAACGACGGTCGCGACGTGATCGTGGAGATCCGCGCCGCCGCCGGCGGGGAGGAGGCGGCCCTGTTCGCTCGCGACCTGCTGGAGGTGTACGCCCGCTACGCCGACCAGCGCGGCTTCCGCATGGAGCCGCTGTCCACCAGCCCCGCCGACGCCGGCGGTGTCAAGGAGGTCACCTTCGCGGTGAAGGGCGACGGGGCGTTCTCGGTGTTCAAGCACGAGGCCGGCGTGCACCGCGTGCAGCGCGTCCCCGACACCGAGAGCCAGGGCCGCATCCACACCTCCACCGCCACCGTGGCGGTGCTGCCCGAGGTGGAGGACGTGGACGTGCGCGTCGACCCCAACGACCTCAAGATCGACGTGTACCGCTCCAGCGGACCCGGCGGGCAGAGCGTCAACACCACCGACTCGGCGGTGCGGATCACCCACCTGCCCACCGGCATCGTGGTGTCCATGCAGGACGAGAAGAGCCAGCTGCAGAACCGCGAGCGCGGGATGCGCGTGCTGCGGGCCCGGCTGCACGAGCGGGCCATGGCCGAGCAGAACGCCGAGATCAGCGCCGCGCGCCGCGCCCAGCTGGGCTCCGGCGAGCGCGCCGAGAAGGTGCGCACCTACAACTACCCGCAGAACCGCGTCACCGACCACCGCGTGGGCCTCACCATCCCGCTGCGCGAGCAGGTGCTGCAGGGGTCCTTGGGTGACATCACCAGCGCCCTTGCCGCCGAGGAGCGGCGGCTGCGGCTGGAGGAGCAGGCCGGATGAGCCCCGACCCCGAACTGCTGCGCGCCGAGTTCCTGGGCATGGCCGTGCGCCACGACGACCTGCCACGCGACCGCGACACGCCGGCCCTGCTGCTGGCCCGCTCCGGCGAGGCGTACGAGCTGAACCGCCTGGAGTTCACCGACGACATGGCCACGCTCACCGGGGCCAACGGCGCGGAGCTCACCATGCGGCCCGGGCAGACCACCGCCTCCAGCTCCACCCCGCTGGGCTTCCACGAGGGCCTGGGGCGGGCGCTGGGCCTGCTGGCCGAGGGGCTGGCCCCGCACGAGCCCGAGCGGCTGTGGATCGAGGACCTCACCCTCATCGCCGCATGGGACACCGAGGAGCCCGACGGCGCGCGTCGCTACCTCACCCGGGACGTGCTGGCCCTCGACGCCGAACGGCTGCAGCTGCTGGGCAGCGAGGACGAGGACGCCTCCCACGGGCTGCGCGTGTGGCGGCGCTTCGGCGACGGGTCGCTGGACGTGGCCATCGAGCCCATGCACTCGGACCCCAGCCGCTTCTACCTGCGGCTGGCCTACGCGCAGGACGAGCCGGTGGGCGACCTGGCCGCGGTGGGCGACCGCGCGGAGGCGCTCAACGCCTACCTGCACGGCCGCCTGGCCGAGTTCATCCTGGCCCGCGCCCCGCGCTGATGCTGACGGTGGGGGAGGTGCTGCGGCGCTCCGCCGAGTACCTGGAGCGGCACGGCATCGACACACCCCGCCTGGACGCCGACCTGCTGCTGGGCCACGCCCTGGGCATGGATCGCATGCGGCTGTACCTGGAGCACGACCGCCCCCTCACCCAGGACGAGCTGGCCCGGGCCCGGGCGCTGGTGGCCCGCCGCGGGCGCCGCGAGCCGGTGGCGTACATCCTGGGCACCCGTGCCTTCCGCGGCCTGCAGCTGCACGTCACCCCCGACGTGCTGGTGCCGCGGCCCGACACCGAGACCCTGGTGGAGTGGGCGGTGGAGGCGGCCCCGCAGGGCGGCCGACGTGCTGGACTGGGGCACCGGCAGCGGCGCGGTTGGCCCTGGCGGTGGCGCACGAGCGCCCCGACGTGCGGGTGACCGCCATCGACGTGTCCCAGCAGGCGTGCGCGGTGGCCGCGGGCAACGCCATGGCGCTGGGGCTGACGTTGCGGGTGCTGCGGTCCGACGGCTTCGCCTCCGTCGCGGAGGTGTACCACCTCATCACCGCGAACCCCCCGTACCTCACCGACGCCGAGCTGGCGGCGGCGCAACCCGAGCTGCACCACGAGCCCGCCGGGGCACTGGCGGCCGGCCCCGCGGGGGACGAGGCCATCCGCCGCATCCTGGCCGAGGCGCCCGCGCACCTGCGCACGGGCGGGTGGCTGCTGTGCGAGGTGGGTGCCGGCCAGGCCGCGAATGTGGCGGAGCTGTTCACGCGGGCCGGGTTCGCCGACGTGGAGTGCCGGAACGACCTGGCGCGAATCCCGCGCGTGGTTGGTGGCCGCAGGATCTGAGGCCGCATCGGTCAAGTCGGCTCAGGCGGTGCCGATGGGGAGAGAACCCCGCCTCCGCATCGCCTCCGACACCGGGATGCCCATGATGTTCGCGGTCACCGAGCCCGGCAGCATTCCGGTGGCGTACCGCTCGTGGGATGAGTGGCGCGTCGATCGTCAGCGCAGGACCGTTGAGGAACCGATCCCGCTGGTGCCGGCATCGGCCAGTTTCTGCGCCGGGTGCTGGGGGCAGGGACGCACCTGGAGTCCCGCCCGCAACGGCGAGGGACTGATCCCCGTGGCATGCCCGGTGTGCGACGGCGAGGGCGTGGTGCGCCACCGGTAGCGCGCGGCGGGTCGCCGGGCGCGGCGTGTACCCTCGACGGGCCGTCATGTGACGTCGCCGACCGAGGGGGCCGCGGATGAGCTTTACCGACGACACCAGCTACCTGTCCCAGGACATCGCGGAGTGCGACCCGGAGGTCGCCCGCCTGCTGCGCGCCGAGGTGGAGCGCCAGGGTGAGACGCTGGAGATGATCGCCAGCGAGAACTTCACGAGCCAGGCGGTGATGCAGGCGGTCGGTTCGGTGCTCACCAACAAGTACGCCGAGGGGCTGCCGCACAAGCGCTACTACGGCGGCTGCGAGGTGGTGGACCAGGTGGAGGAGCTGGCCATCGCCCGCGCCACCCAGCTGTTCGGGGCCGACCACGTCAACGTGCAGCCCCATTCCGGCGCCACGGCCAACGAGGCGGCCTACATGGCGGTGCTCACCCCGGGTGACCGGGTGCTGGGCATGGCGCTGGCCCACGGCGGCCATCTCACGCACGGCCTCAAGGTGAACTTCTCGGGCCGGCTGTACGAGTTCCACAGCTACCACGTGCGCCGCGACGACTGCCGCATCGACATGGACGAGGTGCGCGAGCTGGCCCGCAGCGTGCGCCCCAAGCTGATCGTGGCCGGCGCGTCGGCCTACCCGCGCGTCATCGACTTCCCGGCGTTCCGGGAGATCGCCGACGAGGTGGGGGCGCTGTTCATGGTGGACATGGCGCACATCGCCGGCCTGGTGGCCGCCGGGGTGCACCCCACGCCCATCGGCATCGCCGACATCGTCACCACCACCATCCACAAGACCCTGGGCGGCACCCGCGGCGGCATGGTGATGAGCACCGCCGAGCACGCCAACGCCATCGACCGGGCCGTGTTCCCCGGGCTGCAGGGCGGCCCCCTGATGCACGTCATCGCCGCCAAGGCCGTGGCCCTGGGCCACGCCCTCACCCCGGAGTTCCGCGACCGTCAGCGCCAGGTGGTGGCCAACTGCGCCGCCCTGGCCGACGAGCTGCGCGCCGGCGGGGTGAACCTGGTGACCGGTGGCACCGACAACCACCTGGTGCTGGTGGACCTGTCCGGCACCGACCTCACCGGCGTGGACGGCGAGACCCGCCTGGATCGCGCCGGCATCACGGTCAACAAGAACGGCGTGCCGTTCGACGAGCGGCCCCCCACGGTCACCTCCGGCCTGCGCATCGGCACCGCCGCGCTCACCACCCGCGGCCTGGGCGAGCCCGAGATGCGGGAGATCGGCCGCATCATCGCGGCGGCCCTGGCCCCGCGGATCGACGACGCCCAGCTTGCCGCGCTGCGGGACCGCAGCCGCGCCATCGGGGACCGGTTCCCGCTGTACCCGGGCCTGCGCTCGGGCAGCGCCGTGGCCGTGTAACCGGCCCGATCTCAGCCGGGTGGCCGCGGCGGGCGGTCACCCGGCGCGGGCGGAGGTGGGATGGTGTGGGTGCCGGGCGCCTCGCCGGGCCACACCAGCAGCACCTGGCACGGCGCGTGGTCCAGCACGAAGCGCAGCGGCGGGCGCAGGCTGTGCGGGCCCAGCCGCGTGGTGTCACCGTCGCGGCCCGCGATCAGCAGGTCGGCCCCGGCGGCCGCGGACACCACCGCGCGCTCCGGACGTCCCTCCGGCATCAGCGTCGCGCAGGGGGATCCCAGGCGGCCGGCGGCCTCGGCCAGCAGCCGTTCGCCCGCGACACGGGCCTCGGCCGTGATCACCGGGGCCGGGTCGGCGTGTCTCCGGCGTCCGAGCAACCCCGTGAAGGCGGCGTGGGCGGCCTCCGGCGCGTCGGGCTCCGGCACATGGAGCAGCGTCACCTCCGCAGCCGAGCCGTCATGCACCATCCGCGCCGCCGCGTCCACGCACGCCCGCCACGTGGTGCGCGACACCCACACCAGCACCCGCATCATCCACCTCCGGTCAGTCGCAGCTCCATCCAGATCATCACCACCGCCGCCACGATGGCCAGGGGGGTGGCGATGAGCCCCAGGGCGGTGAACTCCCCCAGGGGCACGTCATGGTCGTGGTCGCGGGCGATGCGCCGCCACAGCAGCGTGGCCAGCGACCCCACGTAGGTGAGGTTGGGTCCCACGTTGACCCCCACCAGCATCGCCAGCAGCGGGCCCAGCCCCCCGCCGCTCAGCTGGGGCAGCATGATCAGCGTGGCCGGCAGGTTGTTCACCAGGTTGGCCAGCAGCGCCGCCAGGGCGGCCACGCCCACCAGCGCCGCCAGCGATGCCCCGCCCGGCAGCAGCCGGTTCACCAGGTGGCCCACGCCGTGGTGCACCGCCGTCAGCACCACGATGCTGAGCGACAGCACGAACACCAGGAACGCCGGGTCGGCCGCCGCCACCAGGGTCGGCACCCGCACCCGGCCGCGCGCCAGCGCGGGCACGGCCAGCGCCGCGGCCGCCGCGGCCGCCACCCACGCCACGTCCACGCCCGCGAACGAGGCCAGGAAGAACCCCACCAGCATCAGCCCCAGCACCGCGAGCGTGGCCACCGGCACGCCCGGGCGCTCCGCGGGGGCCGGGGGCGCGGCACCGGCATGGGCCAGGTCGCCGGCGAAGTACACCCGGAACACCGCGTACTCGATCAGCACCACCACCAGCCAGGGCAGCGCCATCAGCGCGGCGAACCGGCCGAACGAGGCGCCCGCCGCGCCCACCGCCAGCAGGTTGGTGAGGTTGGACACCGGCAGCAGCAGCGACGCGGCGTTGGCCAGGTGCGTGCACGCGTACACGTGCGGTCGCGGGGGCAGGCTCAGCCGCGCGGCGGTGGCGAACACCACCGGGGTCAGCAGCACCACGGTGGCGTCCAGGCTCAGCGCGGCCGTGGTGAGGGCGGCCAGCGCGAACACCAATCCCAGGAGCCGTCGCCCCGAGCCCGCCCCGGCGCCGGCCAGCAGCGCCCCCGCCGCCCGGAACACCCCGTCGCGCTCGCACACGTGGCTCACCACCAGCACCGCGGCCAGGAACGCCACCACGGGTCCCAGCCGCCGCAGCTCGTCGCCGGCCGCCGCCGCCGAGAGCCCCCCGGAGGCCACGCACACCGCCGCGGCGGGCAGGGCCACGGCCGCCTCGTGCACGCGGGGCAGCCGCACGATGGCCGCCGCCAGCACCAGCACCAGCAGCACCACGGGCCAGATGTCCGTCGCCGCGCTCACGGGGCCAGGATCGCCCGGCCCCGCGATGGGGGACAGGCGATCCGGTGCGGTTCACGGTTGCGGTGGGATACCGTGCGGCGCAGATGCCCGCCCTCGCCGCGCCCCCAGCCGTCCATCACGTCGCCGCGCCGAGCGTGGAGGTGCGGTTGCTGCCCGGCGCAGCCCCGCGGCTGCGTGACGGTGCGGTGCAGCTGAGCGCCCAGGTGCGCTGCGGGCGCCGCCGCGCCACGGCGCGGGTGTTCACATGGGTGCACCAGCTCGGTGATGCCACCGTGGCGAACCTGTCGCCCCGGGCCGTCGTCTGCGGCCGGCGCTGGCGCACGGTGCCGGTGGCCCTGCGGCAGTCGGGCAGCCATGTGCGCACGCTCACGCCGGGCCCGGCGGTGCTGCGCCTGACCGCGCAGCACGCGCACGAGTTCACGCGGGTGGTGGACCTGCACGGCGACGCCGTGACATCGGCCGCCGTTGCGCCGGGGGCGCTGTGGCGCCTCGACCCACCCGGTGACGACGCGCATGTGGCGGCGCGCGGCACCGTGGCGGTGGTGGCGAGCGGCCAGACCTCCCCGGGGCTCAGCGTGGCCGCGAACGTGCTGCTCGGTGTGGATCCCGCCACGGGCACGGTGGGCTGGCGCGTCAAGCTGCCCGGGCCACCGTCCGACCCCGTGGTGACCGAGGACGGCACGGTGGTGGTGGCCACCACCGACGGCTGGACGCTGGCCGCCGACGGCCACACCGGTGAGGTGCGGTGGGTGCGGCGCATCGGCTTCCCCGTGCAGCGCCCGGCCGCGGACTCCGGGACGGTCGTGTTCGCCAGTGAGGCGCCCCCCTCGGACATCGCGGGCGTCCGTGCCACCGGTCAGATGGTGGCGCTGGACCAGGCAACCGGCGCCGTGCGCTGGCGGGCGCATCCCGGCCGCGCCGACGTGTACGCGGCTGCGGCGGACGGCACCGTGGTGGTGGCCGCCGGGTGGACCACCTCGAACCCCCGGCTGCAGCTGCGCGACATCCTCACCGGGGCGGTGCGCTGGAGCGTGGGCATCCAGGGGGTCACCTCCGCGCCGTCGCGTGCGGGTGACCTGGTGTTCGTGGACGCCCCCGGCAACCTGGAGGCGCGCGATGTGGCCACCGGGGCCCTGCGATGGCGCGCCACCCGCGGCGACGTCCCCACGCCTGTGGGCGACCTGGTGATGGCGGGGGAGGGCTACGAGGAGGTGGCCCGCGACGCCGCCACCGGCACCGCGCGCTGGCGGGTGGGCTTCGGCGACAACCAGGTGTTCCCGCTGCAGGCCGACGGCGTCATCCACGTGGCCATGGGTGCCCTGTGGGCGGTGTCACCCTCCAACGGGGCCACCACCAAGCTGTCCACCGCCCCGGTGTTCGGGCCGCTGGCGCTCAGCGACACCACCATCGTGGCCGGGGGGATCTCGGCCTTCGGGTTCGCCCGCCCCGCCGCGGGGTGACCGTTAGTTGATCAGCGTGGCGGCGGTGTAGAGCGCCACCAGGGTGCCCAGCAGCATGAAGCCGTCCAGCAGGGCGCCGATCATCTTCCACCGGCGCAGCGCCACGGCGTCACCCGCCGTCTCGGCCTGGACCAGGCGCGGGGACTGCCAGGCCCCATGCACCACCACCACCACGCCCATCAGCAGCAGCAGGATCAGCTTGGTCATGATCTTGCGCCCGTACTCGCTGTCGGGCAGCTGCGAAGGGGAGAGCCCCCGGTGGTGCAGCAGGCCGAAGCCCGTCGCCAGGATCACCACCCAGGCCGCGCCGCCCACCCAGCCGAAGCGACGGGCCACCTTGGTGACCAGGCCGCGTGAGGCCTGGATGCCGCCGCTGGCCCGCACCACGGGGATCACCACCAGCCCCAGGAACAGCATGCCGCCCAGCCAGGTGGCCACACCCAGCAGGTGCAGGAAGCGCACGATCGTCCAGCCCATGCGCGGCACCGTACCGGCTGCGGCCCGCCGGGGCCCGCCCCGCCGCGCCCCCGCACGTACACTCACGGGGCAATGGCCGAGCGCACCAGCCACCCCGTCGGCGCCCCGTGCTGGGCCGACATGGCCACCCCGCAGCTGGATGCGGTGACCGCGTTCTACACCGACCTCTTCGGCTGGCGGGCCACCTCGCCGCCGGGCGCGGACGGCTCGTACCGCACCATGACCCTGGACGGGCTGGACGTGTGCGCCGTGTACACCATGTCCGCCCAGCGGGCGGAGGCGGGTGAGCACCCGGGCTGGCTGGTGTACCTCAACGCCCCGGCCCTGGACGACACCGCCCGGCGGGCGGCGGAGCTGGGCGGCCGGGTGCGCGTGGAGCCCTTCGACGTGCCGGGCGTGGGGCGCATGGCGTTGATCGCCGACCCCACCGGGGGCGCGGTGGCCCTGTGGCAGGCGGGGCCGGGCATCGGCGCCCGTCTGTGGGGGCAGCCGGGTGCGGTGGCGTGGAACGAGCTCATCACGCGCGACCGCGGCACCGCCGCGGCGTTCCTGGCCGAACTGCTGGGGCTCACGCAGGAGGAGCTGCCGCCGCCCGCCTGCTACACCGTGCTGCACGGCCCCGAGGGGCCGGTGATGGGGGTGATGCAGATGGACGACAGCTGGCCCGCGGGCGTGGGCTCGCACTGGATGACGTACTTCGCGGTGGTGGACACCAACGACGCCATCATGCACGTGCACGAACTGGGCGGAACCGTGCACGTGGCGCCGTTCGACAGCCCGCACGGCCGCGTGTCGGTGGTGAGCGACCCCGCCGGCGCCCTGTTCGCGGTGATGGGGCCGGCGGCATGAGCCGCGCCCCGCGCGTGGCCGGCGGGACGCTGGTGGGCGAGCACCTGGCGGTGCTGCGCGACGCGTCCACGCCAAACTCCCAGTTCCGGCGCACGGCCGTGGCCCTCACCTGGCTGGTGCTGGCCGACGCCATGCGTGACCTGGCGTCACGCGAGGCCACGGTGCGCACGCCGCTGGCCGACGCCCCGGTGCTGCGCACCGCCCGCCGGCTCACCGTGATCCCCGTGCTGCGCGCCGGCCTGGTGATGCTGGAGCCGGCGCTCGCGATGCTGCCCGAGGGCACCCGTGTGGGCTTCCTGGGGATGGCGCGTGACGAGGAGACCCACCGCGCCCACGTGTACCTGGAGCGCGTGCCGCAGGACCTGGAGGGCGAGGACGTCATCCTGCTGGACGTGATGATCGCCACCGGCGGATCGGCGGCCGACGCCCTGGACGAGATCGCCAAGCACCGGCCCGCGGCCATGCACCTGGTGGGCATCATCGCCGCCCCGGAGGGGCTGGAGCTGCTGGCACGGCGGCACCCCGACGTGCAGGTCACCGTGGCGGCGGTGGACCAGCGGCTCAACGACCTCGCGTTCATCGTGCCCGGCCTGGGCGACGCGGGCGACCGCCTGTACGCCCCGTGACCCCGCCCAGCGCGCCGGCGCTGGTCACCGGCGCCTCCTCGGGGCTGGGCGCCGAGTTCGCGGTGTTCCTCGCCGCACGGGGCCACCCCCTGGTGCTGGTGGCCCGCCGCGCCGAGCGCCTGGAGCAGGTGGCGGCCCGCTGCGCCGCCCTGGGCGTGACGGCCCGCACGCTCACCGCCGACCTGGCCACAGAGGACGGCCTGGCCGTCTGCCGCGAGGCCATCGACCGCGAGCAGCCGGGCGTGGTGGTGCTGAACGCCGGGTTCGGGTCGACGGGGGCGTTCGTGCTGCAGGACCGGGAGCGCGAGGACCGCATGGTGCGCCTCAACTGCCTGGCGGTGACCGACCTGGCCCACCACGCGCTGACGGGCATGCGCGCCCGCGGCGCGGGGGACCTGGTGCTGGTGAGCAGCGCCGCCGCCTTCATGCCGCTGCCGGGCATGGCCAACTACGCGGCCACCAAGGCGTTCGAGCTGCACCTGGGGCGCGCCCTGGCCGCGGAGATGGCCGGCACCGGCGTGCGGGTGGTCACGGTGTGCCCCGGGCCCACGCGCACGGAGTTCAGCGAGGTCATCGACCGCGAGGGCGGGCGGCCCGACGGGCGCTCCGGGATGCCCGGCATGGTGCCCTGGGACGACCCCGCCCGTGTGGTGGCGCGCACGTGGAGGGCGCTGGAGGCCGGACGCGACGTGGCGGCCACCGGCGCCGTGTCCCGGTTCACGCGCGTGGTGGCCCGTGTGGTGCCCCACCGCGTGGCGGTGCGGGCGGCCGGGTGGCGGGTGCGCAACCGGCTCAGGGCGGCAGGGAGCGACCCTCGGTCTAGAATCCCCACCCGCGTGCACCCCTCGCGTGGTGCGCACCGGGCTGGGCGGCGACGTCCGGGCCGACGAGGAAGATCGGGAACGGACTCGTGACCACCACCCTCATCCCAGTGCTGTGCGGCATCGTCGCGTTGGCGGTGGCCCTCGGGGCCACTCCGCTGGCGGCGCTGCTCGCCCGCAGGCTGGGGGCGGTGGACCAGCCGTCCGGGCGGCGCATCCACACCACGCCCACCCCGCGCCTGGGTGGCCTGGCGATGCTGGCCGCGGTGCTGGTGCCCACCGTGTACTACCTGCCGCGCGACCCACAGAGCCGGGCGCTCCTGGCCGGCGCGGTGCTGATCGCGCTGGTGGGTGCCGTGGACGACATCCTGGGCCTGGAGCCGGTGGTGAAGCTGGTGGGCCAGGTGGCCGCCGCGGCCGTGCCGGTGTCCGCGGGCCTCACCATCGACCACATCACCATCCCGCTGGTGGGCGCGCGCGACCTGGGGCCCGGTCAGTACGTGGTGACGATCCTGTGGTTCGTGGCCATCGTCAACATGATCAACTTCATCGACGGCATGGACGGCCTGGCGGCGGGCGTGGCGGGCCTGGCCGCGGTGAACTTCGCGGTGATCGCCGCCTCCCTCAACCGCGCCGACCCGGCCATCCTGGCGGCGTCCATCGCCGGGGCCTGCGCGGGCTTCCTGGTGTTCAACTTCCACCCCGCCAAGGTGTTCATGGGCGACACCGGGTCGCTGCTGCTGGGCTTCCTGGTGGCCGGCGTGGCCGTCAACGGCGTCATGAAGAGCGCCGCCGCCGTGGCCCTCATCGCGCCGCTGCTGGTGCTGGCCATCCCGATCCTGGACACCTCGTTCGTGGTGCTGAAACGGCTCAAGTACGGGCGCCCCGTGTACGCCGCCGACCGCAACCACTTCCACCACCGCTTCTTCACGATCGGGTGGGGGCAGCGCAAGACGGTGCTGGCCATGTACGGCTGGTGCCTCCTGATGGGCCTGGTGGCGATGGCGTTGCGGTTCGTGCCCTACCGCGACCACTCCGGCAACCTGCGGCCCGTGGGGGCGCTGGTCACCGGTGGATCGATCCTGCTGGCGGTGGCCGCCGCCGTGTACCTGGTGTACGTGCTGGAGATCCTGAAGTGGCGCAACACGCCGGTGGTGAAGCTGGTGCGCGACGCCCGCGCGCCGCGCGCCGAACGCGTGGGCGCGGGCACCACCAAGCCGCCCGGCGTGGGCTGACAGCGGGTCACACCGAAGGTCGGATGACCGCCGCTGGGGGCCGTTGGTCCCCGTGGCGTTATGGCATACTGCCGCCGCCCGGGGGGACATTTTCACGGGCAAACCGCGCACGTCCAGGCAAGGAGCCCGACTCGCAGCTCTCGACTCCTGCAGTTCCGCACGGCCCTGACACCCCGTCCAAGTTGACGTTCGTCGCGTCGACCATCGGGATCATCGTGGCCGTCGTGTCGCTGCCGGTGGTGCTGCTGCTCGGGGGCCCCGCCACCGGGTGGGAGCTCGGCCTGGGACTGTGGCTGCTCAACTGGCTCGGCCAGCTGGCCACAAGCAAGGCGTCGCGCAACTCCACCCCCGTCGCGGCCGTGGGCCTGTCGGGCGTGTCGTTCATCTCGCGGGCGTGGCTCACCGCGATCGTTCTGTTCATCGTGGCGCTGAAGTACTCGAAGGTGGTCGGGCTGACCGCCGCGTTCGTGTTCCTTGCGGCGTTCACGTTCGACCTTCTGGGGCGCACGATTCTTTTCGCAACCACCCAGCGGCTCACCAAGGGCAACGAGGGGGACGCCGCATGAGGACCCGCACCTGGGCAACCCCGGCGGGCCTCGTCGCGCTCGCCACCCTCGCGCTGCCGGCCCTCGCGTCGGCGGAGAGCGAGGCCAAGTTCAACCCCTCGGACGAGTTCAAGCTCGACCCCTACGTGTCCATCCACATCGGGTCGCTGGACATGTCCATCAACAAGGCGGTGGTGTACCTCTTCATCGCCAGCGCCATCTGCATCGGCATCGGCCTGCTGGCCATGCGCGGCGGCCTGCGGAAGAAGCCCGCGGGTGCCCAGAACGTGATGGAGATGGCCTACGAGTTCGCGGAGTCGCAGATCGCGCGGCCCACGCTGACCGAGAAGATGTTCCCCAAGTACTTCCCGTACATCGCGACGCTGTTCCTGTTCATCGCGGTGAACAACCTCATCAGCTTCATCCCGCTGCCGGTGGGCCACGAGGGCCACCTGCTGGGGACCCCGCTGCATGACCTGGGGCTGTACGCGGCCACGGCGAACATCAACGTCACGCTGGCCCTCACCATCTGCACCTTCCTCATCTACAACTACGAGGGCATCAGGGCGCACGGCCCCATCGGCTACCTGAAGACCCTCGTGCCCGAGGCGCCCGGGGCGATCAAGCCGATCATCTTCGTGCTGGAGCTGCTGTCGCAGCTGCTGCGCCTGGTGAGCCTCTCGGTGCGTCTGTTCGCCAACCTCCTCGCCGGCCACCTGCTCATCATCATGTGCGCCGGCTTCACCATCCTGCTGGGCAACTACGCGGGTGTCGCGGCCATCCCGGTGGGCGTGTTCTTCTACGCCTTCGAGTGGGTGCTGATCGCAGGCCTGCAGGCGTTCATCTTCGCGATGCTCTCGGGCATCTACATCGGCTTCGCCGTCGAGGCGGGCCACTAACCGGCTGGTTCCAGCCGTCCTGACTGGAATAGGAGACTCATGGCTCTGGACAACGACGGTCTTATCAAGGCAGCCAAGGCGATCGAGCTCGGTCTTGCGACCGGTTTCGGCGCCATCGGCCCGGGTGCCGGCGTGGGGTACCTGATGGGCAAGACGGTCGAGGCCGTCGCCCGCCAGCCCGAGCTGCGCGGCGAGATCATGTCCCTGATGTTCCTCGGTCTGGCGCTCACCGAGGCGATCGTGTTCTACGCCCTGCTCATGGGCTTTGTGGCCTTCTTCCTGGTCTAGTCGATGCCCGTTCCGCTGATCGACGTCCAGGCGCAGCAGGCATCCAGCCCGCTGCTCTCGGCCAGCCCGGGTCTGATGATCTGGACGCTGGTGATGTTCTTCATCACCCTCTACATCCTGAAGACCAAGGTGTTCGGCCCCATCGGCGCCATCGTCGAGAAGCGCCGCGCCGAGATCGCCCAGAGCATCGACGAGGCCGAGCGTTCGCGCGACGAGGCCAACGCCATGCTCGATGACTACAAGCAGCAGCTCGCCGAGGCCCGCAAGGAAGCCGACCAGCTTCGCGAGCAGGGTCGCAAGGAGGGCGAGCGTCAGGGTGCCCAGCTGGTCACCGCCGCCCAGCAGCAGCGCGACCGCGTGCTGGCCGACACCGAGCAGCAGGTGGTTGCCCAGACCCGTCAGGCGGCCTCCGGCCTGCGTGACGACGTGGTGCAGCTGGCGCTCAACGCCGCCGAGAAGGTGTCCGGCAAGGCGCTCACCGAGGCCGACCACCGTCGCCTCATCGAGGAGGCCATCGACGGCGCCGACCTGTCGGTGCTGAAGGGGGCGGGCGCCTCCGCATGAGCGTCGCCTCGACATACGCGGAGGCCCTGCACCTGTCCGCCATCGACGGCAACGCCGTGGAGGACGTGCGCCGCGACCTGGGGTCGTTCGCCGACACCATGGCCGCCAACCAGGAGCTCGGCCTGGTGCTGGGCAACCCGGAGATCGAGACCCGCGCCAAGAAGTCCGCGGTGGCCGACCTCACCGAGGGTGCCACGCCCCTGGTGCGCAACTTCCTGCAGCTCCTCCTGGACCGCGGACGCATCGAGGAGGTCGGCGCCATCCGCCAGGCCTTCGACGAGCGCGTCGCCGCGGCCGCGGGGCGCATCGATGTGCACGCGGTCACCGCAATCGCTCTCGACGACGCGCTGCGTCAGCGCATCGTCGATCGCATCACCCAGCAGACCGGCCTGGCCGTGGACCTCACCGAGGAGGTCGATCCCGGCATCGTGGGCGGTCTCGTCCTTCGCGTCGGGGGCGTGGTCCTCGATGCATCGGTCCGACAGCGGCTCGCCGAGCTGCACCGCCAGCTGGCGGACGTCCCCGTCGACAGCGCGGTCAGCGCCGCCTAGCGGCGCCGGCCCAGACACAGCGACCCTGGAAAGGTTCACATGAAGCTTCGCCCCGACGAGATCACCAAGGTCCTGCGCGAGCAGATCGAGCAGTACCAGGGCCAGGTTGACGTCGAGGAGGTCGGAACCGTCCTCCAGGTCGGTGACGGTATCGCCCGCGTCCATGGCCTTCAGTCCTGCGTCGCGCTCGAGATGCTCGAGCTGCCCCACGGCGTCACCGGTCTCGCCCTCAACCTCGAAGAGGACAACGTGGGCGTGGTGCTGCTGGGTGATGACATCCTCATCAAAGAGGGCGACCCGGTGAAGCGCACCGGCAAGGTCATCCAGGTGCCCGTGGGTGAGGCGCTCCTCGGTCGCGTGGTGGACCCGCTGGGCAACCCCATCGACGACCGCGGCCCCATCGACACCCCGCACTTCCGCCCGGTGGAGTTCAAGGCTCCCGGCGTGGTGCAGCGCCAGCCGGTGAAGGAGCCGCTGCAGACGGGCATCAAGGCCATCGACGCCCTCATCCCGATCGGCCGTGGCCAGCGCGAGCTCATCATCGGCGACCGCCAGACGGGCAAGACGGCCATCGCCATCGACACCATCATCAACCAGCGCGGCCAGGGCGTGCACTGCTTCTACGTCGCCATCGGCCAGAAGGCGTCCACCATCGCCCAGGTGGTGGAGAAGCTGCGCGCCGCCGGTGCCATGGAGTACACCACGGTCATCGCCGCCACCGCGTCCAGCTCGGCGCCGCTGAAGTACCTGGCCCCGTACGCCGGCACCGCCATGGCCGAGTACTTCCTGTACGGCGGCCAGCACGCGCTGTGCATCTACGACGACCTGTCCAAGCAGGCCGACGCCTACCGCCAGATGTCGCTGCTGCTGCGGCGCCCGCCGGGCCGTGAGGCGTTCCCCGGCGACGTGTTCTACCTGCACTCGCGTCTCCTGGAGCGGGCCTGCAAGGTGTCCGACGAGCTGGGGGCCGGGTCGCTCACCTCGCTGCCCATCATCGAGACGCAGGCCGGTGACGTGTCGGCCTACATCCCCACCAACGTGATCTCCATCACCGACGGGCAGATCTTCCTGGAGAGCAAGCTGTTCTTCAGCGGTGTGCGCCCCGCCCTGAACGTGGGCATCTCGGTGAGCCGCGTGGGTGGCTCCGCCCAGATCAAGGCCATGCGCAAGGTGGCCGGCCGCATGAAGCTGGAGCTGGCCCAGTACCGCGACCTGGAGGCGTTCGCCCAGTTCGGGTCCGAGCTGGACGCCGCCACCCAGCGGACGCTGGCCCGCGGGCAGCGCCTGGTGGCCGCCCTCAACCAGCCCCAGTACGCGCCGTGGCCGGTGGAGGAGCAGGTGGCCGTCATGTACGCCGCCAACGAGGGCTACCTCGACAACGTGGAGCCCGCGGACGTGCCGAAGGTCAACCAGGCCATCCGTGACGCGCTGCAGCAGGAGCAGGGCATCCTGGCGTCCATCCGCGACACCAAGGACCTGTCCGACGACACCGCGGCCAAGCTGGCCGAGGTGCTCAAGGGCATCGCCAAGCAGTTCGGTGCCGCTCCCGCCGAGGAGCCCGTCGCCGAGGCCGTGGCCGCTTCCTGATGGCAAGCAGCCGTGACATCAAGCGGCGCATCGACTCGGTGCGCGGCACGCGCAAGATCACGCGGGCCATGGAGCTGGTGGCCTCGGCGCGCCTGCGCCGGGCCCAGGAGCACATCGAGTCGCTGCGGCCGTACGCGGCCAGCATGCGGCGACTCATGTCCCAGGCGGCCCGCCAGAGCGGCAGCCTGCAGGGCCTGCCGCTGTTGGACGAGCGCCCGGAGCTGACCCGCGCGGCCATCATCACCGTCACCGGTGACCGTGGCCTGGCCGGTGCCTTCAACGTCAACGTGCTGCGCGCGGGCTTCCACGCCGCCGACGAGCTGCAGGAGGCCGGGGCGCAGGACGTCGTCTACATCCCGGTGGGCAAGAAGGGCGCCGGCACGCTGCGGTTCCGCGGGAAGACCGTGGAGCGCTCGTTCGAGGGCGTCAGCAGCAGCCCCACGTTCGCCGACGCCGCACAGGTGGCCGAGTTCGTGGTGACCGAGTTCGTGGAGGGCCGCGTCGACCGGGTGATGCTGGTCTACAACGCCTTCAAATCCATCATGGAGCAGAGGGTCACGGTGGAGCAGCTGCTGCCCATCGTGCGCACCGAGGTGATGGACGACGACGGCGACCCGGAGACGGAGCCCTCGAAGGCCGTGGCCATCTTCGAGCCCGACCCGGCCGACCTGCTGGCGAAGCTCCTGCCCACCTACGTGGACACCACCATCTACCGCGCCATGTTGGAGAGCGCGGCGGCCGAACACGCCGCCCGCCGCACCGCCATGCGCAACGCGTCCGACAACGCCGGCACGCTCATCGACGACCTCACGCTCGCGATGAACCGCGCCCGGCAGGCCGCCATCACCCAGGAGATCCTGGAGGTCGTCGCCGGTGCCGACGCCCTCTCGTAATCCGTTCCGCTTCGACGCCCGCCCCGAAGGAGAGTGAGTAGCTCAATGGCAGAGACAGGCAACACCGGTTCGATCCTCGAGATCAAGGGTGTGGTGCTCGACGTCCGGTTCGACGGCGCGCTGCCGGCGATCTACAACGCCCTGGAGATCGAACGGCCGGATGGCGGCACGCTGGTGGCCGAGGTGCAGCAGCACTTGGGCGACGACCGTGTCCGCGCGGTGGCCTTCGACACCACCGACGGTCTGGGTCGCGGCGCGAAGGTGACCGACACCGGCGCCCCCATCTCGGTGCCCGTGGGCGAACCCACCCTGGGGCGCATCTTCAACGTGCTGGGTGAGGTCATCGACGAGGGCCCGCCGGTGGCCGTCACGGAGACGTGGCCGATCCACCGCAAGGCGCCCGGGTTCGACCAGCTCAACCCCACCGAGGAGATCTTCGAGACCGGTATCAAGGTGGTGGACCTGCTCGCCCCGTACGTGAAGGGCGGCAAGGTGGGTCTGTTCGGCGGCGCCGGCGTGGGCAAGACGGTGCTCATCCAGGAGCTCATCCACAACATCGCCCAGGAGCACGGTGGCCTGTCGGTGTTCGCCGGTGTGGGCGAGCGCACCCGCGAGGGCAACGACCTCTGGATCGAGATGAAGGAATCCGGGGTCATCGACAAGACCGCCCTGGTGTACGGCCAGATGAACGAGCCGCCGGGCGCGCGTCTTCGCGTGGCCCTGACGGGGCTCACCATGGCCGAGTACTTCCGCGAGGAGGGCGGCCAGGACGTGCTGCTGTTCATCGACAACATCTTCCGGTTCGTGCAGGCCGGCTCCGAGGTGTCCGCGCTCCTCGGCCGCATGCCGAGCGCCGTGGGCTACCAGCCCACGCTGCAGACCGAGATGGGTGACCTGCAGGAGCGCATCACCTCCACCCGCAAGGGCTCGGTCACCTCGGTGCAGGCCATCTACGTGCCCGCCGACGACCTCACCGACCCGGCCCCGGCCGCGTCGTTCGCCCACCTGGACGCCACCACGGTGCTGTCCCGCGCCATCTCGGAGAAGGGCATCTACCCGGCCGTGGACCCGCTGGACTCCACCAGCCGCGTGCTGCAGCGCGACGTCGTGGGTGACGAGCACTACGAGACGGCCACCCGGGTGCAGGAGATCCTGCAGACCTACAAGGACCTCCAGGACATCATCGCCATCCTGGGTGTGGACGAGCTCACCGACGAGCAGAAGCTGGCCGTGGGCCGCGCCCGTCGCATCGAGCGCTTCCTGTCCCAGCCGTTCTTCGTGGCCGAGGCGTTCACCGGCACCCCGGGCAAGTACGTGCCCCTGTCGGAGACCATCCGCGGCTTCAAGGAGATCGTGGAGGGCCAGCACGACGACCTGCCCGAGCAGGCGTTCTACATGGTGGGCAACATCGACGAGGCGGTGGAGAAGGCCGCCTCGATGAAGGCCTGATCGGATGTCCACCGCAGTCGCGACCGATCGGAAACGCCTGGGGGTGCGCGTGCTCACCCCAGAGGGGCCCGTGTACGACGGCGACGCCTACATGGTGATCGCCCCCAGCGTGGAGGGTGAGCTGGGCATCCTGCCCCGCCACCAGCCGATCATCGCGTTCCTCAGGCCCGGGGAGACCCGGCTGAAGCTGATGGACGACACACAGGTGTCCTTCGCCACCACCTCCGGCTACATGTCGGTGGAGCACGACCGGGTGCTCATCCTGGTGGAGCAGGCCGAACGCTCGGAGCACATCGACCAGCACCGGGCGCAGGACGCGCTGCGGCGCGCCGAGGAGGCCATCGTGGCCGCCGGCGACGACGCCGAGGCCCTCACGCTGGCCGAGAGCGCCAAGCGCCGCGCCGAGAACCGCATCCGCGTGGCCTCGGGCAGCAAGAACATCACGGGGCACTAGGGACGCCTCGCGGGGTGGCCTCGGCCACCCCGCGGCGTCCCACTCGCTCAGGCGGTCACCAGGCGCCGCAGGGGCACGGTGACGGTGATGGCGCGCGTGGTGCCCGCCGTTGCGGTGACGGTGATGCGCACGGTCCCCGGCGTTCCCGGCAGGGCCAGCAGCCGGCGGATGGCGGCGCGCTGGGCCGCCGTGGTGCGCAGGCGGACGGTGCCCGTGGTACCCGCGGCGGCGGTGAGCGGTCCGGCGGTGAGCGTGGCCCGCACGCGCCCGGACCCGCGGATCGTCGCGGCCACGCGCAGCGTGCACGCCACCGGCCCGCAGCCAGCGGTGAGGGGGATCACGCGCGGCGCCCCGGCGTGCGGCGGCGGCAATGCCACGGTGGGGGCGGGTGGCAGCGGGTTGGCACCGGGGCCGGGTGCGGGAGCGGGTGGTGACTCCGCGGGGGGTCCGCCGATGACGAGGTGCGTCCGGGCCTCGGGCCCCAGGAGGCCCGCGCGCGAGACCGCCCGCACGCGGAACAGGTGGTCACCCGCGGGCAGCGCGTCGAGGGCGACGGGGGAGGTGCAGGTGGCCAGCGGCCGGTCGTCAAGCGCGCAGGCGTATGTGGCGCCCGGGGCCGGGGTGCTGAAGGTGACGGTGGCGGCCGCGCCGGTGATGTCCGGCGCCCCGACGGTCACGGCGGAGGTGCTGGTGTCGACCATGGCGGGCTGGCTGGTGTGGTCGGCCTCGGTGTTGCCCGCGGTGTCCGTCGACCGGTATCTCAGCCGTTCGCCGTCGGCCAGGGCCGGCCGATTCGTGGCGTCGTAGGTCCGCGTGGCGCCGGGGGTGCCGTCGGCGGCGATGACCTCGTAGGTGGTGGCGGCCACGTCGGCACCACCGGCGTCGGTGGCATCGAGGGAGATGAGCACCGGTGCCGCGCGCCAGCTGGAGGGGACGTCGTCGGTGGTGGTGGGTGGCGTCATGTCCACGGTCACGGTGAACGCTTGGTCGGCGTGGGGTGGGAAGTCCTGGCTGGAGGCCCGCAGGGTGCCGGTGAAGGTGCCCTCCGTGGTGGGCGTGCCGCTGATCACCCCGCTGGCGGGGTCCAGGTTGAGGCCGGTGGGCAGGGACCCGGCGGTGAGCGCGTATCCCGCCCCTGAGGCGATGGTGATCGGGCGGTTCACCGGGCCGGCGCCGATGGCGCCGTTCCACGGTGCGCTGGTGATGACCGCGTGGGCCTGACCGGAGCTGTTGCCGCCCCAGCAGGCGGGGATCCCATCGACCCGCACGGCGCAGGTGTGGACGTAGCCGGTGGTGACCCCGGTGACGGGCCCGAGGCCGGCCGGCACGGAGGTCTGCCCCGCCTGGTCCAGTCCCCAGCACACCGGGGTGCCGACGGCGGTCACCGCGCAGGTGTTGAGGACGCCGGCGGAGATGTCCACCACCCGGCCGAGGTCGGCCGGCACCGAGGTCTGCCCCACGCCGTTGCCGCCCCAGCACACCGCGGTGCCATCGGTCTTCACCGCGCAGGTGTGGTCGAAGCCGGCGCTGACCTGTGTGACCGTCCCGATGTCGGCGGGGACCGCGGCCTGTCCAGAGGTGTCGTCGCCCCAGCACACCGGTGTGCCGTCGGTGCGCACCGCGCAGGCGTGTCCGGTGCCGGCGCTGATCTGTGCCACGGTGCCGATGCCACCCGGGATGACGAGCTGGCCATGGGTGTTGTCGCCCCAGCACACCGGCGTGCCATCGGTGCGCACGGCGCAGGACAGGTTCTGGCCGGCGCTGACCCCGGTGACCGTCCCGGCGTCCACCGGAACGGACGCCTGCCCGTGCCCGTCGTCGCCCCAGCACAGGGGTGTGCGGTCGGCCTTCACCGCGCAGCTGTGCAGGAATCCCGCCGCGATGCCGGTGGCCCTGGTGAGGGCGGCGGGCACCGTCCGCTGCCCGTCGGCGTTCTCGCCCCAGCAGGAGGGGGTGCCGTCGGCCTTCACCGCGCAGGTGTGCAACCCGCCGGCGGCCAGCCGCAGCGCGCCGATGGCCCCGGTGCCGGTGGGCACCGCGGACTGTCCGCTGTCGTTGAGGCCCCAGCAGATGACGGTGCCGTCGGCCTTGACCGCGCAGGTGTGGAACCAGCCCGCGGTGATCCGGGTGACCACACCGATGCCGGCGGGCACCGCGCGCTGCCCGTAGGCGTTGTCGCCCCAACAGGTGGGTGTGCCGTCGGCCCTGATGGCGCAGGTGTGGAACCAGCCCGCCGTGATCTGGGTGACCGTGCCGACGTCGTCCGGGACGGGGAGCTGCCCGTAGAAGTTGTTCCCCCAGCAGATGGGTGTGCCGTCGGCCCTGATGGCGCAGGTGTGGCTCCAGCCGGCGGTGAGCTGGGTGACCGTGCCGATGCCGCCCGGCGGCGCGGTGGGCCCGGCGGCCAAGCCCCAGCAGACCGGGGTGCCGCCGGCCGTGATCGCGCACGTGTGGCTCTCGCCCACGACGATCTGGGTGACCGGGCCGATCCCGTCTGGCACCGAGGTCTGTCCGGAATGGTTGTACCCCCAGCAGACCGGTGTGCCATCGGCTTTGATCGCGCAGGTGTGGGAGCTGCCGGTGACGATCTGCCGGACAGGGCCGATGCCGGCCGGTACAGACGCCTGGCCGTCGGCGTTGGCACCCCAGCAGACGGGGATGCCGTCGGCCTTCACCGCGCAGGCGGTGGCCCAGCCCACGGTGATCTGCCGGACCGTGCCGGTGCCGGCGGGCACCGCGGTCTGCCCGTGGCCGTTGTCACCCCAGCAGACGGGGGTGCCGTCGGCCTTCACCGCGCAGGTGTTGCTCATGCCGGCGGCCAGGCGTCCGCGCACCGGGTCCGGTGCGCCCAGAGCAGGGGCGCAGGCGGTGGCGACCAGGATCATCAGGGCCAGCAGGAGTGATCTCACCACTCCCACATCGGCACGGCACCGTCCGACCTGGAACGCCGCACCCGCCGCGTCGTCAGACGGGCGCCACCGCGATGCGGGCGGGGTCCTTCAGCGCGTCGTGTTCGGCCAGCACCCGCAGCTGGTCCAGCAGCGTGGGCGTGAGCTCGCGGTCGGCCTCCACCAGCATGCGGCCCATGCGGTCAAGGATGTCCGCCGCGGTCCGCGCGCCCGCGCGGATGTCCGCCAGTGGCGTGAACACGCACTTGGAGGGGTCCTCGGCGGCGGGCGGTGGCGTGAGGCCCGCGCCGCCGTGCATGGCGCGGACGGCGGCGACGATCTCGGCGTCGTATTCCCCGGGGCAGCCGGCCAGCTGCGCCAGCGCCGTGTCGTGGTCGAACCCGCGTCCCTCCAGCCGCTCCAGCTCCCGGAGCACGCGCAGGGCCCGCGCCTCCCACGGCGCCGTGGGGGCGGCGGAGCCCAGCAGGCGCAGCACGTCGCGCACGCCGTCCAGGCGCGGGATGTGCGCCAGCAGCTCGTCGGCCAGCACGGGCAGACGGTCAACCTGCGCCTGCTCCTGGGCGTTCAGCGGGTGGTGGCGGAAGTGGTTGCCGGCCAGCTGAGGCGGCAGGAACACGCAGCCGATCTCGCAGAACATGGCGGCCAGCTCGGCCCGCCAGGGGTCGCGGCCCGTGGCGTGGCACAGCTCCAGCACCCGCTGCCGCAGGGCGTCGCCCCGTGCCGGTGCCCCCAGGGCGTGGGTGAGCACCCGCACCGTGGCCGGCAGCGTCTCCCGCAGCAGCACCCGTTCGGCCAGGATGAGCCGGTGCTGTTCCAGCGCGTCCTCCAGCGCGGCCATCAGGATGGGGTGCGGGCAGGGCTTGGTGAGGAACCGGAAGATCCCCCCGGTGTTCATCGCCGCGATGGCCGAGTCGAGGTCGGTCTGGCCGGTCAGCAGCATCCGCACCGCATCGGGAGCGGCCTGCCGCGCCTGCGCCAGGAACGTGGCCCCGTCCATGCCGGGCATGCGCATGTCGGAGGTGATCACGGCGAACGGGGGACCGTCGGCGATGATCCGCAGGGCCTCGGCCCCGCTGCCCGCGCAGGTCACGTCCACGGTGCGCGAGAGGTTCAGCTCGAACCCCTCCAGGATGGCGATCTCGTCGTCCACCATCAGCACGCGCGGGCGTTCCCGCCGCGCGGCCCCCCGGCGTGCCGCGGGGCTGGGGGAGACGGTGCTCACGCGGCCATCCCCCGTCCCGTGGTGGTGTCGTGGGTGTCCCACCAGGTGTCCAGCAGGTCCTCCAGGCCCCGTTCGCGCAGGTGCTCACGGTCAACGGGCGACGCCTCGGGGGTGCTGTCCGCCGCGTCGCCCGGGCACAGGGCCACAAGCGCCTTGGCCAGGTGCACCACGTCGGCGGTGGTGATGTCGGCGCTCGCCACGGCGCGGGGGTCGTGGTGGTGCACCACGGCCTCCACCACCCCGAGGGGGAGCCCCCACAGGCCCAGCAGGTACCCGCCCACCTCGGCGTGCGTGGCGCCGAGCACCCGGCGCTCGGCGTCGCACAGCGAGCTGCCCGCCGCGCACTCCCGCAGCACCTCGTCGTAGCGGTTGCCCGGCAGCCCGGCCAGCACCATGCGGCCCACGTCGTGCACCAGCCCGGCCACGAAGGCCTCCGCGCCGAAGCCCAGCGACAGCCGGCCGCAGATGGCGCGGGCCACCGCGGCCACCGCCACCCCGCTGCGCTGCACCTCGGCCATCAGGGCGTCGCCGTCGGCACCCAGGTCGCCGTTCATCACCGAGAAGCTCACCACCAGCCCGCGCAGGGTGCTGGTGCCCAGGTACGACACGGCCGCGGTCAGCTCGGTGATGGCGCGCGGCAACCCGAAGAACGCCGAGTTGACCAGCTGCAGGATCTTGGCGCTCATCCCCGGGTCGCGCTCGATGAGCTCGGCCACCTCGGCCACCGACGTGGTGGGGCGGTCCAGCAGCTGTTCCAGCCGGCTCAGGATGACCGGGGCGATGGGCACCTGCCCCACGGCGCCCACCAGGCCCAGCAGCGTCTCGTCCATCAGCAGCTCGCGAAGGCTGCACGTGCGCTCCAGCACCTCCACCAGCACCTCGGGGCGCGTGGGCTTGGCGAGGAGCTGGTGCGCCAGGTGCACCAGCCGCCCGTTGGAGTTCTCGTCGGTCTGGCCGGACAGCACGATGCGGGCCATGCCGGGGTACCGCTCCCTGATGGCCGACAGCAGCGCGGCGCCGTCCATTCCGGGCATCCGGAAGTCGGTCACCACCACGTCGAACGCGGTGCGCTCGCATTCCTCCAGGGCCTGGCGGCCGCTGGGCACGAACACCATGTCCCACTTCGCGCGCCGGCTCCAGAGGGCGTCCTCCAGGCTCTCCAGCAGCATTTCGTCGTCGTCCACGAACAACATCCTGGTCATGACGCCGCCTTCCGGTTGGCGCCGCGGACGGGCAGCCGCACATGGAAGGTGGTGCCGGTGCCCGGCTCGGTGGTGACGTCCAGGGTGCCCGCGTGCTTGTCCATCACGATGGACCGGGCGATGGCCAGGCCCTGTCCGCTGCCGCGCCCCACGCCCTTGGTGGTGAAGAACGGCTCCCAGATACGCTGCAGGATGTCCGGCGGGATCCCGGGACCGTTGTCTGCCACCTCGATCAGGACGGTCTCGTCCTCCTGCCGGGTGGTCACGCGGATCACCCCCCGCTCCATGGCGCCGGCCTCGACGGCGTCGCCGATGGCATGGGCGGCGTTCACCACCAGGTTGAGGATCACCTGGTTGACGTCCCCGATGTGGCACACCACGGGCGGGATCTCACCCAGGTCGGTCTCCACGTCTGCCACGTATTTGACCTCGTTGCGGGCCACGGTGAGCGTGGTGAGGATCGCCTGGTTGACGTCGGCGGCCGACTGCTCGTGCTGGGTGGGGTGCGCGAAGGCCTTGAGCGCCTTCACGATCTCGCCCACGCGGTCGGCGCCGGTGGCGGTGCGGCTGAGTGCGCGCGGGATGCGGTCCAGCAGCCGGTCGAGGTCCATCGTCTCCTCGGCCTCGATGATGGCCGCCGTCATCTCCGCGGGGATCGCCGCACCCGTGGCGGCGGTCTGCACCACCGCGCGGTACTGCTCCAGGAGGCCCTGGAGCTGGTCGAACGCCGTGGACAGGAAGTACACGTTGTCGCCCACGAACTGGATCGGCGTGTGGATCTCGTGCGCCACACCGGCCGCCAGCTGCCCGATGGCCTCCAGCTTCTGCGACTGGCGCAGCTCCAGCTCCAGCTTGTGGTGCTCGGCCTGCATCCGCACACGCGTGATCGCCAGCGCGGCCAGCGAGGCGAGGTGCTGGGCGTTGAGCCGGTCCTCGGTGGTGAAGCGGCGCGGCTCGCGCCAGCTGAGGAACATCCCGCCCAGCAGGCGGCGGGACCCGTCGGCGGGGCCGTCCAGCGTCTGCTCAAGCCGCACGCCCACGAAGGCTCCCGCGGCCAGCGAGGCGCGCACGCGCTCGGGCAGGACGCTTCGCTGCACGTCCGGCACCGCCACCAGGGTGTCCGGGCTCTCCATCAGCAGGTCCCACACCGGCATGCGCTCGCGGGAGCGCCCCACCGCCGAGTGCAGGTACGCCCGGGTGGTGGGGTCCGACTCGGTGGTGTGCGCGGCGGCCACGGCCTGGTCGTCGCCGATGAGGTAGATCGTGGCCCGGGCGGCCGCAAGCGACGTGCGCGCGGCGTCCACCACGCGGTCCAGGGCCGTGCCCAGGTCGGCGTGCTCCTCCACCACCAGCGCCGCGGTGTCCCGCGCCACCTTGAGGTTGGACTCCTGCAGCCCGCTGCGGCGCAGGCGCTCGATGAGGTAGGTGGTGAAGATCCCGAGGTCCAGCGACAGCACCCGGTCCAGGTCGCGGATGAGCGACGACGGCACGTCCGGGTCGCCGGCGTGCTCCAGCACCGTGTCGGCCCACACGTCGCGGATGGACAGCCGCAGCGCCCCGAACAGGGCGAAGGGCTCGTTGCCGATGTGGTACTCCTCGGCGATCTGCCGGCGGGAGGCCGTGTAGTCCTCGTCGATGTACCCCTGCGCCAGGCTGCGCACGTACTCCGGGATGCGCTGGGTGGTGTGGGCGATGAGCCCCTCCACGTCCCATTCACCCCGGTCGTGCAGCGCGGCGGCGGCCCGCTCGCGGAACAGGTCGGCCATGCGGCCGGTGTTGCGCTGCAGCAGTTGCTGCGCCGTGTGCAGTGACGCCAGCACGGCGTCGTCGATGCCCAGCAGGCGCTTCCACTCGCCCACGTCCAGGCCGGACGGGCACTGGTTCTCGGGCACGGCGGTGTGGCCACCCGCGTCGGGGGGCGGCATGTTGATCGGCGTCATGGCTGGCGCATCGACCGCGTGCGACGGTGCTTGAGGCCATTTCCGTCGGCGTGGACGAATCGCCGCTGGTTTCGGCGAAACGGGTTGCGGCCGGCCGGCGGACGCCGCCGACCGCCGCAAGGGTCTACCTGGCGTGCGCTCCGCTCAGTGGAACCCGCACGAGCGTGCCGTGCACCGAGTCCGTCAGCCACGCCACCGAGCTGCCCACCGCCAGCGACTGCGCCCTCACCGATGCCACGTCCAGGTTGATGGGCGCCAGCTGGATGGGGTCGGGCTCGTCCCCGCTGGTGCGCAGCGGAACCAGCGCGTCGGTGTCCAGCGCCCAGGCCCGTTCACCCCTGATGGCCAGGAGGTAGCCGCCATCCCGCGCCTCGGGTGCCCCCGTGCCGCTGGGCACCCACCACACCACGCCGTCCACGTTCAGCACCCAGACGCCGCCGGTCACCGCGGCGATTGCCGACCGGGCGCTCTCGGAACGGATCACTCCGATGGAACCGTGGTCGGTGCCGGGACCCGTTTCCGCGGCGGGGAATTCGCGCACGGTGGCCGTGGCCGCCGGGTCGTAGATCCCGCTGGGGTTCAGGGCCCACACGTGCCCGTCCGGGCCGGTGGCGGTCAACCCCAGGCCGGTGGCCAGCGGCAGCGACCCGCGATCGGGCACCAGCACCGCATCCGGGGTGCAGGTGTCCTGGCAGCCGTAGATGTTCGCCCGCAGCGTGGCGCCGGGCACGGTGAGCCCGGGGACGGTGCGGTCCAGGCGCAGCGCCGATCCGCCGCGCACCAGCCAGGCGCTGCCGCCGGCGGTGACCAGCGCCGGCGGTGTGGCATCGCTCAGCTGCACGGGGCCGGCCAGCCGGCGGCCCGTCGACCCGTTGAGTGCGCGCAGCTCCCAGGACAACCCCACCGCCGGGGTACTGACCACCCAGAGCACGTTGGCGTCGTCCACCACGGCGTATTGCGGCCGGCCGCCGGCCAGCACACGGGTGAACCAGGGGCGCACCACCCGCACCGGGACTCCCGCGGTGTGACGTCGCAGGCGGGTGCCATACACCAGCCGCAGGCGGTTGCGGCCCGCCTTGGTGAGACGCACCGTGATGCCCGGCGCCGACGGCCCCACGCTGGTGCGCACCAGCTTGTGCCACGTCCGTCCCCGGGCCACCTGCAACACCACCGGCAGGCGCTTGGACGGCGCGGTGGCCGTGAAGCGCACCACAACGGTCACCAGCTCGTTCTGATTCGCGGTGGCCACCACGCGGATGCCCCGCACGGGTCCAGATGCACCCTGTGCGGCGGCCGGGATCGTCGAGAGGCCCACCACCATGAGCGCCGTGGCCCACATGGCGCCGCGGCGGGGGGACCTGGGGCAGCGTGCCATGCGTGTGGGTCGGATCATGTGCGCACGGTACATCCACGATCGGGCGATGCACCACCGACCTCCGGGGAGGTTTCGGTGGCTCCCTGGGCTCATCCAGGTGCGCCCGCGCCCAGCACCGCCATGGCGGCGTTGCGGCCCGGCACGCCGCTGACACCGCCGCCGCGCACCGCCCCGGCGCCGCACAGCAGCACCCGCGACCACCTGGTCTCGACGCCCCAGGTCCCAACCGCGGCCTCATCATCGGTGAACGGCCAGCTCAGGTCCCGGTGGAAGATGTGGCCGCCGGGCATGTCCAGCTCGGCCTCCAGGTCCTGCGGGGTGTGGGCCTCGATACAGGGCCGCCCGTCGGCGTCGGCCAGCAGACAGTCGGCGATGGGCTCCTCCAGATGCGCGTCCAGGCCCGCCATGCACCGGCGCACCGCCTCGTCGCGGGCGGCGTCGTGGTCGCCGGCGAAGCACGCCGGCGGCATGTGCAGGCCGAACAGGGTGAGGGTGTGCACGCCCCGCGCCGCCAGCGCGGGGGCCAGGATGGTGGGGTCGGTGAGGCTGTGGCAGTACACCTCGAAGGCCGGCCGTGCGGGCAGGCGGCCCTCCACCGCCTGGCGGTGCGCGGTGTCCAGCTGGGCGTAGCCCTCGTCCACGTGCAGGGTGCCCGCGAAGGCGTCACGCGGGTCCACCCCGCACCGCAGCCGGGGCAGCCGGGACAGCACCATGTTGACCTTCAGCTGGGCGCCCACCGGGGCCTCCGCCGGTGATTCGCCCATCAGCCGGTGCAGCACCGCGGGGGCCACGCCCGCCAGCACGTGCCCGGCGCCCACGGTGCCCAGCCCGTCCACCACCACCTGCGCGCCGCCGTCGTCACCGTGGATGGCCGTCACACGTGCGCCGGTGCGGATCTCGGCGCCGCAGGTGCGGGCGCGGTCGGCGATGGCGCCCGTCAGGGCGCCCATCCCGCCGGCGGGCACGCGCCACAGGCCGGTGCACCCGCCGATGACGTGGTACAGGAAGCATCGGTTCTGGGCCAGGTCCCCGGCGTGGGCGTGGGTGAGCGTGCCGATGAGCCCGTCCGTCAGGGCCACGCCCCGCACCAGGTCGTGGGCCAGGGTGTCCTCGATCAGCTCGCCCAGGGGCCGCTCGAACAGCGCCTCCCACGCCGCGTCGTCGGCCACCCGCGCGCGCATCGCCGCGCGGGAGATCAGCGGGTCCAGGAGCGTGGGGAACACCGCCTCGGCGACGCGTCGCGTGAGGTGCCCCAGCCGGTTCCATCCGCCGAACTCCGCGTCGCCGCCGGTGAGGGCCCGGAACGAGCCCGCCGTGGCCGCCTCGTCGTCGTTGCGCACCAGCAGGGCCGACGGCGCCTCGGTGGGTGTGCAGGAGGCCACGGGCCGCGGCAGCAGGGGCACGCCCAGGTCCAGCTCGCGGATGATGCGCTCCGGCATCAGGCTCACCAGGTAGGCGTACCGCGACAGGCGGGCGTCCACCCCGGGGAACACGCGTGCGCTCACCGCGGCGCCACCCACCTGCGCTCCGGCCTCGCACACCAGCACGGTGCGCCCGGCGCGGGCCAGGTAGGCGGCGGCCACCAGCCCGTTGTGCCCGCCACCGACCACCACCACGTCGTACCGATCGCGCATGCGGAACCCCCGTCGAAATGGACCCTTTCTCACGGCGGGCCCCCTGCGCGCCGACATTACGAGTGATGTCGGCCTCCCCGCCACCTCCGGGCATCCATGCGGATGACCTCCCGGCGACCACGCTTGCCCTGCCCGATGAGGTGTGGGCGCGCATCCGCGCGCGCGTCGAGGTGACCCTGGCCGAGGTGGAGGGGGCCGCCACCCGCCTGTTCGACGCGCCCCTCACGCCCGCATTGCTGGCCACGGCCGAGGATCACGCGCGGGCCCTGTCGGAGTGGCTGTCGCACCTGGGCATCGGGGCGGGCGCCACGTTCGTGCGCCAGATGGCGGACGCCCTGCACACGCCCAACGCGGGCCCGGCCCAGGCGGTGCGCGTGGCCGCGCTGGCCGAGGACGTGCGGTCGGCCATGAGCACGGTGCCGGTGGCCCTGGCGCCGGCGGTGCGCGATGCGCCGCTGGTGGCGGTGTACGGCACGGCCACGTCGGACGTGGACGCGCTGCTGTGGAACTGCGTGGTGCAGGGGCTCCGCACCGAGCACCACGGCCTTGGCGGTGTGGCCGTGCATGAGGAGGACCCCCCAACCGCCATCGCCGTGGTGGGCGACGCGGACGCGTGTGCCCCCCAGCTGCGGCTGCTGCGCGAGCGGCACCCGCGCACGCCGCTGCTGGCGGTGGTGGAGGGCCTGCACGACGGCGGCCGGCTCGACCTGCGCCGCCTGGCCGACACGGTGGTGGGGGCGCCCGCCGACCCGGCCCTGGTGGGCATGGAGCTGCGACGCGCCATCCGGCGCAGCACGCTGCGGCCCGCCGTGGGGCTCCTGGGCTGCGGCGAGAGCCCCCTGGGACCGGCCCTGCGGGAGCGCGGGGTGCACGTGACCGACCTGGCCGCGCCCGGCGACGTGGCGCCCCTGGTGCGCGCGGGCACCATCGACACCGTCGTGGTGGGACATGACGTCAGCACGCGTGCCGTCACCGCCCTGCTGCAGGTGGTGCGGGCCGACCCGGACACGCGCGACTGCATCGTGGTGGTGCTGGACTCCGAGATCGCCCGCGCGCGCCGCGGGGAGCTGTTCCGGCTGGGCGCCGACGCCCTGGTGGACGCCGACGGCGACGTGTCCGAGCTGCTCAGCCAGCTGCGGGGCATGCTGGGACGCACCCACGGGGCGCCGCCGGACCCGTCGCAGGGACGGCGGGTGCTTCCCTGGTCGGGTGGCCGCCTGTTCCTGGAGCGCCTCCTGGAGGCCGCGCAGCGGGACGACCGCGCCAGCTCGCTGGCCATGATCACGCTGCCGGCCGGCGCCGACCCGCGGGTGCTGGACGCCATCCAGGACGAGCTGGCCACCGAGTTCCGCACCGAGGACGTGGTGACCCGCCTGGACGCCCGCCGGCAGGTGGTGGCCCTGCAGGGGGTCAACCGTCGCACCGCCATCCGCCGCCTGGAGGTGGTGATCCAGGGGTCGCGCCTGGGAACGGCCGGCGCCCGGGCCGGGGTGGCCGAGTTCCCGTTCGACGGGCGGTCGGTGGACGAGCTGCTGCGCGTCGCCGAGGCGTCGGTGACCCGTGCCCACGAGGCCTCGGGACCCGTGTCGGTGGGCGCCGACTGGATGCGCGAGGCCGACGGCACCGTGGAGGTGCTCATCGTGGCGGCCGACGAGGCGCTCACCGAGGTGCTGATCAGCCAGCTGCGCGAGCGGGGCATCAGCGGCATGGCAATGCACGACGGCGTGGATGCGCTGGACTGGCTGGTGCACGAGCGCCGCGGCCTGCCGCGCACCATCGTGCTGGAGTTCGACGTGCCCGGCCTCAGCGGCCTGCAACTGCTGCGGCGGCTGCGCGAAACCGGCCTGATGAACCGCTTCCGGGTGATGATGATGGCGGGTCAGACCCGCGAGAGCGACGTGCGCACGGCCTTCGAGCTGGGCGCCGCCGAGATCATCAGCAAGCCCTTCCAGTCGGTGGTGTTCGTCAACCGGCTCCGCCGGCTCCTGGACGCATAGCGGGCGCCGATGGGCCTGCTCTCGTCCACGGGCGGCTGCATGCTCCCCATCAGCCTCGGGGTGCTGGCCGGCACGCTGGTCCTGTTCGTGCTGATCGGTCAGGTGCACGACCTGGTGTGGCGCGCCCGCCGGCGCCGGTTCCGGGCCGCGGCGGTGCTGCTGTCGCGGGTGATGTTCGGCACCGAGACCGATGCCGAGGAGGCGGTGCGCGAGCTGTCGGGGATGCCGCGCGGCCTGCTCATCCGCAGCCTGCAGTCGCTCACCAGCGACGTGGGCGGCGAGTCGCGCGACCGCCTCAACCGCCTGGTGATCGCGGTGGGGATGCGGTCCACCGTCACCCGCCGGCTGCGCAGGGGGATGCCGTGGCGCAGGCGCGCCCAGGGCGCGCAGCTGTGCCAGCTGCTGCCGCCGGGCGACGCGCTGCGCCGTCAGGCCCTGGCCGACCCGCACCCGGTGGTGCGCGCGCGGGCGCTGGAGGGCATGCAGGCGGACGAGGTGGCCGAGGACGCCGAGCTGGTGACCGGCCTCCTGCGCGACCCGTCCCCCATGGTCCGCGCCGCGGCCCAGCGCGCCGTGCTGGCGGCCGACGAGCGCGTGGTGCCGCACGTCATCCGCGAGCTGGCCTCCAAGGACCGGGCCGACATCGTGGTGCCGGCGCTGCTGGCCGTGGCCGCCAGCCTACCCGACCCGCGGCTGGTGCCGGCGGTGGGCGAGCACGCGGTGTCGGCCGATCCCGCCCGGCGGGCGCTGGTGGCCGAGGCCCTGGGCGCCATGCGCAGCCCCCGCGCGGCCCCCGTGCTGACCGGCCTGCTCAACGATGAGGAGCCGCGCGTGCGCGCCGCCGCGGCAACCGGGGTGGGCACCACCGGCGCGGTGGAGCTGGCGGGGCGCCTGGGCGTGCTGCTGGGCGACCCCGCGTGGGACGTGCGCCGCGCCGCGGCCACCGGCCTGGCCGAGCTGGGCCCCTCCGGGTGGATGGTGCTGCGCGCGGCCATGCGCTCGCACTCCACGGACGCCGCCGAGATCGCCCGGCAGATGCTGGACCAGCTGGCCACCTCCGGCCGCGGCGCCCGGGCGCTCACCCCCGAGCGACTGCTGGCCTTCGGCGAGGACCTGGCGCTGCGGACGGGCACGCGATGAGTCACTGGCTGGGGGTGGCCAAAGCTCTGGTGCCCATGCTGGTTAGCGTGGTGGTGCTGGGCAGCCTCGCCGCGCAGGGCGCGCTGTTCCTGTCCGCCGCCTTCGAGCTGCGCCGCACCCGTGGCCTGGACCGCTACCGCCAGTGGCGCGGGGCCGTGCGCTCGCACCTGGCGCCGCGGGTGTCGGTGCTGATGCCCGCCTACGGGGAGGAGGCCAGCATCGTGGGGTCGGTCACGGCCGTGCTGAGCCTCAGCTACCCCAACCTCGAGGTGGTGGTGGTCAACGACGGCTCCAAGGACCGCACGCTGCAGGCGCTGCTGGACCACTTCGCCATGTCCGCGGTGCATCCGGCGTACGAGCCGCTGGTGAGCCACGCCGAGGTCATCGGGATGTACCGGTCGGCGCGGGAGGCGCGCCTGGTGGTGGTGGACAAGCGCAACGGCGGCAAGGCCGACGCGCTCAACTGCGCGCTCAACATCGCGGACGGGCAGCTGGTGTGCGCCATCGACGCCGACACCCTTGTGGACCACGACTCGTTGCAGCACCTGGTGGCACCGTTCATCGCCAACCCGGAGATGGTGGCCACCGGCGGCACCGTGCGGCTGGTCAACGACGCGCAGGTGAAGGGCAGCCGGGTGGTGGCCAGCCGCGTGCCCCGGGGGCTCCTGGCCGGCGCGCAGGTGGTGGAGTACCTGCGCGCCTTCCTGGTGGGCCGGCTGGGCTGGAACCCGCTGGGTGGCAACCTGCTGATCAGCGGCGCCTTCGGGGTGTTCCAGCGCAGCGCCCTCACCGAGATCGGGGGCTACGAGCACGGGTCGGTTGGCGAGGACATGGAGCTGGTGGTGCGCCTGCGGCGCCGGGGCTACGAGAACAAACGGCCCGTGCCCGTGCTGTTCAGCCCCGACCCCGTGGCGTGGACGGAGGCGCCCGAGTCGCTGCGCACCCTGGCCCGGCAGCGCAACCGCTGGTACCGCGGCCTGTGCGACGTGCTGGTGCGGCACCGTCGCATGCTGTTCAACCCGCGCTACCGCTCGGCGGGCCTGCTGTCGATGCCCTACTACCTCATGGTGGAGGCCCTGGCGCCGGTGATGGAGGCCGTGGGCCTGCTGCTGCTGGTGGCGGGCCTCCTGGGCGGCTGGATCCACCCGCACGAGCTGAAGATCGTCGGTGCCGCATACGCCCTGGCCGCCTCGGCGGCGGTGGCGGTGCTGATCTTCGACGACCTGGCGTTCCGCTCGTACCCCGGGTTTTCGGCCCGCCTGCGGCTGGCGGGCCTGTCGCTGTTCGAGCAGATCGTGTTCCACCCGCTCACGGTGGCGTGGCGGCTGTGGGGCCTCAAGCACTTCATCGAGGGCCGCCAGGAGTGGGGGGCCATGGTGCGCCAGGGCTTCGCGCACCACGTGCACATGGGCCACGGCCACGCGGCGCCCGCGCAGGCCGCGGCGGCCACGGCGGCCACCGCCGAGCCCGCTCAGGACCAGATGCCGGAGCTGCCCCTGCGGTGAGACCCCACCAGGTGGGTGTCCACCACGCCGATGGCCTCCATCAGCGCGAACATGGTGGTGGGGCCCACGAAGCGGAAGCCGTGCCCTCGCAGGGCCTTGGCCAGGGCGCGCGACTCGGCCGAGGTGGTGGGGATCTCCGCCGGCGTGCGCGGGGCGGGCGTGACCTGGGGGCGGTGCGACCACACCAGCTCGGCCAGCCCGCCGTGCTCGCGCAGGGCCACCGTGGCGCGCGCGTTGCCGATGGTTGCCAGCACCTTGGCGCGGTTGCGCACGATGCCGGCATCGGCCATCAACCGCTCCACGTCCCCGGCGCCGAACGCGGCCACCGCGTCCGCGTGGAAGTCGCGGAACGCGGCGCGGAACGCCGGGCGCTTGCGCAGGATCAGCGCCCACGACAGGCCCGACTGGAAGGCCTCCAGCGACAGGCGCTCGAACACGCCCCGCTCGTCGCGCACGGGCATGCCCCATTCGGTGTCGTAGTACTCGCGCAGCAGGGGGTCGCCGGCCGCCCAGGAGGGGCGCGACAGGCCGTCGGGCCCCTCCACCAGGCTCACGCGGCCGCCTCCAGGTCCAGCAGCCGGCGCTTCACGTCCAGCCCGCCCGCGTAGCCGCCCAGAGAGCCGTCGGAGCGCAGCACCCGGTGGCACGGCACCACGATGGGCACGGGGTTGGTGGCGCACGCCGACCCCGCGGCGCGCACGGCTCGCGGGCGTCCCGCGGCCGCGGCCAGGGCCGTGTAGCTGCACGTGGCCCCGTAGGGCACCGCGCGCAGCTCGTCCAGCACCTCGCGCCGGAACCCGGTGGCCAGGCGCAGGTCCACCGGCACGGTGAACTCGCGCAGCCCGCCGCCGAAGTACGCGTCCAGTTCGCGCGCTGCGGGGTCCAGCCGCCCGTGGGCCAGCAGGATGCGGGTGCCCAGGCGGCGCGCCAGGTCCTCCAGCACCTCGTCGTGGTCCTCCGTGGCGAACGCCAGGCGCACCAGGCCGGCCGGGGTGGCGCCCACCAGCAGCGCCCCCAGCGGGCTGTCCACCGTGCGGTACATGGCGTCCACGACCCCCTCGCGCAGGGCGGCCTCCAGCAGGCGCGTGCGTGCGGTGTCCAGGTCGGGGGTCCACCCCCGCAGCCGGTCCACAACGGTGTCGGTCATCGGATGTCCTCCCGGGTGGGGTTGACGGGGACGAGCATGGCCCGCAGTGCCGCCATGCCGTCGGCGCAGGCCCGGCGGGCGGCGTCGGTGCTGCAGCCCACCACGCCCGCCACCTCGGCGTGCGACAGCCCGGCCAGGTGGTGGTAGGCCACGGCGCGGCGCTGTGCCGGCGGCAGCCGGGCCACCAGCGCCCACACCTCGCGGGTGGCGGTGTCCGTGTCGGCGGGCGCGTCGGGTGGCTGGGCGGTGGGCACGGGGCGGCGCGCGCGGGCGCGCACCATGTCCAGCGACCGGCGGTGCGCCACCGTCACCAGCCAGGCCTCCATGTTGGTGCCGGCCGGCAGGTCGGGATAGGCGCGCAGCGCCGCCAGGAACGTCTCCGACCAGGCGTCGTCGGCGTCATCGACGCCCACCACGGCGCGGCACACGCGCATCACCGTCGTGCCGTGGGCGGCCACGATGCGCTCGAACGGTGGGTGTGGGGTGCGGGTCAGTTCGGGTCTCCCGGTGCGTGGGTGCGTACCGGGGAGACGCGCCGAGGGGGCCAAACGTGAGATCGGGTCGCCATGATGCCGTGCATGGTGCCCTTCGCCGTCCCCGGTGTGCTGCGCGTGTCCGACTTCCGGCGGTTCTGGGTGGCCTCGCTGATCTCCAACTGCGGCAGCTGGCTGCAGGTGGTGGCGGCCGGGTGGCTGGTACAGCAGCTCACGCACTCACCCGCCGCGGTGGGGGCGCTGGCCCTGGTGGCGCGCGGGCCGGCCTTCGTGCTGTCGGTGGCCGGCGGCCAGCTGGCCGACCGCTTCCCGCGGCGGCTGGTGGGCATCTGGACCTTCGCGGTGCAGGGGGCGGCCTCGGCCGCCATGGCCCTGCTGGCGTGGTCCGGGCACCTGGGGCTGTGGAGCATCTACGTGCTCACCTTCGCACTTGGTGTGGGGTTCGCGCTGGGTCTGCCGGCCATGCTGGCCATGGTGCCCGCGCTGGTGCCGCACGAGCGGCTGTCGCAGGCCGTGTCCCTCAACGCGGCGGGCATCAACATGGCCCGTTTCGTGGGTCCCGCGCTGGGCGGGGCGCTGTTCGACCTGGCCGGCCCCACATGGTGCTTCACCGTGAACAGCACCTCCTTCCTGGCCCTGGTGCTGGTGCTGATGGTGGTGCGCCCGCGGGAACCCGCGGCCGGCGCCACCGCGGTGCCGCTGGGCGCCGCCCTGCGCGTGGCCTGGCACGACCCGGCCATCCGGCGCCTGCTGGTGGGGATGATGGGCTTCGCGGCCTTCGCCGCGCCCACCCAGGAGCTGGCGCCGGTGGTGGCCGACGCCCTGCATGCCGGTCCCTCCGGGCTCGGGATGCTGCTGGGGGCGATGGGCTGCGGGGCGCTGCTGGGCGCGTGGCTGCTGGACATGCTGCAGCGCCGGGGACTCCGGCGGGGCACGGCGCTGCCACTGGCCACGCTGATCTTCGGCGTGGGGATGTGCGGGGTGGCCGCGGCGCCGGTGTTCCCGCTGGCACTGGGGGCCATGGCGTTCTGCGGGGCGTTCTGGATCTGGCTGTTCATCGCCACGAACACCTCGGTGCAGCTGCGCGCGCCCCACTCCATGATGGGGCGCATGCTGGGCTTCTACCAGCTGTCGGTGGTGGGACCCATCGCCATCGGCTCGATGGGGGCGGGGGCCCTGGCGGGACGCGTGGGCATCCACGCCAGCCTGGCGCTGTGCGCCGCGGTGCTGGTGGCCGCGGGGGCCTGGGGGCTGCTGCACCCGGTGCCGGAGATCGACGGCACGCGGGCCCCGGAGCCCGGGGTCGGGTAGGCCCGGCACCATGGGACGGCCTCTTCGCACACCCACCGGGGAGGCGGGTCCGTCCGCCCAGGGTGGACTCCGAGTTCGGCACCATCATGCCGGGCCCATCGCACATTCTGCCGTTTCCGCCGGTGCGATGCACGCGGGTGATCCCTCGGCCGGCGTGCGGGCGCCTCACGGACGCCGATCCGGGGCCTGCGCGCACCGCATACCTCGTAACTTTCGGCACGAGTTTCGCGGCGCACCCGCGGCCCTGGACGCGGGGCTGCCGGCGTGCATCTGTAAGCTGCGGCGGTGCAGGAGGTGCACCTGGCTGAGGCGCTCATCGCGATGGACACATCGCGACACGAGGGCCTGGAACGCGCGATCGACTTCGTGGCGGGGTGGTTCGACGGCCGGGGCGTGAACGTCCGCGAGATCCCGCTCGACGGGCGCCGCTGCGTCAGCGCGCGCGTGGGCGAGGGGCCGCGGCGCATCCTGTTCAACGCCCATGTGGACGTGGTGCCCGGACATCCGGAGCAGTTCCGCCCCGTCCATCGTGACGGGCGCCTGTACGGACGCGGGGCCTACGACATGAAGGCGGCCATGGCCGCCATGATGATCGCGGTGTCCCAGCTCAACCGGGAGGGCGTGGAGGACGTCACCCTGGAGATGCTGGTGGTGCCCGACGAGGAGCGCGCCGATCCGGGGGCCAACTGCTCGGAGATGCTGGTGCGCAACGGCCTGCGGGCCGACTTCGTGATCTGCGGGGAACCCACCGACCTGCACGTGGGCGTGCAGGCCAAGGGCGTGGTGCTGCTGTGCCTGCACGTGCCCGGCGTGGCGGCCCACGGATCCACCCCGTGGATGGGCCAGAACGCCGTGATGCGGGGCATCGACGTGTACCGGCGCATCTCCGACCTGCCGTTCATGGCCGAGAGCACACCCATGTTCCCGGGCCCCTCGGTCAACCTGGGGCGCATCCGCGGCGGCGAGGCGCTCAACAGCGTGCCGGACTTCTGCGACGTGTTCGTCGACATCCGCACGCTGCCCGGGCAGAACATGCGTGAGGTCATCAACCAGATCCGCGCGATTGACCCTGAGGTGGAGGTTGACGTTCTGCTGGAGAAGTCCGCAGCGGACGTTCCCGCCGATCACCCCATGGTGTCCTCGCTGCTGGGCTGCGTGCACCCCGTGTGCGACACCTCCCGCGCCGTGGGCCGTGACGGATCGTCCGACGCCATCCCCTTCCTGGAGGTGGGCGTGCCGGCCGTGGAGTTCGGTCCCATCGGGGCCGGCCACCACGGGCCCGAGGAGTACGTGGTGACCGACAGCCTCACCTGGTACCGGGAGACGCTGGTGCGTTTCGTGCGGTCGGTGGCGGGGCACCGCACCGGGACCTGACCCAGGCATTTCCCCGGTTCTATACCGATGGGGAGAGTCCGTCGGTGCCCGAACTGCCAAGGTAAACGCGGGTTCGCCGAACCCGTGCACCGGCCCGGAAGCGCCGTGTGCCGACCCTGGTCCCAACCCACCCTCACGCTCATGACCAATACTGTCCAGACCACCGTCCCGCGCTCCGAGGAGGCCCCCGTGGAGCAGCAGACCGACGTCTCCGATGTGACCGAGTCCCATCACCGCCACTCCGCGGTGGCCCCGCCCTTCGTCCCGGCGCGCGTCGGGATCATCGGTGCCGGGTACGTGGGCCTGGTCACCGGCGTGTGCCTCGCGGCCCTCGGCCACCAGGTCACCGTCCGCGACATCGACGCCCGCAAGGTGGAGGCGCTGGGTGACGGGCAGGTGCCCATCTACGAGCCCGGGCTGGAGGACCTGATGGTCCGCAGCAGCGAACGGCTCAGCTACACCCTGTCGCTGGAGCGGCTGCTGGAGCGCAGCGACATCGTGTTCGTGGCCGTGGACACGCCGCCGTCCTACTCGGGCGACGCCGACCTGTCGCGGGTGATGGGCTTCATCGACGAGCTGGCCAACCTGGGCTCCGACGCGCGCCACATCCTGGTGATGAAGAGCACCGTGCCGGTGGGCACGGGCAAGCGCGTGCGCCAGGTGCTGGAGGCCCGCGGGCTGCACAACGTGGGGTACGTCAGCAACCCGGAGTTCCTCAAAGAGGGCGACGCGATCGACGACTTCATGAACCCCGACCGGGTGGTCATCGGCGCCTGGAACCCGGAGCACGCCGACCGCGTGGCCGCGCTGTACGAGCCGCTGCACGCGCCCATCCTGCGCACCAGCGTGCCCACGGCGGAGATGGTCAAGTACGCCTCCAACGCGTTCCTGGCCACCAAGATCAGCTTCATCAACGAGATCGCCAACGTGTGCGAGGAGGTCGACGCCGACGTGGCCGTCGTGTCCGAGGGCATGGGCATGGACCAGCGCATCGGCCGGGCGTTCCTCAAGGCGGGCATCGGCTTCGGGGGCTCCTGCTTCCCCAAGGACGTGTCGGCGCTGAAGCAGCTCGCGGGCAACTCCGGCTACCACTTCCAGCTGCTCACCAGCGTCATCGAGGTGAACGAGCTGCAGAAGCGGCGGGTCATCGGCAAGCTCAAGAAGCACCTGGGCGAGCTGCGGGGCCTGCGGATCGCCCTGCTGGGCCTGGCCTTCAAACCGGGCACCGACGACATGCGCGAGGCCGCCAGCCTGGTGCTGGCCGGCCGGCTCATCGCCGAGGGTGCCAACGTGGTGGCCTGGGACCCCGTGGTGAGCTCGCTCGACGACATGCACAGCGTGGAGATCGCCCCCTCGCCGGAGGAGGCGCTGGCCGGCGCCGACGCGGCGGTGGTGGTGACCGAGTGGAGCCAGATCGCCGAGCTGGACTGGCCCCGCCTGGTGGGCACCCTCGCCCGGCCGGTGGTGATCGACGGGCGCAACGCCCTCGACCCGGAGCTGATGGCGGTGGCGGGCTACACCTACGAGGGCATCGGCCGGCTGCCGGGCCTCGGCATCGCGTCGTCCAACGGCAACGGGGGTCACTGACCACATGCAGGCGGTCATCCTCGTGGGCGGGGAGGGCACCCGCCTGCGCCCCCTCACCGCCACGCGTCCCAAGCCCATGATGCCGCTGGTGGACCGCCCGTTCGTGGCGCACCAGCTGGACCATCTGCGTCGCTTCGGCGTCACGGACATCGTGTTCTCGTGCGGCTACCGCCCCGACGCGCTGGAGGCCCACTTCGGTGACGGCGCCGGCATCGGGGTGAAGCTGCGCTACGTGGTGGACCCCATGCCCCTGGGCACGGCGGGCGCGGTGGTGAACGCGCTGGAGTTGCTGGGCACCGATGACGTGCTGGTGCTCAACGGCGACGTGCTCACCGACCTGGACCTGGCGGCCATGATCGAGGGCCACCGCACCTCGGGCGCCAGGGCCACCATCGCCCTCACGCCGGTGGAGGACCCCTCGGCCTACGGCCTGGTGCGCCTGCGCGAGGACCGCTCGGTGCTGGAGTTCGTGGAGAAGCCGGGACCCGACCAGCTCATCCCCGGTGAGCCCTTCCGCATCAACGCGGGCACCTACCTGCTGAGCCGCGAGGTGGTGGCGTCCATCCCCACCGGCCGCGCGTGCTCCATCGAGCGCGAGATCTTCCCGGCGGTGGCCGAGCAGGGGGGCCTGTTCGGGCACCCCAGCGACGCGTACTGGCGCGACATTGGCACCCCGTCCTCGTACCTGGACGCGCACCGCGACGTGCTGGCCGGCCGGGTGCGCACCGACAGCCCCACGGGCGATGCCTACCTGGGCGCGGGCACGCTGGTGGCCCCCGGTGCGGTGGTGGGCGGTGGCGCCAGCCTGGGCGCCGGGTGCGTGGTGGAGGAGGGCGCGGTGGTGGAGGGGGCCGTGGTGGGTGACGGCGCCCATGTGGCCGCGGGTGCACGACTGGCCGGCTGCGTCCTAGGATGCGGGGTGCGCGTCGGGGCCGGGGCGTCGCTCACCGGGCTTGTGGTGGTGGGTGACGACGCGGACATCTCCCCGGGGGCGCGACTGGACGGACCCGTCAGCGTCGACGTGGGCGCACGCGTGCCCTCGGGAATGGAGGCCCCCGCATGACCCACCCCCAGCTCGACGGCCCCGGTCTCGCCGACGGCGACTCCCTGGGACTGCTGGCCGGCATGGCCGACTCGCTGGACGCGTTCGACCAGGCCAGGCGGGGGGCGGAGGCGACCGACCTGCAGTGGCCCGCCGAGGCGGTGCACAACGTGGCCATCTGCGGCATGGGCGGGTCGGCCATCGCCGCCGACCTGGTGGCCGGGGCCTGGCGCGAGCGGCTGCGCCGGCCGGTGGGGGTGCTGCGCGACTACTACGTGCCCGGTTGGCTGGGGGAGAACACGCTGGTGGTGCTCTCCAGCTACTCCGGTGAGACCGAGGAGACCCTCACCGCCGCCATGCAGGCCACCGAGCGCAACGCCCTGTGTGTGGCCATCACCAGCGGCGGCAAGCTGGGCAGCTTCTACCGCGACCTGGGCGTGCCGGTGATCGACCTGCCCCCCGGGCTGCAGCCCCGCGCCGCCATCCTGCGATTGCTGGTGCCGCTGGTGGTGGTGCTGAGCCGGTTCGGCGTGATCCCGCAGGCCGACGCCGACCTGGACGACGCCCGGGCCCGCATCGCCGGGGCCATCCGGGCGAACGAGCCCTCCGTGCCCACCGCCGACAACATGGCGAAGCGCATCGCCGGGCTGCTCCACGGCAACCTGCCCATCGTGTGGGGCGCCGAGACCACCGCGGCGGTGGCCCAGCGCTGGAAGGGCCAGTTCAACGAGAACGCCAAGGTGCCGGCCTACTGGGGCGCGCTGCCCGAGGTGGACCACAACGAGATCTGCGGCTTCGAGGGCATGGGTCCGCTGACGCAGACCTCGCGCCTGGTGCTGCTGCGCGACCCGCACCAGCACCGGCAGGTGCAGCGCCGCTTCGAGCTGACCCAGGAACTGGTCACCCAGCACGTGGGCGGGGTCATCGAGGTCACCGCCGAGGGCGACACCGCCCTGGGGCGGGCCCTGGACCTGGTGATGCTGGGCGACTACGCCTCGCTGTACCTGGGCCTGCTGCGCGGCGTCGACCCGGGCCCCGTGGAGATGATTCAGCGGTTGAAGGGCAGTCTCGCCGAAACCGGCTACGGACGGGCGGCCGCGCCGGTCGCGTGAGCACCCGGCACGACGTCGCCGACCTGGCCCAGGCGCCCCTGGGCGCCCGGCGCATCGACTGGGCCGACCGGCACATGCGGGTGCTGGCGGCCATCCGTGAGCGGTTCGCGCAGCAGCGCCCCCTGGAGGGGGTGCGCATCGCCGCCTCCCTGCACGTCACCGCCGAGACCGCCAACCTGGTGCGCACGCTGCGCGCCGGGGGCGCCGAGGTGACGCTGGTGGCCAGCAACCCGCTGTCCACCCAGGACGACGTGGCCGCCGCCCTGGTGGCCGACCACGGCCTGTCGGTGCTGGCCCGCCGCGGCGAGGACCGCGAAACGTACTACGGCCACATCCATGCCGCCATCGACCGGGCCCCCCACATCACCATGGACGACGGCGCCGACCTGGTGGGGGTGCTGCACCATGAGCGCCGCGACGGCCTGGACGGGGTGGTGGGCGGCACCGAGGAGACCACCACGGGGGTGCTGCGGCTGCGGGCGCTGGAGCGCGCGGGTGGCCTGGCGTTCCCGATCATCGCCGTCAACGACGCCGACACCAAGCACCTGTTCGACAACCGCTACGGCACCGGGCAGTCCACCCTGGACGGCCTGCTGCGCGCCACCAACATGCTGGTGGCGGGGCGCCGCGCCGTGGTGGCCGGCTACGGCTGGTGCGGGCGCGGCGTGGCGGCCCGCCTGCGCGGCATGGGCGCCGCGGTGATCGTCACCGAGGTGGATCCGCTGCGCGCCCTGGAGGCCGTGATGGACGGCTTCCAGGTGATGCCCCTGGACGAGGCGGCCCAGCAGGGTGACCTGTTCATCACCGCCACCGGCGACGTCAACGTGATCGGCGAGCGGCACATGCGCGTCATGCGCGACGGCGCGGTGCTGGCCAACGCCGGCCACTTCAACGTGGAGATCGACCTCACCGCCCTGGCCGCCCTGGCCGATGAGGTGCGCGACGTGCGGCCCCACGTGCAGGAGTTCCGCATGCCCGACGGCCGGGCCCTGTTCCTGCTGGCCGAGGGGCGGCTGCTCAACCTCAGCGCGGCCGAGGGCCACCCGGCCGCGGTCATGGACATGAGCTTCGCCAACAACGCCCTGGCGGTGGCCCACATCGCCCGGTTCGGCGCGGGCCTGCCCCATGGCGTGCTGCCCGTGCCCGCCGAGATCGACCAGGAGATCGCGCGGCTCAAGCTGGACACCCTGGGCGTGCGCATCGACGTCACCACCGACGAGCAGCGGGCCTACCTGGCGTCGTGGCGGCGGGGCACGTGAACGGGCTGCAGCCCACCGACATCCTCGACCTGGGGGATGGCGTGGTGCGCATGCTCGACCAGACCCGCCTGCCCGGTGAGGTGGTGCACATCACCTGCGGGAGCTGGCAGGAGGTGGCCGAGGCCATCCGTGGGATGGTGGTGCGGGGCGCCCCGGCCATCGGCATCGCGGGGGCCATGGGCGTGGCGCTGGCGGCCCAGCACGCCGACCACGACGACCCGGCGGCGCACCGTGTCGCCATCGAGGAGGCCGTGGCGGCGCTGCGGGTGGCCCGGCCCACCGCCGTCAACCTGGCGTGGGCGGTGGACCGCCAGCGGGCCATCGCCGAGGCACACCCCGGCCCCACCGAGTCGCTCACGGCCGACCTGCGCCTGTTCGCGCTGCGCCTGCACCGGGCCGAGGTGGCGCGCTGCCGGGCCATGGGGCGCCACGCGCTGCCGCTGGTGCACCGCGGGGCCCGCATCCTCACCCACTGCAACGCCGGGGCGCTCGCCACCGGTGGCTACGGCAGCGCGCTGGGCGTGGTGCGCGCCGCCCACGCCGCCGACCCCAGCGTGCGGGGGCTGGTGGACGAGACCCGCCCGCTGCTTCAGGGCGCGCGCCTCACCGCGTGGGAGCTGGCGCAGGACGGCATCCCGCACACGCTCATCGCCGACAACATGGCCGCGGCCTTCATGGCCCAGGGCGGCGTCACGCACGTGGTGGTGGGCGCCGACCGCATCGCGGCCAACGGGGACGTGGTGAACAAGATCGGCACCTACGGGCTGGCGGTGCTGGCCCGGGAGCACGGCATCCCGTTCATCGTGGCGGCGCCCAGCACCACCATCGACCCCGGCGTGCCGTCGGCCGCCCACATCCCGGTGGAGGAGCGCGCCGCCGAGGAGGTGCGTGACCTGCACCTGCTGGGCCGGCCCGCCGTGGCCGCCGGCACCGTGGTGGCCAACCCCGCCTTCGACCGCACGCCCGCCCGGCTGGTCACCGCGATCGTCACCGAGCACGGGGTGCACCGCCCGCCGTACGAGCGGTCGCTGGCCGGGGTGCGCCCCGATGACGCCGACGGCCTGCCGGTGGACGCCGCCGCCGGCTGAGCGCCGTCAGCGGGCCGTGATGCGCTCCACGTCGCCGGCGATGACGTCCACGCCGGCGGCGATGTGGTCGCCGTTGCTGGTTGCGGTGTCCGAGCTGGTGTGATGCCGATCACCGCGGTGTCCTGCCCGGGGCCGCCCCGGAACACGTTCACCCCGTGCAGGTCCACCAACCGGTCGTTCCCGGCGCCGCCCAGCAGGGCGTCGTCGCCCATGGCGCCGGCCAGGACGTCGTCCCCGGGGCCGCCGAACAACGCCGCCGGCACCCGCCTGCGGGCCCGCAGCACGTCGTCACCCGGGCCCCCCTCGATGGTGCCGTCGGCCACCACCACATCCGCGCCGGGGCCCGCGTTCACCGTGGGCGCCAGGATGCCGCCCTTCGAGGTGGACGGGCGCGCGAAGCGCACCGTGTCGTCGCCCCCGGTGTTCACCCTCAGCCGCAGCCCCGCCTTGGGGTCGAAGGGACGGCACAGGACGGCGGCGGCGTCCACCACGCGGCAGGCCACGCCGCCGTGCCCGGTCAGCAGCGAGCACCCATCGCCAGGGGCCTGGACATGTACCGCACGGTCCCGGGAGCAGCTCAGCGGTCAGCCGTCGGCGGGTGGCGCGTCCGCCACCGCCACGCTCTGGGGATGGGGACACACACACTGCGCGGGAGGCGGGGTGAGCATGAGCGCGCGCGCCGCGCCGGCCGGATGCGGGGAGGGCGTGCGGCTGGGGGCGGGGGCCTCGGGGCGCGCGCGAGTCGGCCTCTCACAGCCGCGACGGCGTCCCCCGAGACACTGAGCTGCAGGAAACTGTAAATGCGTCGTGGCGGTGCCGTGCGTGTCCAACGTGCGTGATGACACGGTGAACGCGTCCTCGGACGGCATTCGGCGTGCAGGGTGGGGCATGCACGCCGGGGCGCACGCGCGATGGCTGATCTGCGGCACCGGGCCGGTGCGCGGCCTGCCGTCTGCCGGGACCCCCGGTGTGCGCGGGGTGCCTGGGGCGCGCCGACGCCCATCCCCATCCGCGTTGCCGGCACCGCGATGCCCCGCACGCGGTGGCGGTGACCGCTGCCGGGAGTGCCGCCGGGCACTCGCGGGGGCTCATCAGGCCGGCGACTACGCCGGCGTCACGGGGTGCTGGTGCGCGCTTAAGGACCACGGCCGCCGCGGACCTGGCCGACCCCTGGCGCGGCTCATCGCGGCGCGTGCCCGCCGCCCCCGCCCGGCGCCGTCCTTGGTCCCCGTGCCGCCACGGCCCGGCGCCGGCGCGAGCGCGGCTTCAACCAGAGCGACCTGCTGGCGGCGCGGCTGGCGGACCTGTGGGGCCTGACGCACCGTCCCGGCATGCTGGAGCGGGCGCGCGACGACCCGCCGCAGCGTGGCGCGTCGCGGTCGGAGCGCGAACGGCGGGCCGCGGGCGCCTTCCATGTGCCCGCCGGCGTGTCCCCGCCGCCGTGCGTGTGGCTGGTGGACGACGTGCACACCACCGGGTCCACCCTGGCGGCCTGCGCGGCGGCCATGCGGCACGCCGGCTGCCACCGCGTGGGGGCGGTCGCCGCGGCGCGCGCGATGTCGGTGCACACGTGAGCGGGACGCACCGCGGCGGTAGGATCAGGAGGCCATGTCACCTGGTGGTTGGAGGGACAGGATGCAGCTTCAGGTCAAGGGAAAGAACATGCCGGTCACCGAGGCGTTGCAGGAGCACGCCGAGCGCAAGCTCGAGCGGCTCAGCAAGGTGATGCCGCCGCGCGATGAGGCGCTGATGGTGGAGTGCGAAGCTGTCGGTGGAGCGCAACCCCAAGATCGAGCGCCCGCAGATCGCGGAGATCACGGTGGGCGAAGGGATCGGTGCTGCGGTACGCGAGAGCGCCGAGGACATGTACACCGCCATCGATCGCGCCGCGCGCAAGTTGGAGCGCCAGGCGGTGCGGTACCGCGAGCGGCGGCGCCGCCACCGCGGTCCGCATGAGCGCGAGGTGGAGGCGCTGTCGGCGGTGGGCCTCGACGAGCTGGCGCACGAGGCCGAGGTGGAGCCCGGCCGCGTGGTGAAGACCAAGCGCCACGAGCTCAAGCCCATGACCACGGACGAGGCCACCCTCCACATGGACATGCTGCACCACGACTTCTATGTGTTCCGCGACGCCGACAGCGGCGGGGTGCACGTGGTGTACCGCCGGCGCGACGGCGACTTCGGGCTGATCGTCCCCACGGACTGACCCGCGATCGGCCGGGTGGGGGCGACCGCATGCGGCCGCCCCCGCGCCGGCCACCCACCGGCCCGCGGGCCGGGTTGGGGTCGTTGCTACGATTCCCTCTCTGAGGCGGGCCGCCGCATGCCCATTCACGGGCGCGCGCTGCCCGCGGACGCCCCTATTTGACGAGCTGAGGACGGATGTCCACCGACCTGATCAACAAGGTCCTGCGCATCGGCGAGGGCCGGGCGATCAAGCAGATGCAGAACGTGGTGGCGCGCGTGGGCGCCCTGGAGGCCGACCTGCAGGCCCGCTCCGATGACGATCTGCGCGCCATGGCGGTGCAGCAGCGGGAGCGCGGGGCCAACGGCGAGCCGCTGGACGACCTCATGGTCGACGCCTTCGCGCTGACGCGCGAGCTGGGCCAGCGGGTCATGGGGATGCGCCTCTACGACGTGCAGCTGGTGGGTGCCCAGGTGCTGCACTCCGGGAAGATCGCCGAGATGAAGACCGGTGAGGGCAAGACCTTCGCCGGCGTGCCCGCGGTGTACCTCAACGCCCTGGCGGGGCGCGGTGTGCACGTGGTCACGGTGAACGACTACCTGGCCGGTCGTGACGCCGAGTGGATGTCGCCCCTGTACACGGCGCTGGGCATGCGGGTGGGGGTCATCGAGGCCACCATGGAGCCGGCGGCCCGGCGTGAGGCGTACGCGGCCGACGTCACCTACGGCACCAACTCAGAGTTCGGCTTCGACTACCTGCGCGACAACATGGCCGTGCGGCTGGAGGAGACCGTCCAGCGTGGCCACTACTTCTGCATCGTGGACGAGGTGGACTCCATCCTCATCGACGAGGCCCGCACCCCGCTGATCATCAGCGGCATCCCCGAGGCCGCCGCCGACACCTACTACCGGTTCGCGCGCATCATCCCCACGCTGCGCAAGGGCGTGGACTTCGAGGTGGACGAGAAGCAGCGCACCGTGGCCCCCACCGAGAGCGGCGTGGACAAGGTGGAGCGGGCCCTGGGCATCGAGAACCTCTACCTCGATGTCAACGGGCAGCTGGTCAACCACCTCATCCAGGCCCTCAAGGCCCACGCCCTGTACGCCAACGACAAGGAGTACATCGTCCGCGACGGCGAGGTGCTCATCGTGGACGAGTTCACCGGCCGCGTGCTGGAGGGGCGGCGCTACTCGGAGGGCCTGCACCAGGCCATCGAGGCCAAGGAGGGGCAGCGCATCCGCGAGGAGAACCAGACGCTGGCCACCATCACCCTCCAGAACTACTTCCGCATGTACGAGAAGCTCTCGGGCATGACCGGCACGGCCTCCACCGAGGCCAACGAGTTCGCGAAGATCTACAACGCCGACGTGGTGAGCGTCCCCACCCACCGGCCCACGCAGCGCCGCGACGAGCAGGACTTCATCTTCAAGACCAAGGGCGCCAAGTTCGACGCGGTGGCCAACGACATCGCCGACGCGCACGAGCGGGGCCAGCCGGTGCTGGTGGGCACCATCTCCGTGGAGATCAGCGAGGAGCTGTCCCAGCATCTGCGCCGCCGGGGCATCCCGCACAACGTGCTCAACGCCAAGCAGCACGAGCGCGAGGCCGAGATCATCAAGGACGCCGGCCAGCGCGGCTCGGTCACCATCGCCACCAACATGGCCGGCCGCGGCGTGGACATCAAGCTGGGCGAGGGCGTGTCCGACCTGGGCGGCCTGTACGTCATCGGCACCGAGCGCCACGAGAGCCGCCGCATCGACAACCAGCTGCGCGGCCGCTCCGGGCGTCAGGGCGACCCCGGCCGCTCGCGGTTCTACCTGTCGGCCGAGGACGACCTCATCCGCGTGTTCGCCGGCGACCGCATCTACAAGATCCTCGACCGCCTCGGTCCCGGCGACGACCTGCCCATCGAGAGCAAGATGCTCACCAAGACCATCGAGGGCGCGCAGAAGAAGGTGGAGGAGATGAACTTCGGCATCCGCAAGCGGGTGCTGGAGTACGACGACGTGCTCAACAAGCAGCGCGAGGTCATCTACCAGGAGCGCCGCCGGGTGCTGGAGGGCGAGGACCTGGCCGAGCAGGCGCGCGACTGGATCGCCGAGGTGCTGGTGGAGCAGGTGGACCAGCACGCGGTGGACGACACGCTGCCCGCCGACTGGGACCTGGAGGCGCTGTTCGCCACCCTGCGCACCTACTACCCGGTGTCGTTCGGGCCGCGTGACCTGCCGCTGGACAACCCGGCCGACCCGTTCACGCGCGAGGACTTCCTCAACCGCCTGGAGGACGACGCGATGGACGCGTACGACCGCCAGGAGCAGATGCTGGGCCCCGAGAACATCCGCCAGTGGGAGCGCTACGTGCTGCTGCAGCTGGTGGACGTGCACTGGCGCGAGCACCTGTACTCGATGGACTACCTTCGCGAGGGCATCCACCTGCGGGCGATGGCCCAGAAGGACCCCCTGTCGGAGTACCGGCTGGAGGGCCACGGCATGTTCGACGAGACGATGTCGCTGATCCGCGACGACTTCGTGCGGTACATGTTCCACATCGAGGCCACCCCCTCGCCGGAGCTGGAGTCCTCGCAGCCGCAGCACGTGGACTACACCTACGAGGACGAGCCGGTGCACGGCTTCCACGCCGACCAGGCCGCCGGCATCGTGATGGAGCAGGAAGCCGACCTGGACGAGCCCGATGAGGTGGCTCCCCCGGTGGAGCAGCGCATCGTCTCCGAGGAGGAGCGCATCGGGCGCAACGACCCCTGCTGGTGCGGCTCCGGCAAGAAGTACAAGAAGTGCCACGGCGCCGAATCGCCGAGCGCGTAGGTGGGGATCGTCGAGCTGGACGCGCTGGCGATCCGCGCCGGCAAGCTGAAGGAGCGCATCGAAGTGCTGCGGGGCTACATCGACCCGCAGCAGGTGCAGGCGCGCATGGACGAGCTGGAGCAGGCCATGCAGGCGCCCGGGTTCTGGGACGACCCCCAGGCGGCCTCCCGCGTGTCGTCCGAGCATGCGCAGCTGCGCGACCGGCACGCGATGTTCACGGGCCTCGACCAGGAGGTCACCGACCTGGGGGACCTCATCGAGGTGGCCCGGGCGGGTGAGGAGGCCGACGACGACGGGTTCCTGGGTGAGCTCACCGACGGCATCACCCGCGTGGAGCAGCAGCTCGAGCGCCTGGAGGAGGCGCGCCTGTTCAGCGGTGAGCACGACGGCGGGGCCGCCATCGTGTCGATCAACGCGGGGGAGGGCGGCACCGACGCGCAGGACTGGGCGGAGATGCTGCTGCGCATGTACCTGCGCTGGGCGGAGTCCCGCGGGCTCACCGCCGACATCAAGGAGGCCCAGGAGGGCACCGAGGCCGGCCTCAAAAGCGTCACGTTCACCGTGTCCGGCGCGTCGGCCTACGGCCTGCTGTCGGCCGAACGCGGCGTGCACCGCCTGGTGCGGCTGTCGCCGTTCGACTCGGCGCACCGCAGGCAGACCTCGTTCGCCGCCGTCGAGGTGGCCCCCCTGGTGTCCGACGACGTGGACGTGGAGGTGGACGAGAAGGACCTGCGGGTGGACACCTACCGCAGCTCCGGCGCCGGCGGCCAGCACGTCAACAAGACCGAGTCAGCCATCCGCATCACCCACCTCCCCACCGGCATCACGTGGTGCAGTGCCAGAACAGGCGCTCGCAGATGCAGAACCGCGCCACGGCCATGAGCATGCTGCGCTCACGGCTGGTGCAGCGCGAGATGGAGCGCCGCGAGGAGGAGGCCGCCCGGGCCCGCGGGGAGAGCATGACCATCGGCTTCGGCAGCCAGATCCGCAGCTACGTCATCCACCCGTACACGATGGTGAAGGACCTGAGGACGGGCTTCCGGGGTCGGCAACGCCCAAGGGGTACTCGACGGCGACCTTGATGGGTTCATCCGGGCGGAGTTGGAGCGGCGCGCTCGGGCGTAGCCGACCTCGAAGCCCCGCTTTTCATAGGGTTGACCTCGCACGGAGTCGTTCAGGATGGCGGGTCCGGCGAGTCTTCCGTCACCACCGCGCCCTCGCGGGCTGCCTGGTCCTGAGTCGAACCTCGCCCTCCGTGGCTCGGGGGACTCACACCCTGCACCGTCCCCAATCATTGGGCCCTCGGGCCTCCTGGCTGGCGGAGACTTCGACATGAGGCGTGGACCCGCCTCATTGGCGGGTCCGATCGTTGCGGGCTGCCAATTGGCAGCCCGATCCCGCATCCCCCGACCTGGCTACGCCAGCTCTGGGGGCAACGCCTTGGGGCCGTCCGGATACAGATGGGCGAGCTGCTCCTCGGTCATCTCCAGGGTGTTGGCCGCCTCGTTCGGGGCACCCGCGATGAGCCAGAGCTGGTCCTCGGTGGTGTCGTTGAACACCTGGCGGGTCTCCTCGGGGTCCACCCGCACGGCCGAGCGCGCCGGCAGGGTGAGCAGCTCGTCGCCCACCCGCATGCGGCCCGTGCCCTCCAGCACCACGTACAGCTCCTCGGTGACCGTGTGGCGGTGCTTCGTGGACGCCTGGCCCGGCATGAGGCGCCACAGGCGCATGCCCAGCCGCTCGGCGCCCAGCTGGCGGCCCAGGTCGGTGTTGAGGACGCCCATCTGGTTGGACGGGCGCCAGTACGCGTCGTCGGCCTGCAGCACGGTGTGCGGCATCAGCGTGCCCCCTGTGTCGGTTCTGCTCGTCGCGCGCGGTGCGCCCGCACCTTCGCCCGGGTACCGCACCCTGCCATCGAGCACCAGCGTCGTCTGCCCGCGGGCGATCGGTCGAAGAATCTGGCGCTGCAATCGTCGGCGCCGCAGATGCGCAGTCGCGACCGTTCGTCGGTGCCCAGCATGCGCACCGCGTCCTCGGCCACGGCGGCCAGCGCCGTGCGGGACGCGTGGGCGGTGCCCCCGTCGCGCACCGGCACGCCCGCGGGGCTCGCCACCAGCCGGGCGGCCGGCGCCAGCGCGGCCCAGCGGCTGATCGGCTCCAGCTGCGCCGTCTCCACCGGCCCGCCGCCGGTCACCGCCACCAGCGCCGCGTCGATGGCCTCGCGCAGCTCGTGGGCGTCCGCCAGCAGCGCGGCGTCCGATCCTCCGCCCCCGGCGGCCAGCAGGCCGGCGCGGCGGAGCCACTCGTCCAGGTCGTCGGGCGAGCAGAGCGTCTCCACTTGGCGCCACCAGCGTTCCCGCAGGGTGTTCACCAGGTCCACGGCGGGCCGGCCGCCGGTCCAGTACCAGTGCTCGCGCCCGCTGCGCAGCGGCAACTCCAGGCGGGCGGGCAGGTCGTGGGGGGCGCGAGTGGTGTCCATGTGTAACCACATATCAGGTGTCATGGTGCCGGGACAAGGAGACCGGGTGGGCGCGTCGAACCTCCTTTCGTCGGGAGCCCCAACAGAAAGTGTGTATTTCCAGGTGTTTCGTAACGTTGACAGCACATTGGGGGTCGCGCTAGGGTTCCCGCGCCTCACGGCCGCCCCACCGGTGGCCGAGGAATATGCGAACCGGTGGGTTACGGTTCACCGAACGGCGGCTTCCCTGCCGCCCTGGCCCAAGGGCGAAGCATGAGCACCGAAAGCGCCGCGGACACCCCTGCGGCTTCGGGCGGCGAGCGTTCCCGACGTCAGCCCCGTGAGACCGAGCGCCGCATCGACCGGCGCAGCATCCTGCGGCCCGGCGACGGCCCGATGGTCATCTTCGAGAACGTCGTCAAGCAGTACAGCAAGGACGCGTTCGGCCTCAACGGCGTGTCCCTGTCCATCGACGCCGGCGAGTTCGTGTTCCTGGTGGGTGCGTCGGGCTCGGGCAAGTCCACGTTCATCCGCATGCTCACCCGCGAGCTGCTGCCCACCGAGGGCCGCGTCATCGTGGGCGGTCGCGACCTGGGCCGGATGCGCCGCAGTAAGGTGCCCTACCTGCGCCGCGGCATCGGCTGCGTGTTCCAGGACTACAAGCTGCTGCCGGGACGCAACGTGGCCGAGAACGTGGGGTACGCCCTGGAGGTCACCGGCGACAACCCCCGTGCCATCAAGCGCAAGGTGCCCGAGATCCTCAGCCTGGTCGGCCTGTCCGACAAGGCCGAGCGCCTGCCCACCGAGCTCTCCGGTGGCGAGCAGCAGCGCGTGTCCATCGCCCGCGCCTTTGTGAACCACCCGCGCCTGCTCATCGCCGACGAGCCCACGGGGAACCTCGACCCCGACACCTCCATCGGCATCATGCAGCTGCTGTACCGGATCAACCGCACGGGCACCACGGTGATCATGGCCACCCACGACCGCGACCTGGTGGACAAGATGCAGATGCGCGTCATCGCGCTGGAGAACGGGCGGGTGCTGCGCGACCAGCGCCAGGCCCGGTACGCCAACACGTCGGCGGACGAGCGATGAGGCCCGGGTTCTTCCTGCGGGAGGCCTGGCGGTCCATCCGCGCCAACGCCGCCATTTCCGCCGCCGCCACCGTCACCGTGATGATCGCCGTGTTCATCCTCGGCGCGTTCATCCCGTCGTACCTGTACGTGCAGTCCACCGTGGACAACCAGAAGGACAAGCTGGACCTCAAGGTGTTCATCTCCAAGGACGCCACGGCCCAGCAGCTGCAGGGCGTCAGCAACCGGCTGGTGGCGCTGGAGAACGAGGGCCTGGTGAAGGACTTCACCTACCTCACCGCCGACCAGGCGCTGGCCGAGGCCAAGAGCCAGGTGAAGGACCCGCACATCTACGACCTCGTGCCCCCCGGCACCATCCCGGCAACCTTCAAGGTGCACCCCACCGACCCGTCCAAGAACGCCCAGATCGCGGCCGCGCTGGCCGACAGCCCGGCGCTGGACCGGGGGCTGGAGGGCGGCATCAGCTACGCCAAGGAGACCACCGACCGGCTGCTGCGCATCGCGCGGTTGATCCAGCTGTGGGGTTTCGCGCTGATCAGCCTGCTCTTGGTGGCCGCCGTGCTGCTGATCGGCAACACCATCCGCCTGTCCATCTTCGCCCGCAGACGTGAGGTGGAGGTGATGCGCCTGGTGGGCGCCACCAACTGGTTCATCCGCTGGCCGTTCGTGATCGAGGGGATCATCTGCGGCATCGCGGGCGCGGTGGTGGCCGTGGTGCTGATCTGGATCGCCAAGATCACGGTGGTGGACGAGTTCATCCGCAACACCACCAGCGGGTTCGCCCGCGACCAGGCCAGCTCGCTCGGGTTCGCATGGTTGTGCCTGATCCTCGTCGGAGCGGGCGGCGCCGTGGGTGCCCTGGGCAGCGGCATCACGCTGCGTCGCTTCCTGAGGGTTTAGTGCTCCGCGCACCGGAACCCCATCGAGCCACCGGAACGGAGCACTAGGCCCTGCCCGACCAGCCGGGTGCCACCGGTCCCGTGACGGCGCCCCCCGGGCGCCGTCGCCCGCGCGCGGCCGTGGTGGGCACGGCGGCCGCCCTTGTGGCCTTCGGGGGCGGCGTGCTGGTGGGCGGCCACCCGGACTCCACCGGCATCAGCGACCTGCCCGCCAACGTGCGGGGGGTGCTGCAGGACACCTCGGGCAACCGCGTGGAGGGCGAGGTGCTGCGGCTGCTGGAGAACGGGTACTACCTCAAGGTGGACCCCGCCAAGCTGCACCGCGGGTCGGTGGACGGCATGGTGGCCGCCCTGCACGATCCCTACAGCGCCTACCTGGACCCCACCCAGTACAAGGAGCTGCAGCGTGAGAACTCCGGGGTGTTCGTGGGGGTGGGCATCTCCATCGCCAAGCGCGGCCGCTTCACGGTGATCACCGCCGTGTACCCCAAGAGCCCGGCGTTCCGGGCCGGCCTGCACGCGGATGACGCCATCCTGGCGGTGGACGGCAGGACGATGGTGGGTGTGGGCAACGCCCGCGTGGTGAAGGCCATCCGCGGCACCGAGGGGTCGTCGGTGACGCTGCGGCTGCGCACCGCGGCGGCGCGGGTGCGCACGGTCACCATGACCCGGGCCCGCATCGCCGTGCCGCTGGTGGCGCACAGCCTGCACCACGTGGGTGACATCCGCGTGGGCCAGGTGCGCCTGTTCGCGTTCGAGCACGGCGCCGGCACGCAGGTGCGCACCGCGGTGCGCGAGCTGCTGCATCAGGGCGCCCGGGCGATGGTGCTGGACCTGCGCGACAACCCCGGCGGGCTGGTGGACGAGGCCCTGGCCGTCACCGGCGTGTTCGTGGCCTCCGGGTCGCCCGTGGCCACCATCCAGGGCGAGCACCGCTCCCGCCAGACGCTGCGCACCGACGCCACGCCGGCCACCACCGTGCCGGTGACGGTCCTGGTGAACCGCAACAGCGCGTCCTCCAGCGAGATCGTCACGGGGGCGCTGCACGACGACCTGCACGCCACCGTGGTGGGCACCCGCACCTTCGGCAAGGCCGTGATGCAGACCACCCAGCAGCTGGCCAACGGCGGCGCCCTCAAGTACACCAGCGCCCGCTACGTCACCCCGAAGGGCGTGGACGTGAGCAAGGGTGGCCTGCACCCGCAGGTCGCCGCGGCCGACAGGGGTTCCACGCCGAAGGTGGACGAGGCGCTCAACCGGGCGCTGGCGGTGGCGGCGGCCGCCACCGGCTGATGGCGCACGGCGGACCCACCACCGAGGTGGTGGCCGAGATGGTGGTGTCCGGGCGCGGCGCGGCGGCGCGCCCGGCCTTCGCCCACGGCCTGGAGATCCCCATGTCCACCCGCACGCGGGGCGACGCCCGCGTGGGCGACCTGGCCATGCTGTCGGTGCGGGGCCGCTCCGCCCGTGTGCTGCGGGTCTTCGGCGGCGCGCGCGCCCCCAAGGCCGTGATGGCGGCCCTCCTGGCCAGCGAGGGCATGGGTCACGGCTTCCCGCGGGCCGTGGAGCGCGAGGTGGACGGGCTGTCGGAGGGCGACCCGCTGGCCGACCCCGGTCGCCGGGACCTCACCGGCCAGGACGTGGTCACCATCGACCCCCTGGGGGCGAAGGACCACGACGACGCCATCGCCGCGCAGGTGGAGGGCGCGGACGTGCGGGTGTGGGTGCACATCGCCGACGTGGCCCACTACGTGGCCGCCGGGAGCGCCGTCGACCGGGAGGCGGCCCGGCGGGGCTGCTCGGTGTACGTGCCGGGCACCGTGGAGCCCATGCTGCCGGCGCGCCTGTCCAACGACCTGTGCAGCCTGCGCCCCGAGGTGCCCCGCCGGGTGCTCACGGTGGAGATGGTGGTGGACCCCGAGGGGCGGGTCACCAGCACCCACTTCTTCCGCGCGGTGATCCGTTCGGAGCGCCGGCTGACGTACCCCGAGGTGGACGCCTACCTGGCCGGCACGCCGCTGGGCGCGGAGGGGATGGAGACCACCGTGGACGCGGCCCGGGAGGCGTCGCGCCGGCTGCGGGCCGCCCGCGACCGCCGCGGCGGCCTGGAGGTGGACTCCGGCGAGGTGGTGTTCGAGCTGGACGCCGACAGGGTGGACGACGCGCACGTCGAGGAGCAGACCGACTCGCACCGCATCGTGGAGGACTGCATGGTGGCGGCCAACGAGGCCGTGGCGCGCCACCTCATCCAGCGGGGCGTGCCCACGCTGTTCCGGCATCACCCCGACCCGGATCCCGGCAAGGTGCGCCGCCTGTACGAGCAGATGGAGACGCTGGGGGTGCCCACGCCCGGGCTGCCGGAACGCGAGCTGGGGCCCACCGAGCTGCGTGCGGCGGTGGGCACCGCCGGGCAGGCCGTGTCCCGTCACGTGGGTGGGCTGCGCGCGCGCGGCGCGGAGGGCGGTGAGGCGCTGTGGACGCTGGTGCTGCGCGCCCTCATGCAGGCCTATTACACGCCGGCCGCCCCCACGCACTCCGGTCTGGCGAGCCCCGCGTACCTGCATTTCACGTCACCCATCCGCCGCTACCCCGACCTGCTGGTGCACCGGGCGCTGCTGGCGGTGCTGGGGTGCGAGGAGTCCGCGCCCACGCGCACCGAGCTGGAGCTGGCCGGCGAGCACTGCTCGCTCACCGAGCGCGAGGCCGATGGCCTGGAACGGCGCGCCGACCGCATCATCGCCGCCATCCTGCTGGAGGAGCGCCTGCTGCGCGGCGGCTTCGACGAGGTGTTCCAGGGCGAGGTCAGCGGGGTCATCGCCGCCGGCGGGTTCGTGCGCTTCGGCGTGGGCTTCGAGGGGTTCCTGCCCGCCCGGTCCATCGAGGACGACCTCGTGCTTGACGAGTGCGGGGTGGCGCTGGTGCGCGACGACGAGTCGGCGGTGCTGCGCATCGGCGACCCGGTGGCGGTGCGCGTGCTCAGCGTCGATCCGCTGCGCGGCCGGGTGCGCCTGGTGCCCGCCGGGTCCGCCACGCCCGCGTACATGAACCGCGCCCGGGCCCGCCGCCGGGCCACCCAGCGTCGCCACTGACCTGATCGTCCACTCAGCCTGAATCCGTCGGTCCTCGCCGGATTCAGGCTAAGATCGCCCGCCCATGGCACCGGGCAAGAACAAGAAGGACGGGAAGGACCAACGCTTCAGGGATGTGGCGCAGAACCGGCGCGCCCATTTCGAGTACGAGATCCTGGAGCGCCTGGAGGCGGGCCTGGTGCTGCTGGGCACCGAGGTGAAGGGCATGCGCGAGCACGGGGCGTCCATCGGCGACGCCTACGTGGTGATGCGCGCCGGCGAGGCGTGGCTCATCAACGCGGGCATCCCCGAATACGCCAACGCGTCCCACACCAGCCACGAACCGCACCGCACGCGCAAGCTGCTGCTGCACCGGCGGGAGATCGACCGTCTTTCCAGCCGGCTCAGCGAGAAGGGGCTGGCCGTGGTGCCGTTGCGCCTCTACTTCCACGAGGGGCGCGCCAAGGTGGAGCTGGGCCTGGGCCGCGGCAAATCCAAGCACGACAAGCGCAACACCATCATCGAGCGTGAGCAGCGCCGCGAGGTGGCGCGCGCCATGAAACGCGGCTAGCGGCCCGCGTTCTGCTCAACTCGGAGGGGCGCTCGACGACATAGGCGGGGAGGCAGTCACCACCCGTCTGGAGCATGATGTCGTTTCCCCCCGTGTCGCAGTTATTTGCACGTTTGGCGCCCACCTCGATGCGCGCCAAGCTCCTGATCGGGGTGCTGGCGGTGGCCGCGGCCGCCCTCGGGGCGGTGATGATCGTGGCGATCGGCCGGTCCGGCGCCACGAACCGCGCGGCGGTGCGGGCCGAGGTGCAGAACATGGCGCAGGCGCAGGCCGCCGAGCTCAACGCCGGGGTGCGCGACGGCTCGGCCACGGCCACCGCGCTGGCCCAGCTGGCCGCCGCGGACTCGGGTGTGGACCGCGCCGGCCTGATGCAGCAGCTGCGCGGCATCGTGCAGGCCGACCCCACGGTGTTCGGTGGGTGGTTCGTGTTCGCGCCGGGTGGGGCGCCGGGTGCCGACGCCGCGCACCGCACCGAACGCGGGTCCGACGACCTGGGCCTGTTCGCCCCGTACTACACGCGCGACGAGGCCGGCCACGTCACGCTGGCGCCCGACACGGCGGTCACCCCGCAGTACAGGGAGGACTTCTACCGGGTGCCGGCGCACACGCGGCGGTTCGCGGTGATCGAGCCCTACCTGGACACCTCGGTGCACGTGGTGATGACCTCCTACACGGCGCCCATCATCCGCGACGGGCGCCTGCTGGGCGTGGCGGGCGTGGACGTCTCGCTGAAGGGCCTCAGCAGCACGGTGGCGGCCACGCACGTGCTCACCAGCGGGTACGCCATGGTGGTGTCGTCCGCGGGCCTGGTGCTGGGTGCCCCCGACCGGCACGTGGTGGGCGCCAAGCGGCTGGTGGACCTGAAGGGCGTGGACCGGGCCGCCATGGGGCGGCTGCTCGACGCGGGGCGCACCGGGCACACGCTGGCGGTGTCCACCCGTGACCCCCTGCACGGGCGCGGCGCCGAGGTGTTCGCCACCCCCGTGGGCGGCACCGGCTGGACCTACCTGGTGGTGGCGCCGCGGGGCGAGATCCTGGCGCCCACCGACCACCTGCGCACCACCCTCATCATCTGGTCGCTGGTGGGCGGGCTGCTGATGGGCATCGGCACCTGGCTGCTGGTGACCCGCCTCACCGCGCCCCTGCGGCGCCTGCGGGCGTCCGCCGCCGGGCTGGCCAGCGGGGACATCACCACCACCATCCCGCAGGAGGGCCGCGACGAGGCCGGGCAGGTGGCGGGCGCCTTCCGCAGCCTGGCCGGGTACCTGCGCCAGCACGCCGAGGCCGCGCAGCGCGTGGCCGACGGTGACCTCACCGTGATGCCGCAGGCGCGGTCCCAGCAGGACGTGCTGGGGCAGGCCCTGCAGGGGATGGTGCAGCACCTGCGCGCCCTGGTGGGCGACGTCGCGGGCTGCGCGCGCGGCGTGGCGGACACCGCCGGGCGCGTCGCCGACGGCGCGCGGGAGTCGCGCACCGCCATGACCGCCATCGGGGCCACGGTGGGCGATGTCGCCACCGGCGCCGCCCGCCAGCGCGGCCTGGTGTCCGACACCACCCGCGCCGTGTCCGACACCGGGCTCACCGCGCAGGCGGCCGACCGGTCCGCCGAGGAGGGCCTGCTGCTGGCCGAGCAGACCCGCGAGGCCATGCTGCAGATCGCCGCCAGCTCGGCGGAGGTCACCGCGGCCATCGGTGCCCTGGAGGAGCGTTCCGGGCAGATCGCGGGCATCGTGGACGAGGTGGAGACCATCGCGCAGCAGACGCGCATGCTGGCTCTCAACGCCTCCATCGAGGCCGCTCGGGCCGGCGACGCGGGCCGCGGGTTCGCCGTGGTGGCCGACGAGGTGCAGGAGCTGGCCACCCGCTCCCTGGCCGCGGCATCCACCATCGGCAGCATGATCGCGGGCACCCGCGAGGAGGTGGGCCGCGCGGTGCAGATCGTGGGGGACGGTGCGCGCAGCTCGGAGGCCGCCACGGGCGTGGTGGACCGCTCCCGCGAGGCGTTCAGCCGCATCCGCGCGGACGTGGCCGGCGTGCAGCGTCAGGTGGAGTCCCTGCTGGCCGCCTCCGACACGGTGGCCGAGGTGGCCGGTGAGGCCGTGCGGTCCACCGAGCTTGCCAGCGAGTCGTCGCACCGGGCGCAGGCGGCCACGGCCGTGATCGACACCTCCGTGCAGGACCTCATCCGCCAGTCGCAGGAGCTCACGGCCAGCATCTCCCGCTTCCGCCTGGGGTAGACCACCCGCACCCGAGGGTGGTTGGATCGCTCCAGAGGTCCGGACTACCGTGGCGGCATCGCGGCCATGGATGGAGGGGTTGTGGACCAGGAGCAGCACACCAGGCGGGTTGCCGTGGTGGTGGTGTCGGGCGTCGGTGACGACACCCCCGGCAGCGGCCGCGACGAGGTCGTGGACATGCTGGTTGCCGACCCGTCCGGACGGTGGGAGTCGGCCGACCGGCGCGACGACCTGCGGCTGGTGGCCTCGGCGGAGAGCCGCGGTGAGGCCCAGGACGGCGAGCTGGTGAGCGGGCTGGGCGCCCCCAACCTGCGCGAGCCCTTCACCGTCCCCACCGCCACCGTGCACGGGCGCGACGGCGCCCCGGACGTGACGGTGCACGAGATGTACTGGGCCGACCTCTCCCGCGCCCAGGGCTCCGCCCAGCGGTTGTTCTACCTGCTGTTCGCCATCACCCTGCAGGTCTCCACGCTGGGGATCGAGGCCCTGCGCGGGCTCAGGGAGCCCCGCACCCGGGTGGTGGGCGTGCTGCAGGGCACGCTCACCGTGCTGTCCTACTTCCTGGTGTACGTGGTGACACCGCTGCTGTTCACCATCGGCGGCATGGCCGTGACGGTGAACCTCATGCTGCTCACCCACGTGTCCGGGGCGATGGCGGCCGGGCTGTGGCTGGTGTGCCTCATCGCCATGGCGGCGGTGGCATGGTGGATCGCGGACCGCATCTTCCGGGGTGGGTGGACCTTCGACCCACCGCAGAAGCCCCGCGGCTTCCGGCGCGGCAGGACGCCGTGGTGGGGGTCGCAGTGGCTGTGGTGGGGCGCCGCCGCGGCGGTGGGCGGGGCCATCCTGATCGTGTGGGTGCTCACCCAGCGGGTGCCCGGCTGGGTGCCGCTGTCCATCGGCTACCTGGTGTTCATCGACTGCGGCGCCGTGGGGTTGGCAACGCTGTTCATCCGTCGGGTCTCCCCGGACGAACCCACCGACGAGCAGCTGCGCACCGCCCGCCACAACGTGCGGCTGGTGGTGCGCTTCGCCTTCGCCGCGGTGCCGGTGGGCGCCATGGTGTGCGCCGCGGCGGTGAAGAGCGGGCACGCTCAGCTGTCGGTGCGGGTGGCCGACACGCTCACCATGGTGGCCGCCGGCGTGTTCCGGGTGGCGTGGCTGGCCATGCTGGTGGGCTGCACCGTGGCCGTGCTGATGGCGCTGGCCCTCCCGCGCGTGCCCGATCGCCCGGGGGACCCGGAGGGCACGGCACGGCGGGGGGTCATCGGCACCGTCATGGCGTCGGTGGTGCTGGGACCGCTGCTGTTCTCGCTGGCCTCCAGCTCCTCGTTCCTGCTGTTCAACGCCGTGTGGCGCGTGTACCCGTCGTTCGCAAAGAGCTGGGGTGACGGCATGCAGCCGGCCCGGCCCGGCACCACGCTGTTCCACCCGCTGGGCGCGCGGTTCGACGAGACCGCGTCCACCGCCGACTGGGGCACCGCGGTGGTGAAGTCCCTCATCCAGCCGCTGGGGGTGGCGCTGCTGCTCCTGTTGGTCATCGCCGTGCTGCTGACGTTCACGTTCAAGGGCTACGTGCGCACGCTGGGCACGCGTTACCGGTGCGCCAGCGCGGTGAACGCCTCCACCGAGCAGGCGGGCGCGCTCACCACGGCGCTGGGCCGGCTGGACGGCAGCCTGGCGTTCCTGGGCGCCGTCATCCCGCTGGTGGCGCTGTCCACGGCTGCGGCCGCCCTGGCGTGGATGGTGCCGGCGCACGCGGTGCAGGTGCCGGCCCGGTGGATGGCGCAGGTGGCGTTCCCCATCGCCTACGCCCTGGCCCTGCTCAGCATCGCGGCCGTGGGCCTGGGGCGCGTGGGCCCCGTGGGCAACTTCGGCGGCGGGTTCGGTCGCCTGCTGGGGACGGTGCTGGACCTGCTGTACGACGTGTCCACCTACCTGCGCGTCGGCACCCCGGCCATGGTGGTGCCGCGCGTCCGGATGATGGCGCGGTACCGGGCCATCCTGGCCCACATCGCGGGGACGGCGCCCGACCGCACCGTGGTGTTCGCCCACAGTCAGGGCACCATCCTCAGCCTCGCGGCGCTGCTGGGCGACGAGGGGCGCCTCCCCAAGGTCGCGAAGCCACCGGCGGCGGCCGTCCCGCGGCCGCTCACGCTGGTCACGTACGGCTCGCCGACCCTCCAGATCTACGCCAGGCGGTTCCCGGGGCAGTTCGCGCCCTGGGTGGAGGAGGGCGTGGCGCCCGGCTCGGCGATCACCGAGTGGTGCAACCTGTTCCGTGCCGGCGACTACGTGGGACGGGGGCTGGGGCCCCACCATTCGGCGGACCCGGACGCACCGGACACCGCGCCCATCCGGGAGCGCTGCCTGGGACCGGGCCTGCACACCGGCTACACCAAGGACGAGCGCTGGCGCCGGGTCGCGCGGGCCATCGTGGCCGCCCCCGAGGTGCCGGCCCTGTCGTCGGTGGACCTGTCGGATCTCACCGTGGCCCGCATCGGCGGCTGGGGTGATCGGACGGCGTGAATACGCGTGCTACCCTCATCACATCTGGGCCCGATCCAGTTTCGACGGAGCGGGAGGGTGTCGGTCAGCGAGCCGCGGACCCGGTGGACCGCGTTAACAACCGGGAACACAACGTAGCTGCGGAGACTTCTCCCAAGCTCGCTCTCGCTGCCTAATCAGCAGTAATTGAGAGCCATTGGCCTCCCCTCGGGTCACGGGGGAGATAACCGGTGTCAGCCCAGTGATCCTGGCGGGTCGGTAGCGGTTCTCGATCGCCCCGTGAGATTTCAGGAGGACCTGGCGTGTGGACGGTGGGCCGACGGGGCCGCCACCCGTGAGATCAACCCGACGGATGCGCTCGGAGAAGCTGACATCTGAATGCTTTCGGACGCCGGGGCAGTGCCGGCCGGGTCCACCTCTGTAAGTCATAGGGGGAGTTCCAAGGTTCACTTGGAACTCCCCCTATTGCGTTCTGAGCAGGTGATTCCGCCCTGCGGGCCCGGTCGATGAGCCTCCGGTGGAGCCATCGCACGCCGCTGCTGGGCACAAACGCCCAATCCCGCGCAGGGGCCGTTGCCCCTGGCGGGATCCGTGCCTCAGCTGGCGCTCGTCGGGGCGCCGACGCTCACGCGGTGGGCGTGGGCGCCGGCTGGGGAGGCCCCGGTGGGGCGCCGGAGAGGGGCGGCAGGGGCCGTAGGCGGGCAGCGATCCCGGCGCGGGCCCGGCGGACGGTGCGGGTGATGGCGCCGCGCAGCCGTGCGTCGCTGACGCTCTGGGCGGTGCGGATGGTGACCGAGCGGTTGCCGAGCCAGCCGTGGCGGTGGCAGATCCACAGCCACTCGATCACCAGGGCCGCGCATGCCCGCAGCTGAGTGGACGCCGCGGCCGATGCGCTTGGGGCGCTCGGCCAGGCTCTTCCCGCCGCTCATGTACCGAGAGCGCCACGCCTGGTGGGCTTCCTCGAAGCTCTCGTGGGTGAGCCGCAGCGTTATGTACACAGGGCTCGAGCGGGGGATCGGCAGCAGCCGTCGGGAGTTCGAAACGTGCGTTCGATCTACGAGCCGTTAGTGCACCAGGGGTGCTGAGGCAGGACGGCCGCTCACCCCTCCCATTATGGAACGCCCTCATCCCGTAGACCCCTCCCATTATGGAACGCTCCCATCCCCTGGACCCCCCACCTTTTGGAACGCCGACGTGGTAGTCTCGACTCATGCGCGACGATGAGATCAGACGAGCCTTCACCGATGCCAACCCGTGGTGGCGCGCTGCCGCCGCTGGACGCGATCCCACCGCGTGGGCGTCCAGGCATCGACTCCTGCGTGACCGCAGTTCTCACGACCTCGGTTACCGCTCCTCGGTTCTCGATGATCTGTGGGAGGGGCCGCTCACCGATGCGCTCGTCGTTCTCACCGGCCCACGACGCATCGGTAAGTCCGTCGCACTCCTGGACGCGGCCTTGGCGCTGTGCGGCAAGGAAGGGATCGATCCGCGACAGGTGATCTACCTGCCGTGCGACGGCATGCGCGACCGGGACCTGCGACGCGCGCTGACACTCGGCCGGGAACTCACGCGTTCGGTCGATTCCGAGGTGAGGCGGCCTCGGGCGTGGTTGCTCGATGAGGTGAGCGGGATCGGGGGATGGACCGCGATCCTCAAGTCTGCCCGCGACGCCACTGACTTCGGTGATGACACGGTGGTTGCCACCGGCAGCCGATGGACTGACAGCGAGCACATCGCGGCCAATCTCCTCGCCGGCCGGGCAGGCACCGGGGACAAGCGACGTGTACGTCACCTCCTGCCGATGTCGTTCCGTGACTTCCTGGCCGCCACGCGGCCCTCGGTCGCTCGGGTTGGGCCCGAACATCCTGCGGAGATCCAATCGCCTGCCGTCGCCCATGCGCTCGAGGAAGTGCGCTTCGACATCGATGAGTACGACCTCGCCTGGCAGGACTACCTCAGCTGCGGAGGCTTCCCGCGCGCGGTCGCCGAGCACCGGCGCATGGGAGCCGTCTCAGCCGGGTATCTGCACGATCTGGAGGCATGGCTGCACACCGACGTTGATGCGAGTGCGCCGGCAGAATCGATCCCGCTCCTGCTGGCGGGGCTGTCTACCCGCTCGACATCCCCGCTCAACGCCACGAAGACCGCGCAGCACCTCGGCTACTCCACCCGTCCCCTGTTCGAGCGGCGGCTGCACCGACTCATTGCGAGCTTCGCAGTGCTCGCCTGCCCTCATCGAGATGACGACGGACGCGTCATTGCGGGCGGGCAACCCAAGTACTACCTCACCGACCCACTGTTGGCGTGGCTGCCCACTCACCTGCGCGCCGGCATCGCATCGCCCGATCTCACGATGCTCACCGAGGCGACACTCGCAACCACTCTCGCCCGTCGTATTGACGTCCTCAATGAGGGTCGCTGGGCCGCGGGCGACACAATCGGCTACACGCGCACCGATTCCGGCAACGAGGTCGACCTCTGCCCGATCTGGGTGCCGACAGCCGCCGGGATGGAGCCAACGACCCCCCTCGAGTCGAAGTGGGTTGACTCGGGGTGGCGGGCCGAGGCCAAGGTCATCGAAAACAAGTACGGGCGCGGGGTGCTTGCAACCAAGTCGATCCTGGACCTCGAATCGCCCAGCTGGGCGATTCCCGCACCACTTCTCGCCCTATTGCTCCTCTGAGGCGAGAGCGTTGGGCGGATCGTCGCCAGCGGGTTGGGCGTTTCGATCCAGCAGGCATTCTTGAGCCCCGTTGCCACGCGGGTTCTCTGAACGTTGGAACAACCCCACCTCTCAGGGAGGGTTGCCAGGGTTCATCGTCACACCAAGAGCACCGACCGCGACCGGCGTCGCCGGTTGCAGATGGAGATGCTCCGGGACGCGGCGAATCAGGGTTGGCTGGCGGAGGCCGCCGGCATCGCCGATGTCTTCGATGAGGACGACCTCGACGTGGACGACCCCGCCGGTTGAACTGGCTGGTGGACACGTCGGCCTGGGGGCGCCTCCCGGGCGACGGCGCGGCCGCCGCGCAGGTTCAGGCGATCCTGGACGCCGATCCCGGGTCTGAGCTGGTGCTGTCGCCGGTGATCGCGCTGGAACTGCTGCGGGGTCCACGCGGTCCCGGTGTTGCGACCCAGCGGCGCCGGCTGGAGGACGCGTACCTGGTGCTCTCCATGGACGGGGAGACATTTCGGCTGGCCGCGGCGGCCGCAGGCGCTGGCGGCTCCACGAGCACACCGCACATCGCGTGCCGATCCCGGATTTGCTCACCGCGGCGCTCGCCCACCAGCACGGGTGCGGGGTGGTGCACTGCGATGACCACTACGGTTGCTCAGTCGACACGCAGGCCTGACGTTTCCAACGCTCCAGCTCGACCTCGGCACTTCCCGCCATCTCGCCTCCCACTGCTCGTCAACGGGCGCTGAAGGCCGAGCTGCACCAAGTCCTCTCGCGGTTGCCCATCGCGGATGCCGAGGAATTCCTCGAGGCCGCCGTCCAGCGCGCCCGACAGCAGCAGAAGGGCTCGCCCTAGCCATCTCCACAGGGCCCCCAGCACATCCACGTGGTCCGCATCCGCCGGAAACGCTGATGTAGGATCGGAATGATGAGTACCGCCGCCGCATCGCCTGCGCCTCTGGTCGCTGCGCCGGATCGGCCCACCTGGGGCCGGAGCTTCGCCGCCGCCGTCCTGGGCGTGCTGGCGGGCGGGCTGGCCTCGGCGGCGTTGCTCGGGGTGGTCGAGGCGTTCGTGCTGCTGGCGGGTGGGGGGCCGCTGCGGGACCCCGTCGGCAACGCCCTGGAACCGCTCTCGTGGTTCGTGGCCATCCCGATGGTGGCGGCCATCCTGGTGGACGCCGTGTGCCGGCGCGAGGTGTTCTGGCTCGTCACCGGCCGGCGTCCGGCGCGCGGCGTCGCGATCCTGGCGGCGGTGATCGCCCCGTCCTCCGTGATCGGCACCGTCTGGAGGGGCGGCCTCCTGGCGTACGTGCTCGCGGCGTCCACGGTGCTGATGCGCTGCTGCGCGAGACCCACGGCGGTCTCGCCCCGGCGGTACCTGACCGTCTTCATGGCGCGCCCGCGCGGTGCCAGGGCCGCGACCGCGGCCTGCGGACTGCTCATCGCGGTCCTCGGGCTGATCGCATCGCAGGTCGGTGCCCCCGCTATCGAGGCCGCGGCATCCGCGACGGGCACCGCCGCGTCCAGGCACATCACGTTGAGGAACCGCAGCCTCGCCCCGGTCACCGTGCTCGGCGTCGGCGGACAGGATGAGGGGTACCTGCGCCTCGGGGGGACGGCGTCGGCTCCCTTCGTGATCAACCCCGGTGAGGGCCGCGATGTCACCCTTGTGGGCGCCGCCGCCTGTCCGGGGTTCTCGAGCACGTTCACCACGATCGACCTCCGGTACCGCATCCTCGGGATCGAGCGGCTGTCCTCCGTCGATCTGGGCGGGGTGACGACGTTCCGGTGCTGATGCGCGCCATGGGTGCCCGCGCCTCGCTGGTCGCATGCCTGCTCGTGGGGGCGCTCGTGGGCGCCGGCGTCACCTGGCAAGTCATGCGAGGCGACGGTGACGGGACGACCACGCGCCTGGTGCGGGGGGTCACGACCGCGGTGAACATCGACGGCACCGCGCTCGGCCTCACCGTGCCCGGTCAGACGCCGGGCATGGGATACGCCATCGCGGGCGCCGACTGGCAGGACTGCTCCGGTGGGACCTGCGGGGATACACATGAAGGAGGGGATCGCCCCGGTTGCCTCCCGCCCCTGTCCTCCGGGCAGCTGCTGGAGGTGGTCATCGTGGACGCCCCGGTGCCCAACGTGGACGGACAGGTCGAGTCGTGGGTGGAGCGGGGCGTCTTCGTCCGGTGCCTGTCCACACCGACCCACACCGAGCCGGCGTCGGGCTGAGCTCGGACACCGGCTTCAGATGATCGGGCGCACGGGCCGCCGGGTGGCGCCCCGTGCGCCGTGCGGTCTCAGCCGTCCCAGGCCATGGTGCCCAGCACCCGGACGATCATGCCGTCCTCCACGTCCATGAGGTAGGTGGCCTCAACCCGGTCGCCCGACGGGTAGGCGCATTCGATGTGGCAGCCGATCGCATCGTCCGCGGCGATCGAGCGGACGATGCGGTGGGTCATCCCGGGCGCCAGGCCCTTCGCCACCAGGGCGCCGACCTCCGCGTGCCCCCGGGCGTGCACCGGATCGGCGGGCCGGTGCTCGATGTCGTACTGGGTCCACTCCACATCCGGCGCGAAGCGGCCCATCGCGTCCATCACCCCCGCCTGATCCTTTGCGGAGAAGATCTGGTCCAGCAGCGCCCGCGCATCGGCGGACGTGTAGGTGCTCATGGTCCCCCCTGCCTGTCGTGTTGAGCGTTCCGATGCGGCGGCGTCGCCCGTGCGGGGCGACGCCGCTCAGTGCGTTGCCCTGCCTCGGCGGCCATCCGGGCCATCCCACCCGTCCACCGCCGGGCGGCACGCACACGGCCGCGCGCCATCCCCGCCCCCGCACCCGCCGGGGGATTTGACCCGCGTCCGCGCAGATGCCGCCATCGCGCGCTCCATCGTCCGACGCAGAGCCTCGCGAGTATCCGCGCGGTCGCGGGTCGACGTCAACGCACCGCGTCCAGGACGGGTAGGCTCCGCCGCATGGCGAGATACGACTACCGATGCGCGCAGGATGGCGTCTTCGAACTGACCCTGCCGCTCGGCACCGCGCCGGAGACCGCGCCGTGCCCCGAATGCGGTCAGGAGGCCCAGCGCCTCTTCGCGGCGCCGCTCACGGCCCCGCCCAGCCTGGACAAGAGCGGCCCGTTCGGGATGACGCGGATCCCCACCCCTCCGGGCGCCCGCCCGCCGGGGGGCATGCGCCCGCCCGGGATGTAGCCCGCGCGGGGCCCGTCGCGGCCCCACGTCCCGTGACGCCGTCACCCGAACACCGCCCGGACTGGCCCCTGCGCACCCAGCGACTGGTGCTGCGTCCGTGGGAGCTTGGCGACCTGGCCGCGATGTACGAGATCCACCGGGACCCCGAGGTGTGCCGGTACCTCTACGAGGAGCCCCGCACCCTGGACGAGACCCGGGCGCGGCTGGTGCACCGGATGTCCATGGACGCCCTGCGCCGGGAGGGCGACTGGATGGGGTGCGCCGTCACCCTGGCCGCCACGGGTGAGCTGGTGGCCGACCTGTCGCTGTGCTGGGTCAGCCGGCTGCACCGCCAGGGGGAGATCGGGTTCATGGTGCACCCCGCCCACCAGGGGCGGGGGTACGCCACCGAGATGTCGGTGCCGCTTCTGGACTTCGGGTTCCGCGAGGCGGGGTTGCACCGCATCGTGGGTCGCCTGGAGGCGCGCAACATCGCCTCCGCCCGGGTGCTTGCCAAGCTGGGGATGCGCCGCGAGGCGCACCTGGTGGAGAACGAGTGGGTCAAGGGCGAGTGGCAGAGCGAGATCGTCTACGCCATGCTGGCCGCCGAGTGGGAGCACGCCGCGTCCAGGAGCTGACCGGACCTCCGGTGGCGGCAGAACCACTCGGTCGTCCAGGTCTCGGCCCCGCCGCCCGAAACTACGCTCACCCCGTGTTCGGTCTGCGGTGACTTCCGGCTGAGGTGGACGATGGGACTGTTCGGGCGGGCGAAGGATCTGGATGAGTCGGGCGTGCCCGCGGTGGCGGAGGTCCTCTCCGCCGACCGCTCGTCCATCGCGATCACCCGGGGCAACGACGCGGTGGTGGGCAACACCACGATCCGCTGGACGCTGCACCTGCTGGTGCGGCCCGCCGATGGCGAGCCGTTCGAGGCCACCGTCAAGGCGCAGCTGCCCCAGCTGGAGGTGCCGCGGCGCGGGTCGCGGGTGTCGGTGCGCTACGACCCCTCCGACCACTCCCGCGTGGAGCTGGACCGCAGCCCGCAGGGCGTGCAGGACGCCGCCATCGCCGCGGTGGTGGACCGCAGTCCCCGGCTGGAGGACTTCCGGCTGGGTGGTCAGTCCATCGGCGACCTGATGCGCGACGCCATGGCCGACCCCGCGGGCTTCAGCGACCGGATGCGGGAGATGGCGGGTGGCGGCATGGCCGGGATGGCCTGGCCCAACGGGGCCGGCACGGGCGCGACGCCCGCGGGCGACCATACGGCGCCGGCCGCTCCCGCGGAGGACGAGGTGATCGCCCAGCTGGAGCGCCTGGCCTCGCTGCGCGAGCGCGGGATGCTCACGCAGGACGAGTTCGAGGCGCAGAAGCGGCGCCTGCTGGGGGGCTGAGCGCCCCCCGGCGGGCGGCCGCGGACGGCTACTGCGACATCGAGAACGGCGGGTAGCGGTCGGTGACCAGCAGGAACGCGTAGCCGGCCACGCGGACGTTCCAGCGCATGGCCCCCTCCACGAAGTGGAACCAGTTCCTGGGGTAGCGCCCGGTGAACAGGATCGCGAACCACGCCACGATCACCACGGCGAACGCGGCCAGGTCGACGAACACCAGCACGATGTAATGCGGGATGGCCAGCAGCCATTTCACCAGTGGCAGCCAGCGGTTGAGGTCGCGCGGCACGTCCGGGTACTCGAAGTCCAGGTGCACGGACTGCTGCTCGTCGGTTGACGGGTAGCGGTCGTCCATGAGGCCCATGAACACGCCCACACGGGTGCTGAACCGCATGAGCTCGCGGTTCCAGTCGAACCACCACCGCGGGTACTTCTGCCGGAACACGATCATCAGCAGGGTGCCGATGAACAGGATGCCGCCCGCCGCCGTCACGGTGACCGTCTGACGGCCCGTGGCGTTGGTGGACTCCCAGCTTCCACCGGACACGCTGCTCAGCACGATCAGGATGGGGATCGCCACGAACAGCCGGAAGAACGTGGTGAGCCGGTTGAGCGGCCGGTCGGGATAGTCCACCGAGAACCGCACGGGATAGGGGTCGGGGTTCATCAAGCCGCCCTTCGGTCGAGGTTGGAGCGCCGCTCGCCCGCGCGGCCCTCCGGGGGCACCGCAACCGTACTCGTCGGTTCAGTCGCCCCCCGTCGAACCCCGGGGACTCCCACCGGCGGGTCACCGGCCGTCAGGTGGCGCGCCGGGCCATCCCCCCGGCCGTCGCGGCCGCGGCGAGGTGCAGGGCGGCCACCACCGCGGCCGTCAGCATCAGCCCGGTGCGGGCCTCCCGCGACTGCAGCACCGCCTCGCGGGCATCGAACGCCGCGGCCAGCAGGCACACCGCGGCGGTGGCCACCAGCAGCACCCGCGTGCGCGGGAATCGCCACACGGCCGCCGCCAGCAGCAGCGACCCCACCACGGCGCCCACCACCAGGGGCGTGGCCTCGACGTTGATGCCGAACACCCGCTCGCGGTGCGTCTCCGTGGTGGTGATGTGGCCCTCCGTGCCGGCGGCGGACTCGGTGGCGCTGTGATGGGTCTCAGCCGTCCCGCCGCCGGTCTCCGATGCGCTGTGCTCGGCGGGTGTCGCGGGGGTGCGGGCGTGTGCGGGCGCGGGCGTGGGGGTGGCCGTCTCACCGGAACGCTCGGCGGGCGTCTCGCCGCCGGTGGTCGTCGTGGTGGCGGCCCGGCGCTCCGCGGTCTCCCGCGCCGCGCTGTGGGCGGGTTGCGAGCGCTCGACGGCGACCCCGATGGCGAACAGCGCCGCGGACGAGACGAGCAGGGCGACCAGGATCGCGCGGAGGCCGGGGATGGTGGGCATGGAGGTTCTCCGTGGGTGGGTGATCACTCCACCTACCCACCCGGGAGCCGGAATGGATGCGGGAGGCTCATGAACCCGGTGCTCCCCCGCGCCGATACAGAGGGGGATGGACGGCGACCACGCTCAGCCCCGGCTCGACGCCGACCTGCGTCGCCAGCGACTGCTCGACATGGAGCACCGCATCGCGCGCGCCCGCGGCGTGGCGCTGGCGATCCTGATGGCCGCCCTGGTGGTGTGCATCCCGTGGATCGGCTGGCACTGGCTGGTGCCCGCGGCGGGTGCGGTGATCATCCCGGTGTGGTCGCTCACCCACCTGTCCCGCGCACGGCGTCCCGAGCGGCTGGCGGCGCTGGCCTGGACGGCCGCGCCCATGATGATCGCCTGCAGCGTGGCCATCACCGGCGGCCCGAGTTCGCCCGCGGTGACCTGGTGGGCGGCCCCCGCGGTGACGCTGGGCGCGCGGTTCGAGCGCCGCGGCGTGGTGGCCGGCCTGGTGTTCATGCTGAGCCTGCTGCTGGTGTCCACCATCCCGGTGGACCCCGCCGCCGTGGCGCGGCGCCCCGACACGCTGATCCTGTCGGCGGCGCTGATGCTGGCGGTCACCCTGTTCTCCGGGGCGGTGGTGCAGTCCGACCGCGAGCACCGCATCCACGCGGTGGTGGACCCGCTCACCGGCCTGTTCAACCGCATGGCCCTGCACCAGCACTTCGGCGACATCCAGCAGCAGGCCCGGGTGGTGGGGCAGAGCCCGCCCATCGGGTTCCTGCTGATGGACATCGACCACTTCAAGGCGGTCAACGACCACCACGGTCACCAGACCGGCGACCGCGTGCTGCACGGTGTGGCGTCGGTGCTGCGCCGGCAGCTGCGCGCCTTCGATCAGGCCTACCGCATCGGGGGCGAGGAGTTCGTGGTGGTGCTGGCGGGTGCCGACCGCGATCGCACCGTGCAGATCGCCGAGCACCTGCGCGCATGCGTGGCCGAGGCCGAGCCCGCCGGGCTACCCGTCACCATCAGCATCGGGGTGGCCACCAGCCCCGATGGCCCCTGCGAGCTGGACGAGCTCTACCGTCGCGCCGACTCGGCCCTCTACGCCGCCAAGAACGCGGGACGCAACCGCGTGGTCGACGCCGAGGCCATGGCCCCGTCCGCATCCCCCGCGGTGGCGGCGGCCTGACCCGACCGGGCGCGCGTCCGGAGTGCATGGCACACTCCCGACACGAACATATGTTCGTGTCGGCGCACACCGGTTGAGGGGGGACACACATGACCGAGCTCCAGCACCCGCTGGCCCAGGCGCACCTGCTGGACACCCTCGAGGCCGAGGTGTTCTGCGGTGAGTGCCTGCACCGCCTGCTGGAACTGCACGAGCAGCTGTGCGGCGGGCGCGACGAGGAGTCCAGCCTCACCGTCCCCATGGCCCGCGAGGTGGCGGCGGCGCGACGCGGGGCCGAGGCGGCGCACCCCGGCACCACCTCCGGGGCGTGCATCCGCGGCATCCAGGAGATCGCCCTGCAGGCCGCGCTGCAGCGCGGGTTCCGCCGTCACGCGGCCCATCGGGTGGCTTCCGACGCCGTGCGTGACGAGATGGAGTGGCAGCGCCACCGCATCGCCGACCTGGTGCGCCGGGGCGCGTAGCCCCGGCGCACCAGGCTCTACGCGGCCTGGCGGGCGGTGGCGGCCTCCAGCTGGTCCAGCAGGATGCCCAGCTCGCCGGCGCGTCGTTCAACGGGCGCGAAGCCGTCGGCGCCGAAGTCCATGAACAGCGACAGCGGCACCTGCGCGCGCACGTCCACCATGTGGAAGTTCGCCGTGATCTGCCGCCAGTGCTCCACCGCACGGATGCCCCCGTCGGCACCGTAGGACACGAACGCCACGGCCTTGCCCGCCCACTCGGGGCCGATGCTGTCGAAGGCGTTCTTCAGCGGGCCGGGCACGCTGTGGTTGTACTCGGGGGTGACGAACACGAAGCCGTCGCACGCGTCGATGGCGGCGCCCCAGGCGATCACCTGCGGCGAGTCGTAGTTGCGGTTGGCCGCCCCGGGCACCGTGGCCGAGGTGAGGAGGGGCACGTCGAACAGCTTCAGGTCGATCAGCGTGTACTCGGCGTCGCCACGCCCCCGTGCGGCGTCCGCCACCCACTGCGCCACCGCCTCACCCTTCCGCTCCTCGCGGATGGACCCGATGATGATGCCGATCCTCATGCGCCGTGCCTCCCGTTCGCGTGGTTCGCGTGCGCATGCAAGCAGATCGCGGTCACTCCGCGCGCCGCGGCGGGGTGGGAGCGCCCGCCCGCACCGACGCGGCGGCCAGAGCGGCAGCCGGCAGCGGCACGCCCAGCAGGAGCACGGCCAGGACGTTCCAGGGCAGCACGGTGTGCGTCGAAATGTGTCGTAGCACCACATGGGCCGCGGCGAGCCCGATCCGGCAGCGCCAGAACCAGGCCGAGCACCGCCAGCAGCGCAGCCTGGGTCGCGCGCATGCGTCGGCGGTGGACGGGGGCGGCGCCCAAGGCGGTGAGCACCAGGTGCTCGTCCTGTTCGTCTGCGGCCAGCAGCGCCACGCCCAGCAGCACCACCAGCAGCACGAGCACCGAGGCCACGGGGAGCGCCACATCGCGCAGGAACTGCTGCGGACCCGAGATTGTCGGCTGGGTCGTCATCGTCACCCAGGCGGTCAGCGTTTCAGAGGCGGAGCCGAGCCGGAGTCCGAGATCCCCGGTGTTGAGCGCGTTCAACGCGGACGCCTGCTTGTCGCCGATGGGTGTGGGGTTCACGAAGACGACGGTGCTGGTGTTCCCCGTGGGCGCGAGCAGGTGGAGGTGCCGCGCCCTCCCGCGATCGATGATGCCGCCCTGGATGTTGAGCGCCTGGGGCACCGGCGAGCTGATGGTGGCCAGCACCCGCTTGCCCACGGCCAGCCGTTCGCCCGTTCCCAGCACCTTTCCCGCACGCAGCTGTGCAACCGGCAGGGCGCCGACGCCGTCGGTGGGCAGCGTCGCGGCGTCCACCACCCACATGTTGGCGTTCAGAGCCTCCAGGCAGACCGCCGTGGACTGGGGCAACACCCGCGCCACGGGTGCGGCCAGCCTCAGCGCGCGCGGGCAGCCCACCGTTCGCACCGGGTGGGGGTCTGCGCTGCCGTCGGCACGTTCAGCCACGATGTTCAGGGTCGCCACCCTGCGGAGCGCGGATGTGGACGCCGACGCCGTCGAGCCGTCGGCCGTGGTGGAGCGCACGACCGTGGCGGTCGCCACGATGAGGGCTCCGGCGGCCATCACGGCGGCGACAACCGGGCCGGTGCGGGCGCGGTGCCGGGCGACAGCACGGGCGGCGAGCCGTGCGGTGCCGTGCGCCCGCGTCGCCAGACCCTCCAGGCGGCCGACGACATATGGCGTCGCAATCACCATCCCGCCCACCATGAGCGCGGCGGCCACCAGCATCAGCACCGGCGCCCAGGCGGAGAGTCGTCCGGCGGACAACGCGAGCGTGGCGGCCAGCATCGCCATCCCCATCAGGCTCACGACCAACCCCACGATCGGTACGCGCCTCCGCACGCGCGGCGTGGGGCGGCGGCCCGCCAGGGCGTGAAGCACCGTTGTGTCAGATGCCACCCGGGCCGGGACCAGGGCTGCACCGACCGCGGTGACCAGCGCCAGCAGGATGATCACCATCAAATCGCTGATGCGGATCACACTCGATCCGACGCGCCCCGGAGACAGACGGCTCCAATCGTTGCGCGCCCAGCTCCATGCGCCGAGGCCCGCCGGCAACCCGATCGCCACACCCGCCAACCCCAGCGTGACGCCGTGGAGCAGCATCACGCTTGCACGCTGCCTCGGCGAGGCGCCGGCGGCACCCATCAGACCGATCGCCCGCAGGTGACGTCGTGCCCCCACGCTGAGCGCCGCGGCCACGACCAGGCCGAAGGCGGCGAGGGCGAGCCCGCCGATGAGGTCGACCACCAGCATCGACGTGCCCCATGACCCCGTCGCGAAGCTGCGTCTGGTCAGCAGTTCGCCGGCCGGGGCACCCGGCCAACCGGTCGCCGAGGAGCCGCGTGTGTCGACCAGGGTTGACCGCAGGGTCCCCTGGGGTGCGGACCACATCCGGACCGACGGGCCGACGACGTTCATGTTGCCGCTTCCACCGGTGGCCGTGCCCACCACGCGATACGGGCGGGGTGATGGCGGCACGGTGATGGAATCCCCCACGCGCACGCCCAGGTACCGCAGCAACTCCGGCGACACCACAACCTCATCGCTCGCGCCGGGGAGGCGTCCGGATGCCCGCGTGAACAGGCCCAGCGCGAGCGGGTCGCGAAGATCCAGGCGCTGTACCTGCGCCCGAGCCCGGACCCCGGACGATCCGGGCGCCTTCACCACGGAACTCGCGGACCACCAGGTCACGGTGCGCCAGTTTGCCGGCAGCCTCAGCGGAGGCTCCGTGTTGTAGCGGCGAAGCAACAGGTCGGCCTGACCCATGACGCGCGTTGCGACTTCGTCGGCGGTGTCCGGCACCGTGCGCATGCCGATGGCCGCGAACGTGAACAGGGCCACCGGGGTGGCGATGAGGGCCACCACCAGCACCGAGCGCCAGGGGCGGCGCAGCAGGTCGCGGCGGGCCAGCCGCCAGATCGCGCCGATGCTCACCGGGTCACCCCCACGGGGGCGTCCGCGCCGTTCACCACGCGGCCGTCGCGCAGCCACACCACGCGGTCGGCGTAGGAGGCCAGCCGCGGCTCGTGGGTCACCATCACCACCGCGCTGCCCTGGGCGGCGCGCTGGGCGATGAGCTCCGCCACGGCCTCCCCGGTGACGGTGTCCAGGGCGCCGGTGGGCTCGTCGGCCAGGATGAGGCGCCGCTCGCCCACCACGGCGCGGGCGATGGCGACGCGCTGCTGCTCGCCGCCGGAGAGGTCGTCGGGGTACCGCCCGGCCCGCTCCAGCATGCCCACCTCGCGCAGCGCCGACTCGGCGTCGCGGCGGGCCATGCGGGGCGCCAGGCCGTCCAGTTCCAGCGGCAGCATCACGTTCTCCACGGCGGTGAGCTGTGGCAGCAGGTTGAACGACTGGAACACCACGCCGATGCTGCGCCGCCGCACCCGGGCGAGGCCCGCGGCGTCCAGGCCGGCAAGGTCGAACCCCTCGATGCGGATGCTCCCCGAGGACGGTGAGTCCAGGCCCCCCGCGAGGTTCAGCAGCGTGGACTTGCCGCTGCCGCTGGGGCCCATCACCGCCACGAACTCGCCGGCGGCGACCGTCAGATCCACCCCGTCAAGGGCGATCACCCGCGTGGGGCCCGACCCGTACCCGCGGTGGACGTCGCGCATCTCCAGGACGGTGCTCATCGGTGTTCCTCGTCTCGTGTGTGGGCGCGCCGGGCGGCGAGGATGCGCTCCTCGCACACCTCCAGCCAGCGCAATTCGGATTCGGTCTGGCTCACCAGGGCGTCCAGTGCCAGACGGGGGGCCAGCGCCCCGTTGAGCCCCGCGTCCCGCGCACCGCGGCGGCGCGCCTGCAGGGCGGCCATGCGTGACGTGCGTTCGGCGTGGATCACGGCGAGGGCGTCCACGCCCTCGGCCGACACCGCCACCAGCACCTTCAGCATCAGGCCCTCGCGGGCCGGTGCGTCCTCGGCGCTGGTGCCGGCCAGGTAGTGCGCCAGCTCCCGCTCCCCGGCGGTCGTGATCGTGAAGATCCGCCGGCCCTCGGCGTCGGGCGGGGTGCCCGTCACCATGCCGTCGCGCTCCAGCCGCTCCAGGGTGGTGTACACCTGGCCGACGTTGAGGCGCCACACACCCGCGGTGGCGTTCTCGAAGTCGGTCTTCAGCTGGTAGCCGTGCTGGGGGCCCGCGACCAGCAGGGCCAGCAGTGATTCACGTACGGACACGACCCATCCCGGTGGGATCCACGGAGCTGCATACTCAGTATGCATACCGAGTATGCACAACGGGTCAGCGGATCGTCAACCCCCCACCGCGCGGGAGGGGCGTCAGCGGCGGTGCGGCCAGGCCGCTCGCACCCGCACGGGTGCGCCGGCCACGCCGCGCACTCGGGCGCTGACGCTGATGCGGACCGCCCCGGCGCCAGACGCGGGGTGCGGCAGCGCCACCGACAGGGAGGGGCGGGTGGTGGTGAACGTGCGCACGCGGCCATCCGGC
>JAXLSS010000017.1:0-77767 GCA_046330395.1 Thermoleophilia bacterium
CGGGTGGGCCTGTACGACAAGTACCACCGGGTGCTGGCATACCTGCGGCCCGACGGCGCCCGCGAGACGGTCAACGAGCTGCTGCTGCGCCAGGGCTTCGCGCGCGTGTTCGTGTTCGACCCGGTGCACCCGTTCGCGCGGGCGCCGCGGTTCACGCGGCTGGCGGCGGAGGCCCAGCGGTCGCGCAGCGGGCTGTGGGGGGCCTGCCCGTCATGACGGTCATGCCCCGGTGCGGTGGCCCCACCCCGGAAACACGTCGGGGGCCCCGTGGGACCCCCGACGAACCTTCAGCTGCCGGCCTCCGTGCCGGCGGGTTCACCCGATCAGGCCTCGGCGGAGCGGGGCTTGGGGGTGAGGGCGGCGGCCAGCTTGGCCGACACGATGCCGAGCACGCAACCACACAGCAGGGTCACGAGCGAGTCGAACCACACCCACTGCCACGGGGTGGAGATCAGACCCAGAGCAGCACCGGTACCACCACCGGCCTTGGGGAAGCCGGCGGTCCACTGGTCCACGGAGAGGCCGGAACCCGACACGGGAGCGGCGACCCAGCCGTCCAGACCGGTGGCGATCCACCAGAGGAACGTTGCCGCGAAGGCCGGGAACGTACCGGCCACGTAGTACCAGTCGCCGGTGATCAGGATGGCCACCAGAACGAAGGCGCCGATGCCCACCCAGAGGGCGATGCCCCAGAAGTCGGGCAGGTCCGCGGTCTTGAAGGACAGCGGCATCACGATGAGCGCGCCGATGGTGCCGATGATGCAGGCCACGGCCACCTTGCCGAACGCGGCGTTGTCACCACCGGCCATGAAGAACATGCCCCACGAGATGAACGCGGTGGGGAGGATCAGGTGGAAGTTGCTGGGCATACCAAGACCAGCCAGGACCTTGTCCTTCTCCGTCACCCAGTGGAACGTGAAGTTCAGGGAGAACTCCGTCCACAGGAACGACAGCACCCCGACCACCACTGCGAGCGGGAGAATTGCTTTTGCACGAGCACCCATGAAAGGTCGACTCCAGTCGTAAAGGAATCCAAGACACGCGACGGGGAAAAGAAACGGATGTCGCGTGACACGCACCCGCACCGTCTTCGGCGAGTTTGTGCGGAGTGAGCCTAATGGCCACCGAAGGTTCGTTGCAAGCGTCACATCACCGGTTCGCACGTCCGGTTCGACTTCCTGCCTCGCCCCCCATCGGGACGGGTTCCGGCACGATTCAGCCGGGGCGGGAGGACACCTCGAACACGCGCGGCCAGAGCTTGCCGGTGAGCAGCACACGGTCGTGGGCCCGGTCCCAGGCGATGCCGTTGAGCACGTCCACGGCCGTCCCCGCCGGCACCCAGCGCCACAGGCCGGTGAGGTCCAGCCGCAGCCGCACCCGCCCGGTGTCGGGGTTGATGATCACCACGTCGTTGGTCTGGTACACGTTGGCCCAGACCTCGCCGCGGATCACCTCCAGCTCGTTGAGCATGGGCACCGGCCGGCCGCCGTCGCTGACGGCCAGGCGCCGCGTCACCCGGAACGTGGTGGGGTTGAGGAAGCGCAGCATGGCGGTGCCGTCGCTCATCACCAGCCGGTCACCCATCCGGGCGAGGCCCCACCCCTCGCCGGTGAACCGGAAGGTGCCCACCCGCCGCAGGCCGTCCTTGGTCCAGACCATGCCGCGGTGCTCCCGCCAGGTCAGCTGCACCAGCCGGGCGCCCACGGTGGTGAGGCCCTCGCCGAAGAAGCGCGCGGCCAGCCGGTGGCGGTGCAGCACCCTCCCGGTGCCCGGCTGCACCTCCCGCACGTCGGAATGGCCGTACAGCCCGGCGCTCTCGAACAGCCGGCCCCGGTCCCACACCAGGCCCTCGGTGTAGCTGGTGACGTCGTGGGGCCAGGTGCGCAGCACCGGTGGCGCCACGACGGGCGCGGTCGCACCCGGCGCGAGCAGCCCGGTGATGAGCCCCGTCAGCACGTGCGCATCCTCACACGGCTGCGGCCCGATCGTGAACGGGCAGGCGGTGGCGCAGTCGCTCAAGCACCCGGGGCGACCACCAGCTGCGCTCACCCAGCATCGCCAGCAGCCCGGGCAGCAGCAGGGCGCGCACGATGGTGGCGTCCAGCAGCACGGCCAGGGCCGTGCCCACGCCCAGTTCCTTGATGATCACGATGCGCGACGAGGCGAACGCCCCGATGGCGATGACGAACAGCACCGCGGCCGCCGTGACGATGCGGCCGGTGTGCTCCAGGCCAACCGGCACCGCCTCGCGGTGTGCCAGGCCGCGCGAGCGCTCCTCGGCGATGCGGGACAGCAGGAACACCCCGTAGTCGGTGCTGAGGCCGAACGCGAACGCGGCCACCAGGATGGGCTGGGTGGTGCTGACCCCGCCGATGCTGGTGAAGTTGAGCGGCCCCTCCAGCAGCCCGCGCTGGAAGCCCATGGTGAGGATGCCCAGCGTGGCGCCCAGGGTGAGCATGTTGAGCAGCACCGACACCAGCGCCAGCACCACCGAGCCGGTCATGAGGAACAGCACCGCGATGGTGGTGAGCGCGATCACGCCCGCCGCCAGGGCAGGTGCCGGGCCAGGCTGGCCTTCTCGTCGATCTGGGTGGCGGTGCGCCCGCCCACCAGCACCGGCACGGGGGCGGCGGCGCGCCGGATGTCGCGCACCGCGCGCTCCGATGCCGCGCTCAGCGGGGGCTGCGCCAGCACGGCCTGGATCAGCCAGGTGCCGCCGCGCAGGGGCTGGGGCCGGCTGACGGACGCCACGCCCGGCAGGTTGCCCAGGGTGGCGGCGTAGCGGGCCAGGGCGGCGCCCGAGGCCGGCGTGGCCGGCGCCCGGGCGAGGATGCGCACGGGGTCGGCCGCGTCGTCGGGGAAGTCGGCGCGCAGCATGTCGTGGGCCACCCGCGCCGGGCTGCTGGTGGGCAGGACGCCTTCGTCGATGGACGTGAAGCGGATGCCCAGCGCCGGTGTGCCCAGCGCCAGCATCACGGCGGCGGCGGCCACCGTGACCGGCAGGGCCCTGCGCATCACCAGGTGTGACAGCCGGTACCACGCACCGGTGTGCGGCGCGGCGTGCCGCTGTGCCAGCGAATCGCGCCAGCGCCGCGGTGACAGCGCGTCGATGCGGGGCCCAAGCAGCATCAGCATGGCGGGCACCAGGCTGACGGCCACCAGCGCGGCCACCAGGGCCACCATCAGGCCGCCAAGCCCCATCGAGAACAGGAAGTCCTGCGGGAACAGCATCAGCCCGGCCATGGCGGCCGCCACCGTGACCGCGGAGAACAGCACGCTGCGTCCCGCGGACCGCAGGGTGGCGCGCACGGCGTCAGGGGTGTGGCCGTGCACGGCCACCTCCTCGCGGTACCGCGACACCAGCAGCAGCGCGTAGTCCACCGCCAGGCCCAGGCCCAGGCCGATCACCAGGTTGGTGGCGAACACCGAGACGCTGGTGAGGTGGTTGGCCATGGCCAGCCCCAGGAAGCCGCCCATGATGGCCACCATGCCCACCACCACGGGCATCAGCGCGGCGATGACGCCGCGGAACACCAGCAGCGACACCAGGAACAGCACCGGGAAGGCCACCATCTCGGCCCGGCCGATGTCCTGGCCGATGATGCTGGTGATGTCGTGGTTGGCGATGACCGCACCGCCCACGACCACGTCCGTGCGCCCGCGGAAGGCGGCGCGCAGCGCGCTCGCGTCCGTGCCCTGTGAGGTGCCCTCGCGGAAGGCGGCGATCAGCAGCGCGCTGTGGCGGTTGCCCGCCACGCTCGGGGGCGTCACCGACACCACGCCCGGCACGGCGGCCAGGCGCGCACGGGCGGCGAGCACCCGGGGATCCGCGGCACCGGTGACCCCGCCGTCGGGGTGCACCAGCACCACGGCGGTGAGGTTGGAGTCGATGCCCGTGGCGGCGGCATAGCGGTCGGCGGCCCGGTGGGCCTGCGTTGCGGGATCCTCGAAGCCCTGCGTGGAGAGCCCACCCAGGCCGGCCGCGCCGAAGACGACGGCGACGACGGTGAAGAGGGCCACGACCGCCACCACAAGGCGGGGTCGGGTGACGGGGAGGGATCGCATGACCGTCCTTCCGTTGCGCTCACAGGATGACGCCGCGATCGTCGCCGCCACGGGGTGCGACGGCGATACGGCCCCCAGGTGTGCGGGGGTGCGGTTTGCCACACCCCGACGGGCGGACGGCTCAGGCGCCCGAGCGCAGGAAGGTGAGCACCGCGAGGACGCGCCGGTGACCATCCGGTGCCGATGGCAGCGCCAGCTTGCCGAAGATGTTGGTGACGTGCTTCTCCACGGCCCGTTCGGTCACCACCAGGATGTCGGCGATGCCGCGGTTGGAACGCCCCTCGGCCATCATCTGCAGCACCTCGCGCTCACGCGGCGTGAGGCCCACCAGCGGGTCCACGCGGCGGCGGCGCCCGATGAGCTCGAACACCACCTGCGGGTCCAGGGCCGAGCCGCCCTCCGCCACGCGCCGCAGCGCGTCCACCAGGGCGTCCGCGTCGGCCACGCGGTCCTTCAGCAGGTACCCCAGCCCCGAGGGGTCGTGGCCCAGCAGCTCCAGCAGGTACGCCTCCTCCAGGTACTGCGACAGCACCAGCACACCGCATGACGGGTGCTCCTCGCGGATCGCCCGCGCGGCGCGCAGCCCCTCGTCGGTGTGGGTGGGCGGCATCCGCACATCCACCAGCGCCACGTCCGGCGTGCGCAGTCGCACCAGGCGCATCAGCTGCTCGGCATCACCGGCCTCCCCCACCACCTCCACCCCGGCGGCCGTCAGCAGGCTGCGCAACCCGGCCCGCAGCAGGGCGGAGTCCTCGGCGATCACGACGCGCATGGGAACTCCGCGCGCACCACCGTGCCCGCACCGGGCGGGCTGTTCACGCTGAGGCGGCCGCCCAGCGCGGACACCCTGTCGGACAGCCCCGCCAGGCCGCTGCCCTCATCGGCCCGCGCGCCGCCCCGGCCGTCGTCGTGCACCTCCACCACCGCGCGGCCGTCGGTCCGCGTCACGCGCACCTGGGCGTGGGTGGCGTGGGCGTAGCGGGCCACGTTGGTGAGCGACTCGGCCACCACGAAGTAGGCCGCCGCCTCCACGGGTTCCGGCAGCCGCGCCGGGTCGGCGTGCACCTCCACCGGCAGGGGCGCGCGCCGCGCCAGGCCCTCCAGCGCCGCCGCGAGCCCCCGGTCGGACAGCACCGCCGGGTGGATCCCCCTGGCCAGCTCGCGCAGTTCGTCGATGGCCAGCTGCAGCTCGTCCACGGCCGCGTCCAGCTGATCCGCCAGCACCGCGTGGCCGTTGACCCCGCCACGCGCCACGCGCAGACGCATCATGAGGCTCACCAGGCGCTGCTGGGCGCCGTCGTGCAGGTTGCGCTCCAGCCGCCGGCGCTCCTGCAGGCCCGCGGCCACGATGCGGCTGCGGGACGCCGACACCTCGGCCACGCGGGCGCGCAGCTCGGCCTCCAGCCGGGCGTTCTCGATGGCCAGACCGGTGGCGGCGGCCCCGCCGTGGCCATGAGGTCACTGTGCCGCGCCAGGGCGGGTCGTGGACGATGCCGCCGATCACGCGTCCCTCACGATGGATGGGCACCCAGCCCCGCACGTCGTCCGGCGGTGACGCCGGTGTGCCGCGGCCGTCCACCCAGTCCCCCTCGGCGCGCGCGAACAGCACCCGCAGCGATGGGTCGCCCACGGCACCGGCCAGGCGCTGCTGCAACGTGGCGGCGTCCACGGGGTCGCCCAGCGCGGCGGCCAGGTGCGACACCGCGCGGGAGGCCAGCACCCGGGCGCGGGACAGACCCGACAGGAATGCCAGCGCCAGACCGCACAGCGCCAGCATCAGCACGCCCTTGGTGGCATCCGCGGCCGTGGAGTGGTCCTCGGGGCCGAACACGGCGATCCAGACGGCGAAGATCCCGGCGGCCGTGCAGCCCGCCGCCACCACGGGCGCCATCTCCCGGCGCTCCGGGGCGTGGACACCCGCCAGCGCCACACCAACGCGGCCACCAGGCCCGCCCCCAGCAGGCCCCAGCCCGCGGCGCTGATCACCGTCACCGCCGGCACGTCGGTGATGAGCAGCAGGTTTCCGCCGGCGTCCCCGGGAGGCTCGTTGAACGGAGTCGACACCACCACCCACACCGTGGCCCAGAGCCAGGCGGCCGTCACCACCCAACGCTCGAGGCGCGTCACGAAGCGGCCCGTGGGGAAGGTGACCAGGGTGAACGAGACGGGCAGGCTCAACCCGTTCAGCAGCAGGCCGGCCGTGTACAGGCCCGGTCCCCGTGCCGACAGCAGGTCCTGCAGGAACCACGCGAACCCCGTGGCGGTGAGGATGACGCCCATCCGGTTGTCGGGCCGCCGGTCCCACACGAACAGCCCCACCAGCAGGAACAGCACCCCCACCAGGGTCCGCAGCACGATCAGGGCCGCCGGATCCGCGTCGCGGCCGGTCACCAGCAGCGCCGCCCCCGCGGCGGCCCACAGCACCCCGAGCACCCCCAGCGCCACCAGTGCCCGGCGCGGCCGGTTCACGGCGCCAGCCACCGCGTGAGGCATTCGCCGGTGAGCGCGTCCTTGGGCACGAAACAGCGCGCCCCGCACTCGGCCGCCGCGGCCGCGTACCCGCCGTCGTCGCGGCTGCTCACCATCATCACCACGGGCGGAGCGTCCCACCCGGCCACCGCACGGGCCAGGCTGAACCCGGAGGCGTCGGGAAGGTCCACGTCCACCATCAGGGCCGACGGCCGCAGTGCGAGGGCCGCAGTCAGGCCGGAGGCCGCGTCGGCGGCCTCCCCCGCCACCGTCCACCCCAGCGATTCCAGCAGCAGACGCGCGGAGGCCCGGAAGCCCGCGTGGTCATCGACGATCAGGACGCCCCTGCTGCCATCCATGGCCGTGGATCCTCCCGCAATCGCCGGCCCCGCGCAGTACGGCTAGCCCCACCTGCGTTCCGACAACCGGCGCATGCGCCGGCTCAATGCGACCGGAAATGCAGACGGGGGCCTGCCTTCACCTCTGCTTCAAGGCAACGGGCGCATGCGCCGGGATTCAATGCGCCCATGCGATGCACGGGGCGCCTTTCTTCTTGAGGCGCGGCGCCCTCGTGGGCATTTAGGGCGCAAGCGCCGGCTTCAATGCGCCCATGCATTGCACGGGGCGCCTTTCTTCTTGAGCGCTTGCCCCCTAAATCCCCACCTTCACGGCCATCTCATGCAGCACCGCGGCCAGCGCCTCCGGCCGGTGACGCACCACGCGGCCCGCCTCGGCCAGATCCGCCGTGACCAGCCGCACTCCCGCCTCCTCGATGCGCCGGCGGTCGGTGACCACGGGTGCCTGGCCCATGGCGCCGTACGCCGCCACGGCGTCGGGGTCCAGCGGGCCCTCGTGGGCCACCACGGCGTCCAGCCCGCCGGGCACGGCCTCCAGGATGCGCTCCACGTGGTCGGCCACCGAGAACCCGTCGGTCTCCCCGGGCTGGGTCATCACGTTGCACACGTACACGCGCAGCCCCCGCGCGCCGGCCACGGCGGCGCGGATCTCGGGCACCGCCAGGTGCGGCAGCACGCTGGTGAACAGGCTGCCGGGCCCCATCACGATGAGGTCGGCCTCCCCCAGGGCGCGCACCGCGGGGGGATGGGCCTGGGGCGGCGGGTCCAGCCACACGCGGCGGCAGGCGCCCACCCCCGCGGCGATGTTGGTCTCGCCGCACACGTGCTGCCCGTCGGCGCGCTCGGCCCACAGGCGCACGTGATGCATGGTGCTGGGCAGCACCGAGCCGCGGATCTTCAGCACCCGCGAGCACTCCTGGATGGCCAGGTCGAAGTTGCCGGTCACCTCCGCCAGGGCGGCCAGGAACAGGTTGCCGAAGGGATGCCCGGACAGGTCGCCGTCCGCGAACCGGTGCTGGAACAGCCGGCCCATCAGCGACTCGTCGTCGGCCAGCGCCACCAGGCAGTTGCGGATGTCGCCGGGCGGCAGCACCCCCAGCTCGCGGCGCAGGCGGCCGGAGCTGCCGCCGTCGTCGGCCACCGTGACGATGGCGGTGAGGTGCACCGGGGAGCGCTTGAGGCCGCGCAGCAACGAGGCCAGGCCGGTGCCGCCGCCCATGGCGGCGATGTGGGGCACGCGGTTCACCCGACGCGCCGGCTGGCGTCGGTGGCGGCGGGCGACTGCAGGGTGGCGCGGCTGATGTCGCGGTGGGTGACGGCCACCTGGAAGTCGGGCCGGCCGCGGTAGCGGCGGGCCATGGCCTCGGCCATGGCGACGCTGCGGTGGCGGCCGCCGGTGCACCCGAAGGCCACCACCAGATGGCTCTTGCCCTCCTCCACGTACTTGGGCAGCAGGAAGTCCAGCAGCGACTCCAGCCGCGGCAGGAACCCGGCGGTCTGCGGGGCGTTGAACACGAACGCCGAGACGTCGGGGTCGAGACCCGTCTTGGGCGCGAACTCCGGCACGTAGTGCGGGTTGTCGATGAACCGGACGTCGAACAGCAGGTCGGCGTCGCCGGGGGCGCCGTGTTTGAACCCGAAGGAGGTGAACAGCACCTGCATCCGGGGCCGCGCCTCGTCGTCGATCATCGACTCGATGATGGTGCGGCGCAGGTCCCAGATGTTGAGGCCGGTGGTGTCGATGATGACGTCGGCGTGCGCGCGGACGTCGGCCAGCATGTCCCGCTCGCGGCGGATACCGTCCACCAGGGGCCCGTCGCCGGCCAGCGGGTGACGCCGGCGGGTCTCCCGGAAGCGGTTCAGCAGCACCTCGTCCGAGGCCTCCAGGAACAGGATCCGCGGCCGCACGCCGGTGACCTGCTCCATGCGCGCCACCTCGGCGCCCAGGTCGTCGAAGAACTCCCCGCCCCTGATGTCGCACACGGCGGCCGCGCGCACCACCTCGTGCCCGGGCTGGGAGAACAGCTCGGCCAGCGACGACAGGAGGCGCGGCGGCAGGTTGTCCACCACGAACCAGCCCGAGTCCTCGAAGGCGCCCATGGCCTGGCTCTTGCCGGCGCCGCTCATGCCCGTGATGACGGTCAGCTCCATACCGACTCCCTCCGGCCCGTGCTCCGTGCCAGCTTGGGCACGTCGTCGGGGTCCGGTGCGCGATGCAGATGGTCCCAGATCTCCCGGGCCACCTTCGGGGGCAGACCGGGCACGGCCTCAAGTTCATCACGTGTGGCGTGCACGAACCGGTCCGGGGTGCCGAAGTGGCGCAGGATGGCCTTGCGGCGGGCCGGTCCCACCCCCGGCAGCTCGTCGAAGATGCTGCCCGTCATGCCGCGCCCGCGCGAGGCGCGGTGGTGACGCAGGGCGAAGCGGTGGGCCTCATCCCGGATCTGCTGCAGCAGCTTGAGGCCGGACGAGTTCTCCGGCAGCAGCACCGGGTCGCGGCGGCCCGGCACGAACACCTCCTCGCGCTGCTTGGCCAGGCTCACCACGGGCACGTCGGTCACCCCCAGCGCATGCATGGCGTCGGTGGCCGCGCCCAGCTGACCCTTGCCGCCGTCGATGATCACCAGCCCCGGGCGGGCGCCGAACGACAGGTCACCCCCGTCGTCCTGGAGCATCCGGGTGAAGCGGCGGGTGATGGCCTCGCCCATCCGCGCGAAGTCGTTCTGGCCGCCGTCGAACCGCATGTTGAACGTGCGGTAGTGGGCCTTGCTGGGCGCTCCGCCCTCGAACACCACCATGGACGCCACCGAGTGGGTGTCCCCCAGGTTGGAGATGTCGTAGCACTCCATGCGGATGGGCGGCGCGGGCAGGCCCAGCCAGTCCTGCAGCTCGGTGAGCGCCTCACGCCGGCGCTGACGGGTGCGGTCGTGCCGGCGGCGGTCCTGGTCCAGCGCCAGCTCGGCGTTGCGCTGGGCCATCTCGGCCAGCCGGGCGCGGTCGCCGCGGCCGGGGCGCACCTCGGTGCGGGCCCCGCGGCGCTCGCTCAGCAGCGCCGCCAGGTCGGGCAGCGCGCCGATCTGCTTGGGCACCACCACCGCCGGCGGGATGGCCATGGCCACGGCGTAGTACTCGATGGCGAAGCCCTCCAGGGCGTCGGCGGGGAGCTCGTCGCCCACGCCCTCCAGGAAGAACGACTGGCGGTCGCTGAGCACGCCGTCGCGCACCTGCATCACCTGCACGTTGGCCGCGTCGTCGGCCACCGCCACGCCCAGCACGTCCACGCTGCCCAGCCTGTCGCCGGAGGCCACCTGCCGCTCCATCAGGTGCCGCACCGCGGCCAGGCGGTTGCGGAACACGGCGGCCGACTCGTACTGCTGGGCATCGGCGGCCACGCGCATCTGGCCCTCCAGCTCGGTCTCGAGGCCCCGGTAGCGGCCGGAGAGGAAGCGCACGATCTGGTCGATCAGCGCCCCGTAGTCCTCGCGGGAGATGTTGTCGATGCAGGGCGCCAGGCAGCGCTTGATGTGGAAGTCCAGGCATGGGATGCCCGACGGCCGGCCGGGCTCGGCGCCCTCGCACGGCCGGCTGGGGAAGATGCGGCCGATCAGCGACAGGGTCTCGCGCACCTTGGAGGCGCTGGAGAACGGGCCGAAGTACAGCCGGTCGCGGCGGTGCCGCTCGCGGGTGAAGTACACGCGGGGGTAGGTCTCGTCCATGCTGATCGCGATGTACGGGTAGCTCTTGTCGTCGCGCAGCTTCACGTTGAAGGGCGGCCGGTGGCGCTTCACCAGGTTGGCCTCGAGGATGAGTGCCTCGCCCTCCCCCGCCGTCACGATGGTCTCCAGCCGGTGGATGCGCGACACCATGTCGTCCACCTTGGGGTGCTGGCCGGCGCGGGCCGCCATGGGCAGCGAGGTGTCCAGCGTCTGGTCCGGCCGCAGGGGCGCCTGGAAGTAGCTCAGCACGCGTTTGCGCAGCGACTTGGCCTTGCCCACGTACAGCACGCGGTCGTCGGCGTCGCGGTAGATGTAGATGCCGGGGCGGTCGGGCAGCTGGGCCAGTTGCTCGCGCAGCAGGGAGGTCTCGGCCATCACCCCAGGGTAGCCCAACCCCACCGGATCAGTCCGGCCGCCCCCGGACCAGCGAGATGGCGGCTCCCACCAGGGCCACGACCGCCCCCACGGCCATCGCGGTGTGGTACCCGTCCAGGTACGCGATGGCGTCACCCGCCCTGGCCCGGCCGCCGAGGATCACCCGCCCGCCCCGCGCCCCGAGCCCCGATGCGGCGATGGCACCGAGGGCGGCAACCGACAGGCTCTGGCCGAGGCTGCGCATGGTGGCCAGCACCGCGGCCGCCACCCCGAAGATCTGGGGCGGCACCGAACCCATCGCGGCCGAGGTGTTGGGCGAGCTGAACCCCGCCATGCCGATCCCCACCAGCGCGAGCGACACCAGCAGGTGCGGGGTGGGCAGGTCCCGCGGGATGGTGGCCAGCCCGCTCAGGCCCACCGCGATCAGCACCATGCCGCCGGTGGCCAGCAGGCGGGAGCCGATGCGGTCGGACAGGTGGCCGGCCACCGGTGACAGCGCCACCATGAACGCCGGCTGCACGATCAGCAGCAGCCCGGCGCGCAGGGCGCTGTGGCCGCCCACCACCTCCAGCAGCACGGCCGTCAGCGCGATGCCGCCGAACATGGCGGTGTAGTTCAGCAGCGCCGCCGCGCTGGCCGCCGTGAACAGCCGGTTGCCCCGGAACACGCGGGGGTCCAGCAGCGGCTGCGCCGACCGGCGCTGGATCACCACGAACGCCGTCAGCGCCGCCGCCGCCAGGCCGATCAGCGCCAGCGTGCCCGGCGCGGTCCAGCCCCACAGGGGCCCGAAGGTCATGGGCACCAGCCCGGCCGCCAGGCCCACGCCCAGGGTGATGGTGCCGGGGATGTCGACCTGGGGACGGCCGTGCATGGGCCGGGGTTCGTGCAGGCGGCGCGACACCAGCAGTGCCGCCAGCGCCACGGGGATGTTCACCAGGAACACCCACCGCCACCCGAGGGCGCTCACCAGGAACCCCCCGATCAGCGGGCCCACCGCCAGGCCGAGGTAGATGGCGGTGACGTTGAGGCCGATGGCGCGGCCGCGCTCGCCGATGGGGAAGGCGGCGCTCACCAGTGCCGTGGCCGTGGAGGCCAGCAGCGCCGCGCCCACGCCCTGCACGCCGCGCAGGATCAGCAGCACGGCCGGGTCGGGTGACACCACGATGCAGAGGGACATCGCGGCGAACAGGCCCACGCCCACGCGCCACAGCCGCAGCCGCCCCCACTGGTCGGCCACGCGACCCATGGGCACGAGCGCCAGCGTGTAGGTGAGCAGGTAGGCGGCCGACACCCACAGCCCCTCGCTGAAGCTGAGGTGCAGCGACCGGCCCATGGCCGGCAGGGCCACGGCCACGCCGGTGATGTCCACCGGGCCCATGAACGAGCCAACGCACGCCACGGCCAGCAGCAGCCAGCGATGACGCGTGAGGTCGCCCCCGTCCCCCGTGCCGGTGCTCACTCCCCCGCCGCCGCCACCGCCGGTTCCGCGATGGGCAACACGCGCATCCGCGGCGCCCGCGGCACCATCGCGATGCCCAGCGCCGCCACCAGGGCCACGATCGCAGACCCCGCGAAGGACGTGGTGAACCCGCGCTCGGCGGGCAGGGACGTGCTGCCGATGGTCATGGCGCTGAGGATGGCGGCGCCCACCTGGCCGCCCACCACCCCGCCGATGGTGCGCATCACGGTGTTCATCCCCATGGCAACGCCGGTCACCCGCGGTTCCACGGCGTCCACGATCAGCTTGGCCAGCATGGCGTAGGCCAGCCCGACACCGCCGCCCACCACGGCCATCGCCACGGTGATCTCCCATGCCTGGTCGTGGGCGAAGGTCAGCAGCGCCGCGCCCACGGCAAGCAGCACCAGGCCGCCGGCGCACACCACGCGGGCCCCCACGACGCGCTCGGCCACGCCGCCCACGGGCCCCACCACCAACATCACCAGCGAGGAGGGCAGCAGGAACAGGCCCGCCTCGATCACCGAGGCGTGGAAGCCGTAGTGCACCTGGCCGGCGAGGGCCGGCGGCAGGCCGCTGGGCATCTGCACGAACGTGGGCACCAGCAGGAAGGTGCCGAACATGGCCACGCCCGTCAGGAACGCCCCCACGTTGGTCCACAGCACCGCGCGGTCGCGCATCATCGCGATGTCCACCATGGGCGAGTCCACGCGCAGCTCGATCAGCACCCACACCACGGTCAGCACGGCGGCCAGCGCGAACACGCCGAGGGTGGTGACGCTCAGCCAGCCCCAGCGCTCACCCTCGCTCAGCGCCACCAGCAGGGCCGCGAGGGCGCCGCTCAGCACCACGGCCCCGGGGAGGTCCAGCTTGGAGGGCGTGCGCACCGGCGACTCGGGGATCAGCCGGGCCACCAGCACCACCGACACCACCACGGGCATCGCACCGATCCAGAACAGCCACGGCCAGGACAGGTGCTGCAGGATGACCCCGCTCAGCACCAGGCCCGCACCGCCGCCCACCCCGAACGTGGCCGACAGCAGCCCCAGCCCCACGCCCACGCGCTCGCGCGGCAGCTCGTCGCGGATGATCCCGAACGACAGGGGGAAGATGGCGCCGCCGGCGCCCTGCAGCCCGCGCGCGGCGATCAGCATGGCGATGGATCCGGAGAGGGCGCACAGCACGGTGCCCACCCCGAACACGGCGATGCTCACCACCAGCATCCGCTTCTTGCCGTGCATGTCGCCCAGCTTGCCCAGCAGGGGCGTGCAGATGGCCGAGGTCAGCAGGAACCCGGTGAACACCCAGGTCACCCAGGTGTTGGTGGTGTGCAGGTCGCGTTGCAGTGACGGCAGGGCCGGCACCACCAGCGTCTGCTGCAGCACGTACGACACGGCCACCACGGCCAGCAGGGCCAGGGTGACGTTGCCGCTGCGGCGCTCGGTCGTGGACATCATTGCATTCTGCAAAAATCGCGGGCGGGCGGCAACACCGGGGGGCGCCGTCAGGCTCCCGTGGCGGGCGGGGCGTCGCCACCACTCGCGGCGGCGGGATCGTGGGCCTCCTGATCGGCCTGCATGGCGCCGGCGAACACCCGGATGCCCGCCAGCAGCACGGCGCGTTCCTCCAGGCTGAGGGGCGCCACCAGCGCGCGCACGCGCCGGCGACGCGCGGCCCCGGACTCGTGCAGCACCCGCTGCCCCTCGGGCGTCAGCTGCACCAGGCGCCGGCGTCGATCGGCCACGCTGGGCGCCCGCTCCACCAGGCCCCCGCGCTCCAGGCCCTGCAGCATGCGCGTTGCCGTGCTGATGGCGACACCCGTGGCCTCGGCCACCTCGCCCACCGACAGCGCCCCGTCGTCGATGCACATCAGGGTCAGCATCTGCTCGGGGCCGAGGCGTTCACCCGGCGTGGAGGCCCGGCGGCGGCGCTCGGCCCGCGCCAGCACCAGACGCACCAGTTCCGGGTACATGTCGCTGAGCGCCTCGACCGTCTCCTCGAGCTCGTCGGCCATGGCACCATCGTAGCCCCGGGGGGCCGGGAAGGACTTCGGCCCGACCGAACGAATGTTCTGTCCGAGGGCGTGGGTACAGTCGTCCCCCCCATCACCCACACCGGATTGGAGGCCACCGTGGTCACGCACATTCGCTTCGCGCAACCGTCCCTTCGCCGCCGCATCGAGCAGACCCTGGCGGCCTGTCCGCAGGGGCTGGGCTGGCGTGCCCTGTCACACGAACTCGCCATGCGCGCGGTGGCCGGGGGCGGTGCGGCCCCCATACGCGCCGAGGTGGTGCGGGAGCTGGGTCAGCTCATCGTGGAGGGCCGCGTCGACGAGCGCCAGGGCCGCTTCGTGATCCGGGCCCTGGCGGGCCCCAGCCATCATGAGGTGCGCGGGCAGGCCGCCTGATCGCACCCGGCCGTCACCCCGCCCCGGACGCCGCCCGATAGCGTCACGGGGCGCCGCCGGCCTCGGGCACGCAGCGGCCACCACGCATCCCCGGCGATTGGACGCTCCAGTGCACATTCACCTCCCGCGGCCACGCGCGATCGTGCCCGCCCTCGCCATCGCGGTACTGCTGAGCGTCGCCGGGGCCGGCACCGCGCATGCGGGCGCGACGACGGCGGGGCCACCGGCCCACTTCTCCACCACGCCGTCGGGAACGGCGGTGCCCGCGAAGGTGTTCGTGGGCGACATCACGCGGTTCTCGGCCATGCTGAGCGCCTTCGGTCACAACCTGCAGCGGGCCGCGGCAGGCCCCAGGGCAATGCGGGCACTGGCCCCGCACATGCGTCGTCAGCTGGCGGTGTTCGACGAGGTCACGGCGAAGATGGCCGCGTACACGGTGGATTCGACGGCGCTGGAGCGCAAGCGCGCGGCCATCGTGGAGGCCGCGCCGCCGGTGTCACGTCTGGGCCGGCAGCTGATCAGGGCGGCGCTGGCGGGCAAGGTCAAGCTGGTGAAGCGCACCGCGGCGGGACTGGAGATCGCCCTTCGGCGCCTGGAGGCGGCCGCCAAAGCCTGAGCGCAGCGTTCAGCTGACCCCGGTACGGAACAGCCACCACCAGATCGACACCAGCACCTCGGCCGTCACCAGCAGGACCGCCACGCAGAGCACCACGAACGCGGTGAACGACACGATCAGCTCACCGCGTCGACCCCCACGGCCCAGCCAGGCGAGCGCAACGGCCGGCAGGCCCAACACCGACACGGTGACCGGGGCCAAGGGGGGCGCCCACCCCCACCAGCGGATGAGCATTGCCGACAGGCACGCGATCCAGACGAGCAACGCCAGGTGCCAGACGCGGATGCGGGGCCAGTGCGCGGCTACAGCGGCCATGTATTCGATGGTAACGCCATCATCTGGTGCGGTCACGTCATCGGCAGCAGCCGCACCGCGGACCCACCCGCCGATCCCACCAGCGCTCCCCCACCGCCGGCCAGCGCCATGATGCGCTGCACGTACGCCTGGGTCTCGGCGTACGGGGGGATGCCCCCGTACCGCTCCACCGCCCCCTCGCCCGCGTTGTAGGCCGCCAGCGCCAACGGGATCGAGCCGAACCGGCGTGCGAGGGCACCCAGCAGCCGGCCCGCGGCCGGGATGGCCTGGGCCGGGTCGAACGGATCGCGCAGCCCCTGCCCCGCCGCCGTGCCCGGCATGAACTGCGCGATGCCCTGTGCGCCCACCGGGCTCACCGCCCGGGGGTTGAACCCGGACTCGGCCTGCAGCAGGGCGGCGAGCACCACCGGCGGCACACCGTTCGCCAGCGCCGCGCGCACCACGATGTCCCGGTACGCCCCTGGGACCCACTCCGGCAGTGACGCCTGCGTGCCCGGCGTGACCGCACCGAGCGACTCGGCGATGACGCCCACCGCCTCGGCGGCGTCGCCGCATCCGGGCAGGTAGCCGTAGTGCCACGGCTCCCACGAGTAGCGCTGCACGAACCCGAACCGGCCCGCGTTGGCGTGCAACCATGCCGCCGCTCCGGTGCCGTCGATGTCCAGTTCGGTGGCGTCCCGGTGGCGGCTGGTGCCGGGCCGCGCCACCCATTTCGGATCCGGGTGCCGGGCGAACAGCACCGCCTGCTCGGCGTCGGACCGGTACCCGCTGGCCACCACCAGGTCCACGCCCTGCGCGTTGGCGACGCGGTCCATGAGGTCGAAGGCCGCGGCGACCGCCGGGCAGGTGGGCTTGCCGTCCCGCAGCACCAGCGGGCCGTGGTAGCCGCCCCCGGCCGCCACGAGGTGCGGTCCCCCGTCGAGCGTGGCCATCACGGGGGCCAGCCCGGCACGGGCCGTGGCGGACGCGGTGGTGCCGAGCGGGCCCGGCACGGCCACCTCCACATCCACGGCCACGGGGGGTCCGGCGGCGGCACCCACCGTCCGCACGGCCACGACACGCCCACCCGCTGCGGCCACCGCCGGTGCGGCGGCGTCCCGCAGCATCACCAGGAGTCGCCGTCTGGGTGTGTCAGGCCGGGCGTACGACTCCAGGAGCGCCCGGCCGGCCGACACCGCCGCCAGATCGGCGCCGCGCTGCGCCCGTGCCGCGGTCGCCTGGGCGCCGCCGGCCAGCCCCACCGCGGCCACACCGAGGAGCAGCAGCGCCCCCACGGCCAGCACCGGCACCAGCGCCTGCCCCCGCTGCCGCCGCCCCCGCATCACGGGACGCGCACCACGGCGCGTGCCGAGGCGTGCAGGCCCGACGCCAGCGGGCCGGGCACCGCCACGCGTGAGGTGACCGTGACCAGATGCGCGGTCCCGCCGGATTCCGACGCGTGCAGCCCCGCGGCGCGCACGGCCTCCTCGGCACGCACCGCAGCCCACCCCGCGGCCGCCACCTGCCAGGCCAGGAACGCCGCCACCACCCGCACGGGCACCGCCGCCAGCAGCTCCACGGCCGCCTGCCCGTCGCGGCGGCGCAGGCGGCGCAGCCCGTCGCGCAACTCGCGCGGCGCCCGCCACGCGGGGGTCCACTCCAGCACGTGCAGCGCCAGCAGGGCGCCGCGCAGGAATCGCCGCACCACGCCACCGGGTCTCACGGTGCCACCACCGGCACCGCGGCACCCACGGTGACCGCCCCGAGCACCGGCAGCACCGGCCCCGGCAGGTCCACCCGCACGGTCCCGTCGGCGCCGGGACCCCGCACCCGGGCGCCGGGAAGGACGCCGTGCACACGGGCCGCCGCATCCTCACCCACGCCGGCGGCGGGGGCACCCGCCGGGGCCGCGCCGCCGGCCGCCAGCCAGGTGGCCGAGGTGGCCGCCACCCACCACGACACGAGCGCGAGCGCCACCAGGGCCGGCAGCATGGCCACCAGCTCCACCGACGCCTGCCCCCGCTGTGCACCCGACCGTCGCATGTCCCAACGCTAGGACCGAAGGTGTCACGGGTGACGCACCCAACGCGCCACCGGGCGCGCGGAACGCGCTACTTGAAGCGCCGGCTCTCCCGGATCATCCAGGCGATCGCCACGCCCAGCGCCGCGGCCAGCGCCACCACCCCCAGCGAGGTGATGTACGGGGCCAGCAGCGGGAAGCCCACCGTGAGCAGCAGCACGATGCCGATCGCGCACGCCACGATGAGCCTGCGGTGCACCGACGGGATCACCAGCCACGCCAGCTCGTGCTCGCGGAAGTAGTGGTAGGCGAAGACGATCACGGCGGCCAGGAACAGCACCGTGATGATCTGGCCCAGCGACACCGCCACCACGTTCGCCTTGGCCTGCAGCCCATAGACCACCGCGGCCAGGGCCAGGACGATGATGAGGTTGCGGACGCCGTCGCGGTTCACGGCAGCCCGCTCACTCCGCGGCGCGCGCGGCCAGCAGCCGGGCCAGCTCGTCCACGCTCTGCGCGCCCACGTCCTCACCGTGCCGGGCGCGCACCGACACCTGCCCGGCCTCCTCCTCGCGGTCGCCCACGATGAGCAGGTACGGCACCTTCCACAGCTCGCCCTCGCGGATGCGCCGGCCCATGGACTCGGAGCGGGCGTCCACCTCCACGCGCAGCCCGCGGGCGCGCAGCGCGTCCCGCACGCGGTCGGCGTACCCGGCATGGCGGTCGGACACCGGGATGACGCGAGCCTGCTCGGGCGCGAGCCAGAACGGGAAGTCGCCCCCGGTGTCCTCGATGAGGATGCCCAGGAAGCGCTCCACCGAGCCCAGGATGGCGCGGTGGATCATCACCGGCCGCTCCTCGCTGTCGTCGGCCGAGGTGTACGACAGGCCGAACTTCTCGGGCATCGAGAAGTCCAGCTGACAGGTGCCCAGCTGCCACCGGCGGCCCATGCTGTCGGTGACCTGGAAGTCGATCTTGGGTCCGTAGAAGGCGCCGTCGCCCTCGTTGAGCTCGTAGTCCCGGCCATCCAGCGCCTCGCGCAGCGCGGCCTCGGCGCGGTCCCACATCTCGGTTGTGCCGGCGGCCTTGGCCGGGCGCGTGGACAGCTTGGTGCGCACGTCGGTGAACCCGAACCGGCCGTAGAAGCGCTCGATGAAGTCCAGCACGGCCCGCACCTCGTCGCGCACCTGGTCGAGGCGGCAGTAGATGTGCGCGTCGTCCTGGGTGAAGGCGCGCACCCGGAACAGGCCGTGCAGCACCCCGGACAGCTCGTGCCGGTGCACGTGGCCGAACTCGGCCAGGCGCATGGGCAGGTCGCGGTAGCTGCGGCGGCGGCTGCGGAACACCAGACACGCCCCCGGGCAGTTCATGGGCTTGATGGCGAAGCCCTGCCCGTCCACCTCGGTGAAGTACATGTTCTCGCGGTAGTGGTCCCAGTGACCGCTTGCCTGCCACAGCTCCTGGCTGAGCACCGTGGGCGTGGCGATCTCCTGGTAGCCCATGGCCTCCAGCTCGGTGCGCACGGCGGCCCTGATGGCGTTGACGATGACCATGCCGCGCGGCAGGAAGAACGGGAAGCCGGGTCCGGCGTCGTCGAAGTGGAACAGCTCCAGGTCACGCCCCAGGCGGCGGTGGTCGCGTGCCCTGGCCAGCTCGATGCGGGCCAGGTGCTCGTCCAGCTCGGCCTGCGTGGGGAACGCGGTGGCGTACACCCGGGTGAGCATGGTGTTGTCGCTGTCGCCGCGCCAGTACGCCCCGGCCACCGACATCAGCTTGAAGGCGCCGATCTGGCCGGTGTCGTGCACGTGGGGGCCCCGGCACAGGTCCACGAAGTCCCGCTGGCGGTACAGCGACACCGAGGTCTCGCCCTGGCGCGCCAGCTCCTGCACCTGGTCGACCTTGTAGTCCTGGCCCGCCGCGCCGAAGAAGGCCTCCGCGTCGGCGATGCTCATCACCGAGCGCCCCATGCCGGCCTTGGCCTTCATGATGCGGCGCATCTCCGCCTCGATGGCGGGGAAGTCGTCCTCCGAGATGGGCCGCGGCAGCTCGAAGTCGTAGTAGAAGCCGTCGTCGATGGGCGGCCCGAACGCGAACTTGGTGCCGGGGAACAGCGACTGCACCGCCTCGGCCATCACGTGCGCGGCCGTGTGGCGCATGGGGTACAGGTACGCGTCGCCGCTGCGCTTGGTGACCAGCTCGATGTGGGCGCCGTCGGTGAGCGGCAGCGCCAGGTCGCGCATCTCGCCGTCCACCAGCGCGGCCACGGCGGCCTTGGCCAGGCCGGGGCCGATGGCGGCGGCGGCGTCCAGGCCGGTGGCGCCGTCGGGGAGCTGCAGGGGGGTGCCGTCGGGGAGGTGAACCGTGATCACGGCGCCGCATGGTAGAGCATGGGCGCCGCCGCACACGCCATGATGCGCCGGTGCACACCACGGGCCCCGACTGGAATGCGCGCTACGCCGGCGAGGCGTATGCCTTCGGCACCGAGCCCAACACGTTCCTGACCGGGTCCGCCGACGTGCTTCCCCGTGGCCGCGCGCTGAGCCTGGGCGAGGGTGAGGGCCGCAACGCCGTGTGGCTGGCGCGCAACGGCTTCCGGGTGTGGAGCGTGGACGGCTCGGCCGTGGGGGTGGCCAAGACCCAGCGCCTGGCGGCCGGCGCCGGCGTCACCGTGCACGCCCGGCGCGGCCGGCTGGAGGGGGTGGAGATCAGCCCCGGGTCCTGGGAGGTGATCACCTCCATCTTCTGCCATCTGCACCCGGATCTCCGGGGCCCGTTGCACCGGGCCGTGGTGCGCGGGCTCGCGCCGGGTGGCGTTTTCGCGCTCGAGGCATACACTCCCGGCCAGCTGACGCGAGGCACCGGCGGGCCGTCGGATCCGGCCATGCTCCCAACGCTGGAGATCCTCAGGCACGAGCTGGAAGGCCTGGAGTTCATGCACGCACGGGAACTGGAGCGAGACGTGGTCGAGGGGCACCTGCACACCGGCGCGGCCTGCGTGGTGCAGGTCCTGGCGCGACGGCCATGAGCACGTCCGCCGTCGACTCCTCCCCTCGGGACGACACCGCGCCACACCCGCCGCCGGTGCTGCTGGTGCACGGGGCGCTCTGCGACGCCGGCGTGTGGACCCCCACGTTCATGCCCTACCTGCACCGCCACGGCATCGAGTGCGAGGCCGTCAGCCTGCGTCAGCGGGGCTGTGCGGGCCGCACCGCGCGCCTGCACGACTACGTGGACGCCATCGAGGCGGCCGTGGCCCAGATGTCGGCACCACCGGTGGTGGTGGGCCACTCCATGGGCGGCATGGTGTTGCAGCGCTACCTGGAACGCTCGCCGGTGCTGGCGGGGGCCGTGCTGATGGCCTCGCTTCCCCCGGGGGGCCTCGGCCCCGCGATGGTGCACGCTGCGGTGCGGCATCCGGGCGAGTACGCCGCCGCCGCCATGATCGCCCTGCACAGCCCAATGGGCGCCATCAGGCGGCTGGTGTTCTCGCGTGACGTGGAGCTGCCCCCCGCCCGGGGGATCGGCCGGTGGGAGTCGCCCCTTGCCGCCCTGGAGCTGCTGCGCTGGGATCCCCCGGACCTCCCGGCCAACCGCCCGCCCATGCTGGTGCTGGGCGGAGCCGACGACGTCTGCGTCAGCCCCGTGCTGGTGCGGGAGACGGCCCGCCGGTACGGCGCCGAATGCATGATCTTCCAGGGCGTGGCCCACGCCATGATGCTGGACACGCGCTGGGAGTCGGTGGCCGAGTACCTGGTGGACTGGATCCACCGGCTCGCCCGCGTGACCGAACCCGCTCCCCGCACCGCGGCCCACGGCGACCCTGACCGGTCGCGTGCCGTCGAGCACCCGCATTCCGGGGCGCAGATGCGATTTGAATTCGTCTGGCGTAACTTTGGTCGAAGCCGTCAGGCATCGCGGGCCGGGAGGGCGTGCACGACGGTGAGCGTCAACATCAGAAGCGCAGGTGCTGGCCGTGAACAACGCGTACTACGACGCGTTCGACCGCGGTGACCTGGCCGGACCTGATGGCCTGCTGGGCCTCTCCACCCCGGACATCGTGTGCATCGCGCCGCTGGGCAACCCCGCCTTCGGCGCCGAGGCCGTGGGCGCGTGTACCGCCTGACGTTCGAGGCCCTGCAGGGGCATGACGATGCGGGTTCGAGGTGCTGAGGGCAAGCTTCGAGGACCCGGTGGCGACCATCACCTGCCGCGAACACCTGTGCCAGAACGGCACCGAGAGCATCGCCGAGACCGACATCCTCGCCACCAACGTGTTCGTGCTGGAGGAGGCGGGGTGGCGCCTGTTCCATCACCACGCATCCTGGCGCGGCTCCACCCACCCGCCCCATGGCGGAACGGTGCACAACCACGGCCGCTGAGGGGCCCGCCGGCCCGTCTCACGCCAGCGCGCTGAGCCCCGCCATCACCGCCCGCCGACGCTCGGCGACGCCCGCCACGCGGGACGGGTCGCCCAGCGCGGCCACGTCCACCAGGTCCACGTGCTCCATGCCGGCCTCCCGGAACGGCCGCAGCCGCCCCACCACATCGTCCGGGGTCCCCCACATGTAGTACGTCCGCAGAACGTGCTCGGGCACCGCGGCGGCGGCCCCCAGCGCCTCGGCCCGTGTCAGCTCGGTGGGCACGAAGTCCAGCAGCCCCCACCGGCTGGCCAGGGGGTGCTCGGCACCGGCCTGGTGGTATAGCTCGGCCGGCGCGGTCAGCGCCACCAGCCGCAGCAGCAGCGAGTCCAGCAGGCGCTCCGCGCCCTCGGTGGTGTCGTCCAGGACCAGCCACGCGTAGAGCCCCGCGGTGACTGCGTCCCGCGGGCGCCCGGCCCGCTCGGAGGCGTCCCGCAGCCGCGCCAGGCCGGCCCCGTACTCCCCGGCGTCCAGCAGGATGGGCAGCCACCCGTCGGCGTGCTCGCCCACGGTGCGCAGCACGCGCGGGCGGTGGGCGGCGATCCACAGCTGGGGTGGGCGCCCGCCGAAGCACTCCATCCCCAGGATGGCCCGCCGCAGCGTGAAGTGGTCGCCCTGGAAGTCCACCGGCTCGGTGGTGGCCCACAGCCGCGTGATGATCTCCACCGCCTCGATGAGGCGGCTTGCGGTGCGCTCGTACGGCAGGCCGATGGGCAGGATGTTCTCGGCCTCCCCCACCCCGATGCCCAGCGTTACGCGACCACCCGTGGCGTGGTCCAGCGTGAGGAACGTCTGCGCCAGCACCGCCGGGTGCCGCCGCACCGCATCGGTCACGGCCGTGCCCAGCCGCACCGTGGAGGTCACCTGGCCGGCGGCCGCGATGAGCGGCACGGGGTCCATGAACACATGCGGCGTGGGCGACGCGGCCGCGTGGGGCACCAGGTCGGGGGTCCACACGCCCGGCGGGAACCAGTGCAGCAGGTGGTCGGAGTACCAGATGGTCTCCACGCCATCCGCCTCCAGACCCCTGGCCTGGGTGAGGATGGCCTCCATGGGGGGACGCGTGATGCCCAGGGCACCCATTGTCAATCGACGCATGCGATGAACCTACCGCCCGGCCGGTGCGTCCGGCCGCACCCCGGTCAGTACCGGCGAGGACCCCGGCAGCGGTCCAGCAGGCGGTCGATCTCCAGCGCCACGTTCACCGCATCCGCCTTCTGGGTCCCGCCCGCCCGGTCGGCCACGTGCCAGGTCTCGCGCGACAGGTACTGCAGGCGGTCCTCCACGTCCGGCTCGTCCAGGGCGCGCCGCGCCTCGGCGCGCAGGTAGGCGATGATCTGGTCGGTCTCCTGCGGGCTCCACTTGGCGGGGGCACCGGGGTGCTCCTTGTTGCGCACGATCAGCCACCAGCACAGCGCGATCAGCGGCAGCTTCAGCACGAACACCGCGAACAGCACCCACAGCGACCGCGCCAGCGGATGGCCGTTCCAGTTGGGGGCCAGCCACACCAGCGTGCCACCGAACAGGGCCATCATCAGAAGACCGGCCGCCACCAGCACCATCCGCATGGTGCGCAGGCGGCCGTCCGCGTGGAACAGGAATCGCTCGAGCATGGGCCACACCATCATCCTCCGCGCCCGCCGGGTTCTTCAACCGCCTGCGGTTGAAGAACCCTTCTCACAGGGTTGCCCTCTGACATCTCCGCTGCGTATGGCGGGTTCGGATCGTGGATCGCTACCACAGCGCCCTTGCGGGCTGCGCGGACCTGAGTCGAACCTCCCCGTCCATGGGTCGGGGGAGTCACACCCTGCACATCCCCAATCTGGGGCCCTCGGGCACCCCGGCAGGCGGAGACTTCGACATGGGGCGTGGACCCGCAACGACGGGTCCGGCATTTCGCACCGGCGAGTCGCAGGGATTCGACCTCCGCCGACCTCGTATCGTGTTGTGCCACCCGCCGATGGAGAAACGATGGCCGATTCATTCGAACTCACCCTTGACCTCGATGCCGCGCCCGATGCGGTGTGGGATCTGGTGGGCGATCCGTGCGGGGTGACCCGCTGGTACCCGGTGTACGTCGACTGCCGCGTGGAGGGCGACGTGCGCACGCTTCGGCGCGCCGACGGGTCCGAGCTGGTGGAGCACATGCTGGAACGCGACGACGCGGAGCGGCGCTACGCCTACTCCGTGGTGGCCGGTGCGCCGGTGCACGACCACCGCGCCAGCTTCCAGGTGCTGGCCCGCCCGGACGGCGGCAGCACCGTGGTGTGGCGCACCTCCGGCCGCACAGACGACCCCTCCACCGACATCGAGGCCCGCCTGGCGGCCCGTCAGGCCCAGGCGCTGGAGGGGATGCGGGCCCTGTTCCCGCAGGCCTGAACCGGCGGGCCCGGGGCGGCGCTCACCTGGCCGGGCAGGTGAGCCCGCGGGCGTCCACGTCGGCCTGCCAACGGTCGGCCCAGGTCGCGAACCCCAGCGCCGGGTACGCCGCGGCCAGCGCCCGCAGCAGGTACACGTGGTAGCAGTGGTAGTTGAGGTCGGCCCGGTAGCTGCGCGGGGCGTGCCCGGGGGTGAGCAGCCCGTACAGGCTCCAGTCGCCGGTGTCGTGCGCCGGCAGGGCGGCCTTCAGCGTGCGGGCACCGCGGTCGGCAAGTGACCGCGCCAGTGCGGCCGTGAGCCCGGACGCCTGCGCCGGAGCCGGTTCCGACGGGGCCGACGGGGCGGTGGGCGTTGCCGGGGCCGCGGTGGTGGTTGCGGTGACCGGCGTGGGTGTGGTGCCGGTGGTCGCCGCCGCGGCCGCCGCCCGCGGGGCGTCCAGGTGCACGGCCGCGTTGCGCAGCTCCAGCAGGGTCACCATGAAGCCGTTGAGCGCCCCGCCCTTCCAGGGATCCTCACCGGGGTATGCCCGCTCCACGTACCACGGGCCGGGGTGCGCCCAACCGTCCAGGCGCACCATCGATAGCGCCCCGCCGCGGTCGACGGGCACGGTGAGGGCGGCCACGGCCCCCGCGGTGGCGTCGGCGAACCGCGCCTCCCCGGTGGCCTGGTAGGCGGTGCCCATCAGCTCGGCCAGGCGCCCCTGCGCCATGCCCGACACCCCCGGCCGCATCACCCCCGGCTCGTCCGGCACGTCGTAGTACTCCCAGGCCAGGAACCGCCGGTCGCCCGCGGTGTGCGGCACCGCCAGCTCCAGCAACGCCGAGGCCAGGTCGGTGGCGCTGACATCGTTGTTGAGGCCCCGCCAGCGCCCCGCCGTGGCCACGGGGTTCACGACGAACCCCTCGCCCTCGCGGTAGGTGAGCAGGAGCCCGTCGGGGGCGCGCATCACCATGCGGCGATCGGGTGAGGCGTGCGACGCGAACCACCACGCGTTGGCACGCAGCGCCAGGTCGGCGGTGGCACGCCGGCCGGCCGGCTGGTCGGCCGCACCGAAGCGGCGGTCCAGCTGGAGCACCCAGCTGATGTCACGCCGTTCGGTGCCGCCGGCCGTGTCGGCCAGTGCGGCCAGCCGCGTGCGGGCGGCGTCGGCATCGGGCAGCCCGCCCACCGGCACCCGCACCGTGGGCGGCGGCACGTACGGGGTGAGCGGGGGCGTCAAGGGGGCCGTTGTGGTGGGTGCCGTCGTGGTGACCGGGGGCGTCGGACTCGGGATGGCCGGGGGGGTGGGCGCCGGGACGCGGTTGGTGGTGGTGCGCCGTCGGGGTGGCGTGGTCGTGCGCGGGCGTGTCGCGGGCGGCTCGGGCGCGGTGGACGTGGGCGCCGGAACCGCCGCCTGCGGGGCGTCGCCGGGCTCCACGCTGGCATCCGGCAGGGGCACGCTGGCGACGGTCACCGCCCGTCTGGCCGCCGCGCCGTGGCCGTGCCCCCGCATTAGGGCGGCCACCCCGCCGCCCAGCGCCACGGAAGCGCCGAACACCAGTGCCAGGCCCAGCACCGGGGAGGGGCGCTGCGGCCCGCAGGAGGGGGTGGGTGCCGCCACCCCCTCAGTATGTCGGGATCGCCGCGTCCCACTCCCTATGCATACGCAAAACTTGAATACGATCCGTTTGGGCGTATCCTCGCCGGCGGCGGGCGCTGATGACGAGCCCCTATCGGGAGACCCCCATGACTCGACGCGAGTCGCGCCCCGTCCGCCTGCCCCGCCCCGTCCGCCTGGGCGTCTGTGCCGCGGTGTTGTGCGGCACCGTCCTCGCGGGAACCGCCACCGGACAGCAGGCCCCGGACCCCCTGGTCACCTCGGGAGCCGAGTCCTGGCTGGCGCGCGTGGTCCCGGCCAACCTCACTCCCCCCTCGTCGATCCCCCCGATCGCGATCATCGAGACGGGCTTCGACAGCACCCACCCCGAGATGCAGGGCGGCTGGATCACCCAGCGCCGCCCCAGCCCCCAACCGGATCCCACGAATGCCGCGGCCGTGAGCGACTACGCCGACCGGATCGACCATGGTACGGCCGTCGCGTCGATCATCGGCGCACCCCGAAATGGTGTTGGCATGGAGGGGGTACTGCCCGGGGCAACAGTGTGGGTCTACGGCAATTCCGACTCCTGCCCCGACGTCGCGGCCGCGGTGCGCCAGGCTGCGCGCGACGGCGCTCGGGTCATCGACCTCTCGCTCGGCTTTCTCACGAAGGCCGGCGTGCACCCAGCTGTCCGACGCCGTGACGTGGGCGTTGGGAAAAACGCACTGGTGGTGGCGGCCGCCGGCAATCCTCAAGTTCGGGTGCAACCGCTGGATACAGCCTTCGACCGACTGGCATGTCTTCACGGTGGCCGCGGTGAATGCGCAGGACCAGACGACATCGTTCTCGCAGCAGGGCAACGCTCTCGATCGACCTCGCGGCCCCGGGTGAGGGTGTCCTGAACGCCACGCCACCGTCGCCCTTGACCTTGAGGACGGCGTGCAGGACGGGTACTCGACCCGGGACGGCACAGGGACTTCTCAGCGCCGATGGTGGCCGCTGCGGCCGCGTGGGTGATGGCGGATCGACCCGAGCTCTCGGCTGCGCAGGTCGCCGACGTCCTGCGTTTCGGGGCACGCGATCTCGGCCCCCACGGCTGGGACCGGGCCTACGGCTGGGGTGCTTTGGACATCGCCGGGGCGCTCGCGCAGCCGGCGCCCTCTCAAGGATCCGTTTGAGCCCAACGAGGACATCAAGTGGGTGGACGGGCGGCGGGCCTTCCCCGCGGATCCGCCGCTGCTCGGCCAGAAGCGCAGCCTGTCTCTGCGAGCGACCCTCGACATCGCCGAAGACCCATACGATGTGTACCGCGTGTCCATCCCGATTGGGCCGCAGGGTGCGCATCCGTGCGGTGAGCAGCTCGATCCGGTTGTCGCTGGCCGTGTACGACCCGACCCGGACCCTCACGGATCGCCGTGCACCGCTGGTCGCCTGGAGCGCCGCCCCGGGAGCGACCAGCCAGGAGGTGACCGTGAGGAACGACGTCGTCAAGAAGCCCTCTCATCGAGCGTCCGTATCCAGAAGGGGCGCGTCCTGGGAGGCTGAGTACACCCTGACCATTCAGACCATGCCAAATAGCGCGACGCCACGTCAGCCACCATCAGGTGGGCGGCCAGACTCGCCGGGGCCTCCAACGGCACCAGGCGGGACGCCCCGCCCACCAGGGTCACCTCCGACACGCCCCACGTGTGGGCGGCCGGCGTGGGCTGCACGCCCGCCGTCCGCGTCACCGTCCACCACCAGCGTGGGGGCGCCCGCCACCCACACCTCGGCGGCCGCCAGCGCCGCGTTGAGGCCGGTCCAGCCCTCCGGGTCCACGCGCCACAGGCGGTCGCGGGCGTACCGCGCTGGCCCAGGGGTCGGTGGCCAGCGTGCCGGCGGTGAGCATCCGCGCGAGGTCGGCCGTCTGCGGCACGGCGGCGTCGGCGGTGGCCAGGGCCGGTGCCACCAGCACCAGCCGGCCCACCCGCTGGGGCACCCGCTCGGCCAGGGCCACGCCCAGCACCGCCGCGGTGCCCTGGGTGACGACCGTGGCGGTGCGCAGGCCCGTGGCGTCCATCACGCCCAGCAGATCCTCCACCAGGTGTGACACGGCACGGGGCGCCGGGGCCCCCACGGCCGCGCCGGCGCCGCGCAGGTCGGGCGCCACGGCGTGCACGCCCTCGGGCAGTGCGCGGATGACGTCCCGCCACGGCGACGGTCGAACTCGGGGCGTGCACCAGGAGCACCCCGTCCTCCCCCTCACCCCGGTCGGTGGCCAGGGTGCCGTGGTCGTGCAGGGTCACCTCGGCCACGGGGTCGGGCAGCGGCAGCTCCCGCTCGGACAGCACCGCCCGCACGGCCCGCAGGGCGTTGAGCGCCCGCGGGAACCCGCAGTAGGGCGTGATCTGCTCGCACAGCTGCAGCAGGTCCTCCGGGTCGGCGCCGCAGCGCAGCGCCGCCGGCACGTGCACGCCCAGCTGGTTGTCGGCTCCGCCGATGGCGGCCAGCACGGCCACCGTCAGCATCTCGCGCTCCCGCGCGCCCAGCCCGGAGCGGGAGAACACGTCGGAGAAGATGAAGCGCTCCACCCCCTCTGCCATCACCGGCGAGGCCTCGCGCACCACACCGGTGGCCACGGGCCCGCGGCCGTCGGTGGCGCGGCCGACCTCCCGAATGCCCAGCTCGCGGCGGTTCATGCCAGCACCCGCAGGTGCTGCCAGCGGATGAACGCCTCCATGCCCGGGCGGCCCAGCTCGGCCCCCACCCCGGAACCCCGCCAGCCCGCATACGGCGCGTACGGCACCACGACCCTCCATCCGTTGATCACCACGGTCCCGCACTGCACGGCCTGCGCCACGTCCATGGTGCGCCGCATGTCGGTGCCGCACACGTACCCCACCAGGCCGTAGTCGGGCCGGTTGGCCTCGGCCACCGCGTCGGCCACCTCCCGGTACGGCATCACCGCCACCACGGGCGTGAACGGCTCCTCGTCCACCAGCCGCGTGCCCGGGCCGGCGCCGGTGACCAGCGCGGGGGCCACGTACGCCCCGCCCAGGCCCTCGCCACCCTCCACGGTGCCGCCGGTGGCCCGGACGTCGTCCATCAGCATGTGGTGGCGGGCCAGGCCCCGGTCGGTGGCCATGGGGCCCAGTTTGAGCTGGGCGAGGCGCGCCCGCATGCCGTCCAGCACGTCGGCCATCAGCGCCTCGGGCACCAGCACGCGGTTGACCGAGTAGCAGGCCTGCCCGGCGTTGGCGTAGCCCTGGCTGATCGCCACGTCCACCACGGTGGCCACGTCGGCGTCGGGCAGGGCGATGAGCGGCCCGTGGCCGCCCAGCTCCAGGCTGAGCGCCTTCAGCCGCGGGGCGGCCCAGCCGGCGATGAGCTCGGCCACGCGGCGGGACCCGGTGAACGCCACCTTGTCCACGCCGTCGGCGGTGGCCAGCGCCTCGCCCAGGGGCGGCCCCTCCCCGGTGACGCAGTTCACCACCCCGGGGGGCAGCACGCGGGCCGCCAGCTCGCACACGGCCCATGCGGCCAGCGGCGCCTCCTGGGCGGGCTTCACCACCAGCGTGCAGCCGGCCGCCAGGGCCGGCGCCAGCTTCCACACCACCAGGGCCACCGGGAAGTTCCAGGGGGTGATGGCCGCCACCACACCGTGCGAGTCGGGCCGCACCGTGCTGCCCAGGCCACCCGGGCCGGCCGGCAGATGCATGCTCCACAGGCGCTCTGCCTCGGCGGCGAAGTGGTGCACCACCTCGTTGGCGCGGGCCACCTCGGCCTGCGCCTCGCCCAAGGGCTTGCCCTCCTCGGTGTGGATCAGCTCGGCGATCCTCGGGGCCTCCTCGTCCAGCACACGGGCGAGGCGGGCCAGCAGCGCGCCGCGCTCCAGCGGCGGAGTGGCCCGCCAGCCGGGCAGCGCGGCCTGCGCGGCCGCCACTGCGCGCAGCGCGTCGTCGGGCGTGGCCGACGCCACCTCGGCGATCACCTCGCCCGTGGCCGGGTTGTCCACCGGCATCCACGCGGCGGTCTCCACCCCCTCGCCGCCGATCAGCAGCCCCTGGCGCGGGATGCTCACTTGGCCTCCCGGTCGTAGGTGTCGGCCGTGACGCCCTGCTCGCGCAGCTCCACCTTGCGCACCCGCTCGGTGGGGGTCTTCGGCAGGTGGTCCATCACCCGGATGTAGCGCGGCACCGCGAAGTACGGCATGCGCTCCACCAGATACTCGGCCAGCTGCCCCAGGTCCACGCCGTTCTCGCGCGGCACGATGCACACCAGGATCTCGTCCTCGGCCGAGGCCCCGTCGCTGGACTGCACGCCGATGGCGGCGGCCTCCAGCACGTCCGGGTGGCTCATCACCGAGGTCTCCACCTCCACGCTGCTGACGTTCTCGCCGCGGCGGCGGATGTAGTCCTTGAGGCGGTCGCGGAAGTACAGGTACCCCTCGTCGTCCATCTCCCCCAGGTCGCCGGTGTGCAGCTTGAGGTTGCGGAAGTCCTCGGCGGTCTTCTCGGGCATGCCCACATACGCCCGCATCACGATGTTGGGGATCTTCATGTCCACCACGATCTCGCCCTGCACGCCGTTGGGCTGGATGCGGTCGGTACCGGGCTCCACCACGTGCACCTCGAAGCCGGGCGTGGCGACGCCGCAGCTGCCGGGGCGCCCCGGCCGGTCCGGCGGGTGGTAGGTGACCATGCCGGTCTCGGTGAGACCGTAGCCCTCCACGAACCGGATGCCGAAGCGGTCCTGGAACTCGTGGTAGATGTCCTTGGGAGCCGGCATGGCCATGATGCGCGTCACCGTGTGGGCCCGGTCGAGCTCGGTGGCCGGCGTGTTCCAGATGAAGTAGTTGATGGCGCTGACCGTGTTGAGCACGGTGGCACCGCACTCCACCACGGTGGGCCAGAACCGGCTGCTGGAGTAGCGCTCCTGGAACTGGATGCGGGCGCCGGCGATCAGCGCCGGGTAGCTGGCCAGCACCTGCGCGTTGCTGTGGAACAGCGGCAGGCAGCTGTACAGCACGTCGTCCTCGGTGACGTCGCACACCAGGGTGTAGGTCTTGCCCGAGAAGTAGTCGCTGGCGTGCTGCTTGATGACGCCCTTGCTGCGGCCGGTGGTGCCGCTGGTGAACATGATGCGGGCGTCGTCGGTCCAGGTGACCTCCACGCCCGGGTCGCCGTCACCGGCGCCGTCCAGGAACTCCTCGTAGGTCTCCCACGGCACCGACGGGTGCGGGCCCACGCCGCCGTGGGTGGGCACCACCACCACGCGCTCCAGCTTCGGCAGCTCGGCGGCCACCTGGCCCAGCTGCTCCAGGAACGACTCGGCGATGATCAGCATGCGCGACTGGGGCAGGTTGATGGCCCACGACAGGAAGTCGCCCCGGTACGCCACGTTGATGGGGCACTGGGTGGCCCCGGAGGCCAGGATGCCGAACCAGATCTCCAGGTGCGGCTCCATGTTGGGCAGCAGCGTGGACACCACGTCGCCCTTGCCGATGCCGTGCCGCGCCAGGGCGTTGGCCACCCGGTTGCTGCGCGCGTGCATCCCCCCGTAGCTGATCCACTCGCCCTCGCCGAAGCGGTAGTACGGCCGGTCCGGGGTGGCACCGGCGCGCTCGGCCAGGATGCGGGGAAGCACCCACCGCGTCGGGTCCTCGTGCCGATACCAGTCGCTCCACTCCTGCGCGTTGCCCATCATCCGCCCCTCATCCGCCGCAGTGCCGCCGCGGATACTCGCCGCGCGCGGGGGCCCAGGGCAAGGGTCGTCTTGCCCCGGCTCAGCGCTGGGGGATGAGGAACCGGGGGCCCGGTCCGGCCCGCCCGGCCAGGTCGTCGGGGTTGAACAGCGCGCACGACTCCATCGACAGGCACCCGCACCCGATGCACGAGGTGAGCCGCTCGCGCAGCGCCTGCAGCTCGGTGATGCGGGCGTCCAGATGCTGCCGCCACAGCAGGGCGCTGCGCTCCCAGTCTTCCGCGGTGGGCGTGCCGTCGTCCGGCAGGGCCTCCAGCGCGTCGCGGATCTGGTCGAGGCTGAGGCCCACCCGCTGCCCCGCCCGCACGAACGCGATGCGCCGCAGCACGCTGCGCCGGTAGCGCCGGTTGCCGCCGGGCCGGCGCTCGGCCGGGATGAGCCCCTCCTGGTCGTAGAACCGCAACGCGGAGGTGGCGATGCCCGCCCGGCGGGCCACCTCACCGATGCTGAGCAGGTCGTCGCGATCCATCACCCACCTCCCCTTGACTTCAAGTTGACGTGAACTTCTATGGTGAGTCTAGTCCAACCGAGGAGGCGTGATGTCCGGACGGGTCGCGGTGGTGACGGGTGGGTCGCGGGGACTGGGCGCGGCGCTGGTGGCGGAGCTGGTGGCACGCGGTGACCGTGTGGTCACCGACGCCCGCGACGCCGCGGCCCTGGCGGCGATGGTGGAGCGCCTGGGGCATCCCGAGGCGCTGGTGGCGGTGCCGGGCGACCTCACGGACGCCGGCCACCGGGCGCGGCTGGCCGCCCTGGCCGGCGACCGCGTGGACGTGCTGGTGAACAACGCGGGGATCCTGGGCCCCGTCCCCCTGCCGGGCGTGGCCGACCTGGCCGACGGGGTGCTGGAGGACGTCTTCGCCGTCAACACGCTGGCGCCCGCATCCCTGATGGCGGCCCTCACCCCCGCCCTGGTGCGCGCGGGCGGGTGCCTGGTGAACCTGTCATCGGACGCCGCGGCGGGGGCCTACGCGGGCTGGGGGCCCTACGGCGCCTCCAAGGCCGCGCTGGACCACCTCACGGCCACATGGGCGGTCGAGCAGCCCGGGCTGCGGGGCTACGCCTTCGACCCGGGCGACATGGACACCGACATGCACCGGGCGTGGGCGCCCGGCGCGGCGGGGCTGCCCAGCGCCGCATCGGTGGTGCCCGCGGTGCTGGCCCTCATCGACGGCGGCCTGCCGAGCGGCAGGTACACCGTGGACGACCTGCGGGCGGTGCGGGCATGAGCGTCATCGCGCCGCCCCCGGCGGCCCCGCCCGGGCCGGGTCCCTCCCTGCCGCCGGAGCGCCGCGGGATGGCCCGCGACGGCGTGCGCCTGCTGGCGGCCGGCCCCGCCGGCATCACCCACCACCGGTTCCACCGGCTGCCGCAGCTGCTGTGCCCGGGCGACCTGCTGGTGGTGAACGTGTCGGCCACCATCCCGGCGGCGCTGGACGCCGTGCGCGACGGGCTCGCCCACCCCTGCACGTGGCCGGCGAGCACGACGACGGCACCTGGGTGGTGGAACCGCGCGCGCCCGGCAACACCGGCCCCGCCCGCGACGGGCGCGCCGGGCAGCGCGTGCACCTGCCGGGCGGCCTGGTGCTGACGCTGACGCGGCCGTACCCGGACGCCGGCGACGCGGCGGCGCGCCTGTGGCTGGCCCGGCCCGCCGCAGCCGTCGACCGGCTGGCGTACCTGACCCGGTGGGGCCGTCCGATCCGGTACCCGCACGCGGCGCCCGTGCCGCTGGGTGACCTGCAGAACGTGTACGCCGCCGTGCCGGGCAGCGCGGAGATGCCCAGCGCCGGACGGCCCATCACGCCCGACGTGGTGCGCCGGCTGGTGGCGGCCGAGGTGGGCCTGCTGCCGGTGCTGCTGCACGCGGGGGTGTCCAGTCAGGAACGGCACGAGCCGCCGGCGCCGAGCGCTTCGCGGTGCCCCAGGTCACCGCCGACGCGGTGAACGCCGCACACCACCGGGGCGCGGCGGTGATCGGCGTTGGCACCACCGCGGTGCGCGCGCTGGAGGCGGCGGCGGGGCCCGGCGGCGTCCTGCGCGCCGCGCGCGGCTGGACCGACCTGTACCTCACCCACGAACGCCCCGCCATGGCGGTGACGGGGGTGCTGTCGGGGCTGCACCCGCCCGAGGCCACGCACCTGCACCTGCTGGAGGCCGTGGTGGGCGCCGACCTGGTGGACGAGGCGTACCTGCAGGCCGGCGCCCGCGGCTACCTGCACCACGAGTTCGGCGACTCCATGCTGCTGCGGCGCATGCCGTGAGCGATGGAGGCGCCGGCGGGGGCCGTCAGCGGCGCAGGATGGCCTGCTCGGCCGCCAGCGCCTCCATCAGGCGGGCCATGGCGTCGGCCACCACCGGGTCGAACTGGCTGCCCCGGCCGTCGCGGATGCGCTGGGCGGCCTCCTCGGTGGTGAGCCCCTTGCGGTAGGGACGGTCCGTGGTCATGGCGTCCCAGGCGTCGGCCACGGACATCACGCGGGCGCCGTCCGGGATGTCGGTGCCCTTGAGCGCATCCGGGTACCCGCGTCCGTCCCAGCGCTCGTGGTGACCCCGCACCCAGTCGGTCTGCTCGTCGCTGAGGACGTCGGCCACGATCTGCGCGCCCAGGGCCGGGTGCTCCTCGATGACCCGGCGCTCATCCTCCGCCAGCGGCCCCTCCTTGAGCAGCACCGCGTCGGGCACGCCGATCTTGCCCACGTCGTGCACCAGGGCGGCCTCGCGCAGGGCCACGATGCGCTCCACCGGCCAGCGCAGCACCGTCGCCAGCTGCACGGCCAGGTCGGCCACGCGGTCGGAGTGCTGGCGGGTGTACGGATCGCGCGCGTCCACCGCCCGCGCCAGCACCCGCATCGCGCTCAGCGCTTGCGCTCGCGTGAGCTGGGAGGCCCGCTCCTCGGCGGACAGCGCCTGCACCTGGGTGGAGTACCGCTGCACCATGTCCCGCCCGCTGACCTTGGCCCAGTACAGCGCCCCGTGGGCGAGCTTCTGCAGCTCCGCCACGCCGTGCGCCTGCCGCAGGTCGCACACCCCCGCGCTGACGGTGATGCCGCGCAGGCCGGCGATGGGCTGCTCGCGCACCGCCAGGCGCACGCGCTCGGCCGCGGCCCAGGCGTCGCCGTCGTCGAGCCCGGTCAGCACCCAGGCGAACCGTTCGCCCCCCACGCGGCCCAGCAGGTCCCCGTCGCGGGCCTGAGAGCCGATGCGCCGCGCGATCTCCTGCAGCACGCGGTCGCCCTGCAGATGGGTGTGGGCGTCGTTGACCGCCTTGAAGTTGTCGATGTCGAACTCCACCAGGCTCAGCGCCGTGCGATCGGCCTCGGCGCGCGCCACGGCTTGGGCCAGCCGCTCGTGGAAGGCCCGGTGGGTGAGCAGGCCGGTGAGGGCGTCGCGCGCCGGCACCGGGTCCCTGGGGCCCCGCCCCGGCCGCAGGCGCCCGGGGATGCCCGTGATGGCCACGGCGGCAGCGGCGGCCGCCACGGCCACCGCCGGGCCCGGCAGGTGCCACACGGTGGCCCCCGCGGCCAGCGTCGCGATGGATGCCATGCCCATGGCGCCGCGGATGGCGCGGGGGACGCAGGATCGCAGCCGGGCGGGGGCCGGACGTTCACCCGAGACGGTCATGACGGAACTATCGGTTTTGCGCAGGGTCAACCTGACGGCTGAGCCGTTCGGCCCATGGGAACACCCAACTGGTCGGCCCATCGTCCCAAATGTCACTGCCCAGATGGGACAATTGTCCGTCCGGGGCGTCAAACGACCGGGTGCAATGTGTGTCCTCTGGCGCGATGGGGACCTTGGTGGGAATGTGATGCGCCAGAGTTACAGGGCCCCACGAAAGGACTCACCCCACGCCTCCCATGTCCGCCCACGCGCCGGAGCGACGGTTCTGAGCACCGCGCCGGTCATCGAACCCGGAGACCTGCCCGTCGTGCCCCTGCCGGGCGTGAAGGCCCGCAGCCCGTGGCAGCTGTTCATCCTGCGGTTTCGGCGGGACCGCCTGGCGTTGGCTTCCCTGGTGTTCATCGGATTCCTGGTGCTGCTGGCGTTCGCCGCACCGCTGGTGGCGAGCATCACCGGGCACGGGCCGAACTTCCTGGACGAGAACATGACCGACGCGTTCGGCCTGCCGAAGGGGCCCAACGGGTCGTACTGGTTCGGCGCCGACTCGGCGGGACGGGACGTGCTGGTGCGCATCGCCTACGGCACGCGCGTGTCGCTGGTCGTGGGCGTGGCCGCCACCGCAATCGCCGTGGTGCTGGGCGTGACGCTGGGCCTGCTGGCGGGCTACTTCGGCGGCGTCATCGACACGATCATCTCGCGCACCGCCGACGTGGTGCTGTCGCTGCCGCTGCTGCTGTTCGCCATCGGCATCGTCACCGCGTGCGGCTCGTCGCGTGACGGGTGCCTGGCCGGGCTGGTGCAGCCGGGGCTGATGCTGGTGATCATCATCATCGCCCTGTTCAGCTGGCCGGCCGTGTGCAAGATCGTGCGGGGATCGGTGCTGTCGCTGCGAGAACGGGAGTTCATCGAGGCCAGCAGATCCGTGGGCGCCAGCAACCGCACCATCATGTTCCGGGAGATCCTCCCCAACCTGATCTCCGTGATCATCGTGTACGCCTCGCTGCTGGTGCCGCAGAACATCCTGTTCGAGGCGTACCTGTCGTTCCTGGGCCTCGGTGTGCCCGACTCCACGCCATCGTGGGGTCGGATGATCTCCGACGCCTCCGAGATTTACGACGTCGCATGGTGGTTGATGCTGTTCCCCGGCATCTTCCTGTTGCTGACCGTGCTGGCGTTCAACCTGCTGGGGGATGGGCTGCGCGACGCGCTCGATCCGAAAGCTGATCGATGACAACCAAGGAGGAAACGTCATGAGACCCCGCAAGAAGGTGGCCTGGGCGGCAGCGTCCGGGGCACTTGTCGTGGCGGGCTCGCTGGGACTCGCGGCGTGCGGGGGCAGTAGCTCCAGCGGCAGCAAGACCAACTCGAGCAACGCCAGCAGTGCCATCGGCTTCGGCCAGCCCTTCAGCAACAACCCGCAGAAGGGCGGCACCTACCGGGTCGGCACCACCGACTTCGGCTTCAACGGCGGCTTCGACCCGTCGGGTGAATACCTCGCCTGGGCGCAGACGCTGTATCAGAACCTCCTGCTGCGCGGCCTCACGGGCTTCAAGCACGTGCTGGGCAACGAGGGCAACCAGGTGGTCGCGGACGCGGCGGAGTCCATCCCCACGCCCACCGACGGCGGCAAGACCTGGACCTTCAAGATCAAGCCGGGCATCAAGTTCGGCCCGCCGGTGAACCGCGAGGTCACCTCGAAGGACTACTACACGGCCTTCGAGCGGATCGGGACCAAGTCGGTGGTGGCCCAGTACGGGTTCTACTACAACGACATCGTGGGCATGAAGGCTTTCGAGGACGGGAAGGCCAAGACGATCTCGGGCATCACCATGCCCGACGCGCACACGATCGTGTTCAAGACCACGAAGGCGATCGGTGACTTCCCGCAGCGGCTCAGCATGGGTGCGGCCACGCCGTTCCCGGCCGAGGTGGCCAACTGCTTCAAGAAGGTGGGCGAGTACGGCCGCTACATCATTTCCAGCGGTCCCTACATGATCAAGGGCAGCGACAAGCTCAACATCAAGAGCTGCGCCACCATGAAGCCCATCTCCGGGTTCAACCCCAGCAAGGAACTGGACTTCGTCCGGAACCCCAACTACGACCCGGCCACCGACAGCGCCGACATGCGTCAGAGCTTCCCGGACGCGTTCACGTTCACGGTGGACTCCAACGAGAAGGACATCTTCGACAAGGTCCAGGCGGGCCAGTTCGACGACTCGGTGGACGCCGTTCCCCCGGACGTCGCCCGCACCTACGCGACCGACAGCACCAAGAAGAACCTGCTGCAGTCGCACGCGGACGACAGCACCAACTACATCTACATGAACATGTCCGAGGCGCCGTTCGATGACGTCCACGTCCGCAAGGCCGTGAACTGGATCATCAACCGCACCGCGCTGCGCAAGGCGTGGGGCGGCCCGCTGTACGGCACGCTGGGCTCGCACATCGTGCCGCCCGCCGTCTACGGCGACGGGGCCGGCGACATCAACAGCTACGACCCGTACAGCACGCCCAACCAGGCGGGCGACGCCACGAAGGCCGCGGCCGAGATGAAGCTGAGCGCCTACGACACCAACAAGGACGGCAAGTGTGACGTTGCCGCCTGCAACAACGTGATCTTCCTGAACCGGTCCATCGACCCGTTCGTGAAGATGACCCCGCTGATCCGCGACGCGCTGGCCAAGCTGGGGATCAACCTCAAGGTGCGTGAGCTGCCCACCGGGCCGGCCTACGAGACCAGCGGCGTGGTGGCCAACCGCATCCAGATCGGGTCCAACGCCCGCTGGGGCAAGGACTACGCCGACCCGTCAACGTTCTTCGACCCGTTGTTCACGGGCAAGAACATCATCCCGACGGGCAACAGCAACTACGCCCTCACGGGTCTCACGGCGGCGCAGGCCAAGACGCTGAAGATCCCGTACCCCAAGGGTGGGGTGCCCAACTTCGACGCGGACATCGCCAAGTGCGACGCGACGACGGGCACCGACCGCACCGCGTGTTTCGTCGCGCTGGACAAGAAGGTCAGCGAGACGGCGGCACCGTGGGCGGTGTACGAGTTCGGCGCCAACACCGACCTGCTGAGCACTGCGGTCACGGCGTGGAACCTGGACCAGAGCAACGGTGAGACGGCCTACGCGCACGTCGCCGTGGACCCGTCCAAGCAGAAGTAGCACCGATCACGTCACGGTGGGGGCTCCGGCCCCCACCGTGAATGTTCTTCCGAGGGAGCTGGGATGGGCCGTTACATCATCAGACGACTGCTATGGACCGTGCTCGTGGTCGTGGTCGTCACCATGCTCACCTTCGTGATCTTCTTCGTGATGCCGAAGGGCGACCCGGCCACGCGGTTCGCGGGCAAGTCCCCCACCCCGGAGCTGGTGGCCGAGGTGAAGGCGTCACTGGGGCTCAACCACAGCGTCCCCGAGCAATACTGGCTGTTTGTGAAGCACCTGGCCACCGGCGATCAATACGGCTGGCCGGGCTTCGGGAAGTCGTTCCAGAACAAACAGGCAATATTGCCCGAGCTGAAGCAGCGGGCGCAGGTGACCGGCACGCTCATCATCGGCGGCGCGCTCCTCTGGCTGGCCATGGGCATCCCGGTGGGGGTGATCTCCGCGCTGAAACGCGGCACCCTCTGGGACCGAATATCCATGGGCACGGCACTGTTCTTCGTGTCGGCCCCCGTCTTCTGGCTCGGACTGCTGTTCCTCTTCATCTTCTGGAAGAAGTTCGGCCTGCCGTTCGAGACCGGCTACGTGGGCTTCACCACCAACCCGCTCACCTGGTTCAACCACCTGTTCCTGCCCTGGATGGTGCTGGCGCTGCTGTACGCCGCCATCTACGCCCGCGTGGTGCGGGGCAACATGATCGACGTGATGAGCGAGGACTACGTGCGCACCGCGCGGGCCAAGGGCCTTCCGGAGCGCCAGGTGGTGGTCAAGCACGAGCTGCGATCGGGCATCACCCCCGTGGTGACCATGCTGGCCATGGACCTGGGGCTGCTGGTGGGCGGCACCATCGTCACCGAGACGGTGTTCAACCTGCAGGGTCTGGGGAACTGGATGCTGATCGCCGCGCAGACCAACGACCTGCCCGTGACCGTGGCGGTGACGGTGCTGGCGGCCTCCGCGGTGAGCATCCTGGCCCTGGTGGCCGACGTCCTCTACGCCTTCCTCGACCCGCGGGTGCGACACAGATGAGCGAGACGCTGCTGGAGGTGCGCGACCTGCGCGTGCACTTCCCCACCCCCGACGGCGTGGTGAAGGCGGTGGACGGGTCCTCGTTCACCATCGAGCGCGGCCGCACCCTGGGCGTGGTGGGCGAGTCCGGCTCCGGCAAGAGCATCACGTTCATGACCGTGATGGGGCTCATCAGCAGCAAGTCGGCGCACATTAGCGGCGAGGTGCTGTTCGAGGGCGTCGATCTGCTGCAGGCCACGCCGGAGGAGCTGCGGCGCATCCGGGGCGAGAAGATCGGGATGATCTTCCAGGACCCCATGACCTCCATGCACCCCATGTACCGGGTGGGTGACCAGATCTCCGAGGCCATCCGGGCGCACCGCCAGGTGGGCAAGGACGAGGCGGCCCGCCGCGCCGTGGAGGCGCTGAAGCTGGTGGGCATCCCGGCCCCCGAGCAGCGCGCCCGGCAGTACCCGCACGAGTTCAGCGGCGGCATGCGCCAGCGGGCCATGATCGCCATGGCGCTGGTGCTGGACCCCGATCTGCTCATCGCCGACGAGCCCACCACGGCGCTGGACGTGACCGTGCAGGCGCAGATCCTGGAGGTCATCGATGAGCTCAAGCAGCGCCTCAACATCGGGGTGGCGCTGATCAGCCACTCGCTGGCCACGGTGGCCGACGTGTCGCAGGACGTCATGGTGATGTACGCCGGGCGGCCCATCGAGCAGGGCACCCGCGACCAGGTGTTCAGCCGGCCCCTGCACCCCTACACGTGGGGCCTGCTCAACTCGGTGCCCCGCGTGGACCGCCGCGTGGAGCGGCTGGTGCCCATCGAGGGCTCGCCGCCGTCGCTGATCCACCTGCCCTCCGGCTGCGCGTTCCACCCCCGGTGCCCGCACCGCTTCGCGGCCTGCACGGAGACCGTGCCCGAGCTGAAGGACCGCGGCGCCGGGCACCCGGACGCGTGCCTGCTCACCGCCGACGAGAAGACCCGGATCTGGCGGGAGCGCCAGGAGGCCCAGGAGCAGGTGGCATGAGCACCGAGCCGCTGACCCCGCCCGGTCCCACCTCGCCCAACGGCGTGGAGCCGCTGGTGAGCGTGGATCACATGGTGAAGCGCTTCCCCATCACGCGGGGCATCATCTTCCAGAAGACCATCGGCCACGTCCACGCGGTGGAGGACGTGAGCTTCCACATCAACCCGGGCGAGACCCTGGGGCTGGTGGGCGAGTCCGGCTGCGGCAAGTCCACCACCGCGCGGGTGATGGCCCGCCTGCTGGAGCCCACATCCGGGCACATCACCTTCGACGGCCAGGACATCACGCACCTGAGCGGCCGCGCGATGCAAAGCGTGCGCGGCAAGGTGCAGATGGTGTTCCAGGACCCGTACGCCTCGCTCAACCCCCGCCAGAGCGTGGGGCAGATCATCGGCGCGCCGCTGCGCATCCACGACGTGCCGGGCGACCGGCGCGCCCGCGTGCAGGAGCTGATGGAGCGCACCGGGCTCAACCCGGAGCACTACAACCGCTACCCGCACGAGTTCAGCGGCGGGCAGCGGCAGCGCATCGGCATCGCCCGGGCGCTGGCGCTCAACCCCAAGCTGATCGTGTGCGACGAGCCCGTGTCGGCCCTGGACGTGTCGATCCAGGCGCAGGTGCTGGCCCTGCTGGAGGACCTGCAGGCCGAGCATTCGCTGACCTACCTGTTCATCTCGCACGACCTGGGCGTGGTGCGGCACGTGTCCGACCGCGTGGCCGTGATGTACCTGGGGCGCCTGGTGGAGCTGGCCGACCGCGACGAGCTGTACGAGCACCCGCGGCACCCGTACACCGCCGCCCTCATCTCGGCGGTGCCGCGCGGCACCGGCGAGGGCACCGCCAACCGCATCGTGTTGCAGGGCGACGTGCCCTCCCCCGCCAACCCGCCCACGGGCTGCCCGTTCCACCCCAGGTGCCCGAAGGCGCGCCTCATCTCCGGCGACCCCAACGTGATCCCGGAGAACTGCGTCGCCGAGATGCCACCGTTGACGGACGTGGCGCCGGGTCATCAGGCGGCGTGCTGGTATCCGCTGCAGACGGGCGACGACCTGGCGGGTGCGGCGCAGACGATGGCGCCGGAGGTCGTTGAGCAGGCCCTGGAGGCGTCCACGGAGTAGGAGCGACGGGATCATGCGCCTCTGGAGAAAGGCGCCCCGTGCAGGGCATGGGCGCATTGAAACGGGCGCATGCTCCCGTTGCTCCGTGAGGGCGCCGCGCCGCAAGAAGAAGAGCGCCCCGTGCATCCGCATGGGCGCATTGAAACCGGCGGATGCGCCCGTTGCCTTGAAGCAAGGGTCCAGGCAGGCCCCAAATGCATTTCCCGAGTGCATTTCCCGGTGCATTTTGCGGTGCGCCTGAAACGGCGCTTCGTCTAGAGCCCTACCCCACCGGCGAGGGGGTGCGGGCAACGTGGCAGCGGTTGCGCCCTTCGGCCTTGGCGGCGTACAACGCCTGATCCGCCATGCGGAACAGGGCATCGCCGCTGCCCGCGGCGTCGAGGTCGGCGATGCCGATCGACACCGTGACGTGCCCCACCGTGGTGAACGGCGTGGTGGCCACCGCGGCGCGGGCCCGCTCGGCCGCCACCAGCGCCTGGAGGGCGGTGGTGTTGGGAAGGATCCAGGCGAACTCCTCGCCGCCCAGCCGGGCGACGGGTTCCTCGGTGCGCGCCACCGAGGCCAGGCGCTGGGACACGCCGGACAGCACCTGGTCACCCACGTCGTGGCCGTGGTCGTCGTTGACGCGCTTGAAGTGGTCGATGTCCATGATGGCCAGGCTGAGCGGGTTGCCGGTGCGGGCGGCCAGCGCCAGGGCCCGTTCCATGGCGTCCTCGAAGGCGCGGCGGTTGGGGAGCCCGGTGAGCGCGTCGTGCATGGCCAGGTCGGCGATCTTCTGCCGGTTCTGGGCGTTGGCGATTGCCAGGCTGACCAGCTCGGCGAATCGGCCCACCCGTGCCTCGGCGGCATGCGTGAGGGAGTCCGCGTCGCGCGTGAGGGCGGCCACGCACCCCCACAGGTCGCCGGCGAGCCAGATGGGTGCCCCCACGGCCGCCACCCAGGGTCCGGTGTCGGACGCGCCGCGCGACACCCGCGTGGGCCCGGCGGCCCGCACGATGCGCGCCAGCATGCTGTCGTCGCCCACGGGGACGTGGTGACCGGCCGCGGCCACGTGCGCGCCGCGGGCCGCGTGCACCCCCACCACCTGGGCGTCGTGGTGGTCCACGACGTGCACCACGATGCCCACCTCGCAGCCCAGCACGTGCGCGGCCTCGCGGGCCACCAGCACGAACACCTCGTCGCTCGACCCGGCGGCGGCCACGGTGGCCGTGACGCGGCGCAGCGAGGCCTGTTCCTGGGCGATCTCCCGGTACGCGGCCTCCCGGCGCCGCAGGTCCTCCAGCGCCGAGTTGCGCTCGGTCTCCATGCGCACCACCCGCAGGCAGGCGCGCACCCGGGCCAGCAGCACCTCGGGCTCGAACGGCTTGGCCACGAAGTCGTCGGCGCCCGCGTCGAGGGCGGCCACCTGATGCCGGATGTCGGCGTGGCCGGTGAGCATCACGATCTGGGTGCCCGTCAGCACCGGGTCACCGCGCAGCGCCGCGCACACGTCGGCACCGCTCATGTCCCCCGCCAGCTCCCACGCGGTGATCAGCAGGTCGTGTCCACCGCGGCGCAGCTCGGCGATGGCCTCCTCGCCCGTGCGGACGTGGGTCACCCAGTACCCGCCCTCGGTGAGGATGCGGGCGGCGACGGTTCCCACCAGCTGATTCGACTCGGCGAGCACGACGTGTGGGGTGTCGTCGGTGGTCGCGCGGCGCTGTGACATGGCCTGATCTCCCACGCCTGATTCGACCGAAGCTCATGAAACTTGAGATCGGCGGCGGCGGCGCTCCCCCGCCTATGCTGTGGGCATGCCCACCGCCCCGCTGCATGTCGTTGCCTTCGGCGACCCCGCCTGCCCCTGGGATTTCTCCGCCGAGCCCTCCCGCCTGCGGCTGCTGTGGCGGTACGGCGACGCCGTCACCATCGAGCACCGCATGGTGGGATTGTCGTCCACCCCCGACGAGTACACCGCGCGCGGCATCACGCCGGACATGATCGCCGGCGGCCGCCGGATGCTGCGCGACCGCTACGGGATGCCCATGACCGATGCGGTCAGCGCGCGGCACGTGGTGACCCGCGTGGCGTGCGCCGCGGTGGTGGGGGTGCGGCGCCACCGCCCGCAGGACACCCCCGGGTTCCTGCGCAGGCTGCGGGTGCTGGGGCTCACCGAGGGCTTGCCCATCGACGAGGCCGAGGTGATGGCCCGAGCCGCGCGGGAGGCCGGCCTGGACCCCGTCGAGGTTGCCGCGTGGGCCGCCGAGCCGGGCACCGAGTCCGAGCTGGCCGCCGACATGGCCGCCGCACGCGACCCCCTCCCTGCGGCGCTGGCGCAGGTGGAGCGGCTGGCGCCCACGCCGGGGGGCGGGCAGCGCTACACCTGCCCCACCTACGTGATGTCCGCCGGCGGCGAGGCCCTGGTGGCCCCCGGCTTCCAGCCCACGCGCGTGTACGAGGTGCTGGCGGCCAACCTGGCCCCCCACATCCCCCTCCGCCCCACCCCCACCGCGGTGGAGGAGCTGCTGCGCTGGGCGCCGCACCCCCTCAGCACGGTGGAGGTGGCCGGAGTGATGGAGATCGACGTGGATGCGGCGCGCGCGCAGCTGACCGAGGCCGGAGCCCACCGCGCCGGCGCGGGACAGGACGCCTACTGGTGGGTGGGCGACACGCCGTCCCACGGCTGAGGGGCGCCCATCACCGCCATGGCGTAGCTGAACATGGCGATGCCCGAGGCGGTGCCCACGTTGATGCTGCGCGTGGAGCCGTACTGCGGGATGTAGACCACGTCGTCGGCCAGTTCCAGCGCCTCCGGTGACACCCCGATCTGCTCCTGCCCGAACACCATGGCGCTCTCCGGTCGCCAGCGGTGGTCGATGAGACTGGCGGCGCCCTCGATGTTGTCCACCGCCACGATGCGCAGCCCCTCGGCCCGGAGGCGGCGCAGCACCTCGCCCGTGGTGGGCGCGTGGTGCACGTGCTCGTACCGATGGGTGCCCTGCGCGCCGCGCCGGTCGTAGCGGCGCCGGCCAGTGATCCACACCTCGCGCGCCACGAAGGCGTTGGCGTTGCGGATGGCGGTGCTGATGTTGAAGTCGTGGGCGAAGTTCTCCAGCACCACCACGAACGGGGCGCGGCGGGTGTCCAGCGCGGCCCGGATGGCGTCGTGGCGCCAGTATTTGAAGTGGTCGATCACGTTGCGGTGGTCGCGCAGCGCCTCGGCGCCCGGGAACTCCGGGTTGGTGAACTCCGTCATCCCCGCCCCCGCGGTGCCTGGCTGCGGAACAACGCCGCCGCGGGCTTGGCCCGCCCGGCCATGGTGTAGAGGCCGCTGGCCCAGTCGGGGTGGTCCTGCAGCAGGTACCACACGAACACCCGCACCCGCGGGTTGGCCCGCACACGGCGGAACGCGTCGGCCATGAACAGCGCCTGCTGGGCGCGGTTGACGTGGAACGGGTATTCGGCGGTGCGCCGGGTGGCGAAGCCGAACTCGGTGAGCCACACGGGCGTGCCCGCCAGGTACGACCGGTCGAGGGCCCGTGTCAGCACCGTGAGGTTGTAGAGGTCCACGTAGGAGATGCCGGGCGGCGTCACCGTGGAGGGCTTGCGCAGCGGGTAGGGGTGGTGGGCCCAGGCGTCCATGGGCGGCCGCAGCCCGGGCGCGTCGAGGGCGCGCAGGAAGTCCTGCGGCCGCACGCGGCACTCCGGCTGGTTCGCGCAGTTCTGGGGGTCGGGGTCCCCCACGGGGGCGGTGACGCCGCCCGCCACCCGCGCCGCGGGGTCCACCGACTTGATGCCCGCGTACATGGCCGACGCGATGGCGGCGTACACGGCCGGGCTGGCCGCCTCCCACCTGGTGCCCACCCGCCGGTACTGGGGCCGCAGGAACAGCGGGATGTTGGGCTCGTTCCACATCTCCCACCGGGTGACGCCCTGCGGGGTGTAGCGGGCGGCGGCGGCCGTGGCGAACGCGCCCGCGTCGGCCGGGTCGCGGGGGGCGCGGCCGAAGGACGGAAACCGGCCGTCGGGCGTGGTGTCGTCGCCGGCCCACGCCGGGGTGCCCCACACCGCGAACAGCACCTGGATGCCCCGTGCCCGCGCGGCCGCCACCACCGCGTCGTAGTGGGACCAGTCGTAGGCGGGGTCCCCGGGGTCGGTGGGGGTCTGCGGCCGGCTCCGGGCCACCAGGTCCCAGCGCAGGTCCACGCGCACCAGCCGGGCCCGCACGCCGGCCACCAGGGCCATGCGCGGCCCCGGGTCGGTGACCGGGTCGGCCATGCGGTCGTCCTGCAATCCCACGATGAGGGGGGTGTGCGCGACGGTGCGGGCGGCGCGCGGCGATGCCGTCGCCACGCCGGCCACCACCGCCGCCACCGCGCACAGCGCGCCCAGCACCGCACGCCCACGGCCGATCCGCATGCGCGGAACGCTACCGGGCGGGGGGTGGGGCCGGCGGATCCGGCGCCTGGTCCAGCTGCCCGGTGGTGCAGGCCCGCGGGTCCACGTCGTCCAGGAACCGCACCAGGCGGGCGCCGTGCCGGATGCGGCCGTCGCTGACCTGGTCGGCGGTGACCTCGCACACCAGGCGCGGGTGCATGGCCACCCACGACAGCGCCTCGCGGTCGCCGCTCCAGCGGCTGGGATCGGCCGACCCGCGCTCCCCGGTCTCGTGGGGACGCACCACCTCGCGCAGCTCACGCTTGCGGGCCGCGGTGAAGCCCGCGGCGTGCCCCACCACGCACAGCTCGCCGGAGGGGTCGTACATGGCCAGGATCAGCGAGCCCACGGTGTCGGCCACGGTGCCGGGGCGCCACGCCAGCACCACGCAGCGGAAGGTGCGGGTGCGCTTCACCTTCACCATGCCGCGCCGTTCGCCCGGCAGGTAGGGGGCGTCCATGTCCTTGGCCACCACCCCCTCCGTGTCGTGCAGCCAGCGCTCCGCGCGGTCGGGGTCGGTGGTGCCGGGGGTGAGCATGTCGGGGTGGTCCGCCAGGCACTCCTCCAGCAACCGGCGCCGCTCACGCTGCGGCAGCTCCAGCAGCACGCGGTCGCCCAGGGCCAGCAGGTCGAAGGCCACGAACCGGGCGGGGTACCGCTGGGCCAGCATCGCCACCCGGCTGGCCGCGGGGTGGATCCGCTGCTGCAACAGGCCGAACGCCTGGCCGCCGCCGGCGGACGGGATGATGATCTCCCCGTCCAGCACCATGCGCCCCCCGGGCAGCGCAACCTCCGGGAAGTAGCGCTCCAGGGGCTTGGCGTTGCGGGACTGCAGGGTCGCCGGGCCCGCGTCGCCCACGAAGGCGATGGCGCGGAACCCGTCCCACTTGGGCTCGTACCACCAGGCCTCACCCACGGGCAGCGCCTTGGCCGACTTGGCCAGCTGCGGCGCCACGGGCGGCTGCAGGGGCGCGCTCATGCCGTGAAGGATGTCACGGGAGCCGGTGCGGGGGGTGCCATGGCACGCCCCGCACGCGACCCGCATGGGATCACGCGGTCGGGAGCCGACGGAGGGGACCCCCCGTCAACCCCGCCGGCCGCCCGACGCCCGGCGCGAGCGTGACTGCCAGCGGTGGCCGCCCAGTGCCCCCAGGCCGCATCCTGCGGCGACGGAGAGCAGCTCGAACCAGCGCGCGCCGCTCGCGGACGCGGTGTCGAGCATGTGAGTCAGGACGTTCACCGGTACCCCTGGTCGGTCGATATGTGCCGGGTCGGGGGCAGTCCACAGGTCCCGTGGACCGCGCGACACCCACCCAAGGGGTTGGTGTCGCTGACCCCACCCGTACTCCGCCGCGACGCGGCGGAACGTCACAGGGTGTGTTCCGCGGCCTCCACGCGCTGCACCAGCACCGATGCCGCCTCCAGCCCGTGCTCGGCGCCGGCCGTCACCGCCGCCAGCACGCCGCCCGGGTCGGTGACGCGGGCGTCGTACACCACCACCACCGACTCGTCGCCGGGGTGCAGGTAGGTGGACTCCCCGAACGCCGTGTACCGCGTGGCCCCGATCCCCACCACCACGGTCTCGGGCCGTCCCGCCTGCACCAGCTGGCGTCCCACCGGCTCCAGCGGGGTGTCGGGCGACCCGGTCTGGTGCCACAGGCGGTCGATGATCCAGCCCAGCAGGATCTGGCCACCGTAGGAGTAGTCGGCCACCGCGCTGTCGATGCCGTACTCGTGCACCGCGCCGTCGCGGCGCATGAACGACGCCAGCCGCAGCCCCTCGCACCCGCCGTCCGGCTGCAGGTCCTGCACCTCGAACAGGCGCGCGGCCAGCCCCTTCGACGCCGGACCCCAGTTCTTCTTCTGGCTGATCTTGGTGGCGCCGGGCCGCCGGATGGAGCAGTCGTTGAACGCGCCCAGGGCGGTGGGCTGCAGCCCCATCACCATGTCGCCGGGGCCGTACACCACCCGCATCAGCACGCCCACCTCGGGTTCGATCTGCAGGTTGAGCGGCGTCTCGGAGGCGGGCAGCAGCAGGCGGTCCGACGACAGCGGGAACACTCCCAGCTGCCCCTCCGCACCGGGGATGAACCAGGGGAACACGCCCTTGGGCGCCTCGGGCGTGACGGGCGCGACGTTGACGAAGTCGCCGGCCTCGCCGGCCTGTTCCAGGTGCCCGGCGAAGTTGCCGGCCACGCCCATCCCGAACGCGCCGGTGAGCGAGCTCAGATCCAGTTCCCGCACGGCCCACACCCTACCCACCCCCGATGGGTTGCGCGGCACCCGGCCCGCGTTGGAGGCTCACGGCGAGGCGACATCCCGTACGGAAGGGGACCCCGATGGACCTGCGCGGCAACGGCGTGACCTGGCTGGGCCACGGCACCTGGCTGTGGACCACCAGCGAGGGCAAGAAGGTGATCGTGGATCCCTTCCTGGCGAACAACCCCTCCTGTCCGGAGCATCTGCAGAACCCGCATGTGGACGCCATCCTGGTGACCCACGGCCACATGGACCACATCGCCGACCTGCCCGGTCTGGCCGAGGCCACGGGCGCCCCGGTGTTCGCCAGCTGGGAGGTGGGCGCCTACCTGCTGGGCCAGGGCGTCAAGAACGTCACCCAGTTCGGCGTGGGCGGCACGGTGGACGCCGGCGGCGTGCAGGCCACCATGACCCAGGCGGTGCACGGCAGCGGCATCGGCGCCCCGGACGACGCCATGCTGCAGGGGGGCGTGGCCGCCGGCTTCATCCTGGAGTTCCCCGACGGGCTGGTGGTGTACCAGGCCGGCGACACCGACGTGTTCGGCGACATGGCGCTGCTGGCGGAGATCTACTCCCCGCAGGTGGCGGTGCTGCCCATGGGCGGGCACTTCACCATGGGCCCCAAGCACGGCGCCCACGCGGTGCGGCTGCTGGGAGGTCACCCAGGTGCTGTGCGGCCACTTCGGCACCTGGCCGCCGCTGGCCGGCCGCCCCGCGCAGCTGCGCGAGCTGGTACCGAGCAGCGTGGAGGTGCCCGACCTCAACCCGGGCGACAGCTTCGGCAACGTCCGACGCCGAGGCGGTGAACCGTCACGCGTCGCCCCGCGGCGCGGGCGACGCGTGGCGGCGCTTCACCTCCGCCAGCACCAGCAGGGCCATCAGGGTGAGGCCGTTGGTGAGGATGATGGCGGGGTCGTGCAGCACCACCCCGTACAGGAACCACAGCAGCACCCCCAGCCCCAGCACCAGCAGGTAACCCCACGACAGGTCCCCGGTGGACCGGGTGCGGATGGAGCGCCGCAGCTGGGGGATCCAGCAGGCCGTGGTGAGGCCGCCGGCCGCCAGGCCGAGCAGGGTGGTGCTGTTCATGCCCATCTCCGGGACGCGGGACATCCGGGCCGCCGTTTGAGCGCCCACCCGTGAAGGCTAGTGGGTCCGGGTCGACGGTCTCTTGATTGCCGACATACGCCGCCGTACCGTTCCGCCCGTGCGCGTCTCCCCCCTCGCCGTCGCCGCCCTCCTGGCGTTGCCCTGCGTGGCGGCCGCCGACACGCGTCTCTCGCTGCCGATGCAACCGGCCATGGGGCCCGCGGTGGCCACCGGGCCGGACGGCCGGGGCCTGGCCGCGTGGTTCAGCTGCGCGACCCCCGGGACCTGGTACCTGTGCACGCTGCAGGCGGCCACCCTGCAGGGCGTCCGCTGGGGGCCCACCCAGAACCTCGCGGCGCCCGAGCTCTTCATCCCCGAGGAGGGCCCGGCCACGGCCATCGGGGGTCGCGGCGTCGCCGCCGTGGCCTGGAACGTGAACCCTTCGGGGGCACCCGGTGCGCGCGTCCGGGTGGCCGTGCGCAGCGCCGGGCTGTGGCTGGCGCCGCATGAGATCGACCTGCCGGACGAGGCCGGCACCGCGCCGGCCGTGGGCGTGGACGGCCGCGGGGACGTCCTGGTGGTGTGGCGGACGGCGCGCCTCCGGGGAGGCAGTTACGACCCGTCGGATCGCGTGCGGGCGGTGGTGTGGCGACCGGTGACCGGCTGGACCCAGCCCGTCACCCTGGGCCCCACGGGGCTCGCCCCCGGCGCCCCGTCGGTGGCGCTCAGCGCCACGGGCCGCCTGCGGGCCGCCTGGACGCTGCAGGGCCCGCCGCGCGTGGCCGTGGTGTCCACCGACGCGCACGGTGCGCCCGGCCCGGTGCGCCTGTTGCCGGCTCCCGGCACGCAGGGCGACGTCACGGTGGGCCCGGCAGGGGACCTCGCGGTCACCTGGACCCGCTGCCACGGCGGCGGTTCCTCCGTGGCCTGCGCCGGCGTGTTCGTGTCGCGCGCCGCGCCCGGCGCGCACCGCATGGGGCCCGTCCGGCGGGTGGGGCGACCCGGAGGCGACAGGCGGCTGGCGCCGCGGGCATGGGTGTCGGGCGACGGCACCACCCTGGTGTCCTGGAACGTCACGCGGGCCTCATGGGTGGCGGCCGGCCGCGGAGGCGACTTCGGGCCGGTGCGCAGCCCTGTGGGGTCCACGGGACCGGTGTCGGTCACCCCGGGTGCCGGCGGATCGGTGATGGTGGGCTGGTCGGACCGCGCCGGCGTCCACGCCACCATCACCGACACGGCCGCCGCCGCGCCGAGGGCGCGCCTCGTGGGTCGCGTTGGTGTCAACCCCGCAGAGGTCGCCACGGGGGCGGCACGACCCGGTGGCGGGTTCGTGCTGGCGTGGCAGATCGCGTCGACCGAGGTGTCGGGCGACGTGGAGGCGCACGCGGCGACCGTGCGGGGCCCCGGATGAGCCGGAGGGCGATCCTGGCGGCCGGGGCGCTTTTGGGAGCATCGGCCCCGGCCATGGGCGCCGGGTCATGGAGCGCCCCGCAGGTGCTGGCGCACACCAACAGCGTCCTGAACGAGGTCCACCTGGGCGTGGGCTCCGACGGACGCGCCGCGGCCACCTGGGTCACCGGCCAGGGCACGGGGCGCGTGGCGCTGCGGCCCCCCGGTGCCGCATCGTTCGCCGCGGGCACGACGTTCCCCGGGTCGGCCGGCGCGCCCGGGCTCTCGGTGAGTGTGGACGCCCGGGGCACGGCACGGATCCTGATGCAGGCGGTGGACATGGAGCTGTCGCAGTCCACGTTCTCCACCCCCTTCACGACGACGACGCTGACCGATGACGCGGGCAGCAGCGAACGGGCCCTGGCGGTGGATCCCGACGGCGCCCTCGTGGCGGCCTGGCTCACCCCCAACGCCACGCTGGTGCGTTCCCAGCCCGCGGGTGGCCCCCTGGGCCCCGCGGTGACCATCTTCGGCCGCCCCGTGGGGCTCTCCGTCGCCACCGACCCGGCGGGCGACGCGGCCGCGGTGTGGTTCGACGGCCTCGCCGCCCAGCCCGTCGTGCGGGCGCTGATCCTCCCCGCCGGCTCCACGGTGCCGCTGGTGACCCAGATGTCCGCAACGGGCGCCAGCGCCGCCGACCCGCGCATCGGCATGGACGCCGCGGGCGACGCCGTCGCGCTGTGGACCGCCTACGCCGACGGCCACTTCGCGTTGTTCACCGCCCGCCGCCCCGCCGGGGGCGACTGGAGCACCCTGAAGCGACTCTCACCCTCGGGCACCGACACCGGCCAGTCCGCGCTGAGCGTGGCGGCCACCGGGCGCGCGGTGGCGGTGTGGACGGCCGCGGCGGGCCGCCGCGAGGTGGTGCAGGCCGCCACCGTCGACGTGCCGGGTGGCGACTGGTCGACGGCCACCACCATCTCCCGCGGCCGGGACGACGCCGACCACCCGGTGGTGGTGGTGACCGGCACGGGGTCGGCCATCGCGGCCTGGCGCCGGGTGGGTGGCACCGGGTCCACGTCACCGCCGCCACCCGCGCGGCCGGCCGGGGCTGGTCGGCGCCCGCCGACGTGGCGCCGCCCGCGCCGGTGGTGCGGGACATCAGGCTGGGGGCCGACGCCTCCGGACGCGCCACGGCCCTGTGGGTGACGCGTGGCCGCATCGAGTTCGGAAGCCACCGCAACCTGCGGCTGCTGGCCGCCGTGCGCGCCCCCCTGCCCTAGTCAGTTCTCCTTGCGGGCCAGCACCAGGGCGAACCGGCCCGCCTGGTCCTGCCACCACGTGTCCAGCCGCAGGCCCGCGCGGTGCAGCTCACCCTCCACCTGCGCGCGCCGGAACTTGGTGCTGATCTCCACGCGCAGGGACTCCCCCGGCGCGGAACGGCACCTCCAGGTCCAGGCCGGGCACGGCCACCGTGTGGGCGCGGTTGGCCACGAACCCGATGTCCATGAACCCGGCGTCGGGGCGCCACACGGCCCGGTAGTCGAAGCACGACTGCATGAACCGGGCGTCGACGCGGTGGTTCAGCACGTCCAGTGCGTTGCGGATGAAGCGCTCGGTGATGCCCTGCGAGTCGTTGTAGGCGGCGTGCAGCGCGGCGGGCTCATCGGTGATGTCCACCCCCAGCAGGAAGGCGTCGCCGGCTGTCCATGCTGGTGGCCACCTCGGCGTAGAAGGCCGCCCGGCGTGCGGTGTCCAGGTTGCCCACCGTGCTGCCCAGGAACGTCACCAGGCGTCGCCCGCCATGCGGCACGGCGGGCAGGTGGCGCCTCGAAGTCGCCCACCACCGCCACCAGGTCGGGGTTCGGGTAGCGCTCCCCCAGCTGGTGCGCCGACTGCAGCAGCATCTCGGCGCTGACGTCCAGGGTCACGATGCGGCGCAGCGTGCCCGCGGCCTGCAGGGCGTCCAGCAGCAGCCGCGTCTTGTCGGAGGTGCCGGCACCCAGCTCCACCAGCACCTCGGCGCCGGTGCGCTGCGCGATGCGGCCCGCCACGTCCTCCAGCAGGGCGCGCTCGGTGCGCGTGAGGTAGTACTCGGGAAGCGCGGTGATGCGGTCGAACAGCACCGACCCGCGGTGGTCGTACAGCCACACGCTGGGCACCTCACGGTGCGCGGCGGTGAGCCCCTCGCGGGTGGCGCGGTGCAGCACGTCCGCGCAGTCCTCGGGCGTCATCCGCACGTCCAGCCGCAGGCGGCCGTCCAGGTGTGTCTCCTCAGGCGTCTGCTGCGCAGCGAAACCCGGCAAAGATCTGCCTCCTGTGTGGGTGATCCCAGTTGCGGAACGTGGGCTGAGCGACAAGGGGATCGGTCACCCAGGCGCCACCGCGCAGCACGCGGTAGCCATCGTCGAAGAACACCTCCGAGTACTCCCGGTACGGGAACGCGCGGAAACCCGGGTAGGCGGTGAACGACGATGACGTCCACTGCCACACCGCCCCCTGGGCGTGCTCCAACACACCCGGGGTGCGGGCCGCCCGCTCCCACTCGGCCTCGGTGGGCAGCCGTGCCCCCGCCCAGCGCGCGTACGCATCGGCCTCGTGCGCACACACGTGCACCACCGGTTCATCCGGGTGCACGGGCACCTCCGTCCCGAACGCCGAGCGCGTCCATCCCCCGGCGGCGTCCGAGCGCCAGTACAGGGGCGCCTCGGCCCCCTCCTGACATCGCCACTCCCACCCGGCCGCCGTCCAGCACCCGGGTGTGGTGTATCCGCCGTCGCGCATGAACTCCATATACGCACCGTTGGTGACCGGAGCACAGTCGATGACGAATTCGTTCAGGAACTGTTCATGAGCCGGCCGCTCGTTGTCGTAGGCCCACGCCTCGTCGGCCGCACCCAGGCGCACGGTGCCCGCCGGCACGTGCACGCGGCCGCCGGCACGGCACACGGGCGGCGCCCCGCCCTCGGGCGGGCTCGCGATGGCCCCCAGCTGCAGGGCCTGCACCATGGTCTCGCGGTGCTGCAGCTCGTGGCGGGCCACCATCTGCACCACGAACCCGTCGCGCACCAGGGGGTCGTCCCCGTCGGCGGGGAGGTCCGTCACCACGGCCTCGGCCACCTGGCGCACGCGGGCCACGTACGCCCAGGCGTCGGCGGGCGGCAGCACGGCCAGGGCCCCGCGGGCGCTGCGCGGGTTGGCGAAGGCGTCGTAGATGTCGCTCATATCCCGCAGCACCGGGGGCAGGCCGCCCACGCGCCGCACCAGCCACAGGTCCTCGAAGTGCCCGATGTGGGCCAGATCCCACACCAGCGGGGACAGCAGCGGCGACACCTGGCGCGTCATCTGCTCCTCGGGCAGGTCCCCCAGCAGCCCCACCGTGGCCTCCCGCGCGTGGCGCAGCGCCTCCAGCACGCTCACGCGGCCCAGCTCCGCACCAGGCCCGTGATGGAGTCCAGCGCCGGCTGCAACCCGCCGCCCCGGGCACGCGCGGCCAGCCCGATGGTGAGCGTCAGCAGCACCTCCGCCCGCGCGGTGACGTCGCGGGGCGTGATCTCCCCCCGCGCCGCGGCCCGCCCCAGGGTGGCCACGAACGCGTGGCGCATGGCGGCCTGGTAGGCGTCCACCCGGCGCTGCACGTCCGGGTCGGCCACGCTGCCCAGCTCCACCAGCGAGTTCACCATGAGGCAGCCCGTGGGGGCGTCGGCATCCTGATGGCCACCCAGGGCCGTGTAGAACGCGAGCAGATCGTCGAGACCGGCGGTGCCATGCATGAGGATACCCAGGGGGCCCTCCTGGAACGCCTGCGCGTACCGGTCGAGGGCGGCCAGGAACAGCGCCCGCTTGTTGCCGAAGGTGTTGTAGAGGCTGGAGCGACCCAGTCCGGTGGCGCGTTCCAGCTCCTCCACGGAGCTGCCCTCGAAGCCGTGTCGCCAAAAGGTGACCAGGCTGTCGGCCACGGCCCGCTCGCGTTGGAATCCCCGTGGTCTGCCCGGTTTTTGAACCATGCGGTACAAAATAGCCCGGTGCGGATGCCGCGCGCAACGGGCGGCGTCGCCGCGATGCCCTGCTGATAGTCTTGGCCCCCGCTCGGGCGATTAGCTCAGATGGGAGAGCGCTTCCTTGACATGGAAGAGGTCGGCGGTTCGATCCCGTCATCGCCCACTCGCATGCCATCCCCCCACGTGACCCCGCCCGACACACGCTTCGACGTGGGCATCGTGGGCGCGGGCCAGCTGGCCCGCATGACCTGCCTCGCCGCCTGGCCCCTGGGGCTGCGGGTGGCGGTGCTGGGCACCCCGGACGAGCCCGCGGCAGGTGTGGCGGCGGGGCTGGTGGAGGGGTCGTGGCAGGACGCCGAGGCGGTGGCGCGCCTGGGCGCGGTGTGCGACGTGGTGACGCTGGAGAACGAGTTCGTGGATGCCGCGGCGCTGGCCGCCGTGGAGGCCGCCGGCACGCCGGTGCGCCCCGGGGCCGCGGCGCTGGCCACGGTGCAGGACAAGGCGCTGCAGAAGGCCATGCTGCAGGAGGCCGGACTGCCCGTGCCGCAGTGGCGGGTGCTGGAGCGGCCCGCCGACATCGGCATCCTGGGCCGGGAGCTGGGCTGGCCCATGGTGGTGAAGGCCCGCACCCTGGGGTACGACGGCTACGGCAACGCCACGTGCCGCACCCCCGAGGACGTTGCGGAGGCCATGACCCGGCTGGACCGCGGCACCGGGGTGCTTGCCGAGCGCTGGGTGCCGTTCCGGTGGGAGCTGGCCGTGATGGTGGCCCGCACCACCACGGGCACCACCCTGCCGTATCCGGTGGTGCAGACGGTGCAGCGCGACCACGTCTGCCATGAGGTGGTGGCTCCCGCGGCCGTCACCGACGCCGTGGCCGAACGGGCCCGCGAGGTGGCCCTGCGCGCCGCCGAGGCCGCCGACGCCCTGGGGGTGATGGGCGTGGAGCTGTTCCTGATGGAGGACGGGTCGGTGCTGGTGAACGAGCTCGCCCCGCGGCCCCACAACAGCGGGCACTACACCATCGAGGCCTGCGAGACCTCGCAGTTCGAGAACCACCTGCGCGGCGTGCTGGGCCTGCCGCTGGGCCCCACCCGGCTGCGCATGCCGGCGGCCGCGATGGTGAACATCCTGGGCGCCTCCGACGGCCCGTCCCGCCCCGACCTGGCCGCGACGGCGGCGGTGGAGGGTGCGCACCTGCACCTGTACGACAAGCTGCAGGTGCGCGTGCGCCGCAAGATGGGCCACGTCACCGCGCTTGGCGACACGGCGGAAGCCGCCCTGCGGGTGGCGCGCGCGGGCGCCGCGGCGGTGGGCCTGTGAGCACCCCCCTGGTTGGCATCGTGATGGGCAGCGACACCGACCTGCCGGTGATGCGCGCGGCCGCAGAAGCCCTGGCCGAGCTGGGGGTGCCCCACGAGGTGCGGGTGGTGTCGGCGCACCGCACCCCGCACGACATGATCGCCTACGGCGCCGAGGCCGCCGGCCGGGGGCTGCGCGTGATCGTGGCGGGCGCCGGTGGCGCCGCCCACCTGCCCGGCATGCTGGCATCGGTGACCCACCTGCCCGTGATCGGGGTGCCCGTGCGCACCACCGCCCTGGACGGCATGGACTCGCTGCTGTCCATCGTGCAGATGCCGCGGGGCGTGCCCGTGGCCACCGTGGCCATCGACAACGCCCGCAACGCCGGTCTGCTGGCCGCGCGCATCCTGGCGCTGGGCGACCCCGCGCTGAGCGAGCGCGTTCGGGCCGTGCAGGACGCCAACGCCGCGGTGGCGCGCGACGCGGACGCCCGTGTGCGAGGCGAGTTCCCCGCCGGCTGACCGCGGCGCGCGGTGACACCAACGCTTGGTTTTCCCCGCGTGATGCCGATTGCAGCGACGTGCCCTCCGTCGCGACGCGCATCGATGCACACCACCTTGGGGCGTCCGTGGCCGGCGCCACGCGCACCCTGCCGCGCCTCCCCTGGCGTCGCCGCGGGGCCCTGGTGGGTGCCTTCATCACCCTCGCCGTGTTCACGGTGAACGGGGGTTTCGACGACGCCCACGCCGTGCAGCGCGCCCACGAGGCCCACGCCCGCACCGCCATCGCGGTGGCCGGCGCCCTGCACCGTGCCCAGGCCACGCGCGCCGACATCATCCCCGCGGGCCGCGTGCCCGCCGAGGACGCGGTGACCCTTCAGCAGGTGGTGGGCGACCTCACCCGCCTGCGCACCGAGGGGCTGCCCGAGAAGGCCAAGGGGCCGTCCGACGACGCCATGGCCGCGCTGGCCCGCATCACCCAGCTGGGCGCCGCCGGCCAGAACTACATCACCCCGCCCGACTTCACCTCCCCGTTCGACGCGCTGGACGCCGCCGCATCCGAGTGGACCGGCGCGCAGGACGCCTTCGTGGCGGCCGACGCCGCCGACGCCGCCGCGCGGATGGACGGCATCCGGCAGCACACCGTCACCCTGCTGCTGCTGCTCACCCTCGGGCTCGCCGTGGCCTGGCGCTTCGCGGGCACCCGCGGCGCAGGGGCCCTCGCCCCCACCCAGCCGGCGCCGCCGTCGGAGCCCGCCGCGGCGCCCGTGGCCCCCGAGGTGTACCGCCGCCTGGCGGCGTCGCTGGAGGACCGCGCCAGCGCGGGCACCGACCACCGCACGCACCTCGCCGCCGTGGTGGCCGGCAGGCCCGCCCGGCAGACGCCGTTCCACACCCATCTGGCCGCCATCGGCCTGCGGCCGCCGGCCGCGCCCACGGAGGCGGCCGGGTACGACGCCCGGCGCGCCCTGGCCCGCACCACCCACGCCCGCGACCCGGCGGGCGACGCCCACTCCGACCGCGTCGCCGCCCTCGCCGCCCGGCTGGCGGGCGAGCTCGGCTGGCCGGAGGACCGCACCGCGCGTCTCCACCGCGCCGCCCTCCTGCACGACGTCGGCAAGGTGGGCGTTCCGGACGCCGTTCTGCACAAGGCGGGCCGGCTCACGGAGACCGAGCGCGCCGTGGTGGAGACCCACGCGGAGCTGGGCGTGCGCATGGTGACCCCGGTGCTGGATGAGGAGCAGGTGGCCTGGGTGGCCCAGCACCACGAGCGCCTCGACGGCACCGGCTACCCCCACGGCCTCCGGGCCGCGGACATCACCCAGGGGGCGCGCATCATCGCCGTCGCCGACGCCTGGGACTCCATGACCGGCACCCGCCGGGCCATCCCCCAGCACCGCGCCCTGGCCGTGTGCGCCGAGGTGCGCGGCACCCAGCTGTGCCCCGACGTGGTGGGGGCGCTGTCCCGCCTCGCCGCCCGGGGGGAGCTGAGCGACGTGGACCCCGCCTCCGGCGGCTGACGCCGGACCCACGAACGGCCGTGCCCCGTGTTTCCACGGGGCACGTGTTCACCTGCCGGCGTGTGTGCTCGTACTACGCGACGGGCTTGCCGATGGCCGCACCCTTGCGGGCCGAGAACGAATCCAGCATCGAGGCGATGTCGGAGTCGGGCGTGCGCTCCACCAGGGCCTTGTACTTGTCGCCCAGGGTGGGACGCAGCTCCCGGTACAGGATGCCCATCTTGAAGCCACCCTTGAGGGCCAGGTCGAACGCCTGGATCTTGTCGGAGGCGTCGTGATCCGGTGACACGTCGGTCACCAGCTCCTTCCACTCCTCCTGGTGGTTGTTGAACATCACGCAGGGCGACATGGCGTCGATGTAGCTGAAGCCCTTGTGCTCGACGGCCTGCACGATCAGCTCGGTGAGCGTCTTGGTGTTGAACGACGCGCCGCGGGCCACGAAGCCGGCGCCGGAGGCGATGGCGAAGGCCAGCGTGTTGAGCGGCGTCTCCAGGTTGCCCCAGGGCGTGGACGGCGCCTTCTGGTCGGTGAGCGACGTGGGCGACACCTGGCCCTTGGTGAGGCCGTAGATCTCGTTGTCCATCACCAGGTAGGTGATGTCCACGTTGCGCCGCGCGGCGTGCGGGAAGTGCCCCGCGCCGATGGCGAAACCGTCGCCGTCGCCGCCCACGGCCACCACGGTGAGGTCCGGGTTGGCCAGCTTGACGCCCATGGCCACCGGCAGCGCCCGGCCGTGCAGGGTGTGCACGCCGTAGGTGCTGACGAAGCCGGGCAGGCGGCTGGAGCAGCCGATGCCGGACACCACCACGGTGCGGGCGGGGTCCAGGTCCAGCTGGGCGAAGGCCCGGTACAGCGAGGCGAGCACCCCGAAGTCACCGCAACCGGGGCACCAGATGGGCTTGAGGTCGGACTTGTAATCGTTGGGCTTCCGGGCTGCCGGTGCGGTGCTCATCGGACGGCCTCCGTGATCATGTCGTGGATGTCGTATGCGTTGAACGGCAGGCCGTCGCACTTCGCGCGGCTCTCCAGCTGGATGCCGGTCTCGGCCCGCACCAGGCGCGCCAGCTGGCCGGTGAAGTTCACCTCGGGCACGATGACGTGCTTGGCGTTCTTCACGAACTCCTTCACCCGGTCGGCCGGGAAGGGCCCCAGCACCCGCGGGTAGAAGGCACCCACCGACAGGCCGTCGGCCTTCGCGCGGTCCACGGCCTCGCGCACCGCGCCGAACGTGGAACCGAAGCCGATGATGGCGATCTCGGGCTGCTCGTCGCCGTGCACCACGTGGCGCGCGGCGCCGTTGGCAAGCGGGGCAAGCTTGGCCCACCGCTTGGTCTGCATCAGCACGTGGTTCTCCGGGGTGTAGGCCGGGTGACCCACCTCGTCGTGCTCGATGCCGGTGGCCACGTACTGGCCGCCGTCCTCACCGGGGATGCCCATGGGCGAGATGGAGTCGTCGGTGAGCTCGTACCGCTTGTACTCACCGGTGGCGTCCTTCTTGGTGCGCCGGCTGACCCGCTCCACCTTGGTGACGTCGGGCTTGGCGATGACCTCCATGCGGGTGGCCAGACCCTGGTCGGTGAGCACGATCACCGGTACCTGGTACTGCTCGGCGTAGTTGAACGCGTCCACCGTCGCCCAGAAGCAGTCCTCGACGGTGGTGGGGGCGATCACCACGCGGGGAGCCTCACCATGACCGCCGTACAGGGCGTGGTTGAGGTCGCTCTGCTCGGTCTTGGTGGGCAGGCCCGTGGACGGGCCGCCGCGCTGCGCGTCGATGATGACGCAGGGGATCTCGGCGGTGCCGGCGTAGCCCAGCAGCTCGCTCATCAGCGACAGGCCGGGACCGGAGGTGGCGGTGGCCGCCTTGGCGCCGGCGTACGAGGCGCCGATCACCGAGGCCAGCGAGGCGATCTCGTCCTCGCACTGCACCGTGATGCCGCCGGTGGCCGGCAGCTTGGCCGACAGCCACTCCAGGATGTCGGAGGCCGGGGTGATGGGGTAACCGCCGAAGTACTCCAGACCGGCGGCGACGGCGCCCAGGGCGATGGCCTGGTTGCCGCTCATCAGCAGGCGGTCCTCCTCGGCCTCCACGGGCGGCACGATGGCGCGGTCGCCCTTGAGGTCGCCGGCCTCGTCCTTGCCGGCCTGCAGGGCCGCGAGGTTGGCGTCGGCGACGCCCTGCTTGTGGGCGTAGCGGCGCAGCACCAGCTCCTCGATGGGGGTGGTGTCGAAGTCGATGACACCGCACACGGCGCCGACCGCCACCATGTTCTTGGCACGCGAGCTGCCGCCGATCTCCTTGGCCAGCTGCTCCATGCGCACCGGGCGGGCGCGGGGCAGGTACTCCTCGGGGATGGTGACCGCGTCGGCGTCGTACAGGATGACCCCGTCGGGGGCCAGGCCGCTGTGCTCGTTGTCCCAGGCCTCCTGGTTGAAGCACACCAGCAGGTCCACGTCCTTGCCGTGGGAGTAGATGCGCTGCTGACCCATGCGCACCTGGTACATGCAGGGTCCGCCCTTGATCTCGGCGGGATACGTGCGGAAGGTCTGCGTCCAGTACCCGCCGCGGCCGGCGGCCTGGGTGAGGATGTCTCCCGAGGAGATCACGCCCTCACCGGACTCGCCGGCGAGTCGGATCACCAGGCTCTGTCGTGCCAAAATCGCCCCCTCGCGCGCCGCTGCAGGCGCGCAGCCCGTTGTGTCACCCACGGCGGTCGCCGTCGGCGTGTGGCGCACCGGTGCACGTCGAACGTGGGCATCGGCGTCCGGCACCCCGCCGGGGCGTCGGCAGAGCGCAGACTACCCAGCGGTCACGAGCCCGGGCACCCCGAGGCGCCACACCCGGGGCGGCCGCCCCACCTGACCGGTGTCACACCCCCCAACGCGGCCCGGCGTGCGACGCCCGAGCCGACGAATAGGCTGCGTTTGGCATGGCGCTCGAACCCCCCGGCAACACGCGTCCCCCGACACCATCCGGCGGCCCCGCGGCCCCCCTCGCGCGCATGGTGCAGCGCATGGGCGGTGCCCAGCGCGAGCAGCGGCTCATCGTGCGCATCGCCGAGCTGGAGCGGCGCATCCAGCGCCTGGAGGCCCAGGCCGCCACGCACCGCGACCACGCAGCGCAGCTGGCGTCGCGCATCCGCATGGTCGACGCCGGGCTCACCCGCCTGCAGTGGGTGGCCGCGCCCGGCTTCGAGCAGCTGCTGGTGCCGCCCGGCGGCCGCGTGGGGCTCACCGACCACGCCGCCACGCGCGTGGTGTGCTCGGCCGGCGTGGGCGCCGACGCGGAACTGCTGTCGGTGACGGGGGCCGCCATGGCGGCGTTCGGGTGGCGGTGGCGGTGGGACGTGGTGCTGTCCGCCGAGGACGCCCAGCTGCCCGCCCCGGTGCGGCGGCTGCGCCTCATGCGCCAGCTGTGCGACGAGTACCAGTGGGTGCTGTGGCTGGACCCCGATGTGAGCCTGGTGGACCTCTCCGGGGACGTCATGGACCACATCAGCCCCGACAGCGACCTGTTCGTGTGCGCGCACCCCGATGACCTCCCGGCGTTCTTCCGGCCGGTGGTGCTGCTGCGGGCCTCCGACTGGGCCCGCGAGCTGCTGGACCGGCTGGTGGAGGCCCCGGACACCCAGATCGCGCCCAGCCGCTTCCGCGAGCTGCCCGCCGAGTGGGGCTGGCGCCCCGGGCTTTCGGCGCCCCGCGGTCCGCATGTGATGCTGGGCGGCGGCGGCGAGGTGGAGGCCCGTCGCGGCCTGGCGGTGGAGCGCCTGGCGCTGCTGCGCCGCAGCGCCGCCGACCTGCCCGGACCCATGGCGTGGCCCACGCACAGGTCGGCCTTCGGGCCGGGGGACGCCTCGGCCATCCCGGCGCTGCTGCAGGCCCGCGGCCTTGCCGGCACGCTGATGGTGGCGGGCCCCGCGCCAGCGGGGTTCTGCGAGCGGCTGCGCACCGCCCTGCCCATGATGGAGGTGGTGCACCAGGCCGACCCGCGGCCGGCGGACAACCCCGTGACGCACCCGGTGGAGGCGGTGTGGCTGCTGGGGGCGCCCACCGAGCTGGCCCTCACCCAGTCGCTGATGGAGTGGTGGCCGCTGGTGCGCCCCGGCGGCGTCATGATCGGCCACCCCTACCGCGAGCTGGAGGACGAGGGCGGCGCGGCCGCCGCGCCCACCCTGCAGTGGTTCTTCGGGCGCCTGGGCCTGCACGTGCACGTCACCACGGCGGACGGCCCGGATGCCACATGGATGGTGGCGAAGCCCGACGAGCCGGTCGCGGCCGACTAACCTCCCCTCGACGCAACTGATCACAGGAGCCGCGCATGCCCGACTTCCACGACGACATCGCCGCCGGCTACGACTTCCCGGGACCCGCCGTGCTCCTGGGCCGGCCGTTCGTCGATCCCAACGCGCCGGTCACCGACGTGGACATCCGCATCCCCCTGGGTCTGCTCAACCGGCACGGGCTCATCGCGGGCGCCACCGGCACCGGCAAGACCAAGACGCTGCAGATGCTGGCCGAGCAGATCAGCGCCGCCGGCACCCCGGTGTTCGCCGCGGACATGAAGGGCGACCTGGCGGGCCTGGCCGAGGCCGGCAGCGCGGACGACAAGCTGACGGCCCGTAACACCCAGCTGGCGCACGAGTGGGCCCCCGCCGCCAACACGGTGGAGCTGATGTCGCTCACCGGCGAGGGCGGCGTGCCGCTGCGGGCACCCGTGTCGGCCTTCGGGCCGCTGCTGCTGTCGAAGGTGCTGGCGCTCAACGAGACCCAGGAGTCCAGCCTGGCGCTGGTGTTCCGGTACTGCGACGACAAGCACCTGCCGCTGCTGGCGCTTGAGGACCTGCGGGCCGTCCTGATGTTCCTCACCACCGACGGCAAGGCCGACCTGGCCTCGCTGGGTGGCCTGTCGCCCGCCACGGTGGGCGTGATCCTGCGCAAGGTCAGCGAGCTGGAGAGCGACGGCGGCGACAGGTTCTTCGGCGAGCCCGGGCTGGACCTGCGCGACCTGCTGCGCACCGCACCGGACGGCCGCGGCGTGATCTCGGTGCTCAACCTCACCGACGTGGCCGCCCGGCCCGCGCTGTTCTCCACGTTCCTGATGTGGGTGCTGGCCGAGCTGTTCGAGGAGCTGCCCGAGGTGGGCGACCCCGACAAGCCCACGCTGGTGTTCTTCCTGGACGAGGCGCACCTGCTGTTCGCCGACGCCACCAAGGCGTTCAAGGACTCGGTGGCCCAGACCGTGCGGCTGATCCGGTCGAAGGGCGTGGGCGTGTTCTTCGTGACCCAGCTGCCCACCGACATCCCCGACGAGGTGCTGGCCCAGCTGGGCCACCGCGTGCAGCACGCCGTGCGCGCCTTCACCCCGAAGGACGCCAAGGCCCTGCGCCAGGTGGTGCAGACCTATCCGGAGACCACGTACTACAAGCTGGACGACACCCTGCAGGCCCTGGGCGTTGGTGAGGCGGTGGTGACCGTGCTGAACCCGCGCGGCGTGCCGACGCCCGTGTGCGCCACCCGGCTCTACCCGCCGGCATCGCGCATGGGGCCGCTCACACCCGAGGAGCGGGCCGCCATCGTGGGCGCCTCCGCCATCAACGCCAAGTACGCCACCGCCATCGACCGCGAGAGCGCCGAGGAGATCCTGGCCGCCAAGATGCAGGGCGACCGCGCCGCCGAGGACGCCGCCCGGGCGAAGGCCCAGCCGGCCCCGTCGCGCGCGAGGCCCAAGCAGGATGAGGGCATCGTGGGCACGGTGGGCGACATGCTGAACTCGCGCGTGGGCAAGCAGGTGACGCGCGAGGTGGTGCGCGGCCTGTTCGGCATGCTCAAGCGCAGCTTCTGACGGCACCGCCGCATCGGGGGTCCGGCGGGCCCCCGATGCACGCACGCCGCGATGATCCGCAAGAATGCGGTGCCCACGCGGTGCCGCGCGGGTTCCCCGCCATGACCCTCCACCCCCTGCGCCCACACTCCGCCCGCCGGGATTGCCGCCCGCCGGCCCCGGCCGCCGCCCACCACGGAGCGGCCGCGTGAGCGTGCACCACCTGCTCACCTCCATCCCACCCGGGCTGGTGTACCTGCTGGTGGGGCTCATCGTGGGCGCCGAGAGCATGGGCATCCCCCTGCCGGGCGAGACCACCCTGGCCACGGCCGCCCTGCTGTCGGTGCACCACGACGTGCGCATCTCACCGTGGGGCGTCGCCATCGCCGGCAGTGCGGGCGCCATCATCGGCGACTCCATCGGCTACGGGGTGGGCCGCCGGTGGGGCAACCACCTGCTGGAGTGGCTGGGCCGCAAGTTCCCCCGCCACGCCTCCCCCGCCCACATCCTGTACGCCGAGGACGTGTTCCGCAGACGCGGCGTGTTCGCGGTGTTCTTCGGCCGCTTCGTGGCCCTGCTGCGCATCTTCGCCGGCCCCATCGCCGGCGCCCTCAAGATGCCGTACATCATGTTCCTGCCGGCCAACGCGGCCGGAGGCATCCTGTGGGCGGGCGGCACCACGCTGCTGATCTACCGGCTCGGCAAGGCCGCCGAGCACTGGCTGTCGTGGGGCGCCTGGATCGCCCTGGGCCTGGCCGTGGTGCTGGCCGTGATCGGATCCCGGGCCGTCGCCCGCCGCATGGACCGGCGCGTGCGGGAGTTCGCCCGGGAACACGGCGTTCCGGAGCCGCCGACTTAAGAAGGATGGCTTCTCAGAGAGTTGCCTTCTGACGATCACGCTCCGTATGGCGCGTCCGGATCGTGGTCCGCCACCACAGCGCCCTTGCGGGCTGCGCGGAACTGAGCCGAACCTCCCCGTCCATGGGTCGGGGGACTCACCTCTGCACCGTCCTCAATTTTGGGGCGCAACCGCGACCTGGCAGGCGGAGACTTCGACATGAGATGCGAGGCCCGCCGCGCGGGCCTCGGCTTTCACACCGGCGGCCCTGCGTCCTGTTTATTGCGATTCGCACTAGTGCGAACTACTCTTCCCGTCATGGAGATGATCGCCACGCGGGGGTTGGCCCGCACATTCACCACCAAGACCGGGCCCGTCGAGGCCGTGCGGGGGGTTGACCTCACCGTCCACGACGGGGAGATCGTCGGGTTCCTCGGGCCCAACGGGGCCGGCAAGACGACCACGCTGCGCATGCTGACCACGCTCATCGCCCCCACGGCCGGTGAGGCCACGGTGGCCGGGCACGACCTGCGCCGCGACCCCGCCGGGGTGCGTCGGGACATCGGGTACGTGGCCCAGGGCCAGAGCACCGAGAAGGCGGCCAAGGTGCGCGAGGAGCTGGTGGACCACGCGCGGCTCTACGGCATCCCGGGCGCCGAGGCGCGGCGGCGGGCCGAGGACCTGATCGAGCGGTTCGACCTGGGGTCGTTCGCCGGACGACTGGTGAAGGAGATCTCTGGGGGTCAGCGCCGCCGGCTGGAGGTGGCGCTGGGGCTGGTGCACGCCCCGCCGCTGGTGTTCCTGGACGAGCCCACCACGGGCCTCGACCCGCAGAGCCGCTCCAACCTGTGGGAGCACATCCGCGGACTGCGGTCCCAGCACGGCACCACGGTGTTCATCACCACCCACTACCTGGACGAGGCGGACGCCCTGTGCGACCGCGTGCTGATCATCGACGGCGGCAGCATCATCGCTGAGGGCACGCCCGACGAGCTGAAACGGCGCATCGGCGGCGACCTGGTGACCCTGGGCGTGGAGGGCGACGCCGCCGCCGCGCGGGACGCCGTGGCCGCGGAGGTGCCCGAGGCCACCGTGGAGGTGCTGGACGACACGGTGCGGGCCACCGTGGCCCACGGCGATCAGCGCCTGCCGGGGATGCTGCGCGCCCTGGACGCCGCGGGACTGGTGGTGTCGTCGGTGGGCCTGGCGCGGCCCAGCCTGGACGACGTGTTCCTGCAGCTCACCGGCCGCTCACTGCGCGACGACGACTGAGGTGCCATGAAGCTCATCCGCGACATCCTTTTGGTGTACCGCCGTCAGATGCGGTTCTCGCTGCGCATGCCGCAGTGGCTGTTCTTCGCGCTGGTGCAGCCGGTGATGTACCTGGCGCTGTTCGGCCCCCTGCTGAAACCGCTCACCGGTACGCCGGGGTTCCCGGCGTCCGACCCGTGGCGGTTCTTCGTGCCCGGGCTGATCGTGCAGCTGGGCATCTTCGGGGTGCTGTACGCCGGGTTCGGCCTGGTGGACCAGATCCGCTTCGGGGTGATCGACCGCATGCGGGTGTCGCCCGTGGCGCGGTCGGCCATCCTGCTGGGGCAGGTGCTGCGCGACGTCACGGTGATGGCCGGCCAGACCATCATCCTCACCGTGGCCGCCATCCCGTTCGGGCTGCACCTCACCTGGCAGGCCGTGGTGGTGGGCCTGGTGATGGTGTCGCTGCTGGCCACGGGCTTCGCGTCGCTGTCGTATGGCGTGGCGATGCTGATGAAGGACGAGGAGCCGCTGATCGGCCTGCTCAACCTGGTGGGGCCGCCCCTGCTGCTGCTGTCGGGGATCCTGCTGCCCATGTCGTTCGGGCCGTCGTGGCTGCGGACGCTGGCGCGCATCAACCCGGTGAGCCACGTGGTGGACGGGCTGCGCGCCGCGTTCCGCGGGCACCTGGTGCACGCCGACGTGGGCTGGGGACTGCTGGCCGCGGCGCTCACCGCGATAGCGGCGGTGGCGTTCGCCACGCGGGCGTTCCAGCGGGAGAACGCCTGATGCGCCACGGGGAGGCGTAGTGCACGGGCTGCTGGTGGCTTCATCACGGGAGCTCACCGAGCTGACGGTGCTGGGGCTGCTGGCCGAGCGGCCCCGGCACCCCTACGACATGCAGCGCGAGCTGCGGCTGCGCGGCAACACGGCATACGTGCGCGGCCTGCCGCGCAGCCTGTACGGCGCGGTGGACACGCTGCGCGAGCAGGGACTGGTGGTGGCCGAGGGCACCTCCCGGGAGGGTGCCCGGCCCGAGCGCACCATCTATGCCGCCACCGACGCCGGGAGGGAGGAGTTCCGACGCCGGCTGCTGCACCTGCTGGCCACGCCCAGCGACCGCGGCACGTTCTTCGCCGCCCTCAGCCTGATCGCCGGCCTGGACCGCGACGACGCCGTCCACGCGCTGCGGGCACGACGCGAGGAGCTGGCCGTCGTGCGCGAGCGCGGCGTGCGACAGCTGGAGATGGCGCTGCAGACGGTGCCGCGCCTGGTGCTGGTGGAGGGCGAGTACCTGCTGGACCAGATCACCGCCGAGGACCGCTGGGTGGCCGCCCTCATCGAGGACGCCCAGTCGGGTGAGCTGTCGTGGGATCTGCCCTGGGGACCGGGGGCCGTGGCGGACTGAGTCCCGGCGCGGTCAGGGGCGCTCGCCGGTGCCGATGGGCCGGTCCGGGTCGGTGATCCACGCGCTCCACGACCCCGGGTACAACCGCGGCATGGTGCCGGTGGCGTGGACCACCGCGAGCGCCAGCAGCGCCGCCGTCACACCCGACCCGCAGTAGGCCACCATGTGCGCGGGGTCACCGCAGGCGGCCAGCGCGCGCGCAGTTCCCGGCGCGCGCATGGTGCCGTCGTCGCGCAGCAGCAGCGTGTGCGGCAGCGAGAGGGCGCCCGGGATGTGGCCGGCCACCGGGTCGATGGGTTCCAGCCGGCCCGCGTACCGCTCGCCCGCACGGGCGTCCACCAGGCACCCCGTCCCGGTGGCCACCGCCTCCCGCACCGACGCGGTGTCGGCCACCAGCTCGGGGCGCGGCCGTGCGGTGAACGTCGCCGGCGCACGCGTCGGCGTGGGATCGGCGCTGAACGGCCCTCCCGCCGCCCGCCAGGCCGCGAGCCCGCCGTCCAGCACCGTGACCCGCGAGTGCCCGAGCCACCGCAGCAGCCACCACAGCCGCGCCGCGGCCATGGCGCCCCCGGCGTCGTCGTGGCACACCACCGTGTGCCCGTCCCCGATGCCGGCCCGTGACAGCGCGTCCGCCAGCACGCCGGGATCCGGCAGCGGATGGCGGCCGGTGCCGGGGCCGACCGGCCCCGACAGGTCGCGTTCCAGGTCCAGGTGCACCGCCCCCGGGATGTGCCCGGCGGCAAATGCCGCGTGCCCGGCGGCGGGGTCGCCCAGCGTGAAGCGGCAGTCCACGAACACCCAGCCGGGATCGTCCAGGTGCTCGCGCGCCCGTGCGGCCTGGATGAGCGGGGGGACGGCGGTCACGGCGCACATGCTGCCACCCGCGCACGACACCGTGGCCGCGAAGGTAAGACGCGGCCGCCGGGGGTCGATATCTCAGACATGGCGTTCCTGGCAGACGTTCGAGCCGTGCGTGGCATCCGCTGGTTGTGGATCGGCATGGCGGTGACGCTGGCCGTGCTGGGGGGCGCCGGTTTCGGCATCAACAGCATGCGCGACCGGGCGTCCCGCACCGACACCGCCATCGATGCGCTGGCCCACCTGCAGACCTCCCTGCAGTTGCTGAACGGCCTGGAGTGGCAGGCCGTGGTCCAGCAGGGGCCCACCCGCTCGATGGACGCGCAGATCAACGAGGCGGATGGATCCCTCGACCAGGACATCCTGGACATGCGGGCGGCCCTCGGCCCCGAGGAGGCCGGGATGCTCGGGGCCCGGGTGCATGAGTACGTCGCCGCGATCCAGGACGAGGTGGACCTGCTGCGCCAGGGACACGAGGCGGCGGCGCTGACCATGGACACCGAGACGGTCGATCCCGGGTTCAAGCGCCTGCAGGACATCATGAACGCGCAGCACGAGGCGCTGCACCGTGCGCAGCACGACGCGGACTTCCGCGAGCGGACCACGATCTGGACGCTGCTGGGCACCGCCGCCCTCATGCTGGCCGTGCTGCTGTGGGTGATCGGCCGTGCCCACATCCGGGCCTCGGTGATGCGGCAGGAGGGCCTGATGCTGCAGGAACTGGCCGTCACCCGCGAGCACGACGCCCTGCACGACGACCTCACCGCCCTGCCCAACCGGCGCCGGTTCAACGCGGTCACGGCCGACACGCTGGAGGAGTCGGCGCAAACCGGCGTGCCGGTGGCCGTCCTGCTGCTGGACATCGACGGCTTCAAGGGCGTCAACGACGCCCTGGGCCACGACGCCGGCGATGACCTGCTGGGCCAGGTGGCCGAGCGGCTGGTGGCGCTCAGCCCGGAGGCCGAATGCGTGGCCCGGCTGGGCGGCGACGAGTTCGCGGTGCTGCTGCCGGGTGCCACGGCGGAGCGGGCCCAGGAGGTGGGCGTGGGCCTGAGGGAGGCGCTGTCCGGCGAGTTCGTCTACGAGACCCTGCCCATCCACCTCGAGGTGAGCGTGGGCGTGGCCGCCCATCCGCGCCACGGGGCCGACCGGGCGACCCTGATGCGGCATGCCGACGTGGCCATGTACACGGCCAAGGCCGCCCGCACCGGCGTGGAGATCTATGACCCGTCGCGCGACCGGTACTCCAAGGACGACCTGGAGCGCACCGCCGAGCTGCGGCAGGCGCTCGAGTCAGGGGAGCTGGTGGTGCACTACCAGCCGCAGTACCTCATCACCACGGGCGCCGTCCGGGGCGTGGAGGCCCTGGTGCGCTGGCAGCACCCCCGCCTGGGGCTGCTGCCCCCGGGGCAGTTCCTGCCGCTGGCCGAGGGCACCGGCCTGATGCACGGCATCACCGCCTACGTGCTGACGCGCTCCATCAACGACTGCGCCCGCTGGAACCAGCACGGTGCCAACCTGAGCGTCGCGGTGAACCTGGCGCCCGAATCCCTGTTCCACCGGGACCTCGCCCCCACCGTGGAACGGCTGCTCCACGACGCCGGCCTGGACCCCTCCCGCCTGGAGCTGGAGATCACCGAGGCGGTCGTGCTGACCGACCCCACGCGGGTGCTGCCGGCCCTGCACGCCCTGCGCAAGCTGGGCGTGACCCTCTCGCTGGACGACTTCGGCACCGGCCACTCCTCCATCGGCCGCCTCCGCCAGCTGCCCCTGGACGTCCTCAAGATCGACCGCTCCTTCGTGGCCGCCATGGATTCCCGTCCCGAGGACGCGGCCATCGTGCACGCCGCCATCCAGCTGGCGCACGCCGTGGGGCTGGACATCGTGGCCGAGGGCGTGGAGACCACCGCGGTGTGGGACATCCTGCACGAGCTCAAATGCGACCTCGCCCAGGGATTCCTGATGAGCCCGGCCGTGCCCGCCGACGAGATCCCCCGGATCACCAACCACGCCATCTGGGGCGGACCGCCCGTCGAGGGCGCGTAAGGGCGCAGGCGCCACGGCAGAAAAGGCGCCCCGTGCATTGCATGGGCGCATTGAGTCCCGGCGCATGCGCCCGTCGCGCGGGAGGGCGCCGGGCCACAACAAGAAGGGCGCCCCGTGCATCGCATGGGCGCATTGAGACCCGGCGCATGCGCCCGTTGCCTTAAAAGCCACGGCCAGAGAAGCGCCCCTCTGCAGTGCACGGGTGCATGTGAACCCCGGCGCACGCGCCCGCTCCTGGCCTCCCCCGGCCAGGCGCCGGGGTTTGGTACGGTGGTCACTCCCACGGCGACGTGGCGAAGTGGCTAACGCAGCGGTCTGCAAAACCGCCATTCGCCGGTTCAAATCCGGCCGTCGCCTCTCCTCCCCGCCCGCGGGTGCGCCGGGTGGGCGCTCAGCGGACGACCCGGAACGGCAGCGTCACGGTGCGGCCGGTCTGACCACCCGCACGGGGCGTGAGCGTGAGCCGGTAGCGGCCGGGCGCCAGCCCGCGACCGCGCAGGCGGCCGTTGAAGGGCACGGTGACGCCACCGGGCGCATCGGCGTGGGTGAACGCGCCCACCGTCAGCGGGCGGCTGCACCCTCTCCGGTGCCGGCCGGGCGGCCCCGCCACGCAGCGGCCACCCCTCCTGTGGCCGCTCGTGACCCGCACCACGGTGAGGGTGGTCACCGCGGTCACGGACTGGAGGTAGGTCACCGTGGTCCCCACGGGCACGCGGCGCGCCCGGGTGGACGTCGCCCTCGTGCCCGCCGCCCGGAACATGCGGTGCGACAGATGGGCCGATGAGATCACCGGTGGTGAGGACGATGCCGGGGGCTGCGTGGCCGGCGCCAGGACGTGCAGCGTGAGGCCCGCGGACCCCTGGCAGCCGTCCGCGTCCGTCGCGGTGAGGGTCACCGGGAACGACCCGGCCCGTGTCGGGGTACCGCTGAGCTCACCGCCGGACGTCAGCGAGACGCCGTCGGGCAGGCCACCGGTGGCGCTGAAGGCGTACGGCGCCCGGCCGCCGGTGGCCGCCAGCGAGTTCGAGTACGCGGTGCCCACGGCGCCCTCCAGCGTGCCGGCCGCCGAGACGGAGATGGCCGTGGGGCACGTCGCGCCGCTGAGCGAAAAGGTGCCGTTGAACGCGGGGGGCGTGACGCCGCCGACGATGTCGGTGCCCACCCGGAGCCAATCCGGAACGAGGTTCGTGTTCCGGATCCACGGCTGCAGATCGGGGGCGAACGCGATTCCGGGCGACACGATGGGACGCGGCGCCGACAGCCAGGCGAAGTTCCCAGCCGACAGCTGCACCTGGGGGACGAAGAAGTAGTGGTCCGCCGGGAGGCTGAGCGGCGTGACCAGCGTCACGTTGAACTGCACCTCCTCGCCGTTCAGCGCCCCCTCGCCGCCGGTGGTCTGATTCGGCCTGGGGTTGATGCCGGCCAGCACGGAGTTGTTCGTGGTGAACGACGCGGTCACCAGGGACGCCGTGAACGACAGGCCGCCGGTGGCCGAGTCGCGGGTCGCAAGCACGACGTCCGACGGTGAGTTCACCCGCGTCGGCACCAGTGACGTGCCGAAGGTGGGCGAACCGGAGGTCCGGGTGGCGTCCGAGTCGGACGGGAACACCCGGTAGATCTCCACCACCACCCGCTGCACCGTCGACAGGCTGGCGGCGGCGGGGAGCAGCCCGGTGAAACTCGCACCGGTGATGCTCGTCTGGGTTCCCAGAACGAAGTCATCGCCGGTTTCGACCTCCACGCCGCCTGAGAGCGGCCGCGAGCCCAGCGCCATCTTCCCGTCGGAGTTGCCCGTGGAGAACAGGAACGGCGCCGCGGCAGCCGGCGACCCGGCCACCAGCGCCGCCGTCCCCGCGGCCACCACCACGCCCCGCACCCCGCGCCACCTCGCCCCCACGCGAACCCCCATCCCCGATCGGTGCGCCATAGGCACCGGCGACGCTAGAACCGGCACGTCGCGCGGGTCAAGCGCGGATCCGTGTTGCCCTCACCCGTGGTGATTGCGTCAAACGCAACGACTCCTTGCATCGCATGCGTCTGGCGCACGAACCGCGACCCGGCCTACGCTCGCGGCGGTCCCGCAGGGGGCCCTCACCGCAAATCGGGATGGAGGTAGTCATGAGCACTGAGATCCACACCACGCGACGGCTCACCCTCGCCTGCGGGGTGCTCTTCCTGATCACGTTCGTCACGTCGATCTCCGCGCTGGCCCTCTTCCAGCCGGTCTTGGATGACCCCGCGGGCTACATCGCGGGCCCCGGGGCGGACGGGCGCGTGCTCCTCGGGGTCGTCTTCGAGCTCGTCCTGATCCTCGCCAACGTCGGCAGCGCCGTCGTGCTGGTGCCGCTGTTCCACCGCGGCTCCGACCACATGCTGTCGATCGGGTTCGTCACGGCACGGATCGTGGAGAGCACGTTCATCGCCGCCGGGGTCCTGGGCGTGCTCGGCATCGTGTCGCTGCGGCACGACGACCCATCGGCCGCTTCGCTGGCGGTGTCGCTCGCCGCCATGAAGGACTGGACGTTCCTGCTTGGTCCCGGGCTGGTCTGCGGGCTGGGGAACGGCGTGATCCTGGGCGCCCTCATGTTCCGTTCGGGCCTGGTGCCCAAGCGGATGACGATGCTCGGCCTGGTCGGTGGCCCGCTGCTCACCGCCGTGGGCGTCGCCGTGGTGTTGGGCGCCTTCCCCGCGGGCGGCGCCGTCCAGGCGATCGCGACCGTCCCGGAGTTCCTCTGGGAGCTGTCCCTGGGCCTGTACCTGACCGCCACCGGACTGCGCGGCAGCAGCGGCATCGGTGCCGCGGCACGCATCGCCGGCCCCCAGCCGGTCGCCTGACCGGCGCGCGCCTCGGGCCCCCCGCGGCCCGAGGCGCCGTCACGCGGCGCACACCTCCCGCACCACCGCGCGCAGCCATCGGTGGGCGGGATCAGCGTCCATGCGGGGATGCCACAAGAGCGACACCGCGAACTCCGGCGTCGCGAACGGCAGCGGGAATGTGTGCATCCCCTCACGCAGGTTGGCGGTGTGCCGCTCCGGGACGCTCGCGATGAGGTCGGACCCGCGGGCGAGGCCGACCGCGGCCGCGAAACCGGTCACCACGGTCACCACCCGTCGCTGCAGGCCCATCGCCTCGAGGGCGGGGTCCACCGGCCACTGCGCGGTGCCGGAGCGGCTCACGCCGATGTGCCGCCCGCGCAGGTACCGCGAGCGCGTGATGGTCCCGCGGGCGAGCGGGTGGCCCTCGCGGAGGACACCCACCATCCGGTCGCGGAACAGCGCCTGCGCGCGCAACTCCGGACCGGTGGTGGGCTCGACGACGCCGGTCTCCAGATCGACATCCCCCTCACGTAGCGGCGCCGCCTCCTTGTCGGGCTTCTGCACGAACCGCAGGCGCACGGCCGGGGCCTCGGCGCCCACCCGCGCGATCAGCGCGGGCCCGAAGTTCTCGACGAATCCCTCGCTGGTGCGCAGGGTGAAGGTGCGCTCCAGCCGCGCCAGGTCGGGCTCGTCCGCCGGTCCCAGCGCCGCCTCGGCCTCCCGCACCAGACGGGCCACCTGGTCGCGCAGCTCAAGCGCCCGCGGCGTGGGGACCAGTCCCCGCCCGGCGCGCACCAGCAGCGGATCGCCGGTGGTGTCGCGCAGACGCGACAGTGAGCGACTCATCGCGGAGGGGCTCAGCCCCAGGCGCCGCGCGGCGCCCGTGACGCTCCCCTCGGCCAGCACGGCATCCAGCGTGACCAGCAGGTTGAGATCCGGCCGCGACACGCCCCGACCCTGACATGACATGGCGTCGGACGCAACGAATCAATGCAATCGGTGCGTCTTCCGCACACGCGGTGGCCCGCCTAGCGTCGGGCACATGACCGGAACCACCGCCATCGAGCACCCCACCGCACCACCCGCGCAGGGCGGGCGATGGGCGCTGGCGGGCCTCGCGCTGGTGACCCTGCTGGCCTCGCTGGGCACGAGCGTGGCCAATGTGGCGCTCCCGACGCTCGAGACCGCGTTCGGCGCGTCATTCGGGCAGGTGCAATGGGTGGTGCTGGCATACCTCCTGGCCGTCACCACGATGGTCGTCGGGGCGGGCAGGCTGGGCGACCTGGTGGGCCGCCGGCGGCTGCTGACGGCAGGCGTGGCCACCTTCACCGTGGCGTCGGCGGCCTGCGCCGCGGCACCCGCGCTCTGGATGCTCAGCGCGGCGCGCGCGGTGCAGGGCCTCGGCGCCGCCGCGATGATGGCTCTCAGCCTGGCGTTCGTGGCCGAGACGGTGCCGCCCACGCGCACGGGACGGGCCATGGGGGTGCTGGGGAGCACCTCCGCGATCGGGACGGCGCTGGGCCCGTCGGTGGGCGGCGTGCTCATCACGGCGTTCGGCTGGCGCGCGATCTTCCTGGTCAACCTGCCGCTGGGGCTCGTCGCGATGCGGCTGGTGTCGCGCCACCTCCCCGCGGACCGGCGGCTCGCCGGGGGGCGGCCGGACGTCGCCGGCACCCTGGTGCTGGCCGGCACCCTCGGGGCCTACGCCCTGGCCCTGACGATCGGGAAGGGTGTCGTCGGTGCCGGCCTGGCGGCGGCCGCGGTGGGTGGCGGCGGCCTGCTGGTGGTGGTGGAGCGCAGGGCGGCGGTGCCGCTGGTGAGCGCGGAGACCCTCCGCGATCCCATCCAGCGTGCCGGTCTGCTCACCGCCGGGCTGGTGTCGACCGTGATGATGGCGACGCTGGTGGTGGGCCCCTTCTACCTGTCGCGCGCGCTCGGGCTCGCTCCGGTGCTGGTGGGCGCCGTCATGTCGGTGGGGCCGGCGGTCGTGGCCGTGGCGGGGATGCCGGCCGGCCGCATCGCAGATGCGATGGGCGCGCGGCGCGTCACGATCGCGGGCCTCGCGGCCATGACCGCCGGTGTGTTGCTCCTGGTCGTCACGCCGGGGGCGCTCGGTGTGGCCGGTTACCTGGGACCCATCGTCGTCACCACCGTGGGCTACGCGCTGTTCCAGACGGCCAACAACACCGCGGTGATGGCGGGATCCGATCCGGAGCGCCGCGGCGAGGTCTCGGGGATGCTCAACCTGGCCCGAAACTTGGGGCTCATCACCGGCGCGAGCCTCATGGGCGCCGTGTACGCGTTCGCCTCAGGGGTGCACGGCCGGGTGCATGTGGAGCACCCCGCGACCGGTATGCGGGTGACGTTCATTCTGGCCGCCGTGATGCTGCTGCTCGCCACCGCCATCGCGGTGGGCGCCCGCAGCGCGCCGGGTGGCGCCCCGCCGTTCAGCCGGCCAGCAGCTCCGCGGCGGCCCGTTCGGCGATGGCCATCACGGCGGCGTGCACCGGGCCCGTGGTGATCCTCGGGATCACCGAGCTGTCCACCACCGCCACGCCGTCAAGGCCGTGCACCCGTAGGCGGGCGTCCACCACCGAGGTGGCCGGATCGGCGCCCATGGCGCATGTGGCCACCGGGTGGTGGTGTGTGATGGCGGCGTGCGCGATGAAGGCGTCCACCGCGTCGTCGTCCTGCACCTCGGGACCGGGCAGCAGCTCGCGGTCGCGCCATTCGGCGAGGGCGGCTCCGCCGCCCACCGCGCGGGCCTGGCGCAGCGCGGCGCGGAAGTGCGCGCGATCCTCCGGTGCGGTGAGGTAGGCGGGGTCCAGCAGCGGCATGTCGTGGATGCCGGGGCCGCCCAGGCGCAGGCGCCCGCGGCTGCGCGGGTGGCACACGCCGAACATGATGGTGAAGGCGGTGCCCACCTCCGGGCGCGGGAACGCGTCGCTGACGGCGGGCAGCATCACGCAGGTGGTGACGATCTCCGGGGCCGGCCCGGGGCCGTGCATGGCGTACAGCAGCGACTCCGAGTGCTGCAGCCGCGACGGCGGCACGGTGCGCCGGGACAGGTACACGTTGCCCGCGGCCAGCAGGTGGTCGTGCAGGTTGTGCCCCACCGGCAGCTCGTGGGCCACCTCGATGCCGTGCGCGGTGAGGTCGTCAGCGGGGCCGATCCCGGAGCGCATCAGGGTGAGGGGTGAGCCGATGGCGCCGGTGCACAGCACCGTCAGCCCCGCGTCGATGCGCTCACGATGCCCGTCGCGGATGGCCTGCACGCCCACCACGCGGTCGCCCTGCAGGGCCAGGCGTTCCACCGCGGTGCCGGTGACCACGCGCAGGTTCGGCCGGTCGCGCACGGGCTCGAGGTAGGCGTCCGAGACGCTCACCCGGCGCCCGTCGCGGATCATCAGGCTGTTGCGGGCCACCCCGTCCAGCCGCGGGCCGTTGTGGTCGCCGATGGGCGCGTGGCCAGCCTGCAGGGCCGAGGCCATGTAGGCCTCACCCACCGGGTGCAGACGGTCGGGCAACCACACGGGCATGGGCCCGCCCGCGCCGTGCCACTCCGACGCGCCACCGCTGAAGTCCTCGCAACGCAGGAAGTGCGGCAGCAGCTCCGTGAACCCCCACCCCGGATCCCCGGTCGCCGCGGCCCAGGCGTCGAAGTCGCTGGAATGGCCCCGCACGTGGGCCATGGCGTGCATCTGGCTGGAGCCGCCCACCACACGGCCGCGCGGCCAGGTGTGCACGCGTCCCGCCGTCCCCCCCTGGGGCACCGTCCCGTACGCCCAGTCGAACGGCGCGCCCTCCAGGAACGGCCACTGCAGCGGGTCGGCCAGCCGGGGATCCGCAGGCGGCTCGCCCGCCTCCAACAGCCACACCGTGCACCCGGGGTCCTGGCTGATGCGGGCCGCCACGATGCACCCCGCCGACCCCGCACCCACCACCAGCACGTCCGGCGCCGCGCTCATGCGATGCCGCAGTCCGCCAGTGCATCCGCGGCGGCACGGCGCACCAGCACCCCCACCAGGTGTCGCTTGTAGTCCACCGCGCCGTTGGCGTCGGCCGTCGGCTGGCACTCCTCCGCAGCGGCGCGCTGCAGGGCGTCACCGGCCCCGGCGCCCTCGCGCAGCACCGCCTCGGCGCCGGGCAGCCGCATGGGGGTCAGCCCCACCGATCCCACCGCCACGCGCGCGTCCGCGATGCCGCCCCCCGCGCGCGGCGACACCAGGCACGTGACGGTCACCGCGGGCCGTTCGTGGAACGCCAGCTTCCGATGGGCGATGGCCGTGCCCGGCGCGGGCAGCGGAACGCGCACGGCGGTGATCACCTCGCCGGGCTCCAGGGCCGTGTGGTAGGGGCCAAGGATGAACTCGGCCATGGGGACGGTGCGCATGGCGCCCGCA
>JAXLSS010000018.1:0-77445 GCA_046330395.1 Thermoleophilia bacterium
TCGGACAACCTGGCGGCGGCCACCAGGGCGGCGTCCTGGATCCGCACCCCGTGGTGCACCTCGTAGCGCTCCTTGAGGCCGCGCAGGATGCCGATGGTGGCCTCCACCGACGGCTCACCCACCATCACCGGCTGGAACCGGCGCTCCAGCGCCGCGTCCTTCTCGATGTGCTGGCGGTACTCGTCCAGGGTGGTGGCGCCCACGGCGCGCAGCTCGCCACGCGCCAGCATGGGCTTGAGCAGCTGGGCGGCGTCCACCGCCCCCTCAGAGGCCCCGGCGCCCACGATGGTGTGCAGCTCGTCGATGAACAGGATCACGCGGCCCTCGGCCTTGGCCACGTCGCCCAGCACCGCCTTGAGGCGCTCCTCGAACTCGCCGCGGTACTTGGACCCGGCCACCAGCGCCCCCACGTCCAGCGACACCACGCGTTTGTCGCGCAGGCTCTCGGGGATGTCCCCCGCCACGATGCGCTGGGCCAGGCCCTCCACGATTGCCGTCTTGCCCACGCCGGGCTCGCCGATCAGCACCGGGTTGTTCTTGGTGCGCCGCGACAGCACCTGGATGACCCGCCGCACCTCCTCGTCGCGGCCGATCACCGGGTCGAGCTTGCCGGCGCGGGCGGCCTCGGTGAGGTCACGCCCGTACTGCTCCAGGGCCTGGTACTTGTCCTCGGGGTTGGGGTCGGTGACCTTGGCCGTGCCCCGCACCTGCACCAGGGCGGCCTCCAGGGCGTCCTTTGTGAGCCCGCCGGCCTTCAGGGCCTGCTGCGCCTGCGAGTCCTCGGCCAGCAGCGCCATCACCAGGTGCTCGGTGGAGATGTACTGGTCGCCCATCGACTCGGCCTCGTCGCCGGCGCGGCGCAGCACCCGGCGCAGGGCCGGGGAGACCTGCTGGTCCACGTCGGCGCCGCGCACCTCGGGGCGCCTGGCGGCGGCGCGGTCGGCCTCCGCCGCCACGCGCGCCAGGTCGGCGCCGGCCTTCTCCAGCAGCGGGTTGACGATTCCCTCGCGCTCGGCCAGCAGGGCCAGGAGCAGGTGCTCCGGCTCCACCTGCTGCTGGTGGCGGTCGGCGGCGAGGCGCAGCGCGCCGGCGATGGCCTGCTGCGCGCGTTCGGTGGGTCGATCAACGGCCATGGCGTTCCCCTCCACGGTGGGCCGGTCGCAGCGGCACCAGTGCGGTCTCGGTGTGCACCACCCGCACCAGCTCCGCCCGGTTGGACCGGCGAATGTGCTCCATCTGCGCGCGGTGTTCCTCCCGCGCGCTGTCCAGCTCCAGCTGCAGCGACCGCGCCCGGCGTTCGGCGCGTGCGCAGCGGGCCTCCAGCGCCATCACGCGCTCGATGCCCGCCAGGTTGAGCCCCTGCTCGGACAGTTCCTGGATGCGGCGCAAGAGCGCCACGTCCGCGTCCGAGTAGCGGCGGGTGCGCCCGGCCGACCGGGCCGGGTTGATGAGACCCCGGCGCTCGTACATGCGCAGGGTCTGGGGGTGCATCCCGGCCAGCTCGGCCGCGATGCCGATGAGGTAGATGCCGGCCCGGTCGGTGCTCATGTGAACAGCCGCTCCCGTGGGTTGGCCCCGTTGAGCTTGGCGAACTTCTCCAGCGCCTCGCGTTCGGCCGTGGTGAGGTGCTCGGGCACCTGCACGCGCAGCTTGGCGATGAGGTCGCCGCGCCCGGACCCCTTCAGCTTGGGCGCGCCCTGCCCGGGCACGCGCAGGCTGCGCCCGTCCTGCGAGCCGGCCGGCACCGTGAGCTTGACCCGGCCGTCCATGGTGGGGATCTCCACCTGGGCGCCCAGGGCCGCCTCCGCGAACGTGACCGGAACCTCGATGGCCAGGTCGTCGTTGTGCCGGGAGAAGATGCGGCTGGGGGTGATGCGGGTGATCACGAACAGGTCTCCGGCCTTGGCTCCGCGCGTGCCCGCCTGGCCCTTGCCGGCCATGCGGATGCGGGTGCCGTCCTTCACGCCCGGCGGGATCTTCACGGTGTAGCGGCGCCGCGCGGCCACGCTGCCGGCACCACGACAGGTGTCGCACGGGTCGTCGATGATGGTGCCGTTGCCCTGGCAGCGGGTGCAGGTCTGGCCCAGCGAGAAGCCGCCCAGGTCGCGCCCCACAACGCCGCGTCCCCGGCACTCCGGGCACAGCCGCGGGCTGCTGCCCGCCTTGGCGCCCGAACCACCGCAGGTGGCGCAGGTGTCCTGCGTGTCCACCGTGACCGGCACCTGCGCACCGCGCATGGCCTGGTCGAACGACAGCGTGACCTCCACCTCCAGGTCGCCGCCGCGCCGTGCCGCGGCCCGGTCGGCGCCGCGACCAGCGGCTCCGCCGCCCCCGCGGAACATGTTGTTGAAGATGTCCGCGAAGTCACCGAAGCCGCCGCCGCCGCCGCCGAAGCCGCCGCCACCGCCACCCGCACCGGGGGGCGGCATGGCACCGCCGAACCGGCGCTGCGCGTCGTACTGACGCCGCTTGTCCGGGTCGGACAGGACGTCGTGCGCGTGCGACACCTCCTTGAACCGTTCCTCGGCCTTGGCGTCGCCCGGGTTGCGGTCCGGGTGGTACTGACGCGCCAGCTTGCGGTAGGCCTTCTTGATGTCGTCCGCGGAGGCGTCCTCGGCCACGCCGAGTGCCGCATAGAGGTCGTTCACTGATGTCCCTGTCCGTTGGCGGGATCCCCTGCGGAGACCACCACCTTGGCCGCCCGCACCAGGTCGTCCCCGGCCCGGTAGCCCTTCTCCACCACCTCGATGATCTGCCCCTCCACGGTGCCCGGCGCCGGGATGGCCGCGATGGCCTCGTGGGTGGTGGGGTCGAAGTGCTGCCCCACCGTCTCCACCTCCACCAGGCCGTGCCCGGAGAGCACCGACGACAGCTGGGCGCGCACCATCTCCACGCCCTCCGCCAGGCCCACACCCTGCTTGCCCAGCGCCAGCACCGCGCGCTCCAGGTTGTCCAGCACCGGCAGCACGCCGGTGACCACCTCGCGCACCGCGGCCGTGCGGATGAGCTCGCGGTCGCGCTCCACGCGCTTGCGGTAGTTGTCGAACTCCGCCTTGAGACGCTGCAGCGCGTCCAGGTAGTCGTCGCGCTCCCTTCGCACGGCCTCGGCCGGGTCGCCGGCCTCGGGGTCGGGCTGCAGGAGCGTGTCCGCCACCTCCGTCGCCTCCACCACCTCACCCTCCTCGACCGGGGCGGAGTGCTCCGCCCCGGTCGAGTCCGGCGAACCGGGGTGCGACTGTGGTTCGCCGCCCGCCACGGTCAGGCCGCGGGGGCGTCGACGACGATCTTGCGCGGCTTGGCCTCCTCGGCCTTCGGCACGCGCACCTGCAGGACGCCGTCGGTGAACGTGGCGACGATCTGATCGGCCCGCACGCCCGGGGGCAGCGTCAGCTTGCGGCTGAAGGCGCCGTAGGCCCGCTCCAGCCGGTAGCCGTGCTCCTCCGCGCCCGACGCGTCGAAGCGCCGCTCGCCGGAGATGCTCAGCACGCCGTCATCGAACTCCACGTCCACGTCGGCGGCGGTGAGACCCGGCAGGTCCACCTTCACCAGGAACGCGTCGGCGGTGTCGAACAGGTCCACCGCCGGGACCCAGGTGGTGACGTTGGCGCCGCCACCCGGGGCGGGCTGTGCGGACAGCCCGCGTGCGAACAGGCGGTTCACCTCGTCGCGCAGGGTGGTCATGTCGCGCAGGGGGTCCCAGCGCATCAGTGGGGTGCTCATGTGAATGGTCCTCCTCACGCCTTCGGGGCGTCCTCGTCAACGATTTCGTACTCGGCGTCCTCGACGGTGTCGCCGTTGGTGCCGTCGGCCTGCCCGGTGGGCTGCTGCGACTCGGCGGCCTTGCGGTAGATCTCCTCGGACATGCGGTGCAGGGCCTCGGTGAGGCTCTGCGCCTTGGCCTCGATGTCGTCGGCGTCCTCGCCGTCGACGGCCGACTTGGCCGCGGCGACGGCGCCCTCGACGTCCCGGCGGGTGGTCTCCTCCACCTTGTCGCCGTTGTCCTTCAGCTGACGCTCCGCCTCGTGCACCCGGGCCTCGGCCTGGTTGCGGGCGTCGGCGATGCGGCGCAGGCGCTTGTCGTCGTCGGCGTGCGACTCGGCGTCGCGCACCATCTTGGTGATCTCGTCGTCGCTCAGGCCGGAACTGGCCTTGATCTCGATCTTCTGCTCGTTGCTGGTGGCCAGGTCCTTGGCCGACACGTGCGTGATGCCGTTGGCGTCGATGTCGAAGGTGACCTCGATCTGCGGCACGCCGCGCGGCGCCGGCGGGATGCCCACCAGGTTGAACTTGCCGAGGGTGCGGTTGTAGGCCGCCATCTCGCGCTCGCCCTGCAGGACGTGGATCTCCACCTGGGTCTGGTTGTCGTCCGCGGTGGAGAACGTCTCGCTCTTGCGGGTGGGGATGGTGGTGTTGCGCTCGATGAGCTTGGTGAACACGCCGCCCTTGGTCTCGATGCCCAGCGACAGCGGGGTGACGTCCAGCAGCAGCACGTCCTTGACCTCACCGGCCAGCACGCCGCCCTGGATGGCCGCGCCGATGGCCACGACCTCGTCCGGGTTGACGCCCTTGTGGGGCTCCTTGCCGGTGATGGTGCGCACGCGCTCCTGCACGGAGGGCATGCGGGTCATGCCGCCCACCAGCACCACGTGGTCGATCTTGTCGCCCACGCCGCTGTCGGCGATGGCCTGCTTGGTGGGGCCCACCAGCCGCTCCAGCAGCGGGTGCACCAGCTCCTCCAGCTTGGCCCGGGTGAGCGTGAGGTCCAGGTGCTTGGGACCGGACGCGTCCGCGGTGACGAACGGGAGGTTGATCTGGCTGCTGGTGGTGGTGGACAGCTCGATCTTGGCCTTCTCGGCGGCCTCGTACAGCCGCTGCAGCGCCATCTTGTCCACCGACAGGTCGATGCCCTGCTCGCGCTTGAACTCGGCGGCCATCCAGTCGACGATCGCCTTGTCGAAGTTGTCGCCACCCAGGTGGTTGTCACCGGCGGTGGACTTCACCTCGAACACGCCGTCGCCGATCTCCAGCACCGACACGTCGAACGTGCCGCCGCCGAGGTCGAACACCAGGATGGTCTGGTCATGCTCCTTGTCCAGGCCGTAGGCCAGCGCGGCCGCGGTGGGCTCGTTGATGATGCGCTTCACCTCGAGGCCGGCGATCTTGCCGGCGTCCTTGGTGGCCTGACGCTGGGCGTCGTTGAAGTACGCCGGCACGGTGATGACCGCGTCGGTGACCGGCTCACCGAGGAACGCCTCGGCGTCGCTCTTGAGCTTCTGCAGGATCATCGCGCTGACCTCGGGCGGGCTCTGCTCCTTGCCGTCGGCGTGGATGCGCGCGTCGCCGTTGGGACCCCGGACCACCTCGTAGGGGACGATCTTCATCTCCTCGTCCACCTCGGCGAACTTGCGTCCCATGAAGCGCTTGACGCTGAACACGGTGTTCTCGGGGTTGGTGACCGCCTGCCGCTTGGCGACGGTGCCGACGAGGCGCTCGCCGGTCTTGGAGAACCCGACGACGGACGGCGTGGTGCGCCCGCCCTCGGCGTTCGGGATGACCTCCGGCTCACCACCGGTGAGCACGGCCATGCACGAGTTCGTCGTGCCGAGGTCGATGCCGATCGTCTTACCCATGCGTGTGCGGCTCCCTTTGTCGGACCCTTGCCCCGCGGACACTCCGGCGAGGCGCTTCACCTGACAATCGGCATGGTAGATCTGCGTGTGAGCATGTCAAGTTAGCGATTGGTGAACCTGACATGACCACGCTGAGATTTCCGAGCGTCGTGCCTCCGGAGAAACCCCTGTTGCAAGGCGGTTTATCCCGATACCCCTCGGGTACGTCCCTGGCGTAGCATCCGAGGCACAAACAGCGCACCGATCGAGTCCCGGCAAAGGAGCGGCACCCCATGGCCGTCTACAAGCCCACACGCGGCGTCATCGTGGTGATACTGGCCGGGGGGCAGGGGGAGCGACTCTCGATCCTGTCCGCGCACCGGGCCAAGCCGGCGGTGCCCTTCGCGGGCAAGTACCGCATCATCGACTTCGCGCTCACCAACTGCGTCGATTCGGGCCTGTACGACATCCTGGTGCTCACCCAGTACCGGCCGGTGTCGCTGCACGACCACATCGGCACGGGGCGCCCCTGGGACCTGGACCGCACCCACAGCGTGGGCGTCCGGATGATCTCCCCCTACCTGGGCCGCCGCGGCGCCGGCTGGTACCGCGGCACCGCAGACGCGGTGTTCCAGAACATCGAGGAGCTGGAGGAGCTGGGCTCCGAGCACGTGGTGATCCTGGGCGGGGACCACATCTACCGCATGAACTACAGCGAGATGGTGCAGCAGCACATCCGCCGCAACGCCGACTGCACCATCGCGCTGCAGAAGGTGCCGCTGGAGGACGCCCACCGCTTCGGCATCGCCACCCAGGACCGCGGCGGCCGCATCACCGACTGGCACGAGAAGCCCAAGAAGCCCGAGAGCACTCTGGCCTCGCTGGGGTTCTACGTGTTCCGCACCGACGTGCTCATCGCCCGCCTGCGCGAGGACGCCGAGCGCGAGGGGTCAAAGCGCGACTTCGGCGGCGATGTGGTGCCCCGCATGATCGCGTCCGGCGACCGCGTGTACGGACACCGTTTCGACGGCTACTGGCGCGACGTGGGCACCATCCAGAGCTACTGGGATTGCAACATGGAGCTGCTGGACGACCCGCCGGCCATCGACCTGGCCGACCGCAGCATGCTGGTGCTGACCAAGTCGGAGGAGCGCCCGCCCGGGCAGATCGGCGTGGACGCCAAGGTCACCCGGTCGCTGGTGTCCCACGGCTGCAAGATCCACGGTGAGGTGCACAACTCCGTGCTGTCCCCCGGCGTGGTGGTGGGTCCCGGCGCGGTGGTGCGCGACAGCATCGTGATGTTCGACTCCATCATCGAGTCGGGCGCCACGCTGGACCGCGTCATCGTGGACAAGGAGGTCATCATCGGCCAGGACGCCAAGATCGGCGTGGGCGACGACCTCACCATCCCCAACGAGCAGGAGCCCGGGCGGCTCAACACCGGCATCACGCTGGTGGGCAAGCGCGCCATCATCCCGCCCGGGGCCATGGTGGGCCGCAACTGCCGCATCGACCCGGACGTGCTGCCCGAGCACTTCCCCCGCAGGAAGAGCGTGCCCAGCGGGGGGACCGTCACCGTCACGGAGGGCGCCCCGCCATCGGGGAGACCCCGCAGGAGCGCCGCCTGACATCCGGCGCACGGCAGGTCATCCCGGACACCGGCCTGGTGGAGGCCGCCGCGCTGGCCCGGGCTCGGGTGCCCGACGCGCTGGCCGCGGCCCGGTCGCTGCGCGAGCTCTCGCCCTCGCTGCCACGGTTCGTCCCCAAGTTCGGTCGCGTCCGCGAGCTGTTCAACGGCGACTCGGCCGATCCGCACCCCCCATCGCCGACGAGGCCGTAGGGCTGCACTAGTCTGCGCGGCATGAGGATTCTGATGGTGGTGGCCGAGGCGGCTCCGTACGCCAAGGTGGGCGGGCTGGGCGACGTGGCGGGGGCGCTGCCCGACGCGCTGGCGGAGCTGGGCCACGAGGTGCGCGTGGTGCTGCCGCGCAGCCCGGGCGTGATGCCCTCCGAGGGCGCGCGCGTGGCATGGCGGGCGCCGGTGCGGTGGGGTCCCGGCACCATCGACGTGGCCTGCCTGGCCGAGCCGTTCGCCGGCGCACCGCGCGTGGAGGCCCGCATCGTCGATGCCGCCCCGTTCACCACCCGGCCGCTGTACGGCGGCCCGGACGAGGCCGACCGCTACATGCTGCTGGCCGATGCCGCCGTGGCCGACATCGCCCACGACGACTGGCGCCCCGACATCATCCACGCGCACGACTGGCACGCCTCGCCCATCGTGTTGCGGGTGCAGGCCGCCCGGGCCACGGGCGCCCCGCTGGGGCGGGCCCGCACGGTGCTGACCATCCACAACATGGCCTACCAGGGGGTGCGCGAGCCGGCGTTCGCCGGGTGGCACGACCTCACCTCCACACCCGCGCCCGGGGATGTGCCGCCCTCCGCCGTGAACCTGCTGGGCCGGGCCCTGGCCGCCGCCGACCGCGTCACCGCGGTGAGCCCCACGTTCGCGTGGGAGATCACCACGGCCGAGGGCGCCTTCGGCCTGGACGGCGTGCTTGCCCTGCGCCCCGACCCGCCCGTCGGCATCGTCAACGGCATCGACACCGGAGCCTTCGACCCGGCCACCGACCCGCGCATCCCCGCCAACTTCTCGGCCATGTCCATGGAGCCCCGGGTCGCCAACCGTGCCGCGCTGGCCCGTGAGCTGGGCTTGGACGTGGACGACCACACGCCCATCGTGGGCGTGGTGTCACGGCTGGTGGATCAGAAGGGCCTGGACCTGCTGCTGGCCGCCGCGCCCCGCATGCTGGCCGCCGGCGCCCGCATCGCCCTGCTGGGCTCCGGCGACGCCGCCCTGGAGACCGCCTTCGCGGAACTGTCCGACGCCGACCCCACCCGGGTGGCGGCGCACATCGGCTTCGACGCCGCCCTGGCGCAGCGCATCTACGCCGGCTGCGACGTGTTCTGCATGCCCAGCCGCTTCGAGCCCTGCGGGCTGGGGCAGCTCATCGCCATGCGCTACGGCGCCGTGCCCCTGGTGCGCCGCACCGGCGGCCTGGCCGACACGGTCAACGACACCACCGGCGTGCTGTTCGACGCCCCCACCGGCGCGGCCCTGGCGACGGCCTTCGACGAGGTGATGACCCGGTTCTCCAAGCCCAAGGTGTGGCGCGCCATGCAGCGGGCGGGAATGATGCGCGACAGCAGCTGGGGCGCCTCGGCGCACCGCTATGTGGAGGTCTTTGAAGGATTGGCTTCTTAGAGGGTTGGCCTCGCAGGGATCCGCTGCGGATGGCGGGTTCGGCGAGTTCACCGTTACCACCGCGGCTTGCGCCTGCCTGGTCACGGCTCGAGGTCGCCATCCGTGGCTCCCAGGACTCACACCCTGCACCATCCCCAATTTGGGGGCCTCGGGCGTCCTGGCCGGCGGAGACTTCGACATGAGGCGATGGACGCGCCGCATCGGCGCGTCCCCATGTTGAGGCTGCCGGGTCGGCAGCGCTCCCAAGAAGAAGCTGCGTCGACCCGTGGGTCAGCCGGTTCCTTCGGCGGGACGCAGCGTTCCCGCCAGGCGCAACAGCGCGTCCACGTCCAGCACCCTTGACTGCAGCAGGACGTCGGTGCCGGCCATGACCGTGCGCACCAGGGCCTCGCCGTGCGGTCCGCCGTCGACCGCCCAGTACGTGCGGCCGTCCCGGGTGACCTCCTGCTCGCCGGGCACCGGCCCGGGCGCGTTCGCCACCGCGTGCTCGTACACGTTGCACACCACGAACTCCCCGGTGAACGCGCCGTAGCGCAGCCACACGTGCGGCCCCTCGCCCAGGAACACGTCCAGGGCGGTCCCCCGCAGATGGTCGAGCACCAGCACCGTGAAGGGCACCGCCGCGACGGCGTCCACCAGCACCACCGCGTGGGTGGACGGCGCCGTCGAGCGATGGGCCTCCAGCGCCAGCTGCACGAGCGCCTCGGTGCGATCCAGATGCGGCCAGCGTTGGGAGGCGGCATCAAGCGCCCGGGACAACTCCGGGGTCTCGGTGATCCGGTGTTCCCGCCTAGACCCGGTCATTTGCCCAGCAGCACCACCGACAGGGGCGGCAAGGTCAGCGTCGCCTTCGCCGGCATGCCCTGCCAGTCGCCCGGGACGGCCGTGACCGCGCCCATGTTGCCCCAGCCCGAGCCGCCGTATGCGGGAGCGTCGGTGTTGACCAGCTCACGCCACTCGCCCGCCTCGGGCATGCCCACCACGTAGCCCTGGCGGGGCACCGGGGACAGGTTGGCCACGCACACCACGTTGTCCCCCGCCCCGCGGCGCAGCAGGGCCACCACGTTCTCCGCGCGGGAGTCGCCGTCCAGCACGTGCAGGCCGCCGGGTTCACAGTCGCCCACGTGCAGGGCGGGGCGCTCGCGCATCACGCGGTTGAGGTCGCGCACCAGCGCCTGCACGCCCGCGCGCAGCGGGTCGTTGAGCCCGCCCCAGTCCAGCTCCCCGGCCTCGCTCCACTCCCGCTCCTGGGCCAGCTCACAGCCCATGAACACCAGCTTCTTGCCGGGGTGCGACCACATGTAGGCCAGGTACGCGCGCAGGTTGGCGAACCGCTGCCACTGGTCGCCGGGCATCTTGCCCAGGAGCGACCCCTTGCCGTGCACCACCTCGTCGTGGGAGATGGGCAGCACGTAGTTCTCGGAGTACGCGTAGATGAAGGGGAACGTCAGCGACCCGTGGTGGTGCTGGCGGTGGATGGGCTCGCGGCTGAAGTAGTCCAGCGAGTCGTGCATGAAGCCCATGTTCCATTTGAGGCCGAAGCCCAGGCCGCCGCGGTCGGTGGGGCGGGTCACCCCGTCCCAGGCGGTGGACTCCTCGGCCACCATCACCACCCCGGGGCAGCGCCGGTACACGGTGGCGTTCACCTCCTGCAGGAAGCTCACCGCCTCCAGGTGGTGGTTGCCGCCGTACTGGTTGGGCGACCACTCCCCCGGCTTGCGCGAGTAGTCCAGGTAGAGCATGGAGGCCACCGCGTCCACGCGCAGCCCGTCGGCGTGGAACTGCTCCAGCCAGTACACGGCGTCGGCCACCAGGAAGTTGCGCACCTCGTTGCGCCCGTAGTCGAACACCAGGGTTCCCCAGTCCGGGTGCGCGCCCCGCCGGGGGTCGTTGTGCTCATACAGGTGCGTGCCGTCGAACCACGCCAGCGCCCACTCGTCGCGCGGGAAGTGGGCGGGCACCCAGTCCAGCAGCACCCCGATGCCGTGCTGGTGCAGCCGGTCGATGAGGTACCGCAGGTCGTCCGGGTTCCCCCACCGCGCGGTGGGCGCGTAGTAGCCGGACACCTGGTACCCCCACGACCCGCCGAACGGGTGCTCCATCACCGGCAGGAACTCCACGTGGGTGAAGCCCATGTCCACCAGGTACCCGGGCAGCTGCTCGGCCAGCTCGCGGAACCCCAGCCCGCGCCGCCACGACCCGATGTGCACCTCGTAGATGCTCATGGGCGCGGTGGTGCCGTTGCGCTGGTCGCGGGAGGCCATCCACTCCCCGTCACCCCACGCGTACGGGGCGGGTGAATCCACCACCGAGGCGGTGGACGGCGGCACCTCGGTGCGCCGGGCCAGCGGGTCGGCGCGCATGTGGTGGGTGCCGTGCGGCCCCCGGATGGCGTACTTGTAGCGCACGCCCGCCGGCAGGCCGGGCACGAACAGCTCCCACACCCCGGAGGTGCCCAGCGAGCGCATCGGTTGCCGCTCGGGATGCCAGCCGTTCCAGTCTCCCGCCACCCCAACGGCCGTGGCGTTGGGCGCCCACACCGAGAACGCCACCCCCGCGACATCGCCCAGGGTGACGTTGCGGGCGCCCAGCACCTCCCACAACCGCTCGTGGCGGCCCTCGCCGATGAGGTGCAGGTCCACCTCGCCCAGGGTGGGCAGGAACCGGTAGGGGTCGTCCATCTCGTGCTCGACGCCGTCGCGCACCACCAGCAGCCGGTAGTCGGGCAGGTCGGGCAGCTTCAGCCGCACCGCGAACAGGCCCGCGCCCTCCACCGGGCTCATGCGGTGGATCTCATCGCCCACCCGCACGCTCACCGCGTGCGCGCCCGGCTGCCAGGCCCGGATGTCCACCTCGCCCGCGCCGGCCACGTGCGCGCCCAGGAGCGCGTGTGGATCGTGCAGCTCGCCCCGTGACAGTCGGTGCAACAGATCCGAGTGCGTGGCATCCAGGGGCACGCCGATACACTGCGCTCTTGCGCACGCCCGCGCAACCCATGGCCGACAGTTGGGATTCTCCGCCGTGACCTCACGCCTCACCCGCTTCACCGTCCAGCCCCGCCTCCCCGAACGGCTGCAGCCGCTGATGCGGCTGGCGCGGAACCTGGCGTGGACGTGGGACCCCGAGCTGGTGAGCGTGCTGCGCGACATCAACCCGCAGGCGTACGACCGCTCGGGCGGCAACCCCATCGCGGCGCTGTCCAACGCGCCGGCGCACCGGCTGGAGGAGCTGGCGCTCGACCCCGTGTTCGTGGCCCGCGTGGAGGCCGCCTCCCACCGGCTCGACGCGCTGCTGGCCGCGCCGCGGGCCTTCGAGGGCCGCCGGGACGTGCCGCAGACCATCGCGTACTTCTCCCCCGAGTTCGGCGTGGGCGCCGCCCTGCCGCAGTACTCCGGGGGCCTGGGCGTGCTGGCCGGCGACCACCTCAAGGCCGCCAGCGACCTGGGGCTGGGCATCGTGGGCGTGGGCCTGTTCTACCGCGAGGGCTACTTCCGGCAGCTGCTCACCGCGGCCGGCCGGCAGATGGAGGAGTACCCCGACCTGGACCCCGAGCTGCTGCCCATGAGCCCGGTGACCAACGCCGACGGCACCCCCATGCGCATCAGCATCGCCATCCCGCCCGGTCGCACCCTGCACGCGGGCGTCTGGCGGGTGGACGTGGGCCGTGTGCCGCTGTACCTGATGGACAGCGACATCCCCGAGAACGCCGCCGACCTGCGCGCGGTGACCGACCGCCTGTACGGCGGCGACCGCGAGCACCGGCTGCTGCAGGAGATCCTCCTGGGCATCGGGGGCGTCAAGCTCATCGCCGAGCTGGGCCTGGAGCCGGACGTGTTCCACAGCAACGAGGGCCACGCCGGTTTCATGGGCCTGGAGCGCATCCGCGTGCTGGTGCAGGAGCGCGGCCTGGATGCCGCCGCCGCCCTGGAGGCCGTGCGCGCGGGCACCGTGTTCACCACGCACACGCCGGTGCCGGCCGGCATCGACCGCTTCCACCACGACCTCATCCGCCGCTACTTCGGCGACGGCGGGGTGCCGGTGTCGCTGTCCATCGACACACTGCTGTCACTCGGGGCGGAGCCCAACGGCGACGGCCACCACTTCAACATGGCCATGATGGGCATCCGCCTGGCCGGCCGCGTCAACGGCGTCAGCCGCCTGCACGGGGCGGTGTCACGGGGCATGTTCGCCGAGATGTGGCCCGGCTTCGAGGGCGACGACGTGCCGGTGCAGCACGTCACCAACGGCGTGCACGCGGAGACCTGGGTGGGCCCCGAGGTGGACCAGATGTACCGCGCGCGGCTGGGCACCGGCTACGGCGCCCACGGCGAGGGCTGGCATACGCTGAACGACCTGCCCGACGAGGAGGTCTGGTCGGTGCGCCAGCGGGCCCGCATGCGCCTTGTGGAGGAGGTGCGCTCCCGCGTGACCCGCATCTGGGAGGGCCGCGGCATGCGCGGCGCCCAGCTGGGCTGGATCGGCAACGTGCTGGACCCCAACGCCCTCACCATCGGTTTCGCGCGCCGCGTGCCCACCTACAAGCGGCTCACGCTGATGATCCGCGACACCGAGCGCATGACGCGGCTGCTCACCGACCCGCAGCGTCCCCTGCAGCTGGTGATCGCCGGCAAGGCCCACCCCGCCGACGAGGAGGGCAAGCGGCTCATCGCCGAGCTGGGCGCGTTCGCCGCCCGCCCGGAGGTGCGCCACCGCATCGTGCTGCTGCCCGACTACGACATGGCCCTGGCCCGGGCCTTCGTCACCGGCGTGGACGTGTGGCTCAACAACCCGCTGCGCCCGTTCGAGGCCTGCGGCACCAGCGGCATGAAGGCATCGCTCAACGGCGCGCTCAACCTGTCCATCCTGGACGGCTGGTGGGACGAGCTGTACGACGGCATGAACGGCTTCGCCATCCCCTCCGCCGACGACGGCACCCTGCCCGAGGACGAGCGCGACGACATCGAGGGCGGGGCCCTCCTGGACCTGCTGGAGAGCGTGGTGGTGCCGCGCTTCTACGAGCGCCCGGACGGTCTCCCCCGCGGCTGGCTGGCCATGGTGCGCCACACCCTGGCGGTGACCGGCCCGCAGCTGCTGGCCACGCGGATGCTGCGCGACTACACCGAGCAGCTGTACGCCCCGGCGGCCACCCTCGGCCAGCGGCTGGCGGCCAAGGAGTACGCCGGGGCGCGGGAGCTGGCGACGTGGAAGGCCCGCGTGATCCAGCTGTGGCCCGAGGTGCACGTGGAGGGCGTCGAGGCGGTGCACGACGGCCAGATGGCCGGCGAGCGCATGCCGGTGCACGCCTCGGTGCGACTCGGCGGCCTCACCCCGGACGACGTCGTGGTGGAGGCCGTGTACGGCATCCCGGAGGACCAGGGGGTGACCAACCCCTCCGCGCTGGAGCTCACGCCGGGCGCCAACGTGGGCGGGGCCACGCGCTTCTCGGGCGACCTGACGCTGCCATCCGGCCCCCTGGGGCTCACCGTGCGCGTGATGCCGCGGCACCCCAACCTGGTGTCCAGCGCGGACATGCGCCTCATCGTCAACGCGTAGGGCGCACGGCGTGCCGGCGGCTCAGCCGGCGCGCCGCATCACCCGCACGCTCCATGCGCCGGCGGTGATGGTGCCGGCCAGCGGGTCCGGCGCGGGTTCGCCGTCGGGCCGGGCGCTGTCCAGCAGCTCGCGGTAGCTGCCCTCAGGCAGGGCCACGGTGCGGGCCTCGGGGCCCACGTTCACCACCACCAGCAGGTCGGGCCGTGCGGGCCGCAGTGACTCGCCGTGCAGCAGCATGGCCAGCACCCGGTGCTCGCCCCCGTTCCAGGCCTCCTGGTCGGGGTGCTCCCCGTCGGGGCCCAGCCAGCTCACGTCGGCGTCGCTGAGGAACTCGGCCCGGCGCAGCAGCGGCTCCTCGCGGCGCAGCGCCGTGAGCCGCCCGGTGAACGCCCGCATGGCCGCGCGGCGCTCGTCGGTGGTCCAGTCCGTCCAGGACACCTCGTTGTCCTGGCAGTAACCGTTGTTGTTGCCGCCTTGCGTGCGGCCCCGCTCGTCGCCGGCCAGCAGCATGGGCACCCCGGCCGACAGCAGCAGCGTGGCCATGAGGCCCCGCGCGCGGCGGTCGCGCACCTCCAGGGTCTGCGGGTCGGCGGTGGGCCCCTCCACCCCGGAGTTCCACGAGCGATTGTCGTCGGCGCCGTCGCGGTTGTCCTCCAGGTTGCCCTGGTTGTGCTTGCCGTTGAACGACACCAGGTCGGCCAGGGTGAACCCGTCGTGGGCGGTGATGAGGTTGACGGCGCCGAGGGGCCCGCGGCCCGACGGCCCGTACACGTCCTCGCTGCCGGCCAGCTTGCCCGCCAGCACCCCGATGGTGGACTGCCCCCGCCACAGGTCGCGCACCTCGTCGCGGAACACCCCGTTGTGGTCGGCGAACGGGGCCGGGAAGCCCCCCACCGCGTACCCGCCGGGCCCCAGGTCCCACGGCTCGGCGATGCGCTTGACGCCCTCCAGCACCGGGTCGGTGGCGATGGCCGCCAGCAGCGGCGCGTCGTGGGCGAACCCGGTGCGCCGCCGTCCCAGGGCCACCGCCAGGTCGAACCGGAAGCCGTCCACGCCCATCTCGGTGACCCAGTACCGCAGGCTGTCCATCACCAGGCTGCGCGCCAGGGACGACTCCGGGTCCACCGTGTTGCCGCAGCCGGTCACGTCCACGTAGCCCCCGGGGTCGGCGGGGTTCAGCCAGTAGTAGCCGGGGTTGTCGATGCCGCGCAGGCACACCGCGTCCTGCCCGGGTCCGCCCTCGCAGGTGTGGTTGAACACCACGTCCAGGATCACCTCGATGCCGGCCGCGTGCATGGCGGCCACCATGGCGCGGAACTCGGTGACCTGCTCCCCGCCCGCCCCGGCGCTGCTGTACGCGGCGTGGGGCGCGAAGAAGCCCAGCGTGGAGTAGCCCCAGTAGTTCACCAGCCCGCGCGCCAGCACCGCCGGCTCGCTGCGGAACTCGTGCACCGGCATCAGCTGGATGGCCGTCACGCCCAGCGCGACGAGCTCCGCGGTGACGGCCGGGTGCGCCAGGCCCGCGTACGTGCCGCGCAACGGCGGCGGCACCTCCGGGTGCTGCCGGGTGAGCCCGCGCACATGCGCCTCGTAGATCACCGTGTCGGCCCACGGCGTGCGGGGCGCGGTGCCGGTACCGGGGTCCGCGGGCGGGTCCACCAGCACCGCCCAGTCACCGTCGATGGCACGGGCGTACGGGTCGATGAGCCGCCGGGTGACGTCGAACAGCAGCCCGTGCGCGGGGTCGTGGGCACCGTCCACGCGCAGCGCGTAGCGCTGGCCGGCCGTGACGCCCGGGACCAGCACGCTCCAGGTGTCCTCGGCGGCCCGCTCCATGGGCAGCACGCGTTCGCCGGCGGGGTCCTGCAGCACCGCGAACGCCCGCGTGGCGTGCGTGGAGCGCATGGTGATGCGGGCCCCCTCGGGGGTGAGCGCCGCGCCGGGCTTCGGTGGGGGCGTACTCATGCGCGGGGATCCTGTCAGCATTTGTCCCGTGACGGATGAGGAGCTCACGCGGCGGGCCGCCGAGCGCGGCGTGGTCACCGGCTACCACGACGCCATGGGCACCTGGCGGGAGCCGCCGGTGGACGTGCTGCGGGCGATCCTGGAGGCCATGGGCGACCCCACGCCCGCGCACGAGCGCGCCGTGGTGGTGCGTCCGGCGCGGCCCGTGGCGTGTCCCGGCTGGGCGCGCGGCGGCACCGTGCACTGCGAGGACGGCGCCGAGCGGGCCGCGCCCGAGACCCTCCCCGGGGACCTTCCCCCCGGGTACCACCGGCTGGTGCACGGCGGCCGCGAGCTGCCGCTGATCGTGGCGCCCGACCTGGCGCACATGCCCGAGGCGCTGGCCGGCGGCGGGCGCATGTGGGGCGTGGCGTGCCAGCTGTACGCGCTGCGCGGCGGCGGCAGCTGGGGCATGGGCGACATGTCCGGCCTGGCCGCCCTGCCGCGCGTGCTGGGCGACCCGCACTTCATCCTGGTGAGCCCCCTGCACGCCCCAAACCCGGGACCCCACCCGCAGCCCAGCCCGTACTTCGCCAGCAGCCGCATCCACCGCAACCCCCTGCACCTGGCCCTGGAGGCCGCACCGGAGATGGGGGCGCTGACCGACCACGAGCGCGCGCGGATGCACCAGTTGGGCGAGATGGGACGGGCCCTCAGCCATGACGAGCTCATCCACCGCGACGCCATCTGGGCCCTCAAACGCGAGGGGCTGGCGCTGCTGACGGCGGCGGCGCTGCGCACCCCGCACCGGGCCGCCGCCCTCGACCGCTTCCGCGCCGAGGTGCACGACGTGGACGGCTGGGCGCGGTTCTGCGGTTTGGTGGAGGCCCACGGCGCCGACCGCGGCGCCTGGGGCGACGCCCGCGTGACCGAACCGGTGTCGGACATGCACGTGGCACGCCCAGATGCTGATGGACGAGCGGCTGGCCGGGCTGCCGCGCATGGCCCTGGGCCTCATGAACGATCTGGCCGTGGGCGCCGACCCGCGAGGGTACGACGCCTGGGCCAACCCCCGTGGTGGCCGCCGGGCTGCGGTTGGGCTGCCCCGGACCTGCTGGGCCCCGAGGGCGGGACTGGGGGATCCCCCGCTGCTGCCGGACGCCCTGTGGGCCACCGGGTTCGCGCTGTTCGCGCATCGTGCGGGCCGGCATGGCCCACGCCGGGGGCCTGCGCATCGACCACGTCATGGGGCTGTCGCGGCTGTTCGTGATCCCCGACGGTGCCGACGCCCTGCACGGCACCTACATGCGCATGCCGCTGGACGACATGCTGGGCGTGGTGTGCCTGGAGTCGGTGCGGGCGCGGTGCCTGGTGGTGGGCGAGGACCTGGGCACGGTGGAGGACGGCTTCCGCGAGCGCCTGGCCGAACGCGGCCTGCTGTCCTACCGGCTGGCCTGGTTCGAGGACCGCCCCGCCGCGGAGTACACCCGCCAGGCGATGGCCGCCGTGACCACCCACGACCTGCCCACGGTGGCCGGGTTCTTCACCGGCGCCGACCTGCAGCACCTGCGCGACATCGGCGCCCACGACCCCACCGTGCTGGACCAGATCGCCGGCCGCCAGGAGGGCGAGCGCCACCGCCTGCACGAGCGCCTGGACGGGGATGGCATCGAGGGCGCCTGGTCGGACGATCCCGCCGATCTCACCTGGGCGCTCAACGGCCTGCTTGCGCGCACGCCCAGCATGCTGGCCTGCGCGTCGCTGGACGACGCGGTGGGCGCGTTGATGCGCCCCAACGTGCCGGGCACCATCGACCAGCATCCCAACTGGCGCGTGCCGCTGCCGGAGACCCGCGAGGACATGGCCGCCGACCCACGGGTGCGGCGCGCCCTGGCGCCCCTGCGCGACCGGCCCATCCGGGAGTAGCGGCCCGTGACCGGGTACGGGGCGCTCGTGCGGCACGCCGGCGCGGGGCGGCTGCTGGCCGCGCTGGTGCTGGCGTGGGGGTCGTACGGCCCGCTCACGCTGGGCCTGTTCCTCAGCGTGCGCGCGGCCACGGGGTCGGCTGCCGCCGCCGGGCTGGCCGAGGCCGCCAACGCCGCAGGGTTCGCGGTGCTGGCCGCGCCGCGGGGCAGGCTGATCGACCGCCGCGGGGGCACCCCCTGGCTGGTGGTCATCACCGCCCTGTTCGCGGCGTGCCTGCTGGGCATCGTGGTGTGCGCGTGGGCGGGCGTGCATGCCTGGTGGCCGTACCTGGTGATCTCGGCGCTGGTGGGGCTCACCAGCCCGCCGCTGGTGGCGGCGGTGCGCTCGGCGTGGACGCACGTGGTGCCTCAGGATCGGCTGCGTCCCGCCTACGCCGTGACCGGGGTGATCGGCGACGTGGCCTTCGTGGTGGGTCCCGTGCTGGCGGCGGTGCTGTTCACCGTGGGCCGGCCGCTGCCGCTGCTGGCCTGCGCGGTGCTGGTGGTGGCCGCGGGCGTGGTGGCGGCGCCCGGCGTGCCGCCCGCGGCCGCGCGTCCGGACCGGGCGGGGGTGCCGGCCGCGATGGTGCCGCTGCTGGCCGCGTCGGTGGCCCTGGGCATGGCCATGGGCACGGTGGACGTGGCCACGCCCACCGCCGTGCAGGCCTGGGGGCATTCCGGCTGGGCGGGGCCCCTGCTCGGGTTGTTCGCGGCGGGCAGCGTGGTGGCGGGCTGGTGGTCTCGGCGCCGCCACTGGCGCGCACCCTATGCGCCGCTACCTGGCGGTGATCAGGCCGGCGCCGTGCTGGCGCTGGGCGCGCTTACCACGCGCTGGCGCATGGACTGGTGCTGCTGGTGGCCGGCGGCGGCTACGGCCTCGCCAACGTGGCCGTTCGAGGCCTCGACGACCTGATGCCGCACCGCGGCACCGAGGCGCTGGGCTGGGTGGTGCTGATGGAGGGCGCCGGCACCGCGGCGGAGCCGCCGTGGCCGGGTGGCTGGGCGCACGTCGCACGGCTGGCCTTCGCGGTGGTGGGTGGGATCCTGGCGGCGGTGACGCTGGTGGTGCGCGGGTGCGACTTCGGCCGCCATGGACAGCCCGCGCCAACCTGCCGGGCGGCGCTGGTGGCGGCTCGCGGCCAGCGCCGGGTCCCAGCCGCAGGCCTGCACGCGTGGCGGGCCACCGACCGGCACGTCAGCGCGGCGGCCTGCGTGGTCGCTGCGCGGCGCGCATCGGCCTCGTCCAGCAGGAACTTCACCCAGCGCCGGCTCCCAGCGCATGCCCTGGGCGGGGCCAACAGGCATCCGCCAGCCCCGGCGCGGGGTGCGTACGCGTAGAACGCGCGGGGGTGTCGCCGTTCATCGCCGGGCCACCACCCCCACGATCTCCTCGGGTAATCCACGGTGCGTTGCGCGATGGAAGTCTCCGGACGGCGGCTTGGCGGACGCCCCGGAGAACAGGTTGACCGCCAGGTCGAACGAGCCCCACCAGGGCGGTTCACTGCGGGATCGCCGCGGTGCCGGCGCCCGGAAGGCGGCCAGCACCAGCGCGGCCTCGGTGGCGGCCGCGAAGTACGCGCACCTGGTCGGGGTCGTAGCGGTGGCGCCCTCGTCCCCGTCCAGCGCCACCGTCCAGCCCACTCTCCTGCGGCACCGGGTTGATGGTGACGGGGCCGGCCAGTGCCCGACAGGGCGAGCAGCTCGCGGTGACGGCGCCCACCGGGCGGTCCGGGCGTGAGGGCCACGCGGTGCACGCGGCCGTCGCTGTGCTCGGCCACCCCCCGTGGGTCCGCAGGTCGAGGGCCACCACCAGGGGCGCCGAGCCGTCGGGTGCGGGTAGCCGGGGCGCCGTCTCCCATCCGCGGGCGGTCAGCCGCAGCGCGGCGTGCTGCAGCTGCGCTCGGCGGGGCCAGCGCGACGGCCAGCTTGCCCAGCACCTGGGTGTGCGCGTGCAGCGTGTCGCACGTCTCGCGCCACCGCGCGTACGGCGGCAACGCCGCGCTGGTGGAGGGCGACATGCGCCCACCTCGAGATGCCCGCCCGCTCGCTGGCGTTCGCGGCCGGGTGGCGAGGATGGCCCCATGGCCGCCTGCACGCACCTGACCATGTGCGCCTCACGCAGCCTCGATCGCGGATGGCTGCGCCGACTGCCTGGCCGCGGGCACCCGGTGGGTGCACCCAGTACCCCGCTCGGAGTGCGGGTCGGGTTTTCCCGGTGCTGGCATGCCTCCCCCATGCGCTGCGCGCCAGCGCGCATGCGTATCGAACAGGCCACCTGATCATCCGGCCGGATCGAGCCGGGTGAGGACTGGGCGTGGTGCTTCCCGACCAACTCGGGATGGTGCTGCCCGGCGTGCACGGGGCGCCACGCATCCCGCCCTCGCCGCTGGGCGGCTGACGGACTACCGCCGCAGGCGGGACAGGAACCGCTGGGTGCGTTCGTGGCCGGGCCGGTCCAGCACGTCTCCGGGCGGCCCCCACTCCACCACCCGGCCCTCGTCCAGGAACGCCACGGCGCTGGCCACGTCGTGCGCGAAGCCCATCTCGTGGGTGGCCACCACCATGGTCATGCCGTCGCGCAGGAGGCTGGTGAGCAGGTCGAGCACGTCGCCCACCAGCTCGGGGTCCAGCGCGGAGGTGACCTCGTCCAGCAGCAGCAGCTCCGGTTCCATCACCATGGCCCGCGCGATGGCCACGCGCTGCTGCTGGCCGCCCGAGAGGGCGTCGGGCTTGGCCTCCGCCTTGTCGGCCAGCCCCACGCGCTCCAGCATGGCCGCGGCCCGCTCGCGGGCCTCCGCGCGCCCCAGCCCGTGCACGCGGACGGGCGCCAGGGTGATGTTGTCCATCACCGACAGGTGCGGGAACAGGTTGTAGGCCTGGAACACGATGCCCATGCGGGCGCGGATCCTGTCGGCGGCCACGCGCGGGTCGGTGATGTCCACGCCGTCCAGCGTGATCACCCCGTCGTCCACCTGCTCCAGCAGGTTGATGCACCGCAGCACCGTGGACTTGCCGCACCCGGACGGCCCGATCAGCACCACGCACTGGCCGCGCTCCACCTCCAGGTTGAGGTCGTCCAGCACCAGGTGCGTGCCGTAGCTCTTGCGCAGCCCGGTCACCGACAGCAGGCTCGGCGTCAAATCCTGCCGCCTCCCGGGCCCGCGCCGTACCAGCCGTGCTTGCGCGCCAGGTGGTCGGTGATGCGCGTGGTGGGGATGGTGAGGCACACGAACAGGAAGCCCGCCACCACGTACGGGGTGAAGTTGAAGTCGATGTCCGTGGAGATCTGGGCGGCGCGGATGGCGTCCACCACGCCCAGCACCGCGATGAGCCCCGAGTCCTTCTGCAACGACACGAAGTCGTTGAGCAGCGGCGGCAGCACCCGTCGCACCGCCTGGGGCAGCACCACGAACCGCATGGTCTGGGCGTGGTTGAGCCCCAGCGATCGCGCGGCGGCCCGCTGCGAGGGGTGCACCGACTCGATGCCGGCGCGGAACACCTCGGCCACGTAGGCGCTGTAGGACAGCACGATGGCCAGCCCGCCCCAGATCACCATGTCCTGCGGCAGGCCCTGCAGCCGCAGGGCGGGCACCCCGAAGCCCAGCAGGAAGATCACCAGCAGCAGCGGCAGGCCGCGGAACAGGTCGGTGTAGGCGGCGGCGAACAGCCGCAGCGGGAAGAACACCGGTCCGCGCAGGGTGCGCATCACCGCCAGGGTGAGGCCCAGCACCGTGATCGCCACCGAGCAGAACAGCAGGATGCGGATGTTGAGCCACAGCCCGCGCAGCACGCTGGGGAACGACTCCTGCGCCTTGTGCCAGTCGAAGAACGTCTGGCTCACCCGCGGCCAGCCCGCGGAGTGGGTGATCAACACGCCCGCCACGGTCACCACCAGCAGCGTGCTGAGCGAGGCGATCACGGCCGACCGCAGTGAGCGGGAACGGCGGTACGCCCGCCGCTCCCGCTCGATCTGTGACGGCTGCCACCCCCCGGCCGCGGCCGGGGTGGCACCCGCGTCGGCCCGGCGGATGGTCACTTCAACTCGGGCGCGCCCTGGCTGGACAGCCAGCGCGTCTGCAGGCGGTCGAGGGTGCCGTTGGCACGCAGCGCGTCAACGGCCTTGGTGACGCACGGGGTGAGCTTGGAGCCCTTGTCCAGCACGGCGCCGAACTGCTCCTGCTGGCCCCCGGCCTTGGGCAGCTGCCCCACGATGATGCCGTGGTCCACCTGGGCGGCCACCATGTAGAAGGCCGTCGGCACGTCCACCACGATGCCGTCGATGGCGTGGTTCTTCAGCGCCTGCACCGCCAGGTCGTTGGAGTCGAACACCGCCGGGGCGCTCTTGGGCTTGATCTGGTCGACGATGGCCTGGTAGCTGGTGGTGCCCACCTGGGCGCCCAGGTGGGCCGCCGCCACACCGGCGAGGGTGTGCACGCCGTCGAGCTTGCTGCCCTTGTAGCTGATCACCGCCTGGCGCACGTCGTAGTAGCCGCTGGAGAAGTCCACGGCCTTCCTGCGCTTGTCGCTGATGGACACCTGGTTGACGTCGAAGTCGAAGTTCTTGACGGCCGGCGAGATGGCCACGTTGAAGGTCACCTTCACCCATTTGAGCTGGGCGGGGGTGAAGCCCATCTGCTTGGCGATGGCATACGCCACGGCCGACTCGTACCCCTTGCCGTTGGAGGGGGCGTTGTCGACGAACCACGGCGGGTAGGCGGGCTGGTCGGTGCCCACGGTGAGCTGCCCCTTGTGCACCAGCGCCAGCTGGTCCACCGCGCAGGAGGCGGCGGTGGTGGAGCCCGTCGAGTTGGAGCTCGACGAGCTGGAGGAACCGCAGGCGGCGAGCGCGGCGGCACCGGCCACCACGGCGAGGGCGGGGAGAACACGCGACCGCATCTGTACTCCAGGTCCGGGGATGAGGGTGGGGGGAGTCTAGTGGCGGCCCGCACCGCCGGGACCCGAATTGCCCGGGGGTGCGCGCGTCGGGTAGCGTCGCCACTGCCCCCCCGCCACGCGTGTGTCGTTCGGAGGATGGGATGGTGGTTCGGCGGTTCCTGGTGCCCCTGGCGCTGTTGTGCCTCGCCGCGGTGGGACCCGCGGCCGCGGAGACCGGCGGCGGCGGGTCGCGTGCCGCGCAGATGGGTTGGTTGGACGCCGGCGTGGACTCGGCCTGCGCCGTGCAGGTGGGCGGCAGCGTGCTGTGCTGGGGCGGCAACAGCTTCGGGCAACTGGGCGACGGCACGGTGGGGAGCCTCAACTCCTTCGAGCCGGCCCCCGTGCCCGTGCAGCTCCCGGCCGGGGTCCGGGCCACCTCCCTGTCGGTGGGCGACGCCGGCGCGTGCGCGGTGCTGGACAACGGTGGCGTGGAGTGCTGGGGCCTGGTGGGCCTGGACAAGCAGGGGACGCCGATCCCCATCAAGCTGCCCGCCGGCTCCCGGGCCGTCGCGGTGTCGGCCAATGGGTACCACGACTGCGCCGTGCTCAGCGACGGCGGCGCCTGGTGCTGGGGACAGGACATCCACGGGGCGCTCGGCAACGGCCCCACGGTGAGTGGAACTCAGACCACGCCCACGCGGGTGCTGCTTCCCGCCGGCCGGACCGCGGTGGCCATCACGACGGCGTTCGCGGACACCTGCGCCATCCTGGATGACGGCAGCGCCTGGTGCTGGGGATACGGCACCGACGGCGAACTCGGCGCCGGACCCGGCGTCCTCGCCGACCAGGAGTCGCCGGTGCGGGTCCTGCTGCCCACCGGCCGCACGGCCGTCGCCATCTCGGCCGCCGGGCAGCACGTCTGCGCCCTGCTGGACGACGGCACCGCCAGCTGCTGGGGCGACGCCTTCCGGGGGGAGCTCGGCAACGGCACCGACACCGGCACCGTGTCCACCCCGGCGACGGTCCCCACGCCCGCCCCGTACCGCGTCACCGACATCTCGGCCGGCCTCGGCAGGACCTGCGCCGCGCTGGATGACCGGACGCTGACGTGCTGGGGCGACAACACCCAAGGCACGTTGGGGGTGGGGTCGGCCGGCGACGCCGTCCTGACCCCCGCCCGGGTGACGCTGCCGGCCCAGCGCAGCATCACGGGCTTCGCCGCCGGCTCGGGCTTCAGCTGCGGCGCCTTGGACACCGGCGGCGTGATCTGCTGGGGCTTCGATACCGCCGGGCAGCTGGGCAACGGCGCGCCCACAGCGGTCCAGAAGAACCCCGCTCTGGCCCCGTTCACGCTCTCCAACGGGACCATCCCGGGCCAGGTCGCCGACCTGTCGCTGGCCATCGCCCCCACCGGCGGCACGCAGGCCGTGGGCCAGGCGCGCACGTTCACGGTGACCCTGCGCAATGCCGGGGCCGACCCCGCCACGGGCGTGCGGATGGACCTCACCGCCGTGGGTCTGCGCCTCTCGGGGATCACGGCGTCGCAGGGCACGGTGACCGGGGGCGGCTGGAGCCTCGACCTGTACCGCGGCGCCAGCGCGACGCTCACCGTCACCGCCACCCCCACCACGGCGGGTGCCAACGCCCTCACCGCCGAGGTGACGGCCGCGGGACAGGTGGACCCCGACTCGGTGCCGGGCAACCATGTGGCCGGTGAGGACGACCAGGCCACCGTCGCCATCACCACCCCTCCGCCCCCGGGCACGGGCGGGAGCGGCGGAACCGGCGGCCAGACCGGCGGCACCTCGGGCACCGGCTCCCACGCCAGCCGCAAACACCCCCGCGCACTCAGCCTGCGCGTCACCCGCCTCACCCGCACCCTGCGGGTCACCGGCGTGCTGGCCCTCCCCACCGGCGCCACCTGCGGGGGCACCGTCACGGTCACCGCCCGCCACGGCCGGCGCACGGCCGGCACGGCCCGCGCCCGCCTGCACCGCGTGGCCCGCCGCTGCACCTTCACCGGCACCCTGCGCACCCGCGCCACCGGCCTGACGGTCACCGCCCGCTTCGGCGGCACCGCCGCCCTCACCCCCATCACCAGCGCCCGACGGCGCATCTGAGGGTCAGCCCAGGGCACCGTCCAGCAGCACCACGTGCACGCGCTTGGGGCCGTGCATGCCCAGCACCAGCGTTTTCTCGATGTCGGCCGTGCGGCTGGGGCCGCTCTGCAGCGCCAGCGCCGACGCCCCCACCGCCGGGGCGCGGCGCATGAGGTCAAGGAGGCCGTCCACCAGCCGCCCGCGCTCCACAACGCAGATGTGGGTGGGCGCCACCAGCGCCCCGGCGCGCCCGGAGGCGCCGCCGGTGAGGATGGAGCCCGTGGCGGCCACGGCCGCCTGGCAGCCCGTGACGGTGGCCTCCAGGGCCGCGATGCGGTCCCGGTGGGGCACCAGGTCCTCGTAGGGCGCCGCGTCCACGCCGGCCGCCCGCAACGCGGTCAGCAGGCCCTCCCGAGCCGCCCCCAGGTCGGCGGTGAGCGCCACCCTCCGGGCGCTCGCATCCACGACGGCCGTCGTGACAGCGTGAGCGAGACCTGCGGCGTCACTGTGGGCCAGGGTGCCCTGCACCGCCTCCACCTCGGCCACGAACCGGGCCACCGGGTCCTCCCCGGGACGCAGCTCCGTGGGCGCGATGCCGCGCAGCGGGTTGGTCACACCCGGCCCCGGCGCGCGCCGGGCAGCGCCCGGCCGTTGGTCCAGCGGGCCAGTGGTCCAACACGCCCCAGCGGCCCGAAACGCGCCGCGCGCATCCCGGCCCGCGACAGCCGCACCGACATCCGGTAGCCGGTGGGGGTGGCCCAGACCCGCGACCACAGCTCGGCCAGCAGGCGCTCGCCACGGGGAGCGGAGGTTCCGGTGGCGCGGCGGTGCCGCAGCGACAGCAGCAGGTCGTGCAGGGGGATCTTCACCGGGCACACGGCGTCGCACGCCCCGCACAGCGAGGTGGCCTGCGGCAGCTCGCCGCCCACCGCGTCACCGCGGAACAGCGGGGTCAGCACCGCGCCGATGGGCCCGCCGTACACCCAGCCGTAGGCATGGCCGCCCACCTGCCGGTACACCGGGCACACGTTCTGGCAGGCGCCACAACGGATGCAGTGCAGCACCTCCTGGTACGGCCCCCCCAGCAGCGCCCGGCGGCCGTTGTCCAGCAGCACCACGTGCATCCGTTCCGGTCCGTCCGGCTCGCCCGCCCGTCGCGGCCCCGAGATCATGCTGACGTAGGTGGTGATGAGCTGCCCGGTGCCGGCGCCGGTGATGAGCGGCAGCAGCACGGCCAGGTCCTCCAGCCGCGGCACCACCCGCTCGATGCCCATCAGCGCGATGTGCACGCGCGGCAGGCTGGTGCACATGCGGCCGTTGCCCTCGTTGGTCACCAGCACCACGCTGCCGGTCTCGGCGATGCCGAAGTTGGCGCCGCTGATGCCCACGTCGGCGCCCATGAAGGCGTCCCGCAGCTGACCGCGGGCGAAGGCGGTGAGCTCGGAGGCGTCGTCCGGCAGCTCGTGGCCGGCCACCCGGGACAGGCTGTCGCGCACCTCCGCCCGGGTCTTGTGGATGATGGGCGCGATGATGTGCGAGGGGCGGTCGTCGTCCAGCTGCACCACGTACTCGCCAAGGTCGGTCTCGGTCACCACCATGCCGTCGGCCTCGAGGGCCGGGTTGAGCTGGATCTCCTCGGTGGCCATGGACTTGACCTTCACCACCCGCCGCGCGCCGGCCTCGCGGCAGATGCGGCGGATCACCTCGCGGGCGTCGGCGGCGTCCACCGCGCGGTGCACCACCACGCCGTTGGCCTCGAACGCGGCCACCAGGGTGTCCAGGTACGCGTCCAGGTCGGCGATGGTGCGGGCGCGGATGTCGCGGCCCATGTCGCGCAGCGCGTCGTAGTCGGCGTCGGCGAACCGGTCACGCAGTGCCGCCACCGCATGGTCGGTGGCCTTCGGGATGGCCTGACGCAGGAAGGGCTTGGCCAGCTGGACGCGGGCCCGGTCGGCGAACGTGCCCCCGGTGAGCGGGTCGGTGCGCACCCTCACGCCACACCCGCCGCGCACAGCAGGCTGGCCAGGTGCATCACGCGGGGCGCGTCACCACGACGCACCGAGCGGCCCTCCAGGTGCATGGCGCACCCGGGATCGGCCGACACCACCAGCTCCACGCCGCCGTCCCGCGCGTCCACAAGCCGGTCGTCGGCCATCGCCACCGACACCTCGGGGTACCGCACGGCGAACAGCCCGCCGAAACCGCAGCACCGCGCCTCACCGCTCAGCGGCACCAGCTCCAGGCCGTCCACGGTGGCCAGGACCGCCCGCGGTTCCTCGTGAACCCCCAGCTCACGCAGCATATGACAGCTGTCGTGGTAGGCCGCGCGGGCCGGATACCGCAACCCCAAACCGGCCAGGCGGTCGGTGCGGGTGACCAGCACCTGGCTGAGCTCGCGCGTGCGGTCGGACACCTCGCGTGCCAGCGCCTCGTCGCGGTCCCCGTGGAACAACTCCACCCAGTGGCGGCGGATCATGGCGGTGCACGAGCCGGAGGGCACCACGATGGGCCCGTCCACCGAGGCCAGGGCGCGCAGCGTGGTGCGGGCAACCCTCCGGGCCTGGTCGGCGAACCCGGCGTTGAAGGCCGGCTGCCCGCAGCAGGTGGCGCCCGGTGGGTCCACCACCTCGAACCCGCAGGCCTCCAGGCACCGCCGGGCGTCGCGCACCACGGTGGGGTCGGCGATGTCCCCCAGGCAGGTGCGGAACAGGGTCACCAGCTCAGCCATGCGCACCCGCCTCCGATCCCACGCCGCGCGCCCGGAACGAGGCGGCGTGGGCGGGGAACCCCTCGTGGTCGCACAGCGGCAGCACGCACGCGGCCATGTCGGCCAGCGCCTCGCGGCTGGCGCGGGCGATGGAGGTGGCCTTCAGGAACGTGTCGGCGGTGACCGCCGAGCTCACCCGCGCGAACCCGCCGGTGGGCAGCGCCGCGGGCACCCCGGCCGCGAAGTTGGCGGCGCTGATCGGCGTCCACGGGCCCACCAGGATCTCGCCGGCGTTGACCAGCAGCGGCAGCAGGGCATCGGGGTCGCGCACGTCCACCACCATGTGCTCGGGCGCGTGGGTGTTGGCCACCTCGGCCGCCTCCGGCAGATCGTCCACCAGGATCACGCCGCCGTACGTGGTGAGCGAGCTGCGGGCGTAGTCGCGGCGCGGCTGGGGCAGCTCCTCCAGACGCCGGGCCACGATGCCCGCCAGCGCGTCCACGAGGGCGCGGGAGGGGGTCACCAGCAGGCTGGCCGAGTCGGGGCCGTGCTCGGCCTCGTTGAGCAGGTCGGCCGCGATGAACTCGGGGTCGGCCCCGTCGTCGGCGATCACCAGGCTCTCGGAGGGCCCCAGCAGCATGTTGGTGACCACGCCGTGGGCCTGCACCAGCAGCTGGGCCGCGGTCACCGCGGGGCTGCCCGGCCCCACGATCATGCGCACCGGCGCCAGCGGAGGAAAGCGAAGGCCGCGGCCGCGATGCCGGCCGGCCGTTGTGGCGGTGGATCTCGTGAGTTTTCCCAGCTCAGGCGGCTGCTGGAATTGCGCGACCCCGCCGGATCCACGCGGCCGTCGCCGCCGGGCGCGGGCGGCACGATGACGGCCACCTCCGGCACGCCGGCCACCACGGCGGTGCCCAGCTGCATCATCACGCTGGGGTAGCTGGCCTTGCCGAGGGCACGAACAGCCCCACCTCGGCGACCGGGGTGCGGCGCTCCCCCACCACCAGGCCGGGGCGATCTCCTCGCGCCACTTCCGCTCGCGCGCCTGGCGGTGGAACGGCGCAGGCTCGATGCCGTACCGGATACCCGCGCACGCCGGGGGCACCCCGGCCCGGCAGCGATCTCATCCGCCGGCACGCGCAGCCGGTCGGGCGGCACATCGCAGCCGTCGAAGGGCCAGGGCGCGACTGCAGGCCGCGTCGCCCTCGGTGCGCACCTCCTCCAGGATGGCGGCCACGGACGCCATCAGCTCGGGGTCGAACACCCGGCCGTTGCTGCGGCCCAGCACCTGCGCCCGGTCTCGGCGCCCATGTCGCGCCACGGTCAGCTCCCGCCACGGCCGGCTCGATGGGCGGCCTCGTCCACCCCGCCGTGCGCCCGCCGTCCACCGGGATGATCGCGCCGGTCACGTACGCTGCCGCCGGGGAGCACAGGAACGCGATCACCGCCGCCACCTCCTCCGGGGGTGCCCACCCGGCCCAGGGGATGTCGGCCTCGATGCCTCGCCCGCTTCTCGGGATCCGAGTGGTGTGGTCATTATCTCGGTGAGCGTAGCCAAAGCGGCCATATGCTCACTTCGGATGCCCTGGCCGGCCAGGTCGGTGGCCATGGAGCGGGTCAGGGCGTTCAGCGCGCCCTTGGAGGTGTTGTAGTCGGCGTAGCCGTACTCGGACACCAGGCCGTTGATGGACGAGACGTTCACGATGGACGCCCCCGCGGGCATACCGGGCACCAGGGCCTGGCTCAGCGCCAGGGCGGCGGTGACGTTGACCTCCAGCACCCGGCGCCAGTGGTCCAGGCCCAGGCCCCCCACGGGGATGCCCTCGCCGTCGATGCCCGCGTTGTTCACCAGCGCGTCCACGGCGCCCAGGCGCTCGGCCAGCCCGTGCACCGCGCCGGGGTCGGACACATCCGCAACGTGCCAGCGGGCCGCACCCGCCCCGTGGGCCGCGGTGAGGGCGTCAACGGCCTCACGCAGGCGGTCCTCACGGCGCGCCACCAGCGTCACGCGGAACCCGTCGGCGCACAGCGCCCGCGCCGCGGCCAGCCCGATGCCGGAGCTGGCCCCCGTCACCACCGCCAGCGGCATGCTCATTCCAGCGTCCCCTTCACCCCGGCGGTGGCGCCCGCCCGCCACGGGTCGGCGGCCAGGGCCGCCCGCAGGGCGCGGGCGAAGGCGCGGAACGCGGCCTCCCAGCGGTGGTGCGGATCGATGCCGGCGATGAGCCGCAGGTGCACCGTGCCGCCGCTGCCCTGCGCGAAGCCCTCGAAGAACTGCACCAGGTCGTGGCCCATGACGTCCTCCACCATCTCCGACCGCATGTCCGCGGGCACGTGGATGTGGTGGTTGGCGCGGCCCTCCAGGCTGAACATGGCGAACGCCAGCGCCTCGTCGATGGTGCCGTGGGCCTCGCCCACGCACGCCACGCCCTCGGGGATGCGCGCCTCCAGCACGCGACGGACGCAGCGCCCGAAGGCGATGCCGATGTCCTCGCACACCACATGACGCAGGTCGAAGCGGGTGCTGCGGTAGGTGGCGGAGATGTTCATGCCGCCGTGCCAGGCGATCATCTCCAGCATGTGGTTGAAGAACTGGACGCCGGTGTCCAGCGGGGTCTCCGAATCGCGCGGTCCGAAGCCCACGCGGATCTCGATGTGCGACTCGCGGGTGGTGCGTTCCACGCCCACGCCGTCGGGCAGGTCGCGCAGGTCGGTGCCGGTGCTCATGCGGCACGCTCCGCGGCGGCGGCCTCGGCGATGATGGCCTCCAGCACGGTGGCCCGGATGCTCATGAAGGCGGGGTCGGTGAGCAGTTCCGGGGTGCGCGGGCGGGGCAGCGGCACCGGGACCTCCAGCTTGATCCGCCCCGGCCGGTTGGTCATCACCAGCACACGGTCGCTCACGAACACCGCCTCCTCCACGTCGTGGGTGATGAACAGCACGGTCAGCCGGTGGGCCTCCCACACCTCCGCCAGCAGCTGCTGCATCATCCTGCGGGTGAGCGCGTCGAGCGCCCCGAACGGTTCGTCCATCAGCAGCACGCGGGGCCGGTAGACCAGCGCCCGGGCGATTGCCACCCGCTGCTTCATCCCCCCGGACAGCTGCCGCGGGTGGGCGTCGGCGAAGTCGCCCAGGTGCATCTGCCGCAGCAGCTCGTCGGCCCGTTCGCGCCGCTCGGCCCGGTTGAGCTCGGTGCCCCGCAGGGCGAACTCCACGTTCTGGCGCGCGGTGAGCCACGGGAACAGGGTGTAGGCCTGGAACACCACGCCGCGGTCGCGGCCGGGACCGAGGATCGGCGCACCGTCCATGTGCACCGTGCCGGTGCTGGCCTCCTGCAGGCCGGCCAGGATGTTCAGCAGGGTGCTCTTGCCGCAGCCGGAGGTGCCCACCAGCGCCACGAACTCGTTGTGGGCGATGTCCACGTCCACGCCGTCCAGGGCCACCACGCCGCCGTCTTTGGTGCCGAACACCTTGCCCAGCCCGCTGATGTGCACCTCGCTCACCGGCCCTGCGCCGCCCACGCGAACAACCGGCGCCCCGCGAAGCGCAGTGCCTGGTCGATGGCCAGCCCCAGCAGGCCCAGCACCAGCAGGTACGCGAAGATCGTCTCGCTGTCGAAGAACTGGCGGGCCTGGTTGATGCGGTAGCCGAAGCCGTTGGTGGCGCCCACCACCTCGGCCAGGATCAGCCACGACCACGCCCAGCCCAGCATGGCCCGGCAGGCGTCCCAGATCCCCGGTGCCGCCGCGGGCAGCACGATGCGCCGCAGGATCGACAGCTCGCCGTGGCCCAGCGTGCGACCGATGTCCACCAGCTCCATCTGCACGCGGCGCACCACGTCCATGATCAGCAGGGCCTCGAAGAAGAACGTGCCGAACCAGATCACGAACCACTTGAAGGTCTCGTCGAAGCCCACCCACAGGATGCCCAGCGAGGTGATCGCCGCCGGCGGGATGTAGCGCATGAACTCGATCGGGGGGGTCAGCGCGGCATCGCCGGCGCCGAAGGCGCCCATCAGCACGCCCAGGGGCACGGCCATCACGGTGGCCAGCGCGAACCCGATGACGATGCGGGTGACCGAGGCGCGGACGTCGGCCCACAGCGTGCCATCGGAGGCGAGGTCGCGCAGCCGTCCCAGCACGTCACCCGGCGCCGGCAGGAAGAGCGGATCCACCAGGCCGCCGTAGGTGGCCACGCACCACGCAACCAGCAGCAGCGCGAACATGCCAACGGCGATGGCGATGTACGGCGCGGTGGGGATTCCGCCGCCGATCCGGAACATCGCGGGGCGTCGTCGCGCCGCGCGTGGCGTGCCCGCGGGCGACGCGGGGGCGGCGAGGGTGTCCGGATCCGACGACATCCGGGCCAAGTCTCGCATGTGGCCGATGGCACAGCCCCGCTGGACATGGCCCCCCGGGCAAAACGAACCTGACGGCACGGGTGGGAATGCCCCCCGCGCGAGCGGGGAACCACACGCCCACCTGATCCCATGCGAAGGAGGAGCGCGATGGCACTGCGACCCGTGCTGATGGCACTCGGCGCACTCGCGGCCGGTGGCGCGATGGCGGCGGGCGCCGCCGCGACCGGCGATGAGGGCGCGGGACGTGCGCACCGGCCCGCGCACATCGTGGTGATCTATGAGGAGAACCACAGCTTCGACAACCTGTACGGCGGCTGGGAGGGCGTGAACGGCGTGCCCGCGGCCGACGCCGCGCACACGGTGCAGGTGGGGCAGACCGCCGCGCGAACGCCGTACACCTGCCTGCTGCAGGACGACGTCAACCTCACCTCGCCGCCCCTGCCGGGCGACTGCACGGACACCACCACGGCGACGTCCTTCACCAGCGCGTTCCGCAACATGCCGTTCTCCATCGACGCGCTGATCCCGCCCACGGCCACCACCTGCCCGGCGCCCGGGGTGTTCACCACCAACGGGGTCCTCATGGGCACGGGCCTCCCGGGCGGCTGCACCCGCGACCTGGTGCACCGCTACTACCAGGAGCAGTACCAGCTGGACGGCGGGCGCCAGGACCGCTACGCCCTGGGCAGCGACGCGGCCGGGCTGTCGATGGGCGTGTTCAACACCCGCCGGCTGCCCGTGTACGCCTACCTGCATTCCAAGGGGCACCCCGGGTACGTCATCCCCGACCGGTTCTTCCAGGCGGCCTTCGGCGGGTCATTCCTCAACCACCAGTGGCTGGTGGCGACCGCCACGCCCACCTGGCCCGGGGCGGTGAACGACGGCGGGGCCAACGACCTGCACTCGGTGGTGGACGCCAACGGCATGCCGGGCGGCACCCCTGTACACGCCGCCCGCGGGCAGCGCGCCCAAGGACGCGGCGCTCACCGCGTCATGCGCGCCGGGGCCCGGGCGCGGCCCCACCCCCGCGGGCGTCACCTGCGGCGACTACGCGGTGAACACCATCCAGCCCGCCTACCAGCCGTACCAGCCCGGCACCGCCGCCACGAAGCGGCTGCCCGCGCAGACCGCCCCCACCATCGGCGACCGGCTCAGCGCGGCGGGGGTGAGCTGGGCCTGGTACTCGGGCGGCTGGTCCAACGCCGACGGCGACATCGGCGCCCCCGGCTGGACCAACGGCACCCAGGCCGGCGCCACGTGCACCGACCCGGGCACCATCTCCGGCGCGGTGTTCCCCAACTGCCCCGCCAAGCTGTTCCAGTTCCACCACCAGCCGCTCAACTACTTCGCGAGCTTCGCGCCGGGGACCCCGGCACGCGCCGAGCACCTGCGCGACGAGACCGAATTCCTGGCCGCGGCCGGTGCCTCGGGCAAGCACTGCGACCTGCGGCAGGTGAGCTTCGTCAAGCCGCTGGGCAACGAGAACGAGCACCCCGGCTACTCCAGCGAGGCCGCGGGGAGCACCCACCTGGTGAACCTGCTCAAGGCCATCGAGGGCGGGGCGTGCGCGAAGGACACCATGGTGGTGGTGACCTACGACGAGTTCGGCGGCCAGTGGGACCATGTGCCGCCGCCGGGTCAGGGCGGCACGCCGGGCGCGCACGACGCGTGGGGCCCCGGCACCCGCATCCCGGCCCTGGTGCTGGCGCCGGGTCTGCATGGCGCGGGCGTGGACCACACCACCTACGACACCACATCGGTGCTGGCCACCATCGAGGACCGCTTCGGGCTGGCGCCGCTGACCAGCCGCGACGCCGCGGTGAGCGCCCTCGGCGGCGTGTACCACGCGCAGCCCATCGGAGGCCACGGGTCCTGACCGCACGCCGGGCGCCGCCCCATGCGCCCGGGGGGGGCCCCCCGCTGGGTGTTCCTGACGGGCTCCAGGACGAGCGCTTACCCATTCCTCAGGGGCCTCTCAGGCGCGGGGCATAGCGTCGCAACGGTCGCGGGGTGCCCCCCGCGGCGCACGTGACCACCCCACACCGAAAGGAACCCCAGTGGGTCTCACACGCATGCGCACACGCACACGCCTGGTGGGCTTGGCCACCGTGGCCGCAGCGGGACTGGCCATCGGCGGTGCCGGGGCGGCCTCCGCCGCCACGTCCGCCCATCACGTCAAGAAGCACCGCCACAGGCACCGGGTGACCAGCACCACCACCGGCACGAACTCGACCACGACGGACCCCACCGCACGCGGTGACCGCCACGGCCGGGTCACCGTGGAGACGGTCACCGACACCTCCGTGGCCGCCGGTGCCATCGGCATCAGCGAGACGGACCTCCTCACCGCCCTCAAGTCGGGCAAGACGCTGGCGGAGGTGGCCACGGCCAACTCGGTGGACCCGCAGAAGGTCATCGACGCCCTCGTGGCCGACCAGAAGGCCGAGCTGGCGGCGGCCGTCACCGCGGGCACCATCACACAGGCCCAGGCCGATCAGATGGCCACCGGCATCACCCAGCGGGTGACCGACCAGGTCAACGGGACGGGCGGTGGCGGTTCGGGCGCGGGCTGCGACCACACGGCGCCGGCCGCCTGATCCCGAGGCGGGTGGCCGGCCGGGGAAGGGTCCCCCGCGGCCGGCCGCCCGCCGACGGGTCGCCACGCGAACGCATGCCGGGGTAGGCTCGCGTCATGCGCGTGGTCATCGCCGGCGGCGGTCTCGTGGGGCTCACGCTCGCCGGGCTGCTGCGCCGGCGGGGCCTCGACCCCGTGGTGCTGGAGCGCATGCCGCAGGGCGGGTACGTGCGGCGCGGGTTCATGATGGGGCACCAGGGCTTCGACGCCCTGGCCGAGCTGGGGCTGCTGGACGGCCTGCACGCCCGCGGCCGCCCGATCGGGGTCACCGCGGACGGCGCGGCCGCGGCCGTGGCGGTGGAGGTGGGCTGGTTGCTGAACGCCCTCGCCGAGCCCGTGCCCGTGCGCTACCGCCACACGGTGGCCGAGCTGGTGCGCGACTCCACGGGGCGCGTCACGGGCGTGGTGGCCGAGGGCCCCGACGGGCACGAGACCATCGAGGCGGGGCTGGTGGTGGCCTGCGACGGCATGCGCTCCCGCGTGCGCGGCATGGCCGGCCTGGAGGCCGTCTTCACCCCGCTGGCCGAGGGCAAGATCGAGTGGATGAGCCCGGTGCCGGAGGAGACCTCCTTCGCCATGGCCTACCTGTCCAACGGCAGCCACATCGGCATGCTCAGCTGGCCGGAGGGCACCTTCGGGTGGCGGATGACCGACCGGGTGGGTCGTGACGCGGCCCTCGCACCCGGGTTGGACGCGCTGGTGGAGTCGTTCACGCGGCTGCTGCCCCAGGTGGCGCGCGGCGTCCGCGGGCTGCCCGCCATCGACGAGGTGCACTACGACGAGCCCGAGCTGCTGAGCTGCCCGCGCTGGTGGATCCCGGGGCTGGTGCTCATCGGCGACGCCGCCCATTTCTTCGGCCCCGAGACCGGCGCCAGCGCCGGCATCGGCATGGCCGACGCGCAGGCCCTGGCCCAGGCGCTGGCGGTTCAGCCCGGGCAGGCCGACGGGGCGTGCGCCACCTACATGGCCTGGCGGGCACCGGTGGTGCGCCAGTACGAAGCCATGGACCCCAGCCGGGCGCGGCTGCGCGATGCGGCCATCCCGGAGGCGGCCGCCGAGGAGCGCTGGCCGCCCGCGGCGTGACGGTGGTGAAGCACCCGGGGTGACCGCCTCGGCGGCCACCCCGGGACCGGCGACTACTTGGCGGCCTGCACGAAGGCCGGGTCCACCAGCTTGAGCGGGTCGACGGTGCCCTTGATCAGACCCGCCTGCGTGGCCACATTCTTGACGTCGGTCAGCGTGTGGTCGTGGAAAGTGCCACCCGCGGCCAGCTCGGTCTGGTTCTGGGGCACGCTGTAGAAGCGCACGCCGGCGAACGCCGTCTTGAGCTCGCCCGGCTTGGATCCCACGGCGGCCTCGATGATGTGCTGCCCGCCCGTGACGTCGGCGTTGTACGCCGCGTCGGCGGCCTGCCAGGACTTCACCAGGGCCAGCACCTGACCGGGCTTGGACTTCAGCACGTCGTTGCGCACCACGAAGACGTCGCTGATGAGGCCCGGATCCTGGCCGGCGGTGAACAGCAGGTGCCATTTGGCGTCGCGCTTCAGGGCCGTGGTGAGGTAGGGCTCGTACGTGACGGCCACCGCCACCCGCCCCGCCAGCGCGGCCACGCCCGCGTCGGCCGCCGGCGTGGGCACCTTGGTGATGTCCTTGATCGACATCCCATTCTTGCTGAGCGCGTAGCGCAGCAGGATGTCGCTGGTGGTGCCCTCCTCGTAGGCCACCTTCTGGCCCTTCAGGGCGGCGACGGTGGTCATGGTCTTGGGCGCCAGGATGGCGTCGGCGGTGGTGCTCTGGTCCAGCAGCATCACGATGGTGATGGGCAGGCCGGCCGCCGCCAGGCGCATGGCGGTGTGGGTGGCGATGTTCGCGCCGTCCAGCTGCTTGGAGGCCAGGGCGGCGTTGATCTCGTCGTCGGTGTTGAAGCTGGTGATCTTCGTGTCCACGCCGTTGGCGCTGAAGATCCCCTTCTTCTCGGCCACCCGCCACAGGCCGTACCCCAGCCACGGCTCCAGGCCCATGCGGAACGTGCCCGCCTCGGGCGTGGTGGGGATGGCCCCCGCCGACGCGGTGGACCCGCCGGACCCGCCTCCGGAGCTGCCGCACCCGGCCACCGCGACGCTCACCGCCACGGCCGCCACCGCGGCCCACAACCCACGCTTGCGCTTCACCCGTTCCCCCCATGCCAAGGTGTCCGAAACGGTTGGAACCTACGTGGTGGCCCCGCAGCGGGGCAAGCGGTGGCCGCCCCGCGGGGGGCGGCCACGCGCGTGATGCGACCTACTTGCGGGGCGGGTTGCCCTCGTGGTCGCAGATGTCCGAGTGCCAGCGACGGAAGTGGTTCTGGTGCTGCTCGCTGATGGCCCCGTCCGGGAAGTAGTGCGCGTAGAAGTCGGGGTCCAGGTGCTGGCTCTGGCAGGTGAGCCGCTGGTACATGGGGTCCAGGTAGGCCGGGAAGCGCCCGTAGGTGTCCCACACGTACTGGCAGTACTCCTTGACGATCTCCACGGTCTCGTCATGCGGCCGCGGGATGGCCTTCACGAACGGCTCGTTGTCCTTGTAGGGCTTCGGCACGTCGTCGTCCATGGCGGCCCACTTGAGGGCCATGAACGCGTCCACCGCCTCGTGCATGTCCTTGTAGTACGGAGGGGTGAACGCCTCGAAGTAGCCGTCGCGGCCCACCGCGAACGCGTTGCCCTGCTTGTCCTCCTGGAACCGGAAGCCCAGGCCGGGCACGTCGCCGCCGCCCATCACGAACTTGGGCAGGTAGCCGGTGAACGTCCAGCCGCCCAGGCCCAGGGCCTGCATGGCCAGGTTCATGTTCTGGCAGATGAAGGCCTGCTCCACCACCAGCATCGACAGCACGCGCTGCTCCAGCTCCACCATGCCCATGCGGCGGGCGGGGTCGAGGCGGCCCTGGTCGATCCACTTCTGCAGGCCGGCGCTCTCCCAGCCGCGCTGCTCATCGACGAACGAGAACTTGTAGCCGCGCGCCGCGTAGATGAACAGCACGTTGATGTACTCGAGCGTGACGTTGGTGACGGGCACGAACAGCGAGGTGCCCGGCTTGTTGGCGTTCCACTGGTTGAAGTCGAACAGGCCCGGGAGGGTGGTGGGCAGCTCGGCCCGGCCCTCCTTGAGACGCACCTTGGCGCGCCGGAACAGGTCCACCAGGAAGTCGGCCTGCTGCTCCATCGGCTTGCCGGACAGGGTGGAGATCTCACCCGGCTCCGGGACCATCTTGAAGATGTCCAGCCACCACAGCCCGCTGTCGTTGCTCCAGAACAGCTCGGTGCCGTGGTTGCTGCACGCGCTGGGCCAGGTGCGGTTGGTCCACTGCACCAACGTGGACATGCCGCGCGCCGGGTCCAGGTCGGCCAGCGCCAGGCCGTTCAGGCCCGTGCCGGCCATCACCAGGAGCGCCTCCTCCAGCTCGCTGAGGGGCACCGCCTGGTAGGGGCTCTCGTACGGGATCACCTCCGATCCCACGGTCATGCCCAGGCCCACGCGGCGGCTCTTCCGGTCGAACACCGACTGGAAGTACGGGTACGTCAGCGCGTCCATGAACCCGGCGGGTGCCGAGCCAAGGATCCCGAGCGGGTCCGTGGCGGGCGTCTGGTCGGTCCTCACTCTGGCCTCCTCCGAAACGACGTGGGGGCCCCGGCGTGCGGGGCCCCCAGGTTGGGACCTATCGCTTGATGGTGATGCCGGCGGCTTCGCGGTCGAAGGTGTCGGCGGTGATGCCCTCGTCGCGCAGCTGCACCTTCTGCACGCGCTCGGTGGGGGTCTTGGGCAGGGTCGGCACGAACCGGATGTAGCGCGGCACCATGAAGTACGGCATCCGCTCGGCCATCCAGTGGGTCAGCTCCGCGGGGTCGGGGGCGTCGCCCTCGGGGATGCAGACGATCATGATCTCGTCCTCGGATGAGGCGCCCTCGCCGGCCTTGACGCCGATGGCCGCGGCCTCCCTGATCTGCGGGTGGTCACTCACCTGGCGTTCCACCTCCATGGAGGACACGTTCTCGCCGCGGCGGCGGATGTAGTCCTTCACGCGGTCCATGAAGTAGATGTAGCCCTGCTCGTCCTGGCGGCCGAGGTCGCCGGTGTGCAGCTTGAGGTTGCGGAAGTCCTCGGCGGTCTTCTCGGGCATCCCGTAGTAGGCGCGCATCACGATGTTCGGGATCTTCATGTCCACCACGATCTCGCCCGGGGTGTTGGCCGGCAGCACCCGGTCCGTGCCGGGTTCCACCACCGTCACCTCGTAGCCGGGGTTGCTCACCCCGATGGAGCCGGGCACCGGCGGGCGGGTGGGGTCCATGTAGGTGGCCATACCCGTCTCCGTCAGGCCGTACCCCTCGATGAACTTCACGCCGAAGCGCTCCTGGAACTCGAAGTAGATGTCCTTGGGAGCGGGGGCGGCGAACACCGTGTGCACCTTGTGGGCGCGGTCCAGCCCGGAGGCCGGGATGTTGTAGATGAAGTAGCTGACCGCGCCGATCGAGTTGAACACCGTGGCCTCGGCGTCGATCACCTGCTGCCAGAACTGGCTGCTGGAGAAGCGCTCCACGTAGGCCACGCGGCCACCGGCCACCAGGGCGGGGTAGCCCGTCAGCACCTGGGCGTTGCTGTGGAACAGCGGCAGGCAGGAGAAGAACGTGTCCTCGGAGAGGCTCTCCACGCTCTTGCCGGCGGTCGCGGAGATGACCTCCAGGAGGCCGCGGGCCGAGAAGTAGTCGGCGGCGTTCTGCTTGATCACGCCCTTCGAGCGGCCGGTGGTACCGGAGGTGAACATGATCCGGGCGTCATCGGTCCACGAGTGCTCGATCCCCGACGGCTCGGCATCCGAGCCGGCCATCAACTCGGCCAGGGTCTCGTGCTTGACCGACGGGGCGGGACCCGCGTTGCCGGTCTCCAACACGATCACGTGCTCCAGCAGCGGCAGCTCGGCCTTGATCAGATCCAACCGGTCAAGGAACACATCGGCGATGAACAGCTTCTTGGCCTCGACCAGGTTGATGGTCCAGGACAGGAAATCACCCTTGTAGGCGGTGTTGATGCTGCTCATCACCCCACCGGCCTTGAGGATCCCGAACCACACGGGAAGGAACTCCTCACAGTTGGGCAGCATCACCGACACCGACTCGCCCTTGGCCACACCCCGGGCGATCAGCCCGTTGGCCACCCGGTTGGCGCGCGCGTTGACCTCGCCGTAACTGACCCACCCGTTCCCCGCGAACTTCAGGAAATCCCGGTCCGGCGTGCGCTCGGCGTGGCCGCGCAGCACATCCACCAGTACCCACTTCGTGAGGTCCTCTTTGGTGTACCAATCACTCCAGTCAGCCATGCGCATCCTTCTCGGGTGAAGTTGTCAGGGTGCGTGCCCGGGGAATCCCATGCGGGAGCCGCCCGGCGCACCATCCGGTCGCCACGAAGGTACCAACCTGAGCGGGGGGCGGGCAACGGCCCGAGGCCGCCGCGTTCAGGCGTCCCCCGTCACGCCCTCGTCGGCCAGGGCGCGCTCGAAGCCCTCCTCCACCAGCGCCAGCACCGTGGGCACCCACACCGCGTCCGCGGCGGGGTCGGGGGGCGGCCCGCCATCGGCCAGGCCATGCGCCGCGGCGGTGGCGGCCGGCGCGTCGGCCACGGCCAGGGCCCGCACCGCGTCGCGCGCCCATCCCCGGGTGTCGTCGTCGCCGGTGGAGCGGCTGAGGGTGTCCAGCGCCACGGCGTCCTCACCGGCATCCACATAGGCGGAGATCTCGTCGGCGAAGTCCTCGGGGTCGAGGTCCAGCAGGGCCACCACCACGCCGCCCACCGCACGGGCCGCGGCCAGCGCCCCGTCGCGCCCGCCGGCGGCCACGGCGGCCTCGGCGCCCACCATCAGGCGCTCGGCACGGCGCAGGGCGGCCGCCAGCTCCTGCGCGGCGCGCACCACCAGCGCCCGGGCCAGCGGGTTGCCGGGGTCGTCGCGCTCGGCCCAGGGCAGCACGGCGGCCAGATCCTCGCGGTCCGGGCCGTCCGCCCGGCCGAGGTGCATGCGCACGGCCGCGAGGACGGAGGGCTGCAGGCCGTCCCAGGTGTCGGCGGCGGCCGCGTCCACCAGCCGGTCCAGCGGCACGTCGCTCGAGGCGGGGCGTTCCATGGCCGCCGCCAGCCGCGCCACCGACTCGCCCATCATGCCGCGGGGGAAGGCCAGTCCCGTGCGCCGCAGCACGCGTCCCAGCACCACCGCGGGCGACGGATCGCTCATGCCGTGCCGCTGCGGCGTCGGGTGAGAGCTGATGCGCGACCGCGGGGGTTCATGCCTTGGCTATCCTACCGGCGGTGCGGGTCGGCCCGCACCCTGCCGCGGCCACGGGGAGCGCGCATCACCACCGAAGTGCATCAGGTCGGCTCCGATCGGCCACGGGGCCCGCTCGCGGCCCTGGGGCGGGTGCTGCTGGCCATCGCCAACGCCCTGCGCCTCAGCCCCAACGCCCTCACGCTGCTGGGCCTGGCGGGGGTGTGCGGCGTGGGCGCGCTCATCATCGCCCGCGTCTGGGTGGTGGCCGGCCTGCTGTACGTGGCGTTCAGCCTGGCCGACTCCCTGGACGGCACCCTGGCCCGCGCCCAGGGGCGGTCCACCAGCTTCGGCGCGTTCCTGGACTCCACCCTCGACCGCGTGGCCGAGGGGATCATCCTGGGGGCGCTGGGCATCGTGCTGGCGCAGAAGGGCCACGCGGTGGCGGTGGGCGCGTGCTTCGCGGCGCTGACCGCCTCGTTCATGGTGTCCTACACCCGGGCCCGCTCGGAGGGCCTGGGCATCGACAGCAACAAGGGCGGGCTGATGGGCCGGCCGGAGCGGCTGGTGCTGACCGGCGCGGGCATCTTCATGGGCGGGCTGGGATCGGTGCTGCCCGTGGTGATCTACGTGCTGGCGGCCCTGAGCACCGGCACCGCGCTGCACCGCATCCTGCACGTGCGCACCGCGCTGGACGCGCGTGACCGGGAGTCGCGGCCACCGGTGTGAGGGTCCCGCGCACGGCCGCGTCTGAGATGATGCGCCGGGCCGTGAGCGACGTCCTTTCCATCGCCGTCGTCTGCCCCACGCCCTGGCCGCCGGGGGACGACGTGGCGTGGGCGGTGCGCGGGCAGGCCGACGCCCTGGCCGCCCGGGGGCACCGGGTGACCCTGCTGGTGCCGGGCACCGACCGGGCGCTCCTGGCCGAGGGCCGCCGGGTGCTGGCCGGACCCGCCGAGGGGCTGCGGGCACCGCCGGGCGCGGTGGAGGTGGTGTGCGTGGGCCGCGCCATCCGCACCGGGCGCGCCGGCCACGTCACCGGCCCGCTGGATCTGGCGCAGGGCCTCGAGACCGCGCTGCGGCGCGGGGCGTTCGACGTGGTGCACGTGCACGACCCGCTGGCCCCCTCCCCGGGCCTCACCGCACTGCGGCACACCGCGGCCGCCACCGTGGGCACCTTCCACCGGCCGCTGGTGAGCAGCTCGTTCCTGGGCCCCCTGGTGCAGCGCGCCGTGGACCGCCTGGACCTGCGCCTGGCCGACTCGGAGCTGGTGCAGCGGGCGGTGGCCCAGCTGCTGCCCGGCGGCTCCACGGTGCTGCGTCCCGGCGCCGACCCCGCCCCGCCCGTCGCGGGCGACGGCATCGCCATCATCGCCCGGGGACGCGAGCGTGCGGGCCTGCGGTTCGCCCTGGCCTTGGCGCGTGACACGGACGCCGCCATCACCGTCATCGGGCCCCGGGAGGCGCCGTGGCGCACGCGCGCGGCCGTGCCGAAGGCCCTGCGCGACCGGGTCACCATCGTGGACGACACGGGCCCTGAGAGCTGGCACCGGCTGCTGGCCGGTGCCGCCATCGTGCTCGCAGCCACCCCGGGGGACGTGGACGACCCGGTCACCCGCATGGCGCTGTCCGGGGGGCGGCTGGTGCTGGCACCGGAGGGCCCGCAGGCCGCCGAGTGGCTGGTGGACGGCGAGACCGCGCTGGTGCTGCCGCCGTTCTCCCGCCCCGCGTGGCGGGACGCGCTTGCGGCGGCCCGCGCCGACCGGGCCCGCCGGGACTCCATCGGGCACACGGCCGCGGCGCGCACCCCCGGCCACGCGGCCACCGCCGCGCAGCTGGAGGACCACTACACCCGGGCCATGGCCCTGCGCGCGGCCCGGCACTCCGACCCGGGGGTGCAGGTGGTGGCCGACCTGCGCGTGCGCCCCACCCCGGAGATGGACCCCGCGGCGTTCGCGCAGGCCTGCGTGGACGCCGGCCTGGACGTGGTGGCCGTGGCCGCCCCCGGCGACCTGGAGCCGGCCCGCGCGGTGAAGGCGGCCGCCCCCCGCGACCTCACGGTGGTGGTGGGGCAGGAGGTGCACACCCGCGAGGGCGTGCTGATCGGCCTGGTGCTGTCCCAGCCGGTGCCGGACGGGCTGGACGTGGCCGACACCGCGCGCCTCATCCGGGGGCAGGGTGGCGTGGTGGTGGCACCGCACCCCGACACCTGCATCGCGCCCCCCGCGGAGGTGTTGCGGCGCAACGCCGCCCTCATCGACGCCTACGAGCTGGTCACCGCCACCGCCGGCCCCGCGGCCCCCGACGTGGGCCGGGCGGCCCAGCGCCTGGGCGTGGTGGTGAGCGCGGCCACGGTCACCGGCGCGCCCGAGAGCCTGGGCATGGTGGGCCTGTCCATGCGGGCGTTCATCGACGGCCCGGGCCTGGTGGCCGCCCTGGCCGACGCCACCGTCATCCGACCGCGGCGCGGACGTCGCGCCCGGCGTGCACGCGCACGCGCCGCGTCCCGATCCACCTGAAACGTTGACGCGCAGGAACCGAAACAGGATCGGGAAATACCAGGGGCGTCAATGAGCCCAGATCCTCCACGCCAACGTGCCGGCAACCGCCCCCGTCCGCTCCGGGCCGCCGGCCCGCCGACGGACGGCCCCAGCGGTCCCCCCGGTGACATCCAGGACGCCTACCTCAAGCGGGCCATCGCCGAGCTGAGCACGCTCAACGATGAGATCGCCGCCTGGGCGGCCCACCATCACGCCGACGCGCTGCCGGTGCTGTCCTCCGGATCGCCGCAAGCCGAGATCGTGATGGTGAAGTGGTCGGCCAGTCTGGCCGAGCGGCAGGAGGGCGTCGCCTTCTTCGGGCGCGCCGGCAACGCCATCCTCAAGAGCGTGCAGCGCCTGGGCCTGGACCCGCTCACGCTGTACGGCACGCTGTGCGTCAAGGTGGACGACGCCGGCTTCCGGCCCGAGTGGCTGGCGCGGGAGCTGCAGATCGTCACGCCCAAGCTGGTGGTGCCCATGGGCAGCCGCGCGGTGGAGGCCGTCAACCAGCTGAAGGCACCCGGCAGCGTCCCCGTGGACGACACCCCGGGGGTGCTGCAGCGCTGGACCCCGGCCGCCGAGGTGATCGTGGTGCCGGACATCGACGAGTCGCTGGACGAGCAGGCCGCCAAGCGCACCTTCTGGGCCGCGTTCCGGGCCCTGGGCGACTGGCACCTGGCGCAGCCGCCCTACTAGGCGCGGGAGCGATGCGCGGCCCCCGCGCGGTCGAGTTGCTGCCGCTGGCGGTGTTCGGTGCCTACACCGCCGCCGCGGCGCACCTGCCCGCGCCCGCGGCCGGGACGACGGGCCAGGTGCTGACCGCCGCGGTGGGCAGCGCGCTGGTGGTGGCCGCGGTGGTGCCGGTGGCCCTGCGGGCCGCCACGCGCCGGGCGGCGGGCCTGGCGATCGGGGGCGCGGTGCTGGCCGGTGGCCGGCGCCCTGCTGTCGTCGGTGCCGCTTGCCGGGTGCGGGCGGCTGGCGCTGGCGATGGGGGTGGGCCTGTGGCTGGCGGGGATGGTGCGCCGCCCCGCCGAGTTGCTGGTGCTGTCGGCGTGCGCGGCGCTGGCCGACGCCGTGTCGGTGGCCGTGGGCCCCACGGGCTCGGCCGCGCACGCCGCCCCCCACGCCCTGCGCGCCGCGGGCGTGCGGTTACCCGGGTGGGACGGGTCGGCCGACGCCTGGATCGGGGTGGTGGACGTGGTGCTGCTGGTGGTGTTCGTGGCCGCCGCCCGCGCGACCGGCCTGCGCGGGCGTGCGACGGCGGCCACATGCGGGATCGCGGTGGTGGCGGGGGCGGCCCTCGCCGTGGGCCGGCACCTGCTGGTGCCCGCCATCACCGCCGCCGCGCTGGGCCTGTGGGCCGCCAACGGGGACCGGCTCACCCGGATGGCGCGGGGCACCTGAGTCGATTCACGACTCTGGCGGATCAGTGTTCGCCGGAACCATCCGAAACCTGCCGTCCGGCCCGTTCTGGCAGACTCGCCGACCGACGGAGTGGGAACACCCCGTTGGACGCCCCCGGCGACTCCCCGTGCCACCGCGCACGGAGCGGCACCCCACGCGGTGCCCGGATGACGCCGAGGGGGACATCACGGCATGGAGGCAACACTGAGGTTTCGCACCGCAGTCACCATTCCCGCAGTTGCGCTGGCGGCCGTGCCGCTGGCCATGGCCGCGGCCGACACCCCCTGTACGGCCCGCCCGCCACCCGGAGGCCACCGTCGCGGCAACCGCGACCCCGGTGGCACCGCAGCCCCTCACCCAGGCCACCGACACCGGCGACCCCGCCGCGTTGCGCGCCCAGGTGGCCGATCTGCAGCGCCGCCTGGACGCCGAGCACGCCCTGCGGCTGCGGCAGGTGCGCGCCGTCCGCCACGCCACGGCGCTGAAGCTGCGCGGCGCCAGGTGCGGGCCGCACACAGCCCCGAGGCCGGCCACGCCATCGCGCTGGCGGCCGCGGCATACCACTTCAGCGAGGACAAGCTGCGGCGGGTGGCCACCTGCGAGTCCACCCTCAACCCCTGGCGTCCAACGGCCCGTACCTGGGGCTGTTCCAGTTCGGCGCGCCGCTGTGGGCCACCACGCCCTACCGGGCGTTCGCCCGCATCGACCCCTACGCCAACGCGATGGCGGCGGCGTGGGCGTTCTCACGCGGCATGCACCGGCACTGGCCCATCTGCGGCTACCGCTGACCTTCGGCGGTACCGCTCAGGCGGTGGCGCGTGTGATGGGCCCCACCGCCTCCACGTGCGGGGTCTGGGGGAACATGTCCACCGGCTGCACGTACTCCAACCGGTAGCCCCCCTCCACGAACCGCGCCGCGTTGTCGGCGAAGGTGGCCGGCTGGCACGACACGTACACCAGCGTGGGCGCACCCACCTCGAGGATCCGCCGCACCGCGCGCCCCGACAGGCCGCCACGCGGCGGGTCCACCACCACCACGTCGGCGGCGGGCAGCCGCTCGCGCTGCTCACGCATCACCACGCCGACATCGCCGCACAGGGCCAGGTGGTTGGTCACACCGTTGGCCTCGGCGTTGCGGCGGGCGTCCTCCACGCCCTCCGGGACGATCTCGATGGACACCACCCGCGCCGCGTGCGCGCCGAGCGCGATGCCGATGCTGCCGACGCCGGCGAACAGGTCGTACAGCACCTGGCCGCCGTCCAGGCCCGCGGCCTCCGCCACCCTCCGGTACAGGTGGTCGGTCATCAGCGTGTTGGTCTGGAAGAAGCTGGGCGCCGACAGGCGCAGCCGCACGCCCATCACCGTTTCGGTGAACCAGTCGCGGCCCGTCACGGTGCGGGTGGGCAGGCCCTGGGTGGTCTCGGCCAGCCCGTCGTTGACCGCATGCAGCACCCCCACCACCTCGGGGTGCGCGGCGGCCAGCGCGGTGCCCACCGCGTCCATGGACTCCTCCGCCCCCGGGGCGCTCACCAGGGTCACCAGCACCTCGCCGGTGTTGACGCCCTCGCGCACCACCAGGTGCCGGAACACCCCGCGCTGCTCGCGCTGGTCGTACGGCGGCACCCCGGCGTCGTCCAGCAGGCGCCGCGCCGTGTCGCGCACCGCGTTGCCCAGCGGTGTGGCCAGCATGCAGGCGTCCAGGTGGATCACCTCGTCCCAGCGTCCGCGACGGTGGAACCCCAGGCGCATGCCCGCCCCGTCACCGCCCGGCGCGGCCGAGTACTCCATCTTGTTGCGGTAGCCGAAGGTGGCCACGGCGGCGTCCGTGGGCCGCACCTCGATGTCGGTGAGGTGCCCGATGCGCGCCAGGTGCTCGCGCACCTGATCCCGTTTTGCCTCCAGCGTGGCCTGGTAGGCAACGTGCTGCAGCCGGCACCCGCCGCACGCGGGCACGTACGGGCAGGGGGGCACAACGCGCCGCGGCGACGGGGTGAGCACCTCCACCAGGTCCGCGTCGGCGTAGCGGCGACGTGACCTGCGCACCCGGGTGCGCACGCGGTCGCCGGGCACGGTGTCCGGCGTGAACACCACGAAGCCGTCGTGGCGGGCCACGCCCAGGCCCCCGAACGCCAGGTCGGCGATGTCCAGGGTGAGCTCGTCGTCGCGTTGCGGGCGTGCCACGGGCGGCGGATGATACGCGGCGTGGACCGCGGGATCGTGTTGGAGGGACTGGTCCTGCGCGGCCGCCGGATCGCACGGGGTGCGGTGGGGGTGCACGCCGGCCATCTGCTGCTGGGCGGCCCCATGGCACGCCGCCGCCGGCTGCGCCTGCCCGAGGGGTGGGTGGTGTGCGCCGGGTTCGTGGACCTGCAGGTGAACGGCCTGGGCGGCGCCCAGGTGGGCCAGGACCCGGCCCAGAACGCCCACGTGGCGGCCCTGCTGCCCCGTCACGGCGTCACGGCCTTCTGCCCAACCCTGGTCACGCGCCCCGACGACGCCTTCCGGGCCGCCGCCGCGGGGCTGGCCGGCGCGCCGTGGCCCCCGCGCGGCGCGCGCAGCCTGGGGGTGCACCTGGAGGGGCCGCTCCTGTCGCCGGAGCGGCCGGGCGTGCACCCGGTGGACGTGATCCGGGCAAGCTCGGCCACCGGGGTGCTGCGCCTGGTGGAGCTGCTGGAACCCCGGGTGGTGACCCTTGCGCCCGAGCGGGACGGGGCCCGTGAGGTGATCGCGACGGCCGCCCGCGGCGGGGCCCTGGTGAGCATCGGGCACACCGACGCCGACGCGGAGGCCACGCGCCGGGCCATCGACGCCGGTGCCCGCATGGTGACCCACACCCTCAACGCCATGCGCCCGCCCACGGCCCGCGACCCCGGTCCCTTCGGCGTGTCGCTCACCGACCCGCGGGTGCGCGTGGGGGTGATCGCCGACGGCGTGCACGTGGCCCCCGAGCTGCTGCGGGTGATCAGCCGTGCCACCGGCGCGCGGCTGCTGGCGGTGAGCGACGCCGTGGCCGCCACGGCCGCGGCACCGGGCGACTACGACCTGGGCGGCATCCGGGTGCACACCGACGGCGCGCACGTGGTGGACGACGCCGGGCGCCTGGCCGGCAGCGCCACCGCCCTGGACGCGGCCCCGCGGGTGCTGCGCGGGGCGGGGGTGTCACGGGCGGCGGCGCTGGACGCCGTCTCCGGGGCGCCGCGGCGGGCGCTGGGGCTGCCGCCGGGGTTGCGCGACGGCGCGGTGGCCGACGTGGTGGTGGTGGACGAGCGGGACCGCCCCCGGCTCACCCTCATCGGGGGCGACGTGGCCTGGGCCCACGAGTCGCTGGCCGCCACCCTCGATCAGTAGAGCTCCGGGCGGCGGTGCCGCAGGGCCGGCAGCGACGCGCGGATGCGCCGCTGGTGGGCAAGGTCCAGATCGGCCACGGCCACGCCCTCCCCGTCGGGCACGGTTGCCAGCACCACGCCCCACGGGTCCACGATCATGCTGCGGCCGTGCGAGCGCGTGCCGTCGGCGTGGGTGCCGAACTGGTCGGCGGCCACCACGAAGCACTGGTTCTCGATGGCCCGGGCGCGCAGCAGCGGCTCCCAGTGGTCCCTGCCGGTGGCCGCCGTGAACGCCGCGGGCACGGCCAGCGCGGTGGCGCCGCGGTCCACCAGGGCCCGGTACAGCTCCGGGAAGCGCAGGTCGTAACAGACGGTGAGCCCCAGCCGCAGGCCGGCCGCGTCGCCCACCGCCAGCTCCGCGCCCGGCGCGGTGCAGTCGGACTCGCGGTAGGTGTGCCCGTCCACCGCCACGTCGAACAGGTGGGTCTTGCGGTACACCGCCACGTCGGCCCCGTCGCGGCCCACCAGCACGCTGGTGTTGAACGTGCGCGCGCCCTCCGGGGTGCGCTCGGCGATGCTGCCGGCCAGGATCGCCACGTCCCACCGGCGCGCCCAGCCCCGCACGGCGGCCAGCGAGGGCCCGTCCAGGGCCTCGGCGCCCTCAAGGGTACGACGGGTGTCGTGAATGAGGTTCCAGCGCTCGGGCAGCACCACCAGGTGGGCGCCGCGTTCCACCGCCGCGCCCACCAGCCGCTCGGCGGCCTCCAGGTTGTCGTCCACCACCCCGCAGGTGGCCATCTGCACCACGGCGACCCGGGACCGTTCGGCGCTACCATCCATCGTCACACCCACCTGAAGGAGCCCACATGTCGGCCGAGATTCTGTCGCGCATCGAGGATGTCCTCGACCAGGTCCGTCCCGCACTGCACTCCGACGGCGGTGACGTGGAGCTGGTGGACTTCGACGAGGAGGGCTTCGTGCACCTCCAGATGCACGGCGCCTGCGGCGGCTGCCCCATGTCCACCGCCACCCTGTCGCTGGGCATCGAGGCCGAGTTGCGCCGCCAGATCCCCGAGGTGGAGGGCGTGATCACGGTGTAGTGCATGCCGGGCCCGCCGAAGCGGGCCCGGGCGGCGGGAGTCGGGTCTCTCCCGTGCGGTCACATCGGGGTGCCCGGATTTGAACCGGGGACCTCTCCGACCCGAACGGAGCGCGCTACCAAGCTGCGCCACACCCCGGACCTGCGGCCGTGGATCGTAGCTGACCGGACCGCGGCCCGCCACGGCGTGCCGGGTGCAGTTTGGGTGAGTCTCAACACTCGTTGCATTGCGCACCGGCCGAGCCACCCGATACCTTGTCTGGATCGCCACGCTCGAAGAACACCGCACGACCGAATCCGCCCACGCCACGCCCCGGCCCCCGGGACCACTGGCGCGGCTGCGCGCGGCCCGTGACCGCCGCCCCTGGACGGGCGAGGTGGCGCTGTTCGCCGTGGCGCTGCTGGTGTACGAGGCCTCGCGCGCGCTGGTGATCGGCAGCCCCTCCACGGCGTTCCAGAACGCCGCCGACCTCATCAACTTCGAGAAGAGCTCGGGGTTGTTCGTGGAGGTGTCCATCCAGCAGTGGTTGCTCAACCACGTGGCCCTCACCACCCTGCTCAACAAGTTCTACATGCTGGGCCACTGGATCATCACGCCCATCTTCTTCGTGTGGCTCTACAAGCGCCGGCCGCGCATGTACCCGTACGTGCGCAACGCGTTCCTGGCCGCCAACGCCATCGCCCTGGCGGTGTTCGTGGTGTTCCCGGTGGCGCCGCCGCGGCTCAACGGCAGCGACGGCTTCGTGGACACGCTGCGCGGGCTCAGCAACATCGACCTGCACGGCGGCCCGCTGTCCGGCTGGTTCAACCCCAACGCCGCGGTGCCGTCCATGCACTTCGGCTACTCGTTCATGATCGGCGTGGTGGTGGCCCTGCTGGTGCGCCACTGGGCGCTGCGGCTGGCCGCCCTGGCCTACCCGGCCCTGGTGTTCCTCACCATCACCGGCACCGCCAACCACTACGTGGTGGACAGCCTGGCCGGCGGCCTGGTGATCGCCATGGGCTTCATCATGGTGCAGGCCTGGACCATGCTGCGCCCGCGCCCCGCCCCGGTGCCCATGCGCCGGGCGGACGACTGAGACCGGGCGCGCCTCGCGCACGGCGGGTCCGGCGAAATTTCTGCCGCACCGTCCGGGACCAACGGTTGAATGCCCCCCGATGAGCGAGCTACCCTGCGCTGCATGTCCGCACGATCAGTCGGAGCACATCGGGCTACATGATGACCTCCGACCCGTGCGCATGCGTCCCGCCTGGACCCCGCCATTTTCGGCGCGTGGGCCGGCTGGAGACGGGGCGCACCACCGTCGAGGAGGTACGCATGGCAGTGCACCTCACCCCGGACGAGATGTCCGAGGCGCTTGGCCTTTCCCGCAAGGAAGTCGTCCGTTTGTGCATGCAGGAGGCCGTCCCGATCTACAACGGCCGCATCGACAAGACGCTGTTCCTCAGCTCCATGAGCGCAGCCGGCAGGCGACTGCCGGACGCGGCGGAGACCATGCTCGTCGACTCAGCGGCGGTGCACTAGCACCGCGTCCCACCCCGAACGGGGCGGGCGCGTCCCACCCCACATCCCGAACCACGAAGACCGGCGTCGCGGCCCTGCTGCTCGCCGGTCTTCTCGTGTGCGCCGCCGGAACGGCCGCCGGTCAGACCGCACCCCTCAACCCCGCCCAGGGGGCGCTGGGCACCTGGACGCGCGCGCACCCCGACGCCGGGGTGGTGATCTGGCGGCTGGTGCCGGCGGGCGACCCCGTGCCCGTGGCCGAGTACCGGCCCGACACCCCGCAGATGCCGGCGTCGGTGAACAAGCTGCTCACCAGCACCGCCGCGCTGGTGGCCATGGGCCCGCGATTCCAGTTCCGCACCACCCTGGCCATCGCCCCGGGCGCCACCGTGCGCGCCGGCACGCTGCATGGCGGCCTGTACCTGGTGGGCTCAGGCGACCCCACGCTGTCCACGAGGGGCTACGCCCGGCACTACCTGGACGGCGTGGGCGGGTCGTTCGACGCGCTGCCGAAGGCCGTGCGCGCTCGTGGCATCCGCCGCGTGGCTGGCCCCATCGTGGCCGACGAGTCGGTGTTGGACTCCCGCCGCGTGGGCGACCAGTGGCGCTCCTACTACGGCCTGTACTGCCCGCCCCTGTCCGGGGTGAGCGTCAACCAGGACTACGCCGGGGCGACGCAGGCCCACTACGTGACCGACCCGCCCCGGGGTGCCGCGGCCCAGCTGCGCGCCGCCCTCAAACGCGTGCACGTGCGTCAGGCGGGACCGCTGCGCGCCGGCAGCGCCCCGGCGGGCGCGGTCACCATCGGCACGGCGGTGAGCCCGCCCCTGCGCGACATCCTGCGCCGCATGAACCACGAGAGCGACAACTTCATCGCCGAGACCCTGCGCAAGGACGTGGGTGCCGCCGCCGGCGCCGCGGGCAGCACGCGCGCGGGCAGCGCCGCCACCACCCGCATCCTCAACGAGCTCGGGGTGCTGTCGCCCAACGACCGCCTCGTGGACGGCTCGGGCCTGTCCCGCGCCAATCAGGTCACGGCCGCCACCTTCGTGCGCACCCTGGCCGCCGCGAACCGGGACGCCGTGTGGGGACCGGCGCTGATCAACTCGCTGCCGCGGGGCGGCGAGGGCACCCTCATCCACCGCTTCCTGGAGCCCGGCCTGCGCCACCGGGTGCACGCCAAGACCGGCTACATCGACGGGGTGTCGGGCCTGGCCGGCGTGGTGGACTCCACCGGGGGCGTCCGGTACGCCTTCGCGTTCCTCATCAACGACATCGACATCCTGGGCGCCAAGCGCACCGAGGACCGCATCGTGCGCCTGCTGGCCGGGGGGCGGCTGGACGCGGCTACGGCTCCGCCGGTGTACCGGGTGCGGGCCGCGCGCCGCTGAGCACCTCGGCGAACGCCGCCGCGTCGATCACGGGGATGCCCAGCTTCTCCGCCTTGGCCAGCTTGGACCCGGCGCCGGGTCCGGCCACGACGAACGTCGTGAGCTTGGACACCGAATCGGTGGCCTTGCCGCCCGCCGCCGCGACGGCCGCGCGGGCCTCCTCGCGGCTGTAGCCCTCCAGGGTCCCGGTCACCACCACGGTGGCGCCCTCCAGGGGACCGCCCCGCGCGGGACGCTCGGAGGGGTCCTGCGCCACGCGCAGGCCGGCGTCGCGCAGCCGCTGCAGCGTGTGGCGGTTGACCTCCGAGGACAGGTACTCGGCCACCGAGGCCGCCACCACCGGGCCCACCCCGTCCGCGGTGGCCAGCTCGTCCTCGCTGGCGGCCAGCAGGTCGTCCAGCGAGGGCAGCACGTCGGCCAGCGCCTGGGCGGTGACGTCCCCCACGTGGCGGATGCCCAGCCCGTTCAGCAGCCGCGCCCAGGAGCGCTGCCGGGAGGCCTCCACGGCGCCCAGCAGGTTGGACACCGAGGTGGCCTGGAAGCCCTCCAGCGCCACCAGCTCGTCGCGGTGCGCCTGCAGGTCGTAGATGTCGGCCACGTCCCGCACCAGGCCCACCTCGAACAGCCTGGCCACGGTCTTCTCGCCCAGGCCCTCGATGTCCATGGCGCCGCGGGACACGAAGTGCTGGATGCTCTGCACGATCTGCGCCGGGCACGACCGGTTGGGGCAGCGCATCTGCACCTCGCCCTCCGGTTGCACGACGGGTGTCGTGCATGCGGGGCAGAGGGTGGGCATGGCGAACGGCACCTCGTCGCCCGTGCGGTCCTGGGTGAGCGGGGCCACCACCTGTGGGATGACGTCGCCGGCGCGCTGCACGATGACGCGGTCGCCGATGCGCAGGTCCTTGCGAGCGATGTCCTCCTGGTTGTGCAGGGTGGCCTGGCGCACCGTGACGCCACCCACCTGCACGGGCTCCATGATGGCGTAGGGCACCAGGGCGCCGGTGCGACCCACGTTCACCCCGATGTCGTTGAGGCGGGTCGTGGCGGTGGTGGGCGCGAACTTGTACGCCACGGCCCAGCGCGGCGCACGACCCACCGCCCCCACGGCGGCCTGCACCGCCAGGTCGTCCACCTTCACCACGGCACCGTCGATGTCGAAGTCCAGCTGGGCGCGCCGCGCCTCCCAGCGCTCGCAGGCCGCCGCCACCGCGGCGATGTCCGGCTCCACCGTGATGTCCGGGTTCACCCGGAACCCCGCCTCGGCCAGCCACTCCAGCAGCTGTGACTGGGTGGCCAACTCCACCCCGTCGATGACGCCCACCCCGTAGCACCAGATGGACAGCGGCCGCTCGGCGGTGACGCGCGGGTCCATCTGGCGCAGGCTCCCGGCGGCCGCGTTCCGCGGGTTGGCGAACGTGGGCAGGCCGGCCGCGGCGCGAGTGGCGTTGAACTCGGCGAACGGGGCCAACGGCAGGTACACCTCGCCGCGCACCTCCACGCGCCGCGGGGCGGCCCCCGCGGGCAGGCGCAACCGGGCCGGGATGGCCCTGATGGTGCGCAGGTTGGCGGTGACGTCCTCCCCCACGGTGCCGTCGCCACGCGTGGCCCCGCGCACGAACCGGCCGTCCTCGTAGGTGAGGGCGATGGCCAGGCCGTCGATCTTGGGTTCCACCACGAAGCCGGGCTCGGCATCCACCCCCGCGTTGCGCATGGCGTCCCGCAGCCGGCGGTGCCAGTCCACCAGCTCCTCCTGGCCGCGCGCGTTGGCCAGGCTCAGCATGGGAACCGAGTGCCGCACCTCGGCGAACTGCTCCGAGCCGCGTGCCCCCACCCGCTGGGTGGGCGAGTCGGGGTCCACCAGCTCGGGGTGCGCGGCCTCCAGCGCCTGCAACTCGCGCATCCAGTCGTCGTAGACGGCGTCGTCCACGGTGGGCGCGTCGCGCACGTAGTAGTCGTGGTTGGCCCGGTCGAGCAGCTCGCGCAGCGCGGCGGCGCGATCCCCGGGCCCGCCGGTCATGGCAGCAGCACCCGGCGCAGCTCGTCCACGGTGTCGCAGATGGCGTCCGGCGCCTCGGGCTGCAGCGTGGCGCGGGGGAAGAATCCCCAGGTGACGCCGATGGTGGCCATCCCGGCGGCGCGGCCCGCCTGCAGGTCGAAGGGCGCGTCGCCCACGTAGCAGGCGCCTTCGGCGCCCATGCCCAGGCGCTCCAGGGCCACCCGCAGCGGCGTGGGGTCGGGCTTGTGGACGGCCGAGTCGTCGGCGGTGATGACCACGTCGAACAGGTGGCCCAGCGGCAGGCAGTCCCAGGCCAGGTCCACGGCGTCGCGCGACTTGGAGGTGATGATGCCCAGGCGCCGTCCGGCGGCCCGCAGGTCGCCCAGCAGTGCGTCCATGCCGTCGTAGGCCCGCAGCAGGGCGGCGGTGTTGGCGTGGTTCCACACCCGGTACACCTCGTACAGCTCGTCCGCGCGATCGGCGTCGAACACGCGCATCTGCTCGATCAGCGGCCGGCCCACGTTGGCCACCAGCTGCTCGTCGGTGAGCTCCCGGCCCAGCACCTGGCGGGTGGCGTGGCGGTGCGACTCGCGGATGAGGGCCACGGTGTCGATCACCGTGCCGTCCAGGTCGAACAGGACGGGGTCGGGGGTGCGTGTCACGTGCGCTCCGGAAGGATCTCGCCGGCCGCGAACAGGCCGGACAGGGCGGCGAGCCCCTCCGCGGAGGTGAGCTCGAAGTGCAGCGGGGTCACCGAGATCTCCCCGGCCTCGATGGCCTCGAAGTCGGTGCCCGCCTCGGGGTGGCTGGACGGCTGGTCGCCGTAGATGGTGTAGCGGCGCCGGTTGCCCTCCGTGGCCACCAGGGTGAGCGCATCGTTGTAGATGCGGCGCCCCAGCCGCGTGGCGCGCCCCTGCGGCGGGGTGTGGGCGGGACGGGCCGGCGCGTTCACGGTGAGCATCACGCCTGTGGGGAAGGCGCCACCCACCATGACGGGGACAAGGTCGGCCACGAACTCGGCCACGGCGGTGAAGTCGTAGTGGGCACCGTCGAAGCGCTCGTTGGGCGGCCCGTCGTACTGCTGGGACACCGCGATGGCGGGCCACCCCAGCAGCACCCCCTCCAGCGCGGCGGCCACGGTGCCCGAGTAGGTCACGTCGTCACCCAGGTTGAGCCCCAGGTTGATGCCGCTCACCACCACGTCCGGCACGTCGCCCACCAGCCCGAGGGCCCCGAGGCGCACGCAGTCCACAGGGGTGCCGTCGGTGGCGAAGGCCGTCGAGCCGTCCGCCAGAGCGACCTCCTCCACGTGCAGGGGGTCGTGGAAGGTGATGCCGCGCCCGATGGCGCTGCGGTTGCGGTCGGGCGCGATGACGCTGACCGTGCCCACGCGCTCCAGCGCCCGCTTGAGGGCCAGCAGACCGGGCGAGCTGACGCCGTCGTCGTTGGTGACCAAGATGTGCGTCATCCGCGGTTCCGAGTATGGCAAACCGCGCGGCTGGGCCCACCCGCCGTGGCGGGCGCGGGCACTGCGGCGTGGAGGATCAGCGCAGGGTCCTCGCGTCGCCCCGGACGCGCCGAGCGCGAGAGATCAGGGCCAGGAGGGTGATCGTCGCGAGGCCCACGGCGGCGAGGCCCAGGTCACGCTCCGCCGAGTCGCCCGCCCAGACCGCACGCAGCGCCCACGCCACCCCGACGGCCACCGCGGCGATGCCCCAGGGCAGCCAGCGAGGCGCCGGGCGCTCGGATGACGCGGAGGGGATCACGAGGGCGTACATGCGGTCGCGCAGGCTCATGCCCCCGATGGTACCCCCTCCTCTGGCGGGTACTCGACCCGCACCAGGGTGAGGGGGTGCGGGGGTGCCGTGGGACCCGCCGCCGACCGGGGCGCGCCCTCCAGCAGCGCCACCAGCCGCTCCACGGGCCAGCGCCCCCGCCCCACCAGCAGCATGGTGCCCACCAGCACCCGCACCATGTGGCGCAGGAAGGCGTCGGCCTCCACGCACAACACCAGCTCGTCCGCGCGCTCCACCCACTCGCACCGCCGCACGGTGCGGTGGAAGAACACGTGCTGGGTGTCGGTGGGCGTGAACGCGGTGAAGTCGTGCTGCCCCACCACCGCGGCCGCGGCCCCGGCGAGAGCCCCGCGGTCGAGGCGCCCGGGGTGGTGCAGCACGCGGTCACGGCGCAGCGGGGAGGGTGGCGCGGGGAGCACCCGGTACTCGTAGGCCCGGGTGACGGCGTCGGTGCGCGCGTCGAACCCGTCGGGCACCCGACGCACCGCGCGGACGCCGATGTCGGAGGGCAGCACCCCCGCCAGGCCCCGCAGGAGCCGCCGTTCATCCACGTCGGACGTCGTGGTGAAGCTCACCACCTGGCCGGTGGCGTGCACGCCGGCGTCGGTGCGGCCGGCGGCCCGCAGGCCCACCGGGTGGCGCACCAGCACCGCCAGCGCGTCGCGCAGCACCTCCTCGCACGTGCGCTGGCCCGGCTGGGCCGCCCACCCCGCGAACCCCGCGCCGTCGTACTCCACATCGCAGCGGAACGTCACCACATCGGCACCCTACGCACGGCCGGCGCACGAATGCGTCCGACCACGCCTGCCATGATCCCGCCATGGCGCGACGGCTGATCGTGGCGGTTGTGGTGCTGGTCCTCGTGGCGGCGGGCGGGGCCGTGTGGCTGTGGCGATCCGTGCACTCGCAGTCGGCATCCCGCGTGGAGGACGTGCTGGCCGACTACCGTGCCAAGGCCAAGCCGTCCCAGCCCGCCCAGCCGGGGCTCCCCGCGCAGGGCGTCTACACGTACCGGGTGGCGGGCCACGAGGCCATCAGCTCGGCGCTCACCATCAAACGCACGCTGCCGCCCACCGCCACCATGATGGTGCTGCAGCACACCGGCGGCTTCGACACCGACATCCGGTACAGCAAGGAACACCGCGAGCAGGCCAGCTACCGCCTGGACCCGAAGGGCGACTACCTCACCCGGGCCATCACCACGGTTGCGGCCGGCCCCATCACGGCGGTGAAGGACCGCACGTGGTCACCGGAGCTGCTGCGGTTCCCGAAGGCCCCCGCGGCGGCCGCGGCGGCCATCAGCGGCCATTACACGGCGCAGTCGTTGACGCTGGACATCACCACGCGCGCCCTGCCGGATGCCGTGGTGCGCGTGGGCGCCAAGCCGGTCACCGCCCACGTCATCGAGTTCGACCAGAAGGTCACCGGCGAATACCAGGGCACCACCGTGGAGCGCTACTGGTACGACCCCGCCTCGGGGCTGGTGGTGCGGTCCACCACCGAGCAGCACCTCACCGGGCCCACGGGCCTGGACTTCAGCGTCGACCAGCCGCTGACCTCGCTGACGCCCCAGCCCTGACGGGCGCGCGCTCCGCGCGGCGGGCCCACCCGGAGGGGGCCGCGCCGCGCGGTGCGAACGCTAGGCCGCGGCCACCGGCTCGCGGGTGAGCTCCAGCAGCACCATCTCCGCCGCGTCGCCCTGACGGGGACCCAGCTTGAGGGTGCGGGTGTAGCCGCCGTCAACGTTGCGGAACGCCGGGGCGATCTCGTTGAACAGGCGGTACGTGACCTCCTTGTTGCGCAGCAGGGCGATTGCCTGCCGGCGGTGGTGGAGGGTGTCGGCCTTGCCGAGCGTGATGGCCTTCTCGGCGATGCTGCGCGCCAGCCGCGCCTTGGGCAGCGTGGTCTGGATGCGGCCGTGCGTCAGCAGCGCGGTGGCCAGGTTGGCACCGAGTGAGGCGCGGTGGGCGCTCGAGCGATTGAGCTTCGGGCCGGAACGCTGGTGACGCACTGATGACTCCTTGTGGTGATTCGGGTCGGGGGAGGTTACTCCATGCGGAGGCTCAGGCCGTGTGCGGCGAGATTCTCCTTGACCTCTTCGATGGACTTCTTGCCGAAGTTGGGGATGGCCGACAGCTCGGCCTCCGTCTTCGACACCAGGTCGCCGATGGTCTCGACGCCCACGCGCTTGAGGCAGTTGTAGGAGCGCACGCCCAGCTCCAGCTCCTCGATCATGATGTCGTGGAGGTTGCCGCCGGGACGCTCCTCCTCCGGCTCGGGCTGACCCGGGATCTTGGCGTTCTCGGGGTCGGCGAAAATGGCCAGGCGGCCCATCAGCACCTCGGCGGCCTCGGCCACCGCACCGCGCGGGTCGAGGCTGCCGTCGGTCTGCACCTCGAGCGTGAGCTTGTCGTAGTCGGTGCGCTGACCCACACGGGCCGAGCCCACCTCGTAGCGCACGCGCTTGACCGGCGAGAAGTTGGAGTCCACCGGGATGACCCCGATGACCGTGTTGGGACCCTTGTTGCCGTCGGCCGGCACGTAGCCGCTGCCGCGGGCGATGGTGAGCACCATCTCCAGACGGGCGTTGGGCAGCAGGTTGGCGATCTCCAACTCGGGGTTGAGGATCTCCAGGTCGGCGGGGCAGCTGATGTCGCCGGCGGTGACCGGGCCGGGGCCCGTCTTGGCCAGCTCCACCTCGATCTCGGACACCGACTCCCCGTGCAGGCGGCACACCAGGTTCCGCAGGTTGAGGATGATGTCGGTGACGTCCTCGCGGACGCCGTCGATGGTGGTGAACTCGTGCTGCACACCCTCCACGCGCACCGAGGTCACCGCCGCCCCCTCGAGGGAGGACAGCAGCACCCGGCGCAGGCTGTTGCCGAAGGTGTGGCCGAAGCCGCGGTCAAGCGGCTCCACCTCGAACACCCCGAGGGTGTCGGAGATGGGGTTGTAGCTCATGCGGGGCGACTGGACGTCGATCACCGTAGGCACCTCATGGTCCGGCGTCGGCCGGAGATTCACTCCCGACGCGTTGAACCCCGTCGCATCGGCGCCCGGGCCGCGTCAACGCCCGGGCACCATCGCGAACGGGAACGATTACTTGCTGTAGAGCTCCACGATCAGCTGCTCACGCACCGGCGTGTCGATCTCGGTGCGCTCCGGGAAGCGCAGGATCTTGCCGGTGAGGGCGTCGTGGTCGGCCTGCAGCCACGGCGCCAGCGAGGACACCATCTCCGTGTTCTGGCGGATGACCGCCTCGGACTTGGAGTTCAGCTTGACGCTGATGATGTCGTCGGGCCGCACCTGGTAGCTGGGGATGTCCACGCGCCGGCCGTTCACCAGGAAGTGACCGTGGCGCACCAGCTGACGGGCCTCACGGCGCGAGCTGGCGAAGGCCAGGCGGGTCACCACGTTGTCCAGGCGCATCTCGAGCAGGCGCAGCAGGTTCTCACCGGTGATGCCCGGCTGGCGGCTGGCCTTCTCGTAGTAGCGGCGGAACTGCTTCTCCAGCACCTGGTAGAAGCGGCGCATCTTCTGCTTCTCGCGCAGCTGCAGCAGGTACTCGCTCTGGCGGATGCGGCCGCGGCCATGCTCACCCGGGGGGTAGGGCCGGGTGGTGACCGAGCACTTGGGGGTGAAGCAACGGGCGCCCTTCAGGAAGAGCTGTTCGCCCTCCCGACGGCACACCTTGCACACGGAACCGGTGTCACGAGCCATACGTCAGTCCTCCGTCAGACCCGCCGCCGCTTGCGCGGGCGGCAGCCATTGTGGGGGACGGGCGACACGTCGGTCACCGAGGTGACCTCCAGCCCCGCGGCCTGCAGCGACCGGATGGCGGTCTCGCGGCCGGAACCCGGTCCCTTCACGTACACGTCCACCTTCTGGAGCCCGTGCTCCATGCCCTTCTTCGCGGCCGCGTCGGCGGTGACCTGCGCCGCGAACGGGGTGCTCTTGCGGGAACCCTTAAAGCCCGCGGACCCCGCGGTCTCCCAGGCGATCACGTTGCCCTGCTTGTCGGTGAGGGTGACGATCGTGTTGTTGAACGACGTCTTGATGTGCGCCTGACCGACGGCGATGTTCTTGCGCGCGCGGCGACGGGTGCGGCCGCGGGTGACCTTCTGGCGAGACATGAACCCCTTACTTCTTCTTGCGCTGCTTGCCGACGGTCTTCTTCGGCCCCTTGCGGGTGCGCGCGTTGGTCTTGGTGCGCTGCCCGCGTGCCGGCAGGCTGCGGCGGTGCCGCAGACCGCGGTAGCACGCGATCTCCATGAGACGCTTGATGTCGTTGGCGCGCTCGCGCCGCAGATCACCCTCGACGGTGAGGGTCTTCTCGATCAGATCGCGAAGACGCCCGACCTCTTCCTCGGTGAGGTCGCGGACGTACGTGTCGCGGTTGATCCCGGACTCGGTCAGCACCTTGTTCGCGGTGGGACGACCGATGCCGTAGATGTAGGTGAGTCCGATTTCCACGCGCTTCTCACGCGGGATGTTGACGCCGGCGATGCGAGCCATGGGCTACCCCTGAACCTGCTTGTGGCGGACGTTCTGGCAGATGACCATCACCTTGCCATGACGCCGGATGACACGACATTTCTCACAGATCGGCTTGACCGACGGACGGACCTTCACAGCTGACTCCCGGGCGGTTCGACGCCGAGCGGCGCCGGCGAATGGGTCGGGTTCGCGCGCACGCAGGAGCCCTGCTCGCGAGCGGCCGTGGATACTATCACGTCAGCACCCGCGGGCCGCCAGCGGTGATGGCCACCGTGTGCTCCCAGTGCGCTGACATGGAGCCGTCCTTGGTGGTGATGGTCCAGCCGTCGGGCTGCAGCACCACGTCGGGGCCGCCGATGTTGACCATCGGCTCGATGGCGATGGCCAGTCCCTCCACCAGCGGTTCGCCGGTGCCGGGGACGCCCAGGTTGGGCACCGAGGGCGGTTCGTGCATCGAGCGGCCAACGCCGTGGCCCACCAGGCTCTCGACGCATGAGAAGCCGGCCTCCTCCACCACGGTCTGCACCGCGTGGCCGATGTCGCCGATGCGGTTGCCGATGGTGGCGGCGGCGATGCCGCGCTCCAGCGCGGCGCGGGTGACCTGGATGAGCCGGGCCACCTGCGGGTTCGCCTCGCCGATGGCGTACGTGCGCGCGGCGTCCGAGACCCAGCCGTCCAGCACCACGCCGCAGTCGATGGCCAGCACATCGCCGTCGGCCAGCGCGTACGGGCCGGGGATGCCGTGCACCACCTGATCGTTCACCGACGCGCAGATGGTGCCGGGGAACGGGATGGTGGTGGGGGAGCCGCCGTAGCCCTTGAACGCCGGGATGCCCCCGCCGTCGCGGATCACCTGCTCGGCCAGCGCGTCCAGGTGCCCGGTGGTGACGCCCACGCCCACGGCCTCGGCCATGGCGGCGTGGGCGGCCGCCAGCAGCCGACCCGACGCGGCCATCGCGTCGATCTCACCCGGGGTCTTGGGGATCCCGGAACTGATCGCGCGCGAGACGCCCAGGGCGCTACGCGCCCTTGATCGCCTGCGTGATTTGCCCATACACCGCGTCCTGCGGCTGGTCGCCGGCGATCTCGCGCAGCAGCCCGGCGCCGCGGTAGTGGTCGATCAGCGGCGCGGTCTGCGACTCGTACACCGAGAGGCGGTTGTCCACGGCCTCGGGCCGGTCGTCGTCACGCTGGTACAGGTCGCACTCGCCGCCGGTGGCCGGGCAGGTGTCGTCCTTGGAGTACGGGGCGAACACCTCGTGGAACGAGCGCCCGCACGCCCGGCACAGCCAGCGGCCGCCCAGGCGGCGCACCAGCTCGTCGCGCGGCACGGTGAGCAGCAGGACGTGGTCGATGGGGGCGTTGAGCTGCCCCAGCATCTTGTCCAGCGCGTGCGCCTGGCCGATGGTGCGCGGGAACCCGTCGAGCAGGTAGTTGTCGGCCGCCTCGCCGTGCAGGCGCTCACGGATCATGCCCACCACCACGGCGTCGGGCACCAGCCCGCCGGCGTCCATGGCCCGCTTGGCCTCCAGGCCCAGCGGCGTGCCGCGCTTGACCTCGTCGCGCAGGAGGTCGCCGGTGGACAGGTGGGTGAGCGACAGATCGGCCTTGAGCCGCTCCGCCTGGGTGCCCTTGCCGGCACCGGGGGGGCCGAGGAAAACGAGTCGAGCTATCGGAGGAACCCTTCGTAGTTGCGCATCATCATCTGGGCCTCCATCTGCCGGATGGTGTCGAGCGCGACACCCACCACGATGAGGATGGACGTGCCACCGAGCACACCGAAGAACACGTTGGACTCGGGCATGTACTTGAAGACGATGCTGGGGAGCGCGGCGATGATGGCCAGGTAGATGGCGCCCGGCAGCGTCAGCCGGGTGAGCACACGGTCCAGGTACACCGCGGTGGGACGGCCCGGGCGCACGCCCGGGATGAAGCCGCCGTACTTCTTGAGGTTGTCCGCCTGCTCCACCGGATTGAAGATGATCGCGGTGTAGAAGTACGTGAACAGGATGATGAGCAGCGCCTCGAAGATGATGTAGTACCAGGTGCCGGGCGCCAGGTAGTTCGACACCGAGGTGAAGAACGAGCCGCGGCCCAGGAACTCGGCCAGCGTGGGCGGCAGGATCACGATGGACGCCGCGAAGATCACGGGGATCACCCCGGCCATGTTGACCCGCAGCGGCATGTAGGTGCTGCCGCCGGAGGTCATGCGCCGGCCCACCACGCGCTTGGCGTACTGGATGGGGATGCGGCGCTGCCCCTCGTTGATGAACACCACGCCCACCACCACGCCGACGGCGATCACCAGCACCACGATCTGGCTGAGCGGCGGCAGGTCCACCCACCCGCGCGCGCCCTGCGGGATGGACGCCACGATGCCGGCGAAGATCATCAGGGAGATGCCGTTGCCCACGCCGCGCTGGGTGATGAGCTCACCCAGCCACATCACCATGGTGGTGCCGGCGGTGAGGGACACCACGATCACGTAGAGGCGGCCGCTGGAGAACACCGGGAAGGCGCCCTGGCTCTTGAAGTACAGGACGTAGGCCACCGACTGCACGGCGGCCAGCGCCACGGTGAAGTACCGGGTGTACTGGGTGATCTTCTGCTGGCCGGATTCGCCCTCCTTCTGGAGCTCCTCCAGCTTGGGGATCACCACCGTCATCAGCTGGATGATGATGCTGGCGGTGATGTAGGGCATGATCCCCAGCGCGAACACCGAGAACCGGCGCAGCGACCCGCCGCTGAACAGGTTGAGGAAGTCCAGCAGGCTGCTGCCGCGGTTGTTGAGCGCCTGGTCGAGCGCGGTGCGGTTGATCCCCGGGATCGGCACGAACGAGCCGATCCGGTAGACGATCAGGATCAGGGCCGTGAACAGGAGCTTCTTGCGAAGCTCCGGCGACCCCAGCGCCGTCAGCATCGACTTCAGCATGGCCTGACGCCCCGTCCCGGAGGTGTTATTCGGTGCCGATGACCACGGCGGTACCGCCCGCGGCTTCGATCTTCGCCTTCGCCGCCGCCGAGAAGGCGTTGGCGTGGACGGTGAGGGCGCGGTCCAGCTCGCCCTCGGCCAGGATCTTCACGGGCCAGCCGCGGTTGGCGTTGTTCTTCACCAGCCCCTTGGCCTCGAGCGCCTCGATGTCCACGACCGCGCCGGCGTCGAACACCGCCAGCTGGCCCACGTTGACCGGCACCGAGTGGGTGCGGAACGGGCCCATCGGCATGGACTTCTTGTGGTTGGGACCGCGGAGCTTGGCCTGCTGCATGTACGCGGGCATCTGGCCACCGGCGTAGCCCTCGCGCACGCCGCCGCCCGACCGGGCGCCGAGGCCCTTGGTGCCACGACCGGAGGTCTTGCCGGTGCCCGAACCGGGGCCCCGCCCGATGCGCTTGCGCGGGCGGCGCGACCCGGGAAGGGGCGCCAGGAACTCCAGGCGCACGCGCTCCGGGTCCACCTGGGTCTTCTCGTCAGCGCTCATGAGGCGGCCTCCTCGACACGCACCAGCCGCGACACCATGCGCAGCATGCCCCGCAGCTGCGGGGAATCCTTGTGTTCCACGGTCTGCCCGATGCGGTTGAGCCCAAGCGCCCGGAGGGTGCCCCGGTGGCGCTGCTGGGTACCGATCTGCGACCGGATCTGAGTGACGCGCAGCGTGCTCACGAGGCGACCTCCGCCACCGGCTTGGGCGCACCGCTGGCGAGCATCTCGCCCACGCCCTTGCCGCGCAGCGCCGCCACCTCTTCGGGGGTGCGCAGCTGCTTGAGCCCGTCCACGGCGGCGGCGACCAGGTTCACCGGGTTGCTGCTGCCCAGGGACTTGCTGAGGATGTCGCGGATGCCCGCCAGCTCCACCACGGCGCGGACGCCACCACCGGCGATCACGCCCGTGCCCTCGGCGGCGGGCTTGAGGAACACCCGGCCGGCGCCGGCACGGCCCGTCACCTCATGGGTGATGGTGGTGCGGTAGCGCGGCACGGTGAACAGGTTCTTCTTGGCGTCGTCCACGGCCTTCTGGATGGCGACGGGGACCTCGTTGGCCTTGCCGTGCCCCACGCCCACGGTGTCCACCTCGTTGCCCACCACCACGAGGGCGGAGAACGAGAAGCGGCGGCCACCCTTCACGACCTTGGCGACACGGTTGACCTGCACGACACGCTCGTTCAGATCGAGCCCGTCGGAGTTGACCTTCGGCTTACGGCGGCGTTCGGCCACGAGTCCCCCTAGAAGACCAAGCCCGCATCGCGGGCCGCGTCGGCGAGCGCCTTCACACGCCCGTGATACTTGTAGCCGCCCCGGTCGAAGACGACCTGCTCCACACCGGCGGCCTTCGCCCGCTCGGCCACCCGCTTGCCGACCTCCGTGGCGGCCTCGCCCTTGGCGAGCCCCCGGATGTCGACCTCCACAGACCCGGCGGCCGCCAGGGTGTGACCCTTGGTGTCGTCGATGATCTGCGCGTAGATGCGCATGTTGGAACGCGACACGCACAGGCGGGGGCGCTCGGTGGTGCCGGTGACCCGCCCGCGGATGCGCCGATGACGCCGCAGTCGCGCGTCGCGTGAAGTGATCTTGCCCATGCCTCGCCTACGCTCGCTTTCCGACCTTGCGCCGCACCTGCTCGCCGGCGTACCGGATGCCCTTGCCCTTGTAGGGCTCCGGCGGCCGCACGTCGCGGATCTTGGCGGCGGCCTGACCCACGGCCTGCTTGTCGATGCCACGCACCAGCACCTGGGTGGGGGCGGGCACCTCGAAGCTGATCCCGTCGGGCGGCTCGATGCTGACCGGGTGGGAGTATCCCACGGACAGCTCCAGGTTCTGCCCCTTGAGGGCGGCACGGTACCCCACGCCCTGGATCTCGAGGCCCTTCTGGAAGCCCTCGGTGACCCCGTGGACCATGTTGGCCACCAGCGTGCGGGTGAGCCCGTGCAGGGCGCGGTGCGGCCCACGGTCGGTGGGGCGCACCACGCGGAGCTCCCCGTCCTCCTGGGCCACGGTGATGGGCTGCACCACGGTGTGCTCCAGCGAGCCCTTGGGCCCCGTCACCGTGATGTGCTGCCCCTTGATTGCCACCTCGACCCCACTGGGGACCGCGATGGGTGCGCGTCCGATTCGGCTCATTCCGTTTCCTCCACCCCTACCAGACCGTGCAGACCAGCTCGCCGCCGACACCGCGGCGACGGGCCTCCTGCCCGGAGATGATCCCCTGCGACGTCGAGAGGATCGCCACACCCATGCCACCCAGCACCCGCGGGATCTCCTCCTTGCCGACGTAGATGCGTCGGCCCGGCTTGGAGGCCCGCTTCAGCCCGGACAGCACCCGCCGCCGCTGGCTGTCGTACTTGAGGCGCACGGTGAGCGTGCGGTCGTTCACGTCGAAGCCGGTGATGTAGCCCTCGTCAACCAGCACCCGGGCCACGGCTTCCTTCATCTTGCTGGTGGGCATGTCGGCGTGGTCGTGCAGCGCCAGGTTGGCGTTGCGCACGCGGGTGAGCATGTCCGCAATGGGGTCGGTCAGCATCTCGTCACCAGCTCGACTTGGTCATGCCGGGGATGACACCGGCGTGGGCCTGCTCGCGCAGACAGATCCGGCACAGCCCGAACTTGCGGAACACCGCGCGCGACCGCCCGCAACGCAGGCAGCGGGTGTACTGGCGGGTCCGGTACTTCTGGGGCTGCGCGGCCTTGATGCGCAGGCTGGTCTTCGCCACAGGTGCTCCCGTTCTCCTCTAACGCTTCTTGCCGCGCAGGCCACCGCGCTTGCGCATCTTGCGCCGGCGGCGAGCCGCCAGTTCCTCGGCCGAGTACCCCTCCGCACGGAAGGGCATCCCGAGTGCCCGCAGCAGTTCACGGGCCTCCTCGTCGGTGTTGGCCGAGGTGGTGATGGTCACGTTCAGGCCGCGCACCCGATCGATGCGGTCGTAGTCGATCTCCGGGAAGATCGTCTGCTCGGTGAGGCCCAGGTTGTAGTTGCCGCGGCCGTCGAAGCTGTCCGGGTTGACACCCCGGAAGTCGCGGATGCGCGGCAGCGCGATGGCCGTGAGGCGGTCGTAGAACTCCCACATGTGGGCACCGCGCAGCGTCACCCGGCAGCCGATGGCCATGCCCTCGCGCAGCTTGAACTGCGCGATCGACTTGCGGGCGCGCGTGATGTGCGGCCGCTGGCCGGCGATGAGCGCCAGCTGCTCCAGGGCCTCGTCCAGCGCCTTGCTGTTCTGCTTCGCCTCGCCGACGCCCATGGACAGCGTGATCTTCTGCATCTTGGGCAGCTGCATGGGGGACCCGTAGCCGAACTGCTCCTGCAGCTTCGGCCGCACCTCGGTGAGGTAGGTCTCCTTGAGCCGCGGCGGCGGCGCGCTTGTGGTGGTGTCACTCATGAGTTCAGTCGATCCGCTTCCCGCTCTTGACCGCAACGCGCACGCGCTGCCCGTCAACCGTCTCGATGCGCACCCGGGTGGCCGTCTTGGTCTCCGGATCCACCAGTGCCAGATTCGACAGGTGGATGGGTGCCGGCTTCTCGATCACCCCGCCGGGCTCCGCCGGCGGACGCGGCTTGGTGTGCCGCTTGATGATGTTGAGGCCCTCCACGATGGCGCGCTCCTCCTTGGGGCGCACCTCCAGCACCGTACCGGTTCGCCCGCGGTCCTTGCCGGACAGCGCGATCACCTGGTCGCCCTTCTTAATGCGCGCGGGCATCAGAGCACCTCCGGCGCCAGCGAAATGATCTTCATGAAGTTCTTCTCGCGCAGCTCGCGGGCCACCGGCCCGAAGATGCGGGTGCCGCGAGGGTTCTGGGCCGCGTCGATGATGACGGCGGCGTTCTCGTCGAACGCGATGAACGTGCCGTCGTCACGGCCGTGCGCCTTCTTGGTGCGCACCACCACGGCCTTCACCACGTCGCCCTTCTTGATGGCGCCGTTGGGCGTGGCGTTCTTGACGGTGCCCACGATGATGTCGCCCACGCTGGCGTAGCGCCGGCGGGAACCGCCCATCACGCGGATGCACAGGATCTCGCGCGCACCCGTGTTGTCGGCCACCCGCAGGCGGGATTCGGTCTGGATCACTTGGCGCGCTCCAGGACCTCGGCCAAACGCCAGCGCTTGGTCTTGGACAGCGGACGGCACTCGATGACGCGCACCAGGTCACCCACGCTGGCCTCGTTGCGCTCGTCGTGCACGTGCAGCTTGGAGCTGCGGCGCACCGTCTTGCCGTAGATGGGGTGTGCGGACTGGCTGTCGATGCGCACCGTGATGGTCTTCTCGCGGCCGGAGCTCACGACGACGCCCTGGCGCACCTTGCGCCCCGCCACCGACTCCTGGGGTGTCTCAGCCACCGATGGCCTCCTGCTGACGTGCGATCTCCCGCTCACGTGCGATGGTCAGCAGCCGGGCGATCTCCCGCCGCCGCTGCGAAATCTCACCGGTGCGCTCGAGCGCCCCGGATGCGTGCTGGAACCGCAGGTTGAACACGGCGTCCCGCGCGTCGCGCAGGCGCGCCTCGATCTCGGTATCGGTCAGGTCCCTGACCTCGCTGGCGTTCACCGTGCTCACTGGTCCTCTCGGGTCACGAACTTGCAGCGCACGGGCAGCTTGTTGGCCGCCAGGCGCATGGCCTCACGGGCCAGGGGCTCCGCGACGCCGGACAGCTCGAACATCACCGCGCCGGGCCGCACCACGGCCACCCAGCCCTCGGGGGAACCCTTGCCGGAACCCATGCGGGTCTCGGCAGGCTTCTTGGTGACGGGAAGCTGCGGGAACACGTTGATCCAGATCTTGCCGCCACGACGGATGCGCCGGTTCATGGCGATACGCGCGGCCTCGATCTGACGGTTGGTGATCCAGGCGGGCTCCAGCGCCTTCAGCCCGAAGTCGCCGAAGTGCAGCTCGGTGTTGCCCTTGGACAGGCCGCGACGACGCCCGCGATGGGACTTGCGGTGCTTGACGCGCTTGGGCATCAACATCGCTAACGCCCCCCGCCCTGGCCGCCGCCCTGACCGCCGCCGCCACCGGGACGACCACCGCCACCACCGGGACGACCACCACGGCCGCGCGGCCCACCGGGCCCGCCGCCGGGACGGCCACCGGGGCCGCCGGGTCCGCCACCGGGACGACCACCACCACCGCCGCCCGGACCGTCACGACGGTCACGGCGGGGACGGCGCTGCTGCTGCGGGGCGCTGTCCAGGTCGACGCGGCCGCGCGAGTCGGCGACGCCCTCCGGCAGCACCTCGCCGCGGTTGATCCACACCTTCACGCCGATGCGGCCGAAGGTGGTCTTGGCCTCGTGGAAGCCGTAGTCGATGTCCGCCCGCAGGGTGTGCAGCGGCACGCGCCCGTCGGAGTAGTGCTCCTTGCGGGACATCTCGGCACCGCCCAGACGCCCGGAGCACTGCACCCGCACGCCCTGGGCGCCGGAGCGCATGGCGGAGGTGAGCGCACGCTTCATGGCGCGGCGGAAGCTGACGCGGTTCTCGAGCTGCTCGGCGATGGACTGGGCCACCAGCTTGGCGTCCAGCTCGGGGCGCTTGATCTCGTTGATGTTCACCTGGATGGCCTTGCCGGTCATCCGGTTGAGCTCACGGCGCAGCGCCTCGACCTCGCTGCCGCTCTTGCCGATCACGATGCCCGGGCGGGCCGTGAAGATGTCGACGGTGAGCTTCTGCTGGTCCTTGCGGAGGTGGATCGCCGAAAGGCCGGCGTGGTTGAGGCGACCGGTGATGTAGTTGCGCACATCCCGGTCCTCCTGCAGGAACTTCACGTAGTCCCGCTCGGAGAACCAGTTGGAGCGCCATCCGTGGATGATGCCGAGGCGGAAACCGCCGGGATGAACCTTCTGACCCACTGTGTCGCCCTACTTCCCTCGAGTGCGCGCGGACCGGTCAGCGGTCGGCGCCAGGCCGATGGTGATGTGGCAGGTGCGCTTGTTGATGCGCGTGGCCCGCCCCTGCGCCCGCGGCCGGAACCGCCGGATGGTGGGGCCCTCGTCCACCGTCACGCGCGCCAGCACCAGCTGCTGCACGTTGAGCCCCGCGTTGTGGTCCGCGTTGGCCAGGGCGGACTGCAGCACCTTGCGCACCGGCTCGGATGCGCCGCGGGTGCTGTAGGCCAGGATGGCCTGGGCCTCGGCCACGCCCTTGCCGCGCACCAGGTCGGCCACCAGCCGGGCCTTGCGGGCGGAGACGCGGACGTACTTGGCCGTCGCGGAAACCATTGGGGTGTCGGTCGCGGTCGTCATCAGCGCATCTTGCTCTTGCGATCGTCGGCCACGTGGCCGCGGTAGGTGCGCGTGGGCGCGAACTCACCCAGCTTGTGCCCCACCATGCTCTCGGAGACGAACACGGGCACGTGCTTGCGACCGTCGTGCACCGCGATGGTGTGACCCACCATCTCCGGGAACACCGTGGACGTGCGCGACCAGGTGCGGATCATCTTCTTCTCGCTCGCCGCGTTCATGCCCTCGATGCGCTGCATCAGGCGGTCCTCGACGAACGGGCCCTTCTTGAGGCTTCTCCCCATGCTTTACCGACCCTCGGTGTGCTTGCCGCGCTTGCGGCCGCGAACGATGAGCTTCTGACTGGCCTTGGAGGTGTTGCGCGTGCGGTACCCGTGCGTGGGCTTGCCCCACGGGGTCACGGGGTGACGACCCGAGTTGCTCTTGCCCTCACCACCACCGTGCGGGTGGTCCACCGGGTTCATGGCCGAACCACGCACCGTGGGACGCACGCCCTTCCAGCGCGACCGTCCGGCCTTGCCACCCGTGAGGTTCTCGTGGGTGACGTTGCCGACCTGGCCGATGGTGGCGCGGCAGGTGACGTGCACCATGCGCATCTCCGAGCTGGGGAGACGCACCGTGGCGTAGTCGCCCTCCTTCGCCATCAGCTGGGCGCCCACACCCGCCGAGCGGCACATCTGGCCACCACGGCCGGGCTGCAGCTCGATGTTGTGCACGATCGTGCCGGTGGGGATGTCGCGCAGCGGCAGGCAGTTGCCAGGCTTGATGTCGGCACCGGGGCCGCTCATCACCGTGTCGCCCACACGCAGCCGCAGCGGCGCCAGGATGTAGCGCTTCTCGCCGTCGGCGTAGTGCAGCAGGGCGATGCGGGCGCTGCGGTTGGGGTCGTACTCGATGGTGGCGACCTTCGCCGGCACGCCGTCCTTCTGCCGCTTGAAGTCGATGATGCGGTAGCGCCGCTTGTGACCGCCGCCCACGTGGCGGGTGGTGACCCGGCCGTTGTTGTTGCGGCCGCCGGTGCGCTTGATGGGCGCCAGCAGCGACTTCTCGGGCTTGGAGGTGGTGACCTCCTCGAAGTCGGAGGTGGTGATGAACCGCCGACCCGGGGAGGTGGGCTTGTAGGACCTGATCCCCATCTGCTCAGCCCTCGAACATTTCGATGCGGTCGCCGGCCTTCAGCTCGACGATCGCCTTCTTCCAGCCAGGCCGGCGGCCGCGGGTTGCACCGCGCCGCTTGGGCTTGCTGCGGACGTTGACGATCCGGACGTCGGTGACCGTGACGTCGAACTGCTCCTCCACGGCCTGCCGGATGACGGTCTTGTGGGCCGACTCCAGCACCCGGAACGTGTACTGGTTGTGCGCCGCCACCAGGGCGTAGCTCTTCTCGGAGATCACCGGCTGCACCAGCACCCGGCGGATGTCGTTGCGCAGGTCGGCGGTCACGAGGCCTCCTCGGCGGTGCGGGGCTCGCCGATGGCCGCCATGCGGTCCCACGCGGCGCGCTCAACCAGCAGGCTGCGGCCGGCCATGATGTCGACGGTCTCCAGCTCCTGGCTGTGCAGCACGTAGGTGTCGGCGAGGTTGCGGAACGACCGGGCGGCCACGCCGTCCAGGTCCTCCACCACCACCAGCAGCGGACGCGCCTCCAGGCTCGCCGGTGCGGCGGCCAGGAACGCGGCGGCGCTCTTGGTGGACGGGGCGTCCCAGCCCAGCTCCTCGAACACGGCGATGCTGCCGCGCTCCACGTGGGCCTTCAGGGCCGAACGCCAGGCGCCCAGACGCACCTTGCGGTTGACCTTGCCGCCGTAGCTGCGCGGGTGCGGGCCGAACACCACGCCACCGCCGGCCCAGTGGGGCGCGCGGATGGAGCCCTGGCGGGCGCGACCCGTGCCCTTCTGGCGCCACGGCTTGGCACCACCACCGCGCACGTCGGTGCGGGTCTTGGTGCTGGCCGTGCCGGCACGGCGGTGCGCCAGCTCGCTTGTGACCACCTCGTGGATGAGGTGGGGCTTGATCTCCTGGGCGGCCAGACCGGGGGTGAGGGCCACCTCGCCCGCCGGGCCCTTGGCGCCCAGCACTGTCACGGCGCTCATGCGGGCCTCACGATCACGATGCCGTTGGTGGCGCCGGGCACGGAGCCCTTCACCAGCAGCAGGTTGCGCTCGGGGTCGGCACCCACCACCTGCAGTCCGCGCTGGGTGACGGTGCGGGCGCCCATGTGGCCGCTCATCCGGATGCCCTTGAACACGCGGGCCGGGTAGGCGGCCGCGCCGATGGAGCCGGGCTGGCGGATGTTGTGCGAGCCGTGGCTCTTGGGGCCGCGCTTGAAGTTGTGGCGCTTGATGGTGCCTTGGTAGCCCTTGCCCTTGCTGGTGCCGGTGACGCGCACCATCTGGCCGGTCTCGAAGTTGCCGACCGTGACGATGTCGCCCAGCTCCACGTCCTGCCCCAGCTCGTCAGGGGAGAACTCGTGCAGGTGGCGCACCGGCGGGGCGCCGGCCTTCTTGAGATGGCCCAGCTCGGGCTTGTTGAGGGCCTTGGGCTTGCTGACGCCGAAGCCCAGCTGCACCGCGGCGTACCCGTCGGTGGCCTCGGTCTTGACCTGGGTCACCGGGCAGGGGCCCGCCTCGATGACCGTGAGGGTCACCCGGGCGCCGTCCTCGGCGAACACCTGGGTCATGCCCAGTTTGCGTCCGATGATCGCGGGCATGTCCGTCTACGCCTTGATCTCGATGTCGACGCCCGCGGGCAGATCCAGCCGCATCAGCGAGTCGACGGTCTTGGGCGTGGGCGAGTAGATGTCGATGAGCCGCTTGTGGGTGCGGATCTCGAAGTGCTCGCGCGAGTCCTTGTCCTTGAACGGGCCCTTGATGACGCAGTAGCGGTTCAGCTCCGTGGGGAGCGGGACCGGACCGGAGATGGTCGCGCCGGACCGCTGGGCCGTCTCCACGATGGAGGCCGCGCTGCGGTCGATTTGCTCGTGGTCATAAGCCTTGAGCCGGATTCTGATCTTGTTCTGCTGCACTCGGCGCGCCCTCGTCTTTTGGGGAAAGAAAACCCCGCCCTCCCCGGTGGGGAGGACGGGGTCGTCACCCCTGATTGCTACTCGTAGATCTTCTCGACGACACCGGCGCCGACGGTACGGCCACCCTCGCGAATTGCGAAGCGGAGGCCCTCCTCCATGGCGATCGGCTGGATCAGCTCGATGTCCATGGACGCGTTGTCGCCCGGCATGATCATCTCGACGCCCGAGTCCAGCGTGCACACGCCGGTGACGTCGGTGGTGCGGAAGTAGAACTGCGGCCGGTACCCGCCGAAGAACGGCGTGTGACGGCCACCCTCGTCCTTGGACAGGACGTACACCTGCGCACGGAACTTGGTGTGCGGGGTGATGGACTTGGGCTGGGCCAGCACCTGACCGCGCTGGATGTCCTCGCGCTTCACACCGCGCAGCAGACAGCCGACGTTGTCACCGGCGCGACCCTCGTCGAGGAGCTTGCGGAACATCTCGACGCCGGTCACCACCGTGGAGGTGGTCTCCGGCACGATGCCCACGACCTCGATGGTCTCGCCCACCTTCACCACACCGCGCTCGATGCGGCCGGTGGCGACGGTGCCACGACCCGTGATGGAGAACACGTCCTCCACCGGCATCAGGAAGGGCTTGTCGATCTCGCGGACGGGCTCCGGGATGTAGTCGTCCACGGCGTTCATCAGCTCGACGATCTTCTCCGCGGCCGCGGCGTCGCCGTTGAGGGCGTTCAGCGCGGAGCCGGCGATGATCGGGATGTCGTCGCCCGGGAACTCGTACTCGGACAGCAGCTCACGCACCTCGAGCTCGACCAGCTCCAGGAGCTCGGGGTCGTCGACCATGTCGGCCTTGTTGAGGAACACGACGATCGACGGCACGCCCACCTGACGGGCGAGCAGGATGTGCTCGCGGGTCTGCGGCATGGGGCCGTCGGCGGCCGACACCACCAGGATGGCGCCGTCCATCTGCGCCGCGCCGGTGATCATGTTCTTGATGTAGTCCGCGTGACCGGGACAGTCGACGTGCGCGTAGTGGCGCTTGTCGGTCTCGTACTCCACGTGGGCGGTGGCGATGGTGATGCCGCGCTCGCGCTCCTCGGGAGCCTTGTCGATCTCGTCGTACGCGACGAACGAACCGGTACCCATGCGCTCGTTGAGGACCTTCGTGATGGCCGCCGTGAGCGTGGTTTTCCCGTGATCGACGTGGCCGATGGTGCCCACGTTCACGTGGGGCTTGGACCTGTCGAACTTCTCTTTGGCCATTCCGATGCTCCTGTCGGGCACTCTTGGCCGCGGCCGATCCGCGGGCCTGTGTTCCGGACGTCAAAAAGGGTTCCGGCGCAAAACGCGCGGCCGTCAAGCCGCGCGGAAACAGCCGGGTGCTCAGTAAAGCCCGGGTAGAGTAGCGGGGCCCATCCGGGGTCGCAAGGGACCCCAGCAACCCTTACGGGGGTGCCGCGCGAACTCTTCGCCGAGTTCGGAGATCATGGCAGGTATGGCGGACGCTCTTGCTGAAACGCGTCTCCGCAGCCACCTCCGGGGGTCGCTGCGCACCGACCCGGGGACGCGGGAGCTGTACGCCTGCGACGCAAGTATCTATCGGCGCCAACCCCGGGGGGTGGTGGCCGCGGCGTGCGCCGACGACGTCGCGGTGGCGCTGGAGATGGCGCGGGAGGCCGGGGTGCCCCTCACCATGCGCGGCGCCGGCACCAGCCTTGCCGGGCAGGCCGTCGGCCGGGGGCTGGTGGTGGACACCTCGGCGCTGCGCGAGTGCCACGTGGACGCCGAGCGCGGCACCGCCCTGGTGCAGCCCGGGGTGGTGCTCAACGACCTCAACCTCGCCGCCGCCCCGCACGGGCTCACCTTCGGGCCCGATGTGGCCACCGCCAACCGGGCCACCCTGGGCGGCATGATCGCCAACAACTCCGCGGGTGCCCGCTCGATCGTGTGGGGCCTCACCGCCGACGCGGTCACCGCGCTGGAGGTGCTGCTGGCCGACGGCACCCGGGCCTGGCTGCGCCGCGGGGAGCCGGCCCCGCCCGCCCTGACGGCCTGTCTCCCCCTGGCCGCCGACTGGGAGGGGCCGGGGCTGCTGCGCCGGGTATCCGGCTACAACCTGGACGTCCTGGGCGGCGACACCCTGACTGGCCCCGGCTGATCTGCGGCTCGGAGGGCACCCTGGCCCTGGTGCTGGCCGAGCTGCGCCTGGAGCGCATCCCCGCCGCCCGCGGCCTGGCCCTGCTGCGCTTCGGCTCGGTGCAGTCGGCACTGGAGGCGGTGCCCGAGCTGCTGGGCGCCGGGCCGTCCGCGGTGGAGCTGCTGGACGCCGCCATGCTCGACCCGGGCAACCGCCCCGGGGCCACCGCCGGGCTCACCGGGTTCGGCCACGGCGCCGGCGGGGTGCTGGTGGTGGAGCACAGCGGCGACCCCGGCGTCGGTGCGGAGCCCGGCTGGAGGCCATCCCGGGTGCCGAGGTGGTCACCGACCCGGCCGCCCAGGCCGCGGTGTGGCAGGTGCGGCGCTCCGGCATCGCCCGGGCAATGCGCGGCGAGCTCGACGGCCACGTGGCCGCCCCCGACGCCAAGCCCAGGGCGTTCATCGAGGATCCCGCCGTGCCGGGGCACCGGCTGGCCTCATTCGCCCGCGAGCTGCGGCGCCTGCTGGACGACGAAGCCCTGCCGGCCACCTGGTAGGGCCACGCCAGCGTGGGCTGCCTGCACGTGCGGCCGCTCATGGATCTGCGCCAGCCCGGCGCCGTCGTCCGCCTGCGCCGCGTGGCCGAGGCGGTGGCCGACCTGGTGGTGGCCCACGAGGGGTCACTGTCCGGCGAGCACGGCGACGGCCGCCTGCGCGGTGAGCTGCTGCCCCGCATGTACCCCGCCCGCACCCTGGCGGCGTTCGCCCGGCTCAAGGACACGCTCGACCCCGAGAGCCTGCTCAACCCCGGCGTCATCGTGCGCCCCGAGCCCCTGGACTCCGGGCTGCGGCTGGTCGAGTCACCGCCGCGCACGTCCCACCGCACCGCCACCTCCTTCGCACCCCAGGGCCTCGCCCGCGCCGCGGAGGCGTGCAACGGCAACGCCGCCTGCCGGGCGCGCACCGGCGCCATGTGCCCCAGCTTCCAGGCGCTCGGGGATGAGCGCCACAGCACCCGCGGCCGCGCCGTCCTGTTCCGCGCCGCTCTGGAGGGGCGCCTGCCGGGCGGCCTCGCCGACGACGCCCTCCACGAGGCTCTGGAGCTGTGCCTGGCCTGCAAGGCCTGCCGCACCGAGTGCCCGGCAGCCGTGGACATGGCCCAGCTCAAGACCGAGGCGCTGGCGCACCGGCACGCCACCCGCGGCGTCCCCATCCGCACCCGGCTGGTGGGGAACACCGCGGGCCTGCTGCGCCTGGCCGGCCGCGCCCCGACTCCGCTCCGCCGTGCCGGCGCCTGGGCGGCCGGCCGGGCCGTGGGCCGCCCGCTGCCCGTGCCCACGGCGCCCTGGCGGCCCCGAGCCGTCCCGGCGGAGGACGCAGACGTCCTGATTGTGGCCGACACCTTCACCCACCACCTGCACCCGCACGTGGGCGACGACGCCCTGCGCGTGCTGGAGGCGGCCGGCGCCCGGCCCGGCGTTGTGTTCGCCGGCTGCTGCGGCCGGCCCCAGCTCTCCGCGGGCCTGGTGGCAGAAGCCCGCGCCCGCGTGGCCGCAATGCTGGACCGGCTGGGCCCGCACGCCCGGCGTGGCGCCGGCCTCGTGCTGTTGGAGCCATCCTGCTGGTCGATGCTGGCCGACGACGCGGCCCACCTCGTGCCCGCCCACCCCCACCTGGACGCGGTGCGCGAGCACCTGGAGCTGTTCGAGCAGACGGTGCTGCGGCTGGGTGTCCCCGAACTCGCCCCCGACGACCGGCGCGGGGTGACCCACCCGCACTGCCACGCCCAGGCCCTCGCCGTCGACCACCTCGGTGCCCTCATGGACGCCGCCGGCGTGGCGGCCGCGCCAAGCGGGGGTGGGTGCTGCGGCATGGCGGGGTCCTTCGGCTACCTCCACCCCGAGCTGTCGCGCGACATCGCCGCCATACGCCTGGTGCCCGCCGCCACCACGGCCGATGTCGTGGTGGCCCACGGCACCTCCTGCCGCCAACAGGTGGACCAGCTCACCCCCACTCCCGCCGTCCATCCGGCCACGTACCTGGCGCGGCGGCTGCGGGCCACCGCGCCTGAAACGGCGGGTTAGGGCGAGACCACCGTGAACGTCACCGTGGAATGCAGCGGCGTGTCCACACGTGCCCAGCCCACGGGGCCGGCCTTCAGCGACAGGTTCCAGGCATCACCGCCGGATGCCGTGAGGCCGTTCTCATCG
>JAXLSS010000019.1:0-67957 GCA_046330395.1 Thermoleophilia bacterium
CCTCGGTCATGGTGAGCGGCGGGATGGCGAGGGCCCGGTCCATGGCGCGCTCCAGGGCCAGGCTGCCGCCCAGGGTGACCTCGGCCGAGCTGCCCGCCAGGCCGTGCCCACGGCCGTAGGTCTCCGCGCGCTCAAGGGCGTCGGACAGGCTGCCGGTCTCGAAGGCGTCGGCCACGGCGTCCACCCATGCCCGCACCACGCCGCGGCGCTCGGCGGGCGGCAGCCGGCGGTACGCGGTCTCGGCGGGGCCCTCCACCAGGGTCTCCACGGCCTCGGCCACCTGCGGGGAGCGGTCGCGCAGTGCCGTTGCCAGCGCGGGCTGCACGGAGAGCTGGGTGGGCGTGCGCCGGGCGCTGCGGGCCGGGCGGGCCGGCTGGCGCGCCAGCCACTGGCGCAGGGCCTCCGGGTCGAAGCGGCGGTGGCCGCCCGCGGTGCGCACGTGGGGGATGCGGTCCTCGCTGGCCCACAACCGCAGGGTGCTGGGGCTGACGCCCAGCGCCCGGGCCGCCCCGGACACCGAAAGCCAGGGACCGTCGGACCGGCGTGGGCGCTGCGTCATCGGATCACGCCCCTCACTGCTCGGACCCCGCACGCAGACGCACGCGCACGCCCTCGGCGTAGCCCGCCGCCACCCGCACGGCCAGCCGGTCCATCGAGCGTTCCAGCACCCGCTGTCCCTGGGGATGGTCGGCCAGCACCGGCTCAAGCACGCGGTCGACCGCACGACGAAGGGCCAGCGCCTCGGTGACCGGCACCTCGCCCTGCTGACCGGCGGCGCCGTAACGGAACCCCTCCCACTCGGCCTCGCGCAGGCAGGTGGCCAGGTCGCCCCGGCGGATGCCCTCGGAGAGGGCGTCGAGGGTGCCGGTGACGCGCGCCTGTCGCGCCGCGGAGGCCCGGGTGGTGGCCGCCGAGCGGGTGCGGGCCAGCTCCTCCTCGAACACGCTCATCAGGGCGCTGCGCTCGCTGATCAACGCCTGGGCCACGTTGGGCATGGCGTCGATGCGGGACGGCACCAGCTCCTGGGTGCGCGGCTGCTGCGACGGCGGCTCACCGCCGTGCTCGGCCAGCCACTGCACCAGCTCCTCGCGCCGGAACCGCCGGTGGCCACCGGGGGTGCGCACGTGGGGAACCCGCCCCGCGGCGGCCCAGGCCCGCAACGACGAGGGGCTGACGCCGAGCATCCGAGCCGCCGCCGACACCGAGAGCAGTTCCCGGGTACCGGCGCCCGCCTGGGGGGCCGTGGAGGGCGTTGATTGTGATGTGTGTGCGCCGGATTTCATGAGAGTCCGGCGCCCTCAGAACGTGTGAAGGGGGCTGTGACCGTGTGGGTGACGACCGCCCGATGAGGGCACCGCGCTGCGTGCTGCACCATCCATGGCATGCAGGGGTTCTTTCAGGTGGGGCCCGTACGCGCAACCGTCTGGGGGACCCGATTCTTCGTGAACGTTCACCAGCTGAGGCCCATCTTCGTTGAATCTCGCAGATTTATCCGGGGCCGACGAATTGGTCAGAACCGCCGGATCAGGTGGTCGGACCGGCCCCATCCAGTGGCCCTCGCCCCCGCACCACCGAGTGCTGCGCCCGTCGTGGCGCCATTCGCTCCAGGGCGTCGACCTCCTCCATCAGGTGGCCGGGCGGCACCGGATGTGACGCGGCTCCCATGTGCTGCGCCAGCCAGGAGTCGAGTTGATGCGCGGGCGCGCCGCCGGGCCGGCTGGCCACCACCTCGCCGCGGTGCATCAGGACCAGCACGGGCAGGCTGGCCGGGCTCACGTGGATGCCGCGGGGCCACAGCAGCGACTCCCTGGCCGCCCAGTCCCGCGGCTCGGCGAAGTGCACCAGCGCCACCATCAGACCCGGCCGGGCGCGCGACAGGGCGGCGAAGCTCGGTGGCAGCAGCATGCACGCCGGGCAGCGCGGCTTCCCGAGGCCGATCAGCGCCCACTCGGCGGCCTCGGCGCGCGCCAGCACCTCCGGGAGGGGCTCGGGCCGGAGCGGTGTGGATGGGTGCGGGTCCACGCGGTGAGTCTCTCACCACGCCCGGCGCGACGCGCCATGCGTGATGGCCGAGGGGTCGCGGCGCGCTACCGTGCCCGCATGCCGCGACGCCCCCTCATCGCCACCGCCGCGCTCTGCATGGCCGTCCCCATGTGCGCACCCCTCACGGCCGCCGACACGCCGGCCGCCATGCCCGGACCGCCCACCCTCAAGCAGAGCTGGGCCGCCCGCGTGATGCTGCGCCTCACCGCCCGCACCGCGCCCGACGCCACCGCCAAGCGCGTGATGACGGTCAACCCGGTGGCCCCGCTGGGTGGCGACGCCACGATCCTGCAGGTCACCGGCCGCGCGGTGGACGCCACCGGCCACGTGTGGCTGCGCGTGCGACTGCCGGTGCGGCCCAACGGCACGCAGGGGTGGCTGCCCGCCGACCCGCTGGAGCTGCGCCTCATCCGGCTGCGGGTCCGCGTGGTGGTGCACGCCCGCAGGCTCATCCTGTACCGGTCGGGCCGGCCCATCATGCGCATCACGGTGGCGGTGGGTGCCCGGAAGACCCCCACGCCCACCGGGCACTTCGCCGTGGCCGAGTTGATCCGCACCGGCGACCCCAAGGGGTTCCTGGGGCCCGTGGTGATGCCCCTCACCGCCTACTCGGCCACCCTCAACGAGTACGCCGGCGGCAACGGCCGCGTGGCCATGCACGGCACGAGCCTCCCGGAGCTGCTCGGCACCGCGGCCAGCCACGGCTGCATCCGCATCCGCAACAGCGACGTGCAGCGGTTGGCGCGCATCGTGCGCCCCGGCACGCCGGTGGACATCGTCCCGTAGCCCTTCCGACCCAAAGCGAGACGGTTGGCCGGCGATGCCGACTGTAGTGTGAGCCGCATGGGGAGGATCGCCGACGCGGCCGCGCCGCTTCTGGCCGGGGGGCCGCTGGAGATCACCGAGCTGGGGGCCGTGCTGGCACGGAGTGGCGTCACGCGGGCGCGCGACCCCATCGGGGCCGTGCGGCGGGCGCTGCGCGACGATCCGCGGTTCATCGAGGTGGCCGGCGGGCGCGTGGCGCGCCTGGACCAGGCGCTGCAGGGCGTCACCCTGACCACCCGGGTCGCCGACGCCGACGCCGCGGCCGGGGTGCTGCATTGCGACGGCGACCTCGCCCCCCTGGCCCTCCTCGGGTTGTGGCGGGTGCCGGCGTCCGGGCTCACCGGCGGTCAGCACGTGATGGTGCGGGTGGACGACGCGGCCGGCGCCGAGGTGTCGGTGCTGCCCTGCCCGCAGCCGCGCGCGGTGATCGACGACGAGATGGCCCTCACACGCGCCGTCCGCGAGCACGTCCGCCGCCCCTGGGCCGCGCCGGCGGTGCCGCTGTCGGCCCCGTTCGCCAGCGTGGTGGCCGGCGACCCCACCGCCTTCCGCGCCCCCGGGCGGCCGCTCACCGAGGCCCTCGCCGCCGAGTGGGAGGTGCATCTGGGCTGGGTGGGCGCCCGCGGCACGGCCTGGCGCGAGTTCACCGAGGAGGAGGTGGACGCCATGGAGGCCGACGTGGCCGACCTGCTCACCCAGGAGCGCGCCGCGGACGCCGCGCTGCTGCAGGAACGCCTCGTGCGGGTGCTGCGCGGGCACCTGCCCGACCGCGTGCCGGCGGCCCGACGGCGGCTGGCGCGGGTGCTGTCGCGCGCGGGCCGCCCCGACGAGGCCCGCATGGTGCTCACACGGGCCTTCGGGTTCGACGACCCCGAGGATCGCTACGAGGCCGCGCTGCTGGCGTTGCGGGGCGGCGAGCTCCAGACGGCGCGGCGGCTGGTTGAGGAGGGGCTCGCGCGCTGCGGCGCCGACACCCCGCCCGCCACCCTGGCGTGCCTGGTGGACCTGGCGCACGACATGGACGCCCAGGCCACCCACCTGCGGGGCGTCACCCGGGTGGGCGCGCCCGAGGATCCCGAGGGCCTGCCCCAGGCCCTGGCCCACGCCCTTGTGGCACCGCGGCGCGGGTACCTGGTGGAGGCCATGGTGGAGGAGTTCCTGGGCGGCCTCGACACCGACGACGCCATCCGCCTGATGGAGCGTCTGGCCGGCGTGGAGGAGTGCGGCACCGACGCCGTGCTGGCGTGCGCCGCGGTGCTGGACGGCCCGGTGGCCGAGCACGCCCGCGCCCTCGTGGGTGCCGCCACGCCGCAGCGCCCGTGGGTGCGCGGGCTGATGGAGTCGCGCCCCGTGCGGGCCTGGATCACCAGCCTGGCGCAGGCGCCCGACCAGCAGGAGCTGGTGCTGGGCATCGCCCGGGAGGAGGGCCGCATGGCGCCGCTGGTGGTGCTGATCGACCACGCCGAGATGGGCGGCGCGGTGAAGGAGGCGTTCTTCCTGCCCGACCTGGCCGAGCCCCGGGTGCACCGCGAGCTGCTGGAACCCATGCGCGAGTTCGGCCTGCCCTGCCGCACCATGCCGGTGCGCGCGGCCACCGCGCTGCTGGCGGAGGCGCTGCACCGCACCGACCGGCTGGGCTGGGAGCTGCCCTCACAGGCCCACCAGCAGGTGCGTCAGCGCATCCGGCGCTGGGTGCTCGACCGCATGTGACCCGCGGCGCGTCCCCGCCCGGCCGCATCCCGGGGTGAGCGCGCGCATCCCGGGATCCCGGTCCCGCCGCGGCGGTCCGGTGCCTGTGCGATACTTCTGTGTATGTCGACCGCCATTCCCGAGAAGATCATCGACGCCTTCAAGGTGCTCGATGGTGATCTGTCCTCGTCGCTGATCGAGGCGCTCACCCCCGTGGCACCCGAGCTGGGCGACCGGGAGCAGGCCGTGCTCGAGCGGCTGGCCAACGGCATCGCCTCCAGCGCCAGCGCCGCGGAGCTCAACGCGTTCGTCCGGCTGCTGCCGGTCACGGTCAGCCGTGCCGTGCAGCCGGTACTGGAGCCGGTGCTGGGCTAGTCCTTCGCCCCGCCGGTGCGCAGCTCCGGCGGCGCATCCGCGGGCACGGGTGGTTCGGGGAGGTCCATTGCCTCCAGGGCGGACACCACCTCGCGCACGATCAGGGCGTCGCGCGCCCATTTGTGGTCGGCGGGCACCACGTGCCACGGCGCCGCCTTCGTGCCGGTGAGCTCGATGACGTCCTCGTATGCCCGCATGTAGTCGTCCCACTGGCCGCGTTTGCGCATGTCGTCGGCGTTGAACTTCCAGCGCTTCTCCGGCGTCTGCACGCGTTCCCGCTGGCGCTGCAGCTGCTCGTCGGGCGAGATGTGCAGCATGAACTTGCAGATGGCGGTGCCGTTGGCCGCCAGCCGGGCCTCCCACTCGTTGATGGCCTCGTAGCGGGGCCGCCACACCGACTCGGGCACCAGGCCATCCACCCGCACGATCAGCACGTCCTCGTAGTGCGAGCGGTTGAACACGGCGATGCGCCCGCGCTCGGGCAGCTCCGCGGTGACGCGCCACAGGAAGTCGTGCGCCAGCTCGGGCTTGGTGGGCACGCCGAACGCGTGCTGGTGGACGATCATGGGGTTGAGGCCCCCGAACAGCATGCGCACCACGCCGTCCTTGCCGGAGGCGTCCATCCCCTGCAACACCACCACGAGCGCCCGCTGACGCTCGGCGGCCAGGAACCCCTGCAGGGCGGCCAGTCGCTCCTGCCCGCGCGCCACGATGTCCGCGGCCTCCGCGCGGTCGCGGACGTCGAGGGTGTCGCCGGGGTCAACCTTTGCCAGCTTCACGCGGTCGCCGGGGCGGACGCGCACAGAATCCTTACCCATGCCCGGAATCCTACGGGCACCGCGATGGTTGCGCGGGCGGGCACCGCCGGTACGGTGCGGGGATGACCCATCACATGCGCGCACTGTTCATCAGCGGCACCGCCGCCGTCACGCTGGGCGTGGGGATCGGCTGCGGCGTCGGCGCCTCCTCGCCCCCCACCCGCCCGTCCACCACCGCCACCGAGACCGCCCGGGCCCCCTTCCGCCTGGTCGGCGTGGCCAAGGGACTGGGCGACGCCCTGTTCGCCACGTCCGCCCCCGGCCAGCCCGGCCTGTACGTGGTGCAGCAGTCCGGCAGGGTGCTGCACCTGGTCAACGGGCGTGTCACCGGGACGTTCCTGGACGTGCACGACCGCATCACCACCGGCGGCGAGCGCGGGTTGCTGGGTCTGGCCTTCCACCCAGACTACGCCCAGAACGGGCGGCTGTTCGTGGACTACACCGACAGCCAGGGCAACACCCGGGTGGTGCAGTTCACCGCCAGCGGCGACCGCCAGCGCGTGGACACCTCCACCGCCAAGCAGATCCTGGAGGTGGACCAGCCGTACGAGAATCACAACGGCGGCATGCTGGCCTTCGGTCCCGACGGCATGCTGTACATCGGCCTTGGCGACGGCGGCAGCGGCGGGGATCCGCAGCACCGCGCCCAGGACCTCGGCACGCTGCTGGGCAAGATCCTGCGCATCGACGTGGACCACGGCGACCCGTACGCCATCCCCGCCGACAACCCGTTCCGCAGCACCTCCGGCGCCCGGCCCGAGATCTGGTTCTACGGTCTGCGCAACCCGTGGCGCTTCTCGTTCGACCGTGCCACCGGCGACATGTGGATCGGCGATGTGGGTCAGAACGCCATCGAGGAGGTGGACCGCGCGCCGGCCGGACAGGGCGGCCTCAACTTCGGCTGGAGCGCCTGGGAGGGCCGCAGCCGGTTCGGCAACCCGCAGCGCCCCGGCAGCACGGTGACCATGCCGGTGTTCCAGTACCTGCACCGCAACGGCGGCGTGTCGGTGACCGGCGGGTACGTGTACCGCGGCGCCAAGGTGCCCGCCCTGAAGGGCCGTTACCTGGTGGCCGACTGGGCCAACGGGCACGTGTGGAGCATCCGCGCCGGCGCCAAGCCCGGGGACGTGCGCGACATCACCCGCCGCCTGGGCGTGCGGCTGCACGGGGTCACCTCGTTCGCCGAGGGGGCCGGGGGCGAGGTGTACGTGATCGCCAACCAGGCGCTGTACCGCTTCTCCCGGTAGCCTCGGGGGCATGTCCGAATCCGAATCCGAGGGCACGCGCCCGTCCCAGGGCTGGGGCGTCGTGCACCTGTTCCTGCGCACCATCCGCGGCGGCCCGGCCGAGCCGGTGCTGCGCGCCGTCGAGGCCTTCACCGCCACCGACCCCAACCAGGTCATCGCCTTCAGCGTGCTGGGCGGGGGCGCCGACGTGGGCCTCCTGGCCCTCGGCCCCGACCTCGACCAGCTGGACGTGTTCACCAAGGCCGTGCTGGACGGCCCCGTGGACTGCGTCGACTCGTTCGTGTCGCTGACCGAGCTGTCGGAGTACACCACCACGGAGGACGACGAGCGGGCCCGCCTGCAGGCGGAGGGCGCCGAGGACATCGAGGCGGCCCTGGTGCAGTGGAACGCACGCATGGCCGAGTACCGCAAGCACCGCCTGTACCCGCGGCTGCCGCAGCGCAAATGCATCTGCTTCTACCCCATGGCCAAGACCCGCATCCCGGGCGCCAACTGGTACGCCCTGGACTTCGCAGAGCGCAAGCGCCTGATGCTCGGCCACGGCACCACAGGACGCTCCTACCAGGGGCGCGTGCTGCAGCTCATCACCGGGTGCACGGGCCTCGACGACTGGGAGTGGGGCGTCACGCTGCTGGCGGACGACCCCGTGAGCATCAAGGACATCGTGTACGAGATGCGCTTCGACGAGGTGAGCGCCCTGTACGGCGAGTTCGGTCAGTTCTGGACCGGCTTGGTGATGGACCCCGCGTCGGCCCTCACTCGGGCCGGTCTGACACAAGGAGACTGACCCCCACGTGCGTGCACTCACCTTTCAGGGCAACGGCCGCGTGTCGGTGGAGACCGTGGCCGACCCGGAGATCATGGCGCCCACCGACGCCATCGTCCGCATCACCATGGCCGCCATCTGCGGCTCCGACCTGCACGTCCTGCACGCCGGCGAGGCGTTCGGGTTCGGGCAGGGCGCCCGCCTGGGCCACGAGTTCCTCGGCACCGTCGAGGCGGTGGGCGCGGACGTGCGCAACTTCCGGCCCGGCGACCGGGTGCTGGTGGGCGTGGGGGTCACCTGCGGCCAGTGCATGTGGTGCCGCGAGGGCCTGAAGGCCAGCTGCGAGCGCATGTCGATGTTCGGCTGGGCGCCCCGGCTGTGGCAGCACGGCGGCGACGTGCAGGGCGGGCAGTCGGAGTACGCGCGGGTGCCGCTGGCCGACGGCGTGCTGGTGGCGCTGCCCGAGGCGCTCGCGGGCACCGAGCACGAGCGCACGGTGCTGCCGCTGATCGACGTGATGTCCACGGCAATGCACGGCCTGGTGAGCGGACGCCTGGCCGGCGGCGACGACGTGGTGGTGATCGGCGACGGCGCGGTGGGCCAGTCGGCCGTGCACGTGGCCCGCGCCATGGGCGCCGACCAGATCGTGTGCCTGGGGCACCACCCCGATCGCCTGTCCATGGCCACGGCGCTGGGCGCCACGGTGGTGAGCGCCGAGCGCGACCCCGAGGCCATCCGCGAGCTGGTGCGCGGCGCCACCGGGCAGCAGGGCGCCCGCGTGGTGGTGGACACGGTGTCCAACACGCAGTCGATGGAGGCCGCGTTCGCGTCGGTGCGGTCCGGCGGCGCCATCGCCTGCCTGGGGATGGACCACTTCATGGGCAAGGTGCCGGGCATGAACTGGTACGACCAGTTCGTGCGCAACATCACCGTCACGGGCGGCCTGGTGCCGGGCAACCTGTACCTCCCGCGGCTGCTGGAGTTCGCGCAGTCGGGCGCCGTCGAGCCCAGCCCCATGCTCACCAACACGCTGCCGCTGGAGGACGCGGCCGAGGGCTACCGCCTGATGGCCGAACGCGCGAACGGCGTGGTGAAGGTGGCCGTCGCCACCACGGCCTGACCCGCCGATGACCCCCGTCCCCCCATCGCTGGCGCAGCGCCTGGCCGAGGCCGGCCAGGACCACCTGGTGGCCGCCGTGGAGGCGCTGCCCGACCCCGCGGGGGCCCGGCTGCTGCGGCAGGTGGCCGACCTGGACCTGGGCCTGGTGGCCGACCTGGTGGAGCGGTTCGTGCGGGGCGAGGCCCCGCACGAGCATGCGCTGGGCCGCATCGACCCGCCGGATGCGGTGCCGCTGCCCGCCGACGACGAGGGCCGGGCCCGCGACGACGCGGCGCGGGACGTGGGCGAGGAGGCCCTGCGCGCCGGGCGGGTCGCGCTGGTGCTGCTGGCCGGCGGGCAGGGCACGCGGCTGGGCTTCGACGGCCCCAAGGGCGACTTCCCGTTCGGCCCGGTGTCGGGGCGCACGCTGTTCGCCCACCACGCCGCCAAGGTGGCCGCCATGCGGGCCCGGTACGGGGCGGCGCTGCCGTGGTACATCCTCACCTCGCCGGCCAACGACGCCGACACCCGCGCCGCCTTCGCCCGCGCCGGCTGGTTCGGCCTGCCGGAGGGGTCGGTGCGGTTCGTGGTGCAGGGCACCCTCCCCGCGGTGTCCCTGGACACCGGGCGGGTGCTGCTGGAGGCCCCCGACCGGCTGGCGCTGTCGCCGGACGGCCACGGCGGGCTGCTGATGGCCCTGCGCCGCGCCGGGGCGCTGGACGAGATGGCGGCGGCGGGCATCACCACCTTCTTCACCTTCCAGGTGGACAACCCGCTGATCCATGTGGCCGACCCGGTGTTCCTGGGCCATCACATGGGCGCCGGTGCCGACATGTCCAACCTGGCGGTGCGCAAGCGCCACGCGGACGAGCGCGTGGGGGTGATCGCCCGGGTGGATGGCCGCACCGGGGTGGTGGAGTACTCGGACCTGCCCGACGACCTGTCGGCGGCCACCGACGACGACGGCGGCCTGCTGCTGTGGGCGGGCAACGTTGCCACGCACTGCATCGAGGTGGCCTTCGCCTGGGAGCTCACCGAGGGCGGCACGCGGCTGCCGTTCCATCGCGCGGTGAAGCGGGTGCCGCACGTGGATGCCGACGGGCGGGCGGTGGACCCCGAGGAGCCCAACGCGGTGAAGTTCGAGACGTTCATCTTCGACGCGCTCGCCTTCGCCGAGGCGTCGATGACGGTGGAGATCGACCGCGCCCAGCAGTTCAGCCCCATCAAGAACGCCGACGGCCAGGACTCGCCGGAGACCTGCCACCGCGACTGCGTGCGCCTGTGGGCCGGCTGGCTGGAGGCGGCCGGGATCCCGGTGCCGGCCGGCGATGACGGGGAGCCGGTGGATGTGGAGGTGGACCCCCGCCTGGCGCTGGACGCGGGGCAGCTGGCCGCCCGCGTGGACCCGGACCTGCGCGTGACCGGCCCGGTGTTCCTCACCGTGGACGGGCCGTAAGCGCAGCCGGGGCGCACGCGCTCCGAATGCGCCCATGCACTGAGCGGAGCGCAGTTCAGATCGCGGCTCGGCGCTTCGGGCTTCTCATAAACGGCCGCATGCGCCCGGTCTCAATGCGCCCATGCACTGCACGGGGCGCCTTTCTCGTTGTGGCTCGGCGCCCTTTAGGGCCGGACCTCGCGGGGGAGGGCGAACACCACGCCCTCGGCGCTGGGCGCCTCGGCACCGATGCGCAGGTAGCCCATGTCGGCCAGCATCTCGGCCACCTCGCGCACCAGCACCTCCGGGGCCGACGCGCCGGCGGTGAGCGCCACGCGGCGCTTGCCCTCCAGCCAGGCGGGGTCGACCGCCGCGGCGTTCTCGATGAGGTGGGCCTCGGCCCCCGAGGCCGCGCCCACCTCCACCATGCGGTTGGAGTTGGAGCTGTTCTGCGAGCCCACCACCAGCACCAGGTCGGCGCCGTCGGCCACCGCCGACTTCACCGCGTCCTGCCGGTTCTGGGTGGCGTAACAGATGTCGCCCTTCGGCGGCACCTGCAACGCGGGGAAGCGCTCACGCAGGATGCGCACGATCTCGGCGGTGTCATCCAGCGACAGCGTGGTCTGGGTGGTGAGGGCGATGCGCTCGGGGTCGGGCACCTCCACCGTGCGCGCCTGCTGGGTGTCCTCCACCACGATCACCTGCTCGGCGGCCTCGCCCCGGGTGCCGATGACCTCGTCGTGGTCGGCGTGGCCCACCAGCAGCACGGTGGCGCCCCGCTGCGCATAGCGCCGCACCTCGGCGTGCACCTTGCTCACCAGCGGGCAGGTGGCGTCGATCACCCGCAGGCCCCGGTCGCGGCAGTTGGCGTACACGTCGGGCGCCACGCCGTGTGCGGAGAGAATGATGGTGGCGCCCTCGGGCACCTCCAGCTCGGTGGGCACGAACACCGCGCCGCTTGCGGCCAGGGTGTCCACCACGTGGCGGTTGTGCACGATCTCGCCGCGCACGTACACGGGCGCGCCCAGCTCCTGCAGGGCACGCTCCACGGTCTCGATTGCCCGGTCCACCCCTGCGCAGTACCCGCGCGGGGCCACCAGATCCAGGGCGGCGGTGTCGGTCATCCCGCTGCAGGGTAGCGGACCCGCGCGCCCCGGCGACCTGCCAGCATGGCGCGGTGACCAACCCGCCCACGCACCTGCTGGGGGTGGCGGTGCGCGCCGCGCGCGCCGCCGCCGCCGAGCTGCTACCGCGCTTCGGCGGGCCCGCCCACGGCGTGGACACCAAGAGCACGTCCACGGACATGGTCAGCGACGCCGACCGGGCCGCCGAGCGGGCCATCATGGACGTGCTGGCCGCCGAGCGCCCCCACGACGGGGTGCTGGGCGAGGAGGGCACATCCCACGAGGGCACCACCGGCGTGCGGTGGATCGTGGACCCCCTGGACGGCACCACCAACTTCCTGTGGGGCATCCCGCAATGGGCCGTCAGCGTGGCCGCGCACGACGCCGACGGACCGCTGGTGGGGGTGGTGCTGGACGCCTGCCGCGAGGAGTGCTTCACGGCCGCGCGCGGTCACGGGGCCTGGCTTGGGGAGCGCCGCCTGCACGTCAACCGGCCCGCCGGCCTGGATCAGGCCCTGATCGGCACCGGCTTCAACTACCGGCCGGACGAGCGTGCCCGCCAGGCCGCGCGCCTGTGCGAGGTGATGCCGCGGGTGCGCGACATCCGCCGCGGCGGGGCCGCGGCGCTGGACATGGCGTGGCTGGCGGCCGGCCGGCTGGACGGCTTCCTGGAGCGGGGCGTGGAGGTGTGGGACTGGGCCGCCGGGCTGGCGTTGGTGCAGGAGGCGGGCGGAGCCTGGCAAGTGCTGGATCCCACCGCGGAACGGCCCGGCGGCGTGGCCGCGGCGCACCCCGACCTGCTGGGCCCCCTCATCGACCTCTTCGAGGTGACCGGCGGGGAGTGACGGTCCCGGGGCGCGCACCCCGGGACCGCCGTGCGTTCAGGCCGTGACGGGCTTCTTGGCCGGCGGCCAGTGCAGGGGCCGGTCCAGGCCCATGAGGGCCGCCTCCTTGAGGGCCTCCGCCAGGGTGGGGTGCGCGGCGATGGAGTCGCCCACCGTGTCGATGCGGGCCTCCGAGTCCAGCGCCACCACGCCGGCGTTGACGATCTCGGTGGCCGACATGCCCACCACCACCACGCCCAGCAGCTCGTTGAGCTCGGTCTCGTGGATGGTCTTCACGAAGCCGGTGCGGTCGGCGAACATCGCCGCGCGGGCGATGGCCGAGAACGGGAACCGGCCCACGCGGATGCGCTCGGCGCCGAAGCGTTCCACGGCCTGGGCCTCGGTGAGCCCCACCGCCGCCACCTCGGGGTCGGTGTAGATGCACCGCGGCACCGCGCCGCCCATCACGGCCTCGTGGCCCGCGATGTTCTCCGCCGCCACCTCGCCCTCGCGGAAGGCGGTGTGGGCCAGCTGCCAGTAGCCGGCCACGTCGCCCACGGCGTAGATGTGCGGCACGTTGGTGCGGCGGTGATCGTCGGTGGGGATGCGCGCCGGCTCGGCGGTGACCCCGGCGGCCTCCAGGCCCAGGTCCTCCACGTTGGCCCGCCGGCCCGTGGCCACCAGCACCAGGTCGCCCACCACCTGCTGGTCGGCGCCCTTGGCGTCGGTGAAGCGCAACACCATGCCCTCGGCGGTCTCCTCCACCGCGGTGGCCCGGGCGCCCAGGTGCATGGCGATCTTCTGCTTCTTGAACGCCCGCTCCAGCTCCTTCACCGCGTCCGCATCCTCCATCGGGATGAGGTGGTCCAGCATCTCCACCACGGTCACCTCGGAGCCGAAGTGGTTGAACACCGAGGCGAACTCCACGCCGATCACCCCGCCGCCCAGCACCACCAGGCGCTTCGGCACCTCGGTGACGGCCAGGAGGCCCGTGGAGTCCACGCAGCGGGCGTGGTCGATGCCCTCCACCGGGGGACGCGACGGCCGCGACCCGGTGGCGATGACCGCGCTGGCGAACCGCACCGTCTCGCCGCCCTCGGTCTGGATGGTGTTGGCGTCGGTGAAGCGGCCGCGGCCCTCAACCACCGTGATGCCGTTGGCCTTCAGCAGGCCCTCCACGCCGCTCACCATGCGGTCCACGATCTCCGCCTTGTTGGCCTGCACCCGGCCGAAGTCCAGGCTGGCATCGCCCACCTGCACGCCCAGCTGGGCGAACGTGCCGTGCGCGTCCTTCATGGCGTGGGCGCTCTGCACCCAGGCCTTCGTGGGGATGCAGCCCACGTTGAGGCACGTGCCGCCCAGGCGCCCCTGCTCGATGACCGCCACCGACTTGCCCAGCTGGGCGGCGCGGATGGCGGCCGGGTACCCACCGGGGCCCCCGCCCAGAACGGCGACATCCACCTCGATCACGTGCGTCTCCTCCCGTCGGTGCGGGCTGCGGCCCGGGCGCCCCGTACGGGCGCCGCACCACACAAGGGTATCGCGGGTGTGTCGCACCGCCCCACGGGCGCCCCGTTCACACGGTGTTCACATCGAAGACACAGGCGGGTCACGGGACCGCGGGTGCCCCTGTGCGAGCGTTCGGGGCGCGTTCACACACAAGGAGACCACCACGCACATGGCCTCATCCCCTCGCCGCCGCATCCCCGCGGCCCTCATCGCCACGACCCTCGCCACGGGCCTCGCCGTCGCCGGTTGCGGCAGCGGCTCCAAGAGCTCGTCCTCCGGTGGGTCGGGCGGATCGCTCAGCGGCAAGATCGCCATCGACGGGTCGTCCACCGTGGGCCCGCTCACCTCGGCCGTGGCCGAGCAGTTCAACGGCGACAACTCGGACGTCGAGATCAACGTGGGCACCTCCGGCACCGGTGGTGGCTTCGAGGTGTTCTGCAAGGGCGAGACGGACATCAACGACGCCTCCCGCGGCATCAACGCCGACGAGACCAAGGCGTGCTCCGGCTCGGGCGTCACCTACAAGGAGTTCCGCGTCGCCTCCGACGGCATCACGCTGGTCACCAAGAAGGGCGGCCCCCTGGGCGACAGCCCCAAGATCACCCTGGCCCAGCTGAAGGCCATCTGGAAGAAGGGTTCCACGATCTCCAACTGGAACCAGGTGCCGGGCGGTGGCTTCCCCGACGCCAAGATGTCGCTGGCCGGCCCCGACTCGCAGAGCGGCACCTACGACTTCTTCAACGGCACCGTCCTGGGCAAGGACGCCGCCGGCAAGGCCCTTCCGCCGCGCCAGGACTACTCGGCCTCGGCCGACGACAACGTCACGGTGAAGGCCGTGCAGGGCTCGCAGGCCGGCCTGGGGTACTTCGGGTACTCCTACTACGAGGACAACACCGACACGCTCACCGACTTCACGGTGAACGGGGTGGCGCCCTCGGCGGCCACCATCACCGACGGCAGCTACCCGCTGTCGCGGCCGCTGTACATCTACGTGTCCACCAAGGCGCTGGCGCGTCCCGAGGTGAAGGCGTTCGTGAAGTACTACCTGCAGAACGCCATCAGCATGGCCAAGGACAACCAGTTCGTCCCGGCCACCCAGGCCGAGATCAGCAAGAGCCTGACGGCCCTGGGGTAGGCGCACCCGGCCATGGCCACGCAACCGCTCAGCGCACCGCCGGCGGGTCTTCGCACCCGCCGGTTCCGGCCCCTGGAGCAGACGATCATGCTGCTGCTGGGTGCGGCCGCCCTTGTGTCGGTGCTCATCACGGTGGGCATCGTGTTCACCCTCGTCGAGGAGGGGTCGGGCTTCTGGGACCACGTGTCCCCCACCGACTTCCTGTTCGGCACCGAATGGTTCCCGGTGGAGCACCTGTACGGGGTGCTGCCGCTGCTGTCCGCGTCGCTGCTGATCGCGGCGCTGGCCACGCTGGTGGCCGTGCCGATCGGCCTGGGCTCGGCCTTCTACCTGTCCGAGTACGCCGGTCCCCGCACCCGCACCATCGTGAAGCCGGTGCTGGAGCTGCTGGCGGGCATGCCCACCATCGTGCTGGGCTACTTCGCGCTGGGGTCGATCACCCCGGCGCTGCACACGCTGCACATCATCCCGAAGGAGCAGACGTTCAACGCCCTGGCCGCGGGCATCGTGGTGGGCCTGCTGATCGTGCCGCTCATCGCATCCCTGTCGGAGGACGCCTTCCGGGCCGTGCCGTCCATCCTGCGCGAGGGCGCCTACGGGCTGGGCGCCACCAAGCGCGTGGTGGCCATGCGCATCGTGTTCCCAGCCGCCCTGTCGGGCGTGATGGCATCGATCGTGCTGGGCATCTCACGCGCCGTGGGCGAGACCATGGCCGTGACCCTGGCCGCGGGCACCCAGCCCAACCTCACGGCCAACCCGGTGCACGGCGTGCAGACCATCACCGCGGTGATCGTGGCGGTCAGCAAGGGCGAGGCCAGCCGCGGCACCGAGATCTACCAGTCCATCTTCGCCATCGGCCTGGTGCTGTTCGTGGTGACCCTCGTGATCAACCTGGTCGCCCTGTCCGTGGTGCGCCGTTTCCGCACCGTCTACCAGTAGGCCGCCCATGACCACCGACGCCATCACCGCCGCACCCACCCACCGCCCGCTGGCGCGCCGCCGGGCCCGCCCCGGTGAGCGCATCTTCCACGGCGCCGTGCTGGGCGCCCTGCTGGTCGCCCTCGCCGCCCTGGTGTGGCTGGTGTGGGGCGTGGTGGACACCGGCATCACGCACCTGGACTGGCAGTTCCTGTCCAGCAAGCCGTCGTCCTCCGCGGCTCGCGCCGGCTTCCTGTCGGCGTTGAAGGGCTCCATCGTGCTGATGCTGATCACCATGGCCGTGGCCGTGCCGCTGGGGTTCGCGGCGGCCATCCACCTGGAGAAGTTCGCGCCGCTGTCGCGCGAGGAGCTGCGGGTGATCGCCATGCGGCGGCGGCGCAACCACGAGCGCCGGCTGGCCGCCGGCACCATCACGGGCTGGCGCGCCGCGCTGGGGGCCACCGGCGTGCGGGCCTCCGAGCTGTGGTCCCTGGTGGGGCCCCCGGTGAACCGGTTCGTGGAGCTCAACATCGCCAACCTGGCCGCCGTGCCCTCCATCATCTACGGCCTGCTGGGGCTGGCCCTCTTCGTGGCCATCATGGGCATCGACAAGTCGCTGCTGGCCGGCGGCCTCACACTGGGCGTGCTGGTGCTGCCCATCATCATCATCGCCAGCCGCGAGTCCATCCGGGCGGTGCCGGTGTCGATCGAGCAGGGCGCCATGGCCCTGGGCGCCACCCGCTGGCAGGCGCTGCGCCGCCAGGTCCTGCCCGCCGCCCTGCCGGGCATGCTCACCGGCACCATCCTGGCGATGTCACGGGCCATCGGCGAGACCGCACCACTCATCGTGGTGGGTGGCGTGGCGTTCAGCACCACGGTGCCCAGCCTCAACCCGGTGGCCGCCAACGACCAGCCGCTGGTGGCCATGCCGCTGCAGGTCTACACCTGGCTGGACCTGCCGCAGCAGTCCAAGTGGGGGCCCCTGGCCGCCGCCGGGATCATCGTGCTGCTGGGCACCCTCATCGTCATGAACCTCGTGGCGATCCTGCTGAGAAACCGCTTCACACGACGCTGGTAGGGAGACGCTGTGTCAGACTCACCGTTGACCGCGATCGAGTTCGAGCGCCTCATGGCGTCCGCATCGCGCACGCCCGGAATGACCGACACCACCGACGCCACCACCGCTCCCGCCGCCGTCCAGGTGGTGTTCGAGACCGCCGGCGTTGAGGTGCACTACGGCCCGGTGCTGGCCCTGCACGACGTCAACATGCAAATCCAGCAGAACCGGATCACCGCCCTCATCGGGCCCTCCGGCTGCGGCAAGTCCACGTTCCTGCGCTGCCTCAACCGCATGAACGACCTCATCCCCGGCGCCCGCGTGGACGGCACCATCACCTTCCACGGCGAGGACATGTACGCCCCGGACATCGACGCGGTGGACGTGCGCCGGCGCATCGGCATGGTGTTCCAGAAGCCCAACCCGTTCCCCAAGTCGATCCGCGAGAACCTGGCCTTCGGGATGCGCGTCAACGGCATGAAGGTCACCGACGAGCGCATCGAGCAGGTGCTGCGCCGCGCCGCCCTGTGGGACGAGGTGAAGGACAAGCTGGACAAGGACGCCTACGCGCTGTCCGGCGGCCAGCAGCAGCGGCTGTGCATCGCGCGGGCCATCGCGGTGGAGCCTGAGGTGATCCTGATGGACGAGCCCTGCTCGGCCCTGGATCCCATCTCCACGCTGGCCATCGAGGACCTCATGCGCGAGCTGCGGCGCGACTACACCATCGTGATCGTGACCCACAACATGCAGCAGGCGGCGCGCGTGTCCGACCACACCGCGTTCTTCACGGTCAACCAGCGCGAGGGCGCCCGCTACGGGATCCTGGGCGAGTACGGGGCCACGGAGGAGATCTTCCGGGCGCCGAAGGACCAGCGCACCCAGGACTACATCACCGGCCGGTTCGGCTGACGCCGCCGGTGGCGGTGCCCGCCGCCGCCCGCCCGTGACGGCGGACGGCGGCGCGCGGGACCGCTAGTTGCCGCTGCTCTCGCGGTAGATGCGGCGCAGCACGGTGGGCAGCACCCCGCCGTTGCGCAGGTAGTTCAGCTCGGTGGGACCGTCGATGCGGGCCAGCGCCTGGAAGCTCCCGGTGGAGCCGTCGGTGCGGGTGAAGTTCACCGTGAGCTCCTGACGGGGCGCCATGGTGGTGATGCCCGGGATGTCGAAGGTCTCGGTGCCGTCCAGGCCCAGTTCCTCGTGGCCCTGCCCCGGCAGGAACTGCAGGGGCAGCACGCCCATGCCCACCAGGTTGCCGCGGTGGATGCGCTCGAACGACTTGGCGATGACCGCCTTGACGCCCAGCAGCAGGGTGCCCTTGGCCGCCCAGTCGCGGGAGGACCCGGTGCCGTACTCGGCCCCCGCCAGCACGATCAGCGGCGTGCCGGACGCCTGGTACTTCATGGAGGCGTCGTAGATGGGCTCGATCTCACCGGTGGGCAGGTACTTGGTCCAGTTGCCCTCCTTACCCTCGGCCAGGGCGTTGCGCAGGCGGATGTTGCCGAAGGTGCCGCGCATCATCGCCTCGTGGTTGCCGCGGCGGGACCCGAAGCTGTTGAAGTCCTTCGGGGCGACGCCGTGCTCCTGCAGGTACAGGCCCGCGGGCGAGGTCACCGGGATGGTGCCGGCCGGGGAGATGTGGTCGGTGGTGATGGAGTCACCCAGCACCGCCAGCGCACGCGCTCCGGCCACGTTCACCAGGTCGCCCGGCTCCGGGGCCAGGTCGGTGAAGAACGGCGGCAGCTGCACGTAGGTGGACGTGTTGTCCCAGGTGTAGGTGTCGCCGCTGGGCACCGGCAGGGTCTGCCAGGTCTCATCGCCCTCGAACACCGTGGCGTAGCTGGACTCGAACAGGTCGCGGGTGATGGTGGTGCGCAGCGCCTCATCCACCTCCTCGCGGGTGGGCCACACGTCCTGCAGGTACACGGCCTGGCCGTCGCTGCCCGTGCCGAGCGGCTCGGTGGCCAGGTCGATGTCCACGCGGCCCGCCAGGGCGTACGCCACCACCAGGGGCGGCGAGGCCAGGTAGGCGGCCCGCACGTGCGCGTGCACCCGGCCCTCGAAGTTGCGGTTGCCCGAGAGCACCGCGGCGGCCACCAGGCCGTTGTCCTCGATGGCCTTCTGGATGGGCTCGGCCAGGGGGCCGGAGTTCCCGATGCAGGTGGTGCACCCGTAGCCCACCAGGTCGAAGCGCAGCTTGTCCAGGTAGGGCTGCAGGCCGGCCTTCTCCAGGTAGCCGGTCACGGCCCGCGACCCGGGCGCCAGGGAGGTCTTGACCCACGGCGGGGTGGTGAGGCCCTTCTCCACGGCCTTCTTGGCCAGGATGCCGGCGCCCAGCATCACCGACGGGTTGCTGGTGTTGGTGCAGCTGGTGATGGCCGCGATGGCCACCGAACCGGAGGAGAACGGGAAGCTGTCCCCGTTGGCGCCCACCTGCACGGGGGCGTAGCCGTCCGCGCCGAGCCCGTCGGGGTAGTTGGCCTTGAACTCGGAGGCCACGTCCGGCAGCTGCACCCGGTCCTGCGGGCGGCGCGGCCCGGCCAGGCTGGGCACCACGGTGCCCAGGTCCAGCTCCAGGGTCTCGTCGTACACCGGGTCGGGCGTGTCGTCGGTGCGGAACAGGCCCTGCAGCTTGCAGTAGGCCTCGGTGCGGGCGATGACCTCCTGGGACCGGCCGGTGACCTCCATGTACTTCAGGGCCTCGGCGTCCACCGGGAAGATCGTGGCCGTGGCCCCGAACTCGGGCGACATGTTGGCGATGGTGGCCCGGTCGGCCAGCGATAGCGAGGACAGGCCGGCGCCGAACGCCTCCACGAACTTGCCCACCACGCCGTGCTTGCGCAGCATCTCGGTGACGGTGAGCACCAGGTCGGTGGCGGTGGCCCCGGCCGGCAGCGAGCCGGTGAGCTTGAGGCCGATCACCACGGGGGTGGGCAGCGACAGCGGCTGGCCCAGCATGACGGCCTCCGCCTCGATGCCGCCCACGCCGAAGCCCAGCACGCCGATGCCGTTGATCATGGTGGTGTGGGAGTCGGTGCCCACCAGCGTGTCGGGGAACGCGACGCTCTCGCCGTCCACCTCGCGGGCGTCCACCACGGGCGCCAGGTACTCCAGGTTGACCTGGTGCACGATGCCGGTGCCGGGCGGCACCACGCGGAAGTTGGAGAAGGCCTGCTGCGCCCAGCGCAGCAGGGCGTAGCGCTCGCCGTTGCGCGAGTACTCGATTGCCACGTTGTCGGCGAAGGCCTGGGTGTCACCGGCGCGGTCCACCTGCACCGAGTGGTCGATCACCAGATCGGCGGGCACCAGTGGGTTGATGCGGTTGGGGTCGCCCCCCATCTCGCGCATCGCGTCACGCATGGCCGCCAGGTCCACCACGCACGGCACGCCGGTGAAGTCCTGAAGGACCACGCGGCCGGGCATGAAGGGCACCTCGGTGGCCACGCCCGAGTTGGGCGTCCACGTGGCCAGGGCCCGGACATCATCCTCGGTGACGAAGCCCCGCCCGCAGTTGCGCAGCACGTTCTCCAGCAGGATCTTCACCGTCACCGGCAGCCGCGACAGGTCGGCGTCGAGCCGGTCCAGGCGGTAGACGACGTGTGTCGCACCGCCGACCTGGAGGGTGTCGCGTGCCGTGAACGGGTCGGGGATCGCTGTCACAGGCCTCTCCTGTGTCGAGTTTTCCGATTCCCCGACAGGCTATCGAAGCGCGACGGCCGGGCGGTTGTGCCCGGCCGTCGCAGCGTGTGGTTCGGGACCTCCGGTGCGTCAGCCGGTGACGCTCGGAATGCCCCCGGCGCCCACGGGGCTCACCGCCATGGCCAGACGGCCGGTGATGGCCACGCCACACGACGCCGTCACCCTCGCGGTGTGCTGGGCCGCGGTGTGCGCGCCCCGGGCCACGTGCAGGGACACCCGCACCGACCGGGAGGCCCCGGGCGCCAGGGTGCCGAGCTTCACGGTGAGCACGCCGTTCACCAGCGACCCGCCGGCGGGCAGGCCGGTGAGGGTCACCTGCTGCGGCACGCGGTACCGCAGCACCGCGTTGGTGGCCGATGCCGACTTCGAGCGGTTGGCGGCCCGCAGGGTGATCCCCGTGATCTGCCCGGCCACCACGCGGCGCGTGCCCAGCACGGCTACGGACATGGCCGCCTTGGGGCAGGTCTGGCCGGACTGCGTACCGGTGCCCGAGGGGGTCACCGGCGCGCCGCACACCACCACCACGCTGGCCGAGGCGCTGTCGTTGGCCGGGTTGACGTCACGGCCCGAGGCGGGCGTGCTGTCGCCACCCACCGCCACCCGCACGCTGGCGGGCACGGTGCCGCACTGGGCGGCGGTCACCGACGTGGAGGCCACGAAGCCGATGCTCTGCCCGGGGGCCAGCACGCCGGTGGTGGGCGTGCCCGGCGCCGGGGCGAGGTTGCCCAGGGTCGGCGCGACCAGGTGGATGTCCGCGATGTTCACGGGCGAGTTGCCCGTGTTGGTCACCGGGACGGTCCAGGTGATGCTGTTGCCCGGGGTCGTGGTGGCGACGCTGGGCGTGATGCCCACCCCCAGGTCCACCTGGCAGCCGGCCACGGTGGTGGTGGCGGTGGCCGTGTTGTCGGCGGTGTTCGCCTCGGGGCGGTCCGAGAGGCCCGTGGTGGCCGTCTGGTCCATGCTGCCCGTGGCGCACGACTGACCCGTGATGGGACCCGTCACCGTGTAGGTGAGCGACTGGCCGGGCTTGAGCAGCTCATCCGGGGGCTTGGACGTGCTGTCCGGCGTCAGCGGCGTGTCGCTGATCCCCGGGACCTTAGTGACGACCGAGCTCACCGGGATGCCCACGTCGGGCTGCAGCTCCGGCGAGATGTCCGGGTAGCCGTCGTGCGTGACGGTGACGGTCCAGGTGCCGGTCTGCCCCACCGTGCCCGTGGGCGGGCCGGTGATGCTGATCTTCAGGTTGGGCAGGCACCGCTTGGTGGCCTGGGACACGGCCGCGTTCTGCGGCGTGGTGTCACCCGGGTTGGTGATCGTCCAGGTCAGCGTCTGGTCCGGGAACATGTCCACCTTCACCACGCCCGGGTGCCGCCCCGGCGCGAAGTCGGTGGGCTGCTTGCGGTTGCTGGGAGTGGGGGTGAAGAAGTTGTTGCCGTCACCCGTGCGGCGCACGGGGATGGTGACGGTGTCGGGGTTCGGGTTGTCGTACCCGAAGTAGCCCACCAGGCCGTCCTTGCCGCCCAGCATGGTGCAGTCGGCGGTGGGGGTCACGGGGGCGGATGTCGCGACCGCGGGGACTGCCAGCGCTGAGCCGGCCAGCACCATCATCGGGATCGTGCGGCGCCGCGTGCGGCGCGTCCGGTCACTCATAGGGGCGCTCCTTTGGTTGCCACTGCCCGGCACGGGGGTCGGTCCGAGCGGCAACCCTAGTCACGATTCGCGCACACCGCAGACGGCTCGGCGAATTTGGCGACCTCACACCGCCGGATCAACGACGAGGGGCCGGTTCTCGAAGAACCGGCCCCCTCGGACCCGCATCGTCGTCGGGGAGTGACTACCCGGTCACGGCCGGCCCCACACCAGCTGAGGCTGTGCGGGGGACCCATCGGAGGGGACCTGGATCTCCGGACAGGCGACCTTCACATCCGCCGAGGCGCTGTCGTCGGCAGGGTTGACGTCGCGTGCCACGTCGGGGGTGGTGTCGGATCCCAGCGACACGCTCACGTGGGCGGAGAGGGTGCCGCACTGGGCGTCACCCACCACGGCGGACGCGATGAAGTCGATGCGCTGTCCCGGGGCAAGCAGGCCGCCGGCCGGTGTGCCGGGCGCCGGCGCGAGCTGGCCCAGCTCGGGCGACACCAGGTGGATGTCCTCCACGCGCACCGCAGACCCGCCGGTGTTGGTGACCGGGACGGTCCAGTTGACGGTGCTGCCGGGGATCGCGACCCCCACATCGGGGATGAGCCCCAGGGCCAGATTCTGGTGGCAGCCGTCGCCGGGCCCCACCGCGGTCGTGGCGACGTTGTCGGCGGCGCGGTAGTCCGAGCCATCGGTGAGCGCCGTGGTCACCTCCAGGTTGCCGGTGGTACACCCGAGGGCGGGGTCCAGGGTGTAGATCAGCACGTCGCCGGGCATGAGTCGCCCGTCACTCGGCACGGAGGACGCGTCGGGCGAGAGGGTCTGGTCCAGCGATGTCAGCCGGGTGTGGATTGAGCTGACCGGCGTGCCGATTGCGGCCTGCAGCCCTGGGGAGATGTCGGGGTACCCGTTGTTCTTCACGGCGACGATCACGGGTGCGGGGCGTCCCACCGTCACCGGGCGGGTGATGCTGACCACCATGTTGGGCAGACACCGCTTGGTGGCTGCCGAGGCTGACGCGGTGTGGGGGACGACGACGACCGGGTGCAACAACCCCACGATGTCCCCGTAGATCGTCGCGAGCCTCCACGTCACGACCTGGTCGGGCGCCATATCCAGCGTCACGACTCCGGGATGCCGGCCAGGCGCGAACGTGGTGGGCCCCTTGTTGGTCTGGCGTCGCAGATTGAACCAGTTGGTGGCGACGGTCTGACTCACGCTCGGCGACACGAACACGCTGGTGACGTGCTGGATGGTGACCCTCTGCGAGTTCGGGTTGTCATACCCGAAGTACGCGAGCAGGCCATTCCTGCCGCCCGGCAGCGTGCAGTCGGCGGTGGGCTTCACGTGCAGCGCATGCGGGTCGGGTGTCGGGGTGGTGTCCGCGGTCGCGGACATCGCGACCACGGGAACCGCGACGCTCGCCAGCACGAGCAGGCAGCGCCATGAACGACGCGTCCGGTGAACCATTGGGGGCCCTCTCCTCGGTTTCGTCCTCCAACCGGGCACGAGGGTCGATCTGAAGACCACACGGCGGTCGCAATCAAGACCCGACGCCGCCGAACCGCTGAATCTGTGTGCTTCGGGGCGGGCCCCCAAACGACGAGGGGCCGGTTCGCAAGGAACCGGCCCCTCGGACCCGCATCGTCGTCAGGGAGTGACTACCCGGTGACGGCCGGCTTCACACCGCTCACCAGCGGACGCACGCTGGCCGGGAGGGTCGCCGACGCCGAGGTGGCGCAGGTGGCCGACACCGATGCCGCGTGCTGACGGCGTCCCACCGCGCTGCGCAGCAGGTGCACGCCCAGGGTGAGGTGCTTGGTGGTGCCCTTGGAGAGCGTTCCGAAGTTCACGATCACCACGCCGTGGCGCATCCGCACGTTGGCGGGACGGGAGTCCACCACGTAGCCGGCGGGAAGCCGGTACGTGAGCCGCACGTTCTGCGCGTCGGTGCGCGCGGTCACGGCGAGGCCCACGGTGGAGACCTGACCGGCGAACGGACGCCTCGCCGCGGCGATGACCACCCGCACCACCGTCTTGGGACACACCGCGGGCTGCGGGGTGCCGGTGATGGTGGCCGGCGACGGGCTGCCCGTGAGCTGCTCCACCGGCGGGGTCGTGGCGCAGGTGCCGCCGTTCACCTGGGTGGTGGCGGTGGCCGAGTTGTTGCCCGCGTTGGCGTCCACGGCTCCGGCACCCGTCAGCGCCACCGTGGCGGTGTTGCTGACCGTGCCGCACGCGCTGGCCGCCGCGTCGGACGTGGCCTGGTACGACATGGTGCCGCCCGGCGCCAGGACGTCGCCGGGGTTGCCGGCCGCGGGCGTCAGCGACGCGCCGTTGTCATCGACCTTGATGCGGCTCACGGGCACATCGGAGTTGCCGGTGTTGGTGACGGTGACCGTCCACTTCATCGGGTCGCCCGGCGCGTACGAGGCGCTGTTGGCCACCTTGCTGATGGCCAGGTCGGCCGTGCAGCTGACCGGCACCGAGATGGTGTCGGTGTCGTTGGAGGTGTCCGACTGGGCCACGTCCACGGTCATGTCGGCCGTGTTGCTGACGCTGGCCTTCGCGCAGATCTTCGCGGTGAAGCGCTGCTGCACCGTGTAGACGACCGCGCGGTTGGGGTACAGCATCCCGTCGGCCGGGACGCCGTAGTCGGGGTCGGGCTTGATGTCGAACGCGCCCAGCGCGGGATCGTTCACATGAATGGCCGAGAGCGGGATGCCGACCGTGGCTCCAATCGGGTCGGCCGCGCCGGGGTACCCCGCGTGCCACACGATGATCTTCCAGGTCACCATCCCGGGCGTGATCGTGGCGGGCCCCTGCTTGCTCAGCTCGAGGTCGGGCTTGCAGACCGGCAACGTGACGTTGTTGCTGAACGCGATCACGTCGGACGGCGCCACGCAGGTGGGGCCGTTGGCGGACGCGGTTCCGGCGAAGGCCATTGCGGCCAGCGCCGCCGGAACGATGGTCAGGCCGAGCCGACGAAACGCCGTGGACCTGTGGGTGCGCATGAAGTTCCTTCCTCATCACACGGGCCAGCGGGCGGCCCGGTCGCAGTGTTCACGACTATCGTGCCGTCGCGTGTTGCCATCAAGAACCACCGGCGGGGGAGCACGCGGCTACCCGAAGGAATAGACCGCACCGAGATTGCATGAGGATTTCGGAGATATCGTGGAATCCCGCAGATTTCGAGTGCTGGAATGCCGCACTTCGCCGGTGTCGGACCTGCCGCTCTAGGCATGCGAAACCGATCGGTTCTCCGGCCCGTGCACCGGTCTCGGCGGTGCGGTCAGCGGGGCATGGCCGGAACGTGAACGGGGCGCCCCGTGGGGCGCCCCGTGACCTGCTCGATGGTGCGGGTTGAAATCAGCCGGTGACGGCCGGCAGCACCACGCTGGGCGCCGGGGTGACGGCCGTGCGCACCAGGGTGGAGGCCCCGGCCGCGCAGGTGGCCGTCATGGTGGCGCGGTGGGTGCGCTTGGCCGCCGACCTGCTGAGCGCCAGGCGCAGGCCCACGGTGCGTGAGGCACCCGGGGCCAGCGTGCCCACCTCCACCTGCAGCACGCCGCCGCGCAGGGTGGCGCCGGAGGGCACCCGCAGCAGGGCCGCACCCGACGGCACGCGGTAGCGCAGCATGGCGTTCTTCGCGTCCGCCGAGCCGCTGTTGGTACCGGTGAGCACCACGGTGGTGACGGCGCCGGCCTTGGCCCGGGCCGCGGCGCGCACGCGCACCTTCAGCGTGGTGGCCGGGCACTGCACGGTGTGCACCGCCGGGACCACGGCCGGCGTGACCGGGGTGCTCGGGGTGTCGGTGGGCGGGGTCGTGACGCAGGTGCCGCCCGTGATGGTGACCAGGCCGGTGGCCAGGTTGTTGGAGTTGTTGATGTCCGCCAGGCCGTAGTCGGCGCTGATGGACGCGGTGGCCACGTTGCTGAGCGTGCCGCAGTGGCCCTCCGAGCTCACCGAGCCCTTGTAGTGCACCACGGCGCCCGGGGCCAGCCAGCCGTCGCCGGGGGCGTCGCTGGTGACCAGGTTGGCGATCATGGGGTCGCCCACCGTGATGTCCTTCATCGGCACCCAGGTGGTGCCGCGGTTGGTGAGGGTGATGGTCCAGTTGACCGCGTCGCCCTGCGTGTAGGTGGCCTGGTCGCCGGCCTTGGTGATGGCGATGTCCACCAGGCAGTTCTTGATGGGCGAGTAGAACGTGGCCGTCTCGTCGGCCGGGGTGGGGGTGGCGCCCGTGGTGAGGTGCACGGTGGCGTCGAAGCCCACGGCGCTCTTGTCGCCGGCACAGACCTCGGCGCCGAAACGGCCGGTCTGCGTGTAGTCCAGGGTGGCCCCGGGGATGAGCACGCCGTTGGCGGGCATCCGGTTGGGGGCGATGTTGAGCCGCTGGAACAGCGGGTTGTCCACCACGATGTCGGCCACCGGGATGTTCACGGAGCCGGTGTTGGTGACGTGGGTGGTCCAGGTGCCGGGCTCGTAGGCCGTGAGCGAGCTGGGGCCGGTGACCGTCACCGACACGTCGGGGGCCGGCGCTGCCGCCGCGGAACCGACGAAGCCCGCCAGACCGGCGAGGGCGATGGGGGTGGCGATGACTGCGCGGCGGAGTGACGTCATTTTCGGCGGAACCCTTTCCTTGGAGCGTCCGTGCGCCCGACCCTGCCCGGCAGGGCGACCGACGCATCCGACGTCGGCTCGGGCACGACATACTCTGCGCTTTTCCCAACTCCTGCGCGCCCGGCATGCGGTGGGTTGCACCCTGGCCCCTCGGGGGGGTCGGGTGGGGGCGTCAGGGGTGGCTGAGGCGGCGGTACGTGATGCGGTGGGGTTGGGCGGCCTCGTCGCCGAGGGTGCGGCGCCGGTGCTGCTCGTACTCCTGGAAGTTCCCTTCGAACCAGGTCACCTGGCTGTCGCCCTCGAAGGCCAGGATGTGGGTGGCCAGGCGGTCGATGAACCAGCGGTCGTGGCTGGTGACCATCACGCACCCGGAGAACGACTGCAGCGCCTCCTCCAGCGCGCGGAGGGTGTCCACGTCCAGGTCGTTGGTGGGCTCGTCCAGCAGCAGCAGGTTGCCGCCGGCGGCCAGCAGCTTGGCCAGGTGCAGCCGGTTGCGCTCACCCCCCGACAGCTGATCCACGGGCTTCTGCTGGTCGGTGCCGCGGAAGTTGAACTGGGACAGGTACGCGCGCGAGTTGATCTCCTCGCGACCGCCCAGCTTGATGATGTCCAGCCCGCCGCTGGCCTCCTGCCACACGGTGCGGCCGCCGTCCAGGCCCTCGCGTGACTGGTCCACGTACGACACCTGCACGGTGTCGCCCAGGCGCAGCTCCCCCGCGTCGGGGGTCTCCTGCCCGGCGATCATGCGGAACAGCGTGGTCTTGCCGGCACCGTTGGGACCGATCACCCCGACGATGCCGCCCTGCGGCAGGTCGAAGCTGAGGTCCTCGAACAGCAGGCGCTCGCCGTACCCCTTGCCGAGCCCGTCGGCGCGCAGCACCAGGTCGCCCAGGCGGGGCGCGGCCGGGATGCGGATCTCCGCCGTGCGCACCCGCTCGGAGCCCTCCTCCTCCAGCAGCCGCTGGTAGCTGGCCAGGCGCGCCTTGCTCTTGGCCTGCCGCGCCTTGGGCGATGAGCGCACCCACTCCAGCTCGCGGGCCAGCGCCTTCTGGCGGGCCGACTCCTTCTTCTCCTCGTGCTGCAGGCGCAGCTGCTTCTGCTCGAGCCACTCCGAGTAGTTGCCCTTGTAGGGGATGCCCCGGCCCCGGTCGAGCTCCAGGATCCATTCGGCCACGTTGTCCAGGAAGTACCGGTCGTGGGTGATGGCCACCACGGTGCCGGGGTACTCGTCCAGGTGGCGCTCCAGCCAGGCCACCGACTCGGCGTCCAGGTGGTTGGTGGGCTCGTCCAGCAGCAGCAGGTCGGGTGCGGACAGCAGCAGGCGGCACAGGGCCACGCGGCGGCGCTCGCCACCGGACAGCGTGGTGACGTCCGCGTCGCCGGGGGGCACGCGCAGGGCGTCCATGGCCACGTCCAGCTTGCGCTGCGTGTCCCAGGCGCTCAGTCGCTCGATCTCGTCCTGCACCTCCTGGAACTCGGCCAGGACGCGCTCCATCTCGTCGGGCTCCATGGGCTCGGCCAGCCGCGCGCTGATGGCCTCGAACCGGGTGGTGAGCTCCAGCTGGTGGGCCAGGCCCTCCTCGATGTTCCCGCGCACGTCCTTGGCGGGGTCCAGCTGCGGCTCCTGCTCCAGCAGCCCCACCGTGGCGCCGGGCGCCAGCTGGGCGGTGCCGGAGACGGCGGTGTCCAGCCCGGCCATGATGCGCAGCAGGGTGCTCTTGCCCGCGCCGTTGGCGCCCAGCACGCCGATTTTGGCGCCGGGCAGGAAGGACAGCGAGATGTTGCTGAGAACCACCTTGTCCGGTGGGTGCACCTTCTGGAGCCGGTGCATGACGTAGATGTACTGGGCGTCGCTCATCGCCGAGGCAGCGTAACCAACACCCGGGTGTCGCCGCCGCTCAAGTCCGGGTGCGCTACCGTCGAGGTGAGCTGAATGAGCAGCGAAGCGTTGCGAGCGCGGTCCGAGTCGCTCGCGGAAACCCCCGAGGAGGGGTGATGGCAACACTGAAGTTCCCGACCGCTCAGGCCGACGCGGCCACCGGTTGGGTGGCTCGCCTGTCCAACGGCGAGTGGACGCACTACCACCGCGCCGACTGCGCGTACGCCCGCGAACTGCACGGACCCGTCCGTGACGTGGTGCGGGGCCCGTGGCGCTACCTGTCGCACCATTGGACGCCGTGCCCCCTCTGCCAGCCGCCCGTGGAGAACGAACGGGCCGCCTGAGGCACGCGCTTCCCCTTCGCTAGCCTGTACCCCGGTTTCGTGTCGGGGCGAAGAGCGGAGGGGTGAGGCGGTGGACAGCACGGATGCGACGTTCGCGCAGGACGTCATCGAGCGGTCCCGCGACGTCGCGGTGGTGGTGGACTTCTGGGCGCCCTGGTGCGGCCCGTGCCGCCAGCTGACCCCGGTGCTGGAGGCCGCCGTGGCCCGGCACGAGGGTGACGTGGAGCTGGTGAAGGTGAACATCGACGAGAACCCTGCCCTCGCCCGCGAGTACCGGGTGCAGAGCATCCCGTTCGTCACCGCCTTCCGCGACGGTGCGCCGGTGAGCAGCTTCGTGGGGATGCAGGGTCAGCAGGCCGTGGACGCCTTCATCACCCGGCTGGTGCCCTCCAAGGCCGACCGTCTTGCGGCCGAGGGCGACGAGGACTCGCTGCGGCAGGCCATCACGCTGGACGCCGGGCACACCGGCGCCCGCCTGGGCCTGGCGCGCCTGCTGCTGGCCGATGGCCGCACCGATGAGCTCGAGGACCTCCTCACCCCCATCTCCTTCGACCCCGCCGCGGCGGGCATGCTGGCGCGCGTGCGCCTGGCCGGTGACACCGACCCGGACGTGATGGCGGGCCTGCAGGCCGTGGAGGACGAGCGCTGGGAGCAGGCGCTCACCCACCTGCTCGACGCCGTCCGCGGCGCCAAGGACGACCGCCGCGACGCCCTGCGCGCGGTAATGGTGGGTGCCTTCGGGGCCCTGGGCGAGCATCACCCGCTCACCGTTCGGTTCCGGAAGCGGCTGGCGCAGGCGCTGTACTAGACGGGGCTTGTCAGCGCTGTTTTTCGGGTGTGGCGAACGGCCCGCCCACCGGGCGGCGGTGCGCGTTTATGCCGCTCGCCGACCCGGCGAGCCGGACGCTCAGGACTCGCCCATGCGGGCGGGTCCACGCCTCATGTCGAAGTCTCCGCAATCCCGGACGCGGCTGCGCCCCAAATTGGGGATGGTGCAGGGTGTGAGTCCCCCGAGCCACGGACGGCGAGGTTCGACCTGTGACCAGGCAGGCGCAAGCCGCGGTGGTGACGGTGAACTCGCCGGACCCGCCATCCGGAGCGGATCCCTGCGAGGTCAACCCTCTGAAAAGCCGAACCGCGAGCTAACGCTCGCGGTAGACAATGCGACCTCTTGAGAGGTCGTAGGGGGAGAGCTCGACCCGCACGCGATCGCCGGGGTTGATGCGGATCCGGAACCGGCGCATGCGGCCCGCCATGTGCGCCAGCACCTCGTGTTCGTTGTCCAGGACAACGCGGAACATCGTGTTCGGGAGGGCCTCGGTGACCTCGCCCTCCACCTCGATGGCCTCTTCCTTCTCCTTCGCCGTGGGTCCGTCTCCTGATCCGAGCCGCCGTGGCGGCGTTGCCTCTCGAAAATTCGTCCAACGGACCTTAGTACACCCGGCCCGGTTCCCGCTGCTCAACTCGTGGGCGAGTCGGCCGATGTGGGGATGCTGACTCCCTCGATGGAAACGGGAAATTTGACGTGAGCACCGGCGCGCAGCCGCACACGACCGCCGCGCAGGATCCGCGGCGCCTGCCGCGGCTCGGCGACCTGCTGGTGCGCATGGGGGCCCTCACCGCGGGCGAACTCGAATGGGCCCTGGCGGAGCAGAAGGCCGACGGGCGACGCCTGGGCGAGTTCCTCCTGGCCCACGGCAAGGTCACCGGGGAGCAGATGGCCCTGGCCCTGGCGCAGCGCCTGGGCGTGGAGCGCGCCGTCCTCACCAACCTGGACGCCGCCGCGCTGGAGCTGATCGAGCCGCGCGCCCAGCGCCGGTACGCCGCCGTGCCGCTGCGCGTGGACTCCGAGGGCCGCCTCGAGGTGGCCATGTCGGACCCGCAGAACGTGGTCGCGATCGATGATCTGCGCATGCTGGCGGGCCGCGACATCCGGCCGGTGCTGGCCCTCCCCGAAGAGATCGCCGCCATCCTCAACAAGCACTCGACGATGGAGGAGTTCGTCGCCGAGATGGTGGAGGAGGCCACCGACGAGGACGGCTACGGCGACGCCGGCGCCGTGAACGACCTGCGGGCCGCGGGTGACGACGCCCCCGTGGTGCGCCTGGTGAACTCGGTGATCGTGCGCGCCATCGACTCGGGCGCCTCCGACGTGCACTTCGAGCCGCAGCCCAACGAGATGGTGGTGCGCTTCCGCGTGGACGGCGTGCTGCGCCAGGTGGCGCAGGTGCCGCTCAAACTGGCCCGCGGCGTGGTGAGCCGCATCAAGATCATGGCCGAGATCGACATCGCCGAGCGGCGGCGCCCGCAGGACGGCCGCGTGGGCCTCATCCTGCACGGCAAGCATCTGGACTTGCGCGTGGCCACCCTGCCCACGGTGCACGGCGAGAGCGTGGTCATCCGCATCCTGGACCGCAGCAACGTGATGCTCGACCTGTCCACCATCGGCTTCTCGCCCGAGACGCTGGCCGCCTGGGAGCGCTGCTACCGCAAGCCCTACGGGGCCCTGCTGGTGACGGGCCCCACCGGGTCGGGCAAGTCCACCACCCTGTACGGCACCCTGAACAAGCTCAACACCCCCGACCGCAAGATCATCACCGTGGAGGACCCGGTCGAGTACCGGCTGAACGGCGTCAACCAGATGCAGGTCAACCACAAGGCGCACGTCACCTTCGCCGCCGGGCTGCGCGCCATCCTGCGATCCGACCCGGACTGCGTGATGATCGGTGAGATCCGCGACGGGGAGACCGCCCAGATCGCCATGGAGGCGGCCCTCACCGGCCACCTCGTGCTGGCCACGCTGCACACCAACGACTCGGCCAGCGCCATGACCCGCCTCACCGAGATGGGCATCGAGCCGTTCCTGTCCGCGTCCGCGGTGCTGGGCGTCCTCGCCCAGCGGCTGGCCCGCAAGACCTGCCAGCACTGCCGGGTGGGCGAGCAGCTCACGCTGGACAGGCTGCGGGAGATCATCGGTGACAACGACATCCCGGACGACCTCCCCGACCCCATCACCGTGCCGCGCGCGGTGGGGTGCGACAAGTGCGGGGGCTCGGGATACAGCGGGCGCCTCGGCGTGTACGAGATGCTGATGAACAGCGAGAAGATCGAGGAGCTGACGGTGCGACGGGCCTCCTCGGAGGAGATCCGCCGGCAGGCCCGCAAGGAGGGCATGATCACCCTTCGCGAGGACGGCCTGCGGAAGGTGCTGAAGGGCCTCACCACCCTGGACGAGCTGATGCGGACGGTCAGTTAGCCGCACCCCCCGCCCCGCCCGTTCCGACGGGCCGGCGCTCCCGACCTGCATGAACGGCCCGTCCCACCGGGGGTGACCCCGCACATGGCCGCGGTCGTACCGTGGGTCCATGAACACCTCGAGCGCCGCAACGCTGCTGGGAGTGCACGGGGGGCCCCTCACCGAGGCCCGCCTGGCGGGCGCGTGGCGGGCGTACGCCCGCGAGCATCATCCCGACGCCCATCCCGGCGAGGGCATGGCGGGCGAGGCGTTCATCGCCGGCCGCGAGGCCTACGACGTGCTGCGCCGGCGCCTGCAGGAGGAGGAGCGGGCCGGCTGGACGGCCTTCCACGCCGACATGCGGCTGGGCCGGGTGCTGCGCGGCGCCGGCGCGGGCAACGCCAGCCCGTACCGGTTCGCACCCGTCGGACGCGAGTGGAGCGCCTAGGGCAAAGCGGGCTCAGGCGGCGGCTTCAATGTGCCAATGCGGTCAGAAGGGCGTTCTTTCGCCGTGGCTTCAAGGCAACGGGCGCATGCGCCAGTCTTCAATGCGCCCATGCGATGCACGGGGCGACTTTCTTGTTGCGGCTCCGCGCCTACTCCTCGGGCTCCCCGGACCCCAGCCGCCGCCACACGCCGCCCAGCTCGCGCACCTCGTCGTCGCTGAGCAGGTCGAAGAACCGCCGCCGCACGCCGCGGCGGTGCGTGGTCCTGGCGGTGGACAGCACCTTCGCGCCCTTGGCGGTGAGCACCGCGAAGGCCCCGCGCCGATCCTGGTCGCACTTCACCTTCTCCACGTAGCCGTCACGCACCAGCCGGTCCACCAGGCGGCTCACGCCGGACAGCGAGAGGATGCTGGAGCCCGAGATGTCCGAGATGCGCAGACGCTGTTCGGGGGCGTCGGCCAGCAGGATCAGCACCTCGTACGAGGACAGCGGGATGCCCTCGGTGCGCTGCAGCTCCTCGTCCAGCTCGTTCAGCAGCCGGGAACTGGCCCGCAGCATGCCGCGCCAGGCCGCGAGCTCGGCGGGCGTGAAGGTGTCGGGGCGGGTGGCCACTCTGAGACGTCCTCGATTCGTGTGGGCAAATGAGGCTTTGCTGCATTCTGACGCGGATGCGCCACCCGCGCCAAACGACGACCGGCCCTGATGCCAGGGTTGCGGGGTGATCGCCCACCTCGACCTCGACGCGTTCTTCGCCGCGGTGGAGATGCACCGCAACCCGCACCTGCGCAACCGGCCGCTGGTGGTGGGCGGCGATCCCGACGGGCGGGGCGTGGTGGCCACCGCCAACTACGCGGCGCGCACCCACGGCGTCCGTTCGGCCATGAGCTGCGCGGAGGCCCGACGGCGATGCACCGACGTGGTGTTCATCCGGCCGGACATCGAGGAGTACCGATCCTGGTCAGAACGGGTGTGGGAGGTGGTGGGCGACCAGGTGGACGTGGTGGAGCGACTGGGGCTGGACGAGGGATACCTGCTGCTCACCGCCCAGGACCCGGCCGCGCAGGCCCGCGCCGTGCAGCTGGCGGTGGCCCGCCGGGTGCGCCTGTCGGCGTCGCTGGGCGTGGCCACCACCAAGGTGGTGGCCAAGATCGCGTCCGACCGGGACAAGCCCGGCGGCCTCACCATGGTCCCGCCCGGCACCGAGGCCGCGTTCCTGGCGCCGCTTCCGCTGCGTGCGCTGCCGGGGGCCGGGCCGCGCACGGTGCAGCGCCTGGACGCGCTGGGAATCACCACCATCGGCGAGCTGGCCGCCATGCCGGCCGCGCAGCGGGCCGCGGCCCTGCCGGGAGTGGTGGGCATGCAGTTGTGGGAGCGCGCCCACGGCATCGACCCGCGGCCCGTGCTGGCCCAGCCCGCCGCGCGCCTGTCCATCTCCACCGAGGAGACCTTCGCCCGCGACGTCACCGACGTGGACGCGCTGATGGACCGGTGCCGCGAGATGTCCGGGCAGGTGGCCGGCCACCTGCGGGCCCGGGGCCGGTGCGCCCGCACCGTCACCATCAAGCTGCGGGACACGCGGTTCCGCACGGTCACCCGCGCCCACACGCTGGCGGCGGCCACCGACGACGCCGAGGTGATCCTGCTGCACGCGGGCCGCTTGGTGCGGCAGGTGCTGGCGGCAGGCCCCGGACCCGTCCGCCTGCTGGGCGTGGGCGTGGCCGGGCTCACCGGCACTCACCAGCTGTCGCTGTTCGCCTCCGCCAGCTCGGCCAGCTCGGCCAGCACCGCCTCGTGACGCGCGGCGGACCCCGCGTCCGCCCAGCCCCAGCGCACCCCGTCCGACACGATGGTGGCCGCGTTGCGCGGGTCCCATGCGCGGTGCACCGTCACCAGCACGGCCACCAGCCCGGTGACCGGCATGGGATCGACCACCACGCGTGCGCTCCCCCGCGCGGTCACGGCCACGTCACGCGCCAGCACCAGCAGGGCGCAGTCGGGCCTGCGCCGCAGGCGCGCGAGGGTGGAACGTGTGGGCGCGAGGCCGCACAGCACCCGCCGGTGGTCCAGCCGGTGCGCGGCGGTGAGGGGCATCAGCGACGGGCCGTCCCCGTCCACGGTGGACAGCACCACCACCGTGTCGCGCGGAAACGGCGGGATGCCGGATGTTTCTGCCAACGGCGGCTCGGGCATGTGGGCGCACAATGCCAAAGCGCCCGCCCCCCGTCGCGAGGCGCGGAAACGCCGAGAACGGGTGCGCGGCCCATCGTGCACCCCCCGTTTGCTGCAATCGGCGTTGCCGATCTTTCAAAGACCTGATGGTTCGGGCCTGGACATCACCGTATGCAGGGAACTAGTACTGAAGGCAGAACCAGAGGACTGCCGTTGTGCGGGTGGCCCCCGGGATGTGCTCCGCTGATGGACGCGCTCCGATCGTCGCCCGTCCTGAACCGAAACCTGGAGCCGAACAATGTCCGCATCGCACCGATTGCGTTCACTGCTCGTCGCCGTGGTCTTGGCGATGGTCGCGATGCTCGTGGCCACGACCGGGGCCCTGGGCGCGGGCATCACGCTGGATCGGACCATCAGTCCGCCGCAGGCGGTGGGCCGTGGGACCGGAACGCAGACGTTCACGTTCAACATCACGTTCACGTCCACCCCGGACCACTACACCTTCCGCGTGCTCGACCCGAACGGCGTGCCGATCGGCAGCCCCGTCACGCAGAACGTGCAGGGCCAGTCCTCCCCCATCGTGGGCACCCAGAAGTGGAGCCCGCCGTCCAACGCCATCCCCGGCCGGTACACGGCCGAGGTGCAGTTCTTCAACACCAACAGCAGCGTGTTCGAACTGCAGGCCGCGGCCACGTTCTACGTCGCCGACGAGCTCGGCACCCTGCAGCTGGTGAAGTTCGAGGACATCAACGGCAATGGAGTGCGCGATCCCGGTGAGCCCGGTGTGGCCAACTGGGGCTTCCGGATCACCAACCCGCAGGGCAACTCCGACAACGTCAGCACCCTCACCGACGGGACCAGCTCCACGCCCAACGTGCCGGCCGGCACGTGGCGGGTGGACGAGATCCTGCAGGGCGGCTGGGTGGCGGTGAGCCCGCCCGGCGGCACCGTCCAGGTGCCCGCGAACGGCACCGGCACCTTCACGGTGGGCAACGTGCGTCCCGCACCGCTGTCCGGAACCGTGTGGGTGGACGCCAACCGCAACAAGATCATCGACAAGGGCGAGGCCAAGCGCGGCGGCGTCACCCTGACGCTCACCGGCACCACGGGGACCGGCCAGACCGTGGCCCCGCAGACCACGGTGACCGCGGCCAACGGGACCTACACCTTCCCCGACCTGCTGCCGGGCACGTACGCGGTGGCGGTGACGGTGCCGGGCGGGTTCTCGGCCACCACCCCCGTCAACCGCACCAACCTGCCCATCCGCTCCAACCAGGGCAACCCGAACAACGACTTCGGGATCGCCCAGGGCTCGGGGACGGTCACCCAGACCCCGGACATCAGCATCGACAAGCGGGGTCCGGCCACGGCGTCGCCCGGGCAGGTCTTCACCTACACCATCGTGGTGAAGAACCTCAGCAGCTTCGCCGCCACCAACGTGCAGGTGACCGACCTGGTTCCGGCCAACCTCACCCTGGTCGCCATCCCCAACGGCGCGGTCATCCGCAACGGCGTGGTGACCTGGTCGCTGGGCACCATGAAGGCGGGCGCCTCGCGCACGCTGACCATGCGGGTGCGGGTCAACCCCAACACCACGGCCACCAAGCTGGTGAACACGGCCACCGTCACGGCCACGGGCCTCGGCCCCAAGCGTGACAGCGTGACCACGCGCATCAAGCGCACCACCCCGGTGGTGCGGCGCAGCGGCGGCGTGACCGGCTGATGCCGGCGCGCACAACGGTACGGATGCCGGGGCGGGCCCACGTGGCCCGCCCCGCCGCGGTGGCCCTCGGCCTCGCGGCGCTGCTGAGCACGGGGGTCGCCGCCGGCGCCCCCGTCACGCCCGCCGCCCCGGCGGCGGCGAAGCCCATCGGCACGGGCCCCACCGACACCCGGGCGTGGACGGCCCGGGTGGAACTGCCCACCGTGGGCCGCGCGAAGCCCAGCAGCCGCGCGAAGGTGGTCGCACGGGTGTCGCAGTACGCACCCTATGACGGGGATCCCCAGGTGCTCCTGGTGCTGGAGACGGCCAGGGGCCCGGGCGGTCCGTGGTACCGGCTGCTGCTGCCGAACCGGCCGAACGGCCGGTCCGCGTGGGTGAGCGGCTCGGTGCTGCGCGTCACGGCCACGGCCTACCGGGTGCGGGTCACCATCTCCACCCGCCAGGTGGAGCTGCTGCGCGCCGGCAGGGTGATCAGCACCTACAGGGCCGCCGTCGGCACCAACCAGAACCCCACCCCCACCGGCCTGTTCGCGGTGAGCGAGGTGGTGCCGCAGGACAAGCCCGGCGGGTTCTACGGACCGTTCATCGTGACGCTGGCGGCGCACTCGGACCACCTGTCCGAGTTCGACGGCGGCAACGGTCAGGTGGCGCTGCACGGCACCAGCCTGCCGGGCCTGCTGGGCCAGGCCGTCAGCCACGGCTGCGTGCGGATGGGCAACGCCGACATCACCACGGTGGTGTCGAAGATCCGCCCCGGCGTGCCGGTGGAGATCCGGGCGACCCCGGATTCCGCGCCGGCGGGTGGGAGCACCACCACCACCACGACGGGCAGCACCACCACGCCGGCCGCGTAGCGGTCGCGGGAGCCCCGGAGCCCTCCCTCGGGATGGGCTCCGGCGTTCCTAGCGCGACACCGCCGGGCTGAGCGCGCGCATCACGATGCGCGTCTCGGTGGCGGCGACGCCCCCGGAGGTGCGCAGCCGGCGCACCGTCTCGTCCAGGTCGTCCGTGTCACGGCAGGCGAGTTCCACCACGAAGTCGAACCGGCCGGTCACGAACACGATCTTGCGTGTCGCGGGCAGGCTCAGGGCCAGGCGCTCGAAGTGGACGGCGTCGGTGGTGGGAAGGAGCCGCACATCGATGTAGGCACCCAGCCCGCGACCCAGCACCTGGGGGTCCACCTCGGCCGTGTACCCGCGGATCACGCCGCGCCGCTCCAGTCGTCGCACGCGTTCGGCCGTGGCGTGTGGGCTCAGCCCCACCTCCAGGGCGATCTCGGCGAAGCTCGCCCGTCCGTTCCGGAGCAGGCACCCGAGGATTCTGTCGTCGATGTGCGCTGGCACAGTGGAAACCTCACGATTGACGGGCGCAATATTGCAGGACCTGTCGCTTCGTGCGACTTCTTGGCCATGACGACCGTCGGCGTGGTCACCGAAATCAAGCCCGATGAGCACCGGGTGGGGCTCACCCCGGCGGGCGCGCGCGAGCTGGTGGCCCGGGGCCACCGCGTCCTGGTGCAGCGCGGCGCCGGGATGGGGTCGGCCATCGCGGACGCCGAGTACACGGCGCAGGGTGCCGAGATCTTCCCCGACGCGGGCGGCGTGTTCGCGGCGGCGGAGCTGGTGGTGAAGGTCAAGGAGCCCCAGCCGGCGGAGATCGCGAGCCTGCGGCCCGGCCAGGTGCTGTTCACCTACCTGCACCTGGCGCCCGATCCCGACCAGACCCGCGGGCTGATCCGCAGCGGCGCCACCTGCATCGCCTACGAGACGGTGACCGACCGCCACGGCCGGCTGCCGCTGCTGGCACCCATGAGCGAGGTGGCGGGGCAGATCGCCGTGCAGGCGGGCGCGTTCATGCTGATGCGCCCGATGGGCGGTCGCGGCGCGCTGCTGGGCCGGGTGCCCGGCGTGGCCGCCGGGCGGGTCATGGTGATCGGCGGAGGGGTGGCGGGCCAGAACGCCGCGGAGGTCGCCCGCGGGCTGGGTGCATCGGTGGTGGTGCTTGATCGCAGCATCGAGCGCCTGCGCGAGCTGGACGCCCTGTGGGATGGCCGCATCGAGACCATCCACTCCTCCGCGCTCACCATCGAGAACCTGCTCCCCCAGATGGACCTCGTGATCGGGGCCGTCCTGGTGGCCGGTGCCCGTGCCCCGTGGGTGATCCGCCGCCCGCAGCTGGCCACCATGCGGCGGGGCGGGGTGCTGGTGGACATCTCCATCGACCAGGGCGGCTGCTTCGAGACGTCGCGTGCCACGACGCATTCCGCGCCCACCTACGAGGTCGACGGGGTGCTGCACTACTGCGTGGCGAACATGCCGGGCGCGGTCCCCGCCACCTCCACATATGCGCACACCAACGCGACGCTCCCGTACCTGCTCAGGCTGTGTGACGAGGGCGTGACGGCGGCGCTGCGGTCGGACCCCGGGTTGATGCGGGGCCTCGCGGTGGTGGGCGGGCACCTCGTCTCCGAGCCCGTGGCGACGAGCCAGGGGCTGGCGTGGATGCCGCCGGAGGCGGCGCTGGCCGCGGTGGACGGCGGGCTCGCGCCGGGAGCCCCGGCCGCCGCCTGAGGATCCGGGGCCTTGCGGGACGGCGCGGCGAAGGCCCCGGGGCCCGCCGCTACACTCGCTTGCCGCCCTCGGCCAGACGCGCCAGCGCCATGAGCTCGTCCTGGCTGTTGCAGCGGTCCTCGCCCTCGGCCGGCGCCAGGCGCGTCCAGGATCCGTCGGGGCCCAGGCGCCAGGCCAGGGCGTTGTCGGCCAGCATCAGGCCGAGGGCCGTCAGCAGCTCCCGCCTGCACGCGGGGTCGTCCACCGGGGCGACCACCTCCACGCGGTGGTCCAGGTTGCGCACCATCATGTCCGCCGAGCCGATCCACACCCGGGCCTCGTCACCGGAGTGGAAGGCGAAGATGCGGGCGTGCTCCAGGAAGCGCCCCACGATGCTCACCACGCGGATGTTCTCGCTCACCTCCGGCAGGCCGGGGCGGAGGGCGCAGATGCCGCGAACCACCAGGTCCACGGGCACTCCGGCGGCCGAGGCCCGGTAGAGCGCCTGGATCACCGCGCCGTCCACCAGGGCGTTCATCTTCATCACGACGCGCCCGGGGATGCCCTCCCGGTGGGCGGCCACCACGCGCTCCACCTCGGCCACGAGGCCGTCGCGCAGGTGCATCGGGGCCACCAGGATGCGCTCGTACCTGGGGGGACGCGCGAAGCCGGTGAGGTGGTTGAACAGGTTCGCCACGTCCTCGGTGATGAACTCATCGCACGTGAACAGGCCCACGTCGGTGTACAGCCCCGCGGTGCTGGGGTTGTAGTTGCCGGTGCCGATGTGGACGTAGCGCCGCACGCGATCGCCCTCACGACGCACCACGAAGCACAGCTTGCCGTGCGTCTTGAGCCCCGGGATGCCGAACACCACGTGCACGCCGGCCCGCTCCAGGGCGCGCGCCCAGCGGATGTTGCGCTCCTCGTCGAACCGGGCCTTCACCTCCACCAGGCACACCGTCTGGATGCCGCGCTCCGCGGCGCGGATCAGCGCCGGCACGATGGGCGAGTCACCGCTGGTGCGGTACACGGTCTGCTTGATGGCCAGCACGTTGGGGTCGTCCACGGCCTGCACCACGAACCGCTCCACCGAGGCGGTGAAGTCGTCGTAGGGATGGTGCACCAGCAGGTCGCCCGACCGGATCGCCGCGAACATGTCCAGGGGTTCGTCACCCTCGTCCACCCGCAGCCGCCAGGGCACCGCGGGGCGCCATTCGGGGTCACGCAGCTCGGGCCGGTCCAGCGTGGCCACGCTCCACAGGCACGTGTGGTCCATCAGCCCGTCCACGAAGAAGACCTCGCGCGGCTCCACCCCCAGCGCCGTGGTGAGCTGTTCCAGCACCTCGGCCGGGGCGCCGTGCTGCACCTCCAGCCGCACCACGTGGCCGAACCGGCGCTGGCGCAGCTGGTCCTCCACCGCGCCCAGCAGGTCGTCGGCGTCCTCGGAGATGTCGAAGTCGGCGTCGCGGGTGACGCGGAACAGCACCATCTGGGCGATCTGCATGCCGGGGAACAGACGCGGCGCGTGCGCCTGGATGAGCTGTTCCAGCGGCACCAGCCGGTCGCCGGCCGGGAACAGCCGTGACAGCCCCGGGGGCACCTTCACCCGCGCGAACCGCTGCTCGCCGGTGTCGGGGTCGCGCACCAGGAGGCCCAGGTTGAGCGACAGCCCGGAGATGTACGGGAACGGCAGCCCGGGCCCCACGGCCAGGGGCGTGAGGGCGGGGAACACCTGGCGCTCGAAGCCCAGCTCGGCGGCGGCGCGCTGATCCCCATCGAGGTCCTCGAGGTCGCTCACCACCACGCAGCGGCCTCGCGCATGGCCGGGCGGATGTCGCCCTCCCAGATGTCGCGCTGCCGTGCCACCAGCCCGCGCACCCGTTCGGCGATGCCGTCCAGCACCGCCTGCCGCGGCATGAGGTCGGGGGTGGACGGCCGCCGGCCCGCGGCCGCGGCCTCCTGGATGGCGGCCACGCGCACCATGAAGAACTCGTCGAGGTTGCTGGAGAAGATGGCCAGGAACTTGCAGCGCTCCAGCAGGGGCTGCTGGGGGTCGGCGGCCAGGGCCAGCACCCGCGAGTTGAAGTCCAGCCAGCTGAGCTCGCGGTTGGTGTACAGCTCGGGGCGGGTGAGCGACGGTTCGGTGGTGGTCATGGGCGGGTCCGTGGGCGGGAGGCGGGCGTGGCCGGGGCGGGCAGGGTGCCGGCCGCGGTGCGGCGCAGCCGCAGCGTGTAGGCCCCGGAGCCTCGCACCCCGGTGACGTCGATGTCATAGACCCCGGCACTCACCGCGGTGAACGACAGGGTCTCATCGGCACCCGGGCCGATGGACGTCCCGGCCAGCCACGTGCGCGCGAACCGGGCCCCGGGGCGGTACCCGGGCGTGCCGGGGCGCCACAGCCGCAGGTCCATGTCGGTGCCCGAGGGCCCGGTGAGGGTGGCGGTGAGCGACTCACCCTGGGTGAGGGTGACCCGGTACATGTCGCGGGGGTCGTCCCACGACCCCACGGTGCCGCGCAGGGTGGCCTCGGCCGCACCGGAGTTCCACAGGCCCGGCCGGCGGCGGGCGGCCTGGCGAGGATCGTCGTTGGGCTCGGGGCTGTCGGCCGGTGGCGTGGGCAGCGTCAGCGCGTGGGCCAGGTCCACCATGCCGGCGCCCGTACCGGGGTCGGGGCCCACCGGGCCCACGTCGCGCGCCGAGGCCACCAGGATGGCCCGCACCTGCGATGCCTTCAGCGACGGCCGGGCGGCCCACACCCGCGCCGCCACGCCGCTCACCACGGCGGCCGCCATGGACGACCCCGACAGGGTCCCGTAGCCGCCGGGCAGCGTGGACAGCAGGTTGGCCCCGGGTGCCGCCAGGGCGATCTGCGATCCGCCGGTGGAGGTGGGCAGCGGCTGGCCCGAGTCGTCCACCGCGGCCACGCTCAGCACGTGGCGGTACGCGCCCGGGAACTCCCGCACGGTGCGCCCGCTGTTCCCGCCGGCCACCACCACCAGCGCCCCGCGCGCCACCGCGTCGGCGATGGCCTCCTGCTCGGGGGCCGAGTACCCGCCGCCGCCGAAGGACACGTTGATGACGCGCGCCCCGCGGGCGGCCGCGTAGCGGATGCCGCGCACCAGGGCGGACGTGGTGGCGCTGCCCGACGAGTCGGCCACCTTCACGATCAGCAGGCGGGCCGAGGAGACCCCGTGCACCGACGAGCCCACCGCCTGCCCGGCGATGATGCCGGCCACGTGGGTGCCGTGCCCGTCGTGATCCTCGAACGGGTTGGGGCTGCCCTCCGCGAACGACCGCGAGCCGGCCACGTCCACGCGCTGGCGCAGGGACGGATGCGTGCCGTCGATGCCCGTGTCCACCACCGCCACCTCCGGCGGGGTCTGCCCGGCCGGGGCGCGTGACCAGCGGATGTCGGTGAGGTACGGCTGCTGTCCGCCGCGGGTGACCGTCACCGGGGGGCCGGGGAGCGGGACGGGGAGCGCGACGCCGACCAGCGTCTACACCCTCAGGCGGAAGGCCGCGACCGCCAGGAGCACCAGCAACGCCAGCCCCGCCACGATGCCGAGGGCCACGCCCAGGCCGATGACCAGGGGCACGGCCACCACCAGCCCCTGCGCGATGGCCACGATCATGAGGGCGTCGCGGGGGATGCCGGCGGGCACGCGCTGCATGCCCAGCACCGCCACCACCAGCAGCAGCAGGGCGAAGACGGTCATCATCAGCGTGCCCGGGTGCCCGAAGATGATGTACGCCACCTCCAGCAGCGCCAGGCATGCGGCCAGGAACAGGCGCCGCTGGCGCAGCCACAGCGCGAGGCGGGGAACCATCCCGCGGGGCGGTTCGTCGATGACGGGCAGGTCACGCATGGAATGGCCAGTGTAGCCCCACACCGGGGACGGCTCGCCAGGGCGCGGGCGCGATGTCACACCGGCACGGCCGCGCCGGAGGTGGTGGCGGGCGGTTCGGGCACGTACAGGCGGGTCATGTCGATCCCGATGCATGCCGTGCGCCACTCCGCGGGGAAGTCGGCCGCGGGCGACATCCACGACGACGGGTCGAACGCGTTCAACATCGACAGGAAGGCGTCGGTCATCTCGGGGTCGAACTGGCGGCCGCGCTCCGCCTGCAGCTCGGCGACGGCCTCGTGGTGCGACCGCGCCGCGCGGAAGGGCCGGCGGGCGGTCATGGCGTCGTAGCTGTCGCACAGGGCCACCACGCGCGCCAGCAGCGGGATGTGCACGCCGGCCAGACCGGCGCCGTAGCCGGAGCCGTCCCAGCGCTCGTGGTGCGAGCGCACGCCCTCCACCAGCGCGGGGGCGAAGGCCACGTTGGCAAGCGCATCCGCGCCCCAGTCGGGGTGCTGGCGGATCACCGCCCACTCGTCGTCGGTGGGGGAACCCGCCTTTCGCAGCACGGCGTCGGGCACGCCCACCTTGCCGATGTCGTGCACCAGCCCCACCACGTGCGCCAGGGCCTGGTCCTCGGGCGTCCACCCCAGCTCGGCCGCCAGCCCGCGGCACAGCCGGCCCACGCTGGCCGCGTGCCGTGCGGTGTAGCGGTCCTTCAGGTCCACCAGCGCCACCAGCGCCAGCACGGTGCCGGTGGCGACGTCGTGGAGCTGCCCCACGGCCACGTCGGCACGGGTGAGCGCGACCCGCTCCGCGCGCAGCGCCCGCTGCTCGGCGGCCTCAGCGCGCTCCCGTGCATCCTCGGCGTCGCGGCGGGCCCGGGTCTCGGCGTCGCGGCCGCGGATCGCCTCCAGCAGGGCAAGCAGCAGGCCCACCGCCATGACACCCACCAGTCCCACCACGGCCCGCTGCGTGGTGCCGGTGACGGCCGCGCCGAGGCCCAGGGAGGCCACGACGATGGTGGAGCCCACGACGTCGGCGGCGGCCACCTTGCGCAGGTTGGCGCGCCACACCTCGCGCGGGTCCTCGCCGTAGCGCGTGGCGATGAGGCCGGCCACCAGGGTGTGGTTGACCACGAAGAACCCGATGGCGCCCAGCGCCGCCGCCAGGAACCAGCGCGCGTCCCCCACCGAGGTGTGGGCGGCGTGGCCGCCCGCCAGCCGGAAGGTGCCCACCGCCGCGCCCCCCGACAGGGTCAGGGCCCCTGCGTTGCCGATCATCACCCAGCGCCCGTAGGCGCGGTTGTCGCCGGCCGCCAGCAGCCCGCCGAGGGCGGGGGCCACCCCGGGGGAGCAGACGTAGGCGGCCGCCAGCACCGGCAGGTGCACCAGGCTCAGGGCCGTGCGGCCGGACTCGGCGACGGTGCCGATGGCCGCGGCGATGAGCCCCGCAACCAGGACGACCGCCAGCGTGCCGTCGACGCGCAGGCCGGACAGCAGGAGGGCCACGAGGACCACGGCCGCACCGGAGACGGCCAGGATGCTGCAGTACGTCCGGTAAGGGGGCGGTTCCGGAGCGGACATTCCCGCCCATGTTATGCGGGTTTCGCCGGACTTCCTACTTGTGCCCGCGCAGATTGATGAAAGACGCGGGTGAGCGGTCGAATCCCCACGGGGACGGCCGCGGTGCGGGCCGTGGGAACGCCCGGGCCCGCGCGGAGCGGATCAGCGGCCGTACACGGCACCGCCCAGGGCGGCGAGCAGCGTGGAGGCGGCGGTGGCGAACATGAACAGGCGCGGCTTCATGTGGACAACTCCTGTTGTGCGGTTGGGGGACGTGTGCTAACCACCCCCTCTTTCGGCCCCTCCGCCGCGCGTCTGAGCGTTCGGGCACCCCGAACCGCTCAGCCGTCCGCACCCCCAGGCCGGCACACCCACGCGCCCCGCAGTGCGGCGCCGGCCGCCTCGGCACGCCCCGGGTCGTCGAACAGCCCCGCCACGGCCCCACCGCTGCCGCACAGCAGCACATCGCGCGCGCCCTGGGCGCGCAGGGCCCGCGCCACGCCCCCCAGCGCGGGCGCGCAGGCCAGGGCCGCGGGCCACAGATCGTTGGCCACCCAATCGCCGGTGGTCCACGGCGCGTCGGGCGGGTCGGCGGGCGGCGGCGTGGCGTGGCCGATGCGGTCGAACGCCGCGTACACCCGGGCGGTGGAGAGGGGCTGCACCGGCGGGTGCACCACCACCCAGAGCCCCACCGGCATGGCCGCGGGGCGCAGCACCTCACCCCGCCCGGTGGCCCACCGGGCGCCGCCCCGGATGAAGAAGGGCACATCCGACCCCACCGTGGCCGCCACCGCCTCCAGCGCGGCGTCGTCCACATCCAGCCCCAAGAGCCGCCGGGCGGCCAGCAGCGTGGCCGCCGCGTCGGAGCTGCCACCGCCCAGGCCCGCCTGGGCGGGGATGCGCTTGTCGATGCGCACGGCCAGGTGCGGCAGGGGGCCGCCCAGGTGCGCCTCCAGCGCATCCAGCGCCCGCCAGGCCAGGTTGTCCGCGCCGTCGATGCCCGGGCAGTCCACGCGCCGGTCCCGCGCGCGGCGCACCGTGACGACGTCGTGCAGCCCGTCCAGGGTGACCATGAGGGTCCCCACCGGGTGGTACCCGTCCGCGCCCACCGGCCCCACGCGCAGGCACAGGTTGAGCTTGGCGGGCGCGATGAGGGTTACGGTTCCGGCCACCGCAGTCGCTCCGTCAGCTCGGGGAACCGCTCCGGGGTCAGGTGCTCGGCACGGGCGCCGGGCGGGCACCCCATCTCGGTCAACGCGGCCACCACCCGGTCGCGGTCGGCACCGGCGGCGCCCAGGGTGTTGCGCAGCGTCTTGCGCCGCTGGCCGAAGGCCGCGCGGACGCACCGGCGCACCCGGGCGTCGGCACCCGGCCCGCGCCGCGTGAACGCCACCAGCGCCGAGTCCACCCGGGGCGGGGGCACGAACACGTCCCGGCCCACGTTGCGGCGGAACGCGGGCGCGCATGCCAGTTGCAGGAGCACGCTGGGGGCGCCGTACAGGGGATCCCCGGCGGGCGCCATCCACCGGTCGGCCACCTCGCGCTGGGTCATCACGCACCACCGCTCCACCCCGGGCAGGCGCCAGGTGCTCTCCACCATCACGGGGGTGGCGATGTGGTATGGCAGGTTCGACACCAGCACCGTGGGGGCGGGCCGCAGGTCCTCCCAGGGCAGGGCCATGGCGTCACCCCAGTGCACGTCCACGTTCCGCGCCCCGGCCAGGGCGTCGTCCAGCACCGGGCCCAGGCGCGGATCCACCTCGGCCGTGTGCACCCACGCGGCATGGCGGCACAGGGCGGCCGTGAGCACCCCCGGGCCCGCGCCCACCTCGAACACCACGTCGTCCCCCGTCACCCCGGCCTCGCGCACCGCAACGTCCACCAGGTTCTCATCAACCAGGAAGTGCTGTCCCAGATCGGTGTCCGGTCGCAGGCCGTGGGCGGCCAGGAGCCGCAGCACGTGCACCCGGGGGGCGCTCACCAGCCGAACGCGCGCGCCGCGTTTGCGGTGGTGAGCGCATCGCACTCGCCCACCGCCATGCCGCGCACGGCGGCCAGCGCCGCCAGGGTGTGCGCCACGTTGGCCGGCTCGTTGGGCCTGCCCCGGCGCGGAACGGGCGCCAGGTACGGGCTGTCGGTCTCCACCAGCAGCCGGTCGGCGGGGATCCGGGCGGCCGCGGCGCGCAGCTCCTCGTTCTTGGGGTAGGTGATGGGCCCCGCGAAGCTGGTGAACCAGCCCGCGTCGATCACGCGGTCCACGTGCGCGGCCTCGGTGATGCTGAAGCAGTGCAGGATCACCACCACCCCGTCGGCCTGGCGCTCCAGGACGTCCAGGGTCTCCTCGGTGGCCTCGCGGGTGTGGATCACCAGCGGCAGCCCCGCCGCACGGGCCAGCGCGATCTGGGCGGTGAACGCCCGCATCTGGGCCTCGGGGGTGGAGTGGTTGCGGAAGTGGTCGAGGCCGCATTCGCCGACGGCCACCACCCGCGGGTGCGCGGCGAGCTCCGCCACCCAGTGGGCGTCCGCGTCGGTCCAGCCGTCTGCGTCGTGCGGGTGCACGCCCACGGCCGCCCACACCATGGGGTGCTCCTCGGCCAGCGCCACCGCGCGCACGCTCGACTCACGCCCCACGCCGATGGTCACCACGCGCTCCACCCCGGCGTCGGCGGCCGCCCGCAGCAGCTGCGGCACCGGCACCTCGCATGACTCCAGGTGGGCGTGGGTGTCGACTACTCGGGGGTCCCTTCCACGCGGGGGAACAGCGGACCGGCCGGGGCCACCGCGGCGCCCTGGCGGCCCGCACCCCAGTCGGCCAGGGGCAGCGCCACCGCGTCGGGATCCTGGCCCAGCGCGGCCAGGCCGCGCGCGCAGCTGCCCGGCATGACGGGCCACAGCAGCACCAGCACGGCACGCAGCCCCTCGGCGAGGCTGTGCAGCACCTGGTCCAGCTCGGCGGCGCGGCCGGGGTCCTTGGCCAGCACCCAGGGGGCGCGCTCCTCCACCAACCGGTTGAGGCGCCGCACCAGCACCCACACCTCGTCGAGCGCCCGGGTGGGGTCCACCGCGGCGAAGGCGGCGCGCGCCCCGGCCACCGCGGCGGCCACCTCGGCCGCCAGGTCGGTGTCGGCGCCACCGTCGGCGGGCACCACGCCCTCGCGGTAACGGCCGATCATGCTGACCGTGCGGTTCAGCAGGTTGCCCAGCTCGTTGGCCAGCTCACCGTGGTACCTGGCGTCGAAACCCTCGGCCGAGAACGTGCCGTCCTCGCCGAACCGGATCTCGCGCGCCAGGTAGTAGCGCAGGGCGTCGATGCCGTAGGTGTCGATGAACGGGAACGGGTCCACCAGGTTGCCGGTGGTCTTGCTCATCTTCTCGCCGCCCTTGAGCACGTACCCGTGGATGGCCACGCGCCGGGGCACCTCGATGCCGCAGGCCATCAGCAGCGCCGGCCAGATGACGGCGTGGAACTTGAGGATGTCCTTGGCCATCAGCTGCAGGTCGGGCGGCCAGAAGCGCATGCCGTCCTCACCGGCCCCGTACGTGAGCGCGGTCCAGTAGTTGAACAGCGCGTCCACCCACACGTACACCACCTGCTGCGGGTCCCAGGGAACCTGCACGCCCCAGTCGATCTGGGAGCGGGAGATCGACAGATCCTCGAGGCCCCCCTCGATCATGCGCCGCGCCTCGTTGTACCGGGCCTGCGGGATCACCCAGTCGGGGCGCTCGTCGTACAGGGCCAGGAGCCGGTCGCGGTAGGCCGACAGCCGGAAGAACCAGTTGTCCTCCTCCAGCCACTCCACCGGGCGGCGGTGGATGGGGCACAGCCGCCCCTCCTCCAGGTCGCCCTCGTTGTAGAACGCCTCGCAGGCCGTGCAGTACCAGCCCCCGTAGCTGCCCGAGTAGATGTCCCCCGAGTCGTGCATGCGCTGCAGCAGCGCCCGCACCTCCGCGCCGTGCTGCGGGTCGGTGGTGCGGATGAAGAAGTCGTTGGTGGCGTCCAGCACCCCGCCCAGCGCACGGAACTTGGACGACAACTCGTCGGCGTGCGCCTTGGGGGTGCGTCCGGCCGCCTCGGCCGCCTGGGCGATCTTGGCCCCGTGCTCGTCGGTGCCCGTGAGGAAGAACACCTCCTCGCCGGACTGGCGATGGTGGCGGGCCAGGATGTCCGCCATGATCGTCGTGTACGCGTGACCCACGTGGGGCTCCGCGTTGACGTAGTAGATGGGGGTGGTGAGGTAGAAGCGACCGGTGCTCACGGACCCGGGAGTGTAGACGGGCCGCTGCCGCGGCACATGCGCGCGGTGCTGGGAGAGGTGGCCGGCGCGCTGACCGGCCGGGGTGTGCGGTGGGCGCTCACCGGCAGCGCCGCGGCAGCGCTGCTGGGCGCCACGCGCCCGCCGCGCGACCTGGACCTGGAGGTGGCCGTAGCCGACATGGCCGAGGCCGCCGAGGCCCTGGGGATGCAGTTCGTGCTGCAGGACGACGGCGTGATCGCCGGGCACCGCGCCGTGGCGGTGCGCGGCGGCGTGGAGGTGGACATCTCGGCGGGGGTCACCGTCACCGGGATGCACGGCCGGCTGACGCCCGACGACGGCGCCCTCACCACGGCGGCCCGCACCGTGATGGTGGACGGCGTGCCGATCCCCTGCCGGGCACCCGAGGAGTCGCTGGCGCGGGCCCTGGTGGCCGGCGACTGGGCGCGGGTGGCCAAGATCGCGGCCCGGGGCGGGCCGCCGCCGCGCGCCGGCTACCTGGCCTCGCGGTTGGCGTCGATCGCCAGGCGGTAGGCGGCGTTGCGCGACCCGGCGCCCAGGGCGGCGGCCGCGTCGGCCGTTGCACCGGTGGACAGGCCCGCGTGCAGCAGCACCCCCACCACGCGCGCCAGCTCGTCGGCCGCGGCGTCCCCCGCCGCGGCCGGGGCGGGCCACAGCACCAGGGTGATCTCGCCGCGGGGCGACTCGGCGTAGCGCGCCGCCAGCTCGGCGCAGGTGCCCACCACGACGTCCTCGTGCAGCTTGCTCAGCTCCCGGCACACCGCCAACGTGCGCTCGGGGTGGCGCTCCGCCAGCCACGCGAGCGCCGCGGGCAATCGCTGTGGGCTCTCGAACGCCACCACCGCGCAACCCAGCGGGTCGAGGCGGTCCAGCAGCTCGGTGCGCTCCCCGTCCTTGCGGGGCAGGAACCCCGCGAAGCAGAACCGGTCGGTGGGGGCACCGGCCGCGGCCACCGCGGCGGTGACGGCGCTGGGCCCGGGCAGCACGCGCACCGGGATCCCCGCCGCATGCGCCGCGGCCACCAGCCGGGCGCCGGGGTCGCTCACCGCCGGCATGCCCGCGTCGCTCACCAGCACCACGGTGTGGCCGTCGGCCATGCGCCGCACCAGCTGGGCGCTGCGCGCGGCCTCGTTGTGGGCGTGCAGGCTCACCATCGGCACCTCCGACCCGCAGGCGCGCAGCAGCGTGGCGGTGCGGCGGGTGTCCTCACAGGCCACCGCATCCGCGTCGCGCAGGGCCTCGGCCGCGCGCGGCGAAAGGTCAGCGAGGTTCCCGATGGGGGTCGCCACCACCAGCAGGCGGCCGGCGCTCACGGGCGGTGCCCGCGCAATGCGGGACCCGCGGCGAGCACCGTTACGATCCTCCACCGAATGAGCGACGTGCCCGACACCACGACCAAACCGTACCGGCGTTTCCGGGCACATGGCGCAGGCGACGAGGGCGGGATCGACGAGCTGCGCCAGCTCACCGAGCGCGAGCGGGCGGGCGGAGGGGGCACGCGGGAGCGCACCGCGGCGCCACGGGCGCCCCGCATCCCGCAGGTCAACCAGCGGCGCCGGCGACGCGCGCTCACCCGCGCCGGCCGCCCGTGGTGGTCGGTGCGCGGCCTCGGTCCCGGTGGCTGGGCGGTGCGCGGCGCGGCCGTGCTGCTGGTGGCGTTCCTGGTGTGGTCCATCGCCGGGTACACCGCCATCCAGAGCGCCGTGTCCAGCGCCAACAGCCGCATGAGCAAGGCGGGGCGCGCCAAGCTGGCCGGGTCGCCGGGGATGCTCAGCGGCCCCACCAACATCCTCATCGTGGGCTCCGACGCCCGCCCCGGCGAGCGGCACTCCCGCGCCGACACCATCCTGATCATGCGGCTGGACCCCGGGAAGGGGCGCATCAAGCTCCTGTCCATCCCCCGCGACCTGCGCGTGTACCTGGGCAGCAAGCTGGGGCACCAGAAGATCAACGCCGCCTACCAGTTCGGTTTCCAGGCGGGGATCATCGGAGCCGTCCACCACTTCACCCAGCTGCCCATCAACCACTTCATCGCCATCAACTTCCGGGGTTTCCCGAAGCTGGTGAACGACGTGGGCGGCATCACCGTGAACAACCCCACGCCCATCAAGAACTGCCCGTTCCCGGGCGGGATCACGGTGAGCTTCGCCGGCGGCAGGCTGCACCTCAACGGTGATCAGGCGCTGCAATACGTACGCGTGCGCAAGTGCGACGACGACTTCCGCCGCGCCGAGCGCCAGCAGGCGTTCCTGGCGGCGCTCAAGGCGAAGCTGGCGTCACCGTGGTCGCTGTGGAAGGCCCCGTGGAACGGAGCGGCCATGATCCGCGCGCTCACCACCGACATGAGCGCCGACGACCTCGCCAAGTTCGGCTACCTGCAGTGGCACCTCACCCAGCACCCCGAGGACCGCATGGTGCTGGCCGGGCACCCCGAGGTGATCGGCGGCCTCGACTACGTCGTGGCCGACGGCCTGGCCGACCAGGAACAGTTCCGGCGCTTCCTGGGCTGACCCGCCCGGCGGGATCAGGCCTTGTCGAGCCCGATGGTCTTGCCGCCGCCGGAGGACGACTCCTTGGCCGCCGGCGCGGTCTTGGCATCGCCACCGCCGGCCCCGTCGCCGCTCGACTTGGCCGAGCCTCCCGAGTCGCCGTCACCGCCCACCGGCCGCCGCTTGGTGCCGTAGTCGGTGTTGTGGAAGCCCTTGCCCTTGAAGTGGATGGCCGGCGCGAACAGCACCCGCGAGACCTGCCCGCCGCACTCCACGCAGGTGGCGATGGGCTCGTCGTTCATGGACTGCACCACCTCGAACTGGTGGCCGCAGTCGTTGCAGCGGTATTCGTAGATCGGCACGTGCGGCACCTTTTGCGTTGCGCGTTCATCCCGGCGCCCGGTCCGGGGACCGTCGGCACACCAGTTTGGCACTCACCGGGGGAGTGTGCCAAATCGGGGCCCCCCGCGTGGCAGGGTAGGGTGTCCCGAGCGGCGGAGGGCTGATGACACCGTGACCGAGCCGATGCGCAAGAACCAGACGATCGCGGCGGCGGCCACCACCGGAGCCGCGGCCGCGGGGGCCGCCGCACTGCTGTGGCGCGCCGACCACCGGGGGCCGGCCGCCGCGATCGCCGCCACCGCCGCATGGTGCATCGGCGGCGCGTTCGCCGCCAACACGCCGCTGCTGGGTCCGCTGCGACGCCGCGGACCCGCGGGTGGTGACGCGGCCGCCCTCACCTTCGACGACGGGCCGGGGCCCTCCACATCCGACGTGCTGGACGCCCTGGCGCAGGAGGGCGTGCGCGCCACGTTCTTCGTGCTGGGCCGGCAGGCGCGCACCCATCCCGAGCTGGTGGCGCGCATGCACCGCGAGGGGCATCAGGTGGCCAGTCACGGGGACGACCACGGCATCCTGGTGTTCCGCGGACCGGGGTACGTGGCGGGCCAGCTGCGGCGCACCGAACGGGCCGTGGCCGACGCGGCCGGCCCGGACGCCCTCAGCCGGCTGTTCCGCGCCCCCCATGGGTTCCGGGGTCCGGCCACCTGGCCCACGGTGCGGGCCATGGGGTACCGCATGGCCGGCTGGACCGCGGGCGTGTGGGACTCCGCCGAACCGGGCACACAGGTCATCGTGGAGCGTTGCCGGAGCGCCCTCACACCGGGCGCCGTGATCCTGCTGCACGACGCGGACGGGTGGGCACCCGGGAAGGGGCGCGACCAGACCGCCCAGGCCATCCCGGGCATCTGCGCCGCCGCGCGGGACGCCGGGCTGCGCCTGGTGCGCATGGACCAACTGGTGCCCGCGGCGTGAGCACGGGATCCGGCGGCGGGGGGATGTTGCGGCGGCTGGCCCCCACGGGGGTGCGCCTCTTGGTGCTGGCCCTCGTGGTGGGCCTCATCGCCTGGCGGCTGGACTGGTCGCAGGTGCACACCATGCTGCACCCGGCCTCGTGGGCGTTCCTGCTCCTGGCCATCGGCGCCAACTTCGTGTCCGTGGGCTTCAAGGGCGAGGCGTGGAAGGGCATCGTGGACGGGCTTCCCAGCCTGGACGCGCCCACGCGCTACCGCGACGTGATCAGCCCGCTGTTCGTGGGGTTCCTGTTCAACACGGTGCTGGCCGCCCGCCTGGGCGAGCTGGCCAAGGTGCTGCTGCTGCGGCGGCGCCTCCAGGCCCGGGGCCAGCGGGTGTCGGCCACCTCCCTCATCGGCACCATCGTGGCCGAGAACCTCATCTCCACCATCGTGTGGGTGGTGCTGGTGGTGCTGATCGGGCTGTTCCTGCCCCTGCCCTTCTACGCCTGGGTGGTCAGCCTGGTGGTGGGCGTGGTGTGCGTGGTGGTGGTCACCATCGCCATGGCCACCACCACCGGCCACCGGCTGCCCTCCTGGGTGACCCACGGGTCGATCGGGCACCGGGTGATGTCGGCGCTGGTGCGGATGTGGGAGGCCGTCCAGGAGAGCCACCTGGCGCTGCGCAACCCGCGCCTCCTGGGCGTGGTGGGCGTGGCCTGCCTGGGCTCGTGGCTGGGCCAGTGGGCGGGCATCCACTGGACCCTCCTGGCCTTCGGCATCCACAGCCCCGGCTGGGGCGGCGCCGGCCTGCTGCTGGTGACCATCAGCGTGGCCCAGGCATTCCCGCTGCTGCCCGGCAACATGGTGGTGTTCCAGGCCGCCGCGATGCTGCCGCTCACCACCACCTACGGCGTGGGCTCCTCCCGCGCGCTGGTGTTCGCGGTGGTGCTGCAGTTCACCGAGGCAGTGGTCGGCGTGGCCGTGGGGTTCCTGTTCCTGCTGGGCGAGGGCGTCACCTTCGGCCAGCTGCGCCGGCAGGCGCAGGAGGAGCAGGTGGCGCAGGAGGCGCAGGCCGAGGCCGCGGAGCGCTGACGGCCCACGCCTCCCACGCGGTGCGGCGGGCCGGTCAGGCGGCCCGGCGCAGCATGCTTCCCCGCGGATGTGCGCCGGAGGCGACGCCCCGGAACAGCAGGTACCCCACCATCCAGATCTCCGCCACGGCCGATGGCATCACCAGCACGTCCACCAGCGTGGGGTTGCCCGGCAGGGTGAAGTACGCGAGCGCGCTGAGGATGTACCCGACGCCGCCCACCACCAGCAGCCAGGCCAGAACGCGCGGCATCAGGCCCGAATGCCAGGCCAGCCACCCCATGGGGAGCAGCCAGAGGCCGAAGAACAGCGCCGCCGCCCGCCACACCGAGCCCTGCAGGTCGTACAGCAGGCGCGGCACACCCTCCGCGGTGACCGTCGGGTGCAGCGCCTCGTGCAGCGCCGTGGCGCTGAGGGCGGTGCCCACCAGCATCATCGCGGCGTTCACCAGCCCGAAGGCGGCGACGGCCGCCGCGGCCACCGCGTGCACGTGGCGGAAGAGCACGTAGAAGCCCACGGCCACCAGCGCCTGGGCCAGCACCGAACCCAGGTCCAGGGCGAGGCCCACGCGCGCAAGCGCCTCGTGATCAACCAGGGCGGTCGCGGTGGCCGCGGCGTCGCCGGGATCGGCGAACCGGCCCCGGATGAGGTCTGCCCCCACGAGCCCGCACACCCCCAGGCCCAGATACGCCACGCCGGTCAGTCGCGCCACCCGGCGCAGCCGTGCCGCCCCCGGGTCCACCGGGGTGCCCGGCATCGCGCGATGCAGCATCGTGGTGACCGTCATGGGGCGCCTCCTTCCGCGCGCACACCTGATCCCGCCGCACCTCCACCGTCCACCCACCGGACCCGCCGCCGCATCCGACGTTCCCCTCAGCCCGATAATCGGAACTACGCGACGGCCGCCCGCTGCGCACGCGTCACAGCGTGTGACGCGACGTTCACCGCCGCGTCACCTCACCGGCCCCGCCGTGACGCACACTGCACGCAGACGCCCGGGAGCCCCATAGCCCCGGACCCCGGCGCGTCGGGCGGGCCGGCGGAGCCGGCCCCCGGCGGGACGAGAGGAGTCTGTCGGGAGCTCCTCTCGTCGACCGCCCCCCACGGCGCCGCGTGGACGCCCTACGCCGCGTCGTTGCGCAGCACGTACCCCACACCCCGCACGGTGTGGATCAGCGGGGGCGCCCCCGCGTCGTCCAGCTTGCGGCGCAGGTACCCGATGTACACCCGCAACCCGTTGGCCTGCGGGCCGAAGTCGTAGCCCCACACCCGGTCGTAGATCACCTGGGGCGACAGGATGCGCTCGGGGTTCACCAGGAACAGCTCCAGCAGCAGGAATTCGGTCTTGGTGAGCTCCACGAACAGGTCGTCGCCCACCACCACGCCGTGGCGGGCGGTGTCGAGGCGCAGCATGGCGTAGGACAGGCGATCGGGGTCGCCGTCGCCACCCAGCCGGCGCGCCAGGGCGCGCAGGCGGGCCTTGAGCTCGTCGTTGTCGAAGGGCTTCACCAGGTAGTCGTCGGCGCCCGCGTCCAGCCCGGCCACGCGGTCGCTCACGGCGTCGCGGGCGGTGAGCATCAGCACCGGCACGCGGTTGCCCATGCCGCGCACCCGGCGGCACACCTCCATGCCGTCCATGCCGGGCAGGCCGATGTCCAGCACCACGGCGTCCGGGGAGCATTGCGGCAGGGCCACCAGCGCATCCTCGCCGGACGCCACGGCGGTGACCCGGTACCCGGACACCTCCAGCACCCGCCGCAGCGCGTCCCGCAGCGCCCGGTCGTCCTCCACCAGCAGCACGTTCACGCCGCACCCCCGAAGCGCACCCGCAGCACCGCCCCGCCGTCCGGGGCGTTCTCGGCCACCGCGGTGCCCCCGGTGGCCTCCGCGGTCTGGCGCACGATGGCCAGCCCCAGACCGGATCCGGACACGCCCCGGGCCCGCGTGGACCGGTAGAAGCGGTCGAACACGTGCGGCAGGTCGGCATCGGAGAACCCGGGGCCCCGATCGCGCACGCACAGCTCGTCATCGGTGAGCGTGACGTCCACCGTGGCGCCGTCCGGACTCCACTTGCCGGCGTTGTCCAGCACGTTCCACACGGCACGCCCGACGCGCTCGGGGTCGGCGGACACCAGGGTGGTCTGCACCCGGGTGCGCACGTTCAGGCCCGGGTACCGGCGCCGGAAGCGCTCCACCGCGTCCTCCACGATGCCGCCGAGGTCGACGTCGCCCAGGTCGTCGCCGCGCGCCACCTCCTGTCCCCGGGCCAGATCCACCACGTCGCGCACCAGCGCGGTGAGCTCGTCCAGCTCGGTGGTGATGTCGTCGCGGATGGCGCGCACCTCGCTCTCGGGCAGGTCGTGCGCGCCCAGCAGCGTCTGGATGTTGGTGCGGATGCTGGCGATGGGGGTGCGCAGCTCGTGCCCCGCATCGGCCACCAGCTGGCGCTGGGCGTCGATTGACCGCTCCAACGCGGCCAGCGACCGGTTGTAGCTGGTGGCCAGGCGGGTGAGCTCATCATGGCCGGTCACCTCCAGTCGCTGGGACAGGTCCGCACCGCCGGCCAGGCGCTCGGCGGCGGCCGTGAACGCCCGCACGGGGTTGAGCGCGGCGCGGGCCACCAGGGTGCCCAGGGCCGCCGCCCCGGCGATACCCACGGCCGCCAGCAGGCCCACCATGATCAGCAGGCGGCGCAGCGTGCGGTCCACCTCGGTGAGCGGCAGGGCGGCCTGCACCGCGCGCACGGTGCCGGCGTTCTGCACGCCGATCACCAGCGTGCGCAGGTGGGTGCCGCCCACATCGGCCTCCCCGTACGCGCGCCCCCCGCCGCGGGCCACCTGCAGGGCCGCCGCGGTGACCGGCAGCCGGGTGCCCTGATCCTGCGGTACCTGCACCGTGCCGTCGGCGGACAGCCACTGGTAGATGCCGGTGGCGTCCCCGAAGGGCAGCCGGTCCGGCTGTCCCGGGCCGCCACCGTCGCCGCGCCCCCCGGGACCACCGTGCGGGATGAAGCTCTGCGCGCGGTCCAGGAGCTTGGCGTCCAGCGAACTGCGCAGCTGCGACCGGGTGAGCGCGTACGCGCCGCCGGCCACCAGCAGCGCCAGGGCGGCCGCCGACGCCGCCGCCAGCACGGCCACCCGCAGGCGCAGCGTCATGTGCGTGGCTCCCCTCATGACCTGAGAATAGGCCACACATCGCGGTTCCACGGGCCCGCGGACGCATTCTCACCGCGTTCTTCGGGTGCTCTTACGCCGCTCTTAGACGCGGCGGCCAAGGTGATGTCGAGCCCCGATTCGGCGGGGCCGTCAACCGGAACGGAGCAGACCCATGAAGCACCCCTCACGAGCCAGGAACCTCCTGATGACCGGCGCTCTCGTGTGCGGCGCCGCCCTCGGTGCCGGCGGCATCGCCTCGGCCGTCACGTCCAACTCGACCGCCGCGACCTCGACCACGGCCGCAACCGGAACCACCACCCAGGCACCGACGGGCACGCAGCAGCCGCGGATGGATCCCAGCCGGATGTCGCACGGGCCGGGCGAGACCCTGGCCAACGCGACCGTCACGGCCAAGATCACCGCCGCGGTCAACAAGGCCCTCCCCGGCTCCACCATCATCCGCGTGGAGACCGACTCGGGCGGTCACGCGTGGGAGGCGCACGTCAAGAAGGCCGACGGCTCCTACGTGACCCTGTACTTCGACGCCTCGTTCAACGCGGCCGGACAGGACACCGGCTTCGGCGGGCCGCCGCCCGGTGCCCAGAGCGGATCGCAGGGCGCCCAGAGCGGCACCACCACGACCCCGTAAGGCGCATGGGTCGGGCGGGCAACCGGGTGCCCGCCCGACCTCGCGCTCGGGCTAGCCGAACCGCCCGGTGACGTAGGCCTCGGTCTGCGGGTTCACCGGCGCCGTGAAGATGGTCTGCGTGGGCGCCCATTCGATGAGCCGCCCCGGCTCGCCCTCGTTGACGATGGTGAAGAAGGCCGTGTAGTCGGACACGCGCGCGGCCTGCTGCATGTTGTGGGTGACGATCACCACCGTCAGCCGTGACTTGATCTCATGAATGAGGTCCTCGATGCGGCGCGTGGACTGGGGGTCCAGCGCCGAGCAGGGCTCGTCCATCAGGAGGACATCCGGCTCCACGGCCAGTGCGCGCGCGATGCACAGGCGCTGCTGCTGGCCGCCCGACAGGCCCCCTGCGGGCGCGTGCAGGCGGTCCTTCACCTCGCGCCACAGCCCCGCCCCCTCCAGCGTCTGCTCCAGCAGCTCGTCGCGCTGGTCGCGGCTGAGCTTGACCCGCGTGAACCGGGGCCCGGCCAGGATGTTGTCGGCGATCGACTTGGTGGGGAACGGGTTGGGGCGCTGGAACACCATGCCGATGCTCTGCCGCACGGCCACGGCGTCCACGCCGCTGCCGTAGATGTCCTGCCCGTGCAGCGTGACGCTGCCGGACACCGTGGCGTCGGGGATGAGCTCGTGCATGCGGTTGAGCGACCGGATGAAGGTGCTCTTGCCACAGCCGGACGGCCCGATCAGGGCGGTGACGCTGCGCACGGGGAAGTGCATCGTGACCCCGTCCACGGCGAGGTGCTTGCCGAAGTTGCACGACAGGCCCTCCACCCGCAGCGGGGCCTCGGCCACGGGCGGGATGGGTGCCACCGGGCCCTTCGGAACCCGCTGGGACACGATGGGCGGACGCGGTACCGCCGAGGCCCCCTGCAGTGCGGCCTCCAGCTCGGCGTCGGTGGGGTTCTGATTCATCGCTGCTCCGAGGGTCCGGCGGTGCGCGCGATGAGGCGCGCCACGAGGTTGAGGACGAGGATGAGGCTCACCAGCACGAACGTGGCACCCCAGGCGAACGCGATGCTCTTGTCGGTGCGCACCTGGATGAGGAACGTGTAGATCACCTGCGGCACGGCCGCCATGGGGCCCGTGACGTCCGTGGAGAACTGCTGCAGGTTGAGCGAGGTGAACAGCAGCGGCGCCGTCTCGCCGGCGGCGCGGGCCATGGCCAGCACGATGCCGGTGAGGATGCCGGGCGCGGCGGCGGGCAGCACGATGGACCAAGCGGTGCGCCAGCGCGGCGCCCCCAGGGCCAGCGCGGCCTCCTTGCGGCCCTGTGGCACCAGGCGCAGCACCTCGTCGGCTGAGCGCACCACGATGGGGAACATCACGATGGCCAGCGCCAGGCCACCGGCGAGGGCGCTGAAATGCCCCATCTGCAGCACCACCACCAGGTACACGGTGAGGCCCGCCACGATGGACGGCATGCCCAGCAGGACGTCCACGAAGTAGCTGATGCCGGCCGCCAGGCGTCGCCAGCGCCGCCCCATCCCGTTGAGCTCGGCCAGGAACAGGCTGGTCATCACGCCCAGGGGGGCCGAGAACAGCGTGGCCAGTCCGAGCATGATCAAGGTGCCCGTGAAGGCGTTGCCGATTCCCGACCCCGCGGTGTCGTTGGGGTCGGTGGGCTGGGTGTTGGTGAAGAAGTCCGGGGTGATGGCGTGGATGCCACCCGCGATGACCTTCCCCAGGATGAGCACCAGCGGGATCATCCCGATGGCCACCGCGGCGAACACCATCACCTCACCGGTGCGCGAGCGCAGCGCGCGCTCCCGCGACACCGGCCGGATCACGGCCCGCTCGGCGCGGGTGAGCGCCTCCAGCGCGGCGCGGGTCTCCCGCTCCGCGCCGGGGGACACCGGACGGTCCACCGGCGGGGCCTCGCCGCGCAGCCTGCGCCTGCGACCCGAGGGGGCCGCCCTGCGCACCAGCAGACGCGCCAGGCCGTTCACCACCATCGTGAGCACGAACAGGATGATGGCCAGGGCGGTGAGGGCCGCCAGGTGCAGGCCGTCGGCCTCGGGGGTCTCCTGCGCGATGACGCCCGCCACGGTGGAGCCGGGGCCGAGGATGGAGCCGAACACGTTGGGCGTGTTGCCCAGCACCAGCGCCAGCGCGATGGTCTCGCCCATGGCCCGGCCGAGACCCAGCGCCGAGGCGCCGACGATGCCCGAGCGGGCCCACGGCAGCACCGAGTGGGTCACCATCTCCCACCGCGTGGCGCCCAGGGCGTAGGCCGCCTCCAGCTGGTCGCCGGGCACGGTGGCCAGCACCTCGCGGGTGATGGCGGTGACCGTGGGCAGCACCATGATGGCCAGCACCAGCCCCGACATGGCGTACGAACCGGACAGCACCGGGCCGCCCAGCAACCTCACCGGCATGTGCACCGCACCGGTGGCGCCCAGCAGCGCCAGCAGGGCGAACCCGGCGGTGAGGGTGAAGAGGATGACGCGTGCGCGCAGGGAGGTGGCGAACGCCGCCACGCCCCCCAGCAGCAGCGCCAGCAGGATGAAGACGACCGGGTTGTGGTGCGTGATCCAGTTCAGCCCGGGCTTCGCCCAGGGAACCAGCACCACCACACCCCAGAAGCCGTAGACCACCGACGGCACGGCGGCCAGGAGATCCACCACCGAGGCGATGGGTCGGCGTGCGCGCTTCGGCAGGAAGATTGTCGTGGCCAGGGCGATGCCGACGCCGAACGGTACGGCGAGGGCCATGGCGATGGCCGAGGTGGCGAGGGTGCCGTAGATGAACGGCAGCGCGCCGAAGATCGGCTCGCCGCTGGCCGGGGAGATGATCCACTTCGTGCCGGTGAGGAACCCCCACACGCCGAAGTGCGACCACACGGGTCCGGTCTTGGTGGCGGTGCGGACGATCAGCAGCGTCACGATGGCGATCGCCGCGAGCGCGCACAGCCCGGCCCCGATGAGGTACGCCCGGTCGGCGATGCGTCCCCAGAGGGGACGCCGCAACGACGGCGGCGCCGCCGAACCCACGAGGGGTTCGGCGACGCCGGTCGCGACGGGCGGGCTCATCGTGGCCCTCGGGTCACGATGATGTCCGTCAACGTCAGCCGATCTTGGCGGCTTCGGCCTTGCCCGCGGTCAGCATGGCCGCCGGGAGCTTGACGAAACCGTAGGTCGCAAGGGTGTCCTGGCCCGCGCCGTAGGCGTAGTTCAGGAACTTCTTGATGTCGTCCACCGACCCGGTCTTCCCGGCCTTGCCGTAGTTGCTGTAGGCCAGGATGAACGTGGTGATGGTGATCGGGTACGCGTTCCGCGCCGAGCTGGCCACCAGGCTGTACTGGACGGCCGTCGGGTTGGTCAGGTCGAAGGACTTCAGGTTGCCGGCGGCGGCGATGGTGGCGCCGCTGGGCAGCAGGAAGCTCTCCACGACCTTGCGGGTCTTGATGACCTTGACCTTGCCGTGGACCTTCTTCTTCTTCTTGACCGTCACGTACTGGGTCTGGCCGATGGCCGACACGCGGTCGGTGAGGCCGGCGTTCATGGCGTCACCGAGGTCGACGTAGCCGACGGAGTCGGTGTTGTCCTTCACGCACTGGGCCACACCGGGGTTGCCGGTGCCCTTCACCAGCTTGGGGGCGCCCCAGTTGGGAGTCTGGCTTGCGCCGCCCACCTTGGTGCGGAACGCGGTGCTGGACTTGCTGAGGAAGTTGCTGAAGCCGTAGCTGGTGCCCGAGCCCTCGCCGCGCACACAAACGGTGATGTCACCGGTGGAGAGCTTCTTGCCCTTGTTGAGGGCCGCGATCTTCGGGTCGTTCCACTTGGTGATGGTGCCGTCGAAGATGTCGCCCAGGACCTTGCCGTCCAGGTTGAGCCGGCCGGCGCTGGTGTTGGTGGGCACGCTGATGGCACCCAGCAGGGTCGGGATGTACACGGGGGTGACGCCACCGCGCTGGGAGGCCAGCTGGCTGACCTGGTCCTGCGTCATGACGGCGTCGGAACCCGCGAAGTCGACCGTGCCGGAGATGAAGTCCTTGATGCCGCCCGAGGAGCCCTTGCCCTGGTAGGTGCACCCGAGGGTCTTGCACCAGTTCTGGTAGACGAGCTGGGGGAAGGTGGCGCCCGAGCCGACGGTGGCACCCATCGCCGGGGTGACGCCCATCATGAGGGCACCGCCGGCGAGCGCGGCGCCGGCAACGGTGGTGCGCATGGATCGCTTCACGTGTGTTTTCCGTCCTGTTCTGGTCTTTCGAACACGGGGGTGTTCCCGGTCGGCCCGACGCTAACAGCGGCGTAGTTACATCGGTGGGAAGCCACGTAACAGCGGTGTGATGACGCACATCATGCCGTGTTACATATGTGACAGCGCACCCCTTTTCCCCAGGACAGCGTGGAAATTGTGGACAGCGACGCGGGCGTTCACAATTCGTTCACATGATGGTCACCGGGTTGTGTCACCCGGCCCCGATCGAGTGCGTAACGTCGCCATCCATGAACACTGCGCAACCTGCCGTCCTCATCGTGGAGGACGACGAGAGCATCGTGGAGGCGGTGTCGTTCCACCTGGCACGCGCGGGGATGACCACGGTGAGTGCCCTGGACGGGCTGGCGGGCCTGCGGCACCTGCGCACCAGCCTGCCGGACGTGCTGGTGCTGGATCTGATGCTGCCGCACGTGGACGGCTGGCACATCATCCGCGAGGTGCGCGACTGGGCCCCGAAGCTGCCCATCATCGTGGTGACGGCCCGCACCAACGAGCACGACCGCGTTGAGGTGCTCAAGCTGGGCGCCGACGACGTCCTGGCCAAGCCCTTCTCCATGCGCGAGCTCACCGCCCGCATCGGCGCGGTGCTGCGGCGGGCCGCGGCGGACGACGCACAGGAGTCGCCGGAGCCGCTGCGCGAGGGCGACCTGCACATCGACCTGGACCGCATGGCGGTGACGATCGCCGGGGAGCCGGTGGCCCTCACGCCGCTGGAGTTCCGGTTGCTGTGCGCGCTGGCGCAGCAGCGCGACCGCGCGCTGCCCCGAGACGTCATCCATCGCGCGGTGTGGGGCGTGGACCGGGGCCACGGCGACCGGTCGGTGGACGTGCTGGTGCGGCGGCTGCGGCGGAAGATCGACGAGATCCCCGGCCGCTTCACCTACATCCAGACCCACCACGGCCTGGGCTACCGCTGCGTGGCCATCCCCCGCACCCTAACCGGCCGGGTGTGAACGGCGCCGGCCGCGGCCGGCGCCCCACGCGTGGCCTCAGCCCGCCTCGCGCAGCCGCTGCGCCTCCGGCAGCGTCTGCAGCTTGCGCAGCGTGTTGTTCTCGATCTGGCGGATGCGCTCGCGGGTGACCCCGAAGGCGCGCCCCACCTCCTCCAGCGTGCGCGGCTGGTCGCCGGTGAGGCCGAACCGCAGCTCGATCACCCGGCGCTCGCGCTCGGGGAGCGCGGCCAGCACGCGCTGCACGTCGGTGTCGCGCAGCACCCGGGAGGCCTCGTCGAACGGCGAGGCCGCCGACTCGTCCTCCACGAAGTCGCCCAGCGAGGAGTCGTCCTCCTCACCCACGGGCCGCTCCAGCGACACCGGCATCTGCGCCATGCGCAGGATGTCGCGGATCTCGTCCACCGGCATGTTGAGCTCGGCCGCCAGCTCCTCGGGCTTGGGATCGCGCCCCAGCCGCTGGGTCATCTGGCGCTCCATGTGCACCACGCGGTTGAGCTTCTCCACCATGTGCACCGGGATGCGGATGGTGCGGGCCTTGTCGGCGATGGCGCGGGTGACCGCCTGGCGGATCCACCACGTGGCGTACGTGGAGAACTTGTAGCCGCGCCGGTAGTCGAACTTCTCGACGGCGCGGATGAGGCCCAGGCTGCCCTCCTGAATGAGGTCCAGGAACGACAGGCCGCGGCCCAGGTAGCCCTTGGCGATGCTGACCACCAGCCGCAGGTTGGCCTCGATCATCTGCTTCTTGGCCGACATGTCGCCGCGCTCGATGCGCTTGGCCAGCGACACCTCCTGCTCGGCGGTGAGCAGCGGCACGCGGCCGATCTCGCGCAGGTACAGGCGCAGCGAGTCGAGGCTGGGGTCCACCGTGAGGTCGATCGCCCGGGTGGCGTCCTCCTGCGGGGCGTCCGCGGCGTCCACCACGTCGATGCCGCGCTCACCGAGCCCGCGGAGGAACTCCTCCAGCTGCTCGCGCTTGAGCTCGAACTCCTCCAGCGCCGACACGATCTGGTCGTTGGTGAGGAACCCCTGCTCCACGCCGCGCTCGCTCAGCTCCCGCATCACGGCGGTGGCGGCGGTGGTGTCGGTGCGGGGCCTCGTCGCCATTGGCAAGCCTCCGGAAGGGGTCGGAGTTGTCGGGCGGGACCCCAGGCATGCTATCGCCCTGGACGCTGGCGCAACATTGCCCGGTGTTCCCGGTGAACTGGGCGGGCGCCGGCTCGCGTCGGGTTCTACCGTTCGCGACAACGCCTCTCACGAACAATCGGCATTCCCGCGCGAAATGAAAGGCCAGATCGCATGCCGCGTCCACCCGTGATGCCCGCTGAGGACCTGCAGCAGTCGGCACCGCCCGCGTCGGTGAGCCTGTCCCGCGCCGGTGTGACCCGCTCCGCCAAGGCCATCCGGATGGGCCGCGGGGAGGGCGAACGCCTCTTCCAGGCCGACATCTCGTGCTTCGCCGACCTGTCCTCGCGGCAGAAGGGCGTGCACATGTCGCGCTTCGAGGAGGGCATGAACGAGGCCATCGACGAGGTGGTGGCCGCGGGGGGCCTGGTCATCGAGGCGCTGGCGCAGCGCATCGCCGAGCGCGTGGTGAGCGCGCAGGGGGCGCAGCGCAGCGAGGTCACCATCCGCGCCAGCTACCCGGTGTCGCGGGCCACGCCCGTGTCCGGGGTGGAGAGCCGGGAGATGTTCGGGCTGATCGGCGTGGCGGTGGCCACCCCCAGGGGGAGCCGGCGCGCCATCGGGGTGTCGGCGCAGGGGATGAACGCCTGCCCCTGCGCACAGGGGTTGCTGGCCGCGCAGGCCGGGCACGACCTGGCCGAGGCGGGGTACGACACCGCCCAGGTGGCCGAGATCCTGCGGGTGGTGCCGGTGGCCACCCACAACCAGCGCGCGCGGGGCACGCTGTACGTGGGCGCGCCCGGCGGGCCGCCGGTGCCCGCCGACGAGCTGCTGGCCATCGTGGAGGAGTCGATGAGCTCCGAGATCTACGAGCTGCTGAAGCGCCCCGACGAGCGGTACGTGGTGGACCGCGCGCACCGGCGCCCGCGGTTCGTGGAGGACAGCGTGCGCGAGATGGTGCGCGGGGTGGTGCAGCGGTTCCCGCACCTGCCCGACGACGGGTTCGTGTGGGCCCACCAGGCCAACTTCGAGACCATCCACACCCACGACGTGGAGGCCGAGCGGCACGGCACGCTGGGCGACGTGCGCGGCGAGCTGTCCGGTGGCACAGGCGGCGCACACGTGGACCTGTGGTCATGGCTGGCCGGGTAGGCTCGGCACCATGAACGAGATCGCGGTGACCGCGGTGGGGTCCGACCGTCCCGGCATCGTGGCGGCCCTCACCCAGCCCCTCCTTGACCTGGGCGGCAACCTGGCCGATTGCCGGGCCGCGCTGCTGCGCGGCTCGTTCGCGGTGGCGCTGCTGGTGACGGTGCCCGACGAGGTGGACGCCGCCCGGGTTGACGCCATGCTGCGGCCCGTGGCCGAACGCATGGGCCTGGGCCTGTGGACGGGCCCCGCGGCGGCGCACGACGAGGCGGAGGCCTGGGGCCCGCGCTGCATCATCAGCGTGTACGGCATCGACCACCCGGGCATCGTGCACGCGGTCAGCGCAACCCTGGCCGAGACGGGGGTCAACATCCTGGACCTCTCCGCCCGCGTGGCGGGCTCCCCGCCCATCTATGCGCTCGGCATCGAGGCCGACCTGCCGCCCGGGGGCACGCCCCACACCCTGGAGGCGGCGCTGCGGCCGGTGGCGGAGGCCAACCGGCTGGAGCTGTCGGTGACCCTGGCATCCGACGACGTGCTGTGAGCCCCACGTAAGTGATCCGCGAGGTCCTGGTGTATCCCGACCGGCGTCTCAAGGCGCCGGCCGCGCCCGTGCGCACGTTCGGGCCCGCGCTGCGCCGGCTTGCCGACGACCTGCGGGACACCGCCGCCGCGTTCCCGCGCACCGTGGGCCTGGCGGCGCCCCAGATCGGGGTGATGCAGCGGGTGATCCTGGTGAACTGCCACGACCACCCGAAGGTTCCCGAGCCGCTGGGCGAGCTCATCCTCGCGAACCCCGTGGTGGTGGAGGCGGAGGGCGCGGAGGTGGGACGCGAGGGGTGCCTGAGCCTGCCGGACATCACCGCCGACGTGCGCCGCGCCCAGCGCGTGGTGGTGGAGGGCCGGGATCTGCACGGCGCCCCGGTGCGACTGGAGGCCGACGGCTTCCAGGCCCGGGTGCTGCTGCACGAGATCGACCATCTGGACGGGGTGCTGATCCTGGACCGCGTGGCCTCGCTGGCGCGTGACGTGTTCCCGCGGCGCTCGGGGCGCGGCCGGCGCAGCCCCGGCGCGGCGCTGATGGAGCGGGCCGCCATGCTTGCGCGGCTGGCCCACACCGGCCAGCGCTACGGCGACGGGCTCCCCTACACGGTGCACCTGGAGGATGTGGTGGGGGTCATGGCCGAGCACGGGGTGACCGACCCCCAGCTGGTGGCGGCCGGCTGGCTGCACGACGTGGTGGAGGACACCCCGGTGACGGCTGCCGCCATCGCCGACGAGTTCGGCGACCGCGTGGGGGCGCTGGTGCTGGCGCTCACGGTGCCCGACTGGGACGACGCGCACGCCGCGCACGAGGACTCGTGGACCCGCATCGCCGCCACCCCCGACGCCGTGGCGGTGAAGCTGGCCGACCGCATCGCCAACGTCCGCCGGGGCGGCACGCGGGCGGGCCGCTACATCCGCCAGCAGCCGCGCTTCGCCGCCATCCTGCGCGAGGCCGACCCGGGTGGGCACGGCGCGCAGGTGGCCCGCATGTGGGACACGCTGGACGCGGCGCTTGCGGAGTCGGGTGGGGGGACGCCGGGAGCGACGCCCCCCCACGCCCCCGCTACGGAGTGATGGCCACCTTCACCACCCCGTCCTCCTGGTTGGAGAACAGCGGGTACGCCTCCTCGATCTGATCGAGGGTGAAGCGGTGCGTGATGAGCTGCTTCAGGTTGAGCCGCCCGTTCTTGACCAGGTTCATCAGCGCCGTCAGGCGCTTCTTGCCGCCCGGGCACAGGGTGGTGCGGATGTCGATGTCACCGATGCCGTAGATGAACGGCTCCAGGGGGATGGTGACCTTGTCGCCGTACACCCCCAGGCTCGACACCATGCCCGCGGGCCGCACGGCCTTGAGGCAGTTCTCGAAGGTCTCCTGGATGCCCAGGGCCTCGATGCACACGTCCGCGCCGCGCCCCTCCGTGAGCGCCTTGATCTTGGCGACCGGGTCCTCCTGGGTGTAGTCGATCACCACGTCCGCACCCATGGTCTTGGCCATCTCGAGGCGCTTCGCGTTGCTGTCCACCGCGATGACCAGCCCCGCGCCGCGCAGCCGCGCCCCGGCCGTGGCGCACAGGCCGATGGGTCCCTGCGCGAACACGGCCACGCTGTCGCCCAGCTGCACGTTGGCCGTCTCCACCGCGCTGATACCGGTGGTGGCGATGTCGGTGACGAACACCACCTCCTCGTCGGACAGGCCCTCCGGGATGCGGGCCAGGTTGGCCTGCGCATACGGCACCCGGAAGTACTCGGCCTGCACGCCGTCCATGCTGTTGCCCAGCCGCCAGCCGCCGATGATCCCCCACTGGTCCTCGAACCCGGCGCACTGGGAGAAGTCGCCCGACTGGCAGTAGTAACAGGCGCCGCACGGGGTGATGGCCCCCACCGCGACGCGCTCGCCGATCTCGTAGCCCTGCACCGCATCACCGAGCTGGTGCACCACCCCCACCGGCTCGTGCCCCACCACGCGGCCCGGCGCCACCGGGTACTCCCCGCGCCAGATGTGTGAATCCGTGCCGCAGATCGTGGTGGTGGTGACCTTCACGATCGCGTCCGTCGGCCCGCATTTGGGCATCGGGATCTCTTCGATGTGGATGTCCCGGACATCCTTGAACACGGCCGCCCGCATCGTCTCTGCCATGGAACGCCCTCCCGCGTTCGGGACTCGCCTGCTGTGGCATCAATTCCACCCCCACCGGACAACGCCTGACATCCCCCGGCCTGGGGTGAGCACGGCGTGGATCACGTGGAGAAGCCCATGGGCAAGCGATTCCGCCTCGGCGACACACCTGACGGGGGTCACCCGTTGGGGTGACCGGTTGCCCGCCCGAAACCGGCGGGCGTAGTGTGGAAGGGTCAGGGATGGGAGGCTGTGGACATGGACGGCGTGGGCGTGCG
>JAXLSS010000020.1:0-67937 GCA_046330395.1 Thermoleophilia bacterium
GGCGCGGGTGGCCAGGGCCACCGGGCCCTGGGCGTACGGGCCCAGCGCCTCGCGGTAGTGCACGTACAGGTCCTGCAGGTGGGCCGGCAGGCGGTGCACCTCGCCCAGGATGGGCGGCAGCACGAACTCCACGGCCTCCAGCAGGGACAGGCCCTTCTCGAACACCAGGCCCTCCAGCAGGCGGTTGAGGTCCTGGCTGTCGGAGCCGTCGTGGGTGGTGGGCAGCCCCAGCTGGCGGCACTGCTCGCGCAGCTGCGCGATGGTGTTGATCTCGCCGTTGTGGCCCAGCACCGAGAAGGGCTGGACGCGGCTGAAGGTGGGGTAGGTGTTGGTGCTGTACCGGTTGTGGGCGATGATCCGCGACGCGGCGAAGTCGGGCTCCCGCATCTCGGGGTAGAACTGCGGGATCACCTCGGGCTGGCCCTGCACCTTGTAGACCACGTCGTTGGCGGAGAACGACGCGACGTGGCAGTCCAGCTCGCGCTCGAACTCCACCATGGCCCGGTAACACTCGCGCGAGGCGGCCAGGCCCGGGTCGTCCGCCAGCGCGGCGATCTGCCAGAACACCGGCGGGGTCTCGGCCGCGCGCGGGCCCAGCGCCGAGCGGTCCACCTCGCCCTCGCCGCACCACAGGATGGTGAAGCCGCGGTTGGTCATCATCTGCTGCAGCCGCGCGCCCTGGGTCTCGGCCGCCTCCTCGGAGTCGAAGAAGACGTGGCCCACCACGAACGCCGGGTCGGTGGCCAGCGCCGGGTCGTGGCCGGCCTCGGCCAGGCGCCGCGACCACAGGGGCCGGGGGAGGTCGATGAGCAGTCCGCTGCCGTCACCCTCGCCGTCCACGCTGCCGGAGCGGTGCACCATCATCTGCAGTGCGACCAGCGCGTGCTCCACCATGGCGCGGTCGGGTTTCCCGTCGCGGGTCACGAACGCCGCGAGGGCGCAGGCGTCATGCTCGATGAGGTCGGGAAGCCCGTGCGGAGGCAGGGCGGCGAATGGCGGCGGCGGCAAGGTCATACGCGGCCTCTTATGTGCTCGTCGTGGACGACCGGTCGGTCGGATCGGCGGACGCATCGCGCGTGCGGCCGAACGCTGATTCCAACGGTCGCTGCGTTCCGGGTCAATCACGCCGGTGGATGTTGCGATGCGCGCAAACCCCGGCGGGGCTCAAGTACCTCGGCGTCGTGCCGATCAGGCGGGCGTCATGCCGCCGGTGGATCTTACAGACGCCGAGTACCGCCTTGTGGCCGACGTGGCCGCGCGCGAGGGCTGGCCCGACCTGCGGCGACCCACGATCACGGGGCATTCCGTACGCACCCTGCACGAGCAGCGGGCCGTGGCCCGCTACGACGCGGCGGTGCGGCGCACCGCCCGGACCCGGTCGCCGGGCATGCCGCCCCGCGTGGCGGCCGCGACGATGTGGCTGCTGGGGGCCCTGGGCCTGGGTGCGTGCTGGTGGGTGAGCCCCACACGCACCGCCATCGCCCTGGTGGTGGTGGGGGTGGCGGCCCTGGTGGGGCTGGCGCGGCGGGGACGCCGCCGGGTGCGCCGGCGGTGATCCGCGGCCCGGTGGCCGTGCCGTGCTTTACCCTGGCGGTGTGAGTCCCGAACCGCTGCAGCCGCAGCACTGCTACCGGCACCCCGACCGCGAGACCTACATCAGCTGCTCCAACTGCGAGCGGCCCATCTGCACCGAGTGCATGACCTCCGCCGCCGTGGGCATCCGGTGCCCGGAGTGCCTGGGCACGGCCGGCCGCACGCGCGTGGTGCGCCCCGCGGTGGGACACGGCAACACCATGACCATGGCGCTGGTGGTGATCAACTGCGTGGTGTTCCTGGCCGAGTTGCTCACCGCGCATTCCGGGTTCCTGGCGTTCACGGCCGGCCGCATCATGGACGACGGCGGCGTGGTGGGCGCCAAGGTGGCCGACGGGGAGTGGTACCGGCTGATCACGGCCGGCTTCATCCACGCCGGGGTGGCCCACATCGCCATGAACATGTGGGCGCTGTGGATCCTGGGCGGGGTGCTGGAGGACACCGTGGGCCGGGCCCGCATGCTCCTGATCTACCTCACGGCCATCCTGTGGGGCTCGGTGGGCGCGCTGCTGCTCGACCCCAACGCCGTCACCGTGGGCGCGTCGGGCGGCATCTTCGGCCTCATGGGCGCCATGCTGGTGCTGGCCCGCGTGCGCGGGGCGCGGTTCAACGCCGGCGGCGTGGCGATGCTGCTGGTGATCAACCTGGGCTTCACCTTCGCGGTGCCCGGCATCTCCATCGGCGGGCACCTGGGCGGCGCCATCGGCGGGGCCCTGGCCGGCGTGGTGCTGCTCACCCTCGGCCACGGCCGGCTCAGCGACCGCGTGCACCCGCCGGTGGTGGCGGCCTGCGTGGGCCTGATGGCCGTGGCGGTGATGGGCGGGGTCGCGCTGGCCTGACGGCCCGGACCCGGCGGGCTCAGCCCAGCTGGGTGAGGTCGGTCTCCAGCAGGGCCGCCACCAGGCGGATGCAGGCGTCCACGTCCCCGGGGTGGCACGCCTCCACCGACGAGTGCCCATAGCGGCTGGGGATGGACACGCACCCGGCGATGGCGCCGTCACCGGCCAGCTGCAGCGCGGCCGTGTCGGTGCCGCCCTTGTCGGACACGTGGAACTGGTGGGGGATGTCGCGCTCCACCGCCAGGCGTTCCAGCAGGTCCACCAGGCGGCGGGCGCCGATGGCGCTGGCATCCATGATGCGGATGGCGGCGCCATCGCCCAGCCGGGTGCCCCCGCCGGACTGCCCGGGACCGTCGCCGGACGGGCAGGTGTCGATGGCCAGGCCCACGTGCGGGCGCACGCGGTTGGTGGCGGCCCGGGCGCCGCGCAGCCCCACCTCCTCCTGCACGGTGGCGGCGGCCACCACCTCGGTGGGGCCCCGGCCGGCCTCGCGCAGGGCCTCCAGCATCACGAACACGCCCACGCGGTCGTCGATGGCCTTGCAGGTGACCAGGTCGCCCAGCGTGTGCAGCGTGCGCACGCGGGTGGCCACGTCGCCCACTCGCACCGCCTCGCGCACCCGATCGGAGGGCAACCCGGTGTCGATGACCAGGTCGGTGAGCTTGGGGGCCTTCTCGCGGGCCGCCTCGTCCAGCACGTGCACCGGCGGGGTGCCCACCACGCCGTCGACAGGCCGGCGCCCGTGCACCAGCACCCGCTGGCTCACCAGCGTGCGCGCGTCCCAGCCGCCAAGCGGGATCACGCTGATGAAACCGGTCTTCTCGTCGATGGCGCGCACCATCAGGCCCACCTCGTCCATGTGGGCGGCCAGCATCAGCCGCACCGGCGTCGCCCCACCACCAATGGCGTCACGAGTGCCCAGCAGGGATCCGAGGGGGTCGCGCACCACCCGGTCGCAGGTGGCCTCCAGCTCGGGCCGGACGATGCGGGCGACCTGGTCCTCGTGGCCGGAGGGCCCGTGCGCCTCGGCCAGTGCGGCCAGCAGCTCCAGCCGCAGCGCGGGGCGGGTCAATGCGCGGGCGCGGGGTCCGGCGGACGCGTGGCCGCCAGCAGGGGGTACGGATCGACGTTGATGCCCCCGCGGGCCCACACCACCGTGAGCGTGCCGGTGCCGCGTCCCAGGGGCTGGCCCACCGTGACCGTGATGCCGTCCATGATGCCGGGCGCGTACTCGGCCAGCGGCCCGTACCCGATGCGGTTGCCGTCACGCCGCACCAGCCAGAACGCCGTGCCCTGGGCCTGGTCGGTGGGCGAGGCCGCCCTCAGGGTGCCCTCGGATGCCGCTACCACGTCGGTGCCGGGCGCGGAGGTGATGATCACCGGGCAGCGTGCCCCTGCGGTGCAGGTGGGAGCGCCGTAGCGCACCTCACCGCCGCCGCGCACGGCCAGCGGGAACGCGAAGCCGGTCATGGTGGCGCCGTGCGTGGCGGGGGTGTTGCCGCCCCACAGGGTCACCACGGGTGCGCCGGAGCCCGCCGACGGGGGTTCCGGGGCCACGGGCGACAGCAGGTCGGAGCCGCCGCCGCCGCACGCGGGGGTGGTGGCCTGGTCGGCCAGGAGCGGCTGCAGCTGCGGGTCGCCCCCCAAGGGTGGCGTACGCCGACGACGCGCCGGCGGTCCAGTTCTGGTTGAGCGCCTGCGGGTCGTTGTCGGCGCCCACGGGTGCCACTTGGCGCCGATGGACCCGATGGTGGTGCGGCCCTCGGGCGGGTAGTTCTGGGCCAGGTTGGCCGCGGCGTACCGGGCGGCGTCGGCCTCGGTGTCGAAGCTCATGCCGGGGCCCAGCCCGAAGGGGTTGTGGATGGCCTGCGCGGGCACGTAGGTCTCCAGCATGGTCTCGTGGGCGGCGATGGCCACGATGAAACGGGGGTCGATGCCCGCCGCGGTGGCGGCGTCCACGATGTCGGTGCCGCTGCCCGCCATGGGGCTGCCGGCGGCGGTGAGGATGGCGTCGATGCCCGAGGCGTCGGTGGGCGCCACGCAGGCCAGCGCCGCGACGCCCCGCGCGGGCGCGCCGGCGCCGCCGTCCGCGGCCGCGGCGACCCCGGTGGCGATGCCGAGGCAGGCCACCGTCGTCAGCAGGGCACGGACACGGGCGGGTGCGGACATCGCGCGTGAGTGTACCGCGGGGTGGCGCGGATCCGATGGTCCCCGGGGCAACGGTTGCAGCCCGTCAGCGGCTGGTGAGCTTCGCCAGGCCCATCAGGGCGAACGCGCCCAGCACCGCGGTGAGGCCGGCCACGGCCGCCAGCCCGGGCCACAGCGACGACCACCCGGCCGTGTGCAGCTCCGTGGCGCGGGAGGCCTCCAGCAGCCTGGTGACGGGGTTGACGTCCGAGATGTGCCGCAGCCATCCGGTCTGCAGGTCGCGCGGGGCGTAGGCCACGGAGGTGAACACCGCGATGAACACCACCAGCTGCATCAGCGGCGCGGCCTGCACCGTGCGGGCCCGCAGCGCCACGCCCATCGACCAGCAGGCGGTGGCCAGCGCGAACCCGGCCGCCATCACGTAGATGATGATGGTGCCGCCGACGCCCGGGGGCGTCACGCGCCCGATCAGCCCGGCCACCAGCACCACCGTGGTGGTGAACAGGCTGCGCACCACGGCGGCCACCAGCGGCCCGGCGATGAGGGCCACCCGAGGCGACGGGCTGCTCACCAGCCGGTCGATGAACCCGCCCTCGATGTCGCGCGCCAGGGTGGTGCCGGCGTTGACGCCCGCAAAGCCCGCGCCCATCACCGTGGCGAAGGGGATGGTGAAGGCCAGGTAGCTGTGGGTGCCGATGGGCAGGGCCGAGAACCCGTGGAAGGCGCCCGAGGTGGCGATGAGGATGCTCAGGGGCATCACCAGCGACGGGATGAACACCGAGGGCATGCGGCGCACCAGCACCAGCGCCCGCCAGGTGAGCATGGCCGTCACTGCGCCCGTGCGCTGCAGCGCGCCCATCAGCCGGCCGCCAATCGTTTGCGCAGGGCCAGGGCGCTGCCGCCCACGGTCAGCACCGCCAGCGCGGCGATGATGGCCAGCGAGATCGCGGCCGCACCGGGACGGAAACCCTCGATCACCTGGGCCCGCATCCCCTCCACCAGGTGGGAGATGGGGTTCCAGTCGGCCACGGTCTTGAACCAGCCGTGCATGGTCTGCCGCGGGAAGAACGTGGACGAGAAGAACATCAGGGCGAAGAACAGGGGGAAGGCCCCCTGCACGGCCTCCGCGGAACCGGTGCGAAGGGCCAGGAGGATGCCCAGCCCCGCGATGGGGACCGCCAGCAGCGCGGCGAGGGCCACCAGCACGAGAAACCCGGGCACGCCGCCCGCGATGCGCGCGCCGAACGCCATGGCGACGACCACGAAAACCACCGCCTGGAGACCCGCCATCACGACTCCGGCGGCGATGCGGTGGGTCAGCAGCACGAAGCGCGAGGTGGGGCTGCTCACCAGCCGGTCGAAGAACCCGCCCTCGATGTCCCGGGCCAGGAACGCCCCGGAGCTGACCCCCCCGATCAGCACCCCCTGGGTGACCGACCCCGACAGCACGAAGTCGAGGAACCCGTGCACGCGGGGGAAGCCCGGGATGAGGTGGAAGCCGCGGTCGAACGAGGCGGTGAACACCGCCATCAGCATGAGGGGGAAGAACAGGGCCGGGAACCAGGCCTGCGGCAGGCGGAAGGTGCCCACGATGGCGCGCCGCGCCAGCGCCAGCTCCTGGCGGACCAGGCCGTTCATCCGCGACCCCGCCGTCCCCGCCGCTGCGGCGGCCCGGAGGCCGCGGCGCCCTCGCCCTCGCCCTCCAGCCGGTGGCCGGTCTTGGCCACGAACACGTCGTCCAGGCTGGGCTGGTGCAGGTCCAGGCCCACGGTGGCGATGCCGGCCTCGTCCAGCACGCGCACGGCCTCGCTCATCTGGGCGGCGCCGCCGGGCAGGCGCACCGCGGCGGTGCCCTCCCGGGTGGTCACCGGCGGGCCGAACCGGGCCAGGGCCCCCTGCGCGGCCGCGCACCGGGTGGGGTCGGCTGGGACCACCACCAGCCACGGGTCGCCCACCTGGGCCTTCAGCTCGGCGGGCGTGCCCTCGGCCACGATGCGCCCGCCGTCGATGATCCCGACGCGGCCGGCCAGCTGGTCGGCCTCCTCCAGGTACTGCGTGGTGAGGAACACCGTGGTGCCGCCCTCGCGGTTGAGCCGGCGCACCTCCTGCCACAGCGCCAGGCGCGAGGTGGGGTCCAGGCCCGTGGTGGGCTCGTCCAGGAACAGCACGACGGGCTCGTGCACCAGGGCCAGCGCCAGGTCCAGCCGCCGCCGCATGCCGCCCGAGTAGGTGCCGACGCGCCGGTCGGCGGCGTCGGTGAGCCCCACACGGTCCAGCAGCCGGACGGCCGTGGCGTTGCAGTCCAGCCGCGACAGTCCGTGCAGCACCCCCTGCAGGCGCAGCAGCTCCCGCCCGGTCATGTACGGGTCGATGGCCGCGTCCTGCAGCGCCACCCCGATGACGCGCCGCACCGCGCCGGGATTGTCGGCCACGTCGTGCCCCGCCACCACCGCGCGTCCCGCGGTGGGCGTGAGCAGCGTGGTGAGCATGCGCACCATCGTGCTCTTGCCCGCGCCGTTGGGTCCCAGGAACCCGTACACCTCGCCGGGGTGCACCTGCAGGTCCACGCCGTCCACGGCCCTGATGCCGCCCTTGAACTCGCGGACCAGGCCCTCGGTCTCGATCGCCAGGTTCATGCGCGCTCCCCGTCCACGGTGCTCATCCCGGGCAAGCGTACGCGTGCGTCCCGCCGTCAGGTCTGGTGGCTGGACAGGCGAGTTAGCATGATCTGCCATGCCCGATTCGCATCCCGACGAGACCCCCGAGCAGCGCATCCTGCGCCTGGAGACAGAGGTGCGCGCGGCCCTGCGGGAGAAGGACCTGGCCAGCGACGGCGACGAGCGGTCGGACGGGCACCACCACCCGGCGGAGGCCGCCAGCGACGCCGAGGCCCGGGAGAAGCAGCTGCGCGAGGTGCTGCGCCTGCAGGACCAGCTGCAGCGCCTGGAACGCGCGCAGGCGGCCATCGAGGCGGGCACGTACGGCGTGTGCGTGGACTGCGGCGCCCCCATCCCGGAGGGCCGCCTGAGGGCGCGCCCGGATGCCGATAGGTGTGTCCCCTGTCAGAGCAAGGCGGATAGGCGCCGGTAGCCGGGCTTCTCACAGGGTTGACCTCGCAGGGATCCGCGGCGGATGGCGGGTTCGGCGAGTTGATCGTCACCACCGCGCCCTCACGGGCTGCCCGGTCACAGGTCGCACCTCCCCGTCCATGGGTCGGGAGGACTTGCACCCTGCACCATCCCCAATTTCGGGGCGCAGCCGCACCCTGGGTGGCGGAGACTTCGACATGAGGCGTGGGGTCCGCCTGCCCGGCGGACCCCGGTGGAAATGAGACACAACTTCAGCTGACGTCCCTTCGGATCGCCAACGCTGCGCCGAGGAGACCCACCGCGAGGTGGCCGACCAGCAGCAGCGACGCCGTCGCCGGGTGGCTCAGCGGGGGACGGGGTGGGCGGATCATGGTGAGCGAGTCGCCGATGCTGGTGAGCAGCAGGCGCTGCGGCACCGTCGTCCATGCGGCGAGGCTCCGCGCGAGCCCGTACGCCAGGTAGTACACGGCGACGAGGGCGGCCACCGCCGCCCACGCGTGGCGCAGGATGGCGGCCAGGCAGAGACCCAGCACCGCCACGGCCGCGGTGATCACGCCGGCCGCCACCACGGCGCGCAGCACCCCCGGATCGGCGAGTGAGGCCTGCACCCCTGCGGCGACCAGTTCCCGGCGGCCCAGCAGGAAGCAGCAGAACGCCAGGGGCACGGCCACCAGCAGCGAGGTGCCCGCGACGACCACGACCTTGGCCAGCAGCATCCGCCCCCGCCGGGGCACCGCCAGCAGGGTGGGCTGGATCGTGCCCGTGCCGAACTCCCCGCTCAGCGCCAGAATCCCCACCAACGCGAAGGCCACCTGCGCCCACGCCAGGCCGCCGAGCGTGGCCTGCACGGGCTCGAACGCCGCCCGTTGCGCCGGCGTCCAGGTGGCGGCGCCCGCCACCGCGGCGCGGGAGTCGGTGAACGCGATGCCCAGGCTCACGCAGACGGCCGAGGCCGCCAGGAGCCAGGTGGTGCGCAGCGAGCCGAGCTTGATCAGCTCGGCCGCCACCAGGGGGCGGAGCCACCGGACCATCACCGTGCCCCCGGCAGCTGCGGGACGAGGTCGTGAGTGGCCCCCACCAGCGCCTCGTAGGCGTCCTCCAGCGACTCCACCAGGTCCCCCGAGCTCCCGGGGCCCGCGGCCGCGATCTCGCGCAGCGGGGCGTCCGCCAGCAGCCGGCCGCCCCCGATCACCAGCAGGTGGTCGGCGCTGCGCGCCAGCTCCCCGATGAGGTGGCTGGACAGCAGCACCGTGCGTCCCTCCCCGGCGAGGTCGAGAAGCAGACGGCGGAACCAGCGCATGCCGTCCGGGTCGAGGCCGTTCATGGGCTCGTCCAGGACGAGCACCGCCGGGTCGCCCAGGAGGGCCGCGGCGATGCAGAGCCGGCGGCGCATGCCCAGCGAGAACGTCCCCACGCGGCGGTCCGCGGCGGATGCGAGGCCCACGATCTCCAGCGTGTGCTCCACCCGGCCGGCGGGGATGTCGTTGCCGGCCGCCATCCAGCGCAGGTGGCCACGCGCCGTGCGCCCGGGATGCAGGCAGTCCGCGTCCAGCACCGCACCCACGTGCCGCAACGGGTCGGTCAGGTCCCGGTACGGCCTGCCGTCGAAGCGCACCCGCCCCCGGGTGGCGGTGGTGAGCGCCAGCATCATGCGCATGGTGGTGGACTTGCCCGCGCCGTTGGGTCCGACGAACCCGGTCACGCGTCCCGGTGCCACGGTGAACGACACGTCGTCCACCACCGTGCGCCTTCCGTACCGCTTGGTGAGTCGCTCGACGCTCAGCATGTGTCCTCCGATCCTGGAGCCGTCCCCGGCGACGCTAGTGCGGTGCCGGCGGCCTCCGCGTCGGCCCGTCGAGCGATCTCGGCGGCCCCCGCATCCCTCTCCGGAGATCTGTCCGCAGGCGGATGGACGGCCGCCCCGGCGGGGGTACATTGGCCCCGTGACGGCACTCGGAGTGACCCGACCCGCACCCCGGTCGTGGGTGACGCCCCGGCGCCGCGTGGCGCTGGAGGTGCTGGTGGCCGCGGTGTACGGCGGGGCGGCGTGGGCGCTGCTGCGCGGCTGGGATGCGCCGGCGTCCCTGGCCGTGCCGGCCGCGCTCGCCGCCGGTCTCGCGCTGGCCCTGGCCGGGCGCCGGCCGCGAACCGCGCTCACGCTCGCCCTCGCCGGTTTCGCGGCCTGCCCGTGGTGGGAGTCCGTCGGGTTCGTCGCGCTGATCCCCACCGCGGTCGCGCTGGGCTGCACGGCGGCGTCGCGGGGACGTTGGGGTTCGGCCCCATGGCTGGGCCTGGCCCTCCTGGGGCCCGTGGCGGCGGGGATCCCGGGCCACCCGGGGGTGATCGCCCCGTTCGCGCTGTGCCTTGCGGCCGGGTGGTTCGGCGGCGTCGTGTGGGGTGAGCAGCGCCGGTACCGCGAGGATGTCGCCGCCGCGGGCCTCCACGCGCAGCGGGTACGGATCGCGCGGGACCTCCATGACGTGCTGGCGCACGGGGTGGGCCTCATCACCGTGCAGGCCGGGTACGCCAACCTGGTGGCCGGCGAGCGGCCGGAGGCGGCGCGCGAGGCCCTGGGGGTGATCGAGCGCACGGGCCGCGAGACGCTGGCCGACGTCCGCCGGCTGGTGGCCACCCTGCGCGACGGGGTGGAGGAGGCCGGGCCGTCACCGGGGCTGGACGACATCCCAAGGCTGGTGGACGACACCCGGCGGGCGGGGGTCACCGTGACGGCGCGGTGCGCCGCGCCGGATCACCCGCTGCCGGCCAGCCTGCAGCTGTGCGCCTACCGCGTGGTGCAGGAGGCGCTGACCAACGTGGTGCGCCACGCCCCGGGGGCGACGGTGCGGGTGTGCATCGAACCCGGCGCGAGCGAGCTGCGGGTGAGCGTCACCGACGACGGGGGGCGGCCGCGGGAGGCGGGGCGCGAGGGGCCGGGCCACGGCCTCATCGGCATGCGGGAGCGGGTGGCCCTGCAGGGGGGGACGCTGGTGACCCGCCCCGGGGAGCACGGCGGGTTCGAGGTGCTGGCGCGGCTCCCGCACGGGTCGGGCGCGTGACCACCCGGGTGCTGGTGGCCGACGACCAGGCGCTGGTGCGCGTGGGGTTGCGCGGCATCCTGGAGACGGCGGACGACCTGGAGGTGGTGGCCGAGGCCGGCACCGGCCGCGAGGCCGTGGACCTGGCGCGGCGCCACATGCCCGACGTGGTGCTGATGGACGTGCGGATGCCCGACCTCGATGGGCTGCAGGCAACGCGCCGGATCACGGAGGCGATGCTGGGCAGCGTGATCGTGCTCACCACGTTCGACACCGACGAGAACGTGTTCGAGGCGCTGCGCGGGGGCGCCAGCGGCTTTCTGCTGAAGGACACGCCGCCCGCGGAGATCATCCACGCGGTGCGCGTGGTGGCCCGGGGCGATGCGCTGGTGGCGCCGGCCGTGACGCGGCGCCTCATCGCAGCGTACGTCGGGGCCGCGGCGCCCCGGGCCGACGACGCCGGGAGGCTCCACGGGCTCACCCCGAGGGAGCGCGAGGTGCTGGCGCTGATCGGCGAGGGCGCGTCCAACGCGGAGATCGCCCACCGGCTGGTCATCACCACCGGCACCGCGAAGACCCACGTGCGGAGCCTGCTGGGCAAGCTGAGCGTGCGCGACCGGGTGCACCTGGCGATCCTGGCGCACCGATCGGGCCTCACCCGCCCCTGAAACGGGGCCGGGCGCGGCGGATCAGCGGGACACCGCTACCGGGGCGTCGGCCGCGCGATGCACCACGCGGTGGCCAGCCCGACGCACCAGACCAGACCGCCCACGCCCACGTGGCCCACGATGACCTGCCACGGCAGGCCGTGCCGGTACTGGTACTCGCCGATGAAGATCTGCAGGGCCAGCAGGGGCAGGAACCAGGCGACCAGCCGGTTCACGGCCGGGTCGCTGCTGCGCTCCCGCCGCACCCACAGGGCCAGCACCAGCATCAGCACCACCAGGAGGCCCACCGCCCGCACATGCAGCCAGGCCGTGGTCTGCAGGTCGCCGAAGCGGGTCATGTGCTTGGTGTCGCCGGAGTGCGGGCCGGCGGCGGTGACGAACACGCCGGTGGTCACCACGGCCAGCAGGGCCGCGGCCGTGACGGTGGCGAACGGGCCCCGGCGGGAATCCCACGCGCGGCTCACTCCGCGCTGGCGGTCGATGGTGACCAGCACCAGCAGCACCGCCGCGCCCACGGCGGCCAGCGAGAGGACGAAGTGGCTGCCCACCATGGCCGGGTGCAGGCCGGACAGCACGGTGATGCCCCCGAGGGGGATCTGACCCACGCTCATCAGCGCGGCCGCCAGGGCCAGGCCCCGGATCTTCGCGCCGCGGGGTGCCACGTGCCGGGCCACCACCCAGGCGAGGATGCTCACCACGATGACCCCCGCCGACACCAGGCGGTTGGTGTACTCGATCACCGAGTGGTAGTTGCGCGCCGGCACCACCCCGCCGTTGCAGGTGGGCCAGTCGAGGGCATCCCAGCCCCGAGCCGCTGAGCGCACCAGGCCGCCGCTGGGGAGGATCACCCAGAGCAGGAAGGCGTTGACCAGCGCGAGCACGCGGAACCGGGCGGGCTCGGCGAGCGCGCTCAGGAGGCCGCTCGGCAGGCGGCGAGCGACGGCGGAGGATCCACTCACGGCGGCCATGGTACCGTCGCCGCACGTGGGCGAGGACGTGTCACAGGTCGCGCAGTCGGGGGCCGACCGGCAGGCGGCGCCCGGTCCGCCCGAGGGCGTCCACCGCGGGATGCGGAGGCGTCTGGGACGCGTCCTGGGGCTGGGGCTGGCGGCGCTGGCGGTGGTGGTGGCGTTCGCCTTCGCGCGCCCCGGCGTGCGGCACGACACCCGCACCCCCGCACTGGGGGTGGCCCTGCCCCGCCAGGGCCGCGACCAGCCCGCCCCGGCGCCCGAGGCGGCGCTGGCGGGGGTGCGCATGCCCGACCTGCGGGCGCTGGGGTGGCGCGCCACCGGCGCACGGGTGGACGCGGTGGCGGGCCGCACCGCCAGCACCGAGTTCTACGCGCGCCCCGGGGCGACGCTGGCGTACACGGTGGTGTCCGGCCAGGTGCTGGTGGGGCCCTCCCGCGGGGACCGCATCCTGCGCGACGGCGTGGTGCTGTACCGGCTGCCCGACAGCACGCGCATCGCGCTCACCTGGCGCAGGGCCGGCAGGAGCGTGGTGATGTCCGCGCTGGGACCGGGGCTGCCCGAGATGCTCGACCTGGCGGTCCACCTGACACGGCGCGTCTGACCCCGGGTGTCAGGATCCCCCCAAATGGGGAGCGAGAAACGTTCATTGCGGCCGATGGATGGACACCACACACCATCCGCCGGGACTCCACATGCTCGCCCCCGCAATCGCCCGCCGCATCGCAATCAGCTTCGTCCTGAGCTTCGCCGCGCTGGTGGTGTTGCACAACCTGCTGGCCTGAGGCCGAGCCCCTGGGGGCCGGTGCGCCGGCTGCTGGTGGCCGTCGCGCTGCTGTGCGCCCTGGGCCAGGTGCCCGTGGTGGCACAGGCCAACCTGCGGGACAGCCGGCCACCCGACGGCGCGCACCTGACCCGGGCGCCGCAGTTCCTGCGGCTGGCGTTCGACGCGCCGCTGGAGTTCGGCTCGGGGGGATTGTCCGGCCGCATCGCCGACGCGCGGCTCCACGGGTTCGGGGCTCTGGCCTTCCGGCTGCCGATCCTGCCCACCAAGCTGGATCCGCAGGTGGCGTGGGTGCGGCTGCCCGGCGTGCTGCCCGCCGGCGCCTACCGCGTGAGCTGGCGTGTGATGACCGAGGACGGCCACGTGGTGGACGGGTCCACCGCGCTGCGGGTCGGCAGCTCCCCGGCCGCGGTGCCGGTCGCCCCGCGGCTGGCCGCCCGGCCCGGCGTGTGGGCGGCGGGCGTGGGCCGGGCGGTGATCCTGGTGGGACTCCTGGTGGCCACGGGGCTGGTGGTGCTGCGCTGGCTGGTGAGCGCGCCCGCGTGGGCGGCGGGGGGGCTCGTGCCACCGGGGCGCCCGGACGATGCCGAGACCTTCCGGGACCGGGCGGCGAGCGCCCTGCGGCTGACGGCGCCGGGCTGGTGGCTGGCCTGGTCGGCGGCGCTGGGGGCATCGCTCATCGGGGTGGCGGTGGTGTGCGTCGCAACGCTCGTTGCGCTGCACGACGGGCCCCGCGACCTGGGTGAGCTGCTCACCGCCACGCGGCTGGGATCGGCCATGTTCATCATCGCCTGGTGCTGCGTGCTGGCCCTGGCGGTGGGCGTGATGCGCCGCCCGCACCTGGGCCCCGGGCCCGGCATCGCGGCCGCCGCCGCCCTGGCCCTGCCGCCGGTGGCGGGGCTGGGCGCCATGTCCTGGCTGGGCCACGCGGGGGTGGGCACGGACGCCACCCTCAACATCGGGGCGGACCTGCTGCACAACCTGGCCACGGCCGCCTGGATCGGGGGCCTGGTGGGCCTGGCGGTGTACGTGCTGCCGGCGGGCCGGCGCATGGCCGACGCCGACCGGCTGCGGTTCGTGGCCCCGGCGGTGGTGCGGTTCTCCAGCCTGGCCCTGGCGAGCGTGGCGGTGCTGGTGGTCACCGGGGTGTACCGGGCGCTGGCCGAGGTGGCGTCGGTGGGCGACCTCACCGGCACCACGTACGGGCGGGCCCTGCTGGTGAAGCTGGGGCTGTTCGCGCTGATGCTGTGCGTGGGCGGCGTCAACCGGTTCCGGCTGCACCCCCGCCTGGAGCGGGCCGCGCTGGACCTGCCGGGCGGCGACCCCGCCGCGGCCGGGGCCCTGGCGCGCAGCGTCCGCGCCGAGCTGGTGCTGGCCGCGGCGGTGCTGGTGGCCGTGGGCGTGCTGATCAACACCGCGTAGGACGGGCGGCGCTACACTCCCCGCCGTGATCGACGCCGACGTGGTCCGGCACGTCGCGCGCCTGGCACGCCTCGCCCTCACCGGGGACGAGGTGGAGACCATGCGACGCGAGATGTCCGGCATTCTCGAGCACGTCGAGCGGGTCCAGGAGCTGGACCTGTCCGACGTGGCCCCCACAACCCATGCGATCCCCCTGCAGAACGTGCTGCGGGACGACGAACCCCGGCCCAGCCTGCCGCACGAGCTGGCGCTGCGCGAGGCGCCGCGCCCCGAGGATGGCGGCTTCGGCGTGGGGAGGATGTGATGGGCGAAACGCCGCTCACCGACCTCACCGCCGAGCAGGCCATCGCTGCCGTGCGGGCGGGGGAGACCAGCTCCGTGGAGCTCACCGAGGCGCACCTGGCCCGCGCCGAGGCCGACCCGTGGCACAGCTTCCTGGCGGTGGACCGCGACCGGGCGCTGGCCCGGGCCCGCGAGATCGACGCCATGCCGGAGCGGCCGCCGCTGGCCGGCGTGCCCATCGCCATCAAGGACGCCCTGTCAACGCGCGACCTCACCACCACCTCAGGGTCGCGCATGCTGGAGGGGTTCCGGCCCGTCTACACGGCCACCTGCGTGGAGCGGCTGGAGCAGGCCGGGGCGGTGGTGATCGGCAAGACCAACATGGACGAGTTCGCCATGGGCTCCTCCACCGAGAACTCGGCCTACGGCCCCACGCTGAACCCGTGGGACCGCGGGCGGGTGCCGGGTGGGTCGTCCGGCGGTTCGGCCGCCGCGGTGGCCGCGCGCCAGGCCCCGTGGTCGCTGGGCTCCGACACCGGCGGGTCCATCCGCCAGCCGGCCTCGCTGTGCGGCATCGTGGGCATGAAGCCCACCTACGGCGCGGTGTCGCGATACGGGCTCATCGCCTTCGCCTCGTCCCTGGACCAGGTGGGACCCTTCGCGCGCACGGTGCGCGACTCGGCGCTGCTGCTGTCGCACATGGTGGGGCGCGATCCCATGGACGCCACCTCGCTGGACTGGACCACCCCCATCGCCGTGCCCGACGGGCTGCGGCTGGACGGGGTGCGCGTGGGCGTGGTGGAGGAGCTGATGGGCGAGGGGGTGGAGCCCGGCGTGCGGGCCGCCGTGGAGGCCGCCCTGCGCACCGTGGAGGACCTGGGGGGCACCCTCACGCCGGTGCACCTCCCGCACTCCAGGTACGGGCTGGCCACCTACTACCTGATCGCCCCCGCCGAGTGCTCGGCCAACCTGGCCCGGTTCGACGGCATGCGCTACGGCCACCGCACCGCCGACGCCGAGGACCTGCTGGAGACCTACGAGCGGACGCGCGCCGAGGGCTTCGGCCCCGAGGTGAAGCGGCGCATCATGATCGGCACCTTCGCGCTGGCCAGCGGCTACTACGACGCCTACTACGGCCAGGCGCAGCGCGTGCGCACCCTCATCGCCCGCGACTTCGCGGAGGCCTTCCGCGAGGTGGACCTGGTGGCCTCGCCCACGTCGCCCACGGTGGCGTTCGGGCTGGGTGACCGCACCGCCGACCCGGTGAGCATGTACCTGTCCGACACGTGCACCATCCCCATCAGCCTCGCCGGGCTGCCGTCCATCTCCATCCCGTGCGGGCTCAGCGAGGGCCTGCCCGTGGGCCTGCAGCTGGCCGGTCCGGCGCTGTCGGAGAACGCGCTGTTCGCCGCGGCGCACGCCCTGGAGGCCGCCATCGGCTTCGACACCCTCCCCGCGGGGCTGGACGCATGAGCACCGCCTGGGAGGCCGTGATCGGCGTGGAGATCCACGCCCAGCTGCTCACCCGCACCAAGATGTTCTGCGGCTGCGCGCTCAGCTTCGGCGACCCGCCCAACGTGCACACCTGCCCGGTGTGCCTGGCGCACCCGGGGGCCCTGCCGGTCACCAACCGCGCGGCCGTGCGGCTGGCGGTCATCGCCGGGCACGCCCTGGGGTGCGAGATCGCCGAGCGCTCGGTGTTCTCGCGGAAGAACTACTTCTACCCGGACCTCCCCAAGGCGTACCAGATCAGCCAGTACGACCAGCCGGTGTGCCTGGGCGGCCGGTTCCGGTACCTGTCCGAGGACGGGGAGCACTGGGTGGGAATCACCCGCGCGCACCTGGAGGAGGACGCGGCCAAGCTGGTGCACACCGGCGGTGACGGCCGTCGCGCCGGCGCCGAGCGCACGGTGGTGGACTTCAACCGCGGCGGCACGCCCCTGCTGGAGATCGTCACCGAACCCGATCTGCGCAGCGGCGCGGAGGCCGCGGCCTTCCTCAAGCAGCTGCGCCAGACCCTGGTGCAGCTGGGCATCACCGACGGCAACATGGAGGAGGGCTCCATGCGTGCCGACGGGAACATCAGCATCCGGCCGGTGGGCAGCACCGCGCTCGGCACCAAGACCGAGCTGAAGAACATGAACAGCTTCACCTTCCTGGAGCGCGGCATCACCGCCGAGATCGCGCGGCAGATCCAGGTGGTGGAATCCGGCGGCACGGTGGTGCAGGAGACGCTGCACTTCGACCCGGTGACGGGGGAGATCCACTCGCTGCGCTCCAAGGAGGAGGCGCACGACTACCGGTACTTCCCAGAGCCCGACCTGGTGCCCGTGGTGCCCGACCGCGAGTGGGTGCGGGGGCTGCGCGAATCGCTGCCCGAGCTGCCCGTGGACCGGCGGTGGCGCTGGCAGCGTGAGCTGGGGCTCACATACGAGGACGCCGAGGTGCTGTCCGAGAGCCCGAACTGGCCGAGTACTTCGAGGCGGTGGCGCAGCACGCCCCTGCCAAGTCGGCCGCCAACTGGGTGCGCGGGGAGCTGCGCGCGCAGCTGCGCGAGGCCGGGGTGGAGCCGTGGGAGAGCCGTGTCAGCCCCGAGGCCCTTGGCGCCATCATCGGCATGGCGGAGGCCCGGGAGATCAGCATGCCCAACGCCAAGGCCGTGCTGGCCGAGGTGGTGGCGAGCGGCGCCGACCCGCGCCAGGTGGTTGCCGACCGGGGCCTCGGGGCCATCAGCGACGAATCCGAGCTGATCGCCCTGGTGGACCGCCTCCTGGCCGACAACGCCGCGCAGGCGCAGCAGCTGCGGGAGGGCAAGGACAAGGTGGTGGGGTTCTTCGTGGGCCAGGCCATGAAGGCCACCCAGGGGCGTGCCGACCCGGGCCGCGTGGGCGAGCTGGTGCGGGAGCGCGCGCAGGCCTGACGCGGCGAGGGACCAAAGGCCTGCCCATCCGTGCAGGTGTCACGGCCTGAGCCGGGCGCGCGGATCTATATGCTCCCGGGCCGTGGTGCAGCACACACTGAGCGTCCTCGTGGAGAACAAGCCCGGCGTCCTGTCGCGCATTGCGGGCCTGTTCACGCGCCGTGGGTTCAACATCGACTCACTGGCCGTGAGCCCCACCGAGGACCCGGATCTGTCGCGCATGACCATCGCGGTCGATGCGTCCCGGTTCCCCGTCGAGCAGATCACCAAGCAGCTCGACAAGCTGGTGAACGTGATGCGCATCCGGGATCTCGACCCGGACAACATGGTGGCGCGCGAGCTGATGCTGGTGAAGGTGGGCGCGGATGCGTCACGCCGCAGCGAGGTCATCGGCCTGGCCGAGATCTTCGAGGCCCGCATCGTGGACGTCACCGGGCAGCACATCACCATGGAGCTCACCGGCGGCAGCGATGACCTGGTGCGGTTCGAGGAGCTCATGCGGCCGTACGGCCTGATCGAGCTCGTCAAGACCGGCGTCGTCGCCCTCAGTCGCGGGCCCCGCACCACCTGACGTCATCGGGCGGGCGCACGGTGCGGCCGCCACACGACCCGGGAGCACGCATGTTCTACGACGACGACGCCGACCTCGACCTGCTGCGCGGAAAGACCGTGGCGGTCATTGGGTTCGGCAGCCAGGGCCACGCGCACGCGCTCAACCTGCGGGACTCCGGCGTCGACGTGGTGGTGGGTCTGCGGCCGGGCAGCGCGCGCGCCAAGCAGGCGGCCGACCAGGGGCTCACGGTGCTGGACCCCGCCGAGGCGGCCAAGCGCGGTGACCTGGTGATGATGCTGGTGCCCGACGAGATGATGGGGCAGATCTACGACGCCCACGTCCGTCCCGGCCTGGTGCCCGGCAACACCCTGCTGTTCGCACACGGCTTCGCCATCCACTTCGGCCAGGTGGTGCCGCCGGAGGGCGTGGACGTGGTGATGGCCGCGCCCAAGGGCCCCGGCCACCTGGTGCGGCGCACCTACCAGGAGGGCGCGGGCACCCCGGGCCTGGTGGCCGTGCACCAGGACGCCACCGGCAACGCCATGGCCACCGTGCTGGCGTACGCCAAGGGCATCGGCTGCACGCGCGCCGGCGTCATCCAGACCACGTTCGCCGAGGAGACCGAGACCGACCTGTTCGGTGAGCAGGTGGTGCTGTGCGGCGGCCTGTCCGAGCTGATCCGCGCCGGGTTCGACACGCTGGTGGACGCGGGCTACCAGCCCGAGCTGGCGTACTTCGAGTGCCTGCACGAGGTGAAGCTGATCGTGGACCTGATCTACGAGAAGGGCATCGCCGGCATGCGGTACAGCATCAGCAACACCGCCGAGTACGGCGACCTCACCCGCGGCACCCGCATCGTCACGGAGGAGACCCGCGACGAGATGCGCCGCATCCTGTCCGAGATCCAGAACGGCCAGTTCGCCAAGGAGTGGCTCACCGAGAACCAGGTGGGGCGCCCCACGTTCAACGCCATCGCACGCCGCCAGGCCGAGCATCCCATCGAGGAGGTCGGCAAGCGGCTGCGCGGGATGATGAGCTGGATCAACACCGAGTTCGAGACCGAGAAGGCCGATTGAGCGCGGCGGTGGGAACGAAGACGCTCCGGGTCCTGGTCAGCGAGAAGCTGGCCGACGCGGGCGTCGCCGCGCTGGCGGAGCACTTCACCGTCGAATCCGGGGTGGGGTGGACCCGCGAGGAGCTGCTGGCCCGCATCGCGGGGTATGACGCCATCGTGGTGCGCAGCGCCACCAAGGTGGACGCCGAGCTGATCGCCGCGGGCATGCACCTGCGCGTGATCGGCCGGGCGGGCACCGGGGTGGACAACGTGGACGTGGCCGCGGCCACGCGCCGCGGCATCATCGTGTGCAACGCGGCGGGCTCCAACTCGCTGTCGGCCGCCGAGCACACCGTCGCCCTGCTGCTGGCCCAGGCGCGCAACGTGGCCCCGGCTCATGCGGCCCTGGTGGAGGGCCGCTGGGAGCGATCGAAGTACGGCGGCGTGGAGCTGGACGGCAAGACGCTGGGGGTGATCGGCTTCGGCCGGATCGGCCAGATGGTGGCCGAACGCGCCAAGGGCCTGGGCATGCACGTGCTGGCCTACGACCCCTTCGTGGCGGAGGGGCGGTACCGGGAGGTGGGCGTGGACCACGCCCCCACGGCCGAGGACGTCTACGCCCAGGCCGATTTCATCACCCTGCACCTGGCATCCACGCCCGAGACCAAGAAGTTCATGGGCGCCGAGGCGTTCGCGGCGATGAAGCCGGGGGCGCGCGTGATCAACGTGGCGCGCGGCGACCTCATCGACAACGACGCCCTGGCGGAGGCCGTGCGCAGCGGCCACCTGGGCGGCGCCGGGGTGGACGTGTTCCCGGAGGAGCCCTGCACCGAGAGCCCGCTGTTCGGCCTGCCGGGCGTGGTGGTGACCCCGCACCTGGGGGCGTCCACCGCCGAGGCCCAGGACCGGGCCGGCGTGGCCGTGGCCGAGCAGGTGGTGGCGGCCCTCACCGGCGGCGTGGTGAGCTCGGCGGTGAACATCCCCGCGGTGGGGCCCGAGGCCCTGGAGGTGCTGGGCCCGTTCGTGCCGCTGGCCGAGAGCATGGGCAAGTTCGCGGTGGCCGTTGCGGGCGGGCTCACCTCGCCCATCCAGCTTGGCTACGAGGGCGACATCGCCGGGCTGGACACCCGCATGCTGAGCGCCGCGGTGATCGCCGGCGCGCTCGCGGGCCACGTGGACTCGCCGGTGAACATGGTGAACGCCGCCTCCCTGGCCGAGGAGCGCGGCATCGAATGGGTGGAGACCAGCACCCAGCGCTCCTCCGACTACCGCAGCGTGCTGTCGGTGGAGACCGGCGGGGTGAGCGTGGCCGGCACCACGGTGGGCGTCACGTCGCGGCCGCGGCTGGTGCGGTTCAACGGGCACGCCGTGGAGATCGAGCTGGGCGCCAACATGGCGGTGTTCCAGTACTCCGACGTGCCGGGCGTGATCGGCGCCGTCGGCACGGTGCTGGGCGAGGCGGGGGTGAACGTGGCCAGCATGTCCGTGGCACGCAGTGGCGACACGGCCACCATGGTGCTGAGCCTCGACAGCCGCGTGCCCGAGGCCGCGCAGGACCGCATCCGCGCCATGCGGGGCTTCGCCAAGGTCTGGTTCGTGACGCTGCCGAACGGGGGTGAGGTGTGAGCACACCCGACATCCGCATCCCCGCCGAGCTGCTGCCCGCGGACGGGCGCTTCGGCTGCGGGCCGTCCAAGGTGCGGCCGGAGGCCGTGCGGGGTCTGGCCGAGCGGGCCACCGACTACCTGGGCACCTCCCACCGCCAGGCCACCGTCAAGTCGGTGGTGGGTGACCTGCGCCGCGGCCTGGCCGAGCTGTTCTCCCTCCCGGACGGCTGGGAGGTGCTGCTGGGCAACGGCGGTGCGACCGTGTTCTGGGACATCGCCACGTTCGGGCTGATCGAGCGCCGCAGCCAGCACCTGAGCTTCGGCGAGTTCAGCGGCAAGTTCGCCTCGGCCGCCAAGGCCGCGCCGCATCTGGACGACCCCGTGGTGATCGCCTCCGACCCCGGCACCCACCCGCGGTGCGCCCCCGACGCCTCGGTGGACGCCTACTGCCTCACCCACAACGAGACGTCCACCGGCGTGGCCATGCGCCTGGAACGGCCCGAGGCCGACGGCCTGGTGCTGGTGGACGCCACCTCCGGTGCCGGCGGCCTGCGCTGGGACCCGTCGCAGGTGGACGTCTACTACTTCAGCCCGCAGAAGTGCTTCGCCTCCGACGGCGGCCTGTGGCTGGCCTGCTGCTCGCCCGCCGCGGTGGAGCGCATCGAGCGCATCGCCGGGAGCGGGCGATGGGTGCCCGCCAGCCTCGACCTCAAGATCGCGCTGGACAACAGCCGTCTGGACCAGACCTACAACACGCCGGCCCTCGCCACCATCCACATGATGGAGGCCCAGGTGCGGTGGATGCTGGACAACGGGGGCCTGGAGTGGGCGGCCGGGCGCAGCGACGCGTCGGCGGCCACGCTGTACGGCTGGGCCGAGGCGTCGCCGCACGCCACGCCGTACGTCACCGACCCCGCGCTGCGCTCGCCGGTGGTGGGAACGGTGGACCTGGACGGTGTGGATGCCGCCACGGTGTCGCGCGTGCTGCGCGCCAACGGCATCCTCGACACCGAGGCGTACCGCAAGCTGGGGCGCAACCAGCTGCGCATCGGCATGTTCCCCGCAGTGGAGCCCGACGACGTGGCCGCGCTGACCCGCTGCGTGGACCACGTGATAGAGGCACTGCTCACGGCCTGACCGTTCAAGCGCTCCCCCTCCGGGCCGATGGGTCCGTGTGGCGCCGGCACACGCTTTTCGCGTCGTGCGCGCCCACGCCAATCGAGCCCGGAGGAGAGACGTGCGGAGATTCAGGATCGGCCCACGGCTGATCGCGGCGTTCCTGGCCATCCAGCTGGCGGTGCTGGGCGCCGCCGGGGTGGGTGTCTGGCGCATGGGCAGCATCAAGTCGGACGCCACCTTCATCGGCACCAACTCCCTGCCGGCGGTGAAGATCCTGGGTGACCTGCAGCGCGGCATGGGCGGGCAGCGCCTGGCCGAGTACGGCCTCATCACGGCCACCCACGCCAACGACAAGGTCGCGGCGCGCGACGACCTCAACCGGAACTCGGCCGTGGTGGACACGGCCATGAAGGAGTACGCGCCCACCATCGTCGATGCGAAGGACAAGGAGTTCTTCGACACCGTCACCAAGCAGCTGGCCGCCTACCGCGCCGCCAGCGCCGTGGCGCTGACCCACCCCGGGCCCGTGGGCGTGGAGGAGATCCAGGCCGCCGAGACCCAGTTCGCGGCGGTCGAGAAGTCGGTGGAGGGGTGGAACCAGTACAACCTCACGCTGGCCAACGGCGCGATCGCGCGAAGCGGCTCGGACTACAGCTCGGGCCGACTGATCCTGATCCTGTTCGTCGCCACGGCCGTGGCCCTGGGTATCGCCCTGGCCATCCTCATCCAGCGCTCGGTGGTGCGGCCCCTGACGGTGCTCCGCGAGCGCCTGGCCGCGGTGGGCGCGGGGGACCTCACCGTCAGCGTGCCCGACGACGGCGCCGACGAGCTCACCGACGTGGCACGCGACTTCAACGGGTTCGCCGAGCGCATGCGCGGGGTGATGCGCGAGGTGGCCCACGCGTCGCGGCAGCAGATCGAGATGGCCCAGGACATGGCGCGCGGCGCCGAGCAGTCCGGGGTGGCCATCGCCGAGATCGCCACCACGGTGGACGAGGTGGCCCGCGGGTCGCAGGACCAGGCCGCGCAGACCGGCCGCGTCAACGAGACCATCGCCGAGATCAGCGAGGGCGTGCGCCGCGTGGCCGAGTCCGGCGAGTCGGCGGCCGAGATGGCCCACGAGGCGGACGCCGCCGCGGGACAGGGCTCCGAGACGGTGCAGGACGCCAACCGCGCCATCCAGAGCATCCAGCAGCGCGTGGACGACGCCGCCGGCATCGTCACCGAGCTGGGTGAGCGCAGCTCGCAGGTGGGCAAGATCGTCAGCACCATCAGCGACATCGCCGACCAGACAAACCTGCTGGCCCTCAACGCGGCCATCGAGGCGGCGCGCGCCGGCGAGCAGGGCCGTGGGTTCGCCGTGGTGGCCGACGAGGTGCGCAAGCTGGCCGAGAGCACCCAGCAGCAGGTCGGCTCCATCGCCGGCATCATCGGCGAGATCCAGGAGCACACCCGCCGGGCCGTGGAGGCCATGGCCCAGGGCCGTCAGGAGGTGCTGGTGGGCGTGCAGCGGGTGGACGACGCGGGTGCCGCGTTCGAGACCATCCGTGACCGCGTGGGCTCGCTGTCGGGCCAGGTGATGAGCGTGGCGGCCGCCGCCCAGCAGCTGGAGGCGGGGGCATCGGAGGTGCGGACGGCAATCGGGTCGGTGGCCGCCGTCAGCGAGCAGAACGCCGCGTCGGTGCAGGAGGTGTCCGCCGCCACCGAGCAGACCTCGGCCAGCGCGCAGGAGACCGCCGCCGCCAGCAACCAGGTGGCCGCCACCGCACGGGACCTGGCCAAGCTGATCGAGGTCTTCCAGGTCTGACCCCACATGGTGCGGGCGGGCGCCACGGCGTCCCCCGCACCACCGCGGGTGCGGCACACGCTCCGGCCGCCTCGTGTATCCTCCGCGCCGATGCTGACGGCCGCCGCTCACACCTCCCGTGTCCTGCGCGGCCTCCTTCTGGGTTGCTCGCTCCTCCCCCGGTAGGGGGACGCGTCGACATCGCCCGCCCGGGACGTCCGGGCCCAGCCATCGAAGCCCGAGTCCGAGACCCGAGGGAGGTCGAGACGTGACCGCGGAGCATCCGCAGAACGACGAATCCAAGCGCGTCAAGTTCTTTGACACCACGCTGCGCGACGGCGAGCAGGCGCCGCGCATCACCCTGAACACCCGCGAGAAGCTGGAGATCGCCCACCAGCTCCGCAAGCTCGGCGTGGACGTCATCGAGGCCGGCTTCCCCATCACCTCACCCGGTGACTTCGAGGCCGTGCGGGCCATCGCCCAGGAGATCGAGGGCGTCACCATCGCCGGCCTGGCGCGCGCCAACGAGAAGGACGTCCAGCGCGCCGGCGACGCCGTGCGGCACGCCCAGCGCGGGCGCATCCACACCTTCATCGCCACCAGCGACATCCACATGACCCACAAGCTCAAGATGGACCGGGCGCGGGTGCTGGCCGCCGCCACCGACGCCGTGCGGCTGGCGCGCAGCATCGTGGAGGACGTGGAGTTCAGCTGCGAGGACGCCACCCGCTCGGACGTGACGTTCGTGGCCGAGGTGGTGGGCGCGGCGATCGGCGAGGGCGCCACCACCATCAACATCCCCGACACCGTGGGCTACACCATGCCGGACGAGTTCGGGGCGTTCCTCACGCGGCTGTACCAGCTGTGTCCCCAGCTGCGCGACGTGACGCTGTCGGTGCACTGCCACAACGACCTGGGGCTGGCGGTGGCCAACTCGCTGGCCGGCATGCACGCCGGGGCCCGCCAGGTGGAGGGCTGCGTCAACGGCATCGGTGAGCGCGCCGGCAACGCCAGCCTGGAGGAGCTGGCCATGATCCTGCGCACCCGCGCCGAGGACGTGGGCGGGCTGTGGTGCAACATCGACACCACCGAGATCACCAAGAGCTCGCGCCTGGTGAGCAGGCTCACCGGCTACGTGGTGCAGCCCAACAAGGCGGTGGTGGGGCGCAACGCCTTCGCGCACGAGGCGGGCATCCACCAGCACGGCGTGCTGGCCAACCCGCTGACCTACGAGATCATGGACGCCACCAGCGTGGGGTTGGCCCAGAACTCCATCGTGCTGGGCAAGCACTCGGGGCGCCACGCCCTGCGCAACGCCCTGTCCGAGCTGGGGTACGACCTGGAGCCGGACGCCCTGGACGCCGCGTTCGTCCGGTTCAAGGACGTGGCCGACCGCAAGGGCGAGATCTCCGCCGCCGACATCGAGGCGCTGGTGAGCGACGAGATGCGCACGGAGGGCCCGGTGGGGCAGCGGCTGGACCACATGGAGGTGCGCACGGGCACCGGCGCGCCCACGGCCGCCGTGGTTGTGGTGGACGCCGACGGTGAGCGCCACACCGGCCAGGGGGAGGGCGACGGGCCCGTCAACGCCCTGATGAAGGCCATCGACGCCGCCATCGGCACCGAGGGCACGCTGCTGGAGTACCAGGTGTCCGCCGTCACCGGCGGCACCGACGCCCTGGGCGAGGCCCGGGTGGTGTGTGACATCGGCGGGCGCACGTTCGCCGGCCAGGGGGTATCAACCGACGTGCTGGAGGCCAGTGCGATCGCGTACCTGCGGGCGGTGGACGCCAGTCGCCGCGCCCAGGACGACCGCGTCGCGGCCGAGGGGGTGTAGGGATGGGCAAGACGCTGTTCCAGAAGGTGTGGGATGCGCACGAGGTGCGCCCCGGGCTGCTGTACATCGACCTGCACCTGGTGCACGAGGTCACCTCGCCGCAGGCGTTCGACGGCCTGCGGATGGCGGGCCGGCGCGTGCGGCGCCCCGACCGCACCCTCGCCACGGTCGACCACAACGTGCCCACGCTGGGCCGTGAGGACGGCATCGAGGACCCGCTGTCGCGCACCCAGATCGAGGCGCTCGAGCGCAACTGCGCCGAGTTCGGGGTGCCGCTGTTCTCCATCCACTCGCCCCGGCAGGGCATCGTGCACGTCATCGGACCTGAGCTGGGCCTCACCCAGCCGGGCATGACCATCGTGTGCGGCGACTCCCACACGGCCACCCACGGGGCCTTCGGGGCCCTGGCGTTCGGCATCGGCACCTCCGAGGTTGAGCACGTGCTGGCCACCCAGACCCTGCCGCAGTCGCTCCCCAAAACCATGCGCGTGCGCATCGAGGGCGACCTCCCGGTGGGGGTGGGTGCCAAGGACCTGATCCTCGGCACCATCGGGCAGCTGGGCGTGTCGGGCGCCCAGGGCTACGTGGTGGAGTACGCCGGCTCGGCCATCCGCGGCCTGTCCATGGAGGGCCGCATGACCGTGTGCAACATGAGCATCGAGTGGGGTGCGCGCGCCGGGATGATCGCCCCCGACGACGTCACGTTCCGCTACGTGGCCGGGCGCCCGGCGGCGCCGGAGGACTTCGAGGCGGCCGTGGCCGGCTGGCGCAGCCTGGCCACCGACCCCGACGCGGTGTTCGATCGCGAGGAGGTCATCGACGCCACGGCCCTGGTGCCGCAGGTGACCTGGGGCACGCACCCCGGTCAGGTGGCGCCCATCACCGGCCGGGTGCCCAACCCCGAGGACTACGACGACGCCATCGAGCGGGAGTCCACGCGCCGGGCGCTGGAGTACATGGGCCTGGATGGGGGCGAGGCGCTGGAGGACATCGCCATCGACACGGTGTTCCTGGGGTCGTGCACCAACGGGCGCATCGAGGACCTGCGCACCGCCGCCGGCATCGTGCGGGGCCGGCACGTGGCCGACCGCGTGCGCGCCATGGTGGTGCCGGGGTCCATGGCCGTGAAGGCCCAGGCCGAGCAGGAGGGGCTGGACGCCGTCTTCCGCGCGGCCGGGTTCGAGTGGCGCGACGCGGGGTGCTCGATGTGCCTGGGAATGAACCCGGACATCCTGCAGCCGGGCGAGCGCTGCGCGTCCACCAGCAACCGCAACTTCGAGGGCCGCCAGGGCAAGGGCGGCCGCACCCACCTGGTGTCGCCCGCCATGGCGGCCGCGGCGGCCATCACCGGCCACCTGGTGGACGTGCGCAACATCGGCGCCGAGCTGGCGCCGGCGGGGGGGAACTGACCATGCAGCCGTTCACACGCGTCACCGGCATCGGGGTCCCGCTGGACCGCGCCGACATCGACACCGACCAGATCATCCCCAAGCAGTTCCTCAAGCGCATCGAGCGCACGGGGTTCGGGGAGTTCCTGTTCTTCGACTGGCGGGGGGAGCCCGGCTTCACGCTGGACCAGCCCGAGTACGCCGGCGCCGAGATCCTGGTGACCGAGCGCAACTTCGGGTGCGGCAGCTCCCGCGAGCACGCACCGTGGGCCCTGGAGGATTTCGGCTTCCGCGCCATCATCGCGCCCAGCTTCGCCGACATCTTCCGCACCAACTGCACCAAGATCGGCCTGCTGCCGGTGGTGCTCACGGAGGAGCAGGTGCGGGAGATCCTCGCCCAGCTCACAGCGGCGCCCGGTGCGAAGCTCACCGTCGACCTTGAGGCCAACGAGGTGTCGGCCCCCGACGGCCGCCGCTACCCGTTCACCATCGACCCGGACCTCCGCGAGCGGTTGCTCAACGGCTGGGACGACATCTCGCTGACGCTCGCCAACGACGACGAGATCACCGTGTACGAGGACCGGCGCGAGCGGCAGGGGCCCGTCACCACGCGCTTCGCCTGATGCACGTGTGGGGCGCGCCGCGGCGCGCCCCCCACGGCGGTGCTACGGGGTGGGCGTGGAGGGTGCCGGCAGGGTGGGCGTGGCCCCCGGGGCCGCGGGCGTCCCCCAGGCGGCGCCGCTCTCGAAGGACGTGTCGCTGGTGAGCTGCACGGCGGGGGTGACCCCGTCCAGGTACCCCACCCACACGTCCACGTTGCACGCCTTACCGGGGCATTTGGTGTCCACGTTGTACGTGTACCGGGTGCCGTCCGGTGAGACCCGGGGCTGGTAGTCGTCGCCCTTGCGGTTGGTGAGCCGCTTCAGGTCACCACCCGAGGCCGACACGCTCCAGATCTCGAGGTTGTAGCGGATGTCGGACGCCAGCGAGGCGGGGCGGCGCGGCACCTTGGCGCTCTCGCGGGAGAACAGCACGCGCTGGCCGTCGGGCGTGAAGTCCGGCTCGCCGTCGGCGCCGCGGCTGGCCACCAGCTGGCGCTGGTTGGTGCCGTCGGCGTTCATCACGTAGATGTCGGCGTTGGGGCGGCTGCCGGTGAGGCGGTCGTAGACGATCCTGGTGCCGTCCGGCGACCAGGCGGGCATGGACTCGCCGTAGAACACCCGCTTCTTGACGATGCGGTGCGCCGCGCTGCCGTCGATGTTCATCATCCACACGGCGCTGGGGTGGTTGCCCAGGCGGCGCGTGAAGGCGATCTTCGTGCCGTCGGGGAGATGCGCGGCGTGCGGTCGAACCCGGCGCCGCGGCTGATCTGCCGGAGGTTGGAGCCATCGGGTGCCACGGCCCAGATGTGCGCGGTCTTGCCGCGCGGGTCCATGCGCTGGAACACGATGGTGGCGCCGTCCTTCGACCAGTCGGGGTTGACGTCGCGGTCACGGCCAGAGGTGATCGGCACCGCCGGGCTGACACCGTCGGCGACGTACAGGTCGCTGGTGAACCCGCCGGAGTAGACGGCGCGGAACCCCTGCAGGGGTTGGTGGGGGCCTGGGCGGACCCCGCGGCGGCGGTGGCCAGGAGCGCGGCGGCACCCGTCATCCAGGCCGCGCGCAGACGTGTTCTGGAGATCATGACGGCACCGTAGTGACCGGAGGGGCGCCGCGGCATCGACGTTTGGGGGGTTTCGTCACATCACGCACCTGCCGATAGGGGGTCATGAGCCTGTCCGCCCGCCACACCGCGCCGGCCGCCGCCGGTGCCGAGCGGTCCCTGCCGCTCCCGCCCATCCTGCTGGTGGTGGGTGCCGCCCTGGCCGTCGGTGGCCTGTCGGCCCCCTGGTACCGCCTGAGCCTGCCGCCCGGGTTCATGACCAGCCTGGTGCGCCAGCTGGTGCCCAACGACTCCACGGGGTTGTTCACCGCGGGGGCCAACCGCATCGAGGCGCTGAACCGTTCGGGCGCGCTGCAGGTGTCCGGCTGGCAGGCCTTCCACCAGATCGACCTCATCATCGCCGGCCTGGCGGCCGTGGCGGTGCTGTCGCTGGTGCTCACCCACATGCGCCAGCTGCACCGGTTCCCCACCGACACGGTCACGGCCGTCGGCGCCGCCATCGTGGGCCTGGTGGTGTTCCGGGTGGTGCACCCGCCGGGGCCCTCCGAGTACCTGCACACCATGTGGGGCGCCTGGTGCACCCTGGCCGGCGGCGTGCTGGTGGTGCTGGGCGCCCGCCTGGCGCATCGTCCCTGACCGCCGCCTGAGCGCGCCGCGGGGCCCGGCGGTGCACTAGCCTCCCCGGGGTTTTCCGCGAGATGGGGAGTGCGCGTGCGCGACGTGAACGTGGTGGTGCTGGCCGGTGACGGCATCGGTCCCGAGGTGATCGAGCAGGCCCAGCGGGCCGTGGAGGCCGTTGCGCCGGATGCGGGGTTGCGCGTCCACTGGCGGCCGGAGCTGATGGGCGGGTGCTCCATCGACGCGCACGGCACGGCGCTGACCGACGCGGTGCTGGCCGCGTGCACTGCGGCCGACGCGGTGCTGCTGGGCGCCGTGGGCGGTCCCAAGTGGGACAGCACCGACCCCGACGCCCCGCGTCCCGAGCAGGGGCTTCTGGGCCTGCGGGCCGGCATGGGGCTGTTCGCCAACCTGCGGCCCGTCAAGCCCCTGGAGGCGCTGTACGACGCCAGCCCGCTGCGCCGGGACCGCATCGCCGGCACCGACCTGCTGGTGGTGCGCGAGCTCACCGGCGGCATCTACTTCGGCGAGCGTGGCCGCCGCGGCGACATGGCCTTCGACACCTGTGCCTACAGCCGCGACGAGATCGCGCGGGTGGCCGAGGTGGCCTTCGCGGCCGCCAAGGGGCGCCGGGGCCGCCTCACCTCGGTGGACAAGGCGAACGTGCTGGAGAGCTCGCGGCTGTGGCGCGAGGTGGTGACCGAGGTGGCCGCCGGCCACCCCGAGGTCACCCTGGACCACCTGCTGGTCGACAACGCGGCGATGCAGCTGGTGAGCCGCCCCGCCGACTTCGACGTGATCGTCACCGAGAACATGTTCGGCGACATCCTCAGCGACGAGGCCGCCATGATCACCGGCAGCATCGGCCTGCTGCCGTCGGCCAGCCTGGGCGCGGGCACCAACGGCCTGTACGAGCCGGTGCACGGCTCGGCCCCGGACATCGCCGGCCGCGGCTGGGCCAACCCCATGGCCACCGTCCTGTCGGCCGCGATGATGCTGCGCCACTCCCTGGACGCCCCGGAGGCGGCCGCACGGCTGGAGGACGCCGTCAACCGGGCGCTGGCCGAGGGTGCCCGCGGCCGCGACCTGGGCGGTGAGATGGGCAGCGCCGAGATCGGCGACCGCCTGCTGGCGCTGCTGGGGTAGGCCCGCGCGTCGCCCGGGGCCCCGTGCGGGTCCCGGGCGGCACGGTGCGCGTACCATGCGCGGTTCAGTGGTCACCGCGACAAGGGGACGCGTCAGGCAATGCCCGTGCTTCGATCCCGCACCTCCACCCACGGCCGCAACATGGCGGGGGCACGCGCCCTGTGGCGCGCCACCGGCCTGCAGGACACCGACTTCGGCAAGCCCATCGTGGCCATCGCCAACTCCTTCACCCAGTTCGTGCCGGGGCACGTGCACCTGAAGGACATGGGGGGCCTGGTGGCCGGGGCCATCGCCGAGGCCGGCGGGGTGGGCCGCGAGTTCAACACCATCGCGGTGGACGACGGCATCGCCATGGGGCACGGGGGGATGCTGTACTCGCTGCCCAGCCGTGAGCTCATCGCCGACTCGGTGGAGTACATGGTGAACGCGCACACCGCGGACGCCCTGGTGTGCATCAGCAACTGCGACAAGATCACGCCGGGCATGCTGCTGGCCGCCCTGCGGCTCAACATCCCCACGGTGTTCGTCAGCGGCGGGGCCATGGAGGCGGGGCGGGCCGTGGTGAACGGCGACGGCACCGTCAGCTCGCTGGACCTGGTGGACGCCATGGTGAAGGCGTCCGACCCCAGCATCACCGATGCGCAGATGGACATCATCGAGCGCTCGGCGTGTCCCACCTGCGGGTCGTGCAGCGGCATGTTCACGGCCAACTCCATGAACTGCCTCATGGAGGCGATCGGGCTGGCCCTTCCCGGAAACGGCTCCACGCTGGCCACCGCGGCGCAGCGGCGCGAGCTGTTCCTTCGCGCCGGCCGCCTGGTGGTGGACCTGTGCGGACGCTGGTACGGGGACGACGACGCCTCGGTGCTGCCGCTGTCGATCGCCACCAAGGCCGCCTTCGAGAACGCCATGCGCGTGGACATCGCCATGGGCGGGTCCACCAACACCGTGCTGCACCTGCTGGCCGCCGCACGCGAGGCCGGGGTGGACTTCGGCCAGGACGACATCGACCGCCTGTCGCGTGTCACGCCCTGCATCTGCAAGGTGGCGCCCAGCTCGGAGCGCTACTACATGGAGGACGTGCACCGCGCCGGCGGCATCGCCGCCATCATGGGTGAGCTGGACCGCGGCGGCCTGCTGGACCGCGCGGTGCACGCCGTGCACGCGCCCGACCTGACCTCATGGCTGGCCGACTGGGACATCCGGGGCGGCGCGGCCACCCCCGAGGCGCTGGAGCTGTTCCACGCGGCGCCGGGTGGGGTGCGCACCACCGAGCCGTTCGGCTCCACCAATCGCTGGGACACCCTGGACACCGATGCGGCCGAGGGCTGCATCCGCGCCGTGGCCAACCCGTACACCGCCGACGGTGGCCTGGCCATCCTCACCGGCAACCTGGCCCCCGACGGCTGCGTGGTGAAGACCGCCGGCGTGCCCGAGCACCAGTTCCGGTTCCGCGGCACGGCCCGTGTGAGCGAATCCCAGGAGGAGGCGGTGGCCAACATCCTCAACGGCAAGGTGGCCGAGGGGGACGTGGTGATCGTGCGCTATGAGGGGCCGCGGGGCGGCCCGGGCATGCAGGAGATGCTGTACCCCACCAGCTACCTCAAGGGCCGGGGTCTGGGCCCCAAGTGCGCGCTCATCACCGACGGCCGTTTCTCGGGCGGCTCGTCGGGGCTGTCCATCGGCCATGTCTCGCCCGAGGCGGCCGCGGGCGGCGCCATCGGGCTGGTGGAGGACGGGGACGTCATCGAGATCTCCATCCCCGACCGCAGCATCACCCTGTGCGTGGACGACGACGAGCTGGCGCGCCGCCGCGCCGCCCGTGACGCCGCGGGCTGGGTGCCCGTCGCGCGCACCCGCGAGGTGTCCGCGGCGCTGCGCATCTACGCGTCGATGGCGCTGTCGGCCGACCAGGGCGCGGCCCGCCTGCTGCCGAGCTGAGCCTGAATCCGCCGGTTCTCGCGGCGCGATGCGCCCGGATCACTGTCGCCATGCGGATTCCCGGCCGACCCGAGGGATCGCCCTACGGGTGCGTCCAGGAATCCACCTGACTCCGCGCCCGAACGCCTCACATCCACGATTCCTCGACGGATTCAGGCTGAGTCCCGCACCCCCGGCGGGCGGTCCACCGCCCGCCGGGGTGCCGTCGCGCCGGCGTGGGTGCCTATCCGCCGGTGGCGCAGATGGCGGTCACCACCAGGCGCCACGCGGCCGTGGGCTGCTGCGCCGCGGCGGCCTCCGCGGTCCATCCCGTGCTGCCGTCGGGGGTGCTGGTCACCAGCGCCACCCCGCGGGCACCGCCGTCGATGGACGCGCCGCCCGCGATCACGCGCGACCCGGACGGGCACCATGCGGTGATGGGCCCCTTGGAGCGCAGCGTGCTGGTGGTGCTGGACTGGCGCACCAGCGTCACGCGCGCGACGTAGCGGCTCGCGGCCAGGCCGCCCAGTGCCGTGGCGTTGGACGCCGTGGTCGCGCGGGTGGCCTGACCCACGGTCAGCGTGCTCTCGTTGATGTCGGCCGCGGTGAGGCTGTCGGGCGCCACCGCCCTGCCGGTCACCGCGTTATCCACCAGCTTCTTCGGCCCGACCGAGCCGTTCGCCAGGTTGCGCCGGGTCACGGCGGCCGCGGCGAGCGCGGACGTGCCCACCGCGCCGGGCACGATGGCCCCGCCGGTGATGGCCCCGCGCGTCAGCTTGGCCCGCGTCACGGATCCGTCGGCCAGCTTGCCGGCCGTCACCGCCGAGTCCCTGATGGCCCCGGTGCCGACGCTGTTGTCCTTGGGCGCGGCCTTCGCCACGGCCTGGACGTCGCGGTGCAGCGCGAACCACGACATGGCCAGGGCCCCGGCGGTGAGCGCCAGCAGCGCCATCACCGCGACCTCCAGCCGCCAGCTGCGCCGCAGCCAGCGCTCGTCCAGGTCCAGACGCCGCTCGTCCTCCGTGAGCCGCGCCTCGTCGCGCGCCATGCGCGCCTCGTCCGCGTGCAGGCGGTCATCCAGCGCGGTGACCGCGTCGCCCCGTGGGTCCTGCCGTTCCGGAGCATCCTGCGCCGATCGGCCCGTTTCCTCGTCACTCATCGTGGGTCCCCCTGGCCGCCGGGAAGTGTGATCCAAGCCTCCTCCGTCCGGGGGCGCCCGGCATCGGTATCCGTGAGAAACGTGACTCCGGTCGCGTACGCATCCGCGTGCGGGTCCCGTGCCGGTCACCCCGGGCCGTGCGTGATCACCAGCTTCCCCACACGGCTTCCGGCAAGGTCGATGGTGTCGCCGCGGGGGGCGGCGGCGATCAGCCTGAGGTCGCGCCGCAGTCCCGCCAGGGTGATCAGGAGGGCCAGCCCGCCCATCGCGAGCAGCCCGATGAGGGCCAGATCCACCGGCTCGGCGCGCCGCCGGTGCCGCGTGTCCCGCGATGCCGGTGACCCACCTGCCGGCCCGCCCCTGCCCTCATCGCACATCGTCCCTCCCAGGCTCGTGATGTGACGTCCCAAGCCTGCCCCCGCGGGGCCGGCCGCCGCATCGGTATCCGCGGGAAACGCGGCTCCGGTGGCGCACCCGGTGCGCTCCGGGGGGCGCGGCGCGGCGGGCGAGTAGGATGTCGCGTCGTCCAACCGCGGCGGGGAGAGCACGGGCAGATGCAGGAAGCCGAGAAGATCTGGATGAACGGCGGGCTGGTGCCCTGGGCCGATGCGCAGGTGCACGTCCTCAGCCACGCCCTGCACTACGGATCCTCGGTGTTCGAGGGCATCCGCGCCTACCACACCGACCGGGGGCCGGCGGTGTTCCGCCTGGGCGACCACCTGCGCCGCCTGCAGCGGTCGGCCGCCATGTACTACATGCCGCTGCCCTACGACCACGAGACGCTGCGGCGCGCCGTCCACGACGTGATGACGGCCAACGGGCTCAAGGAGTGCTACATCCGGCCCATCGCGTTCCGCGGCTACGGGGTGATGGGGTTGTTCCCGCTCGAGGCGCCGGTGGACGTGGCCATCGCCGCGTGGGAGTGGGGCGCGTACCTGGGTGAGGACGGCCTCAAGCACGGCATCCGCGCCAAGACCTCCACGTGGCGGCGCATCGGCAGCAGCACCATCCCCGCCACCGCCAAGGCCGGGGGCCAGTACCTCAACTCCATCCTGGCCAAGATCGAGACCCACAAGGCGGGCTACCAGGAGGCGATCCTGCTGAACGAGGCCGGGTACGTGGCGGACGGCAGCGGCGAGAACATCTTCGTGGTGCGCGACGGCACGCTGATCACGCCGCCGGTCAACGCCAGCATCCTGGAGGGCATCACCCGCGACTGCATCCTGGTGCTGGCCCGCGAGGAGGGCATCCCGGTGGTGGAGCGCGAGGTGGCCCGCGCCGAGCTGTACCAGGCCGACGAGGTGTTCGTCACCGGCACGGCCGCCGAGGTGTGCCCCATCCGCGAGGTGGACGACCACCTCATCGGCGAGCCGGGGCCCATCACCAAGCGCCTGCAGGGACGCTTCTTCGCGGCCACGCTGGGCCGCGACCCGTGGTCCGAGCGCTGGCTGGACCTCCCGTAGGGCACGACAACCGGCGGCGGAGCCGCCCATGAGTCAGGACACCACAATGGAACCCATCCTGCTGTACGACACCACGCTGCGAGACGGTCTCCAGCGCGAGGGCATGAGCCTCTCGGTGGACGAGCAGATCTCCATTGCCACCCGCCTGGCCGAGTTCGGGATGCACTACATCGAGGCCGGGTTCCCCATGAGCAACCCCAAGCACGCCGAGATGTTCGACGCGCTGGAGAACGTGGACCTGGGGACCACACGCGTGGCGGCCTTCGGCATGACCCGCCGCAAGGGCGTGGCCGCCCACCAGGACCCGGCCATGATGGGCCTGGCCGACTGCTACGCGCCGGTCATCACCATCGTGGGCAAGACGTGGGACCTGCACATCGAGAAGGTGATCAAGGTCGACCGCGAGGAGAACCTGCGGATGATCGCCGAGTCGGTGGAGTTCCTGGTGCGCCAGGGCAAGGAGGTCATCTACGACGCCGAGCACTTCTTCGACGCCTACCTGGCCCACCCGGACTACGCCATCCTGTGCCTGCGCACCGCCCACGAGGCCGGCGCGGCCTGGGTGACCCCCTGCGACACCAACGGGGCCACGCTGCCGCACGACGTGTCGCGGGCCATCCGCCACGTGGTGGAGGCCGTTCCCGGTGCGCGCGTGGGCATCCACACCCACAACGACGCCGAGTGCGGCGTGGCCAACTCGCTGGCGGCCATCCACGAGGGCGCCCGCATGGTGCAGGGCACCGTCAACGGCTACGGCGAGCGGTGCGGCAACGCCAACCTGGTGTCCATCATCCTGTCGCTCACCTTCAAGATGGGCTTCCACACGGTGGCGCGGGAGAAGCTGTCCGAGCTCACCGCGCTGAGCCACTTCGTGGCCGAGACCGCCAACCTGGCGCCCGACAACTGGGCGGCCTACGTGGGCGTCAACGCGTTCGCCCACAAGGGCGGCATGCACGTGGCCGGGATGCTGGCCGACACGCGCACGTTCGAGCACATCGACCCCGACGCCGTGGCAACCGGCGGCACGTGCTGGTGAGCGAGCTGTCGGCCGCGGCACCATCGTGGCCAAGGCCCAGGAGATGGGCATCGACCTGTCCGACAGCGACGAGGTGCCGCGCATCCTGGCGCGCCTGAAGGAGCTGGAGCACGCCGGCTACCACTTCGAGGTGGCCGACGCGTCGTTCGAGCTGCTCATCGAGAAGGAGATCGGGGCCTACGAGCCCCTGTTCGCCCTCGAGAGCTTCCGGGTGGTCACCGAGAAGCGCGCCGACGGCAACGTCGAGACCGAGGCCACCGTCAAGCTGCGCCACCGCGGGGAGCGGCTGGTGGCCATCGGCGAGGGCAACGGCCCGGTGAACGCGCTGGACACCGCGCTGCGGGCGGCGCTGGCCGACCGCGTGCCCGAGCTGGCCTCCATCCACCTCACCAACTTCAAGGTGCGCATCCTGGACGAGGGCAAGGGCACCGGCGCCACCACCCGGGTGCTGCTGGACTCCAGCGACGGCGTCAGCACGTGGGGCGCCCTGGGCGTGAGCCAGAACGTCATCGAGGCCTCGTGGGAGGCGCTGGACGACAGTATCACCCTCGGCGTGCGGCGCGCCGCCGCCACGCGGGCGGGGGCCGCCTGATGGCGCCGGAACGCATCCCCGTGGCCAAGCCGGTCATCGGCGACCGGGAGCGCGAGCTGGTGGACCAGGTGCTGCGCTCCGGGCAGCTGTCGCTGGGCCCCATGCTGGCCCGGTTCGAGCGCGAGTTCGCCGCGCGCATCGGCACCAAGCACGCGATCGCCTGCTCGTCCGGCACCGCGGGCCTGCACATGTGCCTGCACGAGGCCGGCATCGGCCCCGGCGACGAGGTCATCACCAGCTCGTTCTCGTTCGTGGCCTCCGCCAACGCCATCCTGTTCACGGGCGCCGACGTGCGGTTCGCCGAGGTGGACCCGCTCACGTTCAACATGGACCCCGCGGCGGTGGAGGCGGCCATCACGCCCCGCACCAAGGCCATCGAGATCGTGGACATCTTCGGCTACCCCGCCGAGATCCCGGCCCTCATCGACATCGCCCACCGGCATGGCCTGCGGATCATCGAGGACGCCTGCCAGACCATCGACGGCGCCTACGACGGCCGCAAGCTGGGCACCTGGGGGCACCCCACGGTGTACGGCTTCTACGCCAACAAGCAGCTCACCACCGCCGAGGGCGGCATCGTCTTCACCGACGACGACGACCAGGCCGCCGTCCTGCACAGCCTGGCCAACCAGGGCCGCAGCGACGACGGCGCGTGGCTGGTGCACTCCCGCCTGGGGTTCAACTACCGCCTGTCGGATGCACGCGGCAATCGGCGTGGCCCAGCTGGAGCGGCTGGACAGCATGATCGCCGGACGGCGCACCGTGGCGGGGTGGTACCAGCAGCGCATCGCCGACATCGAGGGCGTCACCCCCATGTACGAGGGCCCGCAGACCCGCTCGTGGTTCGTGTACGCGCCCCGCCTGGCCGACGGGGTGGACCGCAACGCGGTCATCAACGACCTGGACGCCGTGGGTGTGTCGGCCAAGCCGTACCTGCCGTGCATCCACCTGCAGCCCATGTACCGCGACATGTTCGGCTACGCGCCGGGGCACCTCCCCGTGACCGAGGCCATCAGCGCCTCCACCATCGCGCCGCTTCTTCCCGGAGATGACCGAGCAGCAGGTGGACAGCGTCTGCACCGCGCTGGCCGGCGTGCTGCCCCGCCATCTGGCGGCGGTGGGCGCCGCGTGAGCGACGGAGCGCGGCTGTGGGGCGGGCGCTTCCAGGGGGGGCCCGCCGAGGCCTTCGACGCCCTCAACGCCTCCCTGGCCGTGGACGGGCGGATGTGGGAGCAGGACATCGCCGGTTCGGTGGCGCACGTCCAGCATGCTGGTCACCTGCGGCATCCTGGCCGAGGCCGACGGCCACGCCATCACGAGGGCGCTGGCCACGGCAGGAGATGGCGGCGGCCGCTTCGCGTTCCAGCCCAGCGACGAGGACATCCACACCGCGGTGGAGCGGCGGGTCACCGAGCTGGCGGGGACGCGGGCGCGCGCATGCACACCGCGCGCAGCCGCAACGACCAGGTGGCCACCGACGTGCTGATGTGGCCCCGCGCCAGGCGGTGGCGGGGCAGCTGTCGGGGCTGCGGCGTGGGGGAGGCCCTGCTGACCCAGGCCCAGCAGCACGTGGACACGCTGCTGCCGGGCTACACGCACCTTCAGCGCGCCCAGCCGGTGCGCCTGGCGCACCACCTGCTGGCGTACGTGGATGCTGGGCCGCGACCGCGACCGGCTGGTGGCGGTGCGTGACGGGGCGCTGGCCGAGTGCCCGCTGGCCTGGGCGCCCTGTCGGGCGTGGGGTTCCTGGTGGATCGCCACCAGACCGCGCGCGACCTGGGGTTCCGGCGCCCCGCCCCAACAGCGCCTGGCGGGGGTCGCCAGCCGCGACGCCCTGGCCGACTACCTGCACTTCGCCGCCACCCTGGGCGTGCACCTCTCGCGCATGGGTGAGGAGCTGGTGCTGGGGTGGAGCAGCGAGGAGTTCGGCCTTCGTCACGCTGGCCGACGCCTTCACCCAGCGGGTCCTCGATGCCGCCCCAGAAGAAGAACCCGGACGCCGCCGAGCTGGCGCGACGCCAAGGCGGCGCGCCTGGTGGCCGGACTACCTGGGGCTGCAGAACACCGTGGCCAAGCTGCCCCTGGCCTACAACAAGGATCTGCAGGAGGACAAGCACCACCTCTTCGACGCGGTGGACACCATCGACCTGCTGCTGCCCGCCGTGGCGGGATGCTGGTCAGCGCCACGTTCCACCCGCAGCGCATGCTGGCGGCCTGCGAGGCGGGGTACCTGGCCGCCACCGACCTGGCCGACCATCTGGTGCGGCTGGATGGCTGCTCCGGCGGGCCCACGAGGCGGTGGGCGGCCGGGTGCGCGGCTGCATCGAGCGGGGCGTGCCGCTCAGCGAGGTCAGCGCCGCCGAGCCGGTGGCCGCGGCTGCGCGGGCCTTGAGCTGCCGCCGCCGACGCCCGAGGCCAGCGCCGACGCCAAGGTGGTCGCCCGGGGGCACCGCGCGCGACCGGGTGGTGGAGCAGCTGGAGTTGCCACGAGGGCCGTCGTGGCATGGTGATCGCCTCGCTGGGCGCGGCCTTTCGACCGGCCTGCCGGCGAGGCGCCCGGAGCTGGTGGGGTGCACGCTGCTGCGCGACGGCGTGGGCGGGGTCATCGTGGAGGTGGAGCGCTACGAGGAGCACGACGCGGCCTCCCACAGCACGCGGCCCGCGGGGCCGGGCGCTGGTGATGTTCGGCGAGGCCGACGGCTGTACGTGTACCGCAGCATGGGCCTGCACTGGTGCGCCGTACCATCGTCTGCGACGCCGTCGGACGCGGCTCGGCGGTGCTGCTGCGCGCCCTCATGCCCACGGCGGGGCTGGCCCTCATGCGCCAGCGGCGCGGCGGGTGTCCTGATCGCGAGCTGTGCGCCGGCCCCGGCAGGCTCACCAGGTACCGGGCATCGACGGGTCGCTGGACGGCGCGGGCCGTGCCCAACCCGGAGGGGCCGGCGCAGGTGTTGCCGTTTCCCGCCGAGCCGGTGCCGGTGGACCGCGCACCGCGCATCGGCATCAGCCGCGACGTCCACCGGCCCTGGCGCTATGTGGCCCGCGGTCGCGTTTCGTGTCCTGCCCCGTGCCGCTGGAGGCCACCGCATGACCGAGGTCCTCGACTGGGCCAACGAGCAGGCCCGGCGCCTGGCCGAGCGCGCCGTCAACTGCGAGCCCTCCGTGGACGCCCTGGCGGCGCGCATCGCCACGGGGGTGCCGTTGCGCGTCAAGCTGGGGTGGACCCCACCGCGCCCGACATCCACCTGGGCCACGGCGGTGCTGGGCAAGCTGCGCGAGTTCCAGGACGCGGGGCACACCGCCAAATCCTGCTCATCGGCGAGGACTGGACCGCCCGCGTGGGGGATCCCAGCGGCCGCATCACCTCGGCCCATGCTGTCGGAGGACGAGATCGCGGCCAACGCCGACACCTACCGCCAGCAGGCCTTTCCGCATCCCTCGACCCCGAGCGCACCGAGATCCGCTCCAACGGCGAGTGGTTCGCGCCCATGGCCCTGCCCGGCCTGTTCGAGCTGGCGTCGTGGGTCACGGTCAACCAGCTGCTGCGCCGCAACGACTTCGCGAGCGCCTGCGCGAGGACCGGCCCATCAGCGTGCTGGAGCTGCTCTACCCGCTCATGCAGGGTATGACCCGGTGGCGCTGCGGGCTGACGTCGAGCTGGGCGGCACCGACCAGCTGTTCAACCTCATGCTGGCCAGGGAGATCCAGGGCCGCTACGGGGCACCCAGCAGGTGGCCATGACCATGCCCATCCTGGTGGGCATCGACGGCGACAAGAAGATGAGCAAGTCGCTGGGCAACTACATCGGCGTCACCGACGCGCCCGAGGAGCAGTTCGCGGGGCCATGCGCGTGCTCCGACGCGGTGATGGGCGAGGCCTACCGGTCAAGCTGTTCCCCTCCGAGCCCTCTCGGTGCGCACAAGCCAGAGAAGCAGCGGGCTGGGGCGCCTCATCGTGGGCCGCTACCACGGCCCCGACGCGGCCCTGGCGGCCGAGGAGCACTTCAATCGCGTCCACCGCGACCACGGGGCGCCGGAGGAGATGCCGCAGCACGCCTCCTGACGGCGACCCCGTACCTGCCGGCCCTCATGTGCGACGCGCTGGGCCTGGCATCGCGCGGTGAGGCCCGCCGCCTCATCACCCAGGGCGGGGTCAGCCTGGACGGCGTGCCGGTGACCGATCTGGACGTGCCCCGGGCCCGCCTGTCGGGGGCCGTCCTGAGGGCCGGAAAGCGCCGGTTCGTGCGTCTTCGACCCCGGGAAGGAATCTCCGCCCGGCCCTTGACAGGTGGGCGAAGGGGCATTATCCCCAAGCCGATCGGGCTGGACGCGCGATTGGATGCAGCCGCTTGACACGGATCGCTGGCTTTCCCGGCCTCGCCCAAATGCTCGTACGCGACACGCAATGTCCGCGAGGCGTTAGCGCGCTCGGGTTTGGTTCCGGTGTGCGTGGTTCCGGCCGGAGGGTCGGGCCCGCACCTTGAAAACTGATCAGCATGCATCTTGATCACGGGGAATCCGTGATCAAGTGACCAGGTACTACACGAACCCCGTCTGAGGGCGGTGCGTGAGGCGTGAGCCTCGCATGCACCGAATCAAGACATCGCTGGGAGTCCATGGATAAGCACCTGGCGGGCACTCTTCAAAAGGCTTGGCCGCCCTCGCGGACTAACGCATTTTTCATGGAGAGTTTGATCCTGGCTCAGGACGAACGCTGGCGGGTGCTTAACACATGCAAGTCGAGCGAGAAAGCTCCTTCGGAGTGAGTACAGCGGCGAACGGGTGAGCAACACGTGGGCAACCTGCCCTGGAGAGCGGGACAACTCGGGGAAACTCGAGCTAATACCGCATGAATCGTCACCTCTCAAGGTGACGGGAAAGGTAGCTTCGGCCTCCGCTCCAGGATGGGCCCGCGGGTCGATTAGCTTGTTGGTGGGGTAACGGCTCACCAAGGCGACGATCGATAGCTGGTCTGAGAGGACGATCAGCCACACCGGGACTGAGACACGGCCCAGACTCCTACGGAGGCAGCAGTGGGGAATCTCGCGCAATGGGCGAAAGCCTGACGCAGCAACGCCGCGTGAGGGATGACGGCCTTCGGGTTGTAAACCTCTTTCAGGAGGGACGAAGCTTCCGGGGTTAATAGCCTACGGGGTGACGGTACTTCCAGAAGAAGCCCCGGCTAACTACGTGCCAGCAGCCCGCGGTACGGGCCGTGGGGCAAGCGTTGTCCGGAATCATTGGGCGTAAAGCGCGTGTAGGCGGCTTGGTAAGTCTGATGTGAAAACTTGGGCTCAACCCCAAGCCTGCATTGGATACTGCCTGGCTAGAGTCCGGGAGGGGAGAGCGGAATTCCCAGTGTAGCGGTGAAATGCGATATTGGGAAGAACACCGGTGGCGAAGGCGGCTCTCTGGAACGGTACTGACGCTGAGACGCGAAAGCGTGGGAGCGAACAGGATTAGATACCCTGGTAGTCCACGCCGTAAACGATGAGAACTAGGTGTGGGAGGTGTCGACTCCTCCCGTGCCGTCGCTAACGCATTAAGTTCTCCGCCTGGGGAGTACGGCCGCAAGGCTAAAACTCAAAGGAATTGACGGGGGCCCGCACAAGCAGCGGAGCATGTGGTTTAATTCGACGCAACGCGAAGAACCTTACCTGGGCTTGACATGTTTCTGTAAGCACTGGAAACAGTGCCCCTCTTCGGAGCAGATTCACAGGTGGTGCATGGCTGTCGTCAGCTCGTGTCGTGAGATGTTGGGTTAAGTCCCGCAACGAGCGCAACCCCTGTCCTATGTTGCCAGCGGTTCGGCCGGGGACTCGTGGGATACTGCCGGTGACAAACCGGAGGAAGGTGGGGACGACGTCAAGTCATCATGCCCCTTATGTCCAGGGCTACACACGTGCTACAATGGCCGGTACAGAGAGCTGCAATACCGCGAGGTGGAGCGAATCTCAAAAAGCCGGTCCCAGTTCGGATTGGAGGCTGAAACTCGCCTCCATGAAGTCGGAGTTGCTAGTAATCGCGAATCAGCAACGTCGCGGTGAATACGTTCCCGGGCCTTGTACACACCGCCCGTCACACCACGAAAGTCGGCAACACCCGAAGCCGGTGGGCTAACCCGCAAGGGAGGCAGCCGTCGAAGGTGGGGTCAGCGATTGGGGTGAAGTCGTAACAAGGTAGCCGTAGCGGAAGCTGCGGCTGGATCACCTCCTTTCTAGGGAGCGATGCGAATGCATCGCAAGGGCTCCGGTCTCGGGTCAACCGAAACCGTCGAGCTCCCCCGGTCCCCTCGTGGGACTCCGGGAGTCCGAGCCCTAGAAGAACGTCGACAACCTGGTCTGTCCGATGCGCCCGACGCGATGTTGCCAAATGGCTTATGCGTCAGTGGGTTCGTGTTCGCGACGGGATCCCGCGCGGACAGCGTGCTGATCGGTTTTGAGGGACCCCTGGACGGGGTGGACCGGCATCATCGGGTCCTGCGTTCCGGCGTCGCCTCCGACCCCACCGATCCGCCGGCAACGGCGGGTGAGGGTCGTACCTTGAAAACTGCATAGCGGCACAAGGTGTGCTCTACAAAGCAAGTCAAGATACAAAGGGCATGTGGTGGATGCCTTGGCGCCAGGAGTCGATGAAGGACGTGGACGGCTGCGATAAGCCTCGGGGAGTTGCTGAACAAACTTTGATCCGAGGATTTCCGAATGGGGGAACCCACGCGTGGTAATGCGCGCGTACTCCCGTCTGAACACATAGGACGGGTAGAGACAAGCCGGGGAAGTGACACATCTCAGTACCCGGAGGAAAGTAAAGAAACCTCGACTCCCTGAGTAGTGGCGAGCGAAAGGGGATCAGCCTAAACCGAGCTGGTGTTAGTTGCCTGCGGGCCCAGCCAGTTCGGGGTTGTAGGAGCGACATGGTCATACCGCAGTGTGACCGGAGAGTTACAAAAGTGATGGGTAGCGGAGCGGCTTGGAACGGCCGGCTACAAAGGGTAAGAGCCCCGTATGCGAAACCCAACACCCTCTCTCGTCGTTTCCTGAGTACGACCGGGCACGTGAAACCCGGTCGGAATCCGCGGGGACCACCCCGCAAGGCTAAGTACTACCTGGCGACCGATAGCGAACTAGTACCGTGAGGGAAAGGTGAAAAGCACCCCGGGAGGGGAGTGAAATAGAACCTGAAACCACTTGCCTACAACCTGTGGGAGCCGGACTTGTCCGGTGACCGCGTACTTTTTGCATAACGGGCCAACGAGTTGCTCGTGTCCGGCAAGGTTAAGACAACGGAGCCGTAGCGAAAGCGAGTCTGAACAGGGCGTTCAGTCGGACGCGGCAGACCCGAAGCCGGGTGATCTATCCATGGGCAGGTTGAAGCGGGGGTAAGACCTCGTGGAGGACCGAACCCACGTCGGTTGAAAACGGCGGGGATGACCTGTGGATCGGAGTGAAAGGCTAATCAAACCCGGTTATATCTGGTTCTCTCCGAAATATATTTAGGTATAGCCTCTTGTGTTCAGCCGTGGTTGTAAAGCACTGTTTGGCCTAGGGGGCTCACCAGCTTACCGAAGTCAGATAAACTCTGAATGCCACGGCTCCAGAGCAAGGGAGTCAGACGGCGGGGGATAAGCTTCGTCGTCGAAAGGGAAACAGCCCAGACCACCAGCTAAGGTCCCAAAGCGCTGGCTAAGTGGAAAACGATGTGCGGGTGCACAGACAACCAGGATGTTGGCTTAGAGGCAGCCATTCGTCTAAGGAGTGCGTAATAGCTCACTGGTCAAGTGTCCGTGCGCGGATAATGTAACGGGGCTCAAGCCAGCCACCGAAGCTGTGGACTCCGCAAGGAGTGGTAGGAGAGCGTTCCCAGTGCAGTGAAGCGGCAGCGGCAAGCTCGCCGTGGAGCGCTGGGAAGTGAGAATGTTGGCATTAGTAACGAAAGACGGGTGAGAAACCCGTCCACCGATTGCCCAAGGTTTCCTGAGCAACGTTAATCGGCTCAGGGTTAGTCGGGACCTAAGCCGAGGCCGTCAGGCGTAGGCGATGGACAACAGGTTGATATTCCTGTACCGCGTCTTCATCGTTATCACCGATGGGGGGACGGGGAAGGGTAAGCGAACCGTGGCGCTGGTAGTCCACGGACAACCCGGTAGGACGAACCCCAGGAAAATCCGGGGTTCACATAAGTCCGAGAGGGGATGTCGGTCGACGAAAGTCGGCAAGTCGCTGATCCCATGCCTCCGAGAAAAGCCTCTAGGGAGATGGAACGCGCCCGTACCAAAACCGACACAGGTGGGCAGGTAGAGCATACCAAGGTGATCGAGAGAACCTTCGTTAAGGAACTCGGCAAAATTGTCCCGTAACTTCGGGAGAAGGGACGCCTCGGTACGGTGAAGGGCTTTACGCCTGGAGCCCGAGGAGGCCGCAGAGAATTGGCCCAACCGACTGTTTACCAAAAACACAGGTCTCTGCGAAGTCGTAAGACGACGTATAGGGGCTGACGCCTGCCCGGTGCCGGAAGGTCAAGTGGAGAGGTTAGCTTTCGGGCGAAGCTTTGAAACCAAGCCCCGGTAAACGGCGGCCGTAACTATAACGGTCCTAAGGTAGCGAAATTCCTTGTCGGGTAAGTTCCGACCTGCACGAATGGCGTAACGAGTTGGGCGCTGTCTCAACGAAGGACTCGGTGAAATTGTAGTCCCGGTGAAGATGCCGGGTACCCGCCGCAAGACGGAAAGACCCCGTGGACCTTTACTACAGCTTGATATTGGGGTTTGGGACGCTTTGTCCAGGATAGGTGGGAGGCTGTGAAGCGAGGACGTCAGTCCTCGTGGAGCCATCCTTGGGATACCACCCTGAGCGTTCTGAGCTTCTAACGGGAGGCCGTAATCCGGCTTCCGGACAGTGTCAGGTGGGTAGTTTGACTGGGGCGGTCGCCTCCCAAAATGTAACGGAGGCGCGCAAAGGTGCCCTCAGCACGTTTGGAAATCGTGCGTAGAGTGCAAAGGCATAAGGGCGCTTGACTGCGAGACTGACAAGTCGAGCAGGAACGAAAGTTGGCCTTAGTGATCCGGCTGTAGGGAGTGGAACTGCAGTCGCTCAACGGATAAAAGGTACCCCGGGGATAACAGGCTTATCTTCCCCAAGAGTCCACATCGACGGGAAGGTTTGGCACCTCGATGTCGGCTCGTCGCATCCTGGGGCTGGAGTAGGTCCCAAGGGTTGGGCTGTTCGCCCATTAAAGCGGTACGCGAGCTGGGTTCAGAACGTCGTGAGACAGTTCGGTCCCTATCTGCGGTGGGCGCTGGAGATTTGCAGGAATCTGTCCCTAGTACGAGAGGACCGGGATGGACAGGCCTCTGGTGTATCAGTTGTCGTGCCAACGGCACTGCTGACTAGCTACGCCTGGACGGGATAACCGCTGAAAGCATCTAAGCGGGAAGCCCATCCTAAGATGAGATCTCCCACCTCCTTGAGAGGGTAAGGCTCCAAGTAGACCACTTGGTCGATAGGCCGGATGTGTAAGCGCAGTAATGCGTTCAGCAGACCGGTACTAATCCGCCGAGGGCTTGACACTCTTTGTTTTCGCAGTACACCTTGTGCCCTATGCAGTATTGAGGGTAGGACCCTCGATGTTTCCCGGTGGTTATAGCAAGGGGGAAACACCTCTTCCCATTCCGAACAGAGTCGTTAAGCCCCTTCGCGCCGATGGTACTCCGAGCGAGGGCTCGCGGGAGAGTAGGTCGCCGCCGGGTTTATTCAACGAGCCGTCACCAGCACGCCTGGTGGCGGCTCGTGTCGTTTGGGGCTCCGGGCGCGTGGTTACGATGGCCCGCATGAAGCAGGTGGGATCACGCCGGGTGTGGAGCGTCCGCGAGGTCACGCAGGCCGTGGCGCGCCGCATCGGCGAGCCGCCGTCGGTGTGGATGGAGGCGGAGGTGCAGAACCTGCGCCGCGGCGGCGGGCAGGTGTACTTCACGCTGCAGGACGGGCACCGCATCGACGGGTCGATGAACGCGGTGGTGTTCGACCGCCTGCTGGCGCGGCCCGCGGAGGGTGCGCTGGTGCAGGCGTACGGGCGGGTGGAGTTCTGGGCCGAGCGCAGCCTGGTGCGGATGCGCATCGAGCGGATGGAACTTGCCGGCGAGGGGCTCCTGCGCGCGCGCATCGAGGCGTTGCGCGGGGCGTTGGAGGCGGAGGGACTGCTGGCGGAGTCGCGGAAGCGGCGGCCGCCGGTGCTGCCCCGGCGGATCGGGCTGATCACCAGCCGTGACGGCGCGGCGCGGGATGACGTGCTGCGCAACCTGTGGGAGCGGTTTCCCGGGGCGGATGTGGTGTTCCACGCCGTGCCCGTGCAGGGCGACGGCGCGCCGGCGGCCATCGTGGCGGCGCTGCGGCGGCTGGGGACGGTGCGGGGGGTCGACGTGGTGATCGTGACGCGCGGCGGGGGATCGCTGGAGGACCTGATGGCCTTCAACAGCGAGGAGGTGTGCCGGGCCGTTGCGGCGTCCCGGGCGCCCGTGGTGTCGGCGGTGGGGCACGAGCGGGATGTGACGCTGTGCGACCTGGTGGCGGATGTGCGCGTGTCCACGCCCACGGCGGCGGCGCGGGCCGTGGTGCCCGATGCCGTCGAGTTGACCGCCGCGCTGGCCGAGCGGGAGCGCCGGCTGGGTGAGGGCCTGCGGCGCACGCACGGGGATGCCGACCGGGCGGTGGCCGCGCGTTCCGGAGCGCTGGTGGCGGCCCTGCGACGGTGCGGGGCGCGGGTGGAGGGGCGCGTGCACGGGCTGGAGGCCCGGATGGTGCCGGCGCTGCGCCGGCACACCGCCGCGGGTGCCGCGGCCGTGGCGGCGTGCGATGAACGCCTGCTGCGCGCGGTGCGGGCGGGGACGCGGGAGCGCGGCGCGCGTGTGGACACGCTGGCCACGCTGCTGGAGGCGCTGGGCCCCGAGCGCACGGTGGCGCGCGGGTACGCCATCATCCGCAGGCCGCACTCCGGGGCGCCGGTGGTGGACGCGGCGGGTCTGGAGGCCGGAATGGACGTGCGGATTCACATGCGCGACGGGGATCGGGGCGCGCGGATCGTGGAGGCGGGGGAATGAGCGAGGACCAGCAGCCGGTGAGCTTCGAGCAGGCCCTCGCGAGCCTGGACCGGGTGGTGTCACGGCTGGAGAGCGGCGACGTGGGGCTGGAGGAGGCCGTCACCCTGTTCGAGGAGGGGCGGCGTCACCTGGCCGTGTGCCGAGAGCGCCTGGCCGTGGCGGAACGTCGCATCGAGGAGCTCACGGCGGAGGCCGAGCCGGGTGCGCCGGACCCGGCGGCCGGGCAGCCCTTCTGAACCGTCGGCGGGTCAGCCGGTGGCGCCGGCCAGGTGGAATTCCCGGCGCGCCACCCACCGCCGCAGGCTGGCCAGGTCACGCTCCAGCTCGGCCAGCGGGACCTGGGACCCGGGGCTGCCCACGTTGGCGTGGCGGATGAGGCGCCGCTCGTCGGCGCGCAGCGTCATCCACTTGGCCAGCACGTCGTCACCGGTGGGCAGGGCCGGCGCGCCGCCCTGCTCGGGGAACAGCACGCACAGCTCCCGCACCGGCGACAGCGTGCGCGGCAGCAACGCCACCACCGGGCGGTGCGGGTACACCAGATACCGGTAGCGCGGGGGACCGGAGTGTCCCGGTCTGCTCCCGGCCACGCACAGGAACCCGAGGTCGCGGAACATCTCCCACTCCTCCGGGTTGATGCACGACCGCAGCAGCTGCAGCGACCGGCGCTCGGCCTCGGCACGCGGCAGCGGGGCCTCGGTGAGCCACCCGGGGGGCCGCCTTCGGGGACGCCGGCGTGGCGGCGGGGCGGGGCGTGCCGCGCGGTCGCGGGCCACGATCACCCACGCGGCAAGGGCCAGCATCGCCACCAGCACGGCCGCGGCGGCCACCCCGTCGGCCTCGGCCCGCCGTCAGCCGCCGGCCGCGCGGGGCCAGAACAGCACGCGCGATGCCCCCGCGGGGATCTGCTCGAACGCCGTGACCATCACGGCCTCCCGCCGGCCCGTGCGGGTGTCGTCCACCGGCACCGCCGCCCACATGCCCTCGTCCAGCTGGCGGCGGAAGGCCCGCACCAGGGCGGCGCGCTCGGCTTCCACCGCGGGATCACCCTCGGCGACCAGCGTCTCACCGTACCCGGGCATCATGCGAAGCAGGCGCACCCGGCCCTTGTACCCCACGCACCGGGCCCCGCGCAAACCCGGCGGGGCGCCCGATGGGGGTTCCGGCGTCCCCCGCCCGCATCGTTAACATCGCGGGGATGCCACCCGACCTCGGCGCCGTGCGCGCGCAGCTGCCCGCCCTCGCGGCGGAGACCTACCTCAACACCGGCGGTGCCGGGCCGCTGCCCCGCGTGGCCGCCGAGGCCATGGCCGAGGCCGCCCACCGGGACGCCGCCCTCGGGCGCATGAGCATGGCCGCGTGGGCCCAGTCGGACGCCCTCATGACGGCCGCCCGGGCCGCAGCCGGGCGGGTGCTGGGGGCCCCCGCCGAGGATATGGCCCTGGTGATGAACACCTCCGTGGGCATGAACATCGCCATCTGGGGCATCCACTGGCGCCCGGGCGACCACATCGTGTGCACGGGCCTCGAGCACCCCGGCCTGTCGGTGCCGGTGGCCACCATCGCCCGGCGCCTGCACCTGCAGGTGGACTGGGTGGACGCCGAGGCGGCCCACACCGACCTGGAGGGGGCGGTGGCGCGGCTGGTGCGGCCCACCACCCGCCTGGTGGGGTTGTCGCACGTGGCCTGGAGCACCGGGGCGGTGCTGGACGTGGCCGGCGCGGCCAGGGCGGCGCACCGCGTGGGCGCGGTGTGCGCCGTGGACGCCGCCCAGTCGGCGGGGGCCATCCCGTGCGACCCCGCGGCCCTGGGGGTGGACGCGTACGCGGTGCCCGGCCAGAAGTGGCTGCTGGGTCCCGAGGGTGTGGGTGCGCTGTGGGTGTCGCCCGAGGCGCGGGAGCGCATCGACCTCAGCCACACGGGCTTCGACGCGGGCACCGGCCACACCCCCGCGGGTGCGGTGGCCCTGCACCCCGGGACCCGCCGGTACGAGACGTCCACCATGCCCATGGTGTGCCTCGCCGGCTGGGTGGCGGCCCTGGACTGGATGGAGGGCCTGGGGTGGGACTGGATCCACCGCCGCACCGCCGAGGTGCACGCGATGGCACGGCGGGCGCTGGAGGGGATCGACGGCGTGGAGATCATCACGCCGCCCGGTCCGCAGGCCGGCCTGCTGAGCTTCGACGTGCCCGGGATCGACGCCGAGGCCGCGTGCGTGGCGATGGCCGCGCGCGGGGTGATCTGCCGCTGGCTGCCCAGCCCGCGGGTGCTGCGCGCCTCATTGGGTTTCTTCAGCAACGAGGATGACATCGACGCGCTTGCGCGCGCCGTGGCGGACCTGCGGTCCTGATACGGTCAGTGCGGTGAGCGAGAAGCTTGTGATCGAGGGGGCCCGGCCCCTCTCCGGAACCGTCGTGCCGTCCGGCAACAAGAACGCGGCGCTCCCCATCCTGGCGGCCTGCCTCCTCACCGACGAGGAGGTGATCCTCGAGAACGTGCCGCGCATCGTGGACGTGCACACCATGCTGGCGCTGCTGGACGACATCGGCGTGACGGTGCGCGACATGGGCCCCAACACCATCGCCCTGTGCGCCGCCGACATCCGGCGCACCGACCTCGACCCGGACCTGTGCGGGCGCCTGCGGGCGTCGCTGCTGCTGGCCGGTCCGCTGCTGGCCCGCTGCGGCCGCGTGGGCACGGCGCTGCCGGGCGGGGACTTCATCGGGCGCCGCCGCGTGGACACCCACATGCTGGCCTTCCGCGAGCTGGGCGCCACCATCGAGTCGGACCGCACGTACCGCATCACCGCCCCGAAGGGCCTGCACGGCGCCGAGATCTTCCTGGACGAGGCCTCGGTGACCGCCACCGAGAACGCCCTGATGGCGGCGGTGCTGGCCCCGGGCGAGACGGTGATCCTCAACGCCGCCAGCGAGCCGCACGTGCAGGACCTGGCCCGGTGCCTGGTGACCCTGGGTGCGCGCATCGACGGCATCGGCACCAACGTGATGCGCGTGGAGGGTGTCGACCGCCTGGGCGGCGGGCGGTTCCGCATCGGCCCCGACCACATCGAGATCGCCAGCTTCATCGGCCTCGGGGCCATCACCGGCTCGGACCTCACCATCGTGGACGTGCGCCCCGACGACCTGCGGATGATCCTGCTCACCTTCGAGCGCCTGGGCATCCACGTGCAGCTGGACGGCACCACCCTTCGGGTGCCGCCCGACCAGCCGCTCACCATCGTGGCCGACGAGGGCGAGGCCATCCCAAAGATCGACGACGGCATCTGGCCGGCGTTCCCGGCCGACCTCACGTCCATCGCCACGGCCGTGGCCACCCAGACCCACGGCACGGTGATGATCTTCGAGAAGATGTTCGAGAACCGGCTGTTCTTCGTGGACAAGCTGGTGGCCATGGGCGCCCGCATCGTGCTGTGCGACCCGCACCGCTGTGTGGTGAGCGGCCCGGCGCAGCTGTACGGCGAGCGCGTGGAGAGCCCGGACATCCGCGCCGGCATGGCCATGCTGATCGCCGGCCTGGCGGCCAAGGGGGTCACCACCATCGGCAACGTCCGGCAGATCGACCGCGGGTACGAGCGCATCGACGAACGCCTCCGGGCTCTGGGCGCGCACATCGAGCGCGCCGACGACTAGGGGTCCAATGCGGCCCGTCGCCACACTGCCGACCGGGGCGCGCGATGTGCTGCCCCTGGAGGCGGCCGAGCTGCGCGCCGCCGAGGACGCGCTGCGCGCCACGCTGCGCCTGTACGGCTACCGCGAGGTGCGCACCCCCACGCTGGAGTTCGCCGCCGCGCTGGAGCGCGGGGCCGGGGGCACGCTGGAGCACGTGTTCCGGCTGTTCGACGAGGACGGGCGCGTCCTGGTGCTGCGCCCGGAGCTCACCATCCCCGTCGCGCGGCTGATCGCCACGCGGCTCACCGACCACCCCGGGCCCCTGCGCGCGTGGTACACCGGCTCCGCGTTCCGGGCCCCGCAGCACGGCGTGCCCGCCCCCAGCGAGCACCGCCAGACCGGCGCGGAGCTGGTGGGCGTGGACGGACCCGAGGCCGACGCCGAGGTGCTGTCGCTGCTGGGCGCCGCCCTGCGCGCGGCCGGCCTGCGCGACTGGCGCATCGGTATCGGCGACGTGTCGCTCACCGCCGCGGTGCTGGACGGCCTGGGCGTGCCGGCGGAGGCCCGCGAGCGCCTGGGCGCCACGCTGGCGGCCCGCGACCTGGTGGGCTGGAACACCATCGCCATGGCGCAGGACCTTCCGGACCCCCAGCGTGACCTGCTGGCCCGGCTGCCATTGCTGCGCGGCGGCACCGACGTGCTGGACCGCGTGGTGGCGGCGGTGCCCACCGCGGCGCCCGCGGCCGACCGCATGCGGGCGCTCCTGGCGGTGACCGACCTCACCACCGACGAGCTGCTGGTGGACCTCGGCATCCTACGCGACTGGCCGTACTACACCGGCCTGGTGCTGGAGGCCTATGCGCACGGCGTGGGGGAGCCCATCGCCCAGGGCGGGCGGTACGACTCCCTGTCGGCGCGCTTCGGGCACTTCCGGGCCGCGGTGGGCTGGTCGGTGGAGCTGGAGCTGCTGCACCGGGCCCTCGCGCACGAGGCGGCGGCACCGGCCGACCACGTCCGCGGGGTGGTGCTGTGCGGCGGCCTCGGTGCCCACGCCGGCCTGGCGTCGGCCCTGCGCGCCGAGGGCGTCCCGGTGGTGTGCCTGCCCGACGGCGACACCCGCGCGGAGGCCGTGGCGGCCGCCGACGGCTGGCGGTTCGTGGTGGCCCCCGAGGGCGGCGAGATGGTGGTGCTGGACCGCTCCAGCGGCGTGCGCCTGCGCACCGACGACCCCGTGGCCATGGTGGTGGCGGCGCCGTGAGCCACGCCCTGCGCATCTGCGTGCCCCTGGGGGCCCTCTTCACCGACTCGGTGGCCGCGCTGCGGGCCGCCGGCGTGGACACCGCGTGCCTGGACGACGTGGGCCGCCGCCTGGTGTTGCGCGCCGACGACGGCACCACCTTCATCACCACCCGCCCCAGCGACGTGCCCACCTACGTGGCGGCGGGCGCCGCCGACATCGGCATCGTGGGGCGCGACGTCATCGAGGAGCGGCAACCCGACGTGTACGAGCTGCTGGACCTGGGGTTCGGTGGGTGCCGCATGGTGTACGCCACGCCGGCCGGTGAGGACCCCACCCCCGGCGTCCTCGCGCGGCTGGGCGTGGTGCGGGTGGCCTCCAAGTACACCTCCTGCGCGGTGGCGCACTTCGCCGCCACGGGCCGGCAGGCCGAGGTGGTGAAGGTCAACGGCAGCGTCGAGCTGGCCCCCCTGGTGGGGCTGGCGCACGGCATCGTCGACCTGGTGGCCACCGGCGGCACGCTGCGGGCCAACGGCCTGGTGGAGCGCGAGCAGCTGTTCACCAGCTCGGCGCGCCTCATCGCCAACCGGGCCAGCCACAAGCTGCACGCCGAGGACATCGACCGGCTGGTGGACGCCATGCGCGCGGGGCGGGCGGGTGGCGACGGCGCATGAGTGAGGTGCGGCGGCGGGAGCTCGCCGACGCGTCGTCGGTGGGCGCGGTGGCCCGAGAGGTGCGGCCCCCCGCGGTGGCGCCCGACATCGCCGGGGTGGTGCGGGACATCATCCGGGAGGTCCGCGACCGCGGTGACGCGGCCCTGGTGGATGATGCCCGCCGGTTCGGGGCCCCGGGGTTCACCGCGGCCCGCCTGCGCGTGGCGCCCGAGGCCTGCGCGGAGGCCGCGCGGGCGTTGCCCCCGGACCTGCGCACGGCCATCGACATGGCCGCCGGGCAGGTCCGGGCCCTGGCCCGCGCCACCCTGCCGCAGGACCGGGACGTGGACATGCCCGCCGGCCAGCGCATCACGGTTCGCTCGGTGCCCGTGGCCGCCGCCGGGTGCTACGTGCCCGGGGGGCGCGCCGCCTACCCGTCCAGCCTCATCATGGCCGTGGTGCCCGCACAGGAGGCCGGCGTGCCGCGGGTGGCGGTGGCCAGCCCGGCCGGGCCGGACGGTGCGCCGCACCCGGTGATCATGGCCACGGCCCACCTGCTGGGCGTCGAGGAGCTGTACGCGGTGGGGGGCGCCGCGGCCGTCGCGGCCCTGGCGTACGGCACCCACACCATCCCGCCAGTGGCGGTGATCACCGGCCCGGGCAGCTCGTGGGTGCAGGAGGCCAAGCGCCAGGTCACCGACACCGTCGGCATCGACGGGTTCGCGGGTCCCAGCGAGGTGGTGGTCATCGCCGATGCCACGGCGTCGCCCCGTGGCATCGCCCTGGACCTCTTGGCGCAGGCCGAACACGGCCCCGATTCGTTCGCGGTGCTCGCCACCCACGATCCCGCGGTGATCGACGCGGTGGCCGACGCGATCGCCGCCGAGGGAACGCCCGTCGGCGCGGTCACGCTGGTGCGCTGCGCCGATCCGGAGCTGTCGCTGGCGCTGGCGGAGGAGATCGCCCCGGAGCACCTGGAGGTGTGCACCGCCGACGCCGACGCGCTGGTGGCGCGGGTCACGCGCGCGGGCGCCGTGTTTGTTGGACCGCACTGCGCCACGGCGTATGGTGACTACGTCGCCGGGTCCAATCACGTGCTCCCCACCGGCGGCGCGGCACGGTTCGCCTCGGCCCTGGGCACCTCCACGTATCTGCGACGCATGTCCGTGGTGCACATGACCGACGCGGCGGTGCGGGAACTCACCCCGCACCTGCTGGCGATCGCCGAGGCCGAGGGGTTCACGATGCACGCGGCGTCGGCGGCCGCGCGCCTGGAAACGACGGAAGGGCCAGCATGACGAGGAGTGCGGAGACCCGCAGGACCACCGGCGAGACCGACATCCGCGTGCGCGTCACCCTGGACGGCCAGGGCCGCTGCGTCGCCGAGACCGGGGTGGGGTTCTTCGACCACATGCTGACGCTGCTGGCACGCCACGCCCTGGTGGACCTGGAGGTGCAGGCCAGCGGTGACCTGGAGACCGGCAGCCACCACACGGTGGAGGACACCGGCATCACCCTCGGGCAGGTGCTGGACACCGCCCTGGGCGACCGCGCCGGGATCACCCGGTACGGCGACGCGGTGGTGCCCATGGACGAGTGCCTGGTGCAGGCCGCGGTGGACATCTCCGGGCGGCCGTTCCTGGCCTTCGACGTCCCCCTGCCCTTCGGGGTGATCGGCGGGTTCGAGACCGACCTGCTGGAGGAGTTCCTGCGGGGTCTGGTCAACCACGCCCGCATCACCATGCACGTGCGGCTCATCGCCGGGGCCAACCCGCACCACGTCATCGAGTGCGCCGTGAAGGCCGTGGCGCGCGCCCTCGGCGCCGCGGTGGCGCCCGATTCGCGCGTGCGCGGTGTGCCCTCCACCAAGGGTGCCCTGTGAGCGGTCCGCGGGTCGCGGTGCTGGACTACAAGATGTCGAACCTGCGCAGCGCCACCAAGGCCCTGGAGCGGCTGGGTGCCCGCGTGCAGGTGGCGGAGCACCCCGACCAGGCCGAGGACGCGCAGGCGGTGGTGCTGCCCGGCGTGGGGGCCTTCGGCGAGGCGATGCGGCGCATCCGCGCCCAGGGCCTGGACGGCGTGGCCCTGCGGGCCGCCGAGTCCGGCACGCCGCTGTTGGGCATCTGCCTGGGGCTGCAGCTGCTGTTCGACGAGAGCGAGGAGAGCCCGGGTGCGCGGGGCCTGGGGCTGCTGCCCGGTGCCGTCCGCCGCCTGGAGACCACGCGCAAGCTGCCGCAGATCGGCTGGAACACCGTGGAGTGGCGTGGCGACTGCCCGCTGGGGCCGCCGGCGGGCGCACCCGCCATGGATTCCACGTACTACTTCGTGCACAGCTTCTCGGTGCGGTCCGACCGCGCCGACCACGTGCTGGGCGTCACCGACCACGGGGGCCGGTTCGTGGCCGCCGCCGGGGCGGGTGGCGTGGCCGGGGTGCAGTTCCACCCCGAGAAGTCCAGCGGCGCCGGGCTGGGCCTTCTGGGCCGCTGGCTGGCGGGCGTGCGCGACCACGCGGAGGTGGCCGCGTGATCCTGTTCCCGGCCATCGACCTGCAGGGGGGCCGCGCGGTGCGCCTGGTGCAGGGCGACTTCGCCCGCTCCACCGTGTTCAACGACGACCCGGTCAGCCAGGCGCGGGCGTTCTCGGCTCAGGGGGCCACGCACCTGCACGTGGTGGACCTGGACGGGGCGCGCGAGGGCGTGCCCGTGCACTCGGCGGAGGTGGCGGCCATCGCCGCGGCCTTCGACGGGGTGGTGCAGTTCGGCGGCGGCATGCGCTCCAAGGCGGCTATCGAGACCGCCCTGGCCACCGGCGCCGACCGGGTGGTGGTGGGCACCGCGGTGCTGGAGGACGAGCGCCTCCTGGCATGGGCCACCGAGCGCCTGGGCGACCGGCTGGTGGTGGCGGTGGACGCGCGCGACGGCAAGGTGGCCACCCACGGCTGGACCGTGGTGACCGATCAGGACGCCGAGGCGCTTGCCGAGCGGTTGATGACCACGGGCGTGCGGCACCTGCTGTACACCGACATCGGCCGCGACGGCATGCTGGAGGGCCCCAACCTCAAGGCGCTGCGGCACCTGGCCGCCGCGGTGCCGCCCATCGAGGTGGTGGCCAGCGGCGGCATCGGGACCCTCGACGACCTGCGCCGGCTGCGCGACCTGGGGCAGGACAACATCACCGGGGTCATCGTGGGCCGGGCGCTGTACGAGGGCCGCTTCGACGTGGCCGAGGCGGTGAACGTGCTGGCACGGCCGTCGGCCAACCCCCGGAAGCGCAAGTGATCAGGGTGATCCCCTGCCTGGACGTCAACGACGGCCGGGTGGTGAAGGGCGTCAACTTCGTGGGCCTCCGGGACGCGGGCGACCCCGTGGAGCTGGCCGCCCGCTACGACGCCGAGGGTGCCGACGAGCTGGTGTTCCTGGACATCACCGCCAGCCACGAGGGGCGCGACACCATCGTGGACCTGGCCGCGCGCACCGCCGAGCAGGTGTTCATCCCGTTCACCATCGGCGGGGGCCTGCGCACAGAGGAGGACATGTACGCGGTGCTGGCCGCCGGCGCCGACAAGGTGTCGGTCAACTCCGCGGCCGTGCGCGACCCGGACCTCATCGAGCGCGGTGCCACGCGGTTCGGCAGCCAGTGCATCGTGGTGGCCATCGACGCCAAACGCCGCGAGGACGGCTCCGGCTGGGAGGTGTTCCTCAACGGCGGCCGCCTGCCCACGGGCCGCGAGGCCGTCGCCTGGGCCGCGGAGGCGGTGGCGCGCGGGGCGGGGGAGATCCTGCTCACCAGCATGGACCGCGACGGCACCCAGGTGGGCTTCGACACCCCGCTGCTGGCGGCCGTGGCCGCGGCGGCCCCCGTGCCGGTGATCGCCTCCGGCGGCGCGGGCACCCTGGCGCATTTCCCCGAGGCCATCACCGCCGGCCACGCCGACGCGGTGCTGGCGGCCTCGGTGTTCCACGACGGCGTCTATTCCATCGCGGAGGTGAAGCGGGCCATGCGTGATTCGGGTTTGGCGGTGCGGCTGTGAGCGACCTGCGGCCGGTGCGCACCGAGGCGGCGCCCGCCCCCGTGGCCGGCGCCCCCTACAGCCAGGCCATCTCGGTGCCGTGCGGGCGGATGGTGTTCGTGAGCGGGCAGGTGCCCGTGGACGTGGCCACCGGGGCCCTGGACGGCGACGACGTGCGCACCCAGACGGCGCGGTGCCTCACCAACATCCGGGTGATCCTGGAGGCGGCGGGCGCGGGCATGGCGGACGTGGCCAAGACCACCGTGTTCCTGGTGGACATGGCCGACTTCGCGGCCATGAACGCGGTATACGCCGAGGCGTTCGCCGGTCACGCCCCGGCGCGCGCCACCATCGGCGTGGCCGCCCTGCCCCTGGGTGCCCGGGTGGAGATCGAGGCCGTGGCGGTGGTGGCGGAGTAGGGGCGGTGCCGGCCGGCCGGGTGTTCGTGTTCGACGTGGACGGCACGCTGTACCCGAACGACCACGCCTTCGCGCTGGCGCTGCATGCGCGCCACGGGGAGGTGTTCCGCCGGGCGGTGGGATTGGACGGCCCGGACGCACACGCCGAGTTCGTGCGGCTGTCGCGGCGGCACGGGCTGGGGCTGATCGGCGTGGCGCGCGAGCACGACGGGGACCTGGCCGCGCTGCTGGCCGATGCGCACGACGTGGACGCCGGGGTGCTGCGGCCGCAACGGTGGCTGGTGCCCGCCGTGGCGGCGCTGCCGGGGCGACGCCTGATGTTCACCAACGGCCCCCGCGCCCACGCGGTGCGCGTGGTGGCGGCCCTGGGGCTGTCGGAACTTATCGTCGGCGGGCTGTCGATCGAGGACATGACCGAGTGGCCCAAGCCCAGCCCGGAGGCGTTCGCGGCGCTGCTGGCGCTGGCCGGCGTCCCGCCCGAGCGCATCGTGCTGTTCGAGGACAGCCTCACCGTTGCCGCGGCCGCGGCCGGCCGGGGCATCCGCGTGGCGCTGGTGGGCGCGCCGCCTCAGCCGGTGCCGGATGGGGTCGTCGCCCATCCCGGCCTGCGCGCCGCCCTCAGCTGGGCGGGTGGATTGCCGCCGCCCTGACGGGCGATGCGTCTACTCCCACCACGTCCTCCGCTCGCGCAGCGTGTCGATGGCGATGCGGTCGAAGTACTGCGGCGCCTCCTGGAAGGGGCGGCCCGCGTTCTCCGGGGCGTCCACCCACACGCGGAAGTCCCGGTTGACACGCATCCAGGCGTCCTCCAGGCCGGTGATGTCCAGCGCCTCGTATTCGGCCAGCGCGGCCATCAGGCGCGGGTCGCGCAGGGGGGACACCTCGGGGAGTTTCTGTGACAGCGGATCCCAGCTCATGCCGGTCACGATACCGGTGCCGCCACCCCCGCCACCGGTGCCGTGGGGTCGGCCGAGCCGGTTGGCGATACTGGTCCCCTCATGCCGGCCCTGAATGACCACCGCGACGTCCTGCACCACCCGCTGCTGGTGGCGGTGCGCCCCCACCTGCGCGTCGCCGTGGCCGCGGTGGGGGGCGTGGTGCGCGACGCCTTGCTGGGCCGCGCGCACGGTGGTGACCTGGATCTGGTCACCCGCGCGGACGCGCCCACCGAGGCCGCCCGCATCGCCCGTGCCATGGGCGCCGAGTTGACCGCGCACCCCCGGTTCCGCACCGCCACGCTGCGCCTGCCGGACGGCGCGGGCCATGTGGACGTCATCTCCGCCCGCAGCGAGCGGTACCCCCACCCGGGGGCCCTGCCGGAGGTGTCGCCCGGGACGGTGGCCGACGACCTGGCCCGGCGCGATTTCAGCATCAACGCGATGGCGGTGTGGGTGACCGGACCCGCCGCCGAACGGCTGGAGGACCCCACCGGGGGGCTCGCCGACCTCCGGGCGGGCGTCGTGCGCGCGCTGCGCGAGGACGCCTTCCATGAGGACCCCAGCCGTGTGGTGCGTGCGGCCCGCTACGCCGGCCGGCTGGGGTTCGACCTGGATCCCGATACGCGCGCCGCGGCGGCCAGGGAGGCGCCGCGGCTGCGCTGGGACGCCTCCCGCGTGGCCGGTGAGCTGCGGCGGTTGCTTGAGGAGGCCGATCCCGTGCCGGGCCTGGGGCTGCTGGCCGGCCTGGGCGCCCCGCACCTCGAACCCGATCCGGCGGCGCGGCTGCACGCGGTGGACCGCGCCACGGGCATGCCGGGGGCACCGGAGCTGCCGGTGTGGGCCGTGCGGCTGGGGATGCTGATGCCCGAGGCGGTGCTGGCCCACGTGGCGCTCCCCGGCTGGGGGCTCACCGTGGCCGCCGAGGTGCGCCGGGGCTGGGAGCGTCGCGGACGGCGGCCGCCGGAGTCCGTCGCGGCGCGACCGTGTTTTGGCCGCGATGCGCCCGGCCGAGACGCTGGGGCGTTCGCCGCCGGGGCGGCCGCCGTGGAGGACTGGTGGCTGCATCAGCGCGACCTGCGGCTCCACATCACGGGGGCCGACCTGCTGGAGCTCGGCGTCCCGCAGGGGCCGCGCATCGGGGCCACGCTGGCTGCGGTGCGGGCCGACGTGCTGGACGGCCTGGTGCCCGACGACCGCGACCAGCAGCTGCGCGCCGCGCGCCGGATGGCCGACGGCGCATGACGCCGCGGCTGATCCGGCCCCCGGTGGACGGCCCCGCCGCCGCCGCGTTCACCACACGCGTGGGCGGCGCCAGCACGGGCCCGTACGCGCAGGGCAACCTCTGCGGGGCGCAGGGCGACGATCCCGCGGCCGTCCGGGCCAACCGCGCCGCCGTGTGCGCCGAGCTCGGCCTCGACCCGCTGCGCGTCAGCGTGAACGCCCAGGTGCACGGCACCGCCGTGCGGGCGGTGGGCGATGCGCCGGCGGGCGTCGGGTTCGCCGACGCGCTCACCGGCTGGCCGCAGGCCGACGGGCTGGTCACCCGGCACCCCGGGTGCGGGCTGGTGGTGCTGGGTGCCGACTGCGTGCCGGTGCTGCTGTGGCGGCGCGACACCGCGGCCGTGGCCGCCACGCACGCGGGCTGGCGCGGCCTGGTGGGCGGGGTGCTCACGCGGGCGCTCGAGGCCCTGGGGGATCCCGGCCGGGTGGGCGCCGCGGTGGGCGCCGGCATCGGCCCGTGCTGCTTCCGGGTGGGTGCGGAGGTGCGCGAGGTGTTCACGCGGCGGTTCGGCCCGGCGGTGGTGGTGGGCGAGCAGGTCGATCTGGCGGGCGCGGTGGGCGTGGCGCTGCGGGAGGCCGGCGTGCCCGCGGGCGCCATCTGGACCATGGACACCTGCACGGTGTGCGACGGCGAGCGCTGGTTCAGCCACCGGCGGGACGCCGGCGTCACGGGACGCCAGGCGGGCATCATCTGGCCGCTGTGACACCATCGACGCCCATGAGCCTGCACCCCCAGCGGCTGCGCGAGGCCCTGGCCGACACGCGCCACCGGCTGGACGAGGCCGCCGCGCGCGGGGGCCGGGCCGCCGGTGCCGTGGAGATCGTGGTGGCGGGCAAGTACGTGTCCCCGCAGGACGCCCCCGTCCTGGTCGAGGCGGGCGTGCGGGTGGTGGGGGAGAACCGCCTGCAGGACCTGCAGGCCAAGCGCGCCGTGGTGGGCGATGCCCTGGTCTTCGACTTCATCGGGCATCTGCAGCGGCGCAAGGTGGCCGGGGTGCTGGCGATGGTGCGGCTGGTGCACAGCGTGGACTCGGCGTCGCTGGCGGCGGAGATCGCACGGCGTGCGGAAGGTGAGGTCCGCGTGCTCGTCGAAGTGAACATCGATGAGGAACCGACCAAGGCCGGCATCCCCCCGCGGGACCTGCGCGCATTCATCCAGGAGGTCTCCGTGCACCCACAGCTGGTGATCGGAGGGCTCATGGTGATGCCCGCGCCCGCCCCCACCCCCGAGCACAGCCGGGGCGCCTTCGCGCGCGCCCGGGAACTTGCATCCGGGCTGGCGGAGGAATGGACTGGACGTCACGATTTCCGTGACCTGTCCATGGGGACCAGTCAGGATCATCTGGTCGCGGCCGAGGAGGGTGCAACCATCGTGCGGGTTGGACGCGGATTGATCGAGCGGGGGCGAGCCTGATGGCGATTGGCGACATGTGGCGCCGCACACTCGTGTACTTCGGGATGGCGGACGACCCCGAGGACGACGAGTTCTACGAGGATGAGGACCCGCCCACGCGGGCGCGCGGCGGTTCGTCGTCGTCCACCCGGTACGGCGCGGCCGACGATCTGGAGCGCGGCTACCGCGAACGGCCCAACGTGCGCCGCATCTCCACACCGCGGACGTCCCGCCGGGACGACTTCGACGACGCGTACGACGACGTGCCGTCGCGGCCGGTGATGCGCGCGGTCGAGAGCCGCCCGCAGCGCTCCGAGGTGCACCTGGTGGTGCCCAAGAACTTCAACGACGCCCAGCAGATCGGCGACAAGTTCAAGGCCAACGTGCCGGTCATCCTCAACCTGCAGAGCGCCGAGACCGACCTTGCCAAGCGGCTCATCGACTTCTCAAGCGGGCTCACCTACGCCCTGGACGGCGGGATGCAGCGCGTGGCCGACAAGGTGTTCATGCTGACGCCCCGCAACGTCGAGGTTTCGGCCGAGGAACGCGCCCGGCTGCTGGAGAAGGGCTTCTTCAACCAGTACTGACGTCCCGGGCGGCTAAGCTCCACACCGTGAGCGACGACACCAGCGGTGACGCCTGGCCCACCTCGGTGGGCCTGGTGGGCTCCGGGGCGATGGGCCGGGCCATGCTGGCGGGGCTGGTGCGTGGCCGGCCCTCCCTGGGCGCGGCGTGCGTGGTGGCCGACGCCATCCCCGAGGCCGCACGGGCCGGCGCGCAGGAGGTTGGCGGCACCGTGGGCACCGTGGCGCAGGCCACGGCGTGCACGCTGGTGCTGCTGGCGGTCAAGCCGAAGGACGCGGAGGCGTGCCTGCGGGAGGTGGCCGCAGCCTCGGGGCCCGGCACCGTGGTGCTGTCGGTGGTGGCCGGGTGGGACCTGGCCAGGTTCCGGGCGCATCTGCCGGCCGGGGTCGGGGTGGTGCGCACGATGCCCAACCTGGCGGTGCGCCTGGGCGCCGGCATCGTGGCGATGGCCACCGACGGCGTGGACGAGCTGGCCATGGCGGGGATGCGTGCCCTGCTGGCGCCCCTGGGCACGGTGGTGGAGCTTCCGGAGTCGCTGTTCGGCGCCGCCACGGCGCTGGCCGGGTCGGGACCCGGCCTCCTGGCGCTGGTGGCCGAGGCGCTGGAGGAGGGCGGCGTGTCCTCGGGGCTCACGCGGCCGCAGGCCCGCGCGCTGGCGCAGGGCGCCATGGCCGGCACCGCCGCGCTGCTGGCCGGGGGTGAGGACCCGGCGGCGCTGCGCCAGCGGGTAAGCTCGCCGGCGGGCACCACGGTGGCCGGCCTGTCGGTGCTGGAACGCGGTGCGGTTCGCGCGCACATCGCCGATGCGGTGGTGGCCGCGGCGCGGCGCGCCGCGGAGTTGTAGGGCGACTGGAGGTTTCTGAGTGGGTCGGCTGGTCACCTATGTGAGCGCGCTGTTCCTGGTGTTCATCATCCTGATCCTGCTGCGGATCGTGCTGTCGTACCTGCCCCGACCCTACTCCGGTCCCTGGCGGTCGGTGTACGAGTTCATCTGCCAGAGCACCGACTGGTACCTCAACCTGTTCCGCCGCTTCATCCCGCCGCTGGGGATGCTGGACCTGTCGCCCATGGTGGCCCTCATCGTGCTCTACATCGTCCGCAGCATGGTGGTGAACCTGCTTGGCTGACCGCCCCCCGTGGGTCACCCCCGCCGCCGGTGGGGCGATCGTGGCGGTGAAGGCGGTGCCGCGATCCCGGCGCACCGTGGCGGTGGGCGTGCAGGACGGTGCCGTGCGGGTGCAGATCGCCGCCGCCCCCCACAAGGGGCAGAGCAACGCCGCGCTGTGCGCCTACCTGGCGCAGGCGGCGGGGGTGCGGCCGTCGGCGGTGCGGGTGCGCCGCGGCTCGTCGGGCGCACGCAAGCTGTGTGAGGTGGACGGCCCCACCGACGCCGTCATCCGGTCGCTGGTGGCCCGCCTGGAGGCCGACATGGGGGTGGCGGCGTGAGTCACGGCCGGCGGCTCAGCGCCGACCATGTGCGTCAGGCCACCGAGCGGCGCACCCGCCGCCAGCGCCGCTCGCGCTGGACCCTGGTGGCGTCCCTGGCGGCCGTGGCGTTCGCCCTGGACCTGCTGGTGAAGATCATGGTCCGGTCCGCGTACCGCGAGGGCGAGGGGACCGACATCACCGGGTTCCTCCGGATCGGGCGGGTCACCAACGACGGCATCGCCTTCGGCCTGTTCCCGGGCAACCAGAGCGCCGTGGCCATCATCACCCTGCTGGCGCTGTGCGGGATCGCGGTGGCGCTGGTGGGGCTGGTGCGCCGCAACACCTGGGCCGCGGCGGGCGCCGGGCTGCTGGTGGGCGGCAGCCTCGGCAACCTGCTGGACCGGGTCACGCGGGACGGGGTCACCGACTTCATCCACGTCGGCCGGTTCGCCCCCTTCAACGTGGCCGACTGCTGCATCACCGTGGGCGCGGTGATGATCGTGATGGGGCTGATGGAGTCCTCCGAGGGCGACGCGTCCCGCTGAGCGGGCCCGCCGTCACCGCGCACGTGGGGCCTGCCGAGGCGGGGATGCGGCTGGACGTGTTCGTGGCGGGGCTGGAGGCAGTGGGCAGCCGCGCGGAGGCGCAGCGGCTCATCGCTGCCGGCGACGTGCTGCTTGACGGGCGCCCGGCGCGCAAGCGCGACGCCCTTGTGGAGGGGCAGACGGTGCGGGTGGCGCCTGCGGAGCCGCCGTCCACCGACCTGGTGCCCGAGGAGGTGCCGTTCCGGGTGGCCTTCGAGGACGAGCACCTGCTGGTGGTGGACAAACCCGCCGGCGTGGTGGTGCACCCGGCGCGGGGCCACGCCACCGGCACCCTGGTGCACGGCCTGCTGGCCCACAACGCCGCGGGCGGTGAGGACCCCACCCGGCCGGGCATCGTGCACCGCCTCGACCGCGACACCACCGGGCTGCTGGTGGTGGCGAAGTCCGAGCGCGCGCACCGGCGCCTGCAGGCCATGCTGCGCGACCGGCTGGTGGACCGCCGGTACCTGGCCCTGGTGCACGGGGAACCCGACCCGGCCATGACGATCGACCGGCCCATCGGCCGCCACCCGCGCGACCGAACCCGCATGGCCGTGGTGCGCGACGGGCGCCCATCGGTGACCCACGTGTACGTGGTGGAGCGCTTCACGGGCATGGCGCTGTGCGAGGTGCGCCTGGACACGGGGCGCACGCATCAGATCCGCGTGCACCTGGAGGCGGTGGGCCACCCGGTGGTGGGCGACCCCGTCTACGGACGCCGGCCCCGGACGCTGGGCCTGGAGCGGCAGTTCCTGCACGCCCACCGGCTGGCGTTCCCGCACCCCGTGGCCGACGGCGAGGAGGTGGCCGTCGAAAGCCCCCTGCCGCCGGATCTGGCGGATGCGCTGGAGCGCGCCCGCCGGGATCACCCCGCGGGCCGCCCGCCGCGCTAGACTCCCTGGCCGTTTCACCTCAGAACACACCCGACCCGGTGCGCAGGATGCCGATGGCGGTGCCCTCCAAGCGGGGGTTCCATGCGGCGGCGCGCCGGCCGAACACCTCAAACCACACCCAAGGAGCGCTTTCGTGTCCACGGTCACGATGAAGCAGCTGCTGGAGTCCGGCGTGCACTTCGGACACCAGACCCGCCGCTGGAACCCCAAGATGAAGCGGTACATCTGGGGCGAGCGCGGCGGCATCTACATCATCGACCTGCAGCAGACCATCGTGCTGCTGGAGCGGTCGCAGGACATCTGCCGCGCCATCGCCGAGCGCGGCGGCACCATCATGTTCGTGGGCACCAAGAAGCAAACCCAGGACGCGGTGCGCAACAACGCCGTGCGCTGCAACATGCCCTACGTGTCGCACCGCTGGCTGGGGGGCCTGCTCACCAACTGGGGCACCATCAACAGCCGCATCAAGCAGCTGCACCAGCTGCGCACCCAGAAGCGCGAGGGCCAGCTGGAGCTGCTGCCCACCCGCGAGCGTCTCAGCAAACTGGCCGAGCTGGAGAAGCTGGAGACCAACCTGGGCGGCGTGGCCGACATGCAGCGCCTGCCCGACGCCATCGTCATCGTGGACCTCAAGAAGGAGGCCATCGGCGTGCGTGAGGCCAACCGCCTCGGCATCCCGGTGATCGGCCTGGTGGACACCAACTGCGACCCGGACGAGGCCACCCATGTCATCCCGGGCAACGACGACGCCATCCGCTCCTGCAACCTGGTGCTGGGCGCCCTGGCCGACGCGGTCCTGGAGGGCAAGGGCCTTCCCGTGAGCCCCCAGGCCCCCGCGGCCCCGCAGGCCGTGGTGGTGGAGGCCACCGTGACGGAGGTGCCCGCCGCGGCCCCCGCCGCTCCCGCTGCTCCCGCTCCGGCTGCCGCCGCTCCGGCCCCGGTCGCCCCCGAGGCCCCGGCCGCCCCCGCGGCGCCCGAGGTTGCCGCCGCACCTGAGGCGCCCGCCGCCGACCCGGACGCCGCGCCCGAGGAGGCCGCGGCCCCCACGCCCGATCCCGCGGGTGAGGCTCCGGCCACCGAATCCGGCGACGCCCCGTCCGTCTGACGATCAGGAGAACCAGCGAGTGAGTGAGATCTCGGCCAAGATGGTGAAGGACCTCCGCGACCGCACGGGCGCGGGGATGATGGAGTGCAAGAAGGCGCTGCAGGAGACCTCCGGCGACGTCGACGCCGCGGTGACGCTCCTGCGCAAGAAGGGCATCGCGTCGGCGGAGAAGCGCGCCGGGCGCGAGGCCAACGAGGGCATGGTGGACAGCTACATCCACCAGGGTGGCAGCGTGGGCGTGCTGGTGGAGGTCAACTGCGAGACCGACTTCGTGGCGCGCGGTGAGAAGTTCACCAGCTTCGTGCACGACGTGGCGCTGCACATCGCCGCCCTGGCGCCCGAGTTCATCAGCGCCGAGGACGTCCCCGAGGAGTGGCTGGCCAAGGAGCGGGACATCGCCACCGAGCAGTCCAAGGACGTCCCCGAGAAGGCGCGGGAGCGGGCCGTGGAGGGTCGCATCGCGAAGATCCTCAAGGAGCGGTGCCTGCTGGACCAGGAGTTCGTGCGGGACCAGGGTGAGAAGAAGCCCCGCACCATCGAGGAGCTGCGCGCCGCGCTGTCGGGCGACGTCGGCGAGAACATCACCATCCGCCGGTTCAGCCGGTTCAAGCTCGGTGGAGAGTAAGGCCCGACATGACGACGCCGGGGCCGCGGCCCCGGCGTTCTCGCGCGTGGTCCTGAAGCTCTCGGGCGAGGCCCTGATGGGCGACACCGGGTACGGCATCGACCCGGAGCGCATCACGGCCATCGCGCGCCAGGTGCATGACGCCGTGCACCTGGGGGTGGAGGTGGCCATCGTCGTGGGCGCCGGCAACATCTTCCGCGGGGTGTCCGGCACCGCCTCCGGCATGGACCGGGCCACGGCCGACTACATGGGCATGATCGCCACAGTGCTCAACGCCCTGGCCATCCAGGATGCGCTGGAGAAGCTTGGGCTGGCCACGCGCGTGCAGTCGGCCATCGCCATGCAGGAGGTGGCCGAGCCGTACATCCGCCGGCGCGCCATGCGCCACCTGGAGAAGAAGCGCGTGGTGATCTTCGCCGGCGGCACGGGCAACCCGTTCTTCACCACCGACACCACGGCGGCGCTGCGCGCCCTGGAGATCGGCGCGGAGTGCATCCTGATGGCGAAGAACAACGTGGAGGGCGTGCTGGACGCCGACCCCCGCACCACGCCCGACGCCAAGCTCATCCCCAACATCACGCACATGGAGGCCATCGAGCGCGGGCTGCGCGTGATGGACACCACCGCGCTCACCCTGTGCATGGACAATCACCTGCCGATTCTTGTGTTCAACATGTCGGACGAGTCCAATATCGGGCGAATCCTTGCCGGCGAGCACGTCGGCACCCGGGTGGCCACCGAGTGAGGAGACAGTCGTGAACGAGCGTCTCAAGGACGCCAAGCGCCGCATGGAGGGGGCCGTGAAGGCCTTCCACAACGAGATCACCTCCGTGCGCACCGGGCGGGCCAGCGTGCACCTGCTGGACCGCGTGCACGTGGACGCCTACGGCACGAAGACCCCGCTCAGCCAGCTGGCGCAGATCGCCGCCCCTGAGGCGCGGCTCCTCACCATCCAGCCGTACGACCGCTCGCTGTTCGGGGCGGTGGAGAAGGCCATCATGGAGTCCGACCTGGGCCTCACGCCCAGCAACGACGGCCAGATCATCCGCATCGCGGTGCCGCAGCTGTCCGAGGAGCGGCGCAAGGAGATGGTGCGGCTGGTCGGCAAGATGGCCGAGGAGGGCCGCGTGGCCGTGCGCAACGTCCGGCGCGACGTGCTCAACGAGGCCAAGCGGGCCGAGAAGGACCACGAGCTCACCAAGGACGACATCGGCCGGCTCCAGGATGAGGTGCAGAAGCTCACCGATGCCGAGGTGAAGGCCATCGACGAGGCCATGCACCGCAAGGAAGCCGAGATCATGGAGGTGTGACGGCAGCCGTCGTCGCACCCGCAATGCGAATCGTCAGACGCCTTCGGGCGGGGCGGGCCGTCATCAACG
>JAXLSS010000021.1:0-55909 GCA_046330395.1 Thermoleophilia bacterium
CCGTGGGCACGGCCTGGCGGGCAGCTCGGCCGAGGTCACCCTGGGCGGCAGCCTGGCCCTGGAGCGCGCCATGGACCGTGCCCTCGCCATCCCGCCGCTCACCATGACCGAGGTGCAGCGCCGCCAGGTGGTGGCCGCCATGAGCCAGCTGACGGTGCGTGTGGCCACCGCATGGGCCTCGGCGGTGGCGGGGCGCACGGGCCGCGGCCCCGTGGTGCCGGGCGGCCTGGGCGCCGCCGCGCGCCGCGTGTAGCCCCGGGCGACCGAGCCCTCAGGACCGGGCGGGCACCACCACGCGCTCGATCAGCGTCCCGTCCGGGCGCTCCGCGCGCACAGTGGCCGACGCGCCCGTGGCGGAGATCGTGAGGAACTCGTATTCGGACGTGCACTTCTTGGCGCCCGGGGCGGGGCGGATGCACGGGTACAGCGGGGCGCCGCCGCCGCCGGTGGTGATGTAGGTGACCCCGTTCACCACCATGCGCTCGTACGCGTGGTTGTGGCCGGACAGCACCAGGGCCACGCCGTAGCGCCGGAACAACGGCACCCACAGCCGCTGCGCATCGGTGTTGGGTGCGTGCAGGCCCATCGTGTAGGCGGGCTGGTGGAACGCCACGATGCGCATGGGCTGCGTGGACCGCTTCAGGGTGGTGGCCAGGAACCGCCGCTGGGCCGTGCTGGTGGTCTGGTTGGCGTCCAGCACGATCACCCGCACCGGGCCGCGCGCGAACGTGTACCAGTGCCGGGGCGTGTGCAGGGCCGTGGCCGTGCCCGTGCGGCCCTCGTCGTGGTTGCCCCACGCGGCGTACCAGGTGACGCCGGCGCGCAGCAGGCATGCCTCCCGCTTGGTGAAGTTGGCCGCCGTGGCCATGCCGTCGGGGTTGTAGAAGTTGTCGCCCACCGTGAGCACGAACGCGAACGGTGAGACCGCGTTCTCGGCGCACATGCGGGAGGTCACCGCGGCCTGGTCGGTGCCGCCGTACCCCCAGTCGCCCTTGACGGCGAACCACAGCCCCGCCGGCGCCGGGGCCGCCGGGGTGGTGGAGGCCATCCCGCTGGCGCACCCGGTGAGCACCACCGGGGCCAGCACGGCAGCGGCCGCGGTTGCGATGCGCCGGCGCACCGCGCCTACTCGGTCCTGGCGATGTCGTCGCGCAGCTCGTCGGCGCGCCGGCGCAGCCGTTCGCGCGCCTCGTCGAGCTTGGTGATGGCGTCGTCGGTGCCCTCGGCCACCGCCTCGGCCGGCGCGGCGGGAGCCTCCGCGACGGGCTGACGGGCGGCGTCGGTGGCGGGCTCGGGCTCGCCCAGGCCGTCCACTCCCGCCATGGCCGGGGGCCGTGTCAGCACGCGTGACCGGCGCCGGGAGATGACGGCCGCGGTGCCGGCGCCGGCGGCGAGGCTGAGGACTGCGGACCAGCTTCGGAGACCCACGAGCACCCCTTCGGAGCGGTTTGCGATGGGCCCATCGTAGTGGCGACGTCGGAGGTGTCGGCACGTGCGGGTCCCGTGCGCATCACGCGCGCAAGGCGTCGCGGTTCGCGTCTGCGTTGCGCGCCTCGCTGGTATACTCTCCCGCCTGCTGGAACCGGGCCGCCGTGTCGCGGCCCGTGTTGCGTAGATCACTGGAGGCCCGTCATCACCCCGTACGAGATCATGATCATCCTCAACCCGGATGCAGAGGAAGAGCGCCAGCAGGAGATGCTCGAGCGCGTCCAGCAGATCATCCGCGACGGTGGTGGGGTCATCGACCACGTCGACGACTGGGGTCGTCGCAAGATGGGTTACGCCATGAGCAAGCGCGCCGACGGCCGCTACGTGGTGGTCACCTGCTCGTCCGGTGGCAACGAGGCGCTGGCCGAGGCCGAGCGCGTCATGTCCATCAGCACCGATGTGGTCACCCGGTACCTGGTCATCCGGCACAACCGCGCCGAGGCCGAGCGGCAGAAGACCCACGGCGCCCCGGTGCCCTCCGACGACCGGCCCGAGGGCGAGTCGCGCCCGCAGCGCGCCGGCCGGGGTGGCGGCGGCGGACGCGGCCGGAGGCCGCGCTAACAGATGCCGGCCGACCTCAACCGCGTCACGCTGGTGGGGCGCCTCACGCGCGACCCCGAGCTGCGGCACACCGGTGGCGGCAACGCCGTGTGCTCCATCCGCCTGGCGGTGTCCTCGCGCAGCCGCGACGAGTCCGGCAACTGGGCCGACAAACCCAACTACTTCGATGTGACGGTGTTCGGCCGCCAGGCCGAGACGGCCACCAACTACCTGGCCAAGGGCCGGCGCATCGGCGTCGACGGCCGCCTGTCGTGGCGCGAGTGGGAGGCCCAGGACGGTGGCAAGCGCCAGACCGTCGAGGTCGTGGCCAACGACATCTTCTTCCTCGACAGTCGCGGTGACGGCGAGGGCGGCGGTGGCGGCGGCGGTGGCTGGTCCGGTGGCGCCGGCGGTGGCCAGGGCTGGAGCCAGCCGTCCGCACCTTCGGATCTGCCGGTGGACACCAGCGACATGCGTCCCGGTGCCCCCGCGGACGACGACGACATTCCCTTCTAGACACCGCAAAGCGGAGGCGGAGCAACCGGATGCAGGCCATCCTTCTTCAGGACGTCGACGGGCTGGGTGGGGCCGGAACCGTGGTTTCGGTCGCGCGCGGCTACATGCGCAACTACCTGCAGCCGCGGGGACTCGCCGAGGAGGCGACGCCCAACCGCGTGGCCGAGGTGCTGCGCCAGGAGGAGCGCCGCAAGGTTGCCGTCGAGCGGGCGCGCGCGCAGGCCGCCGAGCAGGCCGACCTGCTGGGCCGCACCATCCTCACGCTCAAGGCCAAGGCCGGCGATGACGGCCGCCTGTTCGGGTCCATCACCGCCGCCGACGTGGCGGAGGCCATCAAGGACGCGCGCGGCATCAACATCGATCGCCGTCACATCATCGTCGACCCGCCCATCCGCGCGGTCGGCACGTACGTCGTCCCCATCGAGCTGGCGCCGGAGCTGACCGCGGAGGTCAAGACGATCGTCAGCCCGCTGCTGGACTGACACCGGCCCCGCGCCGCCCATCCCGGCCGGCCTCGTCGTGCCAGAGAGCGTACCGCCACCTCAGAACGTCGAGGCCGAGGAGCTGCTGCTGGGCGCCCTCATGGACGCCCCCGCTAACTTCGCGGAGGCCCTGTCGCGCGTCGCGGCGGACGACTTCTACAAGGAGGGGCACCGCCGCATCTTCCTGTCCATGAACGACCTGTTCATGGTGGGTGAGCCCATCGAGCCGCTCCTGGTGATCGAGCAGCTCACCAAGAAGGGCGACCTGGACGCGGCGGGGGGGCGCGCCGGGGTGCTGGACATCATGGGCACCCCGTACATCGCGGCCAGCTTCCGCAACTACGCGGAGATCGTGCGCGACACGGCCACCCAGCGTCGCCTGCTGCAGGTGGCCCAGCGCATCGAGACCCTGGTGGCCGGCCGCGAGGGCGAGACCTCCAGCATGGTGCAGGCCGCCGAGGACCTGGTGTTCGACCTGTCGCAGAAGCGCGTGCGCGGCGACTTCACCAGCTCGCGCGAGCTGGTGACCCGCAGCTTCGAGCGGCTCACGGCGGCCAGCGAGAAGGGCTCCGAGGTGACGGGGCTGCCCAGCGGGTTCACCGACCTGGACCGCCTCACCGGCGGTTTCCGGCCCGCCAACCTCATCGTGGTGGCGGCGCGCCCCAGCATGGGCAAGACCGCGCTGGCGCTGTGCATGGCCGAGCACGTGGCGCTGCACGAGAAGGGCACCGTGGCCATCTTCAGCCTGGAGATGAGCGGCGAGGAGCTGGTGCAGCGCATGCTGGGCTCGGTGGCCATGGTGGACGCCACCCGCCTGCGCAACGGGCGCCTGGCCCCCGAGGACTGGCCGCGCATCACCCGCGCCGCCGATCAGCTGGCCAGCGCCAACATGCACATCGACGACAGCGAGGGCATCACCCTCGGCGAGATGCGCACCAAGGCGCGGCGCCTCAAGAGCCGCATGGGTCTCAGCCTGGTGGTGGTGGACTACATCCAGCTGATGGAGAGCTCCGGGATGGGCCGCAGCGAGAACCGCGTGCAGGAGCTGTCGGCCATCTCCCGTGGCCTCAAGATGCTGGCGCGTGACCTGGAGGTGCCGCTGATCTGCCTGTCGCAGCTCAACCGCGCCCCCGACGCCCGCCCGGACAAGCGCCCCATGCTGTCCGACCTCCGCGAGTCCGGCGCCATCGAGCAGGACGCCGACATGGTGCTGATGATCTACCGCGACGAGTACTACAACACCGACTCCGAGGAGAAGGGCATCGCCGAGGTCAATGTGGTGAAGCACCGCAACGGGCCGACCGATCGTGTGCGCCTGACCTTCATGGGGAACTACGCGAAGTTCGGCAACCTGGCGAAGGAGTAGGCGGCGTGCCCGCAACCGTGGTGATCGGCGCCCAGTGGGGCGATGAGGGCAAGGGCAAGGTCGTGGACCTGCTGGCGGAGCGCAGCGACGTGGTGGCGCGCTTCCAGGGCGGCAACAACGCGGGTCACACCATCGTGGCCGGCGAGGAGACCTACAAGCTGCACCTGGTGCCCTCCGGGATCCTGTATCCCGGCACGCTGTGCCTCATCGGCAGCGGCACCGTGGTGGACCCCTCTGCCCTGGTGACCGAACTGGACGGCCTGGAGGCCCGCGGCATCTCGCTGGACACCCTGCGGCTGTCCGGCAACGCGCACCTGATCATGCCGTACCACGTGGCCCTGGACGGAGCGGCCGAGGTCACCCTGGGACGCTTCAGCATCGGCACCACCCGACGGGGCATCGGGCCCTGCTACCAGGATAAGGCCGCACGCATCGGCATCCGCGCCCAGGACCTCCTGGACTTCAAGATCCTGGTGAAGAAGCTGGACGTCGCCCTGCAGAGCAAGAACGCCCTGCTGCAGGTGCTGTACAACCACCCGCCCATGGACGCCGAGGAGATCGCGGAGGGCCTGCGTCCCCTGGCCGATCGCCTGGCGCCGTTCATCGCCGACACCTCGCTGCTGGTGGACGAGGCGCTGCGCCACGGCCGCCGCGTGCTGATGGAGGGTGCCCAGGGCACCATGCTGGACATCGACCACGGCACGTATCCGTTCGTGACGTCCTCCAATCCCATCGCGGGCGCCGCCTGCACCGGCATCGGCATCGGCCCCACCCGCATCGACCGGGTGCTGGGCGTGAGCAAGGCCTACACCACCCGCGTGGGTGAGGGGCCGTTCCCCACCGAGATCAACGACGAGGCCGGGCAGCACATGCTGCGCCAGGGCAACGAGTTCGGCACCACCACCGGCCGCCAGCGCCGCTGCGGGTGGCTGGACCTGGTGGCGCTGCGCTACGCGGCACGCCTGTCCGGGCTCACCGAGCTGGCGCTCACCAAGCTGGACGTGCTGTCCGGGCTGCCCACGGTGCGGTTGTGCACGGCCTACCGCACCCGGGACGGCGAGGTGCTGCACGACTTCCCGTACCACCAGACGGTGTTCCACGGGTGCACCCCGGTGTACACCGACATGCCGGGCTGGGACGACGACCTCACCGGCTGCCGGGACATCAAGGAGCTGCCCGCCGCGGCGCGCGCGTACGTGGACGCCATCGCGGACGATCTGGAGGTGCCGATCACGTTGATCGGGACGGGCCAGGGACGCCACCAGATCATCGACCGAGTCGAGATCTGAGAGGAGCCTGAGCGGCCGTAAGCGTCATGCGGCGGTGAGAGATGTTGACGGCGGCCCACCGGGCCGCGGCCAGCCGTCAGCAGCTTCTTCTTGGGAACTGCCGACCCGGCAGCCTCAACATGGGGACGCGCCGATACGGCGCGTCCATCGCCCCATGTCGAAGTCTCCGCCGACCGGGGTGCCCGAGCGCCCCTGATTGGCGATGGTGCAGGGTGTGAGTCCCCCCGAGCCAGGGATCGCGGGGTTCGACTCAGGACCGCGCAGGCGCAAGCCGCGGTGGTGACGGTGAACTCGTCGGACCCGCCATCCGCCGCGGATCCCTGCGAGGCCAACCTTGTGAAAAGCAGAGGGGGCATCGGCGCGCGGCCCCCGGGAGCTTGGGCCGCACGCCGATCGGGGGCCTACGCCGCCCCGCCCGCCTCCACCGGCTCCGGCATCCGCTGGGCCGCCGCCCGCGGCCAGCCGCGCCGCTCCACCCGCGACAGTGCGGCGGGGAGCGCCGTCACCGCCCATGGGGCGAACTGCCCGCCGGATTCCCCGAAGCACTCCTCCAGCGCCTCCGCCCGGGACAGTGAGCCCGATTCGGGGCGCGTGGTCATGGCGTCCCAGGCATCCGCAACGGCCAGGAGGGCCGCGCCGGCGGGGATCTCACGACCCGAGAGGCCCAGCGGGTAGCCGCTGCCGTCCCACCGCTCGTGGTGGTGCTCCACCCAGGCCACCTGCTCGGGGTCCAGTGCCACGGCCACGATGGCCGCCCCAACGTTGGAGTGCAGGCGCACCAGCGCGTACTCCTCGGGGGTCAGCGGTCCGCGCTTGGCCAGCACCTCGTCCGGCACGCCCACCTTGCCCACGTCGTGCACCAGGGCGGCCTCGGCCAGGCGTTCGGCGTCGCGGGCCGACCAGCCCAGCACGTCCGCCAGCGACACCACCAGCCGGGCCACGCGCTCGGAGTGCCCGCGCGTGTTCGGGTCCTTCGCGTCGATGGTGCGCGCCAGCTGCCGCAGGCCCACCAGGGTGCGCCAGCGCAGCATCGCGCGGCCACCGGTGTCGTCCTGCGGGGGGCTGATGGGGGGGAACCAGTCGATCATCTGCCCCTCACAACGGACGAACCGCACGAACGTGTGGACCTATCTCCCGGCGTGCGGCCACAAAAGTGCGCAGTTTGCGAGAAAACGCGGCATTGGACGGCGCGTCCCGGGTCACTTCACGTGCGGTTCGCCACAGGCGCGCCGGGGTCGTCCGCACCCCACAATCGGTCCCACCCATATGCGAGCATGCCGGGGTGCGACGGACCGTCCTGGTGATCGGCGGCGGGGGTCGGGAGCATGCCCTCGTACGGGCGCTCTCGCGGTCCTCGTGCACCCCCCACATCATCTGCGCCCCCGGCAACGCCGGCATCGCGTCGGATGCCGAGTGCGTGGCCATCGACGCCACCGACCCGGCCGCCGTGGCCGACCTGGCCACCCGCCGCGGGGTGGACCTGGCCGTGGTGGGCCCGGAGGCCCCCCTGGTGGCGGGCGTCGCCGATGCGCTGCGCGCGGCGGGCATTCCCACCGTGGGACCGTCCGCCGCGGCGGCGCGGCTGGAGGGCAGCAAGGCCTTCGCCAAGGAGGTGATGCTGGCCGCGGGCGTGCCCACCGGGCGCTCCGAGACCGTCGCCGACGTTGCGGCGGGCATGGCCGCGGTGGAGCGCTTCGGCGTGCCGGTGGCCGTCAAGGCCGATGGGCTGGCGGCCGGCAAGGGCGTGGTGGTGGCCCACACGGTGGAGGAGGCCCGCGAGGCGCTTGAGATGTGCCTCACCCAGCGCGCCTTCGGCGCCGCGGGCGACGCCGTGGTGGTGGAGGAGGGGCTCACCGGCAATGAGGTCTCGCTGCTGGCCATCTGCGCCGGCGGCAGCGTCGCCCGTTTTCCCGCCGCGCGCGATTACAAGCCGATCGGCGAGGGCAACACCGGGCCCAACACCGGCGGGATGGGATCGGTGTCGCCCGTGCCCGACATCCCCGACGCGCTGGCCGACGAGCTGGTGGACGCCGTGCACCGGCCGGTGGTGCGTGAGCTGGAGCGCCGGGGCATCGCCTTCAACGGGGTGCTGTACGCCGGGCTGATGATGACCCCGGACGGGCCGCGGGTGCTGGAGTTCAACTGCCGGTTCGGCGACCCGGAGACCCAGGCGCTGCTGCCCCGCCTGGCCGAGGACGCGTATGAGCTGTTCGAGGCCGTGGCGCACGACCGCCTCGAGGACCGCCCGGTGCGGGTGCACGAGGGGGCCTGCGTGGCGGTGGTGCTGGCGGCCGGCGGATACCCGGGCACGCCGCGCAGCGGGGACCCCATCAGCGGGCTGGACGAGGCCGCCGCCACCGGCGCGCAGGTGCTGCATGCGGGGACCGTCGCCGACGCGCAGGGGCGCATCGTCACCGCGGGCGGTCGGGTGCTGGCCGTCTCGCAGCGCGGCGACACCGTGGCCGAGGCGCGGGCGGCCGCCTACGCGGCGGCCGGGCACATCGACTGGGAGGGCATGCAGATGCGCCGGGACATCGCGGCCGGGCTGTGATCGCACGGTATTCACGGCCGGAGATGTCGGCCATCTGGACCGACGAGGCCAAGCTGGGGCGGTGGCTGGAGGTGGAGCTGTCGGTGTGCCGGGCGTGGGCCCGCCGCGGCGTCATCCCCGCCGACGACCTCGCCCAGATCGAGGCCCGGGCCGGCTTCTCGGTGGAGCGCACCCTGGAGCTGGAGAAGACCACCAACCACGATGTGGTGGCGTTCCTCACCGACGTCAACGAGCGCATCGGGCCCGCCTCGCGCTGGGTGCACTACGGGATGACCTCCAGCGATGTGCTGGACACCGGCCTGGGCCTGGCCATCGCACGCGCCGGGGCGCTGATCCTGGCCGGGCAGGCCGCCCTCACCGCCTCGCTGCGCGAGCTGGCGCTGCGCCACGCGGACACGGTGTGCGTGGGGCGCACCCACGGCGTGCACGCCGAACCCACCAGCTTCGGCCTCAAGATGGCCACGTTCGCCATGGAGAGCCGGCGCAACGAGGAGCGCCTGCGCCGGGCCGTGGAGCAGTGCGCCGTGGGCTGCCTGTCGGGCGCCGTGGGCACGTACGCCACCCTCGGCCCCGACCTGGAGGCCGAGGTGATGGCCGAGATCGGGCTCACCGCCGAGCCGGCCTCCACCCAGGTGGTGGCGCGCGACCGCCACGCCGAGCTGGTCACCCAGATGGCCGTCGCCGCGAGCTCCCTGGACCGCCTGGCCACCGAGCTGCGGCACCTGCAGCGCACCGAGGTGCGCGAGGCCGAGGAGGCGTTCACCAAAGGGCAGAAGGGCAGCTCGGCCATGCCCCATAAGCGCAACCCCATCACCGGTGAGCGCATCTCCGGCATGGCCCGCGTGGTGCGCGGTTACGCCCAGGCGGCCCTGGAGGACGTGGCGCTGTGGCACGAGCGCGACATCTCCCACAGCTCGGTGGAGCGCATCATCCTTCCGGACGCCTTCCTGGCCCTGGACTACACGCTGCACATCTCCCGCCGCCTGGTGGAGGGGCTGGTGGTGTACCCGGAGCGCATGAAGGCCGTGCTGGACTCCTCCGGTGGCCTGGTCTTCAGCCAGCGCGTGCTGCTGGGGCTGGTGGAGCGCGGGCTCACCCGCGAGGACGCCTACGCCCTGGTGCAGCGCAACGCCATGCGCTGCTGGGACACGGGCACGCCGCTGCGCGAGCTGCTGGCCGGCGATCCCGAGGTGACCGCGGTGATCGACACCCCGGCCATCGACGCGCTGTTCGACCCGTCCTGGTACCTGCGTCACACCGACGTGGTGATGGACCGGGTGCGCGCCCTGTGAGCCTCACGCCCATCGCCAGCGGCAAGGTCCGCGACATCTACGACGCCGGCGGCGACCGGCTGCTGCTGGTGGCCAGCGACCGCATCTCGGCCTACGACGTGGTGATGCCCACGGCCATCCCGGACAAGGGCCGGGTGCTGACGCCGGGCTGTCCGAGCACTGGTTCGCGCGCATGGCCGACCAGTGCCCAGCCACCTCATCGAGCCGCGGATGCTGGACCTGCCCGAGGCGCTGCGCGACCCGGTTTCCCGGTGCGCGCCATGCTGGACGTGCGGCGACTGGAGATGTTCCCCATCGAGTGCGTGGCCCGCGGCTACCTGGCCGGGTCGGGCTGGCGCGAGTACCGCGAGGCGGGCACGGTGTGCGGGCACGCCCTGCCGTCGGGCCTGCGGGAGGGCGACCGGCTGCCGGGGCTATCTTCACCCCGACCCCGCCAAGGCGGCCACCGGGCACGACGGAGCATCTGCGCGCGCGCAGGCGGCCGCCTGGTGGGCGATGAGGCCGCCGCGCGGCTGGAGGATCTCACCCTGCGCATCTACGCCCGGGCGCACGACGATTGCGCCGCCGCCGGCATCGTGCTGGCCGACCGCAAGCTGGGTTCGGCACCGACCCGGCGGGGCATCGTGCTGGGCGACGAGGTGATCACCCCGGACAGCTCGCGCTTCTGGCCGCGTGACGGCTGGGCCCCGGGCGGGCGCAGCCGTCGTACGACAAGCAGTTCGTGCGCGACTGGCTGGACCTCGGATGGGACCCGCCGCCCGCGCCGCGCTGCCCGAGGAGGTCGTCCGGGGCACGCGGCGGTACGTCCAGGCGTACGAGCGCATCACCGGCCACGCATTACCGACCGAGGGGACCGCATGACCCGAGTTGTGGTGACCGTCATGCCCCGCACCGGGGTTCTCGACCCGCAGGGCCAGGCCGTGCGCGGCGCTTTCGGCGGGCTGGGCTTCGACGGCGTGCACGACGTGCGTGGGGCTACATCGAGCTCACCGTCACGGGGCCGGACCCCGAGGCCCAGGCCCGCAAGATGTGCGGGACCTGCTGGCCAACCCCTCATCGAGGACTTCGACATGTCGGTGGCGGTGATCTGACGGTGGCCGTGGTGCGGTTCCCAGGTCGCTGGATCACGACGCCGCCCGCGCGGTGCCTGCGGTGGGCGGCGAGGCGGTGCCGTGACGTGCCGACGCGGAGCTGCGGGCACCCACGCGGTGGTGGCAACTGCTCTACGGCGACCACCTGCGCCCCGGCGCCATCGCCTCGCGGTCGCCGGTGATGGCGGCGGTGCGCCGCCACGCCGAGGCGGGTGGTCTGGTGCTGGGCATCTGCAACGGCTTCCAGGTGCTGTGCGAGGCCGGGCTGCTGCCCGGCGTGCTGCGCACCAACGCCACCACGTCGTTCGTTTGCCGCCAGGTGACGCTGGAGGTGGCCGACGCGGACACCCCGTTCACCCGCGGCCTGGCGGGCACGCTCAGCATCCCGGTGAAGAACCACGACGGCGCCTGGTTCGGCGACCCGGCCACCGCGCGTGTGGTGCTGCGGTACCACGGCGAGAACCCCCTGGGTGCGGTGGACGCCGTGGCCGGTGTGGCCAACGACGCCGGCAACGTCATGGGGCTGATGCCCCACCCGGAGGAGGCCGTCGACCCCCTGCTGGGGTCCGAGGACGGCCGGGGCCTGTTCACCGCCCTGCTGCGCGCATGAGCCAGCCCCTGCACCGCCAGCTCGGCCTCACCGACGCCGAGAACGACCGCATCCCCCAGCTGATCGGCCGCGCGCCCACCGGGCCCGAGCTGATGATGTTCAGCCTGATGTGGAGCGAGCACTGCTCGTACAAGCACTCAAAGCCGCTGCTGCGCCGCTTCCCCACCACCGGGCCGCTGGTGGTGCAGGGCCCGGGTGAGAACGCGGGCGCCATCGACGTGGGCCAGGGCTGGGCCGTGGCGCTGAAGGTGGAGAGCCACAACCACCCCTCCGCCGTGGAGCCGTTCGAGGGCGCGGCCACCGGCGTGGGCGGCATCGTGCGCGACATCCTGGCCCTGGGCGCCAAGCCCATCGCGCTGCTGGACTCCCTGCGCTTCGGGTCGCTGGACAGCGCCCGCAGCCGTCATCTGTTCGCCCGGGCCGTGGAGGGCATCGGCCACTACGGCAACTGCATCGGCGTGCCCACCGTGGGCGGCGAGGTCAGCTTCGACGACCGCTACGAGGACTCGTGCCTGGTGAACGCCATGTGCGTGGGCATGGTGCGCACCGACGGCATGCTCAAGGCCGCGGCGCGCGTGCCCGGCAACCATCTGGTGCTCATCGGCAACCGCACGGGCCGCGACGGCATCGGCGGCGCCAGCGTGCTGGCCAGCGCCGAGCTGTCCCATGACGACGCCGACAAGCGGCCCAGCGTCCAGGTGAGCGACCCGTTCACCGAGCGCAAGCTGATGGACTGCTGCCTGCAGCTGGCCGACGAGGGCATGTTCACCGCCCTGCAGGACCTGGGCGCGGCCGGCCTCACCAGCGCCGCCAGCGAGATGGCCGCCAAGGGTGGCCTGGGGCTGCTGATCGACCTGGACCTCATCCCGCTGCGCGAGGAGGGGATGCCGGCCGCCGAGATCCTGGTGAGCGAATCCCAGGAGCGCATGCTGGCCGAGGTGACCCCGGCGAACCTGGCCCGGGTGCTGGAGGTGTGCGCCCGGTGGGAGCTGGAGGCCACTGCCATCGGCACAGTCACCGACACCGGCAACTTCACGGCCCGCTTCGGCGGCGAGGTCGTGGTGGACATCCCCGCCAGCGCCCTCACCGACGATGCGCCCGTGTACCAGGTGCCCATCGACCCCGCGCCGCCGGCCACGCCGCTGGACCTGGCCGACGTGCCCGCGCCCCCCGATCTCGCGGCGGCCTGGCTGGAGCTGCTGCGCCGGCCGTCGCTGGCCAGCAAGCGCTGGATCTACGAGCGCTATGACCACCTGGTGGGGGCCAACACCGTCCGCCGCCCCGGCGGCGACGCCGCGGTGGTGCGCCTGCCCGGCATGACCTCCGCCATCGCGGTCACCACCGACTGCCAGGAGCGCCACTGCGAGGTGGACCCCCTTCACGGCGGCATGGCCACGGTGCTGGAGGCGGCCCGCAACCTGGCGTGCACCGGCGCCCGTCCCGCCGCGGCCAGCGACTGCCTCAACTTCGGGAACCCCGAGAAGGGGGCCACCGGGTGGCGCCTGCAGCAGGTGATCGAGGGCATGTCGCAGGCCCTGGAGCGCCTGGGGGTGCCCGTGGTCTCCGGCAACGTGTCCCTCTACAATGAGAGCCCCGGCCGGGTCATCTACCCCACACCCGTCGTGGGCATGGTGGGTCTCATCGACGACGCCGCGATGAGCGTGGGACAGGCATTCCAGGAGGCGGGCGACGTTGTCGTGCTGATGGGATCCGGAACACCGCGACTGGACGCCGGAGCCTGGCTGGGCCGGGCCGACGGCTGCCCGCCGGTGCCCGACCCGGACGCCGAGGCCCGCCTGGTGGACCTGCTGGTGGCCGCGGCGGGGGCGGGGCTGCTGCGCAGTGCCCATGACGTGTCCGACGGCGGCATCGCCGTGACCCTGGCCGAGTCGGCCATGCCCCTGGGCGTGGGCTGCGAGGTGACCCTGCCCGTGGGCCGGCGCCCCGACGAGGACCTGTTCGGCGAGGGCGGCGGCCGCGTGGTGGCCTCCGTGCGCCCCCAGGACGTGGACGCGCTGCGCGCCCTGGCCGGGGACGTGGCCATCGCCGTGGTGGGCACCACCGGCGGTCGCACCATCACCGTCAAGCTGGGCGAGGCCGGCGCGGAGCTGCACGTCGAGCAGGCCCGCCAGGCTTACGAGAACGCCCTGCCCGAGGCCATCGCGTGAGCGACATGCCCTTCGACGGCCTGCACGAGGAGTGCGGCGTGGCGGCCGTGGTGGCCCCGGGCCGCGACGTGGCGCGCCTCATGTACTTCGCCCTGCACGCGCTGCAGCACCGCGGCCAGGAGAGCGCCGGCATCGCCGTGAACGACGACGGCCACGTGATGGTGCTGCGCGACCTGGGGCTGGTCAGCGCGGTGTTCGACGAGCCCGCCCTGCGCAGCCTCACCGGGCATTCGGCAATCGGCCACGTGCGCTACTCCACCACCGGCGCCAACCGGTGGGTCAACGCGCAACCGGTCACCCGCAACCGCGGGCGGGGCCTGGTGGCCCTGGGGCACAACGGCAACCTCACCAACACCGACGCCCTGCGCGCCGAGCTGGCCGACGACCCGGAGCCGCTGGTTGCGACCAGCGACAGCGAGCTCATCGCGGCGCTGCTGGCCCGTCAGCCCGGCACCCTGCTGGACGCGGTGGCCGCCGTGATGCCGCGGCTTGTGGGGGCCTACTCGGCCGTGGCGCTCACCGATGAGGAGCTGGTGGCGTTCCGCGACGCCCACGGCGTGCGCCCCCTGGTGCTGGGCCGCCTCGACGACGGCGGCGGGTACTGCGTGGCCTCCGAGACCTGTGCCCTGGAGCAGATCGGGGCCGCCTACGTGCGCGACGTGCGCCCCGGCGAGGCCGTGCGCCTGCGCGCCGACGGCATCGACTCGGTGCAGGCCCTGGCGCCGCGGGAACCCCGCCTGTGCGTGTTCGAGAGCATCTACTTCGCCCGCCCGGACAGCGTGCTGGAGGGCAGCACGGTGTGGCGGCAGCGGCACGACATGGGCGTGGAGCTGGCCCGGCAGTCACCCGCCCAGGCCGACCTGGTGGTGGGGCTGCCCGACAGCGGCACCCCCGCGGCCATCGGCTACGCGCAGCAGTCGGGCATCCCGTATGCCGAGGCCGTGGTGCGCAACCGCTACGTGGGCCGCAGCTTCATCCAGCCCGACCAGGAGCTGCGGCGCAACGGCGTCAAGCTCAAGTTCAACCCGCTGCGCGAGGTCATCGGCGGGAAGCGTCTGGTGGTGGTGGACGACTCCATCGTGCGTGGAACCACCACCCAGCAGGTCATCGCGATGCTGCGCGACGCCGGCGCAACGGAGGTGCACATGCGCATCTCCAGCCCCCCGCTGATGTGGCCCTGCTTCTACGGTATCGACATGCCCAACCGCGAGGAGCTGGTGGCCTCCAGCCACTCGGTGGACGAGATCGCGGCCATGACGGGCGCCACCAGCCTGGCCTACCTGGGCCTGGACGCCCTGCACCGCGCGCTGGGCAAGCCGGCCGGCCGGTTCTGCCGCGCCTGCTTCACCGGCGAGTACCCCATCCCGGTGCCAGACGCCACCATGAAACTGCGCTTCGAGGAGCCCGCCCGGGCATGACCGAGCCGCTGAGCTACCGCGACTCCGGCGTCGACCTGGACGCCGCGCGGCAACACACCGAGGCCATCGCCGGGCTGGTGCACGGCGGCGTGACGGGCTTCGCCGGCGGCATCCCCATGCCCGCCATGCGCGACGGGGTGCTGCTGGCGTGCACCGACGGCATCGGCACCAAGCTGCTCCTGGCCCAGGAACTGGACCGCATGGACGGTCTGGGGCAGGACCTGGTGGCCATGTGCGTCAACGACCTGGTGTGCAGCGGCGCCCGGCCGCTGGCGTTCCTGGACTACCTGGCGGTGGGGCGCCTCGACCCCGAGCGGGCGGCCGCGCTGGTGGGCTCCATCGCGCAGGCCTGCCGCGCCAGCGGGTGCGTGCTGCTGGGCGGCGAGACCGCCGAGATGCCCGGCCTGTACGCCCCCGGCCACTTCGACCTGGCCGGCTTCGCGGTGGGCGCCGTGGAACGCGACGAGATGCTGGGCCCCCACCGCGTGCAGGTGGGCGACCTGGTGATCGGCATCCCGTCCTCGGGCATCCACAGCAACGGGTTCAGCCTGGTGCGCGCGCTCATCAACGACGGGGCGCTGGTGCCCAACTCCGATCTGCTGCTGGCGCCCACGCGCCTGTACGTCAGCGAGGTGCTGGGCCTGATGGCTGCCGGGGTGCAGGTGCACGCCGCCGCCCACATCACCGGCGGGGGGCTGCCCGAGAACCTCCCGCGCGCGGTACCGCAGGGCATGCGCGCCGTGCTGGACCCGCGCACCTGGAGCGTGGGACCGGCCATCGAGGCGGTGCTGGCCGGAGGCCGCGTGGCCGCCGACGAGGCCTGGCGCACGTTCAACATGGGCGTGGGCATGTGCCTGGTGGTGGCGGCCGAGGCGCAGGACGCGGTGGTGGCGGCCATCCCGGACGCCAAGCTGATCGGCTGGATCGAGCCGGGCGAGGCGGGGCTCCGTTTTGTCTGATCCGTTCCGCGTGGTGGTCCTGGTGTCCGGCGCCGGCACCAACCTGCAGAGCCTCATCGACACCGTGCACGTCGCGGACGGCCCGGTGCTCATCGCGCGGGTGGTGTCGTCCAAGGACGGCGTGGCGGGCCTGGACCGGGCCCGCGCGGCGGGCATCCCCACCACGGTGGTGGCGCAGTCCGACCACCCCGACCGCGCGGCGAGGGACGCCGCCCTGGCCGAAGTGGTGGAGGCCGAACGGCCTCACCTGGTGGTGCTGGCGGGCTGGATGAGCATCCTCACCGGGGTGTTCCTGGACCGCTTCCCGGACCGGGTGATCAACCTGCACCCGTCGATGCTGCCCGCCTTCCCGGGGATGCACGCCATCGAGGAGGCGCTGGCCTGGGGGGTCCGCTGGACCGGGGTCACGGTGCACTACGTGGAGGAGCAGGTGGACGCCGGTCCGCCCATCCTGCAGGAGCCCGTGCCGGTTCTGTACGGTGACACTCCCGATTCGCTCCGTCAGCGGATCCGGGAGGTGGAGCACCGCCTTGTCCCCGAAGCGGTCCGACTGATGGCCCAGGGCAGGGTTCGTCGGGATCCGGAGCAACGCCGGGTCGTCAGCATCACAGGGGAGGGGCCGGAGTGAAGGTCAGGCGCGCGCTGATCTCGGTGTCGGACAAGGCCGGGCTGGAGGAGCTGGCCCGTGGGCTTGCCGACATGGGTGTGGAGCTGCTCAGCTCGGGCGGCACCGCCAACGCGATCATGGGCTGGGGGATCCCGGTCACGCCCGTCGACGAGTTCACCGGTCAGCCGGAGATCCTGGGTGGGCGCGTCAAGACGCTGCACCCAAAGGTGCACGGCGGCATCCTGGCCCGGGAGGGCGTGGAGCAGGACCTGCGCGACATGGAGGGCTCGGGCATCAGGCCCATCGACCTGGTGTGCGTCAACCTCTACCCGTTCGAGCGCTACCTGGCCAAGCGCGGCACCACGGAGGCCGAGCTGATCGAGCACATCGACATCGGCGGCCCGGCGATGGTGCGGGCGTCGGCGAAGAACCACGAGCGGGTGTCCATCCTCACCGACCCCTCCCAGTACGGGGCGCTGCTGGCCGAGATGCGCGAGCACGACGGCGAGGTGTCGGGGGCAACCCGGCGCCACCTGGCGGCCGCGGCGTTCCAGCTCACCGCCCGCTACGACGCCGCCATCGCCAACTGGATGGCCGAGCGCGAGGGCGAGTTCCCCGACCGCATCATCATGGGCTTCGATCGCGCCCTGGAGCTGAGCTACGGCGAGAACCCGCACCAGCGCGCCGCGTACTACACCGAGCGCGGCGCCCGCGTGCACCTGCTGAGCCGGGTGGACAAGGTCCACGGCAAGGACCTGTCGTTCAACAACCTGTTCGACCTGGACGCGGGCCGCAACCTGCTGGCCGAGTTCGAGCTGCCGGCCTGCGTGATCATCAAGCACAACAACCCGTGCGGCGTGGCCGTGGCGTCCGACGTGATGAGCGCCTACACGCGGGCCCGCGACTGCGACCCCGTGTCGGCCTACGGCGGCGTCATCGTGCTGAACCGCCCGGTGGACGGCGAGCTGGGCGAGCTGCTGGCCGGCACCTTCGTGGAGGTTCTGCTGGCGCCGGGCTACGACGAGGCCGCCATGGCGGCGCTGACCCGCAAGCCCAACACGCGCATCATGGTCAACGGCGAGCGGCGCCGGCAGAACGTGGGGGCCCGCGACCTGCGCCGGGTGGTGGGCGGTCTGCTCATCCAGGACCGCGACGCCGAGTCGGAGGACCGCAGCCTCATGACGGTGGCCACCCAGCGGCAGCCCACCGAGCGTGAGTGGGGCGACCTGCTGTTCGCCTGGCGCGTGGGCAAGCACGTCAAGAGCAACGCCATCGTGCTGGCCCGCGACCTGGCCAGCGTGGGCATCGGGGCCGGCCAGATGAGCCGCGTGGACTCGGTGCGGCTGTCCATCGAGAAGGCGCAGTCGCCGGTGGAGGGGACGGTGCTGGCCAGCGACGCGTTCTTCCCGTTCGCCGACGGGCCCGCCGCCGCGATCGAGGCGGGGGTCACCGCCATCATCCAGCCGGGTGGCTCCATCCGCGACGACGAGGTGGTGGCCGCCGCGGACGCCGCCGGCATCGCGATGGTCATGACGGGGCGGCGCCACTTCAAGCACTGACCGCGGCCGTCCGGGGCGGGCGCCTGGCCCGCCCCCGACGCGCCGGTCAGGTGGGGGTGATCTGCGCGGCGAAGGTCTGCCGGGCGATCTTCCCGTCGCGAACGATGAACGTGTCGGTGCCGAAGGGGATGGCCGCGTTCTGGCACGTGGCGTGCCACCAGATCATGGCCACCTCCTCGTGGACGCGCTCACCGTCCAGCACGAACTCGTAGGTGCCGGGCTTGAACAGCCCCGCGAACATGTTGTCGAACGCCTCGCGCAGCTCGGCCAGGCCCGCACGGGTGCCGTTGGGCGTGACCAGCACCGACTCCTCGGTGTAGTCCTCCAGCACGGCGTCGGTGTCGCCGGCCCCGAATGCGATGAGGTGGTGGTGCAGAACGTCGCTCGCGTTCACGCGGCGCCTCCCATCAGGTGTTGGGTGAACCAGTCCAGCGCAGCGCCGCTGGCACCGTCGAAGCCGTCGACGTAGGCGTCGAAGTGCCCGCCGGGCAGCACCACCAGTCGCTTGGGCTCGCGAGCGGTCTCGTACGCCTCGATCGCCAGATCGCAGACCGTGAGGTGATCGCGTGCCGCGACGATCATGCAGAACGGCGTGGGCGAGATCCATGGCAGGTACGCGCCGGGTTCGTACTCCCAGAACATCTCGACGCTGCGGAGGGTCACCTCGTTGCGCCAGGACGGCGCGCGGGTCTCCCCGGTCTGGGTGAACCAGGTGTACGAGTCGGGGGTGGGCAGGGCGGACGGAGCCATGGGGTCGGCGTCCACCACGGGGATCATCGCCGGGGCCCCGCCCGCGAACCGCGCGGCGCGATCCTCGTCGAACATGCCCTGGACGGCGCTGACGAAGTCGGCGCGCACGATGCGTCGTGCGTTGCGATGACCGCTCACCAGGGGCACCTGGCACACCGCGCACTTCACCCGGCGGTCGGTGCCGGCCACCACGATGACGTGCCCACCCGAGTAGCTGGACCCCCACACGCCGATGCGCGACCCGTCCGTCTCGGGCAGGGTGAGGGCATGGGTGATGGCGTGCCGGTAGTCGCGCACCTGGGCCCAGGGGTCGATCTCCTGCCGGGGTTCGCCGTCGCTGGCGCCGAAGTTGCGGTGGTCGAACACCAGCGATGCGAACCCGGCGCCGGCGAAGGCCTCGGCGAAGCGGTCGAGGTACATCTCCTTCACGGCCGAGAAGCCGTGCGCCATCACGATGGTCGGGACGGGCCCGGAGGCCCCATCCGGGACGTAGTGCCACGCCCGAAGGGTCACGCCCTCGGCGTTGAACTCGATGTCGTGCCGCATGTCTCTCCAGATCCGCGGATGCGCCGTCGCGCGCGCGACGGCCTTCCGGCGACCCTAGGCCGACCGTCCCGCCGGTGTCGAGCGCCCGGCCCCTGCCGGATGCCGGACCCCCACCGCCCCGGTGCCCGCGTGCATTACGCTGCGCCGGTGCGACGCGCTGGGCTGACCGTGCTGGCGTGCGCCGCCATCGGTGCGTGTGCCGGGCCGGCGGGCGCGGCACCGCTGCTGTTCACCACCGACCCGGTGCTGCGGGGCGGCGTGCTGGCGCTGCCCGCCGTCTACCGCGTGCAGGCAACGTTCGTGATCCCGGCGTTGCGGCTGGGCAACGGTCAGATCCTGCGCGTGCCCACCTCCGTGCGCACGCAGGAGCGCGCCGGCACCGCGTTCGCCGTGAGCTCCGACGGGATGCTGGTGACGGCGGCCCACGTGGCGGCCCCGGACGCCGCCACCCTGGCGTCGATGGTGGCGTCCGAGGCCCTGCACGCCCGCACCCCGCGTGGCGGCTCAACGCCGACGAGGTGGGGGCATGGGTGGCCATGAACCGGGTGCGGGCGGTGGGCTGGCGGCTGCACGCCCTGCAGGTGCAGCGGGCGGTGGCCTCCGAGGGCAGCCCCAGCCCGCCCATCACGGCCCGCATCACGCCGGGCGGCAGATCGCAGGTGGACGATCTGGTGCTGCTGCGCATCCCCGGGCGGGGGCTTCCGAGCCTGCCGCTGGACGAATCAGAGACCCGCGGCACGCCCGTGGCCACGGTGGGGTTCGGCGGCACAGAGGTGGCGGGCCAGGCCGCGCCTGCCCCGGTGCCGGCGGTGCGCCGCGGCCTGCTGGGTGTCACCGGCACCACCCTTGATGAGCCCACCAACCTCTACACGGCGGTCACCGCACAGGTGGCGCACGGCGACTCCGGGGGCCCGGCGGTGGACGCGCAGGGCGCGGTGCACGGGGTGGTGCGCTGGATCAGCCGCCGCGACGGCGGCGGCATCCTGGTGCAGGCCTGGCGGGTGCGGGTGCTGCTGGCGGCCGTCCACCGCGTGGCCGCACGCAGTGCCTCCGAGGCCCGCTTCGCCGACGGGATGCGCGCATTGTGGGCCGGTCACCCCGACCGGGCGGGCCGCCTGATGCAGCAGGCGGAGGCCGTCGGTCCGAACGGCACCGCCGGTGACGTGCGCGTGGCCCTGGACCGGTGGCGCGGCAGCATCGGTCCCCAGGCCCGGGCATGGGGGCGCGGTGCACTGGCCGGCGTTGCGGCGCTGTGCGCGCTGGCGGCCGCGGGCTGCGCATGGGCTTTGCGGAAATCACCCATGTGGTGAGGTGGGACGCCCCCCGAACCGGGCGTAAACTGGCGTTGTGCGCGTGGGTGTCCCCGCAGAGGTGAAGTCGGACGAATACCGGGTGGCCCTGACGCCGGCGGGCGCCCTGGAGCTGGTCCGGCGCGGCCACGAGGTGCACGTGGAACGCGGTGCCGGCGTGGGTGCGTCGTTCCCGGATGAGGCGTACGAGCGGGTGGGTGCCGTCATGGGCGACACCACCGCCTGCTGGGGCTGCGACCTGGTGTTGAAGGTGAAGGAGCCCATGCCCCAGGAGTTCGGTTTCCTGCGCGACGACCAGGTGCTGTTCACCTACCTGCACCTCGCCGCCAACCCGGGTGTGGCCGCGGCGCTGTGCCGCGCGGGCACCACCGCCATCGCGTACGAGACCGTGGAGGACGCCCACGGGCGCCTCCCGCTGCTCGCGCCCATGAGCGAGGTGGCCGGGCGGCTGGCCGTGCAGGCCGGCGCCAGGTACCTGGAGCGCCCCCTCGGGGGGCGCGGGGTGCTGCTGGGCGGCGTCGCCGGCGTGGCGCCGGGGCGGGTGGTGATCATCGGCGCGGGCATCGTGGGCACCAACGCGGCCATGGTGGCCGCCGGCATGCTCGCCAACGTCATCGTGATCGACCGCAACATCGAGCGGCTGCGCGAGCTGGAGATGACGCTGGGCGGCCGGGTCACCCTGCTGTACTCCACCCGCCTCACCATCGCCGAGTCGGTGGCCGACGCCGACCTGGTGATCGGCTCGGTGCTGCTGCCCGGCGCGCGGGCGCCGCGGCTGGTCACGCGCGACATGCTGGGCACAATGCGGCCCGGCAGCGTCATCGTGGACGTGTCCGTGGACCAGGGCGGGTGCATCGAGACCGCACGGCCCACCACGCACTCCGACCCGGTGTACGAGGTGGACGGCGTGGTGCACTACTGCGTGGCCAACATGCCCGGCGCCGTGCCGGTCACCTCCACTCCCGCGCTCGCCAACGCCACCCTCCCGTACGTGCTGGCCCTGGCCGACCACGGCCTGCCGGTGGCCATGCGCGGCGACCCGGGCCTGCGGCCCGGTGTGAACGTCCGGGACGGCAAGATCGCCAACGCCGCGGTCGCAGCGGCCCTGGCCGAGGTGGCATGAGCATGGCGGCGGCGCCCCCGGAGGCGACCCACGCACGCGAGATGGGCGACGCCGCCGGCCGTGCCGCGGCAGCCGCGGCCGGCGTGGAGGGCCTGCGCGCCGGGGTGGTGTTCGTGTGCGACGAGGGCGCCCCGCTGGTGGCGGCGGTGGCCCCCGTGGACACCGAGCTGGCGGTGCCCGACGCGATTTCCGGCGATCACGACCGGGTGCTCACCGACGACTGGGCGCTGGTGCGGCTGGACGGCCGGGAGGCCCCGCGCGTGTGGGTGGGCGGGCCCCGCGACGCCGACGTGCCGTGGGATGCCGCCAGCGCCGCGCACCTGGCCCTGGTGGCCGAGCTGGCCCGGGCCGAGATGCGTGCCGCCGACGCCGAGGCCGCGCTCCACCACAGCGACGCGCTGGCCGACCGGCTGGTGGAGACCGGCATCGCGCTCGCCAGCCAGCGCTCGCTGGACGACGTGCTGCGCCAGCTGGTGGACACCGCGCGCGACGTCCTCACCGCCCGGTACGCGGCCCTGGGGGTGCTCAACCCCGCGCGCACCGAGCTGGAGCGCTTCATCACCTCCGGGCTGGAGCAGGAGAAGGTGGCCGCCCTGGGGGAGCCGCCGCGGGGCCACGGCCTGCTGGGGGCGCTCATCACCAGCCCCCAGGCCATCGTGCTCTCCGATCTCAACGCCGACCCCCGGTCCTGCGGGCTGCCCCCGGGCCATCCGCCCATGCGCGGTTTCCTGGGCGTGCCGGTGATGCTGCGCGGCGAGGCCTTCGGCAACCTGTACGTCACCGACCGCACGGACGGCCGGGATTTCACCGAGGACGACATCCGGCTGGCGCGCACCCTGGCGGCGCAGGCCGCGGTGGCGGTGGACAACGCGCGGCGGTACGAGGCCGAGCGCCTGCGGGTGGGGGAGCTGCGCAGCGTGCAGGAGGTGGCTCACGCCATCATGAGCACGCTCGACCTGGACGCCCTGCTGCCCCTGATCGTGCGCCGTGCGCGGCAGCTCACGGGGGCCGACAGCGTGGGCATCGCGTTGTTCGACGCCCACGTCATGCACTTCCGCTTCGCCGACGGGCGCGACGCCGGCACCCTCGCGCGGCTGGAGGCGCCGGTTGAGCCCACGGAGGCCGCCAGGTTCCTGCGCGAGCGGCTGGAGGCGCAGAGCGTCATCGTGGAGCCGATGGAGGTGGACGGCAGCCGCGTGGGGGCGCTGGCCGCGGTGGTGCGCGCGCCCGTGGACGACCAGGCACGCCGCCTGCTGAGCACGCTGGCCAGCCAGGCGTCCATCGCCGTCGCCAACGCCGAGACGTTCGCGGCGGAGCGACGCCGGCTGCGCGTGTCGGCGCAGGTGCAGGCGGCCGAGGCACGGGCCAGCGCGGCGGCCGAGGGCCTGCGGCAGGCCATCCGCGCCCAGGAGGCCGAACGGGCGCGCGTGGCGCGGGAACTGCACGACGAGGCGGGCCAGTCGCTCACCGCCCTGGCGCTCAACATGCGCACCCTCGACCCTCATGTGGACGCCGAGGGCAAGCAGCGCCTGGCCGAGCTGCGGCAGATGGTCAACGGCATCAACGGCGACCTGCGCACCCTGGCCACCGACCTGCGCCCCAGCGGGCTGCGCGACCACGGGCTGGCCAGCGCCATCGAGCGGCAGGCCGCCCGGCTCAGCGAGAACACGGGCATCCAGGTGGACGTCCTGGCCAACGGGCTGCCGGACGACCTGCCCGAGGAGGTCGCGATCGCCCTGTTCCGGGTGGTGCAGGAGGCCTTCACCAACATCGCGCGGCACAGCGGGGCCCGCCGCGCCAGCGTCGTCGCCAGCTGTCATGGAGGACACATTCGCGTGGTCGTGGAAGATGACGGACGCGGGTTCGATCCGAAGGCGCCCACCGGCGGACTCGGGCTCGCGGGTATTCGTGAGCGCGTCGAGTTGATCGGCGGATCGTTGCGCCTCGAGTCCGCGGGGGCGGCGGGCACCACACTCATCGTCAACCTGGAGGACCCCCGTTGAGCGACATTGTCCGCGTGCTGGTGGTGGATGACCATGCCGTCCTCCGGTCGGGTCTGCGACTGCTGCTGGAGAAGGAGCCGGGGCTGGAGTTCGCCGGCGAGGCGGCCAGCGCCGAGGAGGCCCTGCGCAGCCTGGAGCGCACCCAGCCCGACGTGGTGCTGCTGGACCTCCAGATGCCCGGGATGGGTGGCCTGGAGGGCGCCAAGCGCATCCGCGACCGCCGGCCGGGCGTGCGCGTGCTGGTGCTGTCCATGCGCGACGAGGCCGACGACGTGCGCCGCGCCTTCGCCGCCGGCGCCGACGGCTACCTGGTGAAGACCGCGGCCGACGAGGAGCTGGTGCGCGCGCTGCGCGCGGTGTCGGAGGGGGAGCGGTACCTGCACCCCAGCCTGGGGGCCAAGCTGGCCCAGCCGGTGGCGCCCACCGGGCCCGTGGACGACCTGTCCCCGCGTGAGCGCGAGGTGCTGCGCCTCCTGGCCCTGGGCTACACCAACCAGGAGATCGCGCAGGAGCTGGTGGTGTCGGTGCGCACGGTGGAGAGCCACCGCGCCCACGTCATGACCAAGCTGCGCGCCGAGTCGCGCGCGGCCATGGTGCGGTACGCCCTCGACGCGGGGCTGCTGGACGACCGCTGAGGGGTCCGACGACCGTCCCTGCACGGGGCTCCGCTTCTGGCGGTGGCGCCCGCGCGGGTTCATGATCTGAAGTGCAGAAACGTCTGCAGGGAACTCCGATTGGAGGCAGCCATGCCCGCTCCCTACGCTCACATCGCCTGCTGCGTGGACGACTCCGAGATGACCGACCGGGTCATCGAGGAGGCGGTGAAACTGCGCGGGCTGTCACCGGGGAAGCTGTCGCTGGTGTCCGCCGCGCCGCAGCCCCTGGCCATGACCGGTGTGCCGGGTGAGTGGATCCCGGACAGCGCCGACCTCAGCGAGATCGCGGGCCGGTGGCTGCGCGACCGCGCCGCCGCGTTGAAGGACGCCGAGCCGGTGCTGCTGGAGGGCTACGCCCCGGTCGCCGTGTGCGACTGGGCGGCCGAGGCTGGCTGCGACCTGCTGGTGGCCGGTGCCCACCGCGGCACGGTGCAGCGCCTGATGCTGGGCGGCTTCGCCGCATACCTGGCGTACCATGCCCCATGTGCCGTGCTGTTGGTAAGACCCCCTGGCGAGCACAAGGCCGCGGGCGATCACAAGCCCACCGGATAGCCGCGGTGCTCCCGGCCGCCGCCGTCGGCGGCTGGGAGCCTGTGTCTGTCGAAGTCCCGTCACCCCTGAGCCCTTTCCGCGACGCCGCCCGGGGTTGTGTCGCCCGGCCGCGGAGCCGGGTGTCGTCGGCGACCCGGACCCCATATGCCGCACGCCGAGCGGAACATGGCCGCCCGACCCCAGGCGGCCTGCACGACGACCGTCTCGACGACTGCGCGTGGCACTCCTTGGCCGAGCCGATGCTCGGCATCTCAGGCCGACCACCCATTCACACCCCGAAGAGCCGCGATGTCGTGTTGACAGGCCGAAATAACGACGATAACGTGAAAGACGTCATATTCCAGCTACTCTGAGACAAGACTCCGTGAAGCGAAATACGATGATTGCGGCTTCAGTTCTTGCCATCGGCGCCGGAGGCGGCTGGGTAATGGGGGCGAACGATCCGTCGACGACATCGACTCCCCCGGCTGTTCCGTCCTTGAAGGTCGAAGCACTTTCCAACATGCCTTGGGACCCGGACGTCTACACGGGCGACACGAGGGTTTCAGGGGTCGGAACGCGCGCGGCAGTCCAGTTTCCCGTCGGCACTACCTATGCCGAGGGCGTCAGGGAGCTCTATGCGTCCTACCGGGGTTCGGGTACGTTGCCCGTTGGGGCTGCGGTGGTGCCGTCGCTGCCTACCGGGAAAGTCCTGCTGCCCGCCAACACGGAGCACGGGGTCACGATCAGTTTGGTGGCGCCGTTCGGCTGGGATATCGGGTCCGGTCGGGTGCGGTCGGTGACATTTGGATGGCCCGCCGGCGTCACACCGGCAGAGGCGAACTTGGCCGCAATCGCCGCGTATGACAGCGGCGTGGCCGTTCCCAAGGGTGCAACGGTTGATGTTCCGACGCTGGATGCTTGCCAGATCGTCGATCCGAAGGATCCGGCTGCCTCGGCAGACTGTTCGAAGGGAGACCAGTGATGGCCCAGGCACCCACCCTTCGGCGAGCCGCAATCATCGGCGCACTGGGCGCGGTTGGACTCGTCGCTGGGATCCTCGCAGCCGTTGCAACGGCTGGCGCTGGCGTATGCACGCGGCCCGCATCAGGCGGCTACGGACTTTGCATGGTCACGTATGCCCAATGCGCTTCGTGGAGCGCCGCGTCGTCAGTTGGAACGCCCTATCAGGTCGCGGAGTTCAGAGAGTCCGACGGGTTCATTTATGGCCCTTGGAGCTACAGCCACAACGACACATCAAGCCATTCTTCCTGCGCTGGTGCCAACATTGTCCGCGATGTCAAGGTCAACAACAACGGCAGCGGCACGGCCAACTACGTCATCGCTGGTTGACAAAGCTGAGAGTAGATCCGCGGTCCTTGACCTGATTGATTCATCGGAGTCCGGCGTCTGGGATGCCCCGAGTCGTCGGTAAGGGATTCCGGTGCGCCACGGCCCGAAGGCCCTCACCAGCGCCCCGGATCTCGGGCACCGGGTTGGTGTTGAGCCCTCGGGTCGCCTTATCGCTCATAACCGGCTCTTCGCAGATGAGCGGGGTGTGGGGGTAGCGGCTGGGGGCGGGTAGGCGTCGGGGACCCCGGTCATCGTTGCGGCTATCTGACGGCTGCAGCGAAGGGGGTGGGGTCCCCGACATGTCGCACGCTACTGGCGTTGCCGAGGTGATGCTCGGCCTGCCCGGCTTCCAGGTCCTTGATGCGTCAGAGGGGGGCGGAGGCTGGTGCTCACAGTCGAGACGATCCCTGGGTCGGTCGTGTGTCCGGGGTGTGGTGGTGCGGCGGTGGCGCCTGACCGGCCCCCGGTGGAGTACCGGGACCTGCCGTGCTTCGGCCGTCCCGTCAGGTTGGTGTGGCGCAAGCGCAGGCACCGATGCCCGCACCCCGACTGTGATCTGGGCACGTGGACCGAGGTCCGCGATGAGCTTGCGAGGCGGTGTCTGCTCACCCGCCGTGCCGCGGTGGAGTGCTGGATCCAGGTCGGGATCAACGCCCGGCCGGTGGCGCAGATGGCCCGGGAGCTGGGGGTCGCCTGGCACACCGCCATGGACGCCGTCGCGGAGATCGGTGAGCCGCTGGTCGATGACCCCCGCCGGGTCGGGGATGTCGTGATGCTCGGCATCGATGAGACCACCTGGCTGAGCGCGACCCGCCAGCACCCCACACGGTTCGCCACCGGCGTTTTCGACCTGGACCGGCGGCGGATCATCGATGTGATCCCGGGCAACACCAGCACCGAGGTCCAGGGCTGGCTGGAGCAACAACCTGCGGCCTGGTGTCACGGCATCGCGTGGTCGTCACCGACGTGGCTGAGTCCTACCGGCATGCCCTCGGGGAACGCCTCGCTCAGGCGACCCGCGTAGCGGACCCCTTCCATGTCGTGCGGATCGGCAACCGGTGCCTGGACCAGGTGCGACGCCGCGTGCAGAACCAGACCCTCGGGCACCGCGGCCGCAAGGCCGATCCCCTGTACCGAATCCGCAAACTGCTCGCCAAGAGCGTCGAGCACCTCGACCAGGCCGGCCTGGACCGCATGCTCCTCCAGCTGCGGGTCGGGGACCCTGAGGATGAGGTGATGGGTGCGTGGCTCGCCAAGGAGTCGGTCAGGGACATCTACCTCACCAGCGACCCGGCGGACGCCGAGACCCTCATCGACAAGGCGATCCAAGGGTGCAAGGCCGACCCGGTGGCTGAGATCCGGGCCCTGGGCAGAACGCTGGGGCGGTGGCGCACCGAGATCCTCGCCCACCACACCACCGGCGCATCCAACGGGCCGACCGAGGCCCTGAACCTGCTCATCAAGAAGGTCAAGCGCGCCGGCCACGGCTTCCGGAACTTCACCAACTACCGGCTCCTGCTGCACGCCGGCGGCGTCAACTGGATATCCCGACCCCCCCGACGCCATCACTCCGGCAACCCCGACCACGCTGAAACGCGAGGAGCCGGTAATGACCGCGGATTCAGGTTCAGGCATCCCGCTGGGTTGGAGGAGGCGCGTGGACGCCTGCAAGTTGCGCTGGCCCCTTCTGGCGCTTGCCTGGCACCGTCCGCCAGGCAGCTACTAGTGGTGGCGCTGAAACAGGGTTGGCAGTGTCGCCGAGCGAGACCGAGCCAGGCACGGACGCAGTGTCCCCTGCATATCGAGAGTATTCGGAAGATCGAGGACGCAGCATCGCGACGTGTCGCCGCTGTAGAGACTGCATCATCATTTCGCCGCGCACCACTAGAGGGATCATGGCCTGATCCGAGCTGGCCCTGAGGGCCAACCCTGCATGAACAACAGCCTACTTCACCTTGTTCACTGCGGTCTCGTACGACGCCAGGTCGTTCCAGTTCTTGATGCCCTCGGTGCCCTTCGGGCCGGACACGACGAAGTACGGGGTGCCCGTGTAGTGGGCCGCCAGGGCGGCGTCGATGTTGGCGAACAGGGTGTTCACCACCTCGTTGCCCTTGTAGACGGGCTGCCACTTGCCGACGTCGATGCCCGCGGCCTTCACCGCGTTGGTGACCACGCCGTCCGTGATCCACTGGGTGCTCTCGTTGCCCTGGGTGGCGTACATGATCTTGGTGAACTGCCACATGCGGTTGGTGTCGGCGGTGGCGATGCCGGCGAGCGCGCCGATCTCCGAGTCGGGGCCCAGGTTGCTCACCGCCTGGCCGCTGGACTGGGCGCCCAGCAGGATGGGGCGGAGGCGGATGCGCGCCGTGCCGGGGCGCACGTACTTGGTGATGAGCTGCGGCACCACCGAGGACTCGGCCGCCTTGCAGACGGGGCACTTGTAGTCGAGGAACTCGGTGATGGTCACCGGGGCGCTCGTGTTGCCCAGGTACTCACCCTGCTGCGGGATGCCCGCCAGGAGCGTGTCCGCCTCCTTGGCCGCCTTCTGCAGCGCGCTGTCGGAGCGGGAGCTGTCCTTGTTTCGCAGCTGCAGCGCCACCAGCCCCGCCACCACGATGATCGCGACGGCGACCACCACCCCGATGACCCGTTTCGACACGCTCTCTCCCTCACAGTGAAACGCTCCGACGGACCCGGGCAGGATGACATCCGGCGCGGCCCTCCCCGCCGAAACGAATGGGTGGTTCACCCGCCGCTGTCATCAATCCGGCGTTTTTGGCGAGTTTCGGGGCACGTCCGCCACGGCCACTAGTGTGGCCGCATGACCCTCCCGCGCCAGCGGTTGTCCATCCATGTCGCCGACCCGGGGTACGGGCCGGGGCTCGACCCCGCGGAGATGGAGAAGGCCGACGTGCGCACCGACGTGGAGCCCGTGGCGTGGCAGCCGGTTGCGCCCGCCCCCCGCCCCACGGGTGAGCTGGTGTTCATCGACGGCGCCCAGCAGGTGGAGGCGTGGCTCACCGTCACCGACCCCGGGTCGCCACGCCCCGTGGCGGGGGTGGCGTTCGCCGTGGCGGCCGGGGCCGTCCGGGCCGGGCACGGTCCCCGGGCCGAGGTGTCGGCCACGCTCATGCGCAGGGCAGCCATCGTGGAGGGCGAGCGCTGCCTGCGGATGCCCTCGGTGGGGGCGTTCACCTGGGAGGCCCGCGCGGGCGCCTCCGGCGACCCGTTCGCGCTGGCGCGCCGGGTGGGTCAGATGCGGGCCGAGCTGGAGCTGGAGCTGGCCGAGCAGGCGCAGTCGCCCGAGCGGCTGGTGGTGATGGACGGGCGCCTGTCGTTCGTGCGCGACGTGCGCGGCCCGGTCATCGGGGCCGTCAAATCGCACCACCGCATCTATCTGGAGGGTGCGGAGGGCACCATCGTTCCGCAGCTGCGGGTGGGTCAGCGCACCCCGCTGTTCGCCATCGGCGAGGACCGTTACTCGTGGTACCAGCGCCTGCCCGGGGTGGGCGAGGGCGGCTGGGCCGGCATCCTGCGCGGCGAGGCGCCCCGCGCCCTGGGCCTGGAGATGGCGGTGCACCTGGCCGACCGCGCCACGGCCGAGCTGCCCCGCTACGCGGGCCGGCCCCACCGCGACCCGCGGGCCCCGCAGAACCTCATGCCCGTGATGACGCTGGAGGGCCGCCTACGGCATCGCATGGGCGACCGCCGCCTGGCGTTGCGGGCGGTGCGGCAGGCCGTGGACGGGGCCGAGCTGGAGCCGCTCGTCCCGGCGGCGGCCCTGCACGTGGCGGCATGAGCGGCGACCCGCTGGGGGTGGTGCTGGGCCACCAGGCGGCCAGCAGCCAGGCGTTCCTGCTGGGGGTGGACGACATCGCCACCGTGGAGGTGGACGACCTGGTGGCCGTCACCACCGAGGACCCCGGCGGGGCGGTCACCACCTACGGGGTGGTCACCGAGGCGTACGCGCAGCTGGAGGGCGCCTCCATGCCCAGCGACACGCAGGCGTACACCGAGGGCCAGATGCCGGCGCAGCTGGTGCGCACGGCCGAGGTGCAGGTGGTGCGGGTGGACCCCGAGCGCTGGATCGCGCCGCACCCCGGCCAGACGGTGCACCGGGCCCGCGGGGAGGAGCGCCGCCGCGCGCTGTACGAGGACACAATGACCCGCACCCTGCCCCTGGGCATGGGTCGTGACGGGCTGCCCATCCGTCTGGACCTGGATTTCCTGGACGGCACCAAGGGCGGTCACATCAGCATCTCCGGCATCAGCGGCGTGGCCACCAAGACCTCCACGGCCCTTGCGCTGGTGCGGCTGCTGCTGGCCCACCCGGACATGCGTCGCCGCGTGCGCGTGCTGATCTTCAACGTCAAGGGCGAGGATCTGCTGCACATCGACCGCGACAACCGCCGCTACGCCGAGCGGCCGGACCGCGCGCAGCTGGACGCCCGCTGGGAGGCCCTGGGCCTGCCCCAGGTGGGCGGGTTCCCCGACGTCGGGTTCTGGGCGCCCCCCCGCCCGGGGGCCCCCGGCATGCCCGACTGCGAGACGCGCCTTGAGGACGTGCGGGTGTTCGGCTGGACCCCGTGGCGGTTCGTGGTGGAGGGCCTCCTGCGGTTCTGCTTCGCCGACGCGCACGACATGCGCAGCCAGCTCAGCTTCGTGGAGGAGCGCGTGCGCGGGGAGCTGCTGCGCCGCGCGGTGCCCGTCGAGGGCCACCCGGGGGCGGTGGGGCTGATGCCGGGCCCCGTGCCGGGCGACCCCGAGAAGCGGCAGGCACGGCTGCAGAGCGAGCTGGCCTCGCCGGTGTTCGAGGACCTGGACACGCTGGTGGACTGGCTGGAGGGCCTGCTGGGCGACGACGAGCTGCTGCGCAGCGGCGAGGCACGCCCCTGGGTGGGCAGCGCGGCCGCCGGCACCGTGCAGGCGTTCATCCGCCGGCTGCAGTCGGCGGCCGGGCGGTTGCGGGGTCTGGTGCGCTCCGACGCCACGCCCATCCCGCGGGGCGAGGCCGCGGCCAACGAGCCGCCCGTGGCCGTGGTGCACCTCACCCGGCTGCACGACTTCGCCCAGCGGTTCGTGGTGGGCACCCTGCTGGCCCAGACGTTCGCGGCGAAGGAGCGCGGCACCCGCGACCCCATCGAGTTCGTGGTGCTGGACGAGCTCAACAAGTACGCGCCCCGCGATGGCGACTCGCCCATCAAGGACACCCTCATCGACATCGCCCAGCGGGGCCGGTCGCTGGGGGTGATCCTCATCGGCGCCCAGCAGCAGGCCTCGCTGGTTGCGCCCGAGGTCACCCAGAACGCCGCCATCCGCATCTCCGGCCGGCTGGACCCCGCCGAGGCGGAGCGCAGCGAGTACGGCTGGCTCAGCCCCGCCGCCCGGGCCCGCGCGCGCCTGCTGATGCAGGGCCGCGTGCTGGTGAGCCAGCCCAGCGTGCCGGCGCCGCTGGCCGTGGAGATCCCGTTCCCGCCGTGGGCCACCGCCGCCGGTGAGGTGGCGCACGCCGAACGGGCGCAGGACGCGGTCGCTCGCTTCGGCTGACCATGCGCCTGCTGCACACCGGGGACTGGCACCTGGGCAAGCGCCTGTACGGGCTCGACCGCCGTGACGAGCTGCGCGCGGCGCTGTCGGAGATCGCCGGCATCGGCGCCGCCCAGCGTGTGGACGCGGTGGTGGTGTCGGGCGACCTGCTGGACCGCCGCGTGGTGGACGCCGGGCCCATCGGCGACTGCCTGTCGGCGCTGGAGGAACTCACCGCACTGGGGCCCGTGGTGGTGGCGGTGGGCAACCACGACGACCCGGACCTGTGGAACGCCCTGGCGCCCTACCTGGCGGTGCGCGGCATCACCGTGGCCGGCAGGGTGCGCGGTCCGGACGAGTCGGTGGTGAGCGTGGAGACCGGCGCGGGCCCGCTGCACGTGGCCCTGCTGCCGTGGCCCGACCCCGCGCGGCTGGGCAGCGACCTGGGGGTGACCGCCCAGCACGCCAAGGCCACCTACGCCGACCTGGTTGGGGCGCTCATCGGCGAATACGCCGCGCGGTTGCGCGAGCTGCGCACGCGCCACGGCGGTGCGGCCGTGCTGGTGGGTCACCTCATGGTGGACGGCGCCCTGGCCGGTGGCGGGGAGCGGGAGATGACCATGGGCATCACCTACGCCATCTCACCGGCCGCGCTGCCGGCCGACCTGGACTACATCGCCCTGGGGCACGTGCACCGCCCGCAGGCCGTGCCGCGCACCGCCTCCCCGGCGCGGTATGCGGGCAGCCCCATCCCGCTGGATTTCAGCGAGGACAACCACGCCAAGACGGCCTGCGTGGTGGAGATCACCCCCGAGCGCACCACCGTGGCGGAGCACCCCCTCACCTCCGGCCGGCCGCTGGCACGCATCCGCGGGGACCTGGACGGCCTGGCGGCGCGCGCGGCCGAGCACCCGAACGCCCGGTTCCTGGTGGAGGTGGAGCTGGACGTGCCGGTGCTGGACCTGGTGCGGCGCGTGCGCGAGGTGGTGCCCGACGCCCTGCGCGTGGAGCCGCGCTACCCCCAGGCCACCGAGCCCGCGATGCTCGACGGCGCCCCCGGCGCCCCCATGCGGCCACTGGCCGACCTGTACGAGGACTGGTACCGGGCCATGGACCGGGCGCTTCCCGCCCGTCAGCGCGAGGCCTTCGCGCAGGCGGTGCGTGACGCGGAGGGGGCCGACCAGCCGTGAGGCCGCTGCAGCTGGACCTGGTGGCGTTCCGGTCGTACGACCGCGTCAGCGTGGACTGGCGTCCCCACGACCTGGTGGTGATCGCCGGCGACACCGGGGCGGGCAAGACCTCGCTGCTGGACGCCATCTCGTTCGCCCTGTTCGGTCGCACGCCCGAGTCGGCGCGCCCCGGGGAGCTGCTCACCCTGGGGCACACCCACGGCGAGGTGCGGCTCACCTTCGCCCTGCACGGCCGCGTGTGGCGCGTCACCCGCCGCTACGGCAAGGACGCGCCCGACCCGGCGGTGCTGCTGGAACTGCTCGACGGCGACGGCGGCGACCCGGTGGAGACCCACGGCGACCGCGTGGACGAGCGCGTGAGCCGCCTGGTGGGCATGAGCTTCGAGGCGTTCACCAGCGCCGTGCTGCTGGCCCAGGGCCGGTTCGCCCAGTTCCTTTCGGTGCCGCCGGGCGAGCGCGACCGCATCCTGCGGGAGCTGTTCGCGGTGGCGCCCATGGAGGTGCGTGCCGCCGCCAAGGAGCGGCAATCCGAGCTCACCGGCCGCGCGGAGGGCCTGCTGCGGGCCGCGGACGTGCTTCCCGCGCACGGCACGGCCGCCCGCACCGCCGCCGCGCGCGCCGCGCGCAGGCGGCGGCCCGGCTGGCAGGCGTGCGGGCGCTGGAGCCCCTGGCCGCGGCGCTGCGCGACGCGCACGAGCGGGCCCGGCGCGAGGCGCAGCGCGCCACCGACCTGGAGGCCGCCGTGGCGGTGCTGCCCGACGAGGCCGCGCTCACCGCCCTGGCCCAGCGGATCGATGCCGCCCAGGGCGCCGTCACCGCCGCCCAGGGCGCGGTGGAGGCGGCGCGTGCCGACCGCGCGGCCGCGGAGGCCGCGGTGGGCATGCTGGCGCTGCGGCACGGCGCGGGTGCGGCCGAGTTGGGGGCGCTGGGCGAGGTGGCGCGTGCGGCCGCGGACGTGCAGGCGCGCCGGCCCCAGCGGGCGGCGCAGGTGGCGGAGGGTGAGCGTGTGGCGCAGGAGCTCACCCGGGCGCTGCAGCGGCTCACCGACGAGGGCCGTGCCGCGGCCGACGCGCGTGAGGCGGCGGTGCGCGCGCGTGACGCCCTCTCGGTGCGTGCCGAGGCGGCCCAGCGGGCGGTGGCGCTGGAACGCACCGCGGCCGATGCGCGACCGCGTGACCGGGCCGTCCAGGCCCACGACGCGGCGGTCGCGGCGCGGGCGGCGGCCCAGGACGCCCACGATCACGCGGCGCGCCTGGACCTGGCCGCCGCCGTGCGCGGCGGGCTGGCGCCCGGCGATCCGTGTCCGGTGTGCGGGGGCACCGTGGGCGAGCATCACCCCGCGGCGGCGGGGGACATCACGGCGTTGCGCCGCGCCGTGGAGGCCGCCCAGGGCGCCGAGCGCGCGGCCGCCACCGAGCGCACCCGGGCGGCCCTGGTGGTGGAGGGCCTGGAGCGTGACCTGGCCGCGCTGACCCCGGACCCGGACCCCCGGACGCCGCTGCGCTGCAGCGCGCAAACGACGATGTGGCGGTGAGGGACGAGCTGCTGGCCGCGTTGCGCCAGCGCCATCAGGAACAGCAGGCCGAGGCGGCGCGCCACACGGCCGCCCTGGCCCAGCTGCGTGGAGCGGGACGCCGAGGACGCCGGCACCCTCGACCGCGCCGCCGCGCGGCTGGGTGCCTGGGCCGCCCACGCCGACCCGGTGGCCGCCCTGGAGGCGGCCATGCTGGAGCTGCGCGACGCGGAGGAGGCGCACGCGCACGCCACCCGGGCCCTGTCGGCGGCCGACGCGGCGGCCGCGCAGGCCGGCGCGGCGCTGCACGACCTCACGGTGCGCGAGCTGGCGGTGGTGCGCGACGCCCTCACGCGCCTCATCACCCTGGCCGGGCTGTCGATGCCACCGCCCGCCGCCGATGCGGCCGCGCTGCTGGCCGGCTGCGCAGGGGCGCGTGATGACGCCGGGGCGCTGCTGGCGGACGCGCGCGATGCGGCGCGCCGCGCGGATGACGCGGCCCGGGACCTGGCCGCCGGGTTCGCGCGGGCCGCGGTGGCCACCGGCGTGAACGACCCGTCGCACGTGGCGGCCGCGTCCGGCGCAGCCCACCGCGCCCGTGAGCAGGCGCGCGCGCACCTGGCGGAACTGGAACAGGCGGCCGGCCGGGCCGCCGCCCTGCACGCCGAGGCGCGCGACGCCCACGCCCAAGCCGGGGTGTACGCCACCGTGGTGCGCGACCTGCAGGTCAACAACTTCCCCCGGTTCCTGCTGGCCCGGTTCCGTGAGCGGCTTGCGGCGGGCGCGTCGATGCGGCTGCAGGAACTCACCGGCGGGGCGTTCCGGTTCTCGGGCCGCGAACCCGACCCCCTGGCGGTGGTGGACCTGCGCCGCGGCGAGCGCCTGCGCTCGGCGGCCACCCTGTCGGGCGGCGAGCGGTTCATGGCCAGCCTGGCCCTGGCGCTGGGCCTGTCGGACATCGCCGCCGAATCCGGCGGGCGCCTGGACTGCCTCTTCCTGGACGAGGGCTTCTCCACGCTGGACGCGGAATCCCTGGAGCAGGCGCTGGCGGGCGTGGAGCGGCTCACCGGCGACGGGCGGCTGGTGGCGGTGATCACGCACCTCCCCGGGGTGGCCGACCGGCTGGGATCAACCATCCGGGTGGCGAAGAACGCCGAGGGGGTCAGCGCCCTGGTGACCGCCGGCTGAAGCCCCCCCGGCCGGGCCGTATCATCGGGCCCATGACGTGGCTGGTGCTGCTGGTGGGGCTGGCCGTGGGCCTGGGCGGGGGCTGGATGGCGTACCGCTCATCCCGCCGCTGGCGCGCCCGGGAACTGCGCCGTGTGCAGCTGGGCACGCCCACGCACGCCCGCGTGCTCGAACTGCACGTGCTCGGCGCCGCCCACCACCGGGCCGCGGCGTCGCTGCACCTGCGCCTGATGGTGGAATCGGCCACCGGCACCCACGACCGCGAGGTGGTCGTGGGCTGGGAGGTCCCGGAGGACCGCCTCGACGAGGTGCGGGTGGGGCAGCGCGTCCGCGTGCGCGTCGACCGCTACGACCCCGACCGGGTCTACCCCGACATGGCCGGCGCCGAATGGTGGGCCCCCGCGGTGTGACGCCGGCCGGGCGCTCCGGCGCGCAGGGAAATGCAAAAGGGGGCTTCTTCCAGACGTTGCTTCAAGGCAACGGGCGCATGTGCCGCGTTTTCATGCGCGCAGGGAAATGCAAAAGGGGGTCTTCTCCGGACGTTGCTTCAAGGCAACGGGCGCATGTGCCGGTCTCAATGCGCCCATGCGATGCACGGGGCGCCTTTTCTCTTGTGGCACGGCGCCCTCTTCGGCGCATGCGCCTGTCTCAATGCGCCCATGCGAATGCAGGGGGCGCCCTTCTTGTTCTGCGCCTGCGCCTACGAAGCGTGGTCGGCGGTGACGTACACCGCGTCGCACGCACCCGCCACCGCGATCCCCACACCGGCCACGTGCACCCTCGGGTCCAGCAGGTTCTGCCGGTGCGGGGCGCTGGCCATCCACATGTCCACCACCTGCGCGGCCAGGTCGGGTGAACACCCCGACATGAACGCGATGTTCTCGCTCATGCGCCGGTTCGCCGAGATGCCCTGCGCGGTGAAACGGCTCCAGAACGGCTGCCCCCCAGGGCCCTCGTGCTGAAACAGCCCGGTGGCGGCCATCCAGTCGCTGTGCCCGCCCGCGGCGCGCATCAGGCGCACGCTGGTGCGCAGCGGCGCGCGGTGGTGGGCCACCCGGCGGGCGTTCATCTCCCCGATCACCTGGCGCTCCATCTGGTTGAGCACCGCGTCGTTGGGCACCACGTCGGTGGGGTCGTTGGCGGGGGCGTTGCCGCCGTCGGTGACCTGCTGGGCGAGGGCGGGGGAGGCGGCCAGGGCGAGCACGGCCGCCGCCGTCAGAAGAAACCGGCGTTGCGTGGGCATGATCTGGTTGTCGGCATTCCCCACCATGGAGTGAACGCCCATTCGGCCGTGCCGGTGGTTTCGGGACGCGATCTGGCGGTTTACCGGTGAAACACCCACCCCGGCTGGGGGATGCCCCGCAACGCCTCCTGGGCGCTGGGCCGGGTCAGCGCTGCGGGCCGGCCTGGACCGGTTCGGTGGGCGACGCGGTTGCATGGACGGGGGCGCCCATCACGCCGCGTCGCCGGAACACCCGCTCGGCGTGCCACAGCACGCCGGCCCCCAGCAGGGGGAACACCCCCACCAGCGCGAAGGCGACGCCCCACGGGACGGCACCGGCCAGCAGGCCGAACAGCGCCGGCGCCACGGACACCACCACGATCAGCACCGTCGCGTACAGCCCCAGGGCGGCACCCGTGCGCAGCGGGGCCACCTCGGCGATGGCGGCGTAGGCCACGCCGTTGCCCGCCATGGTGAGCGTGGCGGCGCCCACCAGCAGCACCGCCGCCACCTGCGCGGGCAGGCCCAGCAGCGCGGAGGCACCCACCACCAGCACGCCGGCGCCCAGGGCCTGCCCGGCCAGCACCCGGATGCGCCGGCCATGCCGGTCGGAGATCACGCCGGCCGCGATCCGGGCCAGCGCGGCAGCCAGCAGGGTCAGCGACAGCACCAGGGCCGCGGTGTCCTGCGACCACCCGCGCGCCGAATGCAGGTACTCGGGCTGGAACCGCAGCAGCACGGCCTGCCCCACGATCACCAGGGCCCCGCCGCCCGCCAGCAGCCACACCAGGCCGTCCACCGCGGGGTGGCGTTCCCGCACGACCGGCGCGTGCGCGTCACCCGCCCCGTCGCCGGGGGTGACGCCCAGGGCGCACACCGCGCCCACCGCCGCGAACCCGGCCAGCAGCCACATTGCGCCCGTCGTGGCGCCGGCGCGCGCCGCCACCGGCAGCAGGGCCGCGCCCAGCGCGCCGCCCACCATCGGCGCGGTGTGCCGCAGCCCCAGCGCCATGCCCCGCTCACGTGGGGGGAACCACCTCACCACCGCGCGCCCGCTGGCGGCGGGTGCGCACGCCCCGAACCCGCCCGCGACGGCCAGGCCCAGCCCCAGCGTCCAGGCGGACCCGGCGGCGCCGGCCGCCACCAGCACCGCCGCCGACGCACCCAGGCCGGCGGCCATCACGCCACGCTCGCCCCGGCGGTCGGCCAGCGATCCCCACACGAACATGGTCAGCGCGTAGCCCACGGTGGGCGCGGCCAGCAGCGCCCCCAGACCCGACAGGGACAGGTGGAACTGGGCGCGCAGGTGCGGCCCCAGGGCGGGCAGCCCCAGGGTGAGCCCCGCCGCGCCCACCTGAGCGCCCATGGCGCAGGCCAGCACCAGCCAGCGCCGCGCCGACACCGCCTCGGGCTCAGTCGTCGCCGATGCGACCGCCCAGGTGCTTGGCGAAGAAGCGCTCCATGGCCCCGTACGCCTCCATCCGGTTCTCCGGCTTGGCGAACCCGTGGCCCTCGCCCTCCTTGCAGATGTACTCCACGTCCACGCCCCGCCCGCGCAGCGCGGCCACGATCTGGTCGCTCTCCTGCTTGGTGACGCGCGGGTCGTTGGCCCCCTGGATCACCAGCAGCGGGGTCACGATGCGGTCCACGTGGTTCAGCGGGCTGCGGCGCTCCATGTCCGCCAGGTCGTCGGGGTCGTCCGGGTCGCCGACGTACCGGAACCAGGTGCTGGCAAGCAGCGGGCGCCAGTAGGCCGGGAACGAGCGCGCCAGGGTCACCAGGCTGGAGGGGCCCACGAAGCTGACGGCGGCGGCGAACACGTCCGGGGTGAACGTGACGCCCACCAGGGCCGCGTACCCGCCGTACGACCCGCCGTAGATGCCCACGCGCGCCGGGTCGGCGATGCCCTCGGACACCGCCCAGTGCACCCCGTCGATGAGGTCGTCGTGCATCTTCCCGGCGAACTCGCGCTCGGCGGCGTGGGTGAACCGCTTCCCGAAGCCCGTGGAGCCCCGGTAGTTCACCTGCAGCACCGCATAGCCGCGGTTGGCCAGGAACTGGGTGATGGGGTCGTACCCCCACGCGTCCCGCGACCACGGACCCCCGTGCACGTGCAGCACCAGCGGCAGGTCGCGCGGCGGCACGCCCAGCGGCAGCGTGAGGTAGCACGGCAGCGACAGGCCGTCGCGCGAGGTGATGCGCACCGGCGTCATGGGGGCCAGGGTCTCGGGGTCCAGCCACGGCCGCGAGCGCCACAGCAGGCGGGCCTCATGGGTGTCGCGGTCGAACAGGAACGTGGCGCCCGGGTCGCGGTCGTCGTCGAACGCCACGATCCAGCTGCGCTCCTCGGCGTCCTGGCCGCTCACCCCGGGGTCGCCGTGGTGCAGCGCGGTCACCGCCTGCCAGTCCCGCCCGAAGTCGGGGTCGTGGGCGTGCACCACCGTGCGGTCACGCAGGTAGAAGACGGCCTGCAGCTCCCCGGTGCGGTCCGACACCCACGGTCCCGACAGGTCGGCCTGCTCGTCCTCGTCCAGCACGCGCTCCTCGCCGGTGGCCACCTCCAGGCGCACCAGGCGCAGCAGGTCGCCGTCCTTGGCCGACCCCACCAGCAGGGCCTCCCCGCCGGGGGTGAAGCCGAACACGTACCCCTTGTCCTCGTTGCCGTACTCGGCCAGCGTGCGCCAGGGGCCGTCCTCGGTGTCGCGCACCCACACCTCGTAGTCGCCGGAGGGGGTCTGCGCGTACGCGGCCCGCAGCCTGCCGTCCCGGTCGGCGGTCCAGCCCAGCACGTTGCCGGGGTTCTCCGCCACCATCCGGAGGCGCCCGCTGGCGATGGTGAGCCGGTACACGTCGAACACGGCGCGGTCCCGCAGGTTCATCGACACGATCAGCTCGCGCGGTGTGGCGCGCGGGGCCGCCACGATGTTGGCGCGCACCCCGGGGAACGGGGTGAGGTCGCGCACCACCTCCGGGTGGTCCGGGTGCACGGCGTACACGTGGGTGTTCTCATCGCCGCCGCGGTCCTGCACGTACAGCACCCAGCGGCCGTCGCGCGACCAGAAGTAGCTGCGCACGCCGCGGTCGCGGTCGTTGGTGATGGCGCGCACGTCGCCGCCGTCGCGGCGCATGAGGTGCACGTTCAGCACCCCGTCGCGCGGCGCCAGGTACGAGATGGTGCCGCCGTCGGGGCTGAGGCGCGCGGCGGCGCGCTCCGGGTTGTCGAAGAAATGCCGGAGCGGGATGAGGGGCGGTGGGGAGTCCATTCCCCAAGGATGACACCGCACCGGGGCGCGATGCCGCGTTGTGCGTCGCCGGTTTCCGCCCGCCGGAACATCGGTAACGTTCCCGCCAACTGCCATGGGAAGGGACGGAATGGGACGATGATCGGCCGCGTCCTGGAGGGCTACCGCATCGACGCGGAGCTGGGACGCGGGGGACAGGCGGTGGTGTACCGCGCCACGCAGCTCAGCCTGCAGCGCGTCGTGGCGCTGAAGGTGGTGACCCCCACCATCTCCGCCGACGACACCTTCCTGCAGCGGTTCCGGCGTGAGGGCATCGCGGCCGCCAGCCTGGAGCACCCCAACATCATCCCGGTGTACGAGGCGGGCGACGCCGACGGGCTGGCCTTCCTGGCCATGAAGTTCGTGGACGGGCCCAGCCTGGACGCGGTGATGCGCGGGGCGGGCGGCATCACGCCCCAGCGCAGCATGTTCGTGGTGGGCCAGGTGGCCGACGCGCTCGACCACGCCCACGCCCGCGGGCTGGTGCACCGCGACGTCAAGCCCGCCAACATCCTGCTGGACTCCAGCGACCACGCGTACCTCACCGACTTCGGGCTCACCCGGGCCATCGAGGGCAGCCGGCTCACCCAGAGCGGCACGTGGATGGGCACGCTGGAGTACGTGGCCCCCGAGCAGATCCGCGGGGAGGAGGTCACCGGGGCCGCCGACCGCTACGCGCTGGCGGTGGTGGCCTACGAGTGCCTCACCGGCCACGGCGTGTTCAACGGCACCGACCGGGCGGCCCTGCTGTACGCCCACGTCCACGAGCCCCCCGTGCCGCCCACCGGGCGCCGTCCCGACCTGGGCACGGCGGTGGACGCGGTGTTCGCGCGCGCCCTGGACAAGGACCCGGCCCGCCGGCACGACACGGCGGCCGCGTTCGCCTCCGAGCTGGAGACCGCGCTGCAGGCGGGGCCCGCATGGTCACGCCCGTTCGCCGCCACGCGCGTGGACCAGCCGATTCCCGCCGTGGCGGCTCAGACCCCCTCGGCCACGGTGGTGGACGGCCCCGGCTCCCCGCCCCCGCCCCCGCCGGTGTCGGGGCCCGGTCCGCAGGCGCCTGCCAGCGGGCCCGCCTGGTTCCGGGTGGCCGCGATCGTGGGCGCGGCCGTGGCCGCCCTGCTGGTGGTGGTGCTGGTGGTCAGCATGGCCGGCGACTCGGGGTCGGGTCACCAGCGCACCGTCACGGTGCGCGTCCCCTGAGAGGGCCGTTCGCCCCCCGCCACGCGCGCGATGGTGCGTTCACGGCGGGAACGCGTACACTTCGCCATCGTGCCTGACCAATCGCCACAGCGCGGCAAGATCGCCCTGCTCTTTCCCGGGCAGGGCTCCCAGATGGTGGGGATGGGCGCGGAGCTGTCGCGCGTGTTCCCCGAGGCGGCCCGCACGTTCGAGGAGGCCAACGACACCCTCGGCTACGACCTGCGCCGCATCATCTTCGAGGGCCCGCACGCCACGCTGATGCGCACCGACATCTGCCAGCCCGCCGTGCTCACCAACTCCGTGGCGGCCTGGCGCGTGGCCACCTCCCACGGCGTCACCGGCGACCTGGCCATGGGCCACTCCCTCGGGGAGTACGGGGCCCTGGTGGCATCGGGGGCGCTGGACTTCAGCACCGCCCTGCGGCTCGTGGTGGAGCGCGGCCGCGCCACCACCGAGATCGCCGAGCGCGTGCCGGGATCCATGGCGGCCCTGCTGGGCGCCTCCGACGAGGAGGTTGAGGCCCTGTGCCAGGAGGCCGGCGACGTGTGGCCCGCCAACTACAACTGTCCCGGTCAGGTGGTGGCCTCCGGCCTGCAGCGCGGCGTGGAGCGCCTCGCCGAGCTGGGCCGCGCCCGCGGCTTCAAGATCCGGCTGCTGGACGTCGACGGCGCCTTCCACTCCGCCGTGATGGCGCCCGCCGCCGACCGGCTGCGCGAGGTGCTGGCCGGGGTGCGGGTGTCGGCGCCCTCGGTGCCGTTCATGTCCGCCACCACCGCCGCCCTGGAGGCCGGTGCCGACCGCGTGCGGGGCATCCTCACCCAGCAGCTCACCGCGCCCGTGCGGTTCACCCAGTCCGTGCGCACCGCGCTGGACATGGGCGTGGACCGGTTCGTGGAGTTCGGGCCGCGCAGCGTGCTGGTGGGACTGGTGCGCCGCGTGCGCAGCGACGTGGAGGCCCTGCACTTCGGGTCGCCCGGCGAGCTGCCCGGCATCACCGCGCTCGCACGCCGATAGGCAATGCCCACGGTCTTCGTGACCGGCGGCAGCCGGGGGATCGGTGCGGCCTGTGCGCACGGACTCGCCCGGTCGGGCTGGGATGTGGGGCTCACCTACGCGGGTGACCGTGACGGCTGTGAGGACACGGCGCGCCGCGTGCGCGCCCTGGGGGTGCGGGCGGCGGTGGCACAGGCGGAGGCCACCGACCCCGCGTCCATGCGGGCCGCGCTGGACCGCCTGGGGGAGGAACTCGGCGAGCCCGAGGCGCTGGTGGTGAACGCCGGCACCACCCGCGACGGGCTGGTGCTGCGCATGAGCGACGCCGACTGGCGGGCGCCCATCGCCGTGAACCTCTCCGGCACGTTCCACAGCATCCGCGCCGTGGCCGACGGCATGGTGCGCCGCGGCCGGGGCAGCATCGTGGCGCTCACCTCCGTGGTGGGCGTGCACGGCAACGCCGGCCAGGTCAACTACGCGGCCTCCAAGGCCGGCATCATCGGGCTGGTGCGCAGCCTGGCGCGGGAACTGGGCCCCGCGGGAATCCGGGTGAACGCGGTGGCCCCCGGCTACATCCGCACGCGGCTCACCGACGTGCTGCCCGAGGATCAGCGGGAGGCCCTGCGCGCGCGCACCGCGCTGGCCCGGCTGGGCGAGCCCGAGGACGTGGCCGGCCCCGTGGCCTTCCTGTGCGCACCGGAGTCGTCGTTCATCACCGGTACGGTGGTGATGGTGGATGGAGGACTGAACCTATGAGCCAGCGGCCGCTCGACCGGCGCGTGGTGGTGACGGGGGTGGGCATGGCCTGCCCCATCGGGGTGGGCCGCGAGGCCACCTGGGAGGCCGCGCGCGCGGGACGCTCGGGGGCGGGCCCCATCACGCGTTTCGACGCCTCGCAGCACGGCGCGCAAATCGCCTGCGAGGTCACCGGGTTCGACCCCCTGGACTTCATCGACCGCCGCGCGGCGCGCCGCATGGACCGGGCGTGTCACCTGGCGGTGGCCGCGGCCCGCATGGCCATGGACGACGCCGGCCTGGTGGTGGGCGACCGCGGTGACCGCATCGGCGCCATGATCAGCACGGGCAACGGCGGCAACGAGACCTACGAGGAACAGCACCGCATCTTCATGGAGCGCGGGGCGGATCGGGTGTCGCCGGTGGCGGTGCCCATGATCATCGCCAACATGGCCGCCGGGCAGGTGTCCATGCAGCTGGGCCTGGGCGGTCCGCTGGCCTGCGTGATGACCGCCTGCGCCAGCAGCCTGCACGCCATCGGCGAGGCCTGGGACGTCATCCTGCGCGGCCAGGCCGACGTGATGCTGGCCGGCGGTTCGGAGGCGGCCATCACCCCGTTCGGCATGGGCATGCTGGACGCCTCTCGTGCCATGTCCCACCGCAACGACGACCCGCAGACGGCCAGCCGTCCGTTCGACCGCGACCGCGACGGGTTCGTGCTGGGCGAGGCCGGGGCGGTGATCGTGCTTGAGCGCATGGACCTGGCCCTGGATCGCGGCGCCCCCATCCTGTGCGAGCTGGCCGGCTACGGGGCCACCGCCGACGCGCACCACATCACCGAGCCCGAGCCGTCGGGCGCCCAGCAGGCGCGGGCCATGCAGCGCGCCATGGCCACCGCGGGTGTCGGCCCCGACGTGGTGGACCACGTCAACGCGCACGCCACCTCCACCACCGTGGGGGACGTGGCCGAGGTGCACAGCATCATCAAGGCGTTCGGTGCCGAGCGCGCCGCGCAGGTGGCCGTGTCGGCCACCAAGTCCATGCACGGCCACTGCGTGGGTGCCACCGGGGCGCTGGAGGCCGCGCTCACCGCGCTGGCCATCCACGATCAGGTGGTGCCGGGCACCATCAACCTGCACGACCTCGACCCGGAGTGCGTGGGGGTGGACCATGTCACGGCCACCCGGCCGCAGCGCGTGCGCGCGGCGCTGTGCAGCGGCTTCGGGTTCGGCGGGCACAACGCGGTGGTGGCGATGACCGAGGTGACGGCATGAGCGACGCACGACCCCGCGTGGTGGTCACCGGCCTGTCCATCATCAACTCGCTGGGCGTGGGCCGGGAGGACGCCTGGCGCGCGGCGCTGGCGGGCACGCCGGGCGGCGCGCCCATCACCCTGTTCGACACGGCCGACAGCCCGTGAGCATCGCCTGCGAGGCGTCCGCGTTCGAGCCCACCGACTTCGTGGACCGCCGTGTGGCCCGGCGCGCCGACCGCGCCACCCTGTTCGCCCTCGCCGCCGCCCAGCTGGCCATGGCCGACGCGGGCGCCACGGTCACCGGTGACGGCGGGGACATCGGGTGCGTGTTCTCCAGCGGCACCGGCGGCAACGGCGTGCGCGACGACAACCACCGCGTGATGCTGGAACGCGGTCCCGACCGCATCTCCCCCTTCGCCATCCCGCACAGCATGGGCAACGTGCCGTCGGCCCAGATCTCCATGGACATGGGGCTGCGGGGCCCGGTGTTCGCCGCCGTCACCGCGTGCGCGGGCGGCTGCGACGCGGTGGGCATGGCGGGGGCCGCGATCCGCCGGGGCGACGCGAAGGTGATGATCGCCGGGGGATGCGAGGCCATGATCACCCCGTTCTGGGTGGCCGGCTTCGACGCCATGCGGGTGCTCTCACACCGCTTCGACGACCCGGGCCACGCCGGCCGTCCCTTCGATGCCGGCCGCGACGGCTTCCTCATCGGGGAGGGCGCCGCGGCGCTGATCCTGGAGGACGCCGACCACGCCCTGGCCCGCGGCGCCACCATCATCTGCGAGCTGGCCGGCTACGGCGCCAGCGCCGACGCCCACCACCTCACCGACCCCGACCCCACCGGTGCGGCGCAGGCTCGCGCGATGCGCGCGGCGCTGGCCGACGCGGGTGTGCACCCGGAGGAGGTGGGGTACGTCCACGCCCACGGGGGCGCGAGCCAGCCCGGGGATCCCACCGAGGTGATGGCCATCCGCGCCGTCCTGGGCGAGGAGGGGGCGGCCCGCACCGCGGTGTCGGCCACCAAGTCCATGCACGGGCACTGCATGGGGGCCACCGGCGCCGTGGAGGCCGCCCTCACCGCACTCGCGGTGGCCGAGGGGCGCATCCCGCCCACCATCGCCACGGCCGACATCGACCCCGCCTGCACGGGGGTGGACCACGTGCTGGGCATGGCGCGCGAGGCCGATCTGCGCATGGCGCTCAACATCAACAACGGCCTGGGCGGTCACAACGCGGCCGTGCTGCTGCGGCGGTGGGAGTCGTGAGCGCGGCGGCCGAGCGCAGGCCCATGTCCGCCCGCGCCGAGAAGTCGATCCGGCTCTCGGTCACCGGCATCCTGTCGGCGCCCACCGGGCTCATCGGGATCGCCACCCGCACGGAATGGCTTGGCTACGTGACGGTGGGAATCATCCTGGTGGGCATTCTCCTGGGGCCCGTGATCGAGCGTTTGCGCGGCGCTTCGGCATAGACGAGGGTCTTTTCCGCACGTATTCGTGGAGTATCGTGTGTGCATGCGATGCCAAGGCGTATGCACACGTTGAGGGGATGGCGAGGACCGGTTGCCGCGGTATTTGTTTCGGCGGCCCTGCCGGTGACCGGGCAGGTTGCCGCCGCCGGCGTCCATTGCCGCAGCGGGTCGCACGTGTGGCGCGGACCCGAGCAGGTCACCTACACCCTGGGCTTCCGCTGGTGCTGGGCCGGCGGGACCATTCGCAGCGTCCGGGTGCGGGAACGGTTCGGCGATGCAGAGCCCGGCGCCTTCACGGCGAGCACGGCCCTGGTCGGATCAGGCGGCGTGGGCTCGTCGTACGTTTCGATCGGTCGTCAGGCGCACTGGCACGATTTCGTCGACACCCATCGCCTGGGATCCGGTCGTTGCGGTGTGGATGTACGCGGGTGGTCGCTTCCGGGCGTTCCGCTGGCACCTGTGAACCGCCGGCCCTGACCGCCGGGGTCACGACGCGGGTGCGTTCACCTGCGGCACCGGCCCAGGACGGCCGTCGTCACCGAGCGCCACGAAGATGAACCTTCCGCGACCGCACGAGCCGGCGCTCGCCCGACAGCAGCTTCTCGGACACCATGCTCACCCGGACGGTCATGGACGTCCGGCCCGTGGACACCACGCTGGCCAGCACCTCCACGATCTCACCGTGGCCTACCGGCGCTACGTGGTCCACCTGGTCCACCGCGATGGTGACGGCTTCGCTGCGGCAATGCCGGGTGGCTGCCACGAACGCGGCGCGGTCCATCATCGACAGTGCCTCACCGCCGAACAGCGTGCCGTGGTGGTTAAGTTGCTGGGGAAACACCACCTCGGTCATGCGCGTCTCCGTCAGCGGTGCGCTTCCGCCTGGCCTGCAGCCCTGTCGATGATGGACCGCGCGGCGTTCGTCGCCGCCACGCGCCACTGCCGCAGCGAGGCGGTGACCATCGCGGTGGACCAGGTGGACTACGTGGCGCCGGTGGGCCACGGCGAGATCGTGGAGGTGCTGGCCAGCGTCGTGTCCACGGGCCGCACGTCCATGACCGTCCGGGTGAGCATGGTGTCCGAGAAGCTGCTGTCGGGTGAGCGGCGCCTGTGCGGCCGCGGGCGGTTCGTCTTCGTTGCCCTTGGGGAGGACGGGCGGCCGGTGCCGGTTCCGCCGGTCGCGACGCCCGCCGCCTGACCCCGGTAGGGTCGCCCCGTGCTCGTCCGGACCCTCATCGCGGCCCTCGCCATCGGGGCCGCACCCGCCGCCGGCGCCGTTGCGGACCCTCAGCCGGGCTCGGCGCCCTTCGCCAACCCCGCGCGCGGCCGGGCGCTGGTGCTTCCGAGCAACGGCACGATCCTCGGGGAGTACCTGCCGTTCGCGGGGAACCGGACGTTCGTGGTGTCGGCCCGCGTGGCGCGGGGTCTCCGCCCGGTGCGGGCGCTGGTGAAGCACCAGGCCGCCGCGCGGCCCTGCGCGCGCACCTATCGGGAGGACCGCGGCGCAGGGATCGCGGTGGACCCGGCCATGGCCGACCGCTCCGGCTTCGTGCGGTTCACCTCCCGGCCCACCCGCTGGAACGTCGTCGGGTGGCACCGGTTCTGCGTGTGGCTCACCGGCGACCCCCGGCAGCGGATGCGCCCCTCGAGCACGCTCGTCCGCTTCTTCCGTCACGGCGCGGGCGCCGTGATGACCCCGCTGCGGGACCCCGAGGGCGCGGGTGAGTACACCAAGATCGTCTCGACGGACGCGTTCACGTACCGGGCGTCGTTCACCGGGTGTCCGGGGGAATCATCCACCGAGGGTGCGGCCGGTCCGCCCGACGCGCGCGGCCTGTACGAACTGACCGCCTTCATCTATTACCTGCCCGGCTGCGACCAGCGGGCGTCCTACGCCTATCGGTCGGCGACCATGGACGTGACGCTCACGCTCACCCAGACCGAGGCGGCCGCGGGCGTGGTGCGCTCGGGCGGCATCTGCGTGCTGCCGCAGGGCGACGTGCGGCCCGACGACGCCGAGGCGCTGGTGAAGGTGCAGGGATGTCACGTGGGCCGGCGGCTCCGCTCCCGCACGACCCTGCCCGCGCGCACCCCGGGGTGGGTGTGGGCCTTCACCGTCAACGGGGGCCAGGCGCCCCTGGTCCCCACCGGCACCACGGTCGACCTCGTCCTCAACGAGCGTCCGGGCTGAACGTTCGTGGCGGCGCTGGGGAACGCCCGGGAAGTCCACTAGGATTCCCGCCCAGCGAACGGAGAGGTTTACGCCTGCATATGGACGCGGCATGAGGTGGGCGGGCTGGTGCCTGGTCGTGGCCCTGGCGACGGCGTGCGCGCCCGCCGGGGCGGCTGCGCTGACCGTGCGGTACGACGCCCAGGCCGGGGAGGGGCTCACCCTGGAGGGGGCCCCGGGCGAGGCCTCCGCGGTGCACGTGCAACTGCGCTGCGACACGCCCGCATCCTGCGTGTTCCGCGTGGTGCAGCCCTACCAGGTGGTGCCCAGCGTGGGGTCGGGCTGCCGGGTGCTGGGCGTGCAACCCGCCACGGCCGAGTGCGCGGTGAACGACGGGCCGCGGGAGGTGCACGCATCCCTTGCCGACGAGGACGACACGCTCACCATCGACGCCTGCGATGCGCCGCTGCGAGTGCAGGCCGACCTGGGCTCCGGCGACGACCGCTTCACGGGGTGCCGGACGGGCGCGGGATCGGCGGATGCCATCACCGGTGGCACCGGCAACGACGTGCTGATCGGCGGCCCGGGTGACGACCGGCTGGACGGGGGTGCCGGCCGGGACGTGCTGATGGGCGGCGCCGGGGGCGACACCGTGCTGGCCGCAGACGGGGGCCCCGACCGCGTGTCGTGCGGCACCGACCCCGGCGCATCGCCCAGCTCGGGGGCGATGCCGTTCACCAGCCCCGAGCTGGACATGGCCACGCTGGACCGCGCGGACGGCCTGCCCGGTGACTGCGAGGCGCCGCACACCGGCCGGGGCCCCTCGGGCCTGCACGTGGGCGGTGGCCCACTGCCGGTGCGGGGACGGTGGGTGACCATGCCGGTGCGATGCACGCGGTCGAGATGTCTGGCGCGCATCGCGGTGCGCGTGCTGGGCATCCGGTCGGCGCTGCCCCTGGCCCCGCCCGGCACCTCCACGACCGTGCACATGTCGCGTGGCGCGTCGCTGCGCGTGCCCGTGGGGTTGTCGCGCACCGAGGCGGACCTGCTGGCCCGCCACCCGGGCGTGCACTACGCGGCCGCCGTCACGGTGTACCGGCGGCACGGCGCGGGATGGGTGGCGTGGGCCGTCCGCCGGGCCGTGATGGGCTGAACGCCCGCCCCTGTACCGTAGGGACATGCCGCAACCCGATCCCCGCGCCGCGCTGGACGCCGCGCTGCGCGACCGCATCCTCATCCTCGACGGCGCCATGGGCACCCAGATCCAGGGCTTCGGGCTCACCGAGGAGGACTTCCGCGGGACGCGGTTCGCCGACCACGCGGTGCCCCTGGCCGGCAACAACGACCTGCTGGTGCTCACCCGCCCCGATGTGATCCGCGAGGTGCACGACCGCTTCCTGCGGGCGGGCGCCGACATCATCGAGACCAACACGTTCAACGCCCAGGCCGTCTCCCAGGCCGACTACGACATGCAGTCCCTGTCGGCGGAGATCAACCTGGCGGCGGCGCGCATCGCGCGGGAGGCCGCCGACGCGCAGACGGCCCTCACCCCAGACCGGCCGCGGTACGTGGCGGGCGCCATCGGCCCCATGAACCGCACGCTGTCGATGTCGCCGAAGGTGGAGGACCCCGGCTACCGGGCCGTCAGCTTCGACCAGGTGCGCGACGCCTACGCCGAGCAGACCCGGGCGCTCATCGAGGGCGGCTGCGACCTGCTGCTGGTGGAGACGATCTTCGACACGCTCAACGCCAAGGCGGCGCTGTGCGCGGTGCAGGACGTGTTCGCCGAGATGGGCACCGAGCTGCCCGTGATGATCTCGGTGACCATCACCGACGCCTCCGGGCGCACCCTGTCCGGGCAGACGGTGGAGGCGTTCTGGACCAGCATCGCCCACGCCCGCCCGTGGTCGGTGGGGGTCAACTGCGCGCTGGGCGCCGACGCCATGCGGCCGCACGTGGAGGACCTGGCGCGGGTGGGGGACTGCTGGGTGAGCTGCTACCCCAACGCCGGCCTGCCCAACGCCTTCGGCGGCTACGACGAGCTGCCCGAGGACACCGCCGGCGTGCTGCGCGGCATGGCCGCCGACGGCCTGGTGAACATCCTGGGGGGCTGCTGCGGCACCACCCCCGCCCACATCGCCGCCATCGCGCGCGCCATGGACGGCGTGCGGCCGCGGCCGCGCCCACGGCCCGAAGCCGCCGACACCACCCGCCTGTCCGGGCTGGAGCCGTATGTGCTGCGCCCCGACGGCACGTTCACCATGATCGGCGAGCGCACCAACGTCACCGGGTCGCGGCGCTTCGCCCAGCTGATCCTGGGGGGCGACGAGACCACCGCTTTGGAGGTGGCCGCCGAGCAGGTGCGCAACGGGGCCAACATCATCGACGTCAACATGGACGAGGGCATGTTGGACTCGGTGGCGGCCATGACCCGGTTCCTCAACCTGGTGGCCTCCGAGCCGGAGATCGCCCGCGTGCCCATCATGATCGACAGCTCCCGCTGGGAGGTCATCGAGGCCGGGCTCAAGTGCTGCCAGGGCAAGTCGGTGGTGAACTCCATCAGCCTCAAGGAGGGTGAGGCGGAGTTCCTGCGCCTGGCCCGCCGGGCGCGCGGCTACGGCGCGGCGATGGTGGTGATGGCCTTCGACGAGCGGGGCCAGGCCGACACCGAGGACCGGCGGGTGGAGATCTGCTCGCGCGCCTACGCGCTGCTCACCCGCGAGGTGGGCGTGCCGCCGCAGGACATCATCTTCGACCCCAACATCTTCGCGGTGGGCACGGGGCTGGAGGAGCACGCCCGCTACGCCATCGACTTCATCCAGGCCACCCGGCGCATCAAGGAGGCGTGCCCCGGGGTGCGGATCTCGGGCGGCGTGTCCAACCTCAGCTTCGCCTTCCGCGGCAACGACGTGGTGCGCGAGGCCATGCACACGGCGTTCCTGTACCACGCCATCGCCGCGGGCATGGACATGGGCATCGTCAACGCCGGCCAGCTGGGCGTGTACGAGCAGCTGCCCGCCGACCTGCGCGACCTTGTGGAGGACGTGCTGTTCGACCGCCGTCCGGACGCCACCGAGCGCCTGCTGGCGTTCGCCGAGACGGTGAAGGGGCAGTCCACCCAGCGCGTGGTGGACGACGCCTGGCGCTCGGGCACGGTGGAGGAGCGGCTCAAGCACGCGCTGGTGAACGGCCTGGTGGACCACATCGAGGCCGACACCGAGGAGGCGCGGCTGGCCTACGGGGCCCCCATCACGGTCATCGAGGGCCCGCTGATGGACGGCATGGGCGTGGTCGGCGACCTGTTCGGCGAGGGCAAGATGTTCCTGCCCCAGGTGGTGAAGAGCGCGCGCGTGATGAAGCGCGCCGTGGCGCACCTGGAACCCTTCATGGAGGCCGAGCGGGCCGAGTCGGGCAGCGCGTTCCAGGGCCGCGTGCTGATGGCCACCGTCAAGGGCGACGTGCACGACATCGGCAAGAACATCGTGGGCGTGGTGCTGGGCTGCAACAGCTACGAGGTGATCGACCTCGGCGTGATGGTGCCCACCCAGACCATCCTGGACGCGGCGGCCGAGCACCGTGCCGATGTGATCGGCCTGTCCGGGCTCATCACACCGTCGCTGGACGAGATGGTGGGCGTGGCCGCCGAGATGCAGCGGCGCGGCATGGACACCCCGTTGCTCATCGGCGGGGCCACCACCTCCAAGCAGCACACCGCCGTGCGCATCGCGCCCCGGTACGAGGGGCCGGTGGTGCACGTGCTGGACGCCTCCCGCGCCGTCGGGGTGGTGGCGTCCCTGCTCGACCCGCGGCGGCGCGCCGACACCATGGACCAGGTGCGGGCCGACCAGGCCCGCCTGCGCGAGGTGCACGAGGGCCGCAGCCGGCGTCCGCTGCTGCCGCTGGCCGACGCGCGGGCCCGGCGGCCGGTGTTCGACTGGGCGGCACAGCCCCCGGCGCGGCCCGCGTTCACCGGGGTGCGCGTGGTGGAGCCCGCGTTGGAGGAGCTGATCCCCTTCATCGACTGGACGTTCTTCTTCCACGCCTGGGAGCTGCGCGGACGCTTCCCCGCCATCCTCGATCACCCGCAGATGGGCCCTTCGGCACGCGAACTGTACGACAACGCGACGGCCATGCTGCGGCGGCTGGTGGATGGGGGGCGGCTGCGGGCCCGCGGCGCCTACGCCTTCTGGCCCGCCGCCGCCGACGGTGACGACATCGTGCTGTTCACCGACGAGGGCCGCGGTACCGAGCTGCACCGGTTCGCCATGCTGCGCCAGCAGCGCCAGAAGGAGGACGGCAAGCCCATGTACAGCCTGGCCGACTTCGTGGCGCCCGGCGACGCCGGCGTGCCCGACTGGGTGGGGGGCTTCGCCGTCACCGCCGGCCTGGGCGTGGACGAGCTGGCCGCGGAGTTCACGGCGCAGCACGACGACTCCTCGGCCATCATGGTGAAGGCGCTGGCCGACCGCATGGCCGAGGCCTTCGCCGAGATGCTGCACCAGCGCGCGCGCCGTGACTGGGGCATCGAGCCCGACGAGGTGTCCGCGGAGGACCTGGTGGAGGAGCGCTACCGCGGCATCCGCCCGGCGTTCGGCTACCCGGCCTGCCCCGACCACACCCCCAAGCGGGCCCTGTTCGACCTGCTGGGCGCGCCCGCGCTGGGCATCACCCTCACCGAACACCTGGCCATGCTGCCCACGGCCTCGGTGAGCGGGCTGTACTTCTCGCATCCGCAGTCGCGGTACTTCGCGGTGGGGCCCGTGGACGCCGAGCAGCTGGACGACTACGCGCCGCGCGCCGGGATGTCGGCCGATGACGCGCGGAGGTGGCTGTCGCCCAACCTGCAGCACGACGCGGAGGTGACCGCATGACCCGCGAGCCCATGTCCAGCGAGCTGCGCGAACCGCTGGCCCGCGACGACCGGAGCCGGGTGATGCGGTACCACATCACCTTCCGGGTGTTCGACACCATCCACCGCATCGAGGACGTGTCGCGCATGCAGCGCACGGTGATCGCCGTGATGGAACGGTGTGCCGCCTCGCCGCGCGTGTCCGCCCACGGCATGTTCGCGGACGTGCGCGGCGGGTTCGTCACCGCCGAGTTCGACACGCCCGAGCAGCTGATGGAGCTGCTGGCGGGCCTCACCGACGTGGCCAGGGTGGAACTGCACCCGGTCACCACCACCGCGGCCGGTCTGCGCTTCCTGCGGGGCATGCTGGCCACCGAGGCCCTGGGGTAAGACCGGGCGCACGGGCCCAGCCTGCCCGATCGGCGGGCGGCCCACCGGGCGGCGGGTGCTAGCGTCGCGCTGAGCTCCCGATGAATACGACCGGCCAAAGCGCCCCGCCGGAGCACTCCGGAACGGTGGCATCGCGCATCCTCCCGGCCCCGCCGGCGACGGGGCTGGCCCGCAGCCTGGTGGCGCCGCCCGCCGACATCCAGGTGGCGACGCGGGTGATGGCCGTGATGCTGCTGGTGGGGGCGGCCTTCATGGCCGTCGTGTCCGCCGCGGTGCCGTCGTTCGCCCACGGGGAGGTCGCGCTCACCGTGGTGATCGTGGCGGTGCTGGGCGTGGCGGGCCTGGCGGTGGCGCGATGGCCCCACCGGGTCCCGCCATGGGTGCACGGCGTCGCCCCGTACCCGGCGGCGGCCGCCGTGATGGGCGCCAACCTGGCCACCCACGACGCCAGCGCCGGCGCCCAGCTGTTCCTGCTGTGGCCGGTGTTGTACGCGGCCATGTTCCTGAACATCGCGCAGACGGCCCTGGTGCTGGTGACCGTCACCGCCGTGGATGCGGTGGTGGTGGCCAGCATCCTTCCCGCGTCGGTGGCGGTCACCGACACCGCCGGACTGCTCACGGCGCTGGCCATCGCCTGCGCCGTCATCTTCGCCCTGCGCCGGCGGGTGGGGCAGCTCATGGACGCGCTCGCACGCCAGGCGCTGGAGGACCAGCTCACCGGGCTGCCCAACCGCCGGGCCGTGGACGGCGCCCTCGCCGCCGCCCTTGCCAACCACCGCCGCGGTGAGGCGGGCCTGTCGCTGCTCACCATCGACCTGGACCACTTCAAGGAGGTCAACGACGGCGGCGGGCACGCCGCCGGCGACGCCGCCCTGTGCCGCGTCGCGGACATCCTGCGCCGGTCAGTGCGCGCCGGCGACACCCTGGGGCGCATGGGGGGCGACGAGTTCGTGATCGTCCTGGCCGGCTGCGACCGGGCCGACGCCCTGCGGGTGGCCGAGCAGATCCGCGCCTCGGTGCAGGACACCGGCGCGGACCTCACCGTGAGCGTCGGCATCGCCACGGCGCCCGACGACGGCGTGGATGCGGACACGCTGTCCCGCGCATCGGATGCCGCCCTGTACGCCGCCAAGCTTGCCGGGCGCAACCGGGTGGTGGCCGCGCAGGCCTGACCTCGGGGCGGCCCCGCGGTCAGTCCAGCTCGAACTGGACCTTCGCGATGGCAAGCCGCCCCAGGTAGGCCGCCTCGCACAGCACCCGCAGCTTGGCCTCCACCACCTCCGGGGGCAGCGCGTCCAGCCCCGGGCCGGCGGCCAGCCACAGCTGCGACACCGGCGTGTCGGCGGCGGCGTCCACCACCAGCCGCGCCACCTGGTTGGGGTCCTCCACCTCGGGATCCGCCGTGACGAGCACCACGGCGGCGTCGCCGGGACCCAGCCGGTAGACACCCGCCGGAACCGGGACCGCCGTCTCCACCAGCACGGCACCCGCCGCGGCCAGCTCCGCCGCCGCCGCGGCGGTGTCCGCGGCCGCCTTCACCACCCGTCCCGCCGGGGCCGCCGCCCGCGCGGCCCGCCAGGTGTCCGGGGTGTCGGCGGCGGCGCCGCTCGCCAGCACGTCCACGCCGATGCGCGCCAGGCGCTCCGCCCAGTCCGGTGGGCCCGGCAGCGCCCCCAGCACCACGGTGGGCAGCGCGGGCAGGAACAGCCGGAGCGAGTCGAGTTCGGCGCGTCGCACGGGGCGGGATCCTGGCACAGGTACGATCCCGTGGGTGGAAATGGCGCCCAGGCACGGCTGGCTGAAACGTGTGGGCCCATGGGTGGGGATCGGCACCAGCCCCGCGGCGCTCATGACCGGCGGTGGGCTGGCGCAGGGCCTGCAGGGGTGGGTGCTGGTGGCCACCATCGTGGCGGGCACCGCGGCTCTGGTGGGACTTGCCGTGGCGCAGGGCGACCTGGGCCAGCGGTTACACAGTCACCTGGGCGGGGTGGTGTCGGGGCCGCTGGGGCGCGAGGGTGCCCGCCGCGTGGCCTCGCTGGTGATGCTGCTGATGATGCTGGGGTGGTTCGGGGTGAACGTGGGGGTGGCGGGCACCGCCACCGGGCGGCTGCTGGGCATCCCCGACCGGCTGGGGATGGTGCTGTTCGCGCTCCTGGCCCTGGCGCTCACCTGGCGCGGGGTGGGACACCTCAGCGCCGCCGCACTGGCGGCGGGTGTCTCCACCGTGGTGGTGACCGCCATCGGGCTGCACCTGGCCGCCGACCGCCACCCGCTGGTGCTGACCTCGGCGCACACCGCCACGCACCCCATCAGCACCATCGCCGGTGCCTCGATGGTGGTTGGCTACGGGGCGGCGTTCGCGTTGCGCACGCCGGACTTCACCTCCGACCTGGCGCGCCGCCGGCACGTGTTGTGGTGCGGCCTGGCGGGGATGGGGGTGCCGCTGGTGGTGTTCGCCGTGGCCGGGGCCAGCCTGCAGGCGGCCACCGGCACGTGGAACCTGGCCGACGTCCTGCGCAGCCTCGGCAGCGACACCCTGGCGTACCTGCTGGTGATGGTGGGCTTCTTCGGGTCGGTGATGACCAACCTCTACTCGGGGGCCCTGGCCCTGGGCGCCGCTGTCCGCGTGCGCCACCATCCGGCCATGCTGGCGGTGCTGGTGGTGGGGCTCGTCATCGCGGCCGGCGGCTTCAGCGGGCGCATGCTGGGGTACCT
>JAXLSS010000022.1:0-49729 GCA_046330395.1 Thermoleophilia bacterium
GATCCCGCGGCCGGTGGCAGCCCCGCCAGGGTCGCCCGCGCGGCACCGGTGATGAGCGACAGCCCGATGCCCTCGCCGGGCATCAGCGCCGCGGCGGCCCGCACCGCGTGCGGGGCCCGCTCGCTCAGCGCGCCCAGCAGCGCCCGCAACGCCAGCAGGGACGTGGCGCCGGCGCGCGTGTGCCCGTCATCGCCCATCCACAGCGCCTCGGCGACCATCCCGAACACGTCGATGTGCCCGGTGGCCTGCAGCGCCCCGGCCAGACCGGGCGCCAGCACCTCGGCACAGACCCGTTCGTCTCGCAGGGCGTCCTCGTGGCGCGCCCCCATCCACACCGCCCCCGCACCGCCCACCAGCACGGGCGCCGCCGCGACGGCTGTCGTGGCGTCATCGCGGAACGTCCAGCAGGGGGTGGAGGGCCCGATCACGGCGGCCAGCGGGGCGCAGGCACCCGCCGACCAGGCCGTGGCCATGTGCACCGCCCCCTCGGCCAGCAGGCGCATGCCCGCATCGGGGTCGCCGGCCCAGCCCTCCAGCACGCAGGTGGCGGCCGCCGCCCGCCGCTGGGGGTCGGTGAGCCGCGCCCAGTCGGCGCTGGGCCCACCCACCAGCACCCAGCGCTCGGCGGGCGGGTTCTCCAGCAGCAGCCCGGCGGGCGTGACCCCGGTGAGCACCGGTCGCGTGGTGTGCAGGTGCTGCACCACCCGCTCGTTGGCCGCGCGGATGTCGTCGTCGGCGTACGCCGACACCAGCCGCCCGATGGTGGTGGGCCCGGGGTTGCCCCGACGCTCCAGCAGCATCACGGCCGCGCCCTGCACGGCCAGGTCGTCGGCGATGGCGGCCGGCCCCGACACGCTCACCCGCACTCCACGCCTCCTCGCCGCACGCGAACCCGCCCGAAACGTTAGCGGCACCGCACGTCATCACTACTGTTGGGGTATGCAGGTGGTGGGCGGCATGGCGGTGGTGGCGCACGAGGGCGTGCTGGGGGCGCTCGAGGCGCACAAGGCCCTGGGCAGGAACGAGGACGTCCTGCTGCTGGCCGACGAACTGGACGTGGCGCACGAGCTGGCGCTGAAGCGCCGCGCCCACGCCATGGGCCGGCTGATGCTGGGCCCCGGCGCGGGTCACGCCCGCATGGGCGGCCTGGCGCTGGGGCTGGCCAACCACCTGGAGGACGGTCCGGTGGGCATCGTCGCGGCCTCCGGTGGCGCGGCCCGGGCCCTGGGGGTGCAGCTGGCGCGGCTGGGCGTGGGGGTGCGCGCGTGCCTGGTGGCCGGCCGTCGCGACCTCACCGAGGACATCGGCGGGCTGGGCGCGGTGGCGGCGCTGGAACGGCTGCGGCACGACCCGCAGGTGCGAGCGCTGGTGGTGGTGCCCTGGCCCGCCCCGGACGCTGAGGCGGCCGACCGCGTGGTGTCGCTGGCGGCCGGCCACGATCACCCGGTGGTGGTGTGCGCCCTGGGCCGGGAGGTGGTGGCACCCCCGGGCGTCACGGTCACCGACACGGTGGACGACGCGGCGGCGGCCGTGGCCCGGGCGCTGGGGCGGGGGGTGTCCGCGCCCTCGGCGCCTCGCCCGCGGTGGGTGAGCGGCGGGCTCATCCGGGGGTTGTTCGGCAGCGGAGGTCTGTGCGCGGAGGCCGTCTGGGCGCTGCGGCAGCGGCTGGAGCGCGTGGCCACCAACGTCCCCGGCACGGACGCCGAGCCCCTTGGCGGGCCGGGTGCCGACCGCGTGCACACCTGCATCGACCTGGGCGCGCCCGAGCTGCGCGGTGCCCGGCCCCACCCCGTGCACGACGGCACCATCCGCGCGGCGGCCCTGGCGCAGCTCAACGGCGACCACCGCGTGCGGGTGGTGCTGCTGGACGTCACCCTGGGCTATGGCGCCGACCCCGACCCCGCGGGGGCCCTCGCCGCCCCCGTGCGCGAGCTCCTGCGGCTGCGGCCCCAGGTGAGCGTGCTGGCGCACATCGTGGGCACCGAGCGGGACCCGCAGGGGCTGGCCGAGCAGGAGCGGCGGCTGGCGGACCTGGGCGTGCGGGTGATGGCCTCCAGCGCGTCGGCGGCCCGCCTGGCGGCCGCGCTGGTGTCATGAGGGTGCTGGTGGCATGCGGCTGGCCGCGCCCCGTGGGGGCCGCGGTGCACGCGGGCCGCCTCACCGCGGCGCTGCGCAGCCACGGCATCGTGGTGCGCGCGGTCGCCGTCGGCGCGCACGGCGTGGCCGACCCGGATCTCACCGTGCTGTCCGACACCGACGCCGACCCGGTGGAGCGCCTGATGACCGCGGTGCGGGAGCCCATGGACATCGGCCACGCCGAGGACCCGTCGGCCGCAGACGCGCTGATGCGGCTGCGCGACGCCGGGCTGGTGGGCCGGGTGGTCACCACGGTGCACTACCTGGAGGCCCACACCGACGTGGAGCCCGAGGAGCGTGAGCGGCGCGCGGTGCAGGGATCCGATGCGGTGATGTGCGCCTCCGGCTACTGGGCCGACCGCATCCGCAGCGAGTTCGGGGTGGAGGCCCTGGTGGTGCCGCACGGCGTGGAGGCCGACCGCTTCGCCGGCCACGGCGCCGACCGCGGCTCGGCGGGCCTGGTGATGGGCTGGGGCGACCGCCGCACGGTGCTCAACCTGGGCGGGGTCACCGCCCGCAAGGGCAGTCGCGTGCTGCTGGAGGCCTTCGCCCGTGCCCGGGCCCGCCTGGGCGACCACCCCCTTCTGGCCGTGGCGGGGCCCCACGTGGAGTCCGAGTACCGCGACGCCTGGCTGGCCGACGCCGAGCGCCTGGGGCTGCGCGTGGGCACAGCCGACGACGTGGCCCACGCCGACGTGGTGGAACTGGGGGTGGTGGCCGTGGACATGATGCCCCTGCTGTACCGGGCCAGCGACGTGGTGGCCACCCCGTCCACCCGCGAGGGGTTCGGGTTGGTGGTGCTGGAGGCCGCGGCGGCGGGCGTGCCCAACGTGGTGAGCGACCTGCCGGTGTTCCGCGAGCACCTGCGCGACGGTGAGAGCTGCCTGTTCGTGCCGGTGGGCGACAGCGGGCCGCTGGCGCAGGCCCTGGTGCGGGCCGTCAATGACGCGGGACTGCGCGAGCGGCTGGCGGCGGGCGGGCTGGCGGTTGCACGACAGTTGTCGTGGGATGTGTGCGCGACTCAGCACGAGCGCATCTACCGGGACCTGCTGGCGTCCTGATCACCCCAGCGGCCCGCGTGCGATACTCGCCGCGATGTCGTGGCTGTGGGACAACCTCGTGCTGGTGGCCTTCCTGGTGGGCCTGGTGGCGGCCATCGCCGGCATCGTCGTCCTGGCGCTGCGCGCCCTGCGCACCTGGCGCGCCACCAAGGCCGCCACGCGCACGGTGAGCGGCGCGGCGTCGGCGCTCACCGCCGACGTCGACCGGGTCAACGCCAGCCTTGCGCAGCTGTCGGCGCGCGGCCCGGAGATCCAGGCGGCGCTGGCCGACCTGAAGGAGCGCTCACAGGCGCTGTCGGTGCTGGCCCGCCACGTCTCCATCGCACAGCGCGTGCTGCTGGGCCCCCTGCGCTACATCGGACGGTAGGCGGGAGATGGCCGGTGGGCGGCTGGCCGCCATCGTGGACATCGGCTCCAACACCGTCCGGCTGTTCCTCTGTGACGGCGTCCACGACGGCCTGCCCGGCGGCGGCCGGCGGATGCGCATCGTGGGCCTGCGCCGGGGGGCGGCGGCCGACGGCACCCTGGCCGAGCCGGCCCTGGACCGCCTGGAGGAGTGCCTGCGCGACTTCGGCGGTGCGCTGCGCCGGGCCGGTGCGCGCAGGGGCGTGGCGCTGGGCACCAGCGCGGTGCGGGACGCGCCCAACCGCCGGAGGGTCGCGGAGCTGGTGGAACGGCATCTGGGGCTGGCGCTCACGGTGTTGAGCGGTGAGGAGGAGGCCGAGCTGGCCTTCCTGGGGGCCAGGCTGGCGGCATTGGAGGCGCCGGAGATCCTGGTGGTGGACGTGGGCGGCGGCAGCACCGAGCTGGTGCGCGGCGGGCGCGCCGGCATCGTCCGGGCGATCAGCCTGCAGCTGGGGGCGGTGCGGTGCACCGACGCGTGGGATCACGGCGACCCACCCACGGAGGACGAGCTATCTCACCTTCGAGTTGAGGTCGAGATACCACTTCGCGAGGCGGTGCCGGCGGTGGGGTCGGCGCCCACGATGATCGGCGTGGCGGGCACCGTCACCACCATCGCGGCGGTCCGTGCGGGTGGCTATGACCCCGCCGTGGTGCACGGGATGCGGCTGTCGCGGGCGGCCGTGTCGGAGGTGCTGGAGGAGCTCGCCCTGCTGCCGGAGGCCGCGCGGATGGAGGTGCCGGGCTTGGAACCCGAGCGCGCACCGGTCATCCTGGCGGGCGTCGCGATCGTGGAGGCGGCCATGGCGGCGGCCGGCGTCGAGGAGCTGATGGTGAGCGAGCGGGACCTGCTGGACGGGGCGGCGCTGCGGGGGGACCGCCTGATGACCGAGGTGGCACCCCATGGGTGACGGCGACGCCACCAAGGAGGGCATCGAGCAGTTCAGCCACATCGACGGCCTGGTGGACGCCCTGCGGGGCATCAGCGACAAGCGCGAGGAGCGCACGCTGATCTTCGCCAAGGGCGAGAACACCCGCCACCTGCGCCACGCCCAGGTGCTGAGCCGCTGGCCGGTGCTGGGGGAGCCGTGGGCGGCGCGCATCGAGGACCGGCGGGTGAGCTCGGTGGACCGCACCCCGGGGGCCGCCACCTTCGGCCGGTAACCTCGCACCCCAGCCGGAGTGGCGGAACGGCAGACGCAGCGGACTTAAACTCCGCGGCCCCAGGGCGTGTGGGTTCGACTCCCACCTCCGGCACACCCTCATCGGACCAATGCGCATGCCTCCCTGGTAGCGTCGCTGCGTCGGGACGCGGCGAAATCGGGATGGAGGGCCCCCATGTCGGAAGAGGTGGTTCGTGCCAACGCGGATCGTGAGGGTGTCGCCCGCACCATGGGCATCACCCGGCTCACCTTCAAGGTGCTGGGCGCGGACACCGGCGGCGGCATGTTCGTGATCGAGCAGGTCAACACGGCCACCGGCGGCCCGCCGCGGCACACCCACCCCGACCAGGACGAGTGGTTCTACGTGGTGCAGGGCGACTACGTGGTGGAGGTGGGCGACCGCTCCTACGCACTGGGGCCCGGCGACTCCGTGCTGGCACCACGGGGCGTGCCCCATGTGTGGGCGTGCGTGGGCACCGGGCGCGGGCGCATGATCGTGACCTTCACGCCGGCGGGCCACATGGAGGCCTTCTTCCGGCGGGTGGCCACCACGGACGCCATGCCCACCCAGGACCCGGCCCTGTGGGAGGACCACGGGATGCGGGTGGTGGGACCACCACTGGTGTCGTAGCCGGGCCGGCGGCCCCGCCGGCCTCAGGGGTTGGCGATGGTGATGGAGCCGTCGGCGGTGTGCACGCTGATGGTGCGGGTGGCGGCGGGGTCCTGCGGCACCGTCACGTGCACGCCCCCGTCGGCGGTGCCGGTGGTGACCCGCCACGACACCCCGCGCGGCACCACCACGGTCACGCCCGCGTCGGCCGTGTGCACGTCCACCCGCTGCGGCGCGGTGGCGAACTCCAGGCGCACCCCGCCGTCGGCGGTGTGCACGCGCACCGTGGGGCTGCGCAGGTCGGTGCCGTGCACCGCGCCGTCGGACATCGACAGGTCCACCGCGCCGCGGGTGCCGTTCAGCGTCACCGACCCGTCGCCGCCGCCCCCGGTCACCGGGGTGCCGGGCGGCACGTTCAGCCGCGCCCAGCCGGTGCAGGGCCGCCCGATGCCCCAGCAGCCGGAGGACACCCGCAGCGTGTTCCCCTGCACTGCCGCGCCGATGTGCGGCCGGCGCAGCGACCAGGAGTAGCTGCGGCGCATCGACACGCTGCCCGCAGCGGCCCCCTCGGTCACCGTGACGTCCTCGAAGTCGGTGGCCAGCCGCAGCGCCGCCACGCCGTGGAAGTCGCCGGCCGCGGTGCGCGTGGCGCGGCTGAGCAGGCTGGCCACCGACACCGCGCTGGCGGCGACGCCGCACACGGCCACGGTGCCCAGCACCACCCGCACGGTGAGCTTCCCGCCGGTCATGTCGCCCCCTCGATCCATCGCAGCACCGCCAGCACGCGCCGGTGGTCCAGGTCGGCCTGCGGCAGCCCCAGCTTCCCGAAGATCGCGCTGACGTGCTTCTCCACGGCGCCCTCGGTCACCACCATGGCGGCGGCGATGCCCGCGTTGGAGCGCCCCTCTGCCATCAGCCGCAGCACGTCGGTCTCCCGCGGGGTGAGCCCCTCCAGCGGGTCGTTCCTGCGGCTGCGCACCAGCAGCTGGCTCACCACCTCGGGGTCCAGGGCGGTGCCCCCGCCGGCCACGCGGCGCACCGCCTCGACGAACTCGCCCACGTCGGCCACGCGGTCCTTCAGCAGGTAGCCGATGCCGGCGGTGCCGGTGGCGATGAGCTCGGTGGCGTAGCGCTCCTCCACGTACTGGCTGAGCACCAGGATGGCCACCTCGGGGTGCTGGGCGCGGATCACCAGCGCGGCCCGCAGGCCCTCCTCGGTGTGGGTGGGCGGCATGCGGACGTCCACCACGCAGATGTCCGGCGGGCCGGTGTCCACGGCGCGCAGCAGCGCCTCCCCGTCGCCGACGGCCCCCACCACCTCGCACCCCGCGTCGGTGAGCAGGTGCACCAGGCCCTCGCGCAGCAGCACCGAGTCCTCGGCGATCAGAACGCGCATGGGATCCTCAGCACGATGGTGGTGCCGCCGCCCTCCGGGCTGCGCACGTCCAGGCTTCCGTCCACCGCGCCCACGCGATCGCGCAGGCCGGCCAGACCGCCCCCCGCCCGGGCGGCGGCACCGCCCCGCCCGTCGTCGGCCACCACCAGCAGCAGCTCGTCGCCGCGCCGCTCGGCCGACACGTCCACGTGCTGCGCCTGGGAGTGGCGGGCCGCGTTGGTGAGCGCCTCGCTGGCCACGAAGTAGGCCACCGCCTCGGCGGTGGGCGTGGGACGCGTGGGCAGGTCCACCTGGACTCGGGCCCGGATGGGGCTGCGCGCCGCCACCGCCGACAGCGCGGCGTCCAGGCCGCGGTCGGTGAGCACCGCCGGGTGCACGCCGCGCACCACCTCGCGCAGCGCGGCGATGCTGTCCTTGGCCTCCTGGTGGGCCTGGTCCACCAGCTGGCGCGCGCCCTCGGGGTCGCCGGCCATCTTCTCCTGGGCCCGGCCCAGGGTCATGGCCAGGTTCACCAGGTGCTGCTGGGCGCCGTCGTGCAGGTCGCGCTCGATGCGCCGCCGCTCGGCGTCGGCGGCATCCACCATGCGGGAGCGGCTGTCCTGCAGCTGCGCCACGCGCCCGCGCAGGGCCTCCGTCTCGCCGGACGACAGCAGCCCGCGGGTCATGCCCACCAGCCCCGCGGTGGCCCCGGTGCTGACCGCCCGTGCCAGCACGGCCAGGATCAGGCCGGCCAGCACCCCGAGGCCGGCCTCGGCGGGCAGCGATGCATGCAGCCAGGTCACCCCGTCGCCGGGCAGTGCCGCGATATAGGCCGGCAGCAGCAGGCCCGCCAGGGCCGCGCCCCACAGGACGCTCACCACCGTCGCCGCCACCGTGGCCGCCACCCAGTACAGCAGGGCGAACGCCTGCTCCTTCCACACGTCCGTGCGGCGCACCAGCGACATCGGCCCGGCGATGAACCCCGGGTCGGTGGGGCGGGGCATGGCGCGCACCGCGATGGGCCGGTCCAGCATGCGGTCGCACAACCAGGCGGCCGGACGCACCGTCCAGTGCACCGCGGCGACGGTGCCGGTGAACACGGGCAGGCCCAGCAGGAACAGGGGCAGCAGCCCCACGGCCAGGCTGAGGCCGGTCACCGACACCGTGAACGCCACCACGCCCACCATCAGGGCCCCGAACATGTGGCCCAGCTCCAGCACCGGTGCGAGCAGTCTGCGTGACATCGCCGCAAGCGTATGCGCCGCGACGGATCCGCACGATGCGGGTGGCGCCCGCATGCATACGGGGGCTGGCCCCACCCCCCTCCGGTCGCTGGCGGGATGGTGGGCCGCACGCCGCCAGACGAGGTTGGTCACGTCCCACACGCGACCCACTGGAGCACCCCATGTCCGTCATCACCTCGGCCCCATCCGCCGCCCCCGCAACACACGTGGACGGTCCCCTGCGCCGCGTCGCGCACTGGTCCATCCGGCACCGCTGGCTGGCCATCCTGATCTGGCTGGTGGTGGTGGGCGGCGCCGTCGTCGCCGGCTCGGTCACCGGCATGCGCACCCTGTCATCGGCACAGCAGGGCTCGGGTGAGTCGGGACGCGCCGACCGGGTGGCGGCGGCCGCCGGGTTCCCGGCGCACATCACCGAGCGCGTGCTCATCCAGGCGCCACCCGGGCGGGCCGGCGCGATCGCCGCCCAGGTGCGTTCCCGGATGTCCGGGATGCCCGAGGTGGCGTCCGTCGGCGCACCGGTGGTGAGCCGCGACGGCGGGTCCACGGTGGTGCCCGTCACGGTGGCGGTGGGGAATGCCACGGGTGACGCCGCCCTGGAGCTCGCCAAGCGTCGCGTCACGGCCGTGCAGGCGGCCACCGCGGCCGTGGCGCGCGCCAACCCGGACGCGACTGTGGGCCAGGTGGGCGACGCGTCCATCCAGCGGGCGCTGGACAACACGTTCAGCGGTGACTTCCAGCGCAGCGAGCTGCTGAGCATCCCGGTGACCCTGGGCATCCTGCTGGTGGCATTCGGGGCGCTGTTCGCCGCGGGGGTGCCGGTGCTGCTGGCGCTGTCGGCCGTGGCCACGGCGATGGGGATGGCCGCGGTGGCCTCCCAGGGCATGCCGCTGGGGGAGAGCGCGGGCAGCGTGACCATGCTGATCGGCATGGCCGTGGGTGTGGACTACTCGCTGTTCTACGTCCGCCGCGCGCGTGAGGAGCGGGCGGCCGGGGCGCCGGCCCGTGCGGCACTGGACGTGGCGGCCAGCACCAGTGGCCGCGCCGTGCTGGTGTCCGGGATGGCCGTGGCGGTGGCCATGGGCGGACTGCTGCTGTCCGGGCAGGGCGAGTTCCAGGGCATGGCGCTGGCCACCATCCTGGTGGTTGCGGCCGCCGTCACCGGGTCGCTCACCGTGCTGCCCGCCGTCCTGTCGCTGCTGGGCGACCGCCTCGACCGTCCGCGCATCCCGCTGCTGCACCGGCTGTCGGGCCCCGGGCGGAGGGCGCGCTTCTGGCCGGCGGCCATGCGCGGTGTGCTGGCGCACCCGCGGGCATCGTTCGCCGCGTCGGCGCTGGCGCTTCTGGCCCTGGCGCTGCCCGCGCTGGGCATGCACCTGGGCGAGGCCGGGGCCGACTCGCTGCCCCGTTCCATCCCCGAGCTGCGCACGTACGACCGGCTGACGGCGGCCTTCCCGCAGAACGGCTTCGCCCACACGGTGGTGCTGTGGTCGCATGACGGCGCGCCGCTGGACCGCGCCCGCGTGGGCGCGGCGGTGGAGGGCCTGCGGCGCGCGGCGGCGGACACGCCGGGGTTCACCGGCACCTCCGCGGCCACCCTGCGTGTGGCGCCCGACGGGCGCACCGCCACCATCGACCTGCCGGTCACCGGTGACTACAACGGGTCCACCGCCGAGTCGACGCTGACCGCGCTGCGCACCCGGCTGCTGCCCAACGTGCGGTCGGCCCTGCCGGGCGTGGACGTGGCCGTGTCCGGTCCCACCGCGGGCAGCCGCGACTTCATCGGCCTGATGCGCGCCCGCCTGCCGCTGGTGGTGGGGTTCGTGCTGGCGCTGACCCTGGTGATGCTCACCGCCGCGTTCCGGTCGGTCACCGTGGCCCTCACGGCCGTCGTGCTGAACCTGTTGTCGGTGGGTGCGGCCTACGGCCTGCTGACGCTGGTGTTCCAGCACGGGGTGGGCGCCGGGCTGGTGGGCGCCACCACGACGGGCTTCGTGGTGGACTGGCTGCCGCTGTTCCTGTTCGTGGTGCTGTTCGGCCTGTCCATGGACTACCACGTGTTCGTGGTGAGCCGGATCCGCGAGGCCCACGAGTCGGGCCTGCCCACCCGCATGGCCATCGCGCGCGGGGTCACGGCCTCGGCCGGGGTGGTCACCAGCGCGGCCGCGGTGATGGTGGGCGTGTTCAGCATCTTCGGCGTGCTGTCGCTGATCCAGTTCAAGCAGATGGGAGTGGGGCTGGCCGCGGCCGTCCTCATCGACGCCACCATCGTGCGCGCCGTGCTGCTGCCGTCGGCCATGGCGCTGCTGGGTCGTCGCAACTGGTGGCTGCCCGCGCGGCTGGCGCGGGTGCTCCCGGCGGCCCACTGAGCGGGGCGTCCTCAGGCGGTGGGCAGCACCAACCGGTCCACCGCCTGGGACACCACGGTCTCCAGGCTCTCGATGCCGAGGGCCCCCGGCAGCGTGAGCTGGTCAAGGATGAGGCCGTCGAGGCACAGGTGCAGCAGCACCACCTCGGTGCGCCCGCCGGGCAGCCCCGAGGCCCGGTGGTAGGCCACGTCGGCCTCCACGTTGCGTCGCACGGTCTCGGTGAGGGTGGCGCGCAGCGCGGGCCGGCGGATGGCCTCCAAGCGCAGCTCCATCAACGCGATGTACAGGTCGGCGTTGCTGAACACGCCGCGCAGCACCCCGGACAGCAGCTGGATCTGCTGGTCGCGGGTGGGGGGCTCCTCGGGCGGTGCCGGCGCGGCGTCCTCCGGCGGCGCCAGCCGCTGGAACACGCGCTGGCCCAGCGCCTGCAGCAGTGCGTCGCGGGAGCGGAAGTAGTTGGAGGCGGTGCCGATGGGCACCTTGGCCTCGGCGTCCACCGCGCGGTGGGTGAGTCCCCGGGCGCCGGACCGCGCCAGGATGCGGATGCCGGCGTCCGCGAGGGCGGCGCGCCGGGCCAGGTTGGGAGCCATGACCCGATGGTAGCCCAGCGGCCCGGCGTATACGACATGTGTCGTACACGCCGGGCGAATGCGTGCGCTCAGCGCACCCGCTGGCCGGTGGAGTCAACCACGCCCTGCGCGACGTATGTGAACTCCTCCATCACGTCGCCGGGCGTGAACGGCAGGCCCTCGGCGTGCAGGTCCTCCACCGCCACCGTGCGGTCGGCCAGCAGCCGCCCGGTGCGGGGATCGATCACCAGCTCCAGGCGCGCACCGGTGCCGTCCACGGTGCCCACGGCCTGGCCCGTGCGACCCAGCTGGTCGGTGCGCGTGCCCAGGGCCTCGATGCCGGGCATGGTGCTGAGCGCCCCGTACAGCGCGGCACCCAGCTCGGGGTCCACGGGCGCGTTGCGCAGCAGCTCGCCCACCAGGTCCAGCTCCTGGTACGCCAGCGGCCGGCTGTTGCGCACCGCCGCCTCACGGATGACGTCGGCCAGCCGCCGTGGGTCCGTGGGCAGGTCCTGCACCTGGGCGATGGTGAGGGCGCGCGAGCCGAACGGCACCGTGGCCTCCTTCGGGATCAGCGACACATCCATCTGTCCCGAGGCGCCCGGGCCGGCGGCGGCGGGCAGGTCGTGCCGCAGCACCCGCCCTGAGCCGTCGGCGGCCACCCACAGCTCGTGGGAGGTGCGCAGGCGCCGGAACTCCCCGGTGCTGCCGTCGGCGTTGGTGGCCTGGCTGAACGTGGTTCCCTCCGCGCGCCGGTAGTAGTACTGGCCCGGACCCGGCATCAGCGAGGGTGAGGCCGCCACCGTGCGGGCCGCCGTGCGCAGCACCTCGGCCGCCGCCGCGCTGGGCACCGGTCCGTCACCGGTCCACATGATCGCGGCACCGCCCAGCGCCAGCGCGCACGCCCCCGCGGCGCCGGCCGCCAGCAGTGCCGGCCGGCGGCGGCGCGCAGGCGCCGGTCGCGTGCGGGGGTGTCCAGGATCCGGTCGCGCAGCGCCGACGCATCGTGCACGGGCGTGCCCGATGCCGGGTCGGCGGTGCGCAGGCGGGTCATCAGGGCATCCGGGGTCATCGCGACTCCTTCACGGGCAGATGGATGGGTGCGGGCCCGCTGCGCGGGGCCTCGAGGAGTGCCGACAGACGGCGCCGCGCGCGGTGCAGCCGAGCGGCGAACGCGGCCTGCGTGCAGCCCATGGCACGGGCGGCGCGACGCCGGTCCAGGCCCTCCCAGGCCACCAGCAGCAGCGCCTCACGGGCGGCGTCGCCGAGCTCGGCGAGGGCCTCCAGCAGGGCGCGGTCGGGAACCGGCTCGCCCTGTGCGGCGATCAGGGCCTGCGCCTCGACGGCGCTGTGCAGCGCGGCCCTGCGACGGGCCCCGCGGCGGTGGTTGGACAGCGCGCCGCGGGCGGTGTTGAACAGCCAGGGCAGCGCGTCGTCGGGGACGCGTTCCAGGCCGCGCCAGGCGGCCAGGAACACGTCGGCCACCACGTCGTCGGCCAGATCCGGGTCACCGCAGCGGCGCAGCACGTAGCGGTGCACCGGCGCGTGGCAGGCGTCGAACATGGCGGTGAAGCGATCCTCGGGGGGCGGGGATGGTGCGGATGGCATGCGTCCCTTTCGGTGGACGACCGGCTCACCCCGCATGAGTCCGGCACCGGGCCGGATGGTGCACAGCGCTGGGTCGGTATCAGGTCCAGGTGTCGCCCGAGCGACGACGCTCCCGCTCGATCTTGTACTCCTGCACGGTGCTGACCAGCGCGTGGGGATGCGCGATGCCGGCGAAGCGGAAGGACGCCTCCTGGGCCTCGGTGCCCGCGGTGTCGAAGTCCACGCTGCCCACCCCCAGCGCCCGCTGCAGCATCGACTGGTCGGTGTTGACGTTCTGCACCCGGTCGATGTCCGTGGACTGCTCGGCGCGCGACAGCAGGCCGCGGCGGATGTGGATGCGCTCGCTTGTCACCGTGTAGCGCACCGACATGCGGCGCAGGGCGTCCCAGGCCACCACCAGCGCCAGCAGCACGATGGTCACCAGCCACCATTGCCCCACCGACAGCCCGGTGCCGCCACCGGCCCCCGACACCACCGATGCCAGCACTCCGGGGATCAGCGCCAGAAGGCCCCAGCGGAGGTAGAAGCCCACGCTTCCGCGGGGGGAGGGACGGCCCGCGTACAGCACCCGCTCGCCCTGCACCAGATCCATCTGAACCCCCTCGGCGCCGGAAGCTTCAATTGATCACCCAACCGGGGGACGCAAGTTCGGCGGCTTGCGGCCGACAAGGTGGGTGCACGATACCCGCGACGAAGGAACCCCGCATGGCGCCCACGTCACTCGCTCCGCACGACAGCGCGATCGCCCGGCCGGCCCCCCGGCGGCGCAGCCGCGCCAAGCCGAAGCCGCCCCGGCCGCGTGCCGTGGTGCTGGCCGAGCTGCGGGGACTGGGTGGCCTGGTGCTGGAGCAGGCGCTGCTGGACGCCGGGGCCACGCCCCTCCCCTCGCTGCTGGAGTGGTCCAACCGCCTGGCCGGTGAGCTGGCCGTGGACGGTGTGGGCAGCCCGGAGAACTACCGCCAGCTGCTGCGCGCCATCGTGGACGTCAACAAGCGCGCCGAGGCCGCCGCGGCGCCGCGCCGGTAGGCCGGCGCACGACCATCCGTTCGTCGCCGGCCGCCCGCTGAGGGGGGCCGGTCGAAGACGTGCACCACGCGCACGTCAACCAGTCGAGCAGGTCGCGAACCCGCTCCCGCACGGTCCCGCACCACCCCCGTCGCCGTGGCATCGGCGTCGTCCGGCGGTGCGGGGTCCCGCACCAACACCTCCCGCCGGTGAGTGCCGCGGCGGGCAGGGTGCAGCCCATGAACACCGCCACGTCCACCGTGGTGAGCATCGCCGCGACGTACGCAGCGGGCTGGCGCGCAGGACAGGTCCAGGCCCACCTCGGCCATGGCGTCCACCGCATCGGGGCGCACCGCCCCGGCCGGTGCGATGCCCGCCGAACGCGCCTCCACCCGGCCCGCGCACAGCAGCACGGCGAACCGGGCCGCCATCAGTGCCAGGCCCGCGTCGTCGGGGCACACGAACAGCAGCGCCGGCCGGGCGGGGCCGAACGCCGGGAACAGGTGTGCGTAACAGGGTGCCTCGCCGCCCTCGTCGGGCGGCGCGGGGTGGGTCATCTCGCCTCAGTGCTGGCGCAGGAACACGTGGTCGGTGAGTTCCCGAAGATCCTCCACCGGCCCCGGCAGTTCGTCCAGCAACCCCATGGCACGTTCGTGGATGTCGCCCGCCAGGGCCCGCGCCCGCTCCAGGCCGTGCACGCTGACGTAGGTGGCCTTGCCCAGGCGGGCGTCCGCGCCCACGGCCTTCCCCAGCATCTCGGGTGAGCCCGCCACGTCCAGGATGTCGTCCACCACCTGGAACAGCAGCCCCAGCTCGCGGGCGTAGGCGCGGTAGCGCTCGGCCAGCGCGGCGTCGGGGGCGCCCACCACCAACGCCACGTGCACGGAAGCCGCGATGAGCCGGCCGGTCTTCAGCGCGTGCACCCGTGCCAGCGCCGCCGCCGAGCCGTGTCCGGCGTCCTGCAGGTCCAGGAACTGACCCCCCACCATGCCGCCCACGCCCGTGGCCCAGCTGAGCTCCCGCAGCACGGCCACCTGCACCGCTGGCCCGCCCTCCTGCCGCTCGCACACAAGCCGCATGGCCTCAGCGAACAGGGCGTCTCCGGCCAGGATGGCCGTGTCCTCGCCGAACGCGACGTGGCAGGTGGGCTTGCCGCGCCGCAGCGCGTCGTCGTCCATGGCCGGCAGGTCGTCGTGGATCAGCGAGTACGTGTGGATGAGCTCGATGGCCGCCGCGGCGGGCAGCAGCGTATGCGGGTCCTGGCCCAGCGACTCGCAGGTGGCCAGCGCCAGCACCGGCCGGAATCGCTTCCCGCCGGCCAGCAGCGAGTACCGCATGGCGTCCACCAGCCCCTCGGTGCCCTCCGCCTCCGCGCGCTCGGCTGGCAGAGTGGGCAGGAAATCGAGGCCGCGGAGGTGGTCCTCCACCATGGTGCGCAGATGATCAGGGTAGGGCGAGGCGGGCTCCGCGGTCGGTGGGACCACCGATCGTACCGGGGGCTGCGCGGGTGAGGGCGCTGATCCTGGAGGGGCCGGATGACCTTCGCCTGCGCGACGTGCCCCGCCCCGAACCGGGCCCCGGGGAGGTGGTGGTGCGCGTGGCGGCGGCGCTCACCTGTGCCACCGACCGCAAGATGATGGCCCGCGGCCACCACCCGGCGCTGCCGCCCACGCCCTGCCCGTTCGGGCACGAGTGCGCGGGGCACGTGCACGCCGTGGGGCCGGGCGTGGCCGGGTGGCGGCCGGGCGACCGGGTGACCATGGCCAACTCCGCCCCGTGCGGCGCCTGCGCCTTCTGCGCCGCCGGCCGCGCCGGCCTGTGCACGGGGCTCGTGTACCTCACCGGCGCGTTCGCGGAGTTCATCCGCGTGCCCGCGCCCATCGTGCGCACCAACCTCATGGCGGTGCCCGACGACATGCCGCTGCCACTGGCGGCCATGGTGGAGCCCGTGGCGTGCGGGGTGCGCGCGGTGCACCGGTCGGCCGCCGCGCCGGGTGACCCGGTGCTGGTGCTGGGCGGCGGCCTGCAGGGGCAGGCCATCACGGCGGCGCTGGCCGCGCGCGGCTGCGACGTGGTGGTGTGCGACCCGCACGGATCCCGCCGGGAACTGGCGCTGCGGATGGGCGCCCGTGCGGCGCACCCGGTGCCGGGGGACCCTGAGGCGGAGCGCCGGATGTCCGAGGGCTGCGGCCCCATCGGTCCCCGGGCGGTGTTCTGCGCCGTGGGTGCGCTGCCGGCGTGGGAGTCGGCGGTGCGGATGGCCGGGCCGGGCGGTGAGGTCAACCTGCACGGGGGCCCGCCGCCGGGCGGTGTGCTGCACGCGGACGCCGACCGGCTGCACTACTCGGAGATCACACTGCAGGCCTCATATCATCACGACCCGCGCGCGGTGCGTGATGCATTCGCCCTGTTACGTGACGGAGGCCGCCCGTTCGAGGCGCTGCTGGCGGGCCGCGTCGGCCTTGAGGATGTGCCGCAACTGCTGCGCACATCGCGCGACAAGCACATCGTGATACCGGGCTGAGGGGGGGATGCGCCGGACCGGATCCGCCGCACCCCTCACGCACATCTCACCCCAGCATCTTGCGCAGCTTGGCCAGCTGCTCGGCCTGCTCCTGAAGCCGCGCGAGGTCGCGCTCCTGACGGCGCACCAGCGCAACGACCTCATCCATCGCCGCGGACAGGTTGCGGAGCGCCTGATCCAGGTCGCCCCCGCCGCCGGCGACCTTGCGCGGCCGGCCGCGGCGCCCGCCGCCCGTGGCCGCGCCACCGCGGGGACGCACGTTCCCCTTCATCCTGGCGATGCGGTAGTAGTTGGCGGCAACGGTGCCTGCGCGACGCCCCGTCTGCTCGGACAGCTTCTCGAACGCCTGCGAGCGGTTGAGGCCCTCCGAGGCGACAAGCTGCTCGACCTGCTCGTAGATCTCGGCGCCGATGCGTCCCCGGCCGGCCGGTTCTTCACTCATCTGTGTACTCCGCTGTAGACCATGATGCGCGAGGGGTTGAGTGCACTGTAGGTACATCATGCACGCAAACTCAAGTCGCACATCAAAAGCGAAAGCGTATGCAACACCAATTAGCGTGTGATGTGCGTTAACGCCAGGCCGACGGGCCCGGCGCGGGTCGCCGGGCCGTCGGTGGGCCGGAATCGCGCCGCCCGATGGCGAAGGGGCGCACCAGCACCAATCCCGCCAGGAAACCGCCGATGTGCGCCCAGTACGCGATGCCCCCGCCCTGGGGTGAGCCGGATCCCCCGAGCGCGATGAACTGCAGACCGAAGTACAGCGCGCCCCACAGCCAGGCGGGGATCTTCCAGGGGATCACCATCCCGATCAGCGTCCACACCCCGGCGCGCGGATGTAACACAAGATATGCACCGATAATCCCCGAAATGGCACCGGATGCGCCGATCAGCGGCACGCCGCTTCCCGAGTCCGTGGCGGCCTGCACAAGACCGGCGACCACACCGCACAACAGGTAGAACGGGATGAACCTGATGCGGCCCAGGCGGTCCTCGACGTTGTTGCCGAAGATCCACAGGAACAGCATGTTGCCCAGCAGGTGCAGCCAATCGCCGTGCAGGAACAGGCTGGTGATGAGGCCCACCCATCGCTGGTGACGCTGGTTGACACCCTGGCACGTGATGTCGTGGCCGTCCTGCGCCGGGTGCTGCACGTCAAGCGCCGGGTCGCCGCCGTTGATGACATGCGCCGGCACCACGCCCCATTCACATTCGAACGCCTGCACGCTTCCCAACGAGGCGTTGGTGGGCAGCGAATGCTGGTACAGGAACACCAGCGTGCACGCCAGGATCAGCCCGATGGTGAGCACCGGGGTGCGCCGCGTGGGGACGTCGTCATAGATGGGCAGCATCGGCCCGGTGCCCCCGCGTGTTACCCCAGCACGTGCGCCAGCAGTGCCGCCTGCGCATAGATGCGGTTCTCCGCCTGGTCCCACACGGCCGATCGCGGCCCGTGCAGCAGCTCGGCCGTGACCTCCTCGCCGTGGTGGGCGGGCAGCGGGTGCAGCACCACCGCGCCCGGGGCGGCCGACGCCAGCAGCGCGTCGTCGATGGCGTAGTCGGCCAGGTCACGGCGACGCCGGGCGGCGTCCTCCTCGTCGCCCATCGACACCCAGGTGTCGGTGTACACGGCGTCGGCATCGGCCACGGCCACGTGCGGGTCGGTCACGGCCGACGCACCGCCCCCCAGAGGCCGGCCGGCCTCGTTGGCCCAGGCCACAGCGTCGGGGTCGGGCTCGTAGCCGGGCGGGCAGGCGGCCACCACCTGCATCCCCGAGAGGGCACCCGCGATCATCAGGCTGATGCAGCAGTTGGTGCCGTCGCCCACGTACGCCACCCGGCGGCCCGCCACATCGCCGAACCTCCGCCGCACCGTCAGCACGTCGGCCAGGCCCTGGCAGGGGTGGTGCTCGTAGGTGAGGGCGTTGATGACGGGCACGTCCGCGTGGGCGGCCAGCTCCTGGATGGTGGAGTGCGGCCCGGTGCGCAGCACGATGGCGTCCACCATGCGGCTCAGCACCTTGGCCGTGTCCTGCACGGTCTCGCCCCGCCCCATCTGCATGTCGCGCCCGGCCAGCACGATGGCGTGGCCGCCCAGGTGGTTGACGGCCACCTCGAAGCTCACGCGCGTGCGGGTGGACGGACGCTCGAAGATCAACGCCACCTGCCGGCCGCCCAGCACCGCGGGCCACTGGGCGCGCGGCATGTCCGCCAGCGCGTCGGCGGTGTCCAGCACCGCGGCCACGGCCTCCGGCGGGAACTCCTGCAGGGTCAGCACCGAGGCGCCCCGCAGCGCGGGATGGGGGGTGGATCCTCCGGGGAGCGAGCCGCTCATTCGTGCTGCCTTTGACGAGGTGCGGATGGGTGGCGTCCGGGGCCCGCGGGACCACCGGCACGCGTGAGGTGGCGGAGTGTATCGGCGTGCGCATCCTGCGCCGTCCGACCCCCGCAGTAGCGTGCTGGCCGACCCCCATCAGGGTCCCACACGCGGATGTTCGAGACCCTCTTCACGGCATACCAGCAGGACGACCACCGGGCCGCCCGTCGGCGCGTGGCCCTGCTGACCGGTCTCACCGCGGTGCCCGCACTGCTGATCGTGCTGGGCGCCTGGCAGCTGTGGCCGCTCCTGGTGGTGCCCGTGGCCCTGGCCGCCGCGGTGTGCGGCCCGCGCGGGCTGGCGCTCACCGCGGCCGTCACGGCCCTCGCCTTCGCGCTGGCCTCCGAGCACCCGGGGGTGTCCGGGGCCCAGCTGGTGGTGGCCCTGCTGGCGGCCGTGGGGCTGTCACTGCTGGTGGCGGGGCGCCACGCGGCGCTCACCCGCGACCTGCGCCGGGCGGCCACCGAGTCGCTCACCGACCGCCTCACCGCGCTGCCCAACTACGCCTTCATCTCCGACGCCCTCCCCCGGGAGCTCCGCAGGGCCGAGCGGTACGGCCACCAGGTGTCGCTGCTGCTGCTCGACCTGGACCGGTTCAAACGGTTCAACGACCAGTACGGCCACGCCGACGGCAACCGCCTGCTGGCGCGCGTGGGGGGCACCCTCCTGGCCTGCGCCCGGGCATCCGACCTCCCCGCCCGCTTCGGCGGGGAGGAGTTCGTGATCGTCATCCCCGGCCCGCTGGCGGAGGCGGCCGAGGCGGCCGAGCGCATCCGCAAGGCGGTGGCCGAGAGCCGCATCCCCGTCGGGGCGGCCCACCTGGGCACCACGGTGTCCATCGGGATCGCCGAGCACGCGAAGGGCGAGCGCCTGGACGGCTCCGACCTGGTGGCCAGAGCCGACCGGGCCCTCTACGCGGCGAAACAGGGGGGACGGGACCGCTGCATGGTGATGAGGGCGGACGCGGAGGAGCCGGTCCCGGCGACGGCGTTGATCGCCCAACCGGGCGTGTACGCCGGGTGGCGTAGGCGGGAATCCTTTGGCGCCCGCGACCCGCGTAGCGCGTCGCACGGCTCATGTCGAAGTCTCCGCCTGACGGGACGCGGCTGCGCCCCTAATTGGGGATGGTGCAGGGTGTGAGTCCCCCCGATCCATGGACGGGGAGGTTCGGCTCAGGTCCGCGCAGCCCGCAAGGGCGCTGTGGTAGCGATCAACGATCCGGACCCGCCATACGGAGCGTGATTGTCCAGAGGGCAACTCTGTGAGAAGCCATCACTCTGCTACCGCCGCGACCCGCGGAGCGGTCGGTCTGCACGGCTCATGTCGAAGTCTCCGCCTGACGGGACGCGGCTGCGCCCCAAGAGTGGGGATGGTGCAGGGTGTGAGTCCCCCCGATCCATGGACGGGGAGGAGGTTCGGCTCAGGTCCGCGCAGCCCGCAAGGGCGCTGTGGTAGCGATCAACGATCCGGACCCGCCATACGGAGCGTGATTGTCAGAGGGCAACTCTGTGAGAAGCCATCCTCTGCTCGCCGCGACCCGCGGGCCTCGTCCTGCGCAGCTCTCATGTCGAAGTCTCCGCCTCACGGGACGCGGCTGCGCCCCAAATTGGGGATGGTGCAGGGTGTGAGTCCCCCGACCCATGGACGGGGAGGGTTCGGCTCAGGTCCGCGCAGCCCGCAAGGGCGCTGTGGTAGCGATCAACGATCCGGACCCGCCATACAGAGCGTGATTGTCAGAGGGCAACTCTGTGAGCAGCACGTGCGGAGAGGCCCGCCAGAATCAAACTCACCAATCCCAAGATCAAATGCAAACCCACCAGCCACGGGTTGCGTGTGAACACGTCGTTCGGGTTGGCGTTGAGGATGGCGCCCGCGATGGCCCATGCCGTCAGGAAGAGGCCCGACACCGTGAGGTAGGCGCGGGTGACGTGCTCGCTGCCCAGGCAGGCCACGCCCACCACGCCGATCACGAACTGGGCCACGCCGGTGAGGAAGTGCGCGGGCCACTCGAAGAAGTGCCGCGCGTGGCGCACGCTCCAGTCGCCCACGCCGGAGCGCAGCATGGCGAGGAGGCCCAGGATCAGCAGCAGACCCGAGGCGAACGTCGCCCAGCGCTGGGCCGGCGAGAGGGTCGCGTGCTCGGGGGCGTGGGGGTGCGGGGCGGGCTCAGCGGCCATTGCGGGCACCGTATCCCGCGGAACCGCCATGGGGAATCCCCGCGAGGCGGCGGATCACGCGGCCAGCCACCCAGCCCAGGGCGGCCCCGCCGGCGATGTCGCCGGGGTGGTGCTGGGCTGACACCACCCGCCCGGCGAGGCCGGTGGCGGCCGCGACCCGCGTGGCGGTGGCCAGGGGGCCGGGCCAGGCGCACACCACGGTGGCGATGGCGGTGGCCGCGGCGGCGTGGCGGCTGGGGAACCCGCCCTCCTCGCGGTCCCCCGGCCGGGGCCGGCCGAGGCGCTCGCGCAGCACGCGCCCCAGCATGGCGGCGGCCACGGAGGCGGCCAGCGCCGCGGTGCCCAGCCGGCGCGTGTCCCTGCGGGCCATCAGCACCGCCACGCCCAGCCGGAAGACGGGTGACAGCACCTCCCCGGCGGCCACAAGCGCGGTGTGCGCCGCGGGCATGGCGGCCGACGTTTCGCGCAGCCGGCGGCCCACCCGCCGGTCCAGCGCGTCGAGGGCGCGGAGGGGGCCTCCAGCCGGGGGTGTGCCGGGCGGTGCGCTGGTAACGTCACCCCGGATGCGTCGGGTCCTCGCCATCGTCGTCGTTGTCGTCGTCGCCTCGGTGTTCGCCGGATGCTCCGCCTCCGGTGGGGTCAGCATCGCAACACCGCCCCCCGGAAGCAGGGAGGCCGCACCGGACTTCACGCTCGCCAACCTCAAGGGCGGTCCGCAGGTGCGGCTGTCCGCATATCGTGGCAAACCGGTGCTGCTGAACTTCTGGGCCTACTGGTGCGGGCCGTGCGTCAACGAGATGCCCGCGCTGCAGAAGTTCTCCCAGAAGTACCGCGACATCGCGGTGCTGGGGGTGGCGGTGGGGGCCCGCGATGCGGGGAAGAACCGGGCCTTCGTGAACCAGCACGACATCGGGTACCCCGTGGGCGTGGGCTCCATCGACCTGGTGGGCTCGTTCAAGGGCGTCAACCTGCCGCACACCGTGTTGCTGGACCGGGAGGGGCGCGTCATCCAGACCATCCCGGGTCCCATCAACCTGGGCGACCTGGCGGGCATCGCGTCCGCCATGCGCAAGGCCGGCTGATGCGCGGTGACCCGCTGCTGGGGCGGATCGCCGCCGACATGCGTGAACGGCGGGTGCTGAGCGCGGGCGAGCCGGTGCTGGCCATGGTGTCGGGCGGTCCCGACTCCCTGGTGTTGCTGCACGCGCTGGTGGCGCTGCACGACGGGCCCGTCTCCGTGCTCAGCGTGGACCACGGGCTGCGCGCCCAGGCCGCTGAGGAATGCGCGGCCGTGCTGCGCATCGCCGACGGCCTGGGGGTGGACGCCACCGTCGTGCGGCTGCGCCTCGAACCCGGGGCCGGTGTGCAGCGGCGGGCCCGCGACGCCCGGTACGCCGCCGCCCGCCAGGTCGCCGCCGTGTCGGGCGCCGCCATCGCGGTGGGGCACACCCTGGACGACCAGGCCGAGACCGTGCTGATGCGGCTGGCGCGTGGCACCGGGCGCGACGGCGCGGCGGGCATGCGGTGGCGATCCGGTGACCTCGCGCGCCCGCTGCTGGGCGTGCGCGCCCACGAGACCCGCGAATGGTGCGTCGCGCATGGGCTGACCGCCGTGGACGACCCCACCAACCGGGACGCGCGCGGCACGCGCGTGCGGGCGCGGCGGTTGATGGCCGACCTGGAGGCCCTGCACGGCGGGGCGGCCATCCACCTGGCCGGCTTCGCGCAGCGCATGGACGACGAGCGCGAGTTGCTGGAGGCGCTGGAGGGGGAGGCGTGGGGGCGCTGCGCCCAGGGCGATGGCCTCTCCATCGCGGGGCTGGCCGGCGAATCGGCCGCGGTGCGGCGCCTGCTGGTGCGGCGCCTGCTGCACCGGGCCGGGTGCGTACCCGACGCCGCGGGGGCGGCCGCGGTGGACCGCGTGCTGGCGCTCATCGACGGGCCGGCCCGCTGTGAGGTGGACGGTCGGGCGGTGGTGCGCGAGGCGGGGGTGCTGCGGGTGGTGGACGCCGTGCGGACGCCCCGGGCCGACCGCCTGAGCGTGCCGGGCAGCGTGGACTTCGGCGGCCTGCGGCTCACGGCGCGCCACGGCGCCGCCGAGGCGCCCGGCCCGGCCCGCGTGGCCCTGCGGGTGAACGGCCCCCTCACCGTGCGGTCACCGCGACCCGGGGACCGGCTGGCGCTGGCCGGCGGCGGCCGGGCGCGGGTGGGTCGCCTGCTGGCCGATGCGGGGGTGCCGGCGCGGCTGCGCGGCACCGTGCCGGTGGTGGAGGACGCGGACGGCCGGCCCGTGTGGGTGGCCGGGCACCGCGCCGATGCCACGGCGCTGGCGCCGGCGGGCGAGATGGCGGTGGTGGTGGAGGTGCACGCGCGATGAGCCAGGGTCGCCCGGGCGAGGTGCTGGTGTCGGCCGAGCGCCTCCAGGAGCGCATCGACGAGCTGGGCCGGCAGATCTCGGAGGACTACCGGGGTCGCGAGGTGCTGGTGGTGGGGGTGCTGAAGGGGGCCATCTTCTTCATCGCCGACCTGGTGCGCCGCATGGACGTGGCCTGCGAGCTGGACTTCATGGCCGTGAGTTCGTACGGCAGCAGCACGCACTCATCGGGCGTGGTGCGCATCCTGAAGGACCTCGACCACCCCATCGCCGGCCGCCACGTGCTGGTGGTGGAGGACATCATCGACTCGGGCCTCACGCTGAGCTACCTGCTGCGCAACCTGGCCTCCCGTGAGCCGGCGTCGCTGGAGGTGTGCTCGCTGCTGACCAAGCCCAACCACCGCCGCCTGCCGATGCAGCCCAAGTACGTGGGCTTCGATCTGCCGGAGGTGTTCGTGGTGGGGTACGGGCTGGACCACGCCGAGCGGTTCCGCAATCTGCCCCATATCGCCGCCTTCAGCCCGGGAACCCCGGACGGATGAGGGCCGTGGCACCCGCTGCTATCCTCGCTGCCCTTGGGTCCGCGAGCCTCGCGGGTCCGGGTTCTCCAGCGAGGGCGATGTGACCCGGTTCTTCAAGAGCGCAGCATTTCCCATCCTGATCGTGCTGCTGCTGGCCTTCGTGATGATGGAGGTCGTGGCCTCCCACTCCGGTGGCGAGAAGAAGCCCGACTTCCCCAGCATCGTCAAGCTGATCGAGAACAAGCAGGTGTCGTCGGCCAAGATCGACCTGCCGGCCCAGACGATCCAGGTGAGCACCACCGACGGCCACAAGTGGTCGATGGGCTACCCGGACAACTACGACATCTTCAAGCCGCTGGACACCTCCGGCACCAGCTACACGGTGGCCGGCCGCGCCACCTCGGCGTGGTGGGGGGCGTTCGTGACCCTGGCCCCCATCGCCCTGTTCATCGTGTTCTGGTTCTACCTGATGAACCGCATGCAGGGCGGCGGCTCCAAGGTGATGAGCTTCGGCAAGTCGCGCGCCAAACGCATGTCCGTCGACGCGCCCAAGATCACGTTCAAGGACGTGGCGGGTGCCCACGAGGCCGTGGAGGAACTCCAGGAGATCAAGGAGTTCCTGGAGAATCCCAAAAAATTCCAGGCGCTGGGCGCGCGCATCCCCAAGGGCGTGCTGCTGTTCGGCCCCCCCGGCACCGGCAAGACGCTGCTGGCGCGGGCGGTGGCCGGCGAGGCCGGCGTGCCGTTCTTCTCGATCTCCGGTTCCGACTTCGTGGAGATGTTCGTGGGCGTGGGCGCCTCGCGCGTGCGTGACCTGTTCGAGCAGGCCAAGCAGAACTCGCCCTGCATCATCTTCATGGACGAGATCGACGCCGTGGGTCGTCACCGCGGCGCCGGCCTGGGCGGCGGTCACGACGAGCGCGAACAGACCCTCAACCAGCTGCTGGTCGAGATGGACGGCTTCGAGGCGAAGGACAACATCATCCTCATCGCCGCCACCAACCGTCCCGACATCCTCGACCCCGCCCTCCTGCGCCCCGGCCGCTTCGACCGCCAGATCGTGGTGGACCGCCCCGACCGCCAGGGCCGCGCCGAGATCCTCAAGGTGCACACCAAGGGCAAGCCCATCGCAAAGGACATCGACCTCAACGCCCTGGCGGGTCAGACCCCCGGATTCACCGGCGCCGACCTGGCCAACCTGGTCAACGAGGCCGCCCTCCTGTCGGCCCGCAAGGGCAAGCGCGTGATCGAGCAGGCCGAGCTGGAGGAGGGGATCATGCGCGTCATCGCGGGTCCCGAGAAGAAGAGCCGCCTGCTCAACGACAAGGAACGCGCGGTCACCGCCTACCACGAGATGGGCCACGCGCTGGTGGGCCACTTCCTGCCCAACGCCGACCCGGTGCACAAGATCAGCATCGTGTCGCGCGGTCAGGCCCTGGGCGTCACCATCTCCATGCCCACCGAGGACAAGTTCAACAGCACCCGCGCGGAGCTGGAGGACCAGATGGCCATGACCCTCGGCGGCCGGTCGGCCGAGGAGCTGGTGTTCAACGAGGTCACCACCGGCGCATCCAGCGACCTCGAGCGCGTCACCAGCACCGCCAAGGCCATGATCATGCGCTACGGCATGAGCGACAAGCTGGGCCCGCGCGTGCTTGGCCACAGCCACGGCGCCCCGTTCCTGGGTCGCGACCTGCACTCCGAGCCCGACTACTCCGACGAGACCGCGCGCGAGATCGACGCCGAGATCCGCCGGCTCATCGAGGACGCCCACCAGCGAGCCCGCGACATCCTGTCCGAGCACCGCGAGGAGCTCGAGCACATCAGCCAGGTGCTGCTGCGCCGCGAGACCATCGAGCGCGAGGAGTTCCTGGCGCTGCTGGCCGGGGCCTCCGAGGAGGACGTGTTCCGCTCGAAGGACGAGGAGGCCCGCCGCCGCCTGTCCGACGATGGTGGCGCCACGCCCAGCCAGGACTCCGGGTCGCGCCGCCCGCTGATCCCGCCGGCCGCCCCCGGGCAGCCCATCGCCGAGGGCTGAGCCTCACCCCGGCGGATCCCACGGCGTGGATACGCCCGGAAACCCGCCCGACCCGGCGCTCGGACGCCCCACATCCATGATCTCCCGCCGGAGTGCGGCTGACCCCGCGGACCCGCTGGCCTGGCTCACCTCGCCCTGCGTGATGGGGGTGGTGAACGTCACCCCCGACTCGTTCTCCGACGGGGGTGACCACTTGGCGGCCCACGCCGCGGGCGCCAGCGTGGCGCGCCTGGCCGCCGACGGGGCCGCCATCGTGGACCTGGGCGCGGAGAGCACCCGGCCGGGCGCCGAGCGCGTGTCCGCAGACCAGCAGCTGCGCCGCCTGCGTCCGGTGCTGGACGCGCTGGCGGCGGTGCCCCCGGGGGTGGCGCTGTCCATCGACACCACGCGGGCGGCGGTGGCCGAGGTGGCCCTCGACCACGGCGCGCTGCTGGTGAACGACGTGTCCGCCGGCCGGGACGACCCCGACCTGCTGGGGCTGGTGGCCGACCGCGGGGTGGGCCTCTGCCTGATGCACATGCGCGGGCAGCCGCGCGACATGCAGCAGGCCCCAAGCTACGACGACGTGGTGGGTGAGGTGTGCGGGTTCCTGGAGCGGCGCCTTGCGGCCGCGGTGGCCGCGGGCGTGCCGGAGGCGCGGGTGCTGCTGGACCCCGGCATCGGCTTCGGCAAGACCCTGGAACACAACCTGGCCCTGCTGGCCGGTTTGCCGCGCGTGCGGGCGCTGGGCCGCCCCGTGGTGGTGGGCGCCTCGCGCAAGGGCATGGTGGGCCTGCTGACCCACCGCCCCGTGGAGGGGCGCATGGCGGGCAGCCTGGGGGCGGCGCTGGCGGCCGTGCACGGCGGCGCCGACGTGGTGCGCGTGCACGACGTGGCGGAGACCGTGGACGCCCTGCGGGTGTGGCGGGCGGTGCGGGAGCGCGCCGATGCCTGACGGCGAGGGCCAGGTCACCATCCTGGTGGCGGGGCTGGAGGTGTTCGGCCACCACGGCGTGCACCCGCACGAACGCCGCGACGGCCAGCGGTTCGTGGTGGACCTGGAAGCTGCGGCTGCTCGGTGCCCCGGCGTGGCCTCCGACCGCCTGGCCGACACCGTGGACTACGCCACCCTCACCGCCGATGTCGAGCGCCTGGCTGGCCCAGGACCCCGCCGACCTGCTGGAGCACGTGGCGGGCCGCATCGCCGACCGGGCCCTGGCGGAGTCGCTGGCCGCGGAGGTCACGGTGACCCTGCGCAAGCCCGATGTGGACCTGCCCCAGCGCGTGGCCCACACCGGGGTTCGGCTGCACCGGCACCGCACGCACCGCTACTGGCTGGGGCTGGGCGCCAACCTGGGCGACCGCGCACAGCACATGCGGGAGCTCCTGGGGCACCTGCGCGACCACGGCGTGGTGGTGGAGGCCACGAGCCCCGTCTACGAGACGGCCCCCCAGCTGGTGGTGGACCAGCCGGCGTTCCTCAACGCCGCGGCCCGCGTGCGCACGCACCTGTCACCGCCGCGCCTGCTGCACCGCATCCGTGCCGCCGAGCGGGCCGTGGGGCGCGTTCCCGGGCCCCGGTTCGGGCCGCGGGCGGTGGACTGCGACGTGCTGCTGTGGGACGGCGGCGTCTGGGACGCGCCGGAGCTCACGGTGCCCCACCCGCGCCTGCGCGACCGCCGCTTCGCCCTGATCCCCCTGCTGGACCTGGACCCCGCGCCGGCCCTCCCCGACGGCACCACCCTGGCCGCCGCGTGCGCCGCCCTGCCGGAGGCGGAGCAGGCCGTGGTGCGGGTTGCGGCGGACCTCCACTAGACTCGGACGTCCGGAGACCCGAGGGGGCTGTCGTGTCGCACACCGATGAACTCGAGGAGTACGAGGCCGAGCTGGAGCTGCGGCTGCGGCGGGAGTACGCGGACGTGTACCCGCTGTTCACGTACTGCGTGCTGACCTCGGACACCACCTACCTGTGCAACCGCTTCGCGCGGCACTTCACACCGCAGCCGTCCTACCCGCACTTCCACATCGTGATGGAGGACGTGTGGGTGTGGGACAAGAACCGGCCGTCGCGCATCATCCCCCGCGTGGAGATCGACACCACGCAGGACGTCACGCTGGAGATCCTCAAGCCCGAGGGCGGCGAGAAGCCGTCCGACCGGGCACACGGGTAGGCGCGGCGTGGCGACGGCGCTGCTGGCGGTGGACGTCGGCAACACGCACACCATGGCCGGCGTGTTCGTGGGCGCCAAGCTGCAGCACGAGTGGCGCATCTCCACCGAACGGGGTGCCACGGCCGACGAGCTGGCGGCGGCGCACGACCAGATCCTGCGGCTCCGCGGCGGCAGCCTGGACGATCTGGAGGCCATGATCGTGGCCTCGGTGGTGCCCGCCCTCACCTCCGGCTACACCGCCCTGGGCGCGCGCTACCTCGACCGCCCCGCCCTTGTGGTGGGCCCCGGCATCCGCACCGGCATGCCGCTGGCCATCGACAACCCACGTGAGCTGGGGGCCGACCGCATCGTGAACGCGGTGGCCGCGTTCCGCCGCTACGGCGGGCCCGTGATCGTGGTGGACCTGGGCACCGCCACAACGTTCGACGTGGTGAGCGCGGAGGGCGTGTACCTGGGCGGCGCCATCGCCCCGGGCATCGAGACCTCCCTGGACGCGCTGGCCCAGCGCGCCGCGCGCCTGGCCCGTGTGGACCTGGTGCCGCCGCAGCGCACCATCGGTCGCTCCACCGTGGAGAGCATGCGCTCGGGGGTCATCCTGGGCGCCGTGGCCATGGTGGACGGGCTGGTCAACAGGATCCGGGAGGAGCTGGGCGGCGCGGCCACGGTGGTGGCCACCGGGGGCCTGGCACCCATGGTGTGCGCCCTGTCGGAGGAGGTCGAGGAGAATGTCCCGATGCTCACCCTGGAGGGCCTGCGCCTGATCTACGAGCTCAACGTGGGCGAGCTGGCCACGTGAAGAAGCGCATGCGCGCGGTGGTGGCCGAGCGGGAGGCCGGCGTGGTGCACGCCGCCGCCGACGGCGCCTGGCCGCTGGCGCAGCCCTTCCACATCGGGGCGCTGCGGGTGCCCAACCGGGTGGTGCAGGCGCCGCTGGCGGGCATCGCCGACTGGCCGTTTCGCGCGCAGTCCCAGCGCCACGGGGCCGGGCTGGCGGTGTCGGAGATGGTGGCCAGCATGGGCGTGCACCACGGCAACGCCCGCACCGTGGCCATGCTGCGGGTGGACCCCCGCGAGACCCTCACGGGCATCCAGCTGTTCGGGGCCGACCCCGGGGCCATGGCCGAGGCGGCCGCGGCCGCGCAGGAGGCGGGCGCCGACCTGGTGGACATCAACATGGGGTGCCCCGTGGCAAAGGTGCGCAAGACGGGCGCCGGCGCCGCGCTGCTGGCCGACATGGACCGCGCGTGCGCCATCGTGTCGGCCATGGCGGCGGCCGTCAGCATCCCCGTCACGGTGAAGATGCGCCGCGGCATCACCCCGGACGAGGCCCGCCCCGTGGAGGCGGCCCTGCGGTTCCAGGATGCGGGCGCCGCGGCCATCGCGTTCCACCCCCGGGCCGCGGCCGAGGAGTACCGCGGCACCGCCGACCACGCCATCACCGCGGACGTCGTGGCGGCGGTGGACATCCCCGTGATGGCCAGCGGTGACATCACCACGCCCGCGGGTGCCCGCGAGGTGATGGAGCGCACCGGCTGCGCGGCGGTGATGATCGGGCGCGCCGCGCTGGGTGATCCCTGGCTGTTCGGCGCCATGGCGCGGGGGCGGCCCAGCGCGCGCCCGGACCTGCCGGGGGTGGTGGACGAGCTCGTGGGGTTCGCCGGGCAGGTGCGCGGGCTCATGGGCGACCACCGCGCCGCCCACCACCTGCGCAAGTTCTACCCGTGGTACCTGGCCGGCGAGCACGTTCCCCAGTCGGCGGTCAACGAGCTGCTGGTGATCGAGGATCTGGACGCCGCGCTGGAGCGTCTCCGCGAACTGGCCGGCACCCGCGAGCTTGCAACGGCGCGGCACCTGAACTAGCGTTCTGCGCCGCTCGCGCCCGCCTCACCCCATGCCCTGTCGCTCCTGACCTAAGGAGATGCTCGACGATGGACCGCGAAGTCATCCTCACCGAAGAGGGCTACCGCAAGCTCAAGGACGAAATCGAGCATCTGTCCACCGTCAAGCGTCGCGAGGTGGCCCAGCGCATCAAGGAGGCCCGGGAGTTCGGGGACATCTCCGAGAACTCCGAGTACGACGATGCCAAGAACGAGCAGGCCCAGGTGGAGAGCCGCATCCTGGCGCTCGAGGCCAAGCTGCGGAACGCCCGCGTGGTGGACACCGAGCACATCGACACGGCCACCGTGTCCATCGGCGCCCACGTGACGCTGAAGAACACGAAGACCAAGGAGTCGGTGGAGTACAGCATCGTGGGCTCCGCCGAGGCCGACCCGCGCAACCGCCGGCTGTCCAACGAGAGCCCGGTGGGCAAGGCCCTGCTGGGCCGCAAGAAGGGCGAGAAGGTCACCATCCCGGCGCCGCGCGGCGCCATCGAGTACCAGGTGGTGAAGATCGAGACCGGTGGCGCCCACGGCTGAGCCGCCGCCACCCGAGGAGGCGGCCGGGGGGCTTGAGCGGCTCATCGCCGAGCGGCGCGCCAAGGCGGCGGCGCTGCGCGAGGCGGGCATCGAGCCGTTCCCCCGGACGTTCCCGGGCAGGGCGGCCATCGCCGAGGTGCGGGCCACGCACGAGTCGCTGGAGGCCGGCGAGGAGGGCACCGAGCCCGTGCGGGTGGCCGGCCGGCTGCTGGCGCGGCGCGGGCAGGGCAAGGTGGCGTTCCTTGACCTGGAGGACCGCGACGGTCGCATCCAGGTGTGGGCGTCCATCGACCGCCTGGGCGATGAGGCCATGGCCCGCCTGCTGGACTGCGACCTGGGTGACCTCCTGGGCGTGGAGGGCCCCGTGGCCCGCACCAAGCGCGGCGAGCTGTCGGTGGCCGCCACGTCGGTCACCGTGCTGGCCAAGGCGCTGCGTCCCCCGCCGGACAAGCACGCCGGCCTGAAGGACCCGGAGACCCGCTACCGGCAGCGGTATCTGGACCTGATGGCCAGCTCCGAGGTGCGCAACGCCTTCACCGTGCGCGCGCGCACCATCACCGCGGTGCGCCGGTTCCTGGACGACCGCGGCTTCATCGAGGTGGAGACGCCGGTGCTGCAGCCGCAGTACGGCGGCGCCGCGGCCCGCCCGTTCGTGACCCACCACAACCAGCTCGACCGCGACCTGTTCCTGCGCATCGCGCCGGAGCTGTACCTGAAGCGCTGCCTGGTGGGCGGCATGGAGCGGGTGTACGAGCTGGGCAAGGACTTCCGCAACGAGGGCGTCAGCTACAAGCACAACCCCGAGTTCACGATGGTGGAGACCTACGAGGCCTACGTGGACTACCGGCACGTGGCCGAGATGCTGGAGCAGCTGGTGAGCCAGGCCGCCCAGCACGCCACCGGCTCGATGGTGGTGCCCTGGAAGGACGGCACCATCGACTTCACGCCCCCCTGGCCGCGCCTGGACCTGCGCCAGGCCGTGGCCGACGCCAGCGGCATCGACGTCCGGGAGCACGCCGACGCCGACGCCCTGCGGGCGCGCATGCGCGAGCGGGGCCTGGACGCGCCCGACGGCGTGCCGTGGGCCAAGCTGGTGGACGAGCTGCTCACCCAGACCCTCGAGCCCACGCTGGTGCAGCCCACCTTCCTGCTGGACTACCCGCTGGCGCTGTCGCCCTTCGCCAAGCGCACCCCGCACGACCCGGACACCGTGGAGCGCTTCGAGGCGTTCGCGGGCGGCATGGAGATCGCCAACGCGTTCAGCGAGCTCAACGACCCGGACGACCAGCGCGAACGGTTCCTCATGCAGCAGGCCGATCGCGAGGCCGGCGACGACGAGGCCAACCCCATGGACGAGGACTTCCTGGCGGCCCTGGAGCACGGCATGCCGCCCGCCGGCGGCCTGGGCTTCGGCATCGACCGCCTGGTGATGCTGTTCACGGGCAGCACCAGTATCCGCGAGGTCATCCTGTTCCCCGCCATGCGCACCTGATGTCCGCGCGGCCCCTGGCGCTGGTGGCCGACGACGACGCGGAGATCCGCGAGCTGGTCGCCCTGCGTCTGGAGGGGGCCGGGTTCGAGGTGATGCAGGCCACCGACGGCCACGCGGCGCTGAGCCTGGCCGCGCAGCGCCCGCCCGACGTGGCGGTGCTGGACGTGATGATGCCCGGCGACGGCCTGGCCGTGGCGGCCTCCCTGCGGGCCGGCGTGGACTGCGGCATCGTGATGCTGAGCGCCCTGGGGGGCGCCGCCAACCTGCGCAGCGCCTACGACGCGGGCGCCGACGACTACGTGGTGAAGCCCTTCGCGGCGCGGGATCTGGTGGCGCGCGTCACCGCGGCGGCCCGGCGGGTGTAACGCCCGCGCATGTGCTGGTGAGGGCGGCCGTCGGGGCCGCCGGGAGGGAGCGCCCGCATGCATCGAGACGACCACACCGACGGGAGCCTGGACGCGGCACTGCGCGCGGCGGCGCCTGCCGCGCCCGAGGGGCGCCACCTGGACGCCGCGCTGGCGACCCTGGTGGCGGGCCTGCGCGACGCCGTGGAGCCCCCCGCGGCCGTGCGCGTGCCCTCCGGGGCCTCGCGGCGGCGCCGGCGGGTGCTGGCGCTGGCCCTGGGGGTGGTGGCCGTGGGCACGGGCACCGCGCTGGCGGTGCACGTGGCGGGCACGCACACCGGCACCACCCTGCCGCCCGAGGAGGTGCCCGCCGGCGGTCCCGGCGAGGTGCTGCGCATGGACGCACCGGACTTCACCACGGAGGTCGGCCGGCTCACCGGCGACATCGCCTTCCCCCCGGGGTACGCGGCCCAGCGCGGCCTGGTTGAGCGCGTCTACTTCACCCCGCAGCCCAACTCCTCGGTCACGCTCGGCGCGGCCCGGGGCTACGTGGCCGACGGGGCCGCCTGCGCATGGACCGACGCGTGGGCGGTGGCCGACGCCCACGGTGACCGCGCCGGGATGGCGGCATCGGTACGGGCCCTGCGGGCGCTGCTCGCATCGTCGGCCGTGCGCGACCTGGACCCGCACCCGGCGCCGGACGGCGAGATCGGCGACGACGGCCTCCCGCGTGCAACCCGCTTCGGGTGGCTGCCGGGTCTGGTGACCGTGACGGCATCGGGGGACCGCGCCGCCGTGGTGCGCGCCGTGCGCGACCCGCACCTGTGCCTGCCCGGCCAGGCTCCGCACATCCCGGGGGACGGCCGGTGAGCGACGTCGAGGACCTCTACCGCCGCACGGCCCCGGAGCTGCTGGGTTATCTGGTCCGCCGGGTGCGTGTGCGCGAGGACGCGGCCGACCTGCTGGCCGAGCTGTACCTGCTGGCCTGGCGCCGCCGCGACGCCCTGCCGGCCCCGCCGGACGACCGGCTGTGGCTGTTCGGGGCGGCGCGTCGCCTGGTGCTGGCGCACCACCGCGACGAGGTGCGCCGTCACGCGGCGGCGTCGGACCTGCGCGAGCTGCTCGCGGTGGCCCCGGCCCCCCAGGACGCCTCCGACGAGCCCGACCCCCGGGTGCGGCGGGCCCTGGCGGCCCTGCCCGAGCCCGACCGGGAGCTGCTCACCCTCACCGTGTGGGAGGGGCTGACACCGGCGCAGGCCGCCGCGATCGCGGGGATCCGTCCGGGCGCCGCGCGCGTGCGGCTCCACCGCGCCAGAAGGCGCCTGGCGAGTGCCCTCGGCAGCGCCGATCCGGAGTCCGTCGCGGCCGCGCTCCCACGTCCCACGGTGAATGGGCTATAGTCCTCAGCCGCTTCAGGCACCAATCGACAGTCCGAGGAGTACATGGCCAAGCCGAGGGCCCGCAGCCGCGCCAAGAAGAAGGGGAAGGGCATCAGCCCAGCCGCCCGCAAGCGCCGTCCGCGCCTGCCGATGGAGGACCTGGACTGGAAGAACTTCCCGTCGCTGCGCAGGTTCGTCAGCGAGCGGGGCAAGATCCGCTCCCGTCGCATCACCGGTCTGTCGCGCCGCCAGCAGGCGGCCGTCTCCAAGGCCGTCAAGCGCGCCCGCACCATGGGCCTGCTGGCCTACCCGGACCAGGACCGCAAGGTCCGGCACTAACCGGCTCACGTCCCTCGCGCGCGGCGCGGGGGACGGTCTCGGCGCCGCCCGGGGGATGGGGGCCGCGCCGATGGGGGACGAGGGTTTCTAGACGTCCGGGGGTTGCCCCGAGACCTGGCCAAACCCCAACATTTCAGGCGGACCTCGGGCCGACCGATGAGTCGGGCCAGGCGAGGGCCGTGCTACCATCTCCGTTCTTCAACACTGGTGTTCGTGGGTCTCATTCAGGACCACGGTGCGGTTCTCAGGCGGGTCGGCGGTGGTCGTCCCACCGCCCTCCATCCCCGGATCACACCGGTCCCGGTCCACGCGTCGGTCGCCCCACGTGACCGTCGCTTGAGAAAAAGGGGTTCTCCCGTTGTTTGAGAGGTTCACCGAGCGGGCGCGGCAGGTGGTTGTCCTGGCACAGGAAGAGGCGCGCACCCTCAAGCACAACTACATCGGGACTGAGCACATCCTCCTTGGGCTGCTGCGTGAGGAGGAGGGCCTCGCGGCCCGCGTGCTGGAGCAGCTGGAGATCACCGTCGAGGAGGTGCGGGCGCAGGTCATCCGCATCGTCGGCTCCGGTGAGGAGGTCACCTCCGGCCAGATCCCGTTCACGCCCCGGGCGAAGAAGGTGCTGGAGCTCGCGCTGCGCGAGGCGCTGTCGCTGGGCCACAACTACATCGGCACCGAGCACATCCTGCTGGGGCTGGTGCGCGAGAACGAGGGCGTCGCCGCCCGCATCCTCACCGACTTCGACGCCGACAGCGAGAAGATCCGCAACGAGATCATCCGCATGCTGTCCGGCCCGGGTCGGCGGCAGCAGGGCGCGGCCACCGGTGGCGGGCAGCAGCCCGACAAGAAGTCCAGCAAGCTGCTGGACCAGTTCGGCCGCAACCTCACCAAGCTCGCGGTGGACGGCAAGCTCGACCCCGTGGTGGGGCGCCAGAGCGAGATCGAGCGCGTCATGCAGATCCTGTCGCGCCGCACCAAGAACAACCCCGTGCTCATCGGGGAGCCCGGCGTGGGCAAGACCGCCGTGGTGGAGGGCCTGGCCCAGCGCATCGCCGGCAACCAGGTGCCCGACCTGCTCAAGAACAAGCAGATCTACACGCTCGACCTGGCGGCCCTGGTGGCCGGGTCCAAGTACCGCGGTGAGTTCGAGGAGCGCCTCAAGAAGGTGATGAAGGAGATCACCCAGCGGGGCGACATCATCCTGTTCATCGACGAGCTGCACAATTTGGTGGGCGCCGGTGCCGCCGAGGGCGCCATCGACGCGGCCAGCATCCTCAAGCCGGCCCTGGCCCGCGGGGAGCTGCAGACCGTCGGCGCCACCACGCTGGACGAGTACCGCAAGTACCTGGAGCGCGACTCCGCCCTGGAGCGCCGCTTCCAGCAGATCCGCGTGGAGGAGCCCTCCCAGGAGGAGACCGTCCAGATCCTGCGCGGCCTGCGCGACCGGTACGAGGCGCACCACAAGTGCACCATCACCGACGAGGCGCTGGAGGCGGCCGCCAACCTGGCCGACCGCTACATCTCCGAGCGCTTCCTGCCGGACAAGGCCATCGACCTCATCGACGAGGCCGCCAGCCGCATGCGCATCCGCACCATGACCGCGCCGCCCTCCTACCGCGAGCTCGAGGACGAGATCGAGACCGTGCGCAAGGAGAAGGAGGCGGCCATCGAGGCGCAGGAGTTCGAGAAGGCCGCCAACCTGCGCGACAAGGAGCGCCGCCTCACCAACAAGAAGCGGGAGCTGGAGGAGGAGTGGAAGTCCGAGGACGGCGGTCCCCGGCCCTCCATCGGCGAGGAGGAGATCGCCGACATCGTCTCCATGTGGACCGGCATCCCGGTGTTCAAGCTCACCGAGGCTGAGTCCCGCAAGCTGCTGCGCATGGAGGAGGAGCTGCACAAGCGCGTCATCGGGCAGGAGGCCGCCATCACGGCCGTCAGCCGCGCCATCCGGCGCACGCGCGCGGGCATCAAGGACCCCAAGCGCCCCGCGGGCAGCTTCATCTTCCTGGGCCCCTCGGGCGTCGGGAAGACCGAGCTGGCGCGCACCCTGGCCGAGTTCCTGTTCGGCGACGAGGACGCGCTGATCCAGGTGGACATGTCCGAGTACATGGAGAAGCACGCGGTGAGCCGCCTGGTGGGTTCCCCGCCCGGCTACGTGGGCTACGACGAGGGCGGGCAGCTCACCGAGCAGGTGCGCCGCAAGCCGTACTCGGTGGTGCTGCTGGACGAGGTGGAGAAGGCCCACCCCGAGGTGTTCAACATCCTCCTGCAGATGCTGGAGGACGGGCGCCTCACCGACGCGCAGGGCCGCTCCGTGGACTTCCGGAACTGCATCGTGATCATGACCTCCAACATCGGGGCGTCCACGATCAGCCGCAACACCCCGCTGGGCTTCTCGGTCACCGACGAGACGGGCCTCACCTACGACGACATGAAGTCGCGCATCATGGGTGAGCTCAAGAAGGTGTTCCGGCCCGAGCTGCTCAACCGCATCGACGAGATCATCGTCTTCCACAAGCTCACCCGCGACGAGATCACCGAGATCGTCGACCTGCTGATGGTGCGGCTCAAGAAGCAGATGGCCGAGCACGGGTTGGCGCTGCAGCTCACCGAGGCCGCCAAGGACCTGCTGGTGGAGCAGGGGTACGACCCCACCATGGGGGCGCGCCCGCTGCGTCGTTCCATCCAGCGCCTCATCGAGGACCCGCTGGCCGACGAGCTGCTCAAGGGCACGCTCGTGGAGGGCAGCACGGTGCTGGTGGACCGTGAGGGCGACGGCGTGAAGCTGGTCCCCACCGCGCCCGAGCCCGAGGTGGTGGGCGCGGCGGCCGGTGGCGAGCAGTCGCCGGCGGAGCCCTCGGAGTCGTAACGTTGTGTTGTCCGGTGCGGTCCCGCCCTGTGCGGGGCCGCACCCGTGGTTGGGGGTCCGTGGGCCGAGCGCGCACACAGAACGTGTTTGTCTGCGGGGAGTGCGGTGCGACGCATCCCCGGTGGGTTGGGCGTTGCGCCTCATGCCAGGCGTGGGGCGCGGTGAGCGAGGCCGTGGCCACGCCGCGCGGGCGCGCGCTGGAGGTGGTCCCCGGCGTGGTGCGCCTGGGCGACACCGCCGAGGCCCCGCCGGCCCGCATGGCCACCGGGCTGGAGGAGCTGGACCGCGTGCTGGGCGGGGGTCTCGTTCCCGGGTCGCTGGTGCTGGTGGGCGGTGAGCCCGGCATCGGCAAGAGCACCATGGTGCTGCAGGCGCTGGCCGCGCTGGGCGAGGCCGGCCGCGACGTGCTGCTGGTCACCGGCGAGGAGTCGCTGGCGCAGGTGCGCACCCGCGCGATGCGCCTCACCGCACCCACCGACAGCGTGGGCGTGCTGGCCGAGACCCGCCTGGAGACGGTCGTCGCGGCAATCGAGGCGCACCGGCCGGCCGTGTGCGCCATCGACTCCATCCAGACGCTGGTGTCCGACGCCGCCGACGGCGGCCCCGGCTCGGTGTCGCAGGTGCGGCAGGCCACCGGCGAGCTGATGCGCGTCGCCAAGGAACGCGACGTGGCGATGCTGCTGGTGGGGCAGGTCACCAAGGACGGGGGCCTGGCGGGTCCCCGCATGCTGGAGCACATGGTGGACTGCGTCATCACCTTCGAGGGCGAGGAGATGCGGGCCCACCGCGTGCTCCGCGCCACCAAGAACCGCTTCGGCTCGACCAACGAGTCCGGAGTGCTGGAGATGCGGCCGCAGGGCCTGGTCTCCGTGCCCGATCCCAGCGCCGTCTTCCTTGCCGAAGTCGGTAACCGGGTCGGGTCATGCGTCTTCCCGGCGATCGAGGGAAGTCGCGCCGTGCTGGTGGAGGTGCAGGCCCTGGTGGGCCACACCGAGGTGGTCCCCCCGCGCCGCGTCGCGGTGGGGGTGGACCGCACCCGTCTGGCACAGGTCATCGCGGTGCTCGCGCGCCACGGTGGCATGCGCCTGGGGGATCAGGACGTGTTCGTGAGTGTGGCGGGAGGTGCCCGGGCCATCGACCCGGCCGCCGACCTCGCCATCGCGCTCGCAATCGCAAGCGCGTTCCGCGGTGTGCCCCTCACCCGTGGTTCGGCTGCGTTCGGCGAGCTCGGATTGACCGGTGGCGTCCGCCCCGCCGGCCACGCATCGCGGCGTCTGCACGCGATCGCGGCCCAGGGACTGGACGTCGCGGTGTTGCCACGGATGGCAGGTGACGGTGACGGCTCTCCCCGTGGGCTGCGCCTCGCAACGGTTGAGGACATCGCGGGTGCCTTGGATGAGGCGTGTGCGCGATGACCGACGCCGGTTTGTCAACCAGTGAGCAGGGGGGACCCGTGTACGAGGTCGGCGACAAAGTGGTGTACCCACACCACGGGGCCGGTGTGGTCCAGAAGAAGGAGATGAAGGAGGTCCTCGGGCAGCACCGCGAGTACCTCACCATTCAGATCCTCTACAACGACATGACCGTGATGGTGCCGGCGGAGAACGCCGAGCGCGCGGGCTTGCGGCGGGTCATCAGCCAGGAGACCGTCGAGGAGGTGCTGGGCGTGCTGCGTGACGACGGAACGCAGATGCCCAAGAACTGGAACCGGCGGTTCAAGCACAACCGCGACAAGATCAAGACCGGCGACATCTTCGAGCTGGCCGAGGTGGTGCGCAACCTGTCGATCAGGGACATCGACAAGGGGCTGTCCACCGGCGAGAAGCAGATGTTCGGGCGCGCCAAGAAGATCCTGGCGAGCGAGCTGATGTACGCCTGTGACATGGAGGAGCAGGAAGCCGTGGACTTCCTGGAGAACCTCCTTGAGGAGATCGGTCGGGCCCGGGCGGGGACGGCGCGCGTCGCCTCCTCGGGACTGGACCTCGATGACGACGACGAGGGTTCGATCGACTGATCCCAAGTCACCGTGACGGGCCGCCGGGTGGCGGTCCGGCTCGGGAAATGCAGTTCCAAGGCCTCGTGCATTACCCTGTGGGGCGCGAAATCGCGCCACAACCGTCATCGGGCCACACCCAAGGAAGGAATCTCCGCCACGCTCCCCGCCCCGCCAACACCCACACCCGGTGCATCGGCGGCGCCCCCTCCGCAGCGTGCGCGCGGAATGGTGGTGGTGAGCCGGCTCACGCTGGCCCTCCTCGGTGGTCTGGCCGGCTATCAGGCCGGCGCCGCGCTGCCGCTGCGCAAGTGGTTCGATTCGCCGTGGCACTACGGCGCATGGGCGGCCGTGGTGGTGGTGGGCGTGCTGCTGGGCTTCCTCATCGGCGGCATGGCGGGCCGCTGGCTGGCGGGCCGCCTGCGCGCCATCGAGCGCGCGGCCGACCGGCGTTCGGCGGCCGAGCTCACCGTGGGCGCGCTCGGGCTGGTGGTGGGCCTGGTGGCCGCCGCGCTGGCGGGCCTGGCGGTGGTGCGCCTGCCCGTGGTGGGCCGCTACCTGCTGCTGCCCGTGGTGCTGATCGTGGCCTACACCTTCAGCCGCATCGCCGCGCGCAAGCACGTGGACATCCTGCGCCTGGTGGGCGTGCGGTCACGCCCCACCCCCACCCAGACCCGCCTCATCGACACCAGCGCCATCATCGACGGCCGCATCCTGGACGTGCTGCGCACCCGCTTCCTGTCGGGCGCCATCGTGGTGCCGGATTTCGTGCTGGAGGAGCTGCAGCTGGTGGCCGACTCGCCCGACCCCCTCAAACGGGCGCGGGGGCGGCGTGGCCTGGACATGGTGGAGGACCTGAAGAAGGAGTCCAACGGCACCTTCTCGGTGCGCAGCACCGACCCCAGCGGCACCGAGCCGGTGGACGCCCGGCTGGTGCGGCTGGCACGCGACCTGGGCGCCGCCATCGTCACCACCGACTACAACCTCAACAAGGTCGCCCAGATCCAGGAGATCGAGGTCCTCAACGTCAACGAGCTGGCCAACGCCCTCAAGCCGGCCGTGCTGCCCGGCGAGCCGCTGACGGTGCGCATCATCCGGGAGGGCAAGGAGTACGACCAGGGCGTGGCCTACCTGGACGACGGCACCATGATCGTGGTGGAGGGTGGCCGCAAGCTGCTGGGCCAGACCGTCAAGGTGGAGGTCACCTCGGTGCTGCAGAGCCCCTCCGGCAAGATGATCTTCAGCCGGCTGCAGGCCGACGCCGCGCCCTCAGCCGGCTGAGGCCATCCACTCGGCCATGCTGACCCCGGCGTTGGGGTCGCCGGCCGGCACGCCCTCGTGCTTGGCGAAGGCGAACACCGGCCCATGCTCGGCCCGTTCGCGCAGCGCGGCCAGCCACGCGCCGCGGGTGGCGTCGTCATAGCGCTCGCCGCGCAGGCGCACGTAGGTGAGGGGTCCCGACGGGAACTCGGCGGGCGGTGAGCCCCCGGTGTCGGCGAGGCACACGGTGGCCCCGGCGGCCGCCAGCGCGGCGCGCACCTGCGGCGTGTTCCATGAGTCGTGGCGGAACTCCACCGCCACCGGCGCGGCCCGGGCGAAGGGTTCCACCAGGCGCCGCATCAGCGCCAGGTCGAGCTGCCGCGTCTGCGGGAACTGCACCAGGATGGCGCCCAGCCGGCCGTCCAACGGGCTGAGGCTGTCCAGGAAGGCCTCCAGGAAGGCGCCGTCACCGCCCCCATCGGCAGAGTGCGTGAGGCGCCGGTGCGCCTTCACCACGAACCGGAAGTCCTCGGGCACCTGCGCGGCCCACTTGGCCATCGTGTCGGCGGACTGGAGCCGGTAGAAGGTGGCGTTGATCTCGCACGCCCCCATCACCGACGCGTAGTGCCGCAGGAAGTCGTCGCGGCGCGTGCCCTCCGGGTAGAAGGCCGGCTTCCACTCGGGGTACGCCCACCCGGAGGTGCCGATGTACAGGGCCATGCTGCGCCTCCTGCCGGGGTGCGGGCCTGACATGCTGCAGGCATGGGCGAGGTTACCCCCTCGGCGGGGGCGATTGTGGTGGCGGCCGGCGCCGGTGAGCGCATGGGCGCGGGCGTGCCCAAGGCCCTGATGCCGGTGGGCGGCCGGCCGCTGCTGGCCTGGTGCGTGGACGTGCTGGGCTCCCACCCGCGGGTGGGGCACCTGGTGGTGGTGGCGCCGCCGGGGCGTGAGGTGGAGTTCATGGGCCTGATGCCCGACACGGACATCGACGTGTCCGTGGTGCGCGGGGGGTCCAGCCGGGCGCATTCGGTGGCGCTGGGCATGGAGGCCATCCCCGTCGCCTGCGAGCTGGTGCTGGTGCACGATGCGGCGCGGCCCTGCTGCACGCCGGCCTGGTGGACGCCGTGCTGGACGGCATCGGCGACGGGGACGGGGCCATCGCCGCGGCACCCCTGGCCGATACGCCCAAGCGCGTGGACGAGGACGGGGTCATCACCGAGACGCCCGCCCGCGCCGGGCTGTGGCTGGCCCAGACCCCGCAGGCGTTCCGCACCGAGGCCTTCAGGGCCGCCATCCGCGCCGCGGTGGTGGCCGAGCGCCTGCACGCGGCCACCGACTGCGCGTCGCTGATCGAGGCGGTGGGCGGCCGGGTGCACGTGGTGGCCAACCCGGAACCCAACCCCAAGGTCACCACGCCCGGCGACGTGCCGTTGGCCGAGATGCTGCTGGGCGCGTGAGGTAGCCTGCGCCGCCCGTGCTGATCGACTACCACATGCACACCCAGCCCGACGGTGACGCGTACCGCGACCCCGTGCGGGCCGAGTGGGAGGCCCACGGCGGGCCGTGGAGCCGCGGCTGGCTGGCCGTGTACGCCGACGCGGCGCGCGCGCGGGCCGTGGGGGAGATCGCGATCACCGAGCACATCCACCGCTTCACCGTGGCCCGCGGCTGGCTGGACGCCCCGTTCTGGGCCGCCGAGTGCACACAGGACATCGACGCGTACGCCGCGGGGGTGCTGGCGGCGCAGGCCGACGGGCTGCCGGTGCTGCTGGGCATCGAGATGGACTGGCTGGCCGGGCGCGAGGACGACATCCGCGCGGTGCTGGCCGCGCACCCGTGGGATGTGGTGCTGGGCTCGGTGCACTGGCTGGACGGCGCCCCGGTGGACGACCCGGGCGACCCGCCCATCCCCGCCCGCCACGCGGCCGAGGTATGGCACCGCTACCTGGATGAGTGGGTGCGCGCCGTGGAGTCGGGTCTGTTCGACGTGATGGCCCACCCGGACCTGCCCAAGGTGTTCGGCCACCACGCGCCGCCGGAGGTGGTGGACCGCTGGGACGCCGTGATCCCCCGTGTCGCGGCCGCCGGGGTGGCGATCGAGTGCAGCAGCGCGGGGCTGCGCAAGCCGGTTGGTGAGCTGTACCCGGACCCCTCGCTGCTGGCGCGGTTCCGGGAGGCCGGCGTGCCGGTGACCCTCGCCAGCGACGCGCACCGCCCCGGGGATGTGGCGTACGGCTACGCCACGGCGGTGGCCGCGCTGCGCGGCGCCGGGTACACCACGCTGACGCGCTTCCGCCGCCGCCTGCCCACCCAGGTGGAGTTCGCGCCGTGGGCATGAGGGTGGGCAACGGCGTGGACGCCCACCGCTTCGGCCCGGGGCGGCCTCTGATGCTGGGAACCGTCGAGGTGCCGCACGATCAGGGCCTGGTGGGGCACAGCGACGGTGACGTCGTGGCCCACGCCATCTGCGACGCCATGCTGGCCGCGGCCGGCGGACCCGACATCGGCGTGCTGTACCCGCCGGGTGACCCGGAGTGGGCCGGGGTGTCCGGCGCCCGCCTGCTCACCGACACCGTGGCCCACATCGCCGGGCTGGGGTTCAGGGTGGTCAACGCACACGCGGTGGTGGTGTGTGAGGCGCCGCGCATCGGCCCGCACCGGGAGGCCATGCAGGCCGCGATGTCGGACCTGGTGGGGGCACCGGTCACCGTGCACGCCACCACCACCGAACGCATGGGGTTCACGGGCCGCGGTGAGGGCATCGCCTGCCACGCCGTGGCCCTGGTCGACGCACTGGAGAACCGATGAGCACCGAGGCCATGCCGCGTCTGCACAACACGCTCACCAAACGGGTGGAGCCGCTGCAGCCCGGCCCCGACGGGGTGATCGGCATCTACGTGTGCGGGCCCACCGTGTACGGCCCCATCCACGTGGGCAACGCGCGCCCGTTCGTGGTGTTCTCGGTGCTGCGCCGCTACCTGCAGCGCCGCGGCCTGGCCGCACGCCTGGTGAGCAACCTCACCGACATCAACGACAAGATCTACGAGGCGGCCGCCCGGGAGGGTGTGCCGTCCACCGAGCTGGCCGAGCGCTACGGCGCCGAGTACGTGGCCGACACCGACCGCCTGCTGCTGGGCCGGCCCGACCTGGAGCCCAAGGTCACCGAGCACCTGCCGGAGATCATCGACCTCATCCAGCGGCTCATCGACACCGGCCTGGCCTACGCGGCGGGTGGCGACGTGTACTTCCGCGTGGACCGCTTCCCCGGCTACGGCCGCCTGTCCGGGAGGCGCCTGGAGGAGATGGTGGCCTCCGACCCCGGCGAGGCCAAGGAGCACCCGCTGGACTTCGCGCTGTGGAAGGGGCACAAGCCCCACGAGGACGCGTTCTGGGAGTCGCCCTGGGGGCCGGGCCGGCCGGGCTGGCACATCGAGTGCTCGGCCATGGCCGAGGCCGCCCTGGGGCGTGACTTCGCCGTGCACGGTGGGGGCCTGGACCTGATCTTCCCGCACCACGAGAACGAGATCGCCCAGAGCGAGGGCGCCACGGGCCAGCCCATGGCGCGCCTGTGGGCCCACAACGAGATGCTGGAGCTGGGCGGCAAGATGTCCAAGAGCGAGGGCAACATCGTGCTGTTGCGCGACGCCCTCGACCGGTGGGGCCGCGACACGCTGGTGATGTTCCTGCTGCGCAGCCACTACCGCTCCAAGCTGCCCCTCACCGACGACGGCCTGGCCGACGCCGGGCGGCAGGCGCAGACCATCCGCAACGCGGTGCGCAACCTGGCCCGCGCCACCGCTAGCCCGGGTGAGGGCATCAACCGCGACCTGGCCGACGCCGTGGTGCGGGCGCGCACCGACGTGTTCGAGGCGCTGGACGACGACCTCAACACACCGCGGGCGTTCGCCGCCATCTTCGACCTGGTGCACGCGGTCAACCGGGCGGTGGACGGCCCGGACCGGCCCGGGGAGGGGCAGCTGACGGCCACGCGGTCGGAGTTCGTGCAGCTGCTGGACGTGCTGGGCCTGGCCACCCTGGCCGACGACGACGAGGTGCCCGAGGACGTGCGCGAGCTGGCCCGCCAGCGCGAGCGCGCGCGCGCCGACCGCGACTTCGCCGAGGCCGACCGGCTGCGGGATGCGATCGCCGCCAGGGGCTTCGCGGTGCGCGACACCCCCGAGGGCCCGCAGCTGACCCCCGCATGAGCGCCGAACCCGAGGAGCTGGTGTACGGCCGCAACCCGGTGCGGGAGCTGCTGGCCGCGCACCGGCGGCGGGTGCGCCGCGTGTTCGCCATGCGGCAGCTCATGGACGAGCCGTGGCTGGCCGCCGCGCGCCCGGCGCCGCGGCAGCGCGACGAGCTGGGCCGCATGTGCGGGTCGTCCGACCACCAGGGAGTGGTGGCGCTGGTGGACCCCTACCCCTACGTGGACCCCGCGGACATCCTGGAGGCCGACGGGCCCATCGTGGTGCTGGACGGCGCACAGGACCCGCGCAACATGGGGGCCATCGCGCGGGTGGCCGAGGGCGCCGGCGCGGCGAACATCGTCATCGCCCGCCGCGGCACCCCCGGGGTGACCCCGGTGGTGTGCAAGGCGTCGGCCGGCGCGGTGGAGCATGGCGCATCGCGCGGGTGGACAGCATCGCCGGCTTTCCTGGGCCGCGCGCGCGACGCCGACCGGGTGGTGGGTAGTGCGGCGCCCGAGGCCGAGCGCGACTTCCGCAGCGGGGTGCTCGACCCCGAGGCGGTGGTGGTGCTGGGCAGCGAGGGGGCGGGTCTGCGGCCCAAGGTGGCCGCCGCCTGCACGGCGCTGGGTGCATCCCCATGAGCGGCCGGGTGGACTCGCTCAACATCTCGGTGGCCGCCGGCCTGCTGCTGTTCGAGGCCAACCGGCCCCGCTGAGCCGGGGCCCCGCGGGCCCGCACGACACATTTCGCACCACTGACGCTGCGTCAGGCCTTTTCATATTGGCGCGAGCTGTCATAAGATGCCGCGCATCCCAAAGGCCAAACCTTAACCTCACGTCAAGGTAAGCGAGATCCCCGTGTCCTTCGCGATCGCAGCAGTCCAGCCACTCCCACAGCCCGACGCTCAACGTCGGTCGAGCCCTCAATCTCATCCTGAACATGAGATTACGGATCGAGCCCTGATCGAGCGGGCGAGGGGTGGGGATACCGCAGCGATGGACCGCATCATCGACCGCTACCGCGGCTTCGTGCGGCTCAAGGCGTCGTCCTACTTCCTGGCCGGCGGTGAGAGCGACGACCTCATCCAGGAGGGCCTCATCGGTCTGTACAAGGCCGTGCGGGACTACCGGCACGACCGCGAGGCATCCTTCCGCTCGTTCGCCGAGCTGTGCGTGACGCGCCAGATCATCACGGCCATCAAGACCGCCGCGCGCAACAAGCACACCCCCCTCAACACCTACGTCTCCTTCAGTCACTCGCGCGCGGGCGCGCAGGCCGACCAGGAGATGTCGCTGGCCGAGGTGCTGCCCGACGACCCCGCGTGGGACCCGGTGAACCAGGCCATCTCCTCCGAGGAGCTGCGGGCGCTGGTGGGCTGCCTGGGCGAGGTGCTGTCGCCGCTGGAGAGCGGCGTGCTCACCATGTACCTCGAGGGCCGGTCCTACGAGGAGATCGCGGGCCGCCTGTCGTGCACCCCCAAGACGGTCGACAACGCGCTGCAGCGGGTGAAGCGCAAGGTCATGGCGCACCTGCGCAGCCGCGAGGTGGTGGACCTGCGGTAACCCCTCACGGGCGCCGCCGGTATGCCCGGGATGTGGCCGTATACTCGCCCCAAACCCGTATTGACGAGGGGGCGTGATGGGACTGTTCCAGCGCTTCATGTTGATCTTCAAGTCCAATGTCAGCTCCGCGCTGGACAAGGCCGAGGATCCACGCAAGACACTGGATTACTCGTATGAGAAGCAGCTCGAGCTGCTGCAGCAGGTGCGTCGCGGCGTGGCCGACGTGGCCACCAGCAAGAAGCGCCTGGAGCTCCAGTCCGAGAAGCTGGAGCAGAGCATCACCAAGCTCGACGGCCAGGCCCGCGACGCCCTGTCCCAGGGCCGTGAGGATCTTGCGCGCACGGCGCTGGAGCGCAAGAAGAGCGTGCAGGCGCAGCTGCAGTCGCTGGACGACCAGCGCACCCAGCTGCAGGGCGAGCAGGACAAGCTGGTGCTGGCCGAGCAGCGGCTCAGCGCCAAGGTGGAGGCCTTCCGCACCCAGAAGGAGACCATCAAGGCGCAGTACAGCGCCGCCGAGGCCCAGACCAAGATCGGCGAGGCGGTGTCCGGCATCTCCGAGGAGATGACCGACATCGGCATGGCGATGGATCGCGCCGAGAACAAGGTGGAGACCATGAAGGCCCGCGCCGGGGCCATCGACGAGCTGCTGGAGTCCGGTGCGCTGGCCGACCTGTCGGCCCCCGGCCAGGATTCCATCGACCGGGAGCTGGCACAGCTCAGCGCCAAGCAGGGCGTGGACACCGAGCTGGAGGCCCTCAAGCGCGAGCTGGGCACCGGCACGCAGCCGGCGGCCGGTGAGCTCAAGCCGGGCGAGGGGGCCCCGTCATGATCGTGCGGGTGCTGGGCGAGGGCCAGTTCCGCATCGACGACGCGGTGTTCGCCCGCGCGAACGTCATCGACGACACGCTGCAGGACGCGGTGGACCGCAACGACGGCGACGCCTTCGCGGCCGCCCTCGGCGACCTGGTGGACCTCATCACCACCAACGGCACGGCCGTGCCCGCCCAGGAGCTGGTGGGCTCCGACGCCGTGGTGCCCGGACCCGGGACCACCATCGACGAGGTGCGTTCACTGCTGTCCGAAGAGGGGCTCATCCCCGACTGACGGTGGGACGTGACGCGGCGGCGGCCCGGAACGCGGCGGCCGCCGCCTCACCCCCAAACATCGGTGGTCGCGCCGCGACATCGCCTTTGGAACTTTTTGGCGGTTTCCCCTGTCTGCCTTCATAGGGTGATGGTCGCGAATACCGCTGAGGGGAGATGAGGGTGATGGCCGGAGGGGCTGCGGGCTCGGCGTCGGTGCTGGGAGCCGCCTGGAACGCGCTGGGAACCGTCGGGGGGACGGCGCTTGCGGTGGTGTCGGCGCTGGCCGTGGCGGTGGTGACCGCGCTGGTCGTGGTGGCGGTGGGCCGTGCCGTGCCCCGTGTGGCCGGCAGGGGCGGCCCCGCGCGCTGGGCGGTGGTGGGCGGGTGCGCCGCGGTGGTGTGGCTGGGCGCGGATGTGGCCCTGCGGTTGCTGCACGCCCCGGACCTGCTGGTGAGCGCCCTGGCGGCGGTGGCGATCGTGGCCTGGTGGGCGGTGCCCTCTATGGCCGGCGCGCTGGCGGTGCTGGAGGCGCGTGCGCGGCGCAGGGCGTCCCGCTGGGCCGCCGGCGGCGGCACCCCGCAGGCGGCCGGCTGACATGTGAGCGGCGACCCTGGCAGGATGCGGGCGTGACGCGTTTCATGCCCGTGTCCGCCTGGGGCCAGTTTGTTCACCCCGCCGTGCTGGCCCCCTCGGGGAGCTCGGTGGAGGTGGACGGCGGCACGATCCGGGTGCGCGTTGGCCTGCTGGGCTCGGCCACCATCCCGGCCGCCAACGTGGCGCGCCTGTCCCGCCTGGACTGGCCCCCGCTGTGGGGCCTGGGCGTCCGCATCGCCCGGGGGATGGTGGGCTACGTCCTCACCTCGGGTCCGTGCGTGGTGATGGACCTGGACCCCCCGGTGAACGTCCGGGCCCCACTGCGCTGGAGGGCCACACGCGTGGCGGTGCGAGTGGACGATGCAGAGGCATTGCTGGAGGCCATCGCCGAGGCGAGGACTGCGGCGTAAGCCTGTTTGTATGGACCCGCCAATGAGGCGGGTCCACGCCTCATGTCGAAGTCTCCGCCCACCACGGATGCCCGAGGGCCCCTGATTGGGGATGGTGCAGGGTGTGAGTCCCCGAGCCACGGAGGGCGAGGTTCAACCTGGATCCGGGCAGCCCGTGAGGGCGCGGTGGTGGACGACAAACGGACCAGACTCCTCATCCGCGCGGATCCCTGCGGGGGATCGATCCTCGATTGAAAGCACGCCTGCCGGGTGCTCTCAGCCCGCGACAGGCTCCATCAATACGAGTTGGTTGCCGTCCGGGTCGTAGACGTCCAGCATCCGTGCGCCGCCCAGGTCGTCCACCGAGCCCACCACCACGCCGGCGTCGCGGAGGGTGGCGGCCAGCTCATCCAGGCCCGTGGCGCGCAGCACCACGGTGGCGCCTCCGCGCTGGGGGGCCACGGCGAGCTCGCCGGAGAGGGCCAGGTTGATGGGACCGGCGTTGAGCTCGGCCCAGTCGTTGCCCTCGCGCCGGGCGAGCGTGAGCCCCAGGCGCTGGGTGTAGAACTCGACGGCCCGGTCCATGTTGCAGACCTGGTAGAAGACCGTGTCAATCCCGCTGACCTGCGTCACCGCGCGCCTCCCGTACGTTGATCGCCGGGGAGTGTAGTCGGCGGTCCCGCCGGATGCGCGGGGTGTGGTGCGGGACGCCCGGACGCCCCGGCCACCTCCACCGCACGGGGGCGGGGAGGTGGCGCCGGGGACATCACGGACGAACTACCGAGCTGCGGCGGCGCGCAGTCCGGGGGTGCTCCAGCCGGTGCCGCGAGCGGCGCTGGAGCGGCGCGGGGCCAGGGCGGCCGCGAGCGTGAGGGCGACGCGGTACCCCGAGTCGTCCTCGGCGCCCGTGAGCAGCAGGGTGCCCGCGGGGCGACCGGCCAGGGTGCTGATCATGTTGCGCGGACGGTCCGCGACGATGATGAGCGGCCGCTCGTCCTCGAGCAGATCCTGCGTGAGCTGCTCCCAGTCGCAGGCCTCGTCGCGCAGGTCCACCATGACGATGTCACCCATCACGGGGGCGCCGCGCAGCTCGGCCGGGTCGGCGGCCATGGCGTCGTGGCCAAGGCGGCGGACGGTCTCTTGCAGTGTGGTGCGGGGGGCGCCTTCGGTGCCCATGACCACGATGTCGAACGTGTTCATAGCGCTCATTTCCCCTTCGGGACGGAAGGTGTGTTGTGACACGGCGCGAGGTGTACGCCGCGACACACGGACCGTTTGCCGGCGTGCGGACGCACGTCGGCTGGGGAACCGGACCTATCCGGGTCTGAGCGCCACCGCGTGGAATCCACGGCAGCCGGTGCCACGCTGCGCGACGATCCCGCGGGTGTGAAGCCGTGGGATGCCCGGCGTGACGATCGCGACGACGATCGCGATGGAGAACAGCAGGAACAGCGTCCCGGCGGCGTTGTTGGCCGCGCCGGGGATGACGTACGCCGCAAGGAAGGCCAGGGCACGCTGGGTGCCGCTGGAGGATGCCTGCGGGTCGCCGGAGTAGGTGAAGGTGTTGAGCGAGGTGACCGGCTTCACCTCACCGGAGCTGCGCGTGTCGCGCTGCACGGAGGAGTTCACCGTCGCGGGGGCCGGCGCCACCTTGATGACCGGGTTCACGATCTGGCGGGTGGCGGCGTTGACCGGCAGCAGTTTGCCGGCCACGGGGGCGATCTTGGAGACGGGCTTGACGGCCCGCGTCACCGGCGGCACCGGCGTGTCGGCGCTGGTGGGGTGCGTGGACAGCGCCGGGTTGACGGACGCGTACCTGGACACCGCGGGCGCCGGGGTGGTCACGGCGGCAACCGGGGTGGCGGGGTCGGTGGCGGCGGGCGTGGTCTGTGTGGCCATGTCCGGGTTGCCGGAGATGACGACGACCTGCGCCGGCGTGGTGGTGCTGGGAGTGGTGGGGCCCGTGGGCGTGGTGGTCCGCGTGGGCGAGTTCACCGCGGGCGGCTCAGGCGAGGTGGGGCTGACCGTTGCGGCCGCGCCGGTGCCGGTCCCGGTGGTGACCTGGTCGGGCGCCTGCACCACGGGGGTCAGCGTGGGGTCGGGAGCGGTCGCCGACACCAGGGGG
>JAXLSS010000023.1:0-47143 GCA_046330395.1 Thermoleophilia bacterium
GGCGTTCAGCGCCGCCAGCCGCGACGCGCCCTCCGCCCCGCCGGCCGCGATGGCCCGGGCCCGCACCCCGCACACGTCCAGCACGGTGCGGATGGCGTCGGAGGGCCCCTCCTCGGCCACGGCGCGGCCCACCAGCTCCAGGATCCGCGCGAACTCGGCTGGCCCGCCGGTGTGGGCGATGGCCTCGGTGAGCGCGGCGGACAGCGGCCGCTCGCGGTTGGCCGCCACGGTGTCGGCCACCAGCGCCCACTCGCATCCCAGCGCCGGATCGGCCAGCACGCGCAGATGGGCCTGTGCGTCGGTGGGGTCCACGGCCAGGCGCAGCCACGCCAGCGCCACGCGCACCTCGCGGCGCTCCATCAGCCCCACGCCGCCGCGCACCTGGTGGGGGATGCCGGCGCGCTCCAGCGCCCGCACGATGGGCCCGGACTCCAGGCGCACCGCGCGCATCAGGATGGCCTGCTCCTCGTACGGCACGCCGGCCTCGGCCAGCCGCACGATCTCCTCGGCCACGGCGCGCGCCTGCCCGTCGGGGTCGGGTGCCACCCAGAACCGGGGCACCGGTCCCGACGCCGTGGGCAATGCGTTCAGCAGCTTGGGGGCGCGTTCGGGAATGGGACCCACCACCGCCGCCGCCGCGTCCAGGATGGACTGGGTGGACCGGTAGTTCTGCTCCAGCCGCACCTCGGGTGCGTCGGGGAACTCCTGGCGGAAGCCCGCCAGGTTCTTGCCGCTGGCGCCGCGGAACCGGTAGATGCCCTGGTCGTCGTCGCCCACCACCACCAGGCTGCCGGCGGCGTCGTGGATGGCCAGCAGCAGCTGCACCTGGGCGAAGTTGGTGTCCTGGTACTCGTCCACCATGATGTGCTGCACCTCGTGCCGCACCGCGTCCCGGATGTCGGGGTGGCGCCGCACCAGCTCCAGCGCCCGTGCGATGGAGCGGCCGAAGTCCTCCAGGCCCTCCTGCTCCAGCAGCGTGTCGTGCGCCTCGTACACCTGGGCGAACTCACACTCCCGGCGCGCACGTGTGCCCTCGGCCGGGGTGCGGGCCGTCTGCTCGGCCTCGCGCGCCCATGCCAGGTACTGGTCGGGCTCGACCAGCTCGTCGCGGCAGCGGTCGATGCGGGTGATGAACTCGTCCACCAGCATCCCCAGGTCGCCCCGCACCCGGTGCAGCCGCAGGTCCAGGTCCACCAGGTGGTCCAGCAGCAGCATCTTGCGGACCTCCTGGTCGGCGGGGCGGCGCAGCGCCACCAGCCCCCGGTCGACCCCGTGCACGCGCACCACGTCCTGGGCCCACGCGTGGAACGTGCTCACCCGCAGCGTCTCGTGCGAGCGACCCAACAGGTCCTCGGCCCGCCCGCGCAGCTCCTCGGCCGCCTGGCGAGTGAAGGTGACGGCCAGCACGCGGCCCGGGTCGGCGCCGCCGTCCACCAGCCACGCCAGCCGCCGGCACAGCACCCGCGTCTTGCCCGCGCCGGCACCCGCGAGCACCAGCAGGGGGCCGCGTTCGTGGGTCACCGCGCGGCGCTGCGGGAGTGTCAGGTCGTCCAGCACGGACACCTCATGGTAGACGCGCCGCCGGTCGGCCCGGGGCCGGCTGGTAGCATCGCCGGCCGTGGCCGATCTCCGTCCGTCCCGCCCCCTGCGGTACCTGCCCGGGGCCGGCGCCCTGGGCGACCTCATCGCGCCGCCGTACGACGTGATCTCCGCCGAGGAGCACGCGCGGCTGCTGGCGCGCAGCCCGCACAACAGCGTGCGGCTGGAGCTGGCCGAGGAGCCGTTCACCGAGGCGCGGGCGGCCCTCGCCGACTGGCAGCGCGACGGGGTGCTGGGACGCCCGGAGCGCCCCGGCATCACAGCCTGGACCCAGACGTTCCAGATCGACGGGCGCACGCTGGAGCGCCACACGCTGCTGGGGACGCTCAAGCTGGAGCCGTACGAGGCGCGGGTGGTGCGCCCGCACGAGCGCACCCACGCCGGGCCGGTGGAGGGGCGCCTGCGGCTGTACGCGGCGTTGAACGCCCACATCAGCCCCGTGTTCGGGGTGTACCCGGATCCGGAGAACCGCGTGTGGGCGGCGGCCGGCGTGCTCGACGCCCCCGAGGCCGAGTTCGTCTCCGACGACGGGGCGGTGGTGAACCGCATCCGGTGGATCGACGACCCCGCCCGCCTGGAGGCGGTGCGCGCCGAGCTGGCCGACCGCTGGGTGCTCATCGCCGACGGCCACCACCGGTACGAGACCGCGCTGATCCACCGGGGCCGGGTGCGCGCGGCCAACGGCGACCAGCCCGGTCCATGGGATGACGTCCTGATGGGCGTGTCCTCGCTGCACGACCCGGGGCTGGTGGTGCTGCCCACCCACCGGCTGCTCACGCGGTGGCCCGAGGGGGCGGCCGGCCGCTTGGGCCACACCCCGGTGGCCGACCTCGATGCGCTGCTCGCCGCGCTCGCGGCCGCGCCCGCGGAGGTCCCCACGTTCGGCCTGGTACGGCCCGACGGGCTGGCGCTGCTGAGCTTCGCGGGCCCCGCTGGCGACACCCCGGCCTCCCGCCTGGACGTGGCGGTGCTGGAGCGGGAGGTGCTCATCCCCGACCTGGGCGACGACCAGGCCGCCTTGAGCCACCACGGGGTGCTGGACTACACCAAGGACGCCCGCGAGGCGCTGCGGGCCGTGACGGCCGGCACCATGGCCGCGGCGGTGATCCTGCGACCCATCCCCAAGGAGGCGGTGGCCGCCGTGTCGGAGGCGGGCGAGACCATGCCCCAGAAGTCCACCTACTTCTTCCCCAAGCTGCTCACCGGGGTGGCGTTCCACCCCCTCACGACGTGATGGACACCTCGGCGCCCACGGCGCGCGCGCAGCGGTGGCTGGAGGTGCTGGGCGACGCCTGCACCCGAATCGGCGAGCGGGCCGAGCGGATGGAGCCGGCCGAGCGGGCCAGCAACCTGGGCCGCGGCGCGGGGGGCGACATCACCGCCGGGATCGACCGCATGGCCGAGGACGAGCTGCTGGTGGCCCTGCGGCGCCTGCACCACGAGGACGGCATCGCCATGACGCTGCTGTCCGAGGAGCTGGGGGTGCTGGAGATCGGCGGCGGCGGCACGCCCATCGTGATCGCCGACCCCATCGACGGCAGCCAGAATGCCAAGCGCGGCGCGCCGTCGTTCGCCACCGCCGTGGCCGTGGCCGACCGCCCCACCATGGGCGGCGTGTGGCTGGCGCTGGTGCACGACCACGGGACCGGCGAGGCGTTCGTGGCCGAGCGCGGCGTGGGCGTGTGGCGCAACGGCGTGCGCCTGTCGCCCCCACCCACCCCCACGCGGCTGCGCCTGCTGGGCGTGGAGGGCACCAGCCCGGCGCGGCTGGGCACGGCCCTGGAGCTGTTGAGCGGAAACGTCACCCGCGTGCGGTCAATCGGGTCGCTGGCGCTGTCGCTGGTGTGGGCGGCGCTGGGCCGCACCGACGGCCTGCTGGGGCTCGGGGCCGCCCGCAGCGTGGACGTGGCCGCGGCGCAGCTCATCGCCACCGAGCTGGGGTGCCTGGTGGGCCTGCCCACCGTGGACGAGCTGGACGGCACGCCGCTGGACCTGGCGACCCGCCGGCGGGTGGTGGCCAGCCCGTCACCCGAGCTGCTGGGGGTGCTGATCTCGGCCGTGGGGAGCGTGGGGTGACCGAGCGGCGCGACGCCGAGCTGGACGACTACGCACGGGACGTGGCCGGCGTGGAACGGCTCACCCGCGCGGTGATGGAGTGGATGGTGGCGTCGCTGATGGTGGCGCCCATCTGGCTGGCGCTGCTGGTGGTCGTCCCGAACACCACGGGGCTGGGCGTGGGCCTGTCGGCGCTCATCTCGTGCACCGTCGGCTGGGTGCTGGCGTTCGCGGTGTGGCGCTGGGTGATCCCGCACCGTAAACCCGACGGCACCGCCCAGGACCGCGCCCCGCTGCTCACCCCCGGGCTGCGCTGGACGATGCTGGTGTGCGCCGGAGTGATCGTGCTCTACGTTGTGTTGATATCGATGGCCGGCAACTGAGCCCGCCCGCACGCCCCACGCGAACCCGAGGAGACTGACCTCCGCATGAGCCCACTGATCCCCATGGTCATCGAGCAGACCTCGCGCGGCGAGCGCTCGTTCGACATCTACTCCCGGCTGCTGGCCGAGCGCATCATCTTCCTGGGCACCCCGGTGGACGACCAGATCGCCAACCTCATCGTGGCGCAGCTGCTGCACCTGGAGTCCGAGGACGCCGACAAGGACATCAGCCTGTACATCAACTCGCCCGGCGGGTCGGTGTACGCGGGCCTCGCCATCTACGACACCATGCAGTTCATCAAGCCCGACGTGCAGACCATCTGCGTGGGGATCGCGATGAGCATGGGGGCCGTGCTGCTGGCCGGCGGCGCCGAGGGCAAGCGCATGGCGCTGCCCAACGCCAAGGTGATGATCCACCAGGTGTCCGGCGGGTTCTCGGGGCAGGCCACCGACATCGAGATCCACGCCCGCGAGGCGCTGGCCATCCGCAGGAAGCTGGACGAGATCCTGGCGCAGCACTCCAAGCAGCCGCTGGAGAAGGTGAGCCACGACACCGAGCGCGACTACTTCATGAGCTCCGAGGAGGCTCGGGAGTACGGCATCATCGACCGGGTCATCACCAGCCACTGATCCGCCGAAACCCCCGGTTCCCGCGCGCAGCCCCGTGCGGGCGTTTGTGCGCGGGGCCCGGCGTGCAACCATGGGCCCCGTCGACGGCGAGCGTTCCCGTCGACGGTGTGTGCTGGCACCGTGCCCAACAGGGGGTGAGGCGTCTGAGGTACACGATCCGGGCGGTCCGCCGATGGGATGGTTGGGACCGCATCGAGAGCACGTGATCCACGTGAACCCGCGCACCCAAGGGGCACCACCGGGGGGCGCGGGTTCCGTGTATTCCGGGGCGGCTTGCCCGGCGTGCGCGCAGCGGCATAGCGTCGGGGCACATCGGCATCGCAGGAGGCACCAGATGAAACGCCCCATCGCACGCGCGGCGGCCGCCGCGGCCACCGCGGCCGCGCTCGTCGTCCCCATGGCGGCCACGGGCGCGCTGCCCGCATTCGGCACCGCGGGGGTGACGCTCACCGGGAACGGGCACGACTCCCAGCTGTACAGCGTCAGCGCCGCCAAGCACCCCACCTTCGACCGGGTGGTCTTCCGGTTCCGCTTCGGGGTCCCCAGGGTGGACGCCCGGTACGTCACCAAGGTGCTGCACGACGGCTCCGGCCTGCCCGTTGCCCTGAAGGGCAACCGGTACCTGGAGGTGGCGATGCAGATGGTGCACACCGACGCCACGGCGGGCCACCCCACCAATGTCCCGATGGTGCTGACGCCCCTGCTGCCCATGCTGCGGCAGCTCAAGCAGTCGGGGGATTTCGAGGGGGTCGTGTCCTACGGCTTCGGCCTGAAGGCCAAGAACGGCTACCGCGTGTTCCGGCTGTCCCATCCCACGCGCGTGGTGATCGACTTCAAGCACTGACGACCGGGCCCACAACGACGATCGGGGGCCCGAAGGCCCCCGATCGCTGCGATTCGCATACCTGCAACCTTCAGGTGGCAGTACATGCGTGCCCTAATCATGCACGACGCGCCCGGGTGATGTCGCCCGGGCGCGTCGGATGGTGTCAGGAGGCCGCCGGAACGGCACTGTCCGGGGCGGGCGGCAGCAACGCGGTGGTGCGCAACCCCGAGGGCTTGAAGATGGCGATCGCGCCCTTCAGGCCCACGGTCATCACGATGTTGAACAGGAACGCGGCGAACGCGGCCAGCAGCAGCGCGCCGCAGATCCCGGCCAGGATCATGTAGGGCAGGAACTCGTGGCCGAAGTAGATGGTGCGGCGCATCATCCCCTGCAGGCCCGCCATGCCCATGAAGGCCCCCATGCCGATCCCACCGGTGAGGTGGGCCCAGAAGTGGAAGGTCGCCAGCTTCTGGCTGTACAGCGGCGCGCCGTTGGTGAGCAGCGGCAGCAGCACGTACACGGCCGAGTAGAGCGTCATGGTGAGGCCCACCAGGATCGCCACGTGGACGTGGGGTCCGATGATCCACTGGGTGTTGTGGAGGATGCGGTTGAGCCCCATGTCCGCCTGGATGATCCCCGCCGGCACCGCCAGACCGAAGCCCAGGAGGCCGCCCAGCAGGAAGCGCACCTCGTTGGTGAGCTTCAGCGGCCGGGCGCTCCACAGGGTGGCCAGGGTGATGAAGAAGGCCAGGCCCTGGGTGATGAGCTCGAACGCGGTGACCATCTCGCCGGAGGCGATCTTCAGGAACACCGGCTGGCTCTGGTCGGACAGCAGGTGGTGCGACCACACGGTCCAGGACACCACCAGCTCCACCAGCAGCGCGGCGCGGGCCACGTTCTGCATGAACAGCGGTTTGCCGGTGATGAGGGTGGCCAGCAGGTACCACGTGCCGGCCACGAAGATCAGCACGAAGCCGTCGGCGATGAGGTCGAGCCCCCACCAGAACCAGTTCTTGTACAGCAGCGCGTCCACCGCGCTGTTGCGCAGGCTGTGTCCGGCGAGGTCGGCCACCATGTACACCAGGATCAGCACGCCGGTGCCCAGGATCACCACGGTGTTGAACAGCATGTCCACCGTGCCACGCGCGATCGCGGCCACCGACAGGGGCACCAGGTGCTCCTGCTGGCCCTTGCGCCGCCGGAACAGGTTGGCGAACCCGGTGATGCCGAGCGCCGAGCGCACCACGGCACCCACCGGCGGGCCGGTCTCACCCGCGGGGATGTACGTGATGGTCTTGTAGATGTTGGTGACGAAGCACAGCGTGCCCACCATCACCAGGGCGATGCCGGTGATGAAGATTGCGCCGCTGAACGGGTGGAACTGGGTGAAGTCGGCGGGCAGCGGCCAGTACAGCGTGTACAGGGGCGCGTAGTGGCTGATGAACCCGTCCGACCAGAACGTGAACGTGCCGATGGTGATCAGCCACAGGTTCCAGTTGGCCAGCCGGATGCTCCACAGCGGCTTTTTGAGGAGGAACGGCACGACGAACAGGAATGCACCCATCACCAGCAGGTATGACGAACCGAAGATGCCCACCAGCGGGTGCACCGTCAGCATTCCGAAGTAGTGCTTGGTGTCGATGACCGACACCGGTTCGATGGCGTAGATCCTCATGATCATGCCCTCGATGGCGGCGAAGCCGTAGAACACCAGCCCGATGATCGCGAACCTCAGGATGAGCTTCTGCATCGGGGTGAGCGTCTCCGGCCGGAACGCGCGTTCATTGCCGTACACGAGGGTCTCGGTGAACGACGACATGATGCGTTTGCCTCTCTCGACTGGGCGTCGTCAGGTTGCGGCCGGGCATCCGACCACCTGCACCGCGTCCTTGACACCCATGCGGGCGCCCTCGGGACCGGAGTACTCGGTGGAGCGGATCGAATAGACACCGTTCTTCTTGAACTTCCACAGCAGGTCGTTGCGGTGGCCGGGCACCACCTGCATCTGGAACACCATCGAGTTGTCCTTCCGGAACAACCCGAACCCGTAGGTCAGATCCTTGGAACGCACGTCAAAGTGCACCAGCTCGTTGCAGTTGATCTGCAGCACCGACGCCGGCAGCGTGAACCTGTGGTCCTGCGCCACGATGGCGAACGAACGGTCGGCATCCGAGAGCTTGTTGTTCACGTCCTGGTGCACCCACGGAATCGTGTTGTAGGTGACGATGTGAAGTGACACACCGCTCACGATCAGGAGCCCGAAGAAGGTCCAGAACATCCGGGGGGACACCCCCCTGCCCGTGGTCTCCCTGCGGCTGACGCGGAAGGCGAACCACCCCACCAGGGCGATCACCGCGACCGCGTAGATCGTGTAGAGGAGCGTCTGACCCCACAGGACGGTGCCGGAGTCGACGTTGCCCATTGGGAACCTCCTCAGCGCAATCGCGCGTGCGTTACGCACGTGGCGACGGCGGGGTTCCGGGGCGGAACCGAGGTCCGCCGTTGCGCCAATGAAGGTACGACGACCCGCCCGGACCCAACATCGGGGCGGCGGGCGCATTCATCCTCCGGAGAAAAAATACCGGCCGGTACGGAATAAACCCGCCGGTCCGGTCCGGCTGCCCGGAAACGGTGAGGGGCCCGGTGTTGGCCGGGCCCCTCTGAACTGCGTCCTACCCCGTGTGGGGTGGGCTTACATCATGCCGCCCATGCCGCCCATGCCGCCCATGTTGGGGGGCATGCCGGGTCCGCCGTCCGAGTCGGGTTTGTCGACCACGACGCATTCGGTGGTGATGATGTTCTTGGCGATGCTCGCCGCGTTCTGCAACGCCGAGCGGGTCACCATCGCCGGGTCGATGATGCCTTCCTTGACCAGGTCCACGTACTCACCCGAGTCGACGTTCAATCCCTGCCCGTCACCCAGCTCACGGACCTTGCCGACCACCACGCTGCCCTCAAGGCCCGCGTTGTCGGCCAGCTGACGAAGCGGCTCCTCCAGGGCCCGCCGCACGATCTGCACGCCCGTGGCCTCATCCCCACTCAGGTTCAGGCCGTCCAGGCTGCCGATCGCGTTGACCAGGGCGACACCCCCACCGGGGATGATGCCCTCCTCCAGCGCGGCGCGGGTGGCCTGCAGGGCGTCCTCCACCCGGTGCTTCTTTTCCTTCATCTCGGTCTCGGTGGCGGCGCCGACCTTCACCACCGCCACACCGCCGGCGAGCTTGGCCAGGCGCTCCTGCAGCTTCTCCCGGTCAAAGTCGGAATCCGAGGTCTCGATCTCACCGCGGATCTGCTTGATGCGGCCCTGGATCAGGGCCGCGTCCCCGGCGCCATCGATGATCGTCGTCGCGTCCTTGCCCACCACGACCTTGCGGGCCCGCCCGAGCTGGGACACCTGCGTGTTGGTGAGCTTCAGGCCCATCTCCTCCGCGATCACCTCACCGTCGGTGAGGATCGCGATGTCCTCAAGCATCCGCTTCCGGCGGTCCCCGAACCCGGGGGCCTTCACCACGATGCCGGTGAAGGTGCCGCGCAGCTTGTTCACGATCAGGGTCGCCAGGGCCTCACCCTCAACGTCCTCCGCGATGATCAGCAGCGACTTCCCGCTCTGGATCACGCGCTCAAGGACGGGGAGCAGGTCCTGCACGGTGCTGATCTTGCCGTTGTGGATCAGGATGTACGGGTCCTCCAAGACCGCCTCCATGCGGTCCTGATCGGTGATCATGTACGGCGACATGTACCCCCGGTCAAACTGCATCCCCTCCGTGAAATCCAGGTCCATCCCGAAGGTCTGGCCCTCCTCCACGTTCACCACACCATCCTTACCGACCTTCTCGATCGCATCCGCGATCACATCACCAATCGCACGATCACGCGCGGAAATCGTCGCGACCCGGGCGATGTCCTCCTTACCCGACACCTCCTTGGCCTGACCCGCGACGGCGGTCACGACGGCATCCACCGCCGCCTCGATGCCGCGCTTGAGGCCCATCGGGTTCGCACCCGCCGCCACATTCTTCAACCCCTCACGCACCATCGCCTGCGCCAAAAGCGTCGCCGTCGTGGTGCCATCCCCGGCGACGTCGTTCGTGGCGGTCGCGACCTCGCGCACCAAGGCGGCACCCTGGTTCTCAAACGGGTCCTCAACCTCGATCTCACGCGCGATCGTCACACCATCATTGGTGATCGTCGGCGCCCCGAACTTCTTGTCCAACACCACATACCGACCCTTCGGACCCAGGGTCACCTTCACCGCATCGGCAAGCGTGTTCACACCACGCTCCAACGCCCGCCGAGCCTCCTCGCGAAACAGGATCTCCTTCGGCATCAGTTGACCGCCTTCGCCAGAACGTCGGACTCGCGGAGGATGATGACGTCCTCGCCGTCCACCTTGACCTCGGTCCCGCCGTACTTGCTGTAGATCACCTCGTCGCCGGCGGCGACCAGCATGGGGACGCGCTTGCCATCCTCGAACCGGCCGTCACCGACGGCCAGCACGGTGCCGCGCTGCGGCTTCTCCTTGGCGGTGTCCGGAAGGACCAGCCCGCTCGCGGTGACCTCTTCGGCGTCGATCGCCTTCACAACCAGGCGATCACCGAGTGGCTTGAGCTTCAATTGCGCCTCCTTGGGCAACTGTTTGGCACTCTCGGCAGTAGAGTGCCAAGAGCTTGCCAGGCCGGCCACGCAGAGGCAAGCGCTCCGGTCACCGGACCTGAGCGCCCCAGTGTCAGATCCGCATCAGTCCAGCGGTGGGAACTCGTGGACCTCGCTGAAATGCACCACCGACACCATGTCGTCGATGGTGACGTCGCGGGCGTAGATCTGGCTGAGGAACTGCAGGGTGTCCTCGACCAGGCGGAACTCGGGGTTGTCGCGCTCGATGTCCCGCTGGCTCAGCTCGCGCAACGGCTTGACGTCTACCTGGTCGATCATGGCCGTGAAGATGCGCTGCTTGGGTCCGTGCCGGTGCCCCACCGTCACCCACACCAGCTGGCCCTTCTTGTACTTGTGGCTCTTGTCGCCCAGCCGGATGGTGGCGGTCTTGCGGCCTCGGCGCAGCTGATCGACGAACAGGGGCGAGTAGAAGTTCAGGGCGAACACGGGACTCCCGGGCGCACGACGACGGTGGACGGCCCGCGAGCGGGTGCGCACGGGCGACGTGGACGGCAGCCTACTCCCCGCGGCATTCGCGGGCTCGCGCCGCCGGGGTGAGGTCCCGGCGGCGCGGTCCCGGTGACTACTGCCCGCCGAACAGCCGGCGCAGGAAGCCCATCAGCCCGCCGCCGCCGCTGACGGCGCCCGTGACCCGCTCGGTGGCCTCCGAGGCCACGTCGGACACGGCCTTGAGGGCCTCCTGGGCCTTCTCGGTGGCCTCATCCACGGGGATCCACCGTAGCCCGCCGTCGGCCGCCGGCGCCGTTGGACGCCGCGGCACCGGCCGCCGCCCCGGACGCCGCACCCGCCGCGGCACCGCCGCCGGGCCCGACCCACTTCTCCAGGGCCTCCCAGCCGGTCTTGCCCGACGGACCGCCCGACGCGGCCGGCGCGGACGCCGAGGCCGCCGCCGATGAGGTGTCGGCCGCGCCGGCAGCGGTGCCGCCCCCGGTGCCGACCCACTTCTCGAGGGCCTCCCAGCCCGTCTTGCCGCTGGGGCCACCCGGGGCCGCCGGAGCAGAGGCGTCCGCCGCGGCCGGAGCCGCCGCGCGCCACCACCACCACGGAGCCAACCCACTTCTCCAGCCTACTCCCCGCGGCATTCGCGGGCTCGCGCCGCCGGGGTGAGGTCCCGGCGGCGCGGTCCCGGTGACTACTGCCCGCCGAACAGCCGGCGCAGGAAGCCCATCAGCCCGCCGCCGCCGCTGACGGCGCCCGTGACCCGCTCGGTGGCCTCCGAGGCCACGTCGGACACGGCCTTGAGGGCCTCCTGGGCCTTCTCGGTGGCCTCATCCACGAGGGATCCACCGCCGGCCCCGCCGTCGGCCGAACCGGCGCCGTTGGACGCCGCGGCACCGGCCGCCGCCCCGGACGCCGCACCCGCCGCGGCACCGCCGCCGGGCCCGACCCACTTCTCCAGGGCCTCCCAGCCGGTCTTGCCCGACGGACCGCCCGACGCGGCCGGCGCGGACGCCGAGGCCGCCGCCGATGAGGTGTCGGCCGCGCCGGCGGCGGTGCCGCCCCCGGTGCCGACCCACTTCTCGAGGGCCTCCCAGCCCGTCTTGCCGCTGGGGCCACCCGCGGCGGCGGGTGCGTCGCCACCACCCTGGCCCGGGTCCTTTGAGACCCACTTTTCAAGCGCTTCCCAGCCGGTTCCCGGTGCACCGCCGGCCATGGGGGGCAGGAGCCGGAACCGCAGGGTGCGGGGAGCGGTGTGATCCGGCGTGCGGTGGGTCATGTGGTCCTCCAAAATGCGCTCCTGAAGACGAGCATCGAGACGCGCACGCAAGTTCGTGCGCCTGCGCACGAACCTACGTGGTGTGATGGCGGGGGGTCAAGGTTCCGGCCCCATCCGTTGCCTGAGCCTGAAGGCTCAGGCCAGCGTGGTGAGCAGGCGCCGGTAGCTGTCCAGCCGTTCCGGGCTGGTGCGGGCCTCCACGGCGCACCCGGGTTCGCCGGCGTGCCGGCACCCCCGGAAGCGGCAGTCACCGGCGGCGGCGGCGATCTCGGGGAAGCCGGCCGCGAGGTCCTCGGCGTCCATGGGGGGCAGGAAGAAGGTGCGCACACCCGCGGTGTCCACCACGGCACCACCGCCGGGCATGGGCACGAGGCGGGGGTCGCTGGTGGTGTGCCGGCCCTTGCCCACCTTGGCGCTCACCGCGCCCACGGCGCGCGCCACCCCGGTGAGCGCGGAGGTGAGCGACGATTTGCCCACCCCGGAGTGCCCCGCCAGCGCGGCCACGCGGCCGCCGATCATGCCGCGCACCTCCTCCACGAAGGCCGGGTCGTGGCTGCATCCCACCGCCACCGGGTAGCCCACGCTGCGGTAGATGTCCACCTCCGCCTCGAGCGCGGCGCGGTCGTCCACCAAGTCCAGTTTGGTGATGATGATTGCGGGGTCCAGGCCGCCCAGCTCGGCGGCCACCAGGTACCGGTCCACCAGCCGCGGGCGGAACGGCGGGTCCACCGCCGCGGCCACCACCGCCAGCAGGTCGGCGTTGGCCACCAGGGGCCGCGACCGGTTGCGCGACCCGAACTCGCCGCGGCTCAGCAGGGTGCGGCGCGGGCTGATCTCCTCCAGCCGCAGCGTCTCGCCGCGGGGCACCAGCCGCACCAGGTCGCCCGCCACGGGCGGGCCGCCCTGGATGCGGGGCAGGATCGGTACCTCCAGTTCCCCACCGTCGTGCTGCACCGTGGCGCTGGGCCCGGAGACGCGCAGCACCCTGGCGGGCGGCGGATCAGCCGTTGAGGAGCTCCTCGGCGGTGAACAGCGCGTGCAGCGGCGTGTCGCCCAGGATGTCGGCCAGCGCCTGGCGGCCGCCCTCCTCGCGGTCGATCACCACCAGCGCCCCCACCACCTGGCCGCCCGCCTGGCGCGCCTTCTCCAGCGCGATGCGCAGCGAGCCACCGGAGGTGAGGACGTCGTCCACCACCACCACGGGGGTGCCCTCCTCTATGAAGGGTCCCTCGATCCACTGCTGCAGGCCGTGCTTCTTGGCCTCCTTGCGCACGAAGAACCCCGTGACGCGCTCGCCCGCGGCCCAGGCCGCGGCGCTGACGGCGCACACCAGCGGGTCGGCGCCCAGGGTGAGCCCGCCCACCGCCCGGGGTGCGGCGGGGCCCAGCACCCGCCAGGCCAGCTCGCCCGCCAGGGCCGCGCCCTCGGGGTCGAGCAGCACCTGCCGGGCATCGACGTAGTAGGAGGAGCGCTTGCCGGAGGCCAGCAGCACGGATTCGCGGATGACGGCGTGGTCGACCAGCAGTCGACGCAGCCGTGCACGGGAGTCATCGGTCACGGGCCGGGATGCTACCTGCCGGGGCGGTCACGCTCGGTAACCTGACGGGGTTCCCGAGCAGGAAGGCACCGCATCGTGGTCGAGGTCACGCCCGAGGGCACACCGAACCCCAACGCCGTCAAGTTCACGCTCGACCGCCCGGCCACCGACCGGCGCAACGAGACGTTCCGGGCCGGCTCCGACCCGGAGGACTCACCCCTGGGGGCGCGGATCTTCGCACTGGACGGGGTGACCAACGTGTTCATCACGTCCAACTTCGTGAGCGTCAACAAGGAGTCCGACGTGCCCTGGGACGAGCTCCTGCCCCAGGTGGTGGCGGCCATCGAGGAGCACTTCGGGTGAGCAACACCGGCTACGTCCTCAGCTACGCCATCGGCCTGATCTTCCTCATCGGCGGCATCGTGCTGATGGTGGGGTTACAGGAGCACCGCTTCCTGTTCGGGGTGCCGTACACCCTGATGGGGCTGCTGATCGTGGTGGGGCTGCACCGCGGCCGCAAGCGCCGCATCGCCCGCGAGGCCCGGGAGGCCGCCGAGGCGCACGAGCAGCCGCCGGCCGAGCCGCCGCAGGCCCCGGCGAACTAGCGGAACACCAGGCGCAGGGCGCGCGCCGCGGCCGCGGTGGCCCGGTGCGCCCCCCGCACGGTCACGCGGTAGCTGAGGGTGTAGGTGGTGGCCGGGTCGGCGGGGCCCACGGGGATCCGCGCCGAGGCGAAGTAGTCGCCGGCGCGGCCGTGCGCGGCCGGCGGTGCGATGCGGGCGATCAGCGCACCCCCGGCGGTGCGCACCACGGCCCGCCGGGACACCGTCAGCGTGCCGGCACCGGTGATGCGGTAGGTCACCAGGTAGGCGTATGCCACGTCACGGCGGTACGGGGGGGCCACCGGGGTGCGCGTGTCGGCCCGCACCACGCGCAGCGCGGTGATGCGCACGCCCACGGCCCCCGCGGGGACGCTCACCGCCGCCAGCGCGGCGGCGGCGGTGGCGGCCACGGCGGCGCCGCGCAGGCTCATGTGGCCGTCCCGGCGGCGGCGGCCCGCTGCGCCCGGGCGCGCGCGCCCAGCAGCCACACGGTGAAGGTGGTGCCCTCCCCCACGGTGCTGGTCACGCCGATTCGACCGCCCAGCAGCACCGTGAGCCGCTTCACGATGGACAGCCCCAGCCCGGAGCCGCCCTCGTCGCGACGCACCCGGGACGCATCCACCCGGAACAGTCGGTCGAACAGGAACGGGATGTGCTCGGCCGCGATGCCCACCCCCGTGTCCCGCACGCGCACCACCGCATCGCCCCCCTCGGCACCCACCTCCACGTGCACGCTGCCGCCGGCCGGCGTCGCCTTGATGGCGTTGCTGATGAGGTTGTTGAGGATGGTGGCCACGTGGTCGGGGTCGGTCACCACGGGCACCACCCCGTCGGGCCCCTCCAGGCGCACGTCGTTCCCCCCGGCGGCGGGGGCCTGCCGGGCCACCGCCTCGCGCGCCAGCTGCGCCAGGTCGGCCTGCTCGGCCCGCACCGGCGGGTCCAGGTCGAGCCAGGTGGTCTGCTGCAGCTCACGCACCAGGTTGCGCATCCGCGTGGCCTCCTCGCGGATGAACGCCGCCGCCTCCCGGCGGTCCTCGTCGGTGCGGGCGGTGCCGTCCTCCAGCGCGGTGGCGAACCCCTCGATGGCCGTGACGGGCGTGCGCAGCTCGTGGGCCACGTCGGCCAGGAAGTCGCGCTGGCGCCGGTCGTCGTGCTCCAGGCGGCTGGCCATGCGGTTGAACACCTCGGCCACCTGCCCCACCTCGTCGTCGGTGACGGGCACGCGCTCGTCCAGGTGCCCCTCCGCCAGCCGCGCCGCCGAGGCCGAGAGCCGCCGCAGGCGCTCGCGCAGCCGCAGCGCGATTCCTCCGGACACCAGCCACACCACGGCGCCGCTCACCCCCAGCCCGGCCAGCGTGGTGAGGAACACCAGCCGCCGGTCCACCGTGCTGACCGGGTTCACCCGCTCCAGCGTCACCCGCAGCTGGCCCCGGGCCGCGCTGGCGCGGGCGTAGGTGGTTCCGCTGGGGCGGCTCCAGTACACGGTGCTGCCGCCCTGCAGCACCAGCACCCGCGTGTCGGGCAGCAGGCGCGCGGCGGCGTCCGCGGCGCCGTAGCGGTCGCGTGGGGGCGCCGCCACCACGGTGTCCAGCACCAGCCCGGCCTGCTGGGACAGCGTCGCCACCACCTGGTCGTGGGCGCGCGTGTCCAGCAGCTGGCTCAGCACCGATTGCACCAGCAGGGTGATCGCGAGGGACGCGAGGATCCCGATCGCGGTCCATGCCCGGAAGCTGCGGGGGCGCAGCCACCGGAACCGGCTCACCGGGGCGGCTCCATCTTGTAGCCCACACCGCGCACCGCGACGATGCCCAGGTCGTCGCCCAGCTTGCGCCGCAGGTTGGCCACGTGCACGTCCACGGTCTTGGCGCCCACCGCCGACTGGTAGCCCCACACCTTCTCCAGGAGGCGCTCGCGTGTGTACACCACCCGCGGGTGCGCGCTGAGCTCGGCCAGCAGGTCGAACTCCAGTCGCGTCAGCTCAACCTCGTCGCCGTTCTTGGTGACCCGCCGCGCGGCCGGCTCGATGGTGACGTGGCCGGCGTGCAGCTCGCGGTTGGGCTCGGGCTCACCGGAGGTGCGGCGCAGCACGGCCTTGACGCGCGCCACCACCTCGATTGGGGAGAACGGCTTGGTGACGTAGTCGTCGGCGCCCAGCTCCAGGCCCGTCACCCGGTGGGCCTCCTCCGTGCGGGCCGTCACCATGATCACCGGGATCCCGGCGGCCTCCCGGATGCGCCGGGTCACCTCGAACCCGTCCACGCCCGGCAGCATCAGGTCCAGCAGCACCAGGTCGATGCCCCCGCGGCGCACCTGCTCCAGCGCCTCGTTGCCGTCCTGGGCCTCGGTGACGGTGAAGCCCCCGTCGCTGAGGTACATCCGCAGCAGGCGCCTGATGGCCCGTTCATCGTCAACCACCAGAATGTGCCCGCGGCTCGCCACCCCGCGAGTATCGCACCGCCCCCCGGCGGCTTGGGGTGAGTCTTCACCCTCCCTGAACCAAGCGGCACCGCGGCGCGGGGTTGATTCGGGCGGTTCGGCCGCCTAGCGTTTGCCGGCCACGGCGGGATAGCTCAGTTGGTAGAGCACACGACTGAAAATCGTGGTGTCCCCAGTTCGAGTCTGGGTCTCGCCATCCCCCGAAACACCGATGGGGAACGGGTTCTCGGCCCTCTCAGCGCACACCGGCTGAGAGGGCCGAAATGCGTCTGAGGCCGCTTGGGACCATGCCGGAACGACTCAGACCATGCCGGAGACCATGCCGGGAAAACGCATCCAGGAAGACCAGGCTTGGTGTCCCCGGGGCATCCCGGACCTCCGCCTTGGTATCCGACGCTAGGGGGTGAAGGCCCGCTGCATCGCAGCTGGCGTACAGGAGCCAGTCACTGGGGATTACATGGGTTCCGTAGTCGGGGCAGCGGCACACCTGATATGGAGTGATCTGCTGTCAAGTGGCATGCCTGAAAGGCCGCGAGAGCGGGCCTTTCTTTGTGGGTCAGGAGAGCGCGCCGGGGGCGCTGCGACGGTTCGCGGTCAGGCTGATATGCGCGGGTTGGTTACCGCATGACCGGGTGTTCGGCGGAGACCCGGCGCGGTCTAGGATCGAGCGTGGCCCGGTGGGGCTGCTCATAGGTGAATCGCGCATCGTCTCGCGCGGCGTCAGCCGGCCGGCCGATGCGCTCTTCTCACCCCTGGGGTGGCGGGTGGTGGTTAGTCGTCCATCACCGCCAGGCTCCAGCACCACCCGGCCAGCTTACGCGCGATCGCGACGGCGACAACGGTGGAGCGCAGTCCGCGGCGGGTCTCCAGGTGGACCCAGCGGCGGTGAAGGCGGCGGCCTCGGCGCGGGCGCGGGCCTCGGGTCCACCAGCTTGGCGGCGGCGCTCCAGCTCGGCGCTTGCCCGGTGGGGGCGGCGGTGGTGCCAGGCGGCTTCCACCAGCAGCCGGCGGGCGTGGCCGTTGCCGGTCTTGGTGATCGGCCCGCGGGTATGGCGGGCCCCAGATTGGGACTCGGAATGGGATCAGCCCCAGGTACGCGCCGATGGTGGCGCCGCTGAGTCGGTGGCAATCACCGATTTCGACCGCCAGGCCGACCGCGGTGAGGGTGCTCACCCCCCGCAGGCATGCCAGCCGGCCAACCAGCGGCGCCAGATCCGGGGGGTTGCCAGCGTGGCGGTCGCGGCGTCCAGCCGATCTCGCCGCAACCGCGCCTGCCGGGCCGCGTCTTAGTAGCCGACAAGCGCCGCGTGGGCGGCAGGCTCGTCAAGGCACTGTGCCCGCAGCGAGGAATCGTGGGCGATGCTCCACGCAGCTTTGTCATACACCCGCCCGTAGCGCAGAAGCATCTTGGACTACCGCTGCCGCGCCCGCATCAGATCCGCACGGGCATCCTCACTGGCGCGCACCAGATCCCGCGCCCGCTCATCCGCTGGGCTGGGCACCACCACCCCCACCAACTCACCCGCCCGCAACAGCCGCGCCAGCCGCTCAGCGTCGCGCCGATCGTTCTTGACCCGATCACCACTGGCCCGCGGGATCAAACTCGGGGCGGCCACCACACACCCGATCCCCGCGACGTCAAGCGCCCTGGCCAGCCCATACCCGGTCGGCCCAGCCTCATATGCCGCGCACACCGGACCCGGCAGCGCCCCCAGCCAACCCACCAACTCATCCGTGGCGTGCGGGGCCCGCACCGAGCGCACCTCACCACTCACACCATCAATCAGCCCGGCGACCACACTCCTGGCGTGCACATCCTGGCCCACAAACGTACCCTCGCCCATGTCGGCGCCTCCCATCACTGTGGCTCTACCGCCGGGCACATCCCCGACGGCAGCCCAGGATCACGCATGCGCGAGGCGCCGACACAAGGGCCCGACGCTCCATACGGTCTAGGTCGCGTCCACCACCGATAGAAAGATTCCATCATTCTATCGGGAGGCCGGCCCGATCCACTAGCGAGCGCAATGATGGTTTGATAGAAACATTCCATCATGTCCTTCACACCGCCCGTTTTCGTCCCGCCGTCCCTCGATTCGGCCGAACTCGCCGTCATCGGCGCCATCGAGCAACTCCGCGGCCAGTTGGCCGAACGGACGCCTCGCCGCTGGGACGGCGGGTTGCGACGGATCGCGTTCGCTCGAAGCGTCCGGGCGTCGAACAGCATCGAGGGGATCAACGCCAGTCTCGACGACGTAGTGGCGGCCGTTGACGGGGAAGAGCCCCTCGACGCCGACGCAGAGACGAGCGCGGCCTTGTCGGGCTACCGCGATGCCATGACCTACATCCTCCAGATCGCATCAGATGACCGCACCCGTTTGGACGAAGGCCTTCTCAAGTCCCTGCACTTCATGATGCTCAAATACGACCTTCGGAAGAACCCGGGTCGATGGCGACCCGGCCCGGTCTATGTCCGGCGGGAACCGGAGGGCACGACCGTCTACGAAGGTCCCCCTAGCGCCGACGTACCGACGTTGATCGACGCCATGATCGAACAGCTCAACGCGGACCAGGCCCTTCCGGTTTTCGTGCGAGCAGCTATGGCGCATCTCAACCTGGTCATGATTCATCCCTTCAGCGACGGCAACGGTCGCATGGGCCGATGTCTGCAGACGCTCGTGATGGCCCGAGATGCCGTGGTTTCGCCAGTGCTCTCGAGTATCGAGGAGTACCTCGGCAGAAACACGCCCCAGTACTATGAGGTGCTTGACCAAGTGGGCGAAGGCGCCTGGCACCCGGAGAACGACACCCGACCTTGGATTCGGTTTTGCCTGACAGCGCACTACCGGCAAGTCCACACCCATTTGAGGCGCGTGCACGCCATTGAACGGCTCTGGTGCGCGTGTCTCGAGCTCACCGAGCAGTTTCGCCTGCCCGAGCGAACGATTGGCGGCCTCCTCGATGCTTCACTTGGACTTCGACTCCGCAATGCCGGATATCGCGAGGCTGTCCGGGTTGGAGACGGACAGGAGATCTCGGAGTTAACAGCGAGCCGTGACTTGCGGGCCATGGTCGATGCCGACTTGCTCGTGCCTGTTGGAGAGCGTCGTGGCCGGCACTACGTTGCAAGCGAACGCCTAGCTAGTCTCTGGCAAGAAATGCGGGGCCAGCGACCGCAGCGCAGTCAATTGGACCCCTTTGCAGCGGACCCGGATCAGCTCGTCCTTGATTTGTCCGTTGCGTCTCCTCCAGCGTCCGTCGGCATTGCAACCCACGACGCATCCGGAGCCGACCAAGGGCGAAGTCCCGGAAGACCCACTACCCCCGGAGAGCGCTCAGGCGTACGCGTGACCGTCGAGACGACCCCCTGAGTGCTGCCGAAGTCGTGGAGCGGTTGGTTCGAGACTCCAACTCCACCCTCACGCTTGGCCTCTTCTTTCGCTGCACCAGGAACTGCTGGCCTCGTTTGGACGAAACGCTTGGTAGCAGCGGTCCCCCGCGGGGTCTGTCACCCAGATACGGCTCACGCGTTTGGCGCTGCTTCAGTGTCAGTCCGTCCCGCTCTGCAGAGCGTCGCGATGGAGCCATCATCTTCCCGACGCCTGAGGACCGCCGGTGACCGGGTGCCGTCAGGGCGGGTCAATCCGGACTACGGCGGCCATGCTCGACCAACCCGCCGGGCCGAGATGCCGACAAGTGGCTCGGCTGTGCGGAACCTCAGGGCCTCCATCACCTCGGTGCATTTTGTGCGCCAACATCTGCAGCTGCTCGCCGGGCGCATCGCTTGTTCGAAGGTGAGGGCGGACGGAGACGTTGCGGCCTCCTGGGGCCGCGCCGTACTCACTGCGCACGTCCTCACTCGACCCCGGAAGGCCTGTCCTCTGTCCGGGCGGTGCGCAGCCCATTGGTTGACCCGCCGAGCACCGAAGGCCATCATGGAGTAAGTGACTTTTCGTGGTTTGCGTATGTCGAGAGCGGACGCGGCAAACGCTTCGGCGTTGGTGCTGTTGGTCATGGCCGAGGTGGTCTTGGTGACGGTCCCGATGGTGACCGACGAGTCATCCAGCGTCGTTCGCCGCGCGGGTGGTGGAACGGTCACGACGCTTGCCACGACCCACCGGCCCCTGGTGAGCCTGGGTGCGGCGTTGCCGGTGTTCATCGGGCTCATCGCGATCTGCGTCGCCCCATTGTTGTTGCGGCGGACAGCGGTGGCGCGTGCGGCGCGCTCGTGGTGGCGGTGCTGGCCGTGGTCGGCGTGATGCTCGGCGCGCTCTCTGTGGGGTGGCTGTTCCTGCCGGTGGTGGCGTGTGCGGTCTTCGCAGCACTGACACCCGGTGATTGGGGGCCGGAGCGGCTGGAACCGTCGCCATGAGAACTCGGCACCACGCTGCGAAACCGGTGTTGCCTGTGGCGGCGGTCCTCCTCGCCATTGGGTCAGGTGTAGCCGGCTGCGGCGGCGGAGGGTCCGGCACGACCGTTCAGGCCGTCACGGTTCCAAACGTCGTCGGTCTGGCGCCGTTGACGGCGATCGATCGGCTGTGCGCTGCACAGCTGCAACTCGGCACGGTTCAAGAGCAACACCACAGCACCGTCATCGGCCGCACCAGAGGCCGCGGACACGTCATCTCAACCCAACCGATCGCCGCCACGCGCGTAGCCGCCGGCACCGTGGTTGACGTGGTCATCTGGACGCCCGCGAACAGCGCGACGGCCTACCAATATCGGTGCGGCACCGGGCGGTCCACCACTGGGAACTGACCGGCGTACCGGGCGCCACGACGCTTCCCGTGCCTCGGATTGTTTGTGCCGGACGGGAAAGAGGGAGGCAACCTGCTGAGACTGCTCAGGGCCGCGCTGGTGTGGTTACCTTCGTCCTGACTGGCTGTTCGTCGGGCGGTGTCGACGCAACGCGGGATCCGAGGATTGCTGCGGACCCTGCGGTCGCGACGGCCTGCTCGGAAATCCATCTCGAGATAAGTGGCGCTTCGCGGATGAGCAGGGGGGTGGGGGTAGTGGTGGGAGGCGTGTAGGCATCGGGGACCCCGGTCATCGTTGCGGCTATCTGACGGCTGCAACGAAGGTGGGATCCCCGACATGTCGCACGCTACTGGCGTTGCCGAGGTGATGCTTGGCTTGCCCGGCTTCCGGGTGTTGGAGGCAGTCCAAGCGGATGTCGAGCTGGTGTTGAGCGTCGAGACGTTCCCGGAGCCGGTGGTGTGCCCGGCCTGCACGGGTGTCGCGGTGGCGCATGAACGGGTGTCGGTGGAGTACCGGGATCTGCCTGCGTTCGGGCGGCCGGTCAGGTTGGTGTGGCGCAAGCGCCGGTACCGGTGCCCGCATCCGGGGTGTGATCTGCGCAGCTGGACCGAGACCCGGGATGAGCTTGTGGCCCGGTGTCTGCTCACCCGGCGGGCGGCGATCGAGTGCTGCATCCAGGTGGGGATCAACGCCCGCCCGGTCGCCCAGATGGCCCGGGAGCTGGGGGTGTCCTGGCACACCGTCATGGACGCGGTCACCGAGATCGGCGAGCCGCTGGTTGACGATCCGGCCCGGGTTGGGGATGTGGCGATGCTTGGGATCGATGAGACCACCTGGCTGAAGGCGAACCGGCACCATTCCACGCGGTTCGCCACCAGCCTGGTGGACCTGCACACGCGCCGGATCATCGATGTGATCCCGGGGAACGCCAGCAGCGATGTCGCGAAATGGCTGGATGCCCAACCACCGGCGTGGCTCAACGGGATCGCCGTCGTGGCGACCGATCTGGCCGAGTCCTACCGGCACGCCCTGGATGGCCGCATCGAGCACGCGATCCGGGTCGCCGACCCATTCCATGTCGTGCGGGTCGGGAACCGCTGCCTGGACCTGGTGCGCCGCCGCGTGCAGAGCACCACCCTCGGGCACCGCGGCCGCGCCCGCGATCCCCTGTACCGCATCCGCAAACTGCTGAGCAAGGCCGCCGACCCTCGACGCCCAGGGCCTGGACCGGATGCTGCTACAACTGCGCCTTGGCGACCCGGAGGGTGGGGTGATGGGTGCCTGGTGCGCAAAGGAATCAGGGACATCTACCTCACCGAGGACCCCGCCACCGCGGAGATCCCGATCGACAAGGCGATCGAGGGGTGCCGCACCGACCCCGTCACCGAGATCCGCAGCCTCGGGCGGACCCTCACCCGCTGGCGCAGCCAGATCCTTGCCCACCACCTCACAGGCGCGTCCAACGACCCACCGAGGCCCCCAACCTGCTCATCAACAAGGTCAAGCGCGCTTGCCACGGCTTCCGGAACTTCGCGAACTACAGGTTGCGGATCCTGCGTTGCACGCCGGCTGGGTCTACTGGGTTTCCCTAAGCGGCCGCCCACGCCCCCGATGCGCGATCAACCACCCCCTACTGAAATGCGTCACCGTAATGACGATTTCAGAGCCGGGCGCACCGTCGTCGCCGTCCTTCAAGCTCCAAGGCTGGGGTGGCCAGCGCCGACGTGGTGGCCAGCTGCACCGCGGAACTGATACGACCCGCTAGATCGTCCCCAAGACGCCCTCCGGCCCAGGCCCCGAGGCCCGGCGTGCCCGCCGGCCTCGCTCAGCTTCCGGGAGCCTCCGCAGGAGTAGACGCCGAGGGCACGGGTCCCATCACCAGAAGGAAGGAACCGGGCGGGCCGTCCACGGCCCGCAGGGCGTGGGCATCGCGTGCCGGCAGGCTCACCGCGCCGCCCGGTGTGAGCGTGCGCGTCTCCTTCTCCCGCCGTCACGTTCACCTGGCCCTCGGTGATGGCGATCACCACGGGTCGGGAGCTGGCGTGCGTGCCCATCTCCCCGCCCGCGGCCATGGCGAACTGCACCGTGGTGAGCTCGCCGTGCACGCACACCCGCGTGCTGGCCACGCCGGTGCGGCAGGGTGACCGGGTCGGCCCCAGCCGACCCGGTCCACGACGCCACCTCCGGTGCGCTCACCCGGCCAGCGCGGGCCGTGGCGCCGGGCGGGCCCCACGGGTCATGAGCTGCAGCACCACCAGGCTGGCACGGCGGTGATGGCCAGGAACACGAAGCCCAGCGTGTAGCTGTGGAACTGGGACTTCACGAACGCCATCACCAGCGGCGGGAAGAACCCGGCCCAGGCCGGCCTACCGCCCCGTCGACGCTGGTCATGGCACCGACCTGGTCCGGGAACTCGTGCGCGACCTCTCGAACACCGCGCCGGTGCCCAGGCCGAACGCGCCGGCCCAGGTGAGCGCGAAGATGGTCAGCGGCACCATGTGCTTGTAGGTGGGCGCTGCGGCCCGCCGCCAGCAGGGCGGTCAGCACGAACGAGATGCGCAGCACGGTGGCCGGGCCGATGCGGTCGGCCAGCCAGCCGCCGATGGGACGGCCACCACGGCCACCAACGCGAACCTGCGAAGGGCGCGAGCCCGCGTCGGTCTTGGTGAGGTGGTGCACCCCGGTGAGCAGCTTGGGCAGGTAGGCGAACATCGCCACGAACCCGCCGAACACCAGGAAGTAGTAGAAGGTGGGCGCCCAGGCCCGGGGCCGCTCGCGGAACACCCTCAGGCTGCTCAACATGCTGGTGCCCGTAGGCGGCTCCACCGCGCGTTGCGCGCCACCAGGGCCAGAACAGCGCCGCCACCACGGCGACTCACGACGATCGCCACCACGAACGGGGCGGTGAGCCCCAGCGCTTGGCGATGCGCTGGAAGGTGAGGCCACCCACCACGGTGCCGCCCATGCCGATGCCGTACAGGCCAAGGGTTGCCGCCCTGCTTCACGGTACCAGCGGCTCACGTACGGCACGCCCAATGGCGAACGAGGCGCCGGCTGAACCCGAGGAAGAAGCCGAAGATGATCACGGCCGTGCAGTTGGTGTGCATCACCGCCAGCGCTGCCAGCGGGATCAGCGTTAACACCATCAGGGCAGGTGAACACGATGCGCCTCGCCGTAGCGGTCACCAGTACGCCCAGCGGGATGCGCATCAGCGAACCCATCAGCACCGGCACGGCGATCATGACCGCCAGCTGCACCTCGGACAGGTTCATCTTGTCCTGCAGGGATCAGCGGGCCCAGCATGCTCCACGCGCAGAACGACGCCAGGAATGCCAGCGTCGCCATGAACAGCGCCCGGGGATTCCCCTTGGGCTGGAAGCTCGACACCACGTCCCTCTTATGCGGTCAAGTCGCGCGCGGGCACCAGAGGGGCGCGGCGTCGCGAGCGGTAGAGGATGGCGCTGCGCACCGGGTAGCTCAGCGGCACGCTCCAGGCGTGCTAGCGCCACTTTCTGTCTGGACGCCCGGAGGAAACCGACATGACCGATGCGGAATGGATCGCATTGTTCGCGGATCGACTTGGTGTGGAGGCTCCGGCCTCCCATGAGGTGTCCGCGTTACTCGAACTTGCGGGGGTGGCCGCACACGCATCGCAGCGCACCAGGCGCCCATCAGCCCGCTGGCTGGCCGCACGAGCCGATCGGACAGCCGCCGACGCATTGGAACTGGCCCGCGGGGTGGCCACCGCTTCTACGAATGAGCACCGCCTGCGAGGTCGATCCGGCTCGGGCACTTGCTCGCAGCCACACCCACCTGCCCGGCCGAGCGGGTGGGGCTGGCGGCAATTGCGCGGACGGCGGCTGGCTGAGGACGGTGGCGCATCTGGACCTGCCCGAGGCACCGGTGTCGGCGATGGACGGCTGGGCGGTGTACAACGACACGCCCGGGAACCTGCGCGTTGTGGGCGAGAGCGCCGCCGGGTGCCCCATGGCGCAGCGGCTGGGCGCCGGACAGGCGGTGCGGATCAGCACGGGTGCTCGGCTGCCCGAAACCTCTGACGCTGTGGTGCGCTTGGAGGACGCCGACGCGGACCGCGACCTGGTGTCGGTGCCCGGGGTGGTCGCGGGTCGCGACGTGCGTCCCGCCGGGTGCGAGTACCGGGCGGGCGCGTTGGTGCTCTCCGCCGGCACTACGGTGAGCGCGCACGATGTGGGGTCCATCGCCGGACTCGGCCACGCCGACATGGCGTGCCTGCCGCGGCCGAGGGTGGCGATTGTCGCCAGCGGCGACGAGCTGGTGCCCCTCAACAGCGCCCTCCGGCCCGGGATGGTGTGGGACTCCAACCGCCCCATGCTGGACGCGCTCATCACCGCGGCCGGCGGGGTGGTGCACAGGTCGGTGCGCGTGACCGACGACGCGGACGCGCTGCGCCGCGCCATCCAGGATGCCATCGGCGCGGGCGCCGACGTGGTGATGACGGTGGGTGGGGCGTCCGTCGGCCCCCACGACCATGTGCGGCGGGTGCTGGCGGACCTCGGCGCGGTGGCCGGTGTGGACGGGCTGCGGGTGCGACCCGGGCGGCCCACCTGGATGGGTCGGCTGGGCGTCGTGCCGGTGTTGGCCCTGCCGGGAAACCCGGGCGCCGCGCTGGCTGTATTCTGCCTGGTGGGACGCCCCCTGCTCGGCTGCGACGACATCTGGCCGGCCATGCCGCTGGCCGCGCCGGTCGCGCCCCACCCCCTGTGGGAGCGGCTGGCACGCTGCTCGCTCACCCGCGAAGGACTGGTGCCGCACGAGGAGAGCCGCTCCTCGGCCCATGGGCCCCGGCGAGTGGACGCCGTGGCCCGGGTCCTGCCCGGCGATGCCGCCCTGCCCCGCGGTGCGACCGTTCCCGCCTTCCTCATTTCCTGACACCGCAAGGACGTGACCCGCCGGCTGGCTGCCAATCCCAGTCGACCCCAGCCGCGTGGCGTCATCGTCGTGAGCGCCGCAGGCAGGCCAAAGCAATGCGAACGGCGAGCACGTCGCTCACGAAGAGGACCCGCGACGGACAAACGGGCCCGAGAGAGGACAAGTGCACCGGTTGACCCTCCTTGCGCCTCCCCTCCGACGGAATTATTCTCGTTCTCGCGTCAGAAAACCAATTGGGAGCGCGAATGGGCGGCGACGCAAGTGGTGCGGCGGACCTGCAGCCACCGAGCGGAGCGCATCGGCAGGAGTTGGACGTCCGGCCAATCCTCGCCTCGGGGGGGGAGCCGTTCGGAGCCATTATGGGGAGGATCGCCGCGCTTGAACCAGACGAGGTCCTCGCGCTGCGGACTCCCTTTGATCCACGGCCGCTGCACAGAGCGTTGGGGGAGAAGGGCTTTTCGCGCCTCACCCGTGAGATCGGCTCCGATGACTTTCTGACCGAGTACTGGCGCCCGTGACGGACGTGGTTGAGGTGATCGATGTGCGGGGGCTTCCGCCGCCGGAACCGATGGAGAGGACCCTGGCGATGCTGGATCGCCTTCCACCAGGGGGCTGTCTGCTGCAGATCAATGAGCGCGTGCCGGTGTTTCTGTTGGAGTTCCTGGACGAACGCGGTGACTCCTATGAGGTTGCGGAGGATGCGCGGGGCATCCTCGTGACCATCCGGAGGGCAGGGATATGAACGAACAGGGAGTGTGGGCCGCACTTGCAGGGGTGGTGGACCCAGAGCTTGGGCTGGACATCGTTGAGCTCGGCTTGGTGTACGAGGTGCGGCTTACCCAGGAGGGAATCGTTGTGACGATGACGCTCACCACCCAGGGTTGCCCACTGCACGAGGTCATCGTGGAGGGGGTCAAACGCGCCCTGACCGCCGACGGCCGACCGGTGGGTGTTCACGTCGTGTTCGATCCTCCCTGGTCGCCCGAGCGGATCGGCGCGGGCGGCCTACGCACGCTCGGTGCCCCAGGAGTCGATCGCTGAGCGGTGGCGGCCAATGCGCGACCCCGGGGACGCGCACATTGTCCCGTCAGGCCACTGTGGGTGGTCCGCCCTGGCCGTTGCCAGTTGCCCTCCTTGGGGTGGCCAGTGTTACCCAGGTGGTGGGTCTTGTTGCGCTGGCCCTCGCAGCTCCGGACTTGGCAGCGGGCCGTTGGTATGGGCCGACTCAGCTGGGCGCCGCTCATCTTCTGGGCCTCGGGTTCCTCACGCTGAGCATTGTCGGCGCGCTCCTGCAGTTGGTACCGGTTCTGATCCGCCGAACGCTCGGGCGAACATCCGTGATGGCCGCCGCGGGTGGCGCCCTCGCGGTCGGCGGCTGGAGTACGGCCCTTGGCCTTTGGACCGCCACCCCTGCGGCAATCGGCATCGGCGGGTCGCTGTCGGTGTGCGCCCTGCTGGTGCTGGCGGGCGTGCTGGTGGTTGCGCTCGTCACCTCCCGGAACGACGCCCCGTCTCGGGATGTGCGGACCGGACTCGGCCTCGCCACGGCGTGGTTGGTGTCGCTCATAGTCGTCGGAGGGATGCTCGCCGCCGATCGCACTTCTTCCTTCCTCCACGTCGACCGCGTGCGGCTGCTGTCCGCGCACACGACAATCGCCGCGGGGGGCTGGGTGGCGGGAACCATTCTGGCGATCGCGTTGCGCCTCGCGCCCATGTTCGCCTTGTCCCACGGCCACCACCGACATCTGGGCCGGCTCGCCATGGCCGCGTGGCACCTCGGCGTGCTTGTACTCGCGATCGGGCTTGGCGTACAGCAGCAGCAGACCGTCCAGGCCGGAGCCGCGACACTGGCTTTGGGTGGGTGCCTGACCGCCGGGTTCGCCATCGATGTGACCCGGCACCGCCGCCGGCGCATCGAAGCGCCACTCGTTCACTTGGTGGTGGGATCGGTGGCGGCCACGGCCGCACCGGCAAGTGCCCTGGGTGCACAGGCAGCTGGGCACACCCTCAGGGGCGTGGTCGTGGCGGCGATCCTGGTGATCGTCGGACTCGGATGTGGGGTTACCTCGGGGCACATGTTCAAAGTGATCCCCATGCTCGTGTGGACCGGTCGGTACGCCGGACGCGCCGGCACGCAGGGGGCACCACGTTTGGCCGATATGTACCCAGCGCGGATCGCGTCCGCGGAACTGATCCTCTTCACCGCAGGCCTGATCGTCCTCGTCGCGGGGTTGGCCTCGGCTTCGGGCTCCCTGGCTCGCCTCGGCGCCCTCCTGCTTGCCAGCGCGGCGGTGTGCGTCGTCGCCGCCACGGCAATCAGTGTGTTCGGCAATGCCGGAACGCACGAACCCACAACATCACCTCGTCACAGACCACTGGAGGGACCCACATGACCAACGGAGACCGCGACGCGCTCGACGTGCGCGCGCTCGTGCCCGCCGAGAAGCATCCAACTATCTTCCGCCGACTCAATGAGCTGGCGCCCGGTGACCAGTTCGTGCTGGTCAACGACCATGACCCCCTTCCTCTGCGCTACCAGATCGACGCGGAGATGCCGGGTCGCTTCACGTGGGAATACGTGGAACAGGGGCCCGAGGTGTGGCGGGTGAGGCTCGCGTGTGTGTGAGGTCCTGTCAAAACAGCCCACATCGCGGCAACACCGCCGAGGCCGCGACCTTCATGACTCGCGCCGGCGGGGGATACCCCACCGCTGCCCTCTTCCGCCCGAAGCGCGGTCTCATGTGGGCAGGCCGCAGCTGGGGTTGCGGTGGCGGCAACATCCGGATGCGCGCACCCGGGCTTTCCGGGTTGGATGCATTCGCCGCTCCGCATGTATTTTTCTGCGCATGTCGTCAATAACTCTGGCGATGCATCCCCGCTGCTGAACGGGCGCCCGGGTCTCACGCGGGCATCGCGGAGGCGAACCCTGAGCGCCTCCGACGCGCCCGTTCTCGCCAGCTTGGCTGCAGTCTCTGCCACCGCCGCACGCCCGCGCGCCGGTGACTGATAACCCTCACGGTCTTCTCCCGGCCCGGTCCGCACCGGGCCTTGTCGGCCACGGAGCACGAGGGCCGCTCCGTCTCGCCGGCGAAGGTCGAGACGGGTGATGCGCTTGGGCTTTCCGGGCTTCACGGCGGGCTCGAAGCGGACGGATCCTCGGCCACGCTCACTCTGGCAGGTGTGGCCGAGGGCTTGGGGTTCGACTGCCTGTGGTTCAGCGAAGAGCATTTCGATCGTGGAGGGACGAACACCTCATCCGCGCCTCGCCAGAACCGCCAGGTGCTGTCACCCATCGTGCTGGCAGCTGCCGCGGCAGCGGACCCAGCGGATCCGCATCGGATTCTCCGTGCTGCTGATCCAACTGCACGATCCGCTGCGCCTCGCCGAGGAGATCGCCACGCTCGACGTGCTCTCACACGGCCGGGTCAACCTTGGGATCGCACGTCCCGGGAATCCGAACTACGTGGAGGCATTCGGCTCGCGCCGATCCGGGCCCCACCCTCCCCGCCACGCTCGACAGGATGTTGGGGTATTGGTCCGGGAAGCGGTCCCGACGACCACGGCGCAGAACATTCTCGCCCCCAGACCGTCCAGGAGCCGCACCCCGATCTTCGTCGGCGGGTACACCACCGCGACCATCACGTGGGCCGCCAGCCGAGGCTATCCGCTGATGCAACACGGGATCCAGTCACCTGCTTCCCTGTTGCGTTGCCTTCACACGTACCGAAAGGCCGGCGGGGACGTCGCACGGGTGCCCGTCGGACGGTTCATCCATGTTGCAGAGACCGACCGGCTTGCCCGCGCGCAGACCCGGGAGACGGTGCAGCGGCTCGCACACCGGCTTCGGCGCATTGGCATCCACCAACGCCCTGGGGATCTCATCACCACCGACGAAGAACTGAACCCCGAGAACCTGTACGCCAGGACTGCAATCATCGGGAGCCCGCACACCGTCCGAGAGCGGATCACACAGCTGGCAGAGGAACACGGCCTTGGGTATGTCAACCTCCTGGCCTCCTTCCTCGGATTCCTGCCAGAGCAGCATCTGCGGTCCTCGCTCTCGCTCTTCGCCAGCGAGGTCGCGCCGACACTGGCCGGGTTCAGGCCGAGGCCGCCGACCCCAGTGGCGTCACGTCGCCATCAACGCACCACGGAACACACGGCGGTGCCAGAGCCGCCGGGCGGTCGCGGCCACCAAGCCGCCTGATCCGACGACCGCGGGCAACGGTCCACCGTGAGTGGCGACGCTGACGCGCTCAGACAAGGGCGGCGAACGCCGGGAACGCCTGGTCTCCCCGCTCCGGTGTGAGCTGGCAGGCGGCGGCGCGGAGCACGCTCTCGGAACCGGCTCCTACGGGCGTCGCGGGCGTCCGCAGCCATCGATGTTCGGCGATCCAGCGCTCAATCAGTTGGGCGTCGGCCTCCGCGTGGAACAGCAGCCCCCAGGCGCGCCGGAAACGGAACGCCTGGACTGCGGTGCACGCCGAGACCGCCAAGGCGCTCGCTCCCCACGGGTACGTCGAAGATCTTCCCATGCCAGTGGAGAAGCTGGCACTCGGGCGCCAGCGGTCCGACCACGGGGTCGCTGGGTCCGGCACGCGAACCAGTGCGACGTCATGCTCCCTCTCGGGCCCGGGGCGACACGACTCCCCGAGCAAAACGGCCAGTAGCTGCGCTCCGAGGCACACCTAGAACGGGCACATCCCCGCGGGCGGCCCGTCCCAGCCACCGGCGTTCCGCTGCCAGGCCGGGATGCCAGTCGTCGTTGCCGCTCATGGACCACCCATGAACACCGCGGCACATGCATCTCCGGGGTCCGGCAATCGGTCGCCACCAAGGACACAGATCTCGAGCAAGGGGACGCCCCGCGAACGCGTGAAGAATCCTGTGCGGCCCCTCCCAGGGAACGTGACGCACCGCCAGCAGCGACTTCACGCCGGATGCCCCGGAACCGGGCCTGCGATCGAATCGGTCGTTCTCGCCATGTCCCACGCTAACGGACCACCGGTCGGCCGACACCGACCGTCCGTGCGGGGCGGGGCGGGGCGGGGCGGGGCGGGGACAACGTGGGCAGCGTCGCCACGCGACGGCAGGTTGCAGCCCCCAACCGGGACGGACGTCTCCGGGAGGAGGTACTGATGCACCCGGGGGTTTTTCTTGTGTGGACTAGAAGAACCGGGGTAGCGTCGCCCCATGGGACACCTGCACTACGGCGTGGCGCAGACGGTGGTCGCCGTCGTCTTCTTGGTTGTCGCTCTGGCCTTGGCCTTCGCGTTCGCCGCGGTCGCCGTCAACGCCCAGCCCGAAATCCCGTTCGAGAGCGTCCAGGGACCTGCGTACTGGCTGCGCCGGCGCTGGGCCGCTGGCCTGGTTGCGATGTCCGTGGTGATCATCGGCGTCTCGTCGCTCGTCCTGCCCTACGCGAAAGGCGGTGGCGCCGGCCGCAGGGTGGTTCACGCGACGGCCGGTCAGTTCTACTGGCGGCTTCAACCCGCCCAGGTGCCGGTTGGCACCGCCGTCCGCTTTGAGATCACCTCAAACGACGTCAACCACGGCTTCGGCGTCTACGACCCGCAGGGACACCTGATCGGGCAGGCGCAGGCAATGCCCGGCTACACCAACACGGTTGACATGACATTCAACTCACCCGGCCAGTACCGCGTGCTCTGCTTGGAGTACTGCGGCATCGGGCATCACATCATGCAGGCGACGTTCACCGTGCTCCCAGCGGCTCGGACATGACCGGCGGCGCGAGTACCAGAGCCCTCCATCCTCAGGCCGAGGAATCGCCGGTCGCTGCCAAGGCGGCCAACCGAACCGTGGCGGTGCTGGCGGTCCTCGCGGGCCTGGCCCTGTTCGGGGTCCTCGTGATCGTCGGCGTCCTGATGCGCTTCGCGCAGTCCGGCACGCTCGGGATCTCACCCGCATGGTTCTACCGCCTCATGACACTTCACGGTGCGGGCATGATCACCGCGGCCCTTCTTTCCATGATGGGCGCTCTGTGGTTCGTGCTGCGCACCGACGTCGCGCTGAATGCCCCGCGCATGTGGGCCTCGTTCCTGGCGATGGTCATCGGCGCCGTGTCAGTCCTGATCGCGACGATGCTGGGGCGCTTCGCCGCCGGGTGGACCTTTCTCTGGCCGCTGCCGTACGACGCGGTGGGGCAGTGGTCGCGCTGGGCCACCATCCTGTTCCTAATCGGGGTCCTGCTGGTCGGGGTCGGCTTCTGCATCTTCTGCATCGATGTGCTCGAGAAGACGACGATCGCGTTCGGTGGCCTTGACCGCACCCTCGGGATCACCTACCTGCGTGGACGTGACCGCATCCGCCGCCGCCGACGGCAACCGGTGCGGTGGTGGTTGCGATGGCGGGGCTCGCGGCGTCGGCCGGGGGCACGACCGTCCTCGCGGGCCTGCTTGTCTACAGCTACGACTCAAGTGCCCGAATCGATGCGCTTTGGGCGAAGAACCTCACGTACTTCTTCGGGCACACCGCCGCCAGCCTCATCATTTACCTCGCCGCTTGCGTCGTGTACGTCCTGCTGCCGCTGCACGGGGCGCAGATGGAAGACCAGTGCACCGCTGGTGGTGGGCTGGCTCCACGCTGGTGTTCGTCCTGACGGCCTACTCGCACCATCTCTACATGGACACGGCGCAACCCAGGGCCCTTGAGTACATCTCCAACGGCGTCTCCGACGCCGCCGCGATCCCGGTGGCGGTGGTGACCATCTACACCGGGATGATGCTCGTGTGGGGCTCCGGCTACCGCTGGACGCTCGCCTCACGGTTGCTCTACCTCGGGTTCGCCGGATGGGCGATCGGCGGGGTCGGCGCCGTCATCGACGCGATCCTTCCCGTCAACGCCCGACTCCACAACACCGATGGGGTGCCGGCGCACTTCCACACCTACCTGCTGGTCGGCGTGATGTTCTGGGTGTTCGCGTTCGTCGCGCACATCCTAGAGGTCCGTGCCCCGCGACCCTCGGTCGGCGTGAATGCGTGGTTGGCACCCGCCCTGATGGTGGTGGGGGGATATGGACTCACCGGAGTCTGGTACGCAGCGGGTGCTCTCGGCGTTCCCCGGCGGTACGCCGTGCAGCCGCCCGGGACGGATGGCTACAGCCTCGCGGGAGGCGTGTTCGGCCTCGTGTTTCTGGTCGGGTTCATCGCCATGGTCACCGAGTTCGCTGTTCTTGCCCGACGGGCGCGAGTCGGTCAACGGCCCGCATTCGCGGGTGAGGGCGACCTGACGGCGTCCCAGCTCCACGCGTCTTGGCGCGCATTCCGCGAGCGGCTTCAGCTCGCCAACCGTCAGAGCCTTGGGCATGACGATTCGGCCGGGCACAGGACGCCTGCCAAACTGGATCCGGGCCCCTACCCGACAGTTCCCGGCGCAAACGGGCGGATCGCCGCCTACGTGCTGGCCGGCATCGCCGCCGTCCTGTCATTCCCGCCCATGTACGGCAACGCCGAGGACAACCCCCACGTCCACCACCTGATCCATGCCGGCCAGTTCTTCGCCGGGGCACTGGTGGGAGTCGCCGTCGCCTCACGCGCCGGCGTGTTCCGCCGACTTGCAGGGGGTATAGGGGATGCGGTGTCCCTGACCTTCGTGATCGCTGCGCCGCTCGCCATGATGCTGCTCATGGCCCCCCGGCTCTATGGGCCTCTTGACAGGCACGCGGCGGCGCACGTGGCGTACCACGCCGGCGTCACCGTTCTCGGCCTGCTCACCGGAGTGGGGTGCGCGCGCCTGGGCAAGGCTGCCGGCTGGTTCATGGTGTTCTCGTCCTTCAGCATGGCGCTGCTGTGGGCCGTCGGCGTGACGGGCGCCTGATCATGGCCGATCAACGACCCGGCTTCGACGGCCTCGACCGCTGGCTCCTGGGGGGTCTCATCGCCGGTGCCCTGCTTCTCACGGTGGCGATCACGGCCTTCCTTGTGGGACGACACTCGGCGTCAACCGCCCAACCGGCCACCGCAGCCACAACCGTCGCCTCCCGGCCGGCCTCCACTGCCTCGACGCCCCTCAACGACCTCACCGCCGGCAAGGCACTGTTTCACCAGACCTGCGCCGGCTGCCACATGCAGGACGGAACGGCGGGCGGCGGGGTCGGTCCCAAGCTCCTGGGGTTGGCGCTCCCACGAGCCGCGATCGCTCGTCAGATTCAGGCCGGAGGCGGCGCAATGCCGGAGGGCTTGTGAGCGGCAACGACCTCCAACAGGTCGTAACCTACGTCTTGAAGCATCAGCACTGATCAGGGAGGACCGTGCGTTTGCGACCGCGGGGCCGCTTTCTCGACAGCCCGTGTCAGTCCTCAAACAAGCGGCACAACGATCAGGGTCCCCACCCGCCGGCACGTCCCGGGCGGGGCGGGGCCCTGAGCGCCGCGGCGTCGTGCTCGCCCCTATCGGTGCCGCCATCATCATCGGTGCCGCAATGATCATGGCGCTCGGCACCCATCCCCCAAACGGCGGAAACCTGGGACGGGATGTCGACCCGCCTCAGCCTCTGCGCGATTTCCGCTTGCCGATCATGGCCAACCGCTCCGCCCTACCCACACTGCCCGGCGCGAACCTCACGCTCTCGAAGCTCCGCGGACGGCCCGTGCTGCTGAGTTTCTGGGCATCGTGGTGCCCACCCTGCCGCCGGGACGCGCCACGTATCGAGGCCGCCTGGCAGGCGTGGCGCGGCCGGGGCGTCATCGTGATCGGCATCGACACCAACGACGCCAGCAACGCTGCGCTCGCGTTCACGCACCAGGCCGGACTCACGTTTCCCATCCTGCGCGACGGCGGCAACAGGACCGCCGGACGCTACGGCCTGTTGGGGCTCCCCGAGGCGTTCCTTCTCGACCAAGACGGCCGCGCGCGCGTCCACTGGATCGGCGAGCTGTCCGAGACCGACCTCGGGCAGCAGATTGCGCGCCTGGCAAATCCCCCGCCTGACACGGCACGCGTAGACCGGGAGAGCACAGCCCAGCCGCATGGGCGTCAACCGCGTCAACCCGGCTGAGGCAACACGGGGAGGGGGCCGGCGACGCCACCCGGGCCAGTCCTGAGCCCACCGGGGGCACTCTAGGATGTGACTCATGCAAACGCGAACTGGCAGAACGCCCGGTTGGACACCCGGCGCGGCATCGCTGAGCTCCCGTGAGATTGAGGCGCGGGCCCTCGGCGTGTCGACGAGGTTCAGGATCTTCGAGCACCTTGCGGGCACACCCCACCCGATCGCTGTTGCGGAGCTCACGGAGCTGCTTGGCCTGAACCACAACGCGATCCGCCAACACCTGGCGGTGCTAAGGGACGCCGGACTGGTGATCGAGGCCGGCGAGCAGCGCAAGCCGGTGGGACGCCCTCGCGTGCTTTACACGCTGAGCCGGAAGGGCCGAGACTCATTGGGCACACCCGGCCCGTACGAGGAGCTCGCGCAACTGCTCAGCGAGACAATCAGCTCAGGGTCGAACCCACGACAGGTCGGCCGACAAGCCGGTCGGCGCCGCGCCCGCCACACGGCAGGCGGTGCTGGTGACGTGCTCGCGACGATACGCACCGAACTCGCCGCCGACGGCTTCGACCCTGGGGAGCCCATCTCCGCTGGGCAGCGCACCGTGTTCGTGCTCCGGCGATGTCCGTACGTCACCGTCGCGGCCGCCGACCCCGCTACCATATGTGACCTCCACTTGGGCTTGGCGGAGGGCATCGCATCCGGATTCGGCGAACATGTCGCCGTTGACCTCGTCGCGAAGAATCCTGTGACGGCCGGATGCCGGCTCGGTATCGCGATCCAATCGGCGGGAGGAACGGCGAACCCACCCCAGTAGCCCGACGCCTGCCTCGCAGCCAGACCGAAGGTCTCAGACGTCGTGGGATTCGGTGCACGGTCCTCCCAATCGCTACCGACCACGGACGCGTCCCGCCATGGCCGCCGCACGACCCGTCGCGTCGAAACTGGTCGCTTCTACTCGCTGGGCGACCAGCGTGGTGCAACTGGAGGTCCGCCCGCTGGCGCTGTGACCGCGGCGGCACTCGAAGCCCGGCTCCTCCCCTGTGCGCGGTGCCGTGCGCTTCCTCGTACCTGGTCCATGGTCGCCGTACTCGCGCAGCCACCATGACGGCGGCGGTCGCCACGTCGGCCCCGCCGTCTACCAGGTCTCATCCGCGCCCCGGCAACAGCCGCACGACCGAACGCCGGCACACGCCGCCGATGCGGAGGGCGCGACCATGAGGAACCGGCCGGGACCCATTCCGATATCGGGGCGGCCAATCGGTCAAGTACGCCACCGGAGTGCGCGGTCTCCGTGGCCCGGAGATCGCTCCAATCGTCGGGATCGACGTCGGAGCGCCGGAGCTACTTTGCGAGCATCACCTCGGTGGACTTGATCACCACCGTGACCCGATCGCCAATCGCCAAACCCAACTGCTCGACGCTGCGCCGAGTGATCACCGACACCACCTGCTGTTCCCCAACGGCCACCTCCACCTCCGCCATTACCTCGCCCAGATGACTCGCACTGACGTTGCCCGGCAGCTGGTTGCGGGCGCTGAGCGCCATGGTCGCCTCCTCAGGTTAGGGCCGCGGCTGCGGCGGTCCGCCCACCCTACCCTGCACCCGCCGCGCCGCTCGGGTACTTGCCGCAGCCGAATGAAGCGCTCACCGGCGCCACCGTGCACGGAGCGGCATCCCTCTCCGTGGTGTTCCCGGCCATGGCGCCGAAACTCAAATACAGCTTAGCGGGGGCGGATCAGCTGGCCCTTCAGATCCGGCAGGGTGCCCCGGCCGACGTCTTCGCGTCGGCCAACGTCAAGTATCCCGACCAGCTCTTCCACGCCGGCCTGGTCGGACAACCACAGATCTTCGCGTACAACGTGCTGGTGGTGCTGGTCCCCAAGTCCAACCCCGCCAACATCACCTCGATCAACGACCTTGCGCGGCCGGGCGTGAAGCTGGTGATCGGCGACTCCACCGTACCGGTGGGCGCCTACACCCGCACGGTGCTGCACAAGCTTGGCCTCGACGCCGCGCTTAGCGACGTCGTCAGCAACGAACCCGACGTCAACGGCGTGGTGACCAAGGTGGCCCTCGGCGAGACTGATGCGGGCGTCGCCTACTGGACCGGCTTCATGGCCCGCAAGTCGAAGATCAATTGCATCGCCATCCCCGACAGCGCACAACCCACAGTCGCGTACTCGGTGGCCGTGCCCACCAGCGCCCCACACCCAGCGGTCGGACAGGCCACGGCGCGGTACCTCATGAGCCCTGCGGGGCAGCCGTGGCTGGTGCGCTACGGGTTCCGCCCCGCAGCACCGACGAAGTGAGCGATCGAAGTTGAGGCCGGACGGGCCGAGGTGATGCCAAGCGGGCGAGGCTCCGAGTGGTGAGGAGGTGGAGGAGGGCGCCCGCCTCCACTCCTACGCTGACCTGCCGGGCAGGGCGACGTCAGAAGCTGCGATGGACGGAGGCAACTGGCATCCGGCGCAGCCGGGAGCCTCCCAACGCCTCACCGGGTGCCGCCACAAGAGCCAGCAGCCACGCCGACCGAAGTTGACGCCCAACGGCTCATCCAGACAACCCTTGCGCACAGGATGCACCAGAGTGCGGAGGGGGTGGCTGCCCCCTGAACGGAGTCACCTGCTCGCCGCCTGACCCGGGTTCTGGTGTTCTTGGCCGTGTCTTAGCTGTCGAGTACCCCCGCATTACGCTCGCTCGACCCTTGTTTGTTGTGTGGGCGTCTATCCGCGAATCGATTCGGGTGCGGGGTGTTGACCGCGGCGCGTTTGCGTCCGGATGCGCTGCCCGGACCTACTACGAGCGCCTGGTCGCCGCCGACCGGGAGGCCTACTACTCGGGGAGGGTGAGGCCCGCGGGGAATGGGCCGGCACCGGCGCCCAAGGGCGCTGGCGCTGGTTGGCGAGGTGCACGATGGCGAGCTGTCGGATCTGCTCGACGGCGAGCACCCGCTCCGCGAGGCCGTGTTGCGCCGGGCGGTTGCGGAGCGCACGGTCACCCGCGAGAGGATCGACCCCGCCACGGGACAGCGCACGAGTGAGCAGGTGGTGCTGCGGCCGGTGGTGGGCTTCGATCTGACCTTTGAGGCGCCCAAGTCGGTGAGCCTGCTGCACGCCCTCGGTGATGAACGGGTGCGCGGTGAGGTCGGGGAGGCGCACCGGGCGGCCTGGCAGGACGCGCTCCGAGTGCTGGAGCGGTACGCCGCGGTGGTGCGGAGTGGCCCGCGGTGTGGTGCGTGGACGCACCGGGCTTGTGGCGGCCGGGTTCGTGCACCGCACCAACCGCGATGGAGACCCGCACCTGCACACCCACGTGGTGGTCGGCAACTTGGGGCGTACCGGGGACGGGAAGTACCGGGCCCTGGACGGGCGGTTGCTGCTGGCGGACTGGCGCACCGCGGCGGGGGCACGTCGGCCCTGCCTCCGGGGTGAGTTGACGCAGCGGTTGGGGGTGGAGTGGGGGCCGGTGCGGGCCGGGCAGGCGGACCTGGTCGGGGTGCCACGCGGGGTGATCTGAGGAGTTCAGCCGCCGCCGCGCAGGCTGATCGTGTTGGAGGAGGCCCGCGCTCGTGGGTTGGACACGCACGCCGGCCGGCGCATCGCCCAGGTCGCCACCCGACCCGTCAAACGCGCCATTAACCTCACCATGGCGCGGGAGCGGTGGCGTGCGCGGGCCGCCGAGCACGGCCTGGCCCGCGCACACCTTCCAGCGCCTCCACAGGCACCCGCGCACCACCCTCCCGCACCCCGCGCGAGATCGCGCAAGCCGTGCTCGGGGAGTCCGGGGTGGTCCGCCGGGCGTCGCGACCACGACGGCTGACCTGCTTCGCGCGGTGTGCGACCAGCACCCCGGCAGGGCCACCGCCGACCGGCTAATCGAGCTCGTGGAAGGCCTCACGCGGGACCCGCGGCTGGTGCGCACACCCCGCGCACGCCTCGGCAGCGCACCCGAACGGTTCATCCCGGTCGAGCTTGTGCGCGTCGAGGAACACGCCCTGCGCATCGCCAGTGATGGGGTGGGCCGGCGGAGTGGCCCGCGCGCACCCGCGCGAACTCGCGCGAGCCCTCCCTGCCCACCCACGTCCACCTCACCCCGGAGCAGATCCAGGCGGCGACGCTGGTTGCGCGGGCTGATGACCATGTGGCGTGTGTGATCGGGCACGCCGGCGCCGAGAAGACCACCGCCCTCGCGGCGGCCTGCGCGGCCCGCATGATCCAGGATCCCCGTGCGCGCCGCCGCACCCGCCTGCTTCGGCCACCGTGCTCGCCCAGGCCACCGGCGTGCAGACGACCACCCTGCACGCACTCCTCGCGGACCTGCGCGAGCCCACGCCCCGGAGCCCCCGCACGGGTGCGTGATCATCGACGAGGCCTCTGGCCGACACCCACACCCTCACCAACGTCATCGACGCGATCACCATCCGCCGGCGGGCGTGTGGTGCTGGTCGGCAACCCCCGCAACTCCCGGCGGTGGGACCCGGCGGCCTGTACCCGCCCTCACCCAGGAGGTGCAAACCACCGAGCTGGTCGGCAACCGCCGCCAAGCAGCCGAATGGGAACGCACCGCCCTCGACTTCTCCGCGACGGGAACGCCCAACGCGCCCTGGCCGCCTACGCCGAACACGGGCGCATCACCACCACGCGCACGCCCGAGCACACCTCTGCGCGCATGGTCGAGGACTGGTGGACGAGCGCGCGCAAGAGCGGCCTCCACCAGGTGGTGATGCTCGCCCACCGCAACCGCGACGTCGACGCCCTCAACCAGCACGCCCGCGAACGCATGCGCGACGACCACCGGCTCGGTGGCGAGCGGATCTACGGGGGTACCGTACTCGCGGTCGGCGACCGAGTGGTCTGCAAACACAACGACTACGAGCTCGGAGCCCGCAACGGCGTGCGTGGCACCATCGACCACACCACCGCGGGCGTCGTGGTGCGCACCATTGCGAGTGGCGGCTCCGACTCCCCGCCACTTACGCGGCCGGGCATGTCCGCCACGGCTACGCCCTCACCGTCCACGCCGCCCAAGGCGCCACCGTCGACCACGCGTTCGTGCTGGCAAGCGACCAGCGCCAACTCGCAGAGTGGGGATACGTCGCCCTCACCCGCGCCCGCCACGGCACCCGCATCCCACCTCACCGAACCCACCGGCACCCGGCCACTTCGCCCTCGACCCCGGCACACGCGGCAGCCTCGACGGCCTCGCACGCGCCATGAGCCGCCCCGCAGCGAACCACTCGCCACCCGCAACCTCTACGGCCGCCCAGGAACGGCGCGAGTCGCTGAGCACCCGGCTCAGCAGTGGATCCGAAGCGCCCTCGCTGCAGACGAGCAGGCCCAGTGCCACCGCGACCCGCTGCGCGAGCTGCACGCGCAACACCGCTCGCTCGCCGCCACGGCACGCCACACGCCCACTCACGCGGACCCGCCGCGACCTCACCCACCAGATCCGCGAGGTCGAGAACCGCATCACCCACACACCACCCGCTCCACCGCCGCGACGCCCCGAACCCCGCGACCCGAACTGGCCGAACTGACCACCGACCAACTACGCACCCGCCTCAACGAGATCAACGAACTCCTGCACCCGGCGCCCCAACGCACACAGACGCGAGCCCCCACGCGGGAGATCCCCGGGCGCGAACTGGAGTTGGGGCGTGTCCTCTGACGAAGCCCTGGACCCTGTACGCGCTCGGGAGATCGAAGCCCAGCGAGGCTACACCGAGAACGGGTGTCTTTCCCCCTCAGGCAGATGGATGACCGACCCCCTCCCGGACCTGCTCACGGTTGCACAAGTCCAGGAGCGCTACGGGCTGCGCGACCCAAGAACCGCCCGTGATCTGATGGCTCGGGCCGGTGGTTTCCGCGTGGGACACTGGTGGTCATCCGGAGTGTCATCGCTCGATGTATGGGAGCGTCGCCTGGAGGCCGCCGGCCTGGGCGGGACCTCACCCTCAAGGTCTGCACTCCCGGCAAGGTCGCGCCGCAGCAGGCCACCACCTGCGACTGGTCCGGGGTGGTGGCGACGTGGCCGGCAACGTGGGAGGCTCACCTCATGGCCAACAGCAACCCCCGCCAAGGCTGGCGCGAGACCATCGAACCCGGCGTTTACCGCCGACACACCGTCGCGTGCCCTCGCACCCGGGACCACCGCCCGAACGGCCGGTGCGGTTGCCGGTACCAGTTGCAGGTCCCCGGGGCCCAACCGGGCCGCACGCGCCTTATTACGCACCCCGGGCCGATCACCGAAGGCGGTCGGAACGTCGACGTCTCATGGCCGCCGGCCGGATAGGTCCCCGCCCCTTTGTACACGGACGTGCACACCGTGGAGGACCTGTTCCGCGCCTGGTTGCGCGTCAAGTCCGCGCAGCTGAGCCCCAACCACATCAGCAACGTGGACGTGGACTACCGGATGCGGATTGGCCCGGCGTTTGGTCGGCACACCGTGCGGGCGCTCAGCCGGCACCGCGTTGAGATCTTCCTTGCCCACCTGGCTGAGACTGCCACCAGCCGCCGCATGATAGTGGGCACCATAGCGTCCTGCGTACCGTCCTGTCCACCGCAGTCGAATGGGGGCTGATGGACACCAACCCCGCCCTACGGCTCCGCCTCCCAGCACCGGAGACGAACCAGCGGGCATCCGCTGGTGGTGCTCACCCCCGGGCAGTACGCCGCTGCTCGCGGTGTGCCGATCCACCAGGGTGGAAACCATGATCCGGGTGGCGGGGGAAGCCGGGTTACGTCGCGGGGAGTTGGTGGGAGCTCACATGGCCGGACGTGGATTTCAGCACGCGCCGGCTGCATGTGCGCCGCGGCGTTGGCCACGTCGATGGGGAGCGCGTCGTTTCGACCACGAAGGGTCGACGGGCACGCCGCGTCGCCATCAGCGAGACGCTCACGCGCCGCTTGGCGGATCTGTACGCCGAGCAGGTGGTGGAGGGTGGGGCGAGCGCCACGGGCCCCGTGTGGCCTGGGAGGGGTGGCGCGTGGATGTACCCGGGGAGTGTCCGGCAGGTGCTGGCCCGTACGCTCGAGCGCGTCGGGTTCCTCGATGAGCGCGGCCGGCGAGCGTTCGTCTCCGACCGCATAACCCCACATCGACTCCGACACGGTGCGGCGTCCACGATGCTGGCCCGGAACGCCCCCTCCTGGTGGTCTCCCGGCAGCTGGGTCACGCGTCGCCCGACATCACCGGCAGGGTGTACTCCCACCTCCTGTCGGACGCGCAACTGGACGCAGCTGCGGGGGTGTTCGACACCCCGGAGACGACAGGGACCATGCCGGAGACCATGCCGGGATTGGGCTGGGTTCCTGAGAACGGCTAGAGCAAGGCGTTCTTAACCCTCCAGGCACCGCGACTGAAAATCGTGGTGTCCCCAGTTCGAGTCTGGGTCTCGCCACTCCCCGGAACACCAATGGGGAAAGCGTCTCGGCCCTCTCAGCGAGTCACCCGCTGAGGGGGCCGACGTGCGTCTGGGTGCAGCGCGGCGGGGTGCGTCGAGGCGCCTGCGACACCCGCCCGGAGGATCGGGGGGCGAACGGCTCTTTGGGACGCCGCGTCCGGGTCGATACCCAACACATGGACGCCCCCCTCCCAGCACCCGCATCTGCCCCCGCACCCGCCGTTCCGGTGTGGACGCGGATCGTCACGGCACTGGCCCGGCAGCCACACACGGAACGTGAGCTGATGCGTCTCGCGGGCGACGACGGAGAGCACGTCCTCATGGCCCTCGCCCTCTCCGGGCGCATCGCTCGAAACCCGCTGCACGGCCGATGGGAGGTCAGCACCCACGGGCTGGCCACCTGGGAACGACTCGCCCGGCGACTGGACCTCTGAGGGCGCTCTGCGACGCGCGTTCGCGCCCGACGCACCGGACCCGGCAGAGGCTCGCCCGCCGTGACCGTGAGATTCCTCTAGTGGAGTTATAGGTATGAACTCCACGGGTCGATGCATCGTGTGCCGGAATTGACCACCACGGAGGGCAATATGAAGCTCCGCAATCGACTCAGCGCCGCCGCGCTCGCGGTTGCCGCCCTTGGAAGCTTCGCTCAGATCGCAAGCGCCAAGACCACCACCGCGCCGCACGGGCTCGGGGCGCACGTCGCCCACGCCCACCTGGGGGCGGTGCTCACGCCGCACCCCAAGCCGAAGCTCCGCTAGACCGCACCGCCAGCGCACGCCACGCCCGGGCCGTTCCCACCATCCGGAGGGAACGGCCCGCCGTCGTTGTGGGCCGCCCGCTGAGCGCCCGGCGCGGATGTTGGTGCCCAACCCTCCGCGCACGCCGGCCGCCGCGAGCGGGTACAGGAACCCACGGGTCGCCGACGTCGCACAGCGTGCGCCTCACGGACCGCCGACGACCTGCCATGAAACGCTTCGGGAAGGAGAAGCGATGGCAACAACGATTCGCGGCAACCGGTTCGGCACCAACTCGGCGGTCGCCCCGACGGTGGTCACGGGACCCATTCCCCCGACGGCGGATCCCGCGCCGCTGGGGCTGGCGGCCTTCGCCAGCACCACCCTGATGCTCTCGGTGATCAACGCGAACATCATCTCCAGGACCGTCGAGCCGGCGGTGCTGGGAATGGCGCTGTTCTTCGGGGGCGCGGTGCAGGTGCTGGCCGGGATGTGGGAGTTCCGCCGCGCCAACACCTTCGCCGCGGTGGCGTTCAGCTCGTACGGGGCCTTCTGGCTGTCGTTCTGGGCGTTCAACCAGTACTTCGCCGCCAGCATTCCGGCGGCGCACGTGGGCGATGCGGTGGGCCTCTACCTGCTGGTGTGGGGGATCTTCACCACGTACATGGTGCTCGCCTCACTCCGCGTGTCGGTGGCGGTGGCACTGGTGTTCATCGCCCTTGCGGCCACCTACTGGCTGCTGATGGCGGCGAACTTCAACGGGTCGGACACCGTGCTGAAGACCGGCGGGTGGGTGGGCATCGCCACCGCCATCCTGGCCTTCTACGCCTCATTCGCCGGCGTGGTGAACGGCACGTGGCGACGCACGCTGCTGCCGGTCGGCTCCCTGGAGCCGCCGCCGCCGCGTGCCCCGGATGAGCCGATGGAGACGCGCCCCCCGCGCGTGTACTGAGCGCCTGCGGGCGGGCGCCGGGGTGGTCCCCACCACTCCGGCACCCGCCCGCCGCTCGCCGGAGGTTTTGTGCAAGCTCCGGTTTCTTCCCGGCGCCGAAATGGGATACGAATAAGGTTGTGGTGGGTTTTGCCGAGGATCCCACCATCACGTGGTGTTGAAACGCCTCGGCAAGACGCGGCCGTCCCACAAGCGGCCGGTGAGGGGAGCAAGTTCGGATGAGCCAGCCCGACGGAACGGGCGAGATGGCACCGGGGGTGGCCACCGCGCGTCTCGCGGCGGCGCCGCATGGCCTGCTCGTGGTGGCACCCGACCGCACGGTGCTGGACGTCAACGAGCGCTTCTGCGACATGACCGGGTTGCGCCGGGACCAGGTGGTGGGCGCCCGGCCGCCGTACCCCTGGTGGCCGCCGGACACCGGCGCCGGCTTCCACGCCCTCCTGGAGCGTGTCCTGGCGGGTGAGGACGTGCGGTTCCGGGGTGAGATCCTGGGATCCGACGGCGCGCCGCTGCCCATCGAGGCCAGCTGGCGGCACGTCACGGGCGGTGACGGCGAGATCACCGAGCACATCCTCAGCATCCACGACGCCTCTGACGCGTCGGTGCAGGCGCGCCTGCGGTACGGCGACCTCCCCATGCAGGCGGTGCTCGACTCGATGAGCGACGGCATCGTCGTGCACGACGCCGATGGCCGGGTGATCACGGCGAACCCCGCAGCGTGCAGGATCCTGGGACTCAGCCTGGAGGAGATGGTGGGCCGCGGGCTGGACGAACCCGGGTGGCGCGCACTGCGGCGAGACGGGTCGCCCATGCCGCTGGCGGAGCGGCCGGCCAGGATGACCCTGCAGACGGGCCAGCCGGAGCGTGATGTGGTGGTGGGCGTGCAGCGGGACGGCGCGCCGGTGCGGTGGCTGAGGATCAGCTCCGACGTGCTGGCACCGCTGCCGGTCGAGACCTCGGCGGTGATCTCGGTGCTGGTGGACATCACCGAGCACGAGGAGCGCAAGCGCGACTCCGCCGCGCGCCAGCGCATCACCGAGCTGGTGGCCGCGGGCGCCCCCGCCAGGCGGATCACCGAGGAGATCGCCCGCCAGCTCGCATGGATCGTCAACGCGGACATCGTGGCGCTCACCAGGTTCGAGGGCGACCGCGGCGTCATCGAGGGCTACTTCCTGCGCGGCGACCCGCCGGACACGACCCCGCCCCTGCAGCCGGTGGCCCTCACCCGCATGGACACCGCCATCTCCCGGGTGTGGGACACCGGTGCCCCGGCGGAACTGCGGCATGTGACGGAGGGCGCCGGGGGCGTGCTGGGCCTCGGCCGGGTTCCCCGCCCGCAGCACGTCCTGGCCGCGCCGGTACGGGTGGGCGGCCGGGACTGGGGAGGGCTGTCCATCGCCCGCCTCCACGACGAGTTCGCCACGGACACCCCCGAGCGGTTGCTGCGGTTCGCGGACCTGGCATCGATGGCCGTGGCATCGATCACCGAGCGCGCCGAGCTGCTGCGCGAGGCGGGGTCAGATCCGCTGACCGGGCTGAACAACCGCCGGGTGTTCAACCGGCGCCTCACCCGCGAGGCGGGCGAGGCCCGTCCCACGTGCCTGGTCTACCTGGACGTGGACGGCTTCAAGCAGATCAACGAGCTCTACGGGCACACGGCGGGTGACCGGGCCCTGGTGGCCGTGGCCGACGCGCTGCGGGCGATGGCACGCGCCGACGACATGGTCGCCCGCATGGGCGGTGACGAGTTCGCCTGGGTCCTGCCGGGCACCGAGATCACGGTGGGCCGGGACCGCGCCGAGCAGCTGGTGCGCCGCATCCGCACGCTCGATGCCGGGTTCGCCCTGTCACTCAGCGCGTCGGCGGGCGTGGTGCAGGCCATGCCCGGGGAGTCGGAGGACGACGTGCTGCGGCGGGCCGACGAGGCGCTGTACCTGGCCAAGACCGAGGGCGGCGACGGCGTGCACGCCGACCGGCCGGAGGTCGACCCGGCCTGACGGCGAGGCCGGCCCGCCTGCGCGGCGGGGTGGTCACCACGCCCCCGCCCGGTGCGGCAAGCGGACACGCGGCCGTACCATCGGCCCATGGCCGTGTCGCACCAGCGCTTCCGTGACCTGGCGCTCGGGATGCCGGGAACCACCGAGCAGGACCATCACGGGCGCCCCTCGTTCCGCGTGGCCGGCCGCATCATCGCCACGCTCTGGGACGCCGAACGGGCCAACATCATGCTGGACGAGCCCGGCATCTTCGCCGCGGTGGAGGACCATCCCGGGGCATGCCGGGAGGTGTACTGGGGGCGCCGGCTGTCCGCGGTGGGAGTGCTGCTGGAGCACGCCGACGACGCCCTGGTGCGGGACCTGCTGCGGCAGGCGTGGGCGCGGCGGGCGCCGGCCGGCTGAGCCGGCGCCCGAGCCGGGCTACTTTCGCCGCCCCCCGGTGCGCGCGTGGCCCGCGGACAGGTCCAGGGCCACCGCCGCCAGCAGCAGCCCGGCCCACAGGTTGACCGGGTCGAAGTGCAGCGGGGCGCGGTCGCCGATGTGGTCGGCGATGAACCAGGCGATGAACCAGACGACGGTCATGGTGTGCACCTCCCTGGGATGAGTCTGGTTTCCGGCGGTGCCGGTGATGAGGATGCTGTCACGCCCCGGAGGGCGCGGTCATCAGGGCGCCACCCCCGTGGTGCCCGGGCCCGTGTTGCCGAAGGTGGCCTGCAGCCCGGCGATGAGGGCGTCCTTCTGCGACCCCGACAGCGACGCGTTGCGGTGGATGATCGTGTACTGCAGCGGCGGCATGTCGCCGCCCCGGATCTTCTCCACCATCTCGTTGGTGTCCACGCGGTTGCCGGTGGAGACGTTCAGCGCCGACCGCCCCTCCTGCACGTCGCGCTGCACCAGCCACGACACGGGGGCCACGTTGG
>JAXLSS010000024.1:0-42693 GCA_046330395.1 Thermoleophilia bacterium
AGCGGGCCGCAGGGTCATTGGTCCGGCCGGGGTCGGCCGTGGTGAGGTGTACCGTGGAAGCTTCGGCATGCCGTCCGCAGGAACAACACCCGGGAGATGACTCACTCGACGTCCGAGGGACGCGCGGCCGGCGCGGGTCCCGCGCGCCCGCACGCCCCGGCCGGGAACGACCGCCGTCATAAGCACCACACGCCACCGGGCGGACGCCGTTCCGCCGAGGCCAAGCTCACGCTGGCGGCCCTGGGCGTGGTGTTCGGCGACATCGGCACCAGCCCCCTGTACGCCATGCAGGAGGTGTTCTCGGGGGCGCACCACATGGACCCCCGTTCCTCCAACGTGTACGGCGTCATCTCGCTCATCTTCTGGTCGCTGATGATCATCGTCACGCTCAAGTACGTGGCGCTGATCATGCGCGCCGACAACGAGGGCGAGGGCGGCATCATGGCGCTGGTGGCCCTGGTGAAGCGCACCTCGCTGTCGGCCAAGGGCACCGCCGTGCTGATCCTCCTGGGCATGTTCGGCGCGTCCCTGTTCTACGGCGACGGCATGATCACGCCGGCCATCTCCGTGCTGTCGGCCGTGGAGGGCCTCAATGTGGCCGCCCCCGGCATCACCAGCCTGGTGGTGCCCATCGCACTCGTCATCCTCACGGGGCTGTTCGTGGTGCAGCGCTTCGGGACGGGCGCCGTGGGCAACCTGTTCGGGCCGGTGATGCTGGTGTGGTTCACCACCCTGGGCCTCCTGGGCGTGGCCAACGTGGTGGACAACCCCTCCGTCTTCCGGGCGCTGTCACCCACGTACGCCGGCGAGTTCTTCATCCACGACTTCCGCGCGGCCTTCCTGGCGCTGGGCTCGGTGGTACTGGCGGTCACCGGCGCCGAGGCGCTGTACGCCGACATGGGGCACTTCGGGCGCCCCGCCATCACGCGCGCATGGCTGATCGTGGCGTTCCCGGCGCTGCTCTTGAACTACATGGGCCAGGGGGCCCTGGTGATCTCCGACCCCTCCGCCATCCGCTCGCCGTTCTACCTGCTGGCGCCCTCCTGGGGCCAGCTGCCGCTGGTGGTCCTGGCCACGGCGGCCACGGTGGTGGCGTCCCAGGCCGTCATCTCGGGCGCGTTCTCGGTGACGCGCCAGGCGATCCAGCTGGGGTTCCTGCCGCGCATGAGCATCAAGCACACCTCCGCGGAGGAGGTGGGGCAGATCTACGTGCCGGCCGTGAACTGGACGCTGTTCATCGCGGTGTCGGCCCTGGTGCTGGGCTTCCGGTCGTCCTCCAACCTGGCCTCCGCGTACGGCATCGCCGTCACGGCCACGCTGGCCATCGACACCATCCTGGCGTTCGTGGTGATCCGGCGCATGTGGCACAAGCCGCGCTGGATGGTGGCGGTGGGGGTCACCGGGTTCCTCACGGTGGACCTCATGTTCTTCGCGGCCAACACCACCAAGATCCTGCACGGCGGCTGGTTCCCCATCGTGATGGGCTTCACGGCCTTCACCCTGCTGTCCACCTGGTGGACGGGGCGCCGCCTGGCGCTCACGCGGCTGGCCGCACGGGAAATGCCGCTGGACAAGTTCATGAAGCTGATGCGCGCCCAGTGGGCGCGCGGCGTGCCCGGGGTGCCCGTGCAGCGCGTCGCCGGCACGGCGGTGTACCTCACCGCCATCGACGGGGGCACCCCCCTGCCCATGAACCGCAACATCGAGCACAACCACGTGCTGCACGAGCACGTGGTGCTGTTCACCTCGCGGGGCCGCACCGTGCCCACCGTGTCCGACGAGGACCGCATCGAGCTGAGCAAGCTGGGGCAGGGCATCTGGCGCGTGGTGGCCTCCTACGGCTTCCAGGAGCAGCCGGACGTGCCCTACGCCATGCAGCTGGCAAAGCAGAAGGGGCTGCAGGTGGACGCCGAGCACGTCTCGTACTTCCTGGGCCACGTCACGCTGAACCCGGTGGGCAACGACGGCATGATGCTGTGGCGCAAGAAGCTGTTCTCGTGGATGAGCAAGAACTCGTTCCGCGCCTCCACCTACCTGGGCGTCCCCTCCGACGCGGTGGTGGAGATCGGCACGCAGGTGGACATCTAGACGCGCTCCCGCCGCCGGGGGCGCGTCACCGGCGGGGCGTCAGATCCAGCCCTTGCGGCGGAACCACACCAGCAGGCCCACACCGGTCACCAGCATCACCAGGATGGTGAACAGCACCGACACCGGGCCCTGGTGGGCGAAGAACAGCCCGTCCACGTTCATCCCGTAGAACCCGGTGATGACGGTCATGGGCAGCAGGATGGCCGACAGGATGGTGAGCACCCGGATCACCTCGTTCAGCCGGTGGGTGATCACCGACTCGTTGGTGGCCTCCAGGGCCTCGGCCACCTCCTTGTAGTTCTCGAGGAGGTCCCAGATGCGCTCGTTCTTGTCCACGATGTCGTCGAAGTAGATCTCGAGGTCGTCGGGCGCGTACTCCTGCACGTGCCGCTCCAGCAGGCGCAGGGTGGGGCGCTGCGGCTTGATGATCTTGCGGTAGTTGATGATCTCCTGCTTGACGTTGGAGATGTCCCGCACGATGTCCTCGCCGCCGCCCTCGAAGATCTGGTCCTCCAGCGCGTCCAGCTTGAAGCCGATCTTGTCGAGGATGGGGAAGCAGTAGTCGTAGATGGCGTCCACGATCTCGTACAGCAGGTAGCCCGAGCCCTTGCTCATGTGGGCCTCCCGCTCGTCCTCGCGGGCCTGGCAACGCGACCACAATGCCGCCAGCGGCTTCAGCGGCTCGTTGGGGATGGTGATGATGAGGTCCCGGGCCACGAACACGTTGAGCTCGGCGGCCTGCAGGCGCTGCGTGCGCTTGTCGAAGCGCGGGAAGTGCAGCACCAGGAACACGTACTCGTCGTACTCATCGATCTTCGCCCGCTGCCGGCGCCGCGACCGCACGTCCTCCAGGTCCAGCTCGTGGAACCGGTGGTGCTCGGCCAGCCAGGCGATCTCCGGTTCGCCGGGAGACTCGATGTTCAGCCAGGTCAGCCCATGGGCCGACAGCCGCTGGATGTCCGCCTCACGTGAGGCGGCCGGCGGGTCAGCGAACTGCTGGGAGCGCCCCGTGGCGCGACGGATCCTCGGGAGGTTCGCCATCGTCCACCGCGGGTGGGCTCGCCATGTGGCTGGGCTGGGGCACGAGGTGAGTGTAGACCACCCGGCGCGGGCCCGACGCTAGTCGATCAGACCGTTGCGGTAGGCGTACCGCGTGGCCTCGGTGCGGTTGCCCACCCCGAGCTTGCGGTAGATGTTCGACAGGTGGAACTTCACCGTCTGCTCGGTGACGTAGAGCTTGCTGGCGATGTCCAGGTTGGACAGGCCCTCGGCCACCAGCTTGAGGATGGACAGCTCGCGATCGGTGAGCCCACCGGGGTTCTGGGTGGTGACCGGCTCCGCGCCCTCCGCACCGCCGCGGCCGCGCGGGTGGTAGACCGTGCCCTCCACGACCTGGCGGATGGTGGACGGCAGGTCCAGCGGGTTGATGGACTTCACCACGTACCCGGCGGCACCCTGGCCCAGGGCCTGCTCGATGTGCTCGGAGTCCTCGAACATCGAGAGGATGATCACCTTGACGTCGGGGTGACTCTTCTTGAGCTGCTGCAGGGTGGTGAGCCCGTCGCCCTTGGGCATCCGCAGGTCCAGGATCACCACGTCGGGGCGGACCTTGGGCACCAGGGCCACCATGTCCTCGCCGTTCATGGCCTCACCCACGACCTTGATGTCGGGTGCGGTCTCCAGCGCCCGCTTGATGCCGTCCAGCATCAACCGATGATCATCGGCGATCGCGACTCGCAGCGGGGGCTTGTTGATGGCGGCGACTGGGTCCGGCAATTTGGCGGTCGTCACGAGGGACGGTATCGGCAGACGTCGGCAAGATCTGAACCTTCGTCTGGGAGAACCCTACCCTGTTGGACGGCGCATCGGGAGATGATCCCGTCCGGGCGGCCCCGCGGGGCCGATGTTGGTCAGTCCAGCTCGGGTCCGTGGCGCTTGATGGCGGCCACGATCTCGGCGGCGGGGGTGCCCTTGCTGAGGAACTCGGAGGCCCCGCCGTCCAGCGCGGCGTTGATCTCGTGCTCCTTGTCGGCCACCGACAGCATCAGCACCACCACCTGGGGCAGGCGGGACTTGAGCTCGAACGTGGCCTCCAGCCCGTCCACACCGGGCATGGACAGGTCCATCAGCACCACGTCCGGGTGGTGTTCGCCCGCCAGTTCCAGGGCCTCGGCGCCGTTTCCGGCCTCCGCCACGACCTGGATCTGCGGGTCGCGCTCCAGCAACCGCCGCAACAGCGAGCGGAACCGGGCGTTGTCATCTGCCAGAAGAACGCGGACCATGGATGATCGCGGGAACCTCTCGCTCACGTCGGTTGGGTGGTATGGGCACTGCTCGATGGAGCCTATGTCCGGCACTGTCTCCGGTCGCCTAGACGCGTGGACGGTTCGAGGTCGGGGGCGTATAGGTGGGCGCGATTGACTGCGCCGCGCCTCCGGTAGGATCGCATACGGATGGGCGAACCGGCGAAATCACCCCCCTTCGGTGGGCTGGATCCACTCATCGAGGTGGTGGATTGCGCGATTTCGTCGAATGACCTGGCGCGCGGGTTGGCGAATCTGGCGGAGCGGGTGCGCGTGGCCGCCGGGGCGCGCCGCGTGGCCCTGATCACGCGGGCGGCGGTGCCCGGGGCACGCGTGCTGGCCTGCGCGGGCTGGGACGAGGCCGACCTCGCGACGCTGGACGGGGACGTGGCGCACCTGGTGTCGGTCACCGCGCTGGGCACGGGCCTGGAGCCGCATATCCTTGGCCGGCTGGTTCCGGGCACGCACGACAACGTCGCGCTGCTGGTGGAGGGCGGGGAGGGCGACGACCGCGACCTGGCGGCGCGCCTGGGCGCCCGGCGTGCCGGGGCGGCGCTGGAGGTGATGCGGCTGCGGTCGGACCTGGACCGGGCCATGGCCCAGATCCTGGAGACCGACGAGCGCCTGCTGGGGCGCATCGGCCTGGACATCCACGACGGCCCCACGCAGCACCTGTCGGTGGCGCTGCTGGAGGTGCAGCTGCTGGAGGCCGACCTGTCGGACGCCGCGGCCAACGGCACCGTGCTGCCGGACGGGCTGCTGGCGTCGATGGAGCGCATCTACGAGACGCTGGGCGGCGCCCTCACCGAGATGCGGGAGCTCATCGGGCATCTGCGACCCGCGCAGTTCGAGGACCGCCGCCTCAGCGACATCCTCCGCGACGCCATCACGGGCTTCGAGGGGCGTAGCGGCACCGAGGTGGACGCCACCATGACCGGGGAGTTCCCGGTGAACGGGGTGTCGGTGACCCAGCGCATCACGCTGTACCGCATCCTGCAGGAGGCGCTCAACAACGCCCACCGCCACGGCCAGGCCCGCACCATCACGGTGCAGGCGGAGGACCGCGAGGACGGCACCCTGTTGCGGGTGGTGGACGACGGCCGGGGCTTCGACGCCGAGGCGGCCCTGCGCCCGCGCACGGGGGCGCCCATCGCCCGGTTCGGGCTGCACGGCATGCGCGACCGTGCGCAGATGCTGGGCGGCACCCTCCGCGTGCAGAGCGCGGCGGGGGAGGGCACCGCGCTGGAGGTGTTCCTGCCCACCTGGCGCCCCGACGACGACGGTGCGGATGCCGCCTGAGGCCGAGGGGCCCGTGCGGGTGAAGATCTGCGGGCTGACGGTGCCGGAGGAGGCGCGGGACAGCGCGCGCGCCGGCGCCTGGGCCATCGGGGTGGTGTTCGCCCCGGAGAGCAGCCGCCGCGTGGACATGGACACCGCCCGGCGGGTGCTGGACGCCGTGCCCCCAGGGGTGGCGCGCGTGGGCGTGTTCGTGGATGCCACCGACGACGAGCTGCGACGGGCCGCCGCGTGCGGGCTCACCCACGTGCAGATCCACGGCGCCGCGGCGGATGTGGCGCGAGCGCGGGCGGCGACGGGCCTGGAGGTGATCCTGGGCGTGCCGTTCGACGGTCCCGAGGCCGCGCTGCGGGCCGACGACGGCGATGCCGACCTGGTGCTGTTCGACGCCGCCGTGCCCGGCCGGCACGGCGGGACCGGCCGCACCCTCGACTGGGACGTCCTTGCGGCGCACCGGCCGCGACGCCCCTTGGGGCTGGCGGGTAGTCACGCCGGGCAACGTGGCGGCCGCCGCCATCGGCATGGCATCCCGTGCTGGTGGATGTCTCGAGCGGGGTGGAGCTGGCGCCGGGCCGCAAGGACCCTGGAGCTGGTGCGCGCGTTCATCCGGGCGGCGCATGGCCGAGATCCCCGCGCGGTTCGGCCTGTACGGTGGCCGCTACGTGCCCGAGACGGTCATCGCCGCAATTGACGAGCTGGGAGGCGTACGAGTTGGTACCGCGACGACGCGGCCTTCCGCGCCGACCTCGAGGGCCTGCTGGGCCTGTATGTCGGCCGGCCCATTCCCCAGGCCGCGCCTGCGGCTGGAAGCCGCCTACGGCCTGTCCCGCGTGTACCTCAAGCGCGAGGACCTCTGCCACACCGGGGCGCACAAGATCAACAACGCCCTGGGGCAGGTGCTGCTGGCCGCCCGCATGGGCAAGAAGCGCATCATCGCCGAGACGGGGGCCGGCCAGCACGGCGTGGCCACCGCCACCGCCGCGGCGCTGTTCGGGCTTGAGTGCCGCGTGTACATGGGTCGCCTGGACATGCAGCGCCAGCGGCTCAACGTGATCCGCATGCGGATGCTGGGCGCGGAGGTGACGCCGGTGGACGTGGGCACCGGCACGCTCAAGCACGCCACCAGTGAGGCCATCCGCGACTGGGTCACCAACGTCCGCAACACGCACTACATCATCGGGTCGGCCGTGGGGCCGGCCCCGTACCCGGAGATCGTGGCCGACCTGCAGCGGGTGATCGGCGACGAGACCCGCGCCCAGGTCCTGGCCGAGGAGGGCCGCCTGCCCGGCACCGTGGTGGCGTGCGTGGGCGGTGGCTCCAACGCCATCGGGATGTTCCGCGCCTTCCTCGACGACGGCGATGTGACGCTGGTGGGCGTGGAGGCGGGCGGGGAGGGCCTGGACACCGGGCGCCACGGGGCGCCGCTCACCCTGGGCTCGCCCGGGGTGCTGCACGGCAGCTTCAGCTACCTGCTGCAGGACGAGGACGGGCAGATCGCCGAGGCGCACTCCATCTCGGCGGGACTGGACTACCCGGGCGTGGGCCCGCAGCACAGCCACCTGCGTGACACGGGGCGGGTGCGGTACACCTCGGTCACCGACGCGCAGGCGCTGGAGGCCTTCGGCACGCTGGCGCGGTGTGAAGGGATCATCCCGGCGCTGGAGAGCGCGCACGCGCTGGCCCTGCTGGCCACCGAGCCGGCGGCGTTCGGCGAGGGGCCCGTGGTGGTGTGCCTCAGCGGGCGCGGCGACAAGGACGTGGACCAGGCCGGAACGGCACTGGGCATCGATGTCTGACGGTGCACGCAGGCTGCGGGACGCCTTCCCGGCGCACCGCCCGGCGCTGGCGCCATACCTCATGGGCGGATACCCCGATCCGGACGCGAGCCTGGCCGCGCTGCGCGCGGTGGCCGAGCACGCGGACCTCATCGAGCTGGGCATCCCGTTCTCCGACCCGCTGGCCGACGGGCCCACCATCCAGGCGGCCGGGCAGCGGGCGCTTGATGCGGGCGTGCGCCCCGGCGATGTGCTCCGCATCGCCGAGCAGCTGCAGGACGGCCCGCCGGTGGTGCTGATGACCTATGTCAACCTCCTGCTGCGCGTGGGCCCGCGGGTGTTCTTCGAGCGGGCCGCCCGCGCCGGTGTGGCCGGGATGATCATCCCGGACCTGCCCATCGACGAGGGGCATGAGCTGCGTGACGCCGCCCGCCGGGCGGGCGTGGCCATGGTGGCCATGGCGGCGCCCACCACCACCGACGCCCGCCTCGCGGCGATCGGGCGCCAGGCGGAGGGGTTCACCTACCTGGTGTCCGTGGCCGGTGTCACCGGCGGCGTCGTGTCGGTGGACGACGAGCTGCGTGGGTTCGTGGAACGGGCGCGCCGGGTCATCGACACGCCGCTGGTGGTGGGGTTCGGCATCCGCACACCGGAGCACGCCGCGGCGGTGGGCGCGTTCGCCGACGGCATCGCCGTGGGGGCCGAGTTCATCCGCGCGGTGGAGCGGCCCGACGGGCCCGTCGCGGCGGGTCGTCTGGCTGCGGGCTTGGCGAATGCGCTGGCCGCGTGCCGACCGGGGGACGTGAACGCCCGCAAATAAGGGATGGGTGACCTTTGCGCCCGCCTGCGGTACGATCGCGCGAACCCCCGGCCGCGTGCGGTCGGCGGGCGCATCATGCGAGACACACTGAGCGTGAAGCGGTCCCCGTTTCTCCCGCTGTTTGTGTGGTTTTCGCCCCAATACACTGGAAGGAATGCAGCATGGCGCAGGGCGTCGTCAAGTGGTTCAACGCCGAGAAGGGGTATGGCTTCATCACCCCGGACGACGGGGGCAAGGACCTCTTCGTCCACTACTCGGAGATCCAGGCATCCGGGTACCGCTCCCTCGATGAGGGTCAGCGGGTCAGCTACGAGCCACAGGACAGCCCCAAGGGGCCGCAGGCCAGTCAGGTCCAGCCGATCTGATCTGCACACACTCGAGCGCGACCACGTTGGGGCGTCCTCCTCGCCGGGAGGGCGCCCCAACTGCGTTCACGGCCTGATCAGCGGGTGCCGATGGTGGCGTGCCCGGAGTTGTCCAGGCGGATGCCATCACCGGTGGAGTACAGGCAGCCGAAGCCCTTCATGCAGACGCCGGCGCCAACCACCCCGCTGGTGGTCAGGAAGATCAGCAGCGCGAAAACGCCGATGACAAGAAACAGCTTGCTCACGGTGCACCCTGTTCTTCATCCGCGGGCGGGATCCTGCCGCGCTCACGCACGAACCCTCGCGCGGGGCCGGTGAGGCCCGGGGGCCGCGCGGGCCCCCGGGGACACGCTGGTGTTACTGGGCGGGGGTGTCCGGCCCGCCGTGGCCGTCCTTGACGTCCTTGAGGTGGTCCACCGCCGCCTTGGCCTTGTCGGAGATGCTGCCCTCGCCGGCGGCGATGTCCTTCATCTTGCCGGCCTCCTCGGTGACCGTCTCGGCCACCACCTTGGCCTTGGCGCCGACGTCCTCCGCCAGGTCCTTGAGGCTCTCGCCGGCCTTGCCGCCCACCTCGGTGGCCTTCTCGGTGAGGTCGCCGGCGAGGTCCTTCGCCTTGTTGACCAGATCGTTGAGACCCATCGCCCGTGTCCTTTCGTGTGCACCCACGCGGGTGCGGGGGGTGTCTGACCAGTGAAGGTTCCCACAGGCGCGGGGGTGCGGGAACCCCCGCGGTGCGGCGGGCATGCGAGCATGTGCGGCGTGACGCCCCGGGTCTCGGCACGCATGAGCGGCATCGACGCCTTCCAGGTGATGGAGGTGCTGGACCTGGCGCAGCGGCTGGAGCGGGCGGGCGCCGACGTGATCCACCTGGAGGTGGGGGAACCCGACTTCACCACCCCGCAGCCGGTGCTGGACGCCGCCCACCGGGCGCTGCGCGAGCACCCCATGACCTACACCGCCGCCGTGGGGATCCCCCCGCTGCGCGAGGCCATCGCGGGCTGGTACGCCGACCGGTTCGGGGTGGCCGTGGACCCCGCGCGGGTGGTGGTGACCGCGGGCTCCAGCGCCGCCCTGCTGATGGTGCTGGGCGCCTGTCTCGACCCCGGCGACCGGGTGCTGATGGGCGACCCGGGGTACCCCTGCAACCGCCACTTCAGCCGCTTCTGCGACACCGAGCCGGTGCTGGTGCCCACCGACGCCGGCACGGGGTACCAGGTCACCGCGGAGCTGCTGGACGCGGCCTGGCACCCCGGTGTGCGTGCCGTGGTGGCCGCGTCGCCCTCCAACCCCACGGGCACCCTGATCCCGCAGGACGAGTGGGCGCGCATCGCCGACCTGTGCGGGCGGCGGGACGCCGTGCTGGTGGCCGACGAGATCTACCAGGGGCTGGTGTACGGGCGCGAACCGCAGACCGTGCTGTCCATCACCGACCGGGCCTTCGTGGTGAACAGCTTCTCCAAGTACTTCCAGATGACCGGCTGGCGCCTGGGGTGGGTGGTGGTGCCGCCCGGCTGGACGCGGGAGCTCGAGAAGCTGGCCCAGAACCTGTTCATCTGCCCGCCCACGCCGGCCCAGCACGCGGCCCTGGCGGCGTTCGCCCCGGAGACCATCGCGGTGCTGGAGGCCCGCCGGGCGGAGTTCGCCCGGCGTCGCGACGTGCTGCTGGACCATCTGCCCGCCACCGGGCTGCGGGTGCGGGCGGTGCCGGAGGGGGCCTTCTACGTGTACGCCGACTCCACCGCGCTGGGCCCGGACAGCTTCACGCTGGCCCGGAACCTCCTGGAGCGTTATCACGTCGCGATCACACCGGGGCGGGACTTCGGGACCAACGCGCCCGAGGCGCACGTGCGCATCGCCTACACCCAAAGCGTGGAACGGCTCGTGGAGGCTGCGGATCGCATCGCAACCGCACGCCGGGCGGGGGATCTGGCAGGATCCGCGCCGTGACGCACCCCCCGCACCGCTGATGGCCGAGCCCGACGACGACGACGAACGCGGCTGGGCCCACGAGCAGCTCGACCGGCTGCGCGCCCTCACCGACGACGAGGACCTGGACGCCTATCTGGCGGGCGTGGAGCCGCGCGGTGCGCGCGAGCAGGAGATGCTCACCGAGCTGGCCTCACACCAGCCGGTGCTGGCCATGCCGGACCAGTTCCTGCCGGCCCACCACCGTGTGATGCGGGCGCTGGAGTCGGTGCGCCGCCATGGCGCGCGGCGCCCGGTGCTGCAGGGGCCACCGGTGTGGACGCACGTCTCGCGGTACCTGATCGAGCTCGTGGCCCGGTACGTGCTGGTGTCGTTCGTGCAGCAGGTGGCCACGGACCTGCGCAACCTCTACCGGGTGCGCGAGGCCCAGTCGCCGCTGCGCACGCGGGAACACATGGTGCTGCGGCGCGCCCGGCGCGACGCGGAGGACCTGCGACAGGTGTTCCAGGGGCGCACCATCGGGGTGCCCACCTTCCTGGTGGGCGGCGCGCTCATCCCCGTGCTGGCCTCGATGGCCAACGTGGTGACCGCGGTGAACCCGAACATCACCGACCCGCGCTTCCTGGTGACCGTGGTGATCGGGCTGCTGGTGACGGCCTTCATCAGCTGGGTGGTGCTGCGCGGCGCCGCGCTGGCGCACCGCCGCATCCAGATCGCCACGCGGGTGCCGCTGGAGCGCCTGTGGCAGACCATCGGCACCGCGGGCAAGCCGCCGCGTGACGACGGCTCCACCCTGGCGACGCTGGCGATCGTGGTGACGGCGGTGGCCTGGCTGGTGTTCCCCGCGATCATCCTGCTGGCAGCGGTGCACTGAGCTTGCGCCACGCCCCGGTGGGCGCCTGACGGAACCGCACGCGCACGCGCGTGGCGCCGTGGCGGGGCACATCGAGCCGGGCGATGCCCGGGGCGTGCACGCGCACGCGACGAAGCACGCGCCAGGGGCCGCCGGCCACCCGGCCCTCGACGGACACCTGCGCGCCCTGGGGGGCGGACCCCAGGTCGAGGTTGACGCGCACGATCCCGCCGATGATGCGCACCCGCAACCTGGGCTTGGGCGCGGTGCGGGGCGCGGTGCCCGACCGGGGCGTGGACGGGGTGCCGGTGGACGGTGAGGGCGTCACCGGCGGGGCGCCGTCCGGAGTGGACCCGGAGGCCCCGGAGCTGGCCGCCGCGTAGCGGGCCGTGACGGTCTGGGGACCGTCGGGGGTGACGAACACCTCACGGGTGCCGGGGAGGGTGCTGCCGTCGCCCAGGTCGATGCCCTGCAGCGTGTAGGTGACGCCGGCCAGAGTGGCGGTGGCCGGGGCCATCACCGTGTGCTGCGCGCCGACGGCGGAGGGCCGCTGGTGCGGGGTGTCGCGCGCCTCGCCGTCAAGCACCAGCTGAACGCCCGAGGGGCTGCTGGCCAGGGTGAGCGTGCGGTTGTCGGGGTGGAACTCCAGGGACGCGCTGGCCGTGCCGCCCAGGCTGTCCGTGGCCGTGGCCCGCAGCTCGTAGAAGACGTTGTCGCCGTGCTGATCGGCCTCCAACGACCCGGTGACGCCCGTGCGCAGCGACCCGTAGTGCAGGTGGTCCAGGTGGTGCACCAGCATCTGCCAGCCCACCCGGGTGCCGGTGAGGGTGCCGTCCTCGGCGTCGGTCGCGGTGATGCGGAACGGGATCGTGTCGCCGATGCGGTACACGGTGGTGGGGGCCTCGATGCGGATCACGGGCCGCGTGTTGCCGATGTCCACGGGGACGGTGGCGGTGTCGGCCATCCCCTTCGCGTCGCTGGCCGTGAGCACCGCGTTGAACGATCCCCGCCTGGTGTACCGGTGGGTGACCGTGGCGCCGGTGGCCGGGGCCGAGCCGTCGCCGAAGTTCCAGGTGGCGGTGATGGGGTCGCCGTCGGGGTCCGTGGAGGTGGACCGGAAGGTCACCGTGGCCGGCGGCGTGGCCTGGGAGGGGGTCGCGGTGCCGGAGGCCACCGGGGGCCGGTTGCCGTCGGCGCTCGCGATCTCGCGCACCGATCCTGTTCCGATGGCCACGTAGGCCACCGTGCCCGCCGGCGTCACCTGGATGTCCACCGGGTTGCCCCAGCCGCCCGTATCGCCGAACTGCTGCAGCCCGGAGCCGGGGCGGTACACCATGAACTTGTCCCGGGCGTAGTCGGCCAGGAACACCGCCCCGCGGTACTGGGCGGGGTACACCGTGCCGCGGTACACGGGGCCGCCGGTGATGGATCCCCAGGCGCCGCCGTTGTGGCTGAGTGCCACCAGCGGCGCGGCGCCGCCCACGCCGGTCCCGCCCTCGGCCGGGGTGTACACGCCGCGGCACGTGGCCGCGGTGGCCGGGTCGTTGGCGTAGCCGGGCTGCACGAGCTCGCCGGCGGGGCCGCCCTCGTAGCACGGCCACCCGAGGTTGCGCGTCCGCAGCGGGTCGACGGTCTCGGGGGACACCACGTTGAGCTCCTCCCAGTCGTTCCAGCCGACGTCGGCCACGTAGACGGCGCCGGTGAGGGAGTCCACGCCGAACCGGAACGGGTTGCGCAGGCCGAAGGCGATGACGCGCGACCGCACCGAGCCGGGGGCCGCGGCGTCGTAGAACGGGTTGGCGGGCACGCCCAGCCCCGTGGCCGGGTCGATGCGCAGCAGCTTGCCGGCCAGGCTGTCCATGCTCTGGGCGCGCAGGGCGTTCGCATCGACGTCCTGGTAGCGCGAGCCGTCCCCGATGGAGATCAGCAGGTTGCCCGCGCCGTCGAACCGGAGCCCCCCGCCGATGTGGTTGAGCGGCGCCGCCTCCGGGCCGGTGAGGAGCGTGACGCGGCTGGCCGGATCGGCCTGCAGCGGGTTGGCCGCCGACGGCCGCATCCGCATCACGGTGATCTGCGCGCGGGCGCCCGCGTCCGGCGTGGCGGGCGTGGCCTCGCGGGTGAACAGCACGTACACCGTGCCGCGGGAGTCGGTGGTGAGACCCAACAGGCCGCCGTCGTTGCCGCTGTCCACGATTCCCCGCAGGTCGTCGAACACGGTGTTGACGCCGTTGTGCACCACCAGCAGCCGGCCGCTCTTCTCCGCCACCAGCATGTCGCCGCCGGGCAGGTAGGCGAACGCCGTGGGCTGGATGAACCCCGATGCCAGCGTGCGCAGCACGAAACCGGTGGGCGGCCCGGCCGCGGCGGGGGAGGTGGGCATGGCGGCGAGCACCGCGGCCGACGCGGCGGCGGCGATCATGGCGGGCAGCGCCAGGCGGCGCGGGGAGGGCTTGGGCACGGGCACCTCGGGGACGACGGTGTGGACCGCCGCCCATCGACGCGCCGGGTGGCTTCTTGAGAGCCGGGGCCGGGGGGCCGCCGGACCTTCCATAATCCGGTCCGTGGCCGACGGGTCCTGGCGTGTTCGGCGGCGGCTGTGGCTCGCCGCGGGGGTGGTGTGCGTGGCCGCCGCATGCCCGCCCATCGCGCCGGCGGCCGTTGCGCCACCGGCCCCGCGCGGACCCCCGGCCGCTCCCCGCGCCGCTTCCCGGCCAGCGCGGTCCCGACCTGCGCGTGGTGGTGCGGGCCGGGCGCCCCGTGCGGCTCGACGCCGGCGACGTGTGTGCGTGGACCCCACGCTGGCCCGGGCGCCGGTGGTGCGGCAGGTGTGCGCGGTGGGCGGGCGGCGCCCGCTGCGCGTGCGGCTGGGCGCACGCGTGCGGAGTCCCCGCTCGGCAGGCCCGACCGACCCGGCCCCTGGTCGCTGCGGCTGACGGTGCCGGGCGCCGAGCTGGGGCTGACGCGGCCGGCCATCCTGGCCGCTCGCAGCCGGCTGCTGCGTGCCGCCGGGGACCGGGGCGTGGAGCGCACCAGCCGCATCGTGCCGCTGGACTGGCGGGCATGGCACGTCACGGGGTGCCGCGTGCCCGGCACGGGGCTCGTCCGCAGTGGGGTGCCGGGCGGTGACGCCGTGGGCCTCAGCTTCGACGACGGCCCGGCCCAGGCCACGGCCACGGTGTTGGACATGCTGCGCGCCGCCGGCGTGCACGCCACGTTCTACGTCATCGGCCGGCAGGTGTCGGGGTACCCGCCGGGTGCGGCGCTGATGCGGCGCGCCCTGGCCGAGGGGGACATGCTGGGCAACCACTCATGGCAGCACGCGGTGCTGCCCGCCGCCGGCAGCATCGCCGAGACCCAGGCCGGCATCGTGGCGGCCACCGGGTTCACGCCCTGCACCTTCCGGCCGCCCTACGGGCGGTTCGACGCGCGCCTGGAGGCCGACGTGGCCGCCCTGGGCATGCGGCCCGTCACCTGGGACATCGACACGCGCGACTGGACCCTGCCCGGGGCTGCGGCCATCACCGCCGCGGCCCTGCGAGCCCGGCCGGGCGACATCATCCTGATGCACGACGGCGGCGGTCCGCGTGCGCAGACGGTCGCCGCGCTGTCCGGGGTGCTGGACGGGCTGCGGGCGCGGGGGCTGCGGGGGGTCACCGTGGAGGACCTGCTGGGCGCCACGCCCGTCTACCGCTACGGGTGAGGGCACCGCCCCGGCGGGCGGGCACCCGCCGGGCGCGGTGCCGGGCGCGGTGTGTGGCACATTCCCTGCGGGCCACGTCCGTTTGCGGGGCGGTGCGGTGGCATCGCACCCCTCGATCAGGACGACGCACGTGGAACCGGGCCGCACCGGGCGCATCACACTGGTGGGAATGGGCGTGGCGGCCGCGGTGGGCGCCGGCGTCGGCGCGGCCCTGGCCCTGCACGGATGGTGGCCCGCGCAGTCCACCGCCCACTCCGTCGCCGGGCCGTCCAGGCCGCACCTTCCGCCGGTGTTCGCCGGCACCCGCCCGTTCGGCGCGGGGGACGTGCCCCCGCGCACGTTCGGCTGGCCCGTGCGCCCGTTCGACCGCCCGCACGTCATCCGGGCCACGTTCGGCGAACCCCGCGGGCTGGTGCGCACCGGGATGGGCGCTGGGGGTGCGCGCCGCGAGTACCTCCTCACCCACGCGGGCAACAAGCTGCTGCGCATGGGGCACCGCGTGATCCACACCGGCATCGACGTGGTGGCCCGCGACGGGACGCGGGTGTACGCGGTGGAGTCGGGGGTGGCGCACCGGGGCGGGGACGGGTGGGACCGTTTCGTGGTGGTGGGGCATTTCGGCTACTGGCACCTGGCGCACCCGGTTCCCAGCGGCACCAGGGTGCGCGCCTTCCACACGGTGATCGGCACCGTGTACCCCGGGCAGGGGCACGTGCACCTCACGCGCTTCGCGCGCCTGGGCGGCATCGACGCCGTCAACCCGCTGGTGCACGGCGGCCCGGTGGGCTTCCGCGACACGGCGGCCCCGGTGATGGGGGCCCTGGTGGCCTACGACCGCCTGGGCCTGCGGGTGCCCCTCGACCGCCTGCACCAGCCGGTGGCGCTGGCGGTGCAGGCGGCCGACATCCAGAGCCGCGGCGGCACGGAGACCGGCGTGTACCGCCTCACCTATGCGCTGCGGCGGCGCGGCGCCCGGGCGCCCTGTTCCCGCCCATCACCACGTTCCGCTTCGACCGGCTGCCGACCCCGTCACAGGGCGACGTGGCGTACACGCTGGCCTCCACGCGGCACCATTTCAACACGCGCTTCTGGTACCGGCTCACCGATCGCGGCCCCACCCGCGACGGGTCCCTGCACTTCGAGGACATGCCCCCGGGGCGCTACGTGCTGCGCGTCACCGCGGCGGACGCCAGCGGCAACACCACCACCGTGGCCTTCGCGTTGCGGGTGCGGCCGGCACCCACGCTACGGGCACCGCACTAGCGCCGCGGGACCTCAGGACCCGCCGCTGGACACCACGGGAGGCGGTGGCGCCTGCACCACAACGGGCGCGGGTGCCGGGGTGATCCGCGGGGCCGGCGCGGTGTGGTGTACCGGCGTCACGGGCGTGGTGTGGTGCACCGACGGCTCGGACGCTGCGGGGGTGACGGTGGTGTGGTGGGTCACCACGGGCGCGGGGGCGGGCGTGCGCACGGCCGTGCTGCGCACCGGGGCGGGGGCGGGTGAGGTCACCCGGGGCTCCCGGACGGCGGGTGTCGCCGTGGCCGGCGCGTCATCCACGGTGCGGATGGTGGCCGGGCGCAGGTGGCGGTCACGGACCGAGGCGGTGGTGGCGGGCTGGGTGCCGCTGGCCGCCAGCAGGAACACCGCCGCGGTGGTGAGCGTGGCGCCCAGCGCCACCGCGCCGGTCACGGCCGACGCCGACCGCAGGCCGTTCTCGCGCAGTTGCGGGTGGTGGCGCATCAGGCCACGCGCTCCGGGGCGGGGGCGTGCCGGCGCTCCAGCCGCAGCGCCAGCCGGGGGCACAGGGCCACGGCCCGCTTGGCGTCGCGCAGGTGGTGCCGCGGCACGGGGCCGGGGTCCAGGACCGGGTAGCCCCAGGGGTCCAGGTGGATGTGCTCGGGCAGCAGCTCGGCGCAGCTGCCGTGCCCGTCGCACGCGATGGGGTTGACGGCCAGGTGGGTGTGTGAGCGTTCGCGCAGGGTCATCGCCAGTCGCTGGTGGGGGCGGGGACGGGGAACGCCGGGTCGCGCCGCGTGGCGCAGCAGGCGCCGCCGCGGTGGCGTTCCAGTTCCTGTGGGAAGGCGGTGAGCAGGCTGCGCACCAGGCGCGCGGCGCCGTTGGGGAGCGCGCAGGCGCCCCGGCCGTCCACCAGGCCGGCCAGGCGCCGCAGCTGGGCCTCGGCCTGGGCCGGGTGGTCGCGTCGCGCGAGGCTGCCCAGGGCGTCGGCCAGGGCCGGCAGCCCGAACACGCACGGGCCGCACTGCCCGGCGCTCTCACGGGCCAGGTAGCGCATCACGCGTGCCGTCTCGGCGATGGGGCAGGCCGCGGCCGGCAGCACGCCCAGCGTGCCCGCGCCCAGGGAGGCGCCCACCCGCCCGAAGTCGTCGTGGGTGACGCGCAGGTCCGCCACGTCCAGCGGCGCCACCCAGGTGCCGAAGTAGCCGCCCACCAGCATCCCGCCCATGGGGGCGGTGAGCCCGCCCGCCATCTCCAGCACGCGTTCCACGGTGGTGCCCAGCGGCACCTCGCACACGCCGGGCGTGCGCACCGGGCCGGTGACGGTCAGGAGCAGGGTGCCGGGCTCCCGTCGCGTGCCCAGCTGGCGGAACCAGTCCGCACCGAACCGGGCGATCAGCGCCATGTGCGCGAGGGTCTCGGCGTTCTGCACCAGCGTGGGTCGTCCCCGCACGCCGCGCTCGGAGGGGCGGGGCGGGGTGATGGTGGGCTTGGCCGGGCCGCCGTTGAGCCAGTTCACCAGCGCCGACTCCTCGCCCACCACGAAGCGCTCGGGCGCCTCGTGCAGCGTCAGCTCGACGTCCCGGCTGCGCGCCGCCCGCCAGTCCACCAGCTCGCGCAGGGCGGGCAGGCCGCGCATCGCGCGGGACACCACCAGCGCGGCGCTGTCGGCGCCCACGGCGCCGGCGGCCAGGAGCAGCCCGTCGATCACCAGGTGCGGGGCGTGGCGCAGCAGCACCGAGTCCTTGTGGCTGAGGGGCTCGCCCTCGGTGCCGTTGGCCACCGCCACACGCCGGCCGCGGTGCTCGGCCACGGCCACGAGCTTGCGGTGGGTGGGGAACCCGGCGCCCCCGCGGCCGCGCAGCCCCGAGGCGGCGACGGCCTCCAGCAGGATGGCGCGCTCGCGCCGGCGGTGCACCGCCGGTTCGGCGCCGAACGTGCGCAGGTGCGCGGCGTGCGCCGCGGCGGGGGGCATGCCGGCGGTGTTCGCCGCCATCAGGCGCGGTACGCCCTGGGGTGCCGCCACGACGCCCGCGGCGGGGGCCGCAGCGGACCGCCGGCGGTGCACGGTGCCGGCCGCCACGCTCAGCGGACCCCCGCCGAGGGACGGGCACGGCCAGGGTCTTCGCGTCGCCGGTGCGGGTGCGGATGCGCCAGGCCACGGCACCCGTGACCGCCACCACCGACAGCACGGCCGCGCCGCGGAACCAGGCCGCCGAGGTGTCGGTGCCCAGCAGCAGCGAGTGCAGCAGCGCGGCCGGGTACGCCAGGTACGACACCCAGTGGATCGTCCGCCAGGCGGCCGCGGGGACGCGCTGGCGCAGGAGGCTGGTCACCACCACGGCGGCCGTGATGTCCAGCGACAGCGTCCCCAGCCCCAGGCTCACCGGATGGCGGCCCAGGAACGGGATCACCGCGTCCACGGCATGCACCCGGGCGTACCGGTCGGTGAGGGACCACAGGATGTGGAGGGCCACGAACAGCGCCGACAGCAGGGAGATCGACCGGTGCACCGCCAGCGTGACGAACCGCGGACGGCCGCCCAGGCGCATGCGGCTGGTGGTGGCGATGCCCAGCACCGTCACCGCGGTGAGCAGCAGCAGCGAGGTGAGCCCGGTGCCGCGGATGAGGTACCACTCGGCGTTCTTCATGACGTGGTTCACGACGGCGACCACCCGCCCACGGTGCGCACCCCGCCGTCCACGCCCACCAGCCGCGCCGGCAGGCCCAGCCCGCCCAGCCAGTCCGGCGCGTCGTGCCCCAGCACGATCGCGCCGGTGGTGGCCGCGTTGGCCTGCGCGCAGGTGGCTGCGCACACGCTGACCGTGCGCCACACCTCCGTCGCGCAGGTCCCGGTGCGGGGGTCGATCACGTGGTGACGCTGCTCGCCGCCATCCCGGCCGGCCCGCCAGCGGCGCACCGTGGTGCTGGAGGTGGCCAGGCCGCCCTCGCGCACCATCACCACGGGCCCCTCGCCGTCGATGTGGCGGTGGTCGTCGGTGATGCGCACGGGCCAGCCGTCGCCGGGTGCCTCGCCGTGCACGCGCAGGTCGCCACCGAGGCTCACCAGCACCCCGCAGCCGCATTCGGCGTGGATCGCCGCGGCCGCGCGGTCGGCGGCGTGCGCCTTGGCGGTGGCCCCCAGGTCCAGCCGCAGCCCCCGCGGCAGCCGCACCGACCCCGACGCCACGTCCAGCTCCACGCTCCGCCAGCCGTCCGGTGCGGCGGCGACGGGCGCGGAGGTGTGCACCCGGCCGGGCATGCGCGCGAAGTCGCGGTCGTAGCCCAGGGCGGGCAGGACGGCGCCGACGGCGGGGTCCACCATGCCTCCGGTGGCCTCCGCCATCTCCAGGGCCACGGCGATGAACTCGAACAGGAGCGCGCCGACGCGCATCCCGGGACCGGCCGCGGCGTTGAGGGCCGTCAGCTCCGAGTCGGGCCGGAACCGCGAGCAGGCGGCGTCCACCGCGGCCAGCTCGGCGCGCAGCAGCCGCTCGGCGTCGTCCAGGGCGCGGGCATCGGCCACGACGACGGTCGCCGTCGATCCGAGGCCCGTCAGGGACACGGACGATGGTGTGACGACCGCGGTCATTGGAAGCATGGTTGCGTGCACCGGCGCCAACGTCGTCGGCCTGCGGGATGCAGTTCTGGATACTCCCCGGGGAGTACGTTGGCCGCCTGGGCTCGTGGCTACGCTTCCGGTTCATGGCGCCGACCCCACGTTCCGGCCGGCCCGAACCGTGGCGTCAGGCGTGGTTCGTGGACGGCCTGCTCATGCTGGCCATCGCCGTGGAGCAGGTGATGGGGCTGGTCTTCGACCACGGGGACCGCACCGGCAGGTGGGGCACGGCCGCCGGGCTGGCGCTGGCCACCGTGGCCATGCTGGCCATCCCCCTGGGTCGCCGCTGGCCGCTGGCCGGCGTGCTGGTGGCCGGCGCCGCCACGGCCACCCACTTCGTGGGCCGCTACCCCACGTCGCTGGTGCTGATCAGCCCGCTGGTGGCGCTGTACCACGCCGGGTCCCAGATGGATCGCATCAGGTCGCTGCTCACGGGGCTGGGCGTGTGGCTGGCCATCATCGTGGCCAGCCTCATGCTGCACGGCGACCCGCTGTTCACGGTGGAGACCTTCGCCAAGCTGGGCGCCGCCGCACTGCCGCTGGCCATCGGCGACGCCATCCGCGTGCGACGCGCACTGGAGAGCGCGTCGGCGGCCCGGCTGGCCCAGGCCCAGCGGGAACGCCGCGACCACGCCCAGCGGCTGGTGGAACACGAGCGCCTGCGCATCGCCCGCGAGCTGCACGACATCCTGGCCCACACCATGACCATGATCAGCGTGCAGGCCGGGGTGGCCGACCACCTGTTCGAGCGCGACCCGAACGTGGCGCGGACGGCCATCGGCACGATCGCCAGCGGCAGTCGCGAGGCACTCAACGAGCTGCGCGCCCTGGTGGGCGTGCTGCGCGGCGACGAGGCGGGGGAGGCCCGCCTGGACCCCGCGCCCCGGCTGGGCCAGATCGAGCAGCTGGCCGAGCAGGCCCGCGCCGGCGGCGTGGACCTCACGCTCGTCACGGAGGGGGTGGCGCCGGCGCACATCGCCGACGCGGTGCACCTGGCGGGCTACCGCATCGCCCAGGAGGCCCTCACCAACGTGGTGCGGCACGCCGGCCCCGTGTCCGCCACCATGCGGCTGGTGTACGAACCCGGTCAGATCCGGCTGGTGTGTCGCAACGACGCGCCCGCGCACGTGCCGTCGTCCGCCTCGCCGGGCGGGCAGGCGGGCCTCATCGGCATGCGCGAGCGCGCCGGGGCGCTGGGCGGGAGCGTCCGCGCCGGGCACACCGATGACGGCGGCTTCGAGGTGGTGGCGCAGATCCCGTACCGGTTGACGCCGTGATCCGGGTCCTGCTCGCCGACGACCAGGCCCTGGTGCGCGCCGGGTTCGCCGCCCTGGTGGACAACACCCCCGGCATGCGCGTGGTGGGGCAGGCCGAGGACGGCCGCGAGGCGGTGGCGCTCTGCCGGCAGCAGCGCCCGGACGTGGTGCTGATGGACATCCGCATGCCGCACCTGGACGGCATCGAGGCCACGCGCCAGATCGGCACAGACCCCGCGCTCGCCGACACGCGCGTGATCGTGGTGACCACCTTCGACCTCGACGCCTACGTCTACGCGGCGCTGCGGGCCGGCGCCAGCGGCTTCCTGCTGAAGGACACCGCGCCCGAGGACCTGCTGCACGCCATCCGCGTGGTGGCCGGCGGCGATGCGCTGCTGGCGCCCCGCATCACGCGGATGCTCATCGAGCGCTTCGCCGGTGGTGGCGAGGAGCCGCCCCGGCCGGACGCACCCTCGGAGGTGCTGGAGGCGCTCACCGAACGGGAACGGGAGATCCTGGTGCTGGTGGCGCGGGGACTGTCCAACCAGGAGATCGCCCAGCGTCTGGTGATCAGCCCGCTCACCGCCAAGACCCACGTCAGCCGCATCCTGGGCAAGCTGGAATGCCGCGACCGCGCGCAGCTGGTGGCGCTGGCCTACGAGCACCGGCTGGTCAGCCCGCAGGACTGACCCCGCAGGACTGACAAAGCACCCGCCGTGACGGCCCCCGCGTTGCGGCGGGGTCGGCGGTGGCCTATAAAGCGCCGTCGGAGTCGGGCACCCCCGCCCCCCGGCCTCTGAAACCCCGGGGTGTTGGTTGGAGGCGAGCGGATGGTTGGTTCGACCCTGATCGGCACATCCGGTATCGGGACACCGTCGCGGCTTCGCCGCTCGGTGGCCGCGATGCTGGTGTGCCTCATGATGGTGCTGAGCGTCGGCGTGTTGGCCGGCTGTGGTTCCTCGTCGTCCTCGAGCAACGGGGCGACCACGAGCAAGAACACCCCCGCGTTCGCGAAGACGCGGTTCCTGCTGCACGCCGGTCTGGCCATCGGCGCGTTCCACCGCTACATCTACAAGCCCGCGAAGGCCGGGTCGTTCGCCCAGGGGGCGCCGCACCGGCGCACCACGATCGTGAAGGCCGCCCTGGCGGGTGCCTTCGTGGTGTACGAGACCAACAAGGCCCTGAAGTTCGCGAAGGCGGACCCCACGCTCAGCAAGGTCGTGGTGCCGCTCACCGCCCTCTCGGGTGCCCTGGGACCGCTGGTGTCCAAGATCAAGGGCGGCAACCTGTCCGCCGGCGACATCACGTCCATCATCACGGCCGACAGCGCCGTGCAGGACCTCAACGCTGCCAGCAGCGCGGCCGGCGCCGTGCTCAACGAGCAGTCGCCCAGCACCCTGCAGCTGCTGCACCCCTCGTCCACGGGGAACTGACCGCGCCGCACGCGGTGGTGGCGGGGATGCGCGTCCGCATCCCCGCCACCGAGGTGGTCAGGCCGCGCGCGCCTTCGCCGACCGGCGCCGCCGGCGGCTGTCCAGCAGGATGACGCCCCCGAGGGCGAGCACCAGCGGCCCCACCACGGGCGCGAACCCGCCGATGCCCTCGGCGCTGAACCACTGGCCCGAGTTGCGCCCCCGGCCGAACCCGCCGTCATGGTGGTCGCCGTCCGGCGGGCGGAACACCGCGCCGGAGGTGGCGGGCGGCGGGAACCCGGGGCCGCCGTCACGGTGGCCCGACCCGATGACGCCGGCGTTCACCAGGATGAACGCGCCGCCCACCACGGCGGCCACCGCCACCACCAGGATGGCGCAGCGCACGAGCAGCCGGCTCACGCGGCCTCCCGGCCCACCGAGGGGACGGTGCCGGGGTGGAGCAGGCGCTTGGTGAGGCCCCACAGCCATCGCCAGGAGAGGGCGACGTGCAGGGCGATGAGGAACACGCCGATGTGGGCGGTGAGGCTGTGCAGGTCACGCCACCCGCCGTTCTGCTGGGCCAGGCCGGGCACGGCGTCGCGGGAGATGAGGAGGCCGGTGGCCACCACCAGGATGATGTCGGCGAAGGTCAGCAGGGTGAGCACCGCCGAGACGCGCTGGCGCGCGCGGACGGTGGTGATGCGGCGGGTGGTGCGGCTGATCCAGTCCCCGTGCATGAGGATGTGGAACAGCACCATCGCGCCCAGGACGATGCCCAGCCATTCGTGCACGTTCAGGCCGGTGAAGCGCAGGTTGTAGTCCACCGCGAACGCGGCGAACAGGCCGAAGCCGAGGATGTAGTTGAGCAGCGCGGTGCCGGTGGGCCGGCGGCGGCCGCGGGCGTGGGTGGGTGCGGTCATGACGGGCCAGGATAGGCGGGGTTCCTGAGAGGCGGCTGAGACGCCGCACGCGTCTGGCCCCGCCGCGGTGGCGCGCATAGGCTCGGCCTGCAACCGACCCGAAAGGCAGTGCCATGACGCGTCTGCTTGCGGCGGCCGCCGCCGCCACCCTCATCACCGCGGCCGGCGCCGCGGCCGCGGCGCCCGCCCGCCTGCACGTGCACACCACCATCCGCCCGGGCGACACCACAACCATCAGCGGCGGCCCGGTGGCGAAGGGCGAGTTCGGCTTCGCCCTCCGGGCCCCAAGCGACGGCGCCAAGGACTTCGTGCTCACCCAGCGCGACGGCCACGCCAAGCCGTTCACCGTGGTGGCGATGCCGGGCACCACGGGCACCGCCTGCGAGGGGGCGGCCGGCTCGGTGTACTGCACGGGCATCACCACGCCCGCCCCCGCGTCCTCGGGCAACTACACCTTCGCGCTGCGCAACCGCGGCAACCGGCCGCTGATCATCAGCCTCACCATCACCTGGCGCAGGGTGACCAGCGCCGGCTGAGGGCGCTCTCATCGTCCGCTCATCCGCCGTGCCTACGGTGTGCACATGGCCGCGGTCCCGCAAACCGCGGCGGTCGGTGGTCCCGTGCGTGGCGGGACCACCGACGACGGCCACGCCGCCGCGCGGGAAGGTCCCCCGAAACGACAAAACCCCGCCATGTGCGGGGTTTTCTGATCAAGCTCCTCGGGTAGGACTCGAACCTACAACCCTTCGGTTAACAGCCGAATGCTCTACCATTGAGCTACCGAGGACCGCTCCAGCGGTCATCGTATCGGACGCGTGCCACCGGCGCTTGAACCCCGGGGTGGCTCGCTGAAACGGTGCAGATAGATCACGCGGCCCTGCTCATCGGGGCGCCCGTCGTAGCGCACCTCCTCCCGCACGTGGCGCCATCCCGCCTCGCGCATCTCGGTCACCAGCGAGCTGGCCGCGGGGCGCCGCGGGTCGGCGATCAGCACGGTGCCGTCGGGGCGCACCAGGCGCAGGATCAGCGCGGCCAGCTGGGGGCCGTGGCGGTTCTCGTAGGCCACATCCGCCCCCACCACCAGGTCGAACGGAGTCTCGGCGAGCAGCGCCGGGGGCGGCTCACCCCAGTCGGCCTCGATGGTGCGCAGGCCCGCGATGCCGTTGTCGCGGGCGTTGGCGGCGGCGAACCGCAGGGCCTCGCCGTACCAGTCCATCGCCAGCACGTCGGCGCCCGCGCGCAGCGCCACCAGGGAGGGCAGCCCCAGCCCGGCGCCCACCTCCAGCACCCGCAGGCCCCGGACGGGGTGGCTCGCCAGGCACCGCGCCAGCATGATGCCCGACGGCCACAGGTCGGCCCAGTACGGCAGGCGCTCGTCGAGGGCGTACTCATCCTCGTCGATCAGCTCCTCGGCCTGCCGCGGGTGGGTGATGCGGTAGGCCGCGCCCGCCACGTCCACCGTGTCGGTCACCAGGTCGTATCCGTCGGGGAAGCCGCTCACGGCGCGGCAGCGTACCCGGGCTCGACCCGGCATGCGGCGGTCGCTATCCTTCACCGCTCAACCGGGTGGCAAGGAGCGTGGGAATGAGCGAGGAGACCGAGGGCACCGTGGCGCCGGAGGCGGTCGAGGAGACCGTGTCCGAGGCGGCCGAGGTGGAGGAGCCGCAGGCCGAGACCGCCGTTGCCGTGGAGGACGCCCCGGTGGCCGACGAGCCCGAGGCCGTGGCGGAGGAGCCCGTCGCCGAGGCGGAGCCCGTGGCCGAGGCCGTGGAGGAGACCCCCGTGCCCGCCGGGCGCCGGGAGGCGCTTGTGTACCTGTGCGAGCGGGGTCACCGCACGCTGGTGCTCTTCGGGGAGCCCCCCACCACCTGCAGCGCGCAGCTCACCCGCAGCACCCGCTGCGGCCGGCAGATCTACCACATGACCGAGCTGCCGGAGCAGGTGCAGAAGGCGCTCAACCCGATCAAGGCCTCCAAGAAGAAGGCCGGCAAGAAGTAGGTCGTGGCGGCCCCGGCCGCGCGGAGAATGGTGCCGACGGGGTCCCCACGGGGACCCCGTCGCCGTTTCCGGGTCAGCCGGCCTCGGCCAGCTCCACCATGCGGGTCATCTCCGTGAACCCGGGGGTCCACACCTCGGGGTCGTCCAGGTCCACGCCCAAGGGGCGCAGCAGGTCGGCGGGCGCGGCGGAGCCGCCGGCCGACAGGAACTCCATGTACCGGTCCGCGAAGGCGGCGCCGTCGGCGCGGTAACGGGCGTACAGGGCCAGCGTCACCAGGTGCGCGAACACGTAGGCGTACGTGTAGAAGCGCGTGTTGATGAAGTGCGGGATGTACGACCATCCCAGCCGGTACCCATCCGGCAGCCCCATGGCGTCGCCGTAGTACGCCCGGTTGCGGTCCAGCCAGACCTCCCCGAGGCGTTCGGTGGTGAGCGTCTGGCCCTCGCGCCGCGCCGCGTAGGCGCGCTGCTCGTACCGGGCCAGCACCGTCTGGCGGAACACGGTGGCGAAGCTGCCCTCCACGCGCTCGCAGATCAGTGCCCGGCGCGTGGCCGGGTCGGTCTCGGTCTCCATGAGGTGGTCGAACGTGAGCAGTTCGGCGAAGGTGGACGGCACCTCCGCCAGGGCCAGGCCCGTGTGGAACGACAGGGGCGACTGGTGCTGCGCCGAGAAGGTGAAGTGCAGGCCGTGGCCCAGCTCGTGGGCCAGGGTCATCACGTCGTCCATGCGGTCGGTGAAGTTCATCAGGACGTACGCGGGCGCGTCCTGCGACACCGAGGCGCAGAACGCCCCGCCGCGCTTGCCCGTGCGGGGCTCGGCGTCCACGCGGCGCTCCGCGAAGAAGGCGCCTGCCGCCTGGGCGATGCTGGGTGAGAAGCGGCCGAAGGAGGTGGTGATCAGCTCGCGCGCCTCCGGGAAGGTCACCTCGCGGCCGGCCCCGATGGGCGCGTACTGATCCCACAGCTGCAGCTGCTCGAGCCCCAGGATCCTGGCCTTCGCACTGAACCAGCGCTGGGCCAGCTCGTAGCGGCCCTCCACCGCGTCCATCATGCGCTGCACCACCTCGCCGTCCAGCTCGTTGCGCAGGTGCGTGCGCTCCATGGGGTCGCCGTGGCCGCGCAGCCGGTCCATCGCCAGGCGGTCGCCCACCAGGGTGTCGTAGCAGTGGGCCAGGGTGTCCGCATGGGGTTCCAGACCCTCGTACAGCGTGGTGAGGGCCCGGGCGCGCAGGTCGCGCTGCGGGCTGCGCACGTAGGACAGCAGCCGGTCGATGGTGTGCGGGCGTTCGCCCTCGCCGGCGTCGAACGGCACCTCCAGTGTGGAGGTGATGCGCCCGAACAGCGTGTGCCACGCGCCGCCGGCGGCCGGCTCGCGCTCGGCCAGGGCCCGCTCCTCCGGCTCGCTCAGCGTGAAGGGCGCGAACCGCCGCATGCTGCGCAGGTGGTGGCGGTCGGCGGCCACCTCGGGCGCGTCGGCCAGGGCGGTGGCCACGTCATCGGGCAGCGCCATCCACTCCAGCTCGAAGAAGCGCAGGTGGTTGAGCGCCTCCACGATGGCCAGGTCCACCGCGGTGGACAGGTCGCGGTTGTCCTGGTCGGTGGCGTCCACCGACTCGCGCAGGTGCGCGTAGCTGCTGACGCGCGACAGCTCGTTGTCGAGGCGCCCCAGCTCGGCAAGTGCGGCGGCCAGTGCGGCGGGCGTGATGTGGGCCAGCGTGCCGCGGTGACGCGACTCGAAGTCCCGGCATGTCTCCAGGCACGCGGTGAGGCGCGCTCGCGCGCTGTCGGCGTCGGTGACGAGGGGGGTGAGGTCCCAGCGGACCCCGGCCGCGTTGGGGCCGGTGGGGGTGATCTCAGCTGTGGTCATGCACCGAGGGTACACGCTGGCCGATCGCCGTAAACAAGCGCTCGCAGGCGTCCGCCGGCAGGCCGGGGGTGCCCGTGTGGCCCAGCTCGGCGCCCGCGCCCGGGGTGTGGAAGTCGGACCCGCCCGAGGCCACCAGCCCCAGCCGGCGGGCGATACGGGCGTAGGCGTCGCGCTGGTCCGGCAGCACCTCGGGGCGGTGCACCTCCAGGCCCACCAGGCCGTGCCGCACCAGCGCGGCCGCGGTGGCCTCCACGCCGCGATGCCCCAGACGCAGCGACCAGGGGTGGGCGATCACCGCCGCGCCGCCGCCGTCGCGCACCAGGCGCACCGCCTCGGCCGGGGCCAGGCCGGTCTGCGGGATCCAGGCGGGCCGGCCGTCGCCCAGCACCCGCTCGAAGGCCTCGCGGCGGTCGGCGCAGTGCCCGGCGTCCACCAGGGCCTGCGCGATGTGGGGGCGGCCGATGGTGCCCGTGGTGTGCCGGCGCACGTCCTCCATGCCCACGGGCATCCCGAGCCCGTCCAGCAGCTCCAGAATGCGCCGGGCGCGCAGCTCCCTTGCGTGGGCCAGCTCGTCCAGCCGACCGGCCAGCGGCGCGGGGCGCGGGTGGGGGAACAGGCCCACCAGGTGGAAGCTGCCCTGCGCGGCCGTCACCGTGAGCTCGATGCCCGGGATGACGGTGACGCCGTGCGCCGTCCCCGCCGCCATGGCGTCCTCCACCCCGGCGAGCGTGTCGTGGTCGGTCACCGCCAGCACCCGCACGCCGTGCGCGGCGGCGCGGGCCACCAGCGCGGCGGGGGACAGGTCCCCATCGCTGGCGGTGGTGTGGGCGTGCAGGTCGATCACGGACACCGACCCGCGGCCGGACTACCCCGCGGTCTCGGCGCCGGCGGTGGTGGGCGCGGCAGGCCGCACTCCACCTTGCCGGTGCCGGCCCACCGGCCGGCCCGCGCGTCCTCGCCCGGCAGCACCGCCCGGGTGCAGGGGATGCACCCGATGGACGCGTAGCCCTGGTCGTGCAGCGTGTTGTACGGGACGTCGTTTGCGAAGAGGTATCCCATGACGTCCTCGGCGCTCCAGTCCACCAGGGGCTGGATTTTCACCACGCCGCGGGCGGCGTCCAGCTCCACCTTGCGCGCCCCGGCGCGGGTGGGGGACTGCTCGCGGCGGATCCCGGTGATCCAGGCGTCCATGCCATCCAGGGCGGTCAGGAGGGGGGCCACCTTGCGCAGCGCGCAGCAGCGGTCGGGGTCGCGGGTCCACAGCTCGGAGCCCTCGTCCCGGGCCTGCTCGTCGACCGTGCGGGCGGGCGTGATGCGCTCCACCGTGATGCCGTACCGCTCCACCAGCGCGTCGCGCGTGGCGTAGGTCTCGGGGAACAGCAGGCCGGTGTCCAACTCCACGATGCGCACATCCAGGCCCAGCTCGTGCACCATGTGCACCAGCACGGACGACTGGAACTGCCACGAGCAGGTCAGCACGATGCGTCCGCCGAAACGGTCGGCCGCCCACCGCAGCACCTCCTGGGCGGACAGGTCCTCGAACCGGTCGGCGTGCCGGGCGACCTCGTCGGCGGTCATGGGCGCGTCGGGCATCCGAACGAGGCTAGCAGAAGGAAAACCCCAAATGACCCCAGGGAAATCCGACAATACGCGGCTGGTGTTCTCCACCGAGACCGGACGCGTGCGTGAGGACGCCACGGCGGCGCCGCCCCCGGACCCCGGCGACGGGGTGGTGCGCGTATCGCGCAGCAAGGCGGGCCGCGGCGGCAAGACGGTCACGCTGGTCACCGGCGTGCCGCACGCCGACGCGGCCGCCGTCGCAAAGGAGCTGAAGCGGCTGTGCGGCTCCGGCGGCGCGGTGAAGGACGGCGTCATCGAGCTGCAGGGTGACCACCGCACCGCCGTGGTGGCGCGGCTGTCGGGGCGTTACCGGGTCAAGTTGGCCGGGGGCTGACCCGCACGCCGTTGTCGGCCGCGAGCCGCATGGGCATGCCGAAGGCGCGCTCCATGGCCGGGCCCTCCTCCAGCGCCGACCACAGCGCCAGGGACGGGTCGCCGGCGCAGCCCACCGTCACGGACAACGCGCCATCGCTGAGCTCGCACCGCAGGCCCAGCACCTGGCCGGCCTTGGCGCGCTCCAGTTGCTCGGCCAGCCGCAGCAGGGCCACGCCGCGGCGGTAGGTGCGGTCGTCGCCGGAGCGCAGCAGGCTGGCGTACGGGTCCAGCGCCGGCACCCCCTTGCGGTGCCCGCGCACCATGCTGGCGATGATGGCCAGCTCCCGGTGGTTGTAGCCCGGCAGGCCGGTGTTGAGCGCCAGGTACTCGGAGTGGCGGTGGTGGGCGCTGTAGTCCACCAGCGTGCCCACGTCGTGCAGCATCGCCGCGGTCCACAGCAGCTCCCGCTCGGCGGTGTCGCCGGCGTGCAGCCCCAGGCGGGCGGTCTCGTCGAACCCCATCAGGGCCACCCGGGCCACCTGCTGGGCGTGTTCGCGCTCGAAGCCGAACCGCGCACCGGCGTTCATCACCGCCGTGCGCCGCACGTCGTGCAGCAGCGGCGGGTTCCGCGGCGCCAGGAAATGCTCCATGAAGACGCCCTCCCGCAGGCCCTGGGCGCTCACGTCCAGCCGTCGGCTGCCCACCACGGCCATCGCCTCGTCCACGGCCAGCGCCGCGGCCAGGATGATGTCCGCGCGGTCCGAGCGCAGCCCCGGCAGGCCGCGGCGCTTCTGCACCGGCAGGGCCATCAGCGCGTCGATGGTCTCGGCCAGGGCCTCCCGGCTGATGCGGTGGCCGTCCGGGTTGAGAAACGGCGCGCCCCGCCGGCGCTGCTCCATCACGGCCAGGGTGCGCACGGCGCCGCCGATCCCCACCATGGGCCCGCCGCCCTCGATCCACGGATGGGCACTCAGGGTGCGGCGCACGTGCTTGCGCAGGGCCGCGGCCTCCCGCTTGGCGCGCTGGGTGCCGGTGAGGAACGCCTCGGTGAGCCGCACGGCGCCCAGCGGTGCGCTCATTGTGCGGGCCAGCAGCCGGTCGGTGACGCGCCCGATCTGCAGGGACCCGCCGCCGATGTCCAGGCACCAGCCGTCGCCGAGGGTGGTGCCGTTGACCGCGGCCAGGTACCCGTACCGGGCCTCGTCCTCCTCGCTGAGTACCCGCACCGGCAGCCGGCCGCCGGCGGACAGGGCGCGCAGCGCCTCGGGCTGGTTGGCGGCGTCGCGCACCGCGGATGTCGCCACCGCGTCGATGTGGGTGATGCCGCTGGCCTCGCAGTAGGCCGCGTACAGCTGCGCCGCGTGCTCGGCCCGCGCAAGGGCTCGCTCCTGCAGCACGCCGTCGGTCTGGCCCTCCGACAGGCGCACCGGCTCGCGGATCTCGTCCACCATGCGGAACGTGCCGCCGGGCGTCCAGGCGAACACCACCAGCCGGAAGCTGTTGGAGCCCATGTCGATGATCGCGGTGGTGCGTTCGCGCGGGCTCATCGGGCCGCCCCGGCCGGTTTGCCGATCGCTAACGCCGAGGAAATCGTGGCGTCACCGAGGGCCGGTTGGATGCCCGCATTCACCCAACCGCACCGCAAGGAGCGTTCGATGAGCGTCATCAACTTCCCCGTCACCACCGACCTCGATCATGTCGCGCAGCTGCTGGACCGCCTCGATCCAGACTCCGCGGAGTGCACCGTCCCGGGATGCGTCCACATCCACGGTAACCACGGCGAGCTGCCCGTCGCGGCGTGACGATGATCATCTCAGCCCGCGGCGGTTCCTGAGGCGTCAGTCCTCGGGCCGCCGCGGGATCTCACGCAGGTAGGGACGCGTGTCCGCGGCCGCCAGCGCGATGCGCCCCGCGGCCAGGTCGAGCAACGGAGCTCCCGCCAGCTTGTGGCGCCAGCCGTGCGCCAGCGGCGAGTTGAGCCCGTCCCGGCCCCCGATGGCCTGCGCGAGGTAGTTCTCCACGTCGTCGCGCGTGGCCAGCAGCGACGGCGCAAGGTCCACCTCCGCCGCGCGTGAGGACACCAGGATCTGCCCCAGGCCCACCAGCGCGTCGAGGCGGCCCTGGAGTTCGGCCGGCAGCGATGAGGGCATGGCGATGGGCTCGTTCTCCACGCCCACGCGGATGGCCTGCAGCATCCCCTGCAGATCCGACGCGCGCAGGCGCTCGGGCAGGCCCCGCTCCTGGGTGAGCCGGTCGGCCGAGGTGGGGCGGCGGCGCGCCACCTCCAGCAGGGTGCGGTCGGGCACGATCCACGCCGCGGGGCGGTCGCGGCGCAGCGCCTCCAGCTCGCGCCAGCGGGCCAGCTGCTGCAGCACGGCACGGTCCTTGGCGGTGAGCTTGCCCTGGCCCTTCACCTTGCGCCAGGCCTCGTCGGGGTCGGGCGTGAACCGGGCCTCGGGGCCGTAACGGCGCTCGTGCTCCTCGTCCACCCAGTCCAGGCGCCCCAGGTCGCCGGCGCGCTCGCGCAGCCGCGCCCACAGCTCGTGCAGGTGCGACACGTCCGCCTCGGCGTACCGCAGCTGGCGCTCGCTGAGCGGCCGGCGGCTCCAGTCGGTGTACTGCTCGCCCTTGTCCAGGCGCACCCGCAGCACCCGGTCCAGCAGCACCGACAGGCCCTGGCCGGACCCCAGGCCCACGAACCCGGCCGTCAGCTGCACGTCCACCAGGTTGGTGGGGCGGGTGTCGAACTTCATGCCCAGCAGCGTCAGGTCGGCGGAGGGCGCGTGCATGATGGTGAGGATCGCGGGGTCGGCCACCAGCTCGGCCAGGGGCTCCAGCGGCGCCCCCTCCAGGGGGTCCACCAGCAGCACCTGGTCCTCCACGGCCACCTGGACCAGGCACGGATGGGGGGCGTAGGTGCGCTCCCACAGGAACTCGAAGTCGATGGCCATGGTGCCCACGCGGCGCACGTGCTCCGCGAGGCGGGCGACCCCGTCACCGTCGCGGATGACCTCAGCATGTGTGTCGGGCACGGGGATAGCCTATCTGTCGCGCACGGCCACCCAGAAAGGACCCCCACGTGATCGCCTCCCGCCCGGTGCACACATGGCTCACCGACATGGACGGCGTCCTGGTGCACGAGGAGCACGCCCTCCCCGGTGCCCGTGAGTTCCTGGCCGCCCTCACCGCCACGGGGCGCCGGTTCCTGGTGCTCACCAACAACTCCATCTTCACCCCCCGCGACCTGCGGGCCCGGCTGGCCGCCAGCGGCCTGGAGGTGCCGGAGGAGGCCATCTGGACCTCGGCGCTCGCCACGGCGCGGTTCCTGGACGTGCAGCGCCCCAACGGCAGCGCGTACGTGATCGGCGAGGCGGGGCTCACCACGGCGCTGCACAACGTGGGCTACACGGTGGCCGACCGCGCGCCCGACTACGTGGTGCTGGGGGAGACGCTCACCTACTCGGTGGAGGCCATCACCAAGGCCATCCGCCTCATCGAGGGCGGGGCGCGGTTCATCGCCACCAACCCGGACGTCAGCGGGCCCTCACGGGAGGGCACCGTGCCGGCCACCGGGGCCGTGGCCGCCCTCATCACCGCCGCCACGGGCCGCCAGCCGTACTACGTGGGCAAGCCGAACCCGCTGATGATGCGCGGCGGGCTCAACCGCATCGAGGCGCACTCGGAAACCACGGTGATGATCGGCGACCGGATGGACACCGACGTGATCAGCGGGATGGAGGCCGGCCTGCGCACCATCCTGGTGATGACCGGCTCCACGCGCCCCGGGGACATCGAGGCGTTCCCGTACCGTCCCACCCTGGTGCTGGACTCCATCGCCGACGTGGTGCCGCTGGTGCACGAGCTGACGGACGCCTGAGGCGGTTCCACTGGACCGGCCGCCAGGCTGGTCACAACAGTCCAGGACCCGCCATGAGGCGGGTCCACGCCCCATGTCGAAGTCTCCGCCGAGAAGGCCGCGGCTGCGCCCCAGATTGGGGATGGCGCAGGGTGTGAGTCCCCCGATCCACGGACGGTGAGGTTCAACTCAGATCCGGGCAGCCCGAGAGGGCGCGGTGGTGACGCCGAACGATCCGGACTCGCCATGCGCAGCGGATCCCTGCGAGGCCAACCCGCTACTGTGCGACCCCGTGGATGTGGTGCGGGTGGAGAAGTCGTTCGGGGCCCGGACGCTGCTGCGTGACGTCTCGTTCCGGGTGGACCCGGGCGAGCGGCTGGCGGTGGTGGGCCGCAACGGTGAGGGCAAGACGACGCTGCTGCGGATCCTGGCGGGCCTGATGCCGCAGGACGCGGGCAGGTCTCGCTGCCGCGTGGCAGCCGCGTGGCCCTGCACGACCAGCGGCCACCCACCGAGGCCCTGGAACGCACGGTGGAGCAGTACATCGCCGAGGGGATGGCGGCGGCGCAGGAGGCCGAGCGCGAGCTGGCCGACCTGGAGGCCCGCATGGCCGGCGGCGACCACGGACCCGAGGTGCTGGGCGCGTACGAGCGCGCCCATGCCGCCCTGGAGGAGGCCGGCGGGTATCACTGGCGCGTGTGGATGGGGCAGGTCACCCGCGGGCTGGGGATCCCCGACGACCGGCTGGGTGACCCGCTGTCGGTGTTCAGCGGCGGCGAGCTCACCCGCGCGTCGCTGGCCCGTGCGCTGGTGTCCCGGCCCCACGTGCTGCTGCTGGACGAACCCACCAACCACCTGGACGTGGGCAGCGCGGAGTGGCTGGAGACGGCGGTCGCGGACATGGGCCGCGCCGTGGTGCTGGTGTCCCACGATCGCTGGTTCCTGGAGTCGGTGGCCACCGGTGTGCTGGAGCTGGACCAGGGCCGGTCCAAGCTGTGGCCCATGGGGTATTCGCGCTTCCGCACCGAGCGGGCCGCGGCCATGGCCGCCCAGGCCCGTGAGGCCGAGCGCAGCGCCGCCGAGATCGCGCGGCTGGAGCGCTTCGTGGAGCGCTGGCGCGCGGGCACCAAGGCCAAGCAGGCCCAGTCGCGCGCCAAGCGCCTGCAGCGGATGGACCGGGTGGCGGGGCCGCGCACCCGCCGGTCGCTGGAGTTCGGGTTCCCGCCGGTGGCCCAGAGCGGCCGCGTGGTGCTGGAGGCCCACGGCGTCCGCGTGCAGGTGGGCGACCGCGTGCTGCTGGACGACGTGGAGCTGGTGATCGAGCGGGGCAGCGGGTGGCCCTGGTGGGTCCCAACGGCACCGGCAAGACCACCCTCCTGGACACGCTGCTCGGCCCGGCGGCCGGCCGCGGCGCGTGCGCACGGCCATCGGTGGAGCTGAGCCACTTCTCCCAGCACGGCACCGAGCTGCGCGGCGACCGCAGCGTGGTGGGGACACGCTGGTGGCCGAGTCGGCGAAGCTCACCCGCACCCAGGCCCGCACCCTGCTGGGGGTTCCTGTTCCCGGGGGAGATGGAGGAGCGGCCCGTGGCCGACCTGTCGGCGGCGAGCGCCAGCGGCTGTCGCTGGCGATGCTGGTGGCCCGCGGCGGCAACCTGCTGGTGCTGGACGAGCCCACCAACCATCTGGACGCCGAGGGCCGTGAGGCGCTGGAGGACGCCCTCCAGGCCTACGAGGGCACCATCCTGTTCGTGCCGCACGACCGGGCGCTGATCGACGCCGTGGCCACGCGGACGATCGCCATCGAGGACCTGGTGGCTGGTGGCGCGCGAGGGCGGGTGGGCCGAGCTGCTGCGGGCCCGGGCCGAGGCCCAGGCGCCCCTGCCGTCCCCGGCGCCCGCGCCGCGCGCGCGCCGAAGCGCCGCCGCGGCCGAAGGAGAAGGAGGCCAAGGTCAGCACGGGCAAGCGCGCGCCAGCTGGAGACCCGCGTGGGCAAGCTGGAGACCGAGCTGACCGACGTCCAGACGGCCCTGGCCGACCCGGCCAACCTGGGCGACCATGAGCTGCTCACGGCGCTGGGCGCGCGCCACCGGGAGCTGGAGGAGGACCTGGCCTACGCCATGGCCGAGTGGGAGCGCGCCGCGGAGGCCGCGGGGACCTGACCCGGGTCCCCGCGGCGCGGTGACTCACATGGCGCCCAGCGACTTCACGAAGGTGTCGGCAACGTCGGAGGGGTCCTCCTTGTCGATGTCCACCGAGGCGTTGAGCTGCTGGATCTTGGTCTGCGTCAGCGCGGCGTCCACCTTGGCCAGCGTGGCGGTGAAGGCGGTGCGCACGTCCGGTGACAGCCCGGCCAGCCACTTGGCGTTCACCACCGGGTAGGTGCGGAACGGCACCGTCCCGGCGAACGCGCCCTTGTCGTCCTTGATCAGCACCAGCGGCAGCTTGGCCAGCTGCGGGTCGGTGCCGAACGCGTACACGCACTGGGCCTGACCGCCCTGGATGGGCTTGTACCGCAGCGTGATGTCCACGGTGATGACCTTCTTGAAGTGCACCCCGTAGGTCTTGGACAGCAGCGGCAGGCCGTCGGCGCGGGTGAGGTGCTCGGCGTTGGCCGAGTACGTCAGGTTGGGCGATGCCTTTCCGAGCGCGCTGAGGTCGGTGATGTGGTACTTGGCCACCGCGTCCTTGGTGCACGCCACCTCGTTGCCGTTGTTGTACGGCGCCGGGGGCAGGGCGGTGAGGCCGCGCGCCGCGGAGCCCTTCTGCACCAGGGCGAAGAAGGCGTCGCGGCTCTTGGGGGCCTGCGCCGTGGTCTTCTTGAGGATGGTCAGGAACGTGGTGCCGTCGTACTCGGGGTACATGTCGATCTGCCCGTTGCGCACGGCGCCGTCGGCCAGCTGGCTGCTGGCAAGGCTCTTCACGGAGGTGGAGAACCCGGCTTCCTTCAGTGCCGCCGCATAGGCGTCGGCCACGACGCGGCTCTCGGTGAAGCCCTTGTCGGCGATGCGGACGGTGGTGCCCGCGCCCGCGCCGGTGGTGGAGGATCCGCCGGAGCTGGATGAGGAGCTCCCGCACGCCGTCAGCACCAAGGGGAGGCTGATGGCGCAGGCGGCGATGCCGATGCGGCTGCGTGGGATCACGTGACGTCCTTTCGTCGTTGCGGACCGGGCCGGGATTCAACCCGCAGGCCGCGTGGCGTGAGTTGTCGTTCGGCCAATGCCAACACGCCGGCCACGGCCAGCGCGAGCGCCGCGGTGGGGATGGCCCCCGCCAGCAGGACGCTGTCGTCGTTGTTCGCCAGGCCGGCCAGGATGAGCACCCCCAGCCCACCGGCACCCACCGTGGCCGCCAGGGCGGTGGTGGCCACCACCTGCACCGCGCAGATCCGGATGCCCGCCACCGCCAGCGGAACGGCCAGCGGCAACTGCACCCGGGTGAGCACGCCCAGCCGGGTGAAGCCCAAGCCCCGGGCGGCCTCCACCGCGCCGGGGTCCACCTCGCGGATCCCGGTGAACACGTTGATCAGCACCGGGGGCACCCCCAGCGCCACCAGCCCGATCAGGGCGGGCCGCTCGCCGATGCTGAACAGGGCGGCGGCCAGGGCCAGCAGGGCGAAGGTGGGGATGGTGCGCCCCAGGTTGGCCACGGCGGCCACCACGAAGCCGGTGCGGCGCCCGCCGCGCGCCGCCGCCATCCCCAGCACCCCGCCGATCACGGTGGCCAGCAGGATGGCCAGCAGCGACAGCCGCGCGTGCACCGCCAGCTGATGCCAGCCGTCAAGGTTGGGGTCGTTGAACGCATGCCAGATGCGGTGGGGGCTCACACGGCCCCCCGCGCCCGCGTCCACGGGGTGAGCGCCCGCAGCGCCAGCAGCAGCAGCGCGTCGAACACCAGCGCCATGGCCGTGGCGATGGCCGCGCCGATGACGATGGGGGTGAGGAACAGGTCGCGGTCGATGCCGTCGTTCAGGATCAGCTCACCCAGCCCCGGGCCCCCCACGAACACGGCGATGGTGCCGATGCCCACGGTGCTCACCGTGGCCAGCCGCAGGCCGGCGAAGATGGCGGGCATGGCCAGGGGCAGCTCGATGCGGAGCAGCATCTGGGTGCGGGTGAGGCCCATGCCGCGGGCCGCCTCGCGCACCGGCGCCGGCACCGCCCGCAACCCCACCACGGCGTTGCGGATCAGCATGGTGAGGGCGTAGGCGGCCAGGCCGATCACCGCGGGCGCGGTGCCGATGCCCACCCAGGGCAGCAGGAACGCGAACAGGGCGAGGCTGGGGATGGTGTACAGCACGTCCGCCAGCGCCCCCGTGGTGGCGAACACCACCGGGCGGTTGCGCACGGCCACCGCGATGGGGAGGGCCACCGCCGTGGCCAGCGCCACCGAGATCACCGTCAGCTGGGCGTGCTCCACGGTGGTGCGCAGGATGTCGTCGGTGTGCCGGTTCACCCAGTCCCAGCGGATGCCCTCAGCCATCGGCATCCTCGGCGGTGACCGGCGCCAGGGGCCCCCGTGATGGCGTCCACGTCCACCATCCCCACCAGGTGGCCCCGGCCGTTCACCACCAGCCCGTTGGCGGCGCCGGCGCCCACCAGGGCCGACAGGGCGTCGCGCACCGTGGACATGCGGTCGATCAGCGGCGTGGGGGGGTGGGGCGCCCGGGGATCGCCCAGCCGGTCGACGTGCACCCAGGCCAGGGGCCGCATGTCCTCGTCCACCAGCACCACGTACCCGGCGATGGGCAGGAGCTCCCCGGCGTCGATGCGCCCCCGCGTGGCCTCCGGGGCCTCCGTGCGCGGCACCGCCGGGGCCGCCGCCAGGTCCAGGTCCTCCACGCGCCGCAGGCTCAGCGCCTTCAGGGCGCGGTCGGCGCCCACGAAGTCGGCCACGAACCCGTCGGCGGGCTCGGCCAGCAGCTCGGCGGGCGGCGCGCACTGCACGAGGCGGCCCGCCCGCATCACCGCCACCAGATCGGCCATCTTGACGGCCTCGTCCACGTCGTGGCTCACGAAGATCACGGTCTTGGGCTCGTGGGCGTGCAACCGCAGGAAGTCGTTCTGCAGCCGTTCCCGGGTGATGGGGTCCACCGCCGAGAACGGCTCGTCCATCAGCATGATGGGCGGGTCGCCCGCCAGGGCCCGCGCCAGGCCCACGCGCTGCTGCTGGCCACCCGACAGCTCCGCCGGGTACCGCCGCCGGAACTCGTCCGGCGGCAGCCCCACCAGGGTGAGCAGCTCGTCGACGCGCTCGCGGATGCGCGCCTTGTCCCAGCCCAGAAGGCGCGGCACCGTGGCCACGTTGGCCGCGATGGTGAGGTGGGGTAGGAGCCCCACCTGCTGGATCACGTAGCCGATCTCGCGGCGCAGCTGGGCCGCGGGCCGGGTGCGCACCGACACGCCGTCGATCAGCACGTCACCCGAGGTGGGCTCGATCAGGCGGTTCACCATGCGCAGCGCCGTGGTCTTCCCGCACCCGGAGGGGCCCACCAGCACGCAGACCTTCCCGGCCGGGACGGTCAGGGACAGCTCGTCCACGGCGGGCGGCCCCCCGGAGGAGTACCGCTTGGTGAGCGCCCGCAGCTCCAGGGTGCCGGCGCCACGCGCCAGGTCATTTCGTCCCGTCATGTGGGGACAGTACCGATACCGGGGTGCGGTGGATCGCACCGCGGTGCCGCGGGGTTACAACAACGGGCGCATGCGTCGTCTCAAGGCGCCCGTGCGATGCACGGGCGCCTTTTTCAGTGCTGCGGCTCGGCGCCCCTTACTCGGTGCTGATGTTGGGGTCGGCCTGCTGGGTCACCGGCACCAGCGCCAGGAAGTGCTCCATGGGCTCGGCCATGAGCGCGTCCACGCCGGCCGCGACATCCGGCTGCCCCGACTCCAGGAGGGCGTCGCGGTAGGGGGTGAGCAGTTCCACCACCTGGGACTCGTCCGACTCGTCCAGCGCCACCACCGACACCTTCGCGGCCTTGGACAGACGCCGCCGGATGGCCGCCTCGTCCAGGTTCCAGTCGGGGTTCTGGCGCACGTAGATGACGCCGCCGGTCATGCCCGAGCAGATCCAGGGTCCCGGGTCGCCCAGCACCACCACGCGGCCGCCGGTCATGTACTCGAACGCGAAGCCCTTGCAGTTGGCGCGGGCGGCCAGGGTGCCGCGACGGTCGTCGAGGGGCGCGACGGGCTCGCCGCCGATGACCAGGTCGGCACCCGACAGGCGGATGCCGGCGCGGGCGTCGGCGTCGCCCTGGATGAGGAACCGGCCGCGCTGGGCGCCGTAGGCGAAGCTCTTGCCCACGTGGCCACCCACCCAGGCACCCTTGGTGTTGGGCGCCTTCAGCACCTGCACCTCGCCGCCCAGCGCGCACTTGCCCACGCCGTCCTGGGCACCGCCGTGCACGCGCACGCGCACGCCGCCCACGTTGAACGCGGCCAGCCCGGAGCCCACGGCCGCGCCGTGCGTGAAGGCCAGGTCCACCATGGGGCCGTCGTCGCCGCCGTGCTCGGCCTGCAGCAGGATGTTGGGGTTGCCGGCCGGCGGGGTGGGGGGGTGGTCGCCGTTGCCGTTGCCGTTCCCGTTGCCCCCGTTCCCACCGAAGCTCCAGGTGGTGTTCACGTGGGTGTGGGCCCGGGCGATCATGCCCGCCAGGTCGGTGCCCAGGTTGCGGTCGGCGGCGGTGGTGGTCTCCTCCTCCACGGCCAGGGCGGCACCGGAGGCCAGCCGCTGCGCGGCCACCTCGGGCGCGCGGTGGGGCGGCGGCGGGTTGAACTCGCGGAAGAAGCGGGGCTGCCCCTCCGGCGCGGTGATGATCTGCTCGCGCACGGGGGTGAGCAGGCCCGTGAGGTCCAGGCGCTCGTGGTGCGACACCTGCACCAGGCGGTCGGCCTGGCCCACCAGGTCCTGCACGCGCTCCGCGCCCATCTGGCCGGCCAGCTCGCGCATGGCCTCGCCCATCTCGGTGAAGTACCGCACCAGGGCCTGGGCTGCGTCCTCGTACTCGCGGGGCACGAACCGCTTGAGGCCGCGCTCCTTGGCCTCGTGCTCGTCCTCGATCTGGGTGGCGATGCCCACGTGGCAGGTGTCCAGCTGGCAGCCGCGGCAGATGGTGCAGCCGATGGCCACCATGGCGGCGGTGCCGAAGCCCAGGCGGTTGGCGCCCAGGCAGATCAGCTTGATGGCGTCGGCCGCCGAGCGCAGCCCGCCGTCGGCCCAGATCTCCACGCGGTCGCGGATACCGGCCTCGGTGAGCGCGTGGTGCGCCAGCACCGTGCCGATCTCACACGGCAACCCGGCGCGCCGCAGGGCGTGCTGGCGGGCGGCGCCGGTGCCGCCGTCGAACCCGGACAGGGTGATGACGTCGGCGCCCGCCTTGGCGATGCCGATGGCGATGGTGCCGATGCCCGGCACCACGGGCACCTTCACGATGACCTTGACGTGCGGGTTGGCCGTCTTGAGCTCGTCGATGAGCTGCGCCAGGTCCTCGATGGAGTACAGGTCGTGATTGTTTGACGGGCTGATCAGGTCCGACCCCACGGCGGCGTTCCGGGCGCGGGCGATGGCCGCGGTGACCTTGCTGCCCGGCAGGTGGCCGCCCTCACCGGGCTTTGCCCCCTGGCCGATCTTGATCTCCACCATCTCGCTGGAGTTGATGAGCAGGTTGCTCACCCCGAAGCGGCCGCTGGCGATCTGCTGGCCGCGGTGCTTGGGGTAGCGCCCGTACATGTCGGGGATCTCGCCGCCCTCGCCGTTCATGCACAGCATGTCGGCGCGCGCGGCGGCCTCGGCGTAGGCCCGGAACGCGATCTCGTTCTGCGAGCCGAAGCTCATGGAGCTGATCACGAACGGCAGGGTGTGCTCACCCACGGTGCCGTCCACGCGGTCGGCGGCGATGCGCGACCCCTCGGGCGCCAGCTGCGGGGCCATGGCGTGGCGGATGGCCACGGGCTGGTCGCGCTCCAGGCCGTCCAGGGTCTCGGCGTACTCCTCGTAGCCGCGCTCCGAGTTGGCCACGCGGGCCAGGGCCTTCCACACCTTGGGGTACATGCGCGGCAGCTTCACCTTGCCCGAGCTGTCGTCGCCGCTGCGGATGCGCTGCCCCAGCTGGGCCAGCTCCTCCATTCCGGCGAAGCCCAGGCCCCGGCCGGCGCTGGCGGTGAAGCCCGGCATGGCCAGGATGTCGAGGATCTCCGGCTGCACCCCGATGGCGGACATCAGCCGCGCGTAGCCGCGCAGCTCGTGGATGCCCAGGGTGGACAGCACCTTCTCGATGCCCTTCTGCAGGGCCACCAGCATGTTGTTGGCCGCGGGGCCCGCCTCGGGGGTGATGCTCACCGCGTACTCCAGCATGGCGTGGGGCACCAGCGCCTGGGCCCCCAGGCCCAGCGCCACCATGACGTCGTGCACGTTGCGGATGCCCGCCGAGTGCAGCATCAGGCTGACGTTGCGGCGGATGGAGCTGCCGTCGGCCTGGTACTCCTCGCGCAGGGCCTTGTCCACGGCGGCCACGGCCAGCATGGGGTCGCAGACCCGCTGGTCGGTGACCTCCATGTCGTGCAGCACCACCAGCTCGGCGCCCGCGGTGACCGCGGCCACGGCGTCGCGCGCCATGCGCTCCACGTGCTCACGGGTGGAGGAGGTGCCGTCGTACGCCAGGCTGATGCGGTGGGCGCGGTCGCCCCAGGCCGCCATCACGTCCTCGTAGATGGACACGCCCTGGCCCACGGCCACGCGGCGCAGCTCGGGCAGCGGCAGCCCGGCCCCCGGGCGCAGGCCGCCCAGCAGGATGGGCATGCGCAGCTCACAGCGCTGCGGCGGGGTGGCCTCCACGCCCTCGATGGGCGGCCGGCGGCCCAGCACCACGCGCGTGGAGAAGTGCTCCACCTCGCGCTCGCGGTCGATGGCCGGGTTGGTCACCACGGCCACGGTCTCTTGGAAGAAGTCCGACAGCGGCATGGGGATGGGCGCGAACGGGCCCAGCGGGCCGTCCCAGCCCAGCGAGCCCACCGGCTCGGCGGCGCGGGTGGCGTGGAACTCGGCCTGCTGCTTGTCGCTCTCGATCCAGCCGTGTGAGGCCAGCAGCACGTTCAGGGGCAGCTCCGGCTCGCCCGTGTCCCCCGCGTCCGCGGCCACGATGGTGGGGTCCAGGCCACCGGCCAGGAGCGCCCGGGTCTCGGCCGACGGCAGGGCGCCGCGGCCCTTGGCCCGTTCGTAGACCTCCTGCTGCAGCTCCGGGTACTCCAGCACCGACGGGGTGCCCTCGGCGTCCAGCACGATGGCCATCTTCTCGCCGGGGGCCATGGGGCGCGGGTCGCGGGCCAGGTCGGCCACGGGGATGATCCCGGGCTCGGACGACACCACGTACCAGCCCGAGGTCTCGATCCACCACAGCGGCCGCAGGCCCATCGCGTCCACGCAGAACACCATCTCGTTCTGGGCGCGGGTGGCCAGGGCCACCGGCCCCTGG
>JAXLSS010000025.1:0-40654 GCA_046330395.1 Thermoleophilia bacterium
CCACCACCTGCACGGCCGCGGCGGGCCCGGGCGCGGTGGGACCGCTCTCCTCGCTGATGGCCCCGGGATCCTCGGGCGGCCCGCTCCACGGCTTCACCTTGCCGTCGCCGTAGGTCTGGTACGCCTTCCACACCGTCTGGCCCTTGCTGAACGGCGTGCCCAGGAAGGTGAAGTCCAGGTACCCGCCCACCGGGATCGTGCCGCCGCGGTACACCACCCCGATGACGCTGCCGTTCGCCGCCCGCCGCTGGGTCATCGTCCAGCCGCGCGGGGCCGGCGCGAACGCGTACACGGTGACCTGCCGGGGGAAGTCCACCCGCACGGCCACTGTGGGCACCTCACGTTCGGTGGGGACGCGCACCGTGAACTCGGTGGACTGCTCCAGCTCCACCCGCTGTGGCAACACGTCGATGTGCGCCATCGCGGGTGCGGCCGCCATCATCGCGACGGCCGCCGCCGCGATGAGCACCCGTCCCGCCCTCATCGGAAGCTCTCCGCCAGGCCACCCAGCATCACCGCGTAGATCTGGGCCTGGGTGGTGGGGCGCATGGCCCACCGGTAGCTGAACGCCAGCACACCCCTGGTCTGGGTGGACAGCAGCACGCGCGTTCCCTCCTGTTCGTCCTGCAACTCGACATCCGTCCGTGCGCGGACGCCCAGGGCGCGCGCCTCCCACGCCATGTGGCGGGCCCGCTCCGCCGCCACCACCCATGGGCGCGTGAAGAAGGTGCGGCCGGCGGGATGGCGCAGCGTCAGCCGCATCCGCGTGCCGGGGGCGAAGTGGTCGCCCTCCAGATCGGCGGCCTCGCAGGAGGGGTTCCATCCCGGCCATGTCGCGACGCCGGCCAGCCGGTCCCAGGTGTCCGCGCTGCTGGCGGGGACGGTGACGTCCACCCGGCAGTCGATGCTCACGCGCCCTCGGGGATGCCCTCGGCGGCGAACAGCGCGCGCATGGCCGCGTGGCCCACCTCCAGATCCTTCGGACCCGGCTCGCGCGTGGCCAGGTGTGCCTGCAGCGCGTGGCCCGCCCCGTGCACCACCCGCGCCACGGGGTGCTCCGGGTTGCGGTGGGCGAACGCGAACATCTCCACCGCCAGGCCGGCGCCCACGGCGCTCATGACGGCCTGTCCCAGCGGGCCCACCCGGCCCAGCAGGTGGCGTGCCGTGAGGTTGGTGGCCGCGCTGGACACCATGAGGGGCAGCACCAGATTGCTGCCGCAGCGGGGGTGCTCCTTGGGGTGCGCGGCGGCGTTGCCCACCTCGGCGGGGCCGCCCTTCTCGTAGGCGGCGATGCTCTTGTGCTCCACCGCGTGCCACACCGCGGCCTTCGAGCCCACCAGCGAGAACACGGCCGGCGCCAGTCCCACCACCACGCCCACGGCCTCCTGCGCCAGGGGGGAGCGCAGCCGCCGGCGGGCCACCCCGCCCACCGCCAGGGCGGCCAGCACCGTCAGCGGGGTGCCGCGCTCCTCCATCGCGAAGCGCACCTGGGGCATGCCGCGGCGCACGGCGGGCAGCACGGCCATGGCCTCGCCCAGGCGCAGCACGCCGCGCAGCAGAGGCACCGACCCCAGCGGTCCGATGGCCAGCCGCGGTTTGCTGCCCGACGCCACGCGCACCTGTCCGTCGGGGTCGCGCACCGCCGCGGCCCAGCATTTGGGTCCGTGCACCAGCAGGCCGTTTGCGAGCGCCATGCCGCCGAGGCGAGGTCGGGAATCAGGATCGGGCATGGGATGACACTAGCGAGCCCGGCGCCCGGCCGAGTGACGGCGCGCCGTTTCGGCACACACCCGCGCGCACCTCAGGACGTTGCGCGCGACTCCTGGCGGCGTTCGGCGGCCAGTCTTCCGGCATGGGCATCCGTGTGATCCACGAACCGCATCATCCCGGCGATGGCGTGGTGGCCGGCCACCTCGGCGATGCGGTCGTGCATGCGCTGGGCCACCCGCCGGTACGCGTCGTGGCCCTGCGGTTGGCTGCGCAGCTCGATCAGGTGCATGGCCTCGCGGGCGTTCATCACCATGGTGAAGCGCAGCCGGTGCGCCAGGCTCACGGCGTACGGGGCGTCGTGGGGGAACGCGTCCGCAAGGGCCTCGTACAGCTGAGCGCTCTCGTGCATCACGCCCGCGTAGGCCTCGCCATGTCCCGCCGCCGCCACCTCGGGCGGCAGGCTCCACCCCAGCGAAGGCGTCAGGGGCTGGGCCTGCAGGGACAGCAGGCGATGCCGCTGCAGGTCGCGGTACGCGCCGTAATCGCACACCACCTCGAACGTGTACGTGGTCGCCTCCAGGGCGCGCCCCGGCCGCACCCGGCGGTCGGGACGGTCACCGGCGATCTCGCGCAGCATGCGGGCCCGCTCGTGTCCGGCCAGCCCGGCGACGTGCGCCCGCACGACGTCCAGGGGCAGATCCGTGTGCGGCCAGAGGGCGTGCGCCAGCACGCGCTCCTCACCGTCGGGGTCCCAGTCCAGCAGCGTCACGCGCTCGTCCTCGGCCACGCCGGCCGCGGCGGGCACGGCGGAGGCCAGCTCCTCCATCGTGGTGCGCGCGGCTCGCAGGTACTCGGCGTGGCGCCCGCCCCGGTCGGGGCGGTCCACCCTGGTGAGGAAGGCCGGGATCACCTGGCGCAGCTGGGCCAGCATGGCCACGCCGCACTCGCGCGCCTCGGCCAGGGGGTGCGCCATCAGCCGCACCAGCAGCGCCTCGTAGGCCTGGCCGGACGCGAAGATGCCCATGTTGGAGGTGGTGGCCGCGGGCAGCAGCCCGCGCAGCGAATCCAGCGCCCGGGCCTGGATGGCCCGTGCCCGTGCCGCCGCCGGCGATCCGTCGTCGGGGACGGCCGCGTCCCAGTGGGCCACCATGCGCGGCAGCAGGTCGGCGTACACCGTGAACGCCCGGTCCAGCACCTCGGCGTACCGGGGACCCAGGTCCGGGTGCGCGGCCACATGGGGTGGCAGGTGATACCGGTAGCGTCCGCCGGGCCGGTCGGTGTAGGCGATGTACCGGGTGCTCTGCTCCAGGTAGCTGGCGATGCGCCCCCACTGCAGCACCTTGGTCAGCACGTTGGAGGCGCCCTCCACGGCCACGTGCGCGGCGCCCAGCTGGGCCACCGAGTCGTCGCCGTACTGGGCCAGCACGCGGTCGTACAGCGCCGCGGCGCGCTCCTCGCCCTCGCCGCGCACGCCCGCATCGCCGCCGTCGGGCATGAACTCGTCCAGCAGGAGGCGCCGGAGGCTCTTTGGCGACCGCGAGTACCGGGCGAACAGCGCCCCCTTCACCACCTCCGGCAGGTTCGTCAGGGCGAACACGGGACCGGCGGTGTCGGTCACATACGGCCGCAGCCGAGCGCGTTCGGCGTCGGTGATGTCGGTGGTCACCGCGGTTCCAGACGGCGGGGTTGCAGGGCGACGTACCATACCCGCCATGCCCGGCGGACCCCGACGGATGGCCCGTGCGGCCGTGCTGATGGTGACGGCGGGACTGGCCGCGCTGCCGGCGGCGGCGGAGGCGAATGCCGTGCTGGTGCGACTGGCGCCCGGGGTGCGACCCGATCGCCTGGGGATGCCCGCTCAGCCGGTGGTGCCCCGCGGGCAGGCCGCCCGGCTGGCGGCGCAGGTGGGCCGCCGCGGTGGGCGCATGCCCGACCTGTCGCGATGGGTGCTGGTGCCGGTGCCCCGGGGCGCCGACGCCGATGCCGTGCGCGCGCGTCTGGTGACCCGGCGCGGGGTGCGGTGGGCTCGTCCGCTGCCCGCGCGGGTGCCCGCGCCGCCGGGCGAGTCGGTGTGCCGGGCCGTGCCCGGTGACTTCGGGGTGCCGCCCAAGACGCTGGCGCCGGGTGCGGCGCCCCCGTCGCTGGCGGCGTTCGAGGACGTGCGGGCGCACATGGACTTCGCGGGACTGCCGGCCGGCGGCGATGGCGCCGGCGTGCGCGTGGCGGACGTGGAGTACGACTGGGACCCGTCGCATGTGGAGCTGGCCGACCGCGCCCTCCCCACGCCGGTGCGGTCGCCGCTGGTGGCGGCCGGCGAGATCTCCCATGGCACGGCGGTGCTGTCGCTCATCGGCGGGCGGGCGGACGGGGTGGGGATCACGGGACTGGTGCCCGCGGCCCAGCTGGTGCCGGTGGTGCCGTGGAACAACGGGCTGTACAGCCCGGCGGCCGGTATCGCGGCCGCCGCCGCCCAGCTGCGCGCCGGCGACGTGCTGCTGGTGGAACAGCAGTCCAACGCCTACGGGCCGGCGGACGCCGGCGTGTACGGGGGCCCGGTGGCCGACGCCGTCGCGGCCGCCACCGCCAAGGGCGTGGTGGTGGTGCTCCCGGCGGGCAACGGCCTGCGACGCCTCACCGACGCCGAGGAGGCGGTGCACGACGAGGCCATCGTGGTGGGGGCCGGGGAGATCCCGGAGGGGGGTGGGGTGCTGGCGGCCAAGGCGTCGATGACCGACTTCGGGGCGCGCGTGGACGTGCAGGGACCCGGCCACGCGGTGACCGCGGCCACCTCGAACCCGGCGAACGGGGGCGGCATGTTCCCCTACCTCGTGGGGGGCGACAACGCGACGGGTCGCAGCTACACCCACTGCTTCTCCGGCACCAGCAGCGCGTCCGCCGCGGTGGCGGGGGCCATCGCGGCCATGCAGGGCGTCGCGCGGGCCTCGCGGGGCACGCCGTTCACCATCGCGGAGATCCGCGCACGCCTGCGCGCCACGGGCATCGCGCAGGCGGATCCGCAGAACGGCGCCATCGGCCCGTTGCCGCAGGTGGCCCACGCGGCCAGCCTCACGCCGCCGCCCACCGTGACGCTGCTGGCGCCCGCCGCGGGCGGGGTGACGGCGGGGACGGTGACCGTGGAATGGCGCCCGTCGGATGTGCCGGGCGCGCCGGCGCCCGACGCGGTGCTGCTGGACGGCGCGGTGGTGGCCACCCCCGGGGCGGGGGACACCCGGGCCACGCTCACGGTCCCCGCGGGTGCGCACCGCATCGAGGTGCGCAGCACCGACGCGCTGGGCAACAGCGCCGCCGCCGGGGTGGATGTGGTGGCCGACTCGGGCGCCTACGCCGTGACGGCCGGCGGCGCGGGCACCACGCCGGTGCCGCCGCCGCCGGGTGGCACGCCCCGCGCGGTCGCCGCCCCGTGGGCGGGAACGGTGCTGTGGGCGCGGTGGGACCGCCGCCGGGGAGCACTGACGATCCGGGTGCACACTGTGCCCGGCACCCGGCTGTTCGTGGACGCTCACCCGGCGGCGGTCCGCCGCGGTGTGGTGATTGTGCCAATGCGGCGGCCCGGAAACCGAACGCTGGTGGTACGTGCGAACGGTCACAAGCCGCGGCGCATGCGCGTGACGGTCACACGTGACGGCCGCGTCAGGCTGGTGGCCCTGCGCTGATCCCGGCGGTGCGGCCCGCGTGGGGCCGCGGGATCAGCGGATGCCCTGCTGCCCCCGGAACGGGCCCACCACCTGCGAGGTGATCCAGCCGCCCAGGAAACCGCCGGGCTGGGGCGTGACGACCTCCCCGTCCACCTCACAGCGGTCCATGGGACCCGCGTAGAAGGCCACGTGCTTGGCGATGGCCTCGAACCCGGGGCTGGGGGTGAGGTATGACCAGGCCGACTGGCTGGCCGAACCGCCCCCGCCGTGCACGTCGAAATACTGCGCGGTGCCCTTGTGCGGGCAGGTGGTGGTGTACTCCGCGGCCACCAGCGTGCCGTCGCGGACGTCTCCGGGCGGGAAGTAGAAGACGGGCGCCACACCCCGCTCCAGCACACGGAACCCACCGGTGGTGTGCGCCACCACCACGCCGCCGAACACCACCGTGAGCTCGCGGGTGTTGGCCTGCAGGACCGGCGCCTCCGGGTAGTCCCACACCGACTCCTGGCCCGGGCCCGGGGGCTCCGGGTGCACGTCGCTCACGCCGCGCCCTCCTGCAACACCCGCTGCGCCACCTCGCGCACGCGGCCGCCGTCGGCCTGGCCGGCCAGGCGCTCCATGGCCGGGCGCATCACCTTCCCGAGGCCCTTGACGTCGGTGACGCCCTCGGCGGCGATGACCTCGCGCACCACGCGCTCCACCTCGGCATCGTCGGCCTGGGCCGGCAGGTACTCCTCCAGCACCGCCATCTCGGCGGTCTCCTTGTCCACAAGATCCTGCCGGCCGCCGGCGGTGAACTGCTCGATGGACTCACGGTGGCGCTTCACCAGCCCCTGCACCACCTTGAGCGCCTCGGCGTCGTCGATGGGCCCGCGCGCCTCGATCTCCGCGTTCTTCAGCGCCGCGCGCGCACGGCGCAGCACGGCCAGTCGCGGCTTGTCGCCCGCGCGGAGGGCGTCCTTGGCGTCGGTGTCCAAGCGTTCGGCGATGCTCATGTGACGGACCGTACCTCGGGTGGTGGTTGGGGCCGCAACAGTAGCGAGCCGCACCGCCCGGTCGGGTCAGCCGGGAATCCGGATGGCGACTGCGATCGGGCGCACGCGCGCCGCGAGAACCGACGGATGCAGGCTCAGAACGGGCGTGGTTCCGCGTCGTCCTGGGTGTCACCACGCAGCTGGCGCAGGCGCGCCGCCAGGGTGCCCTCCCGGCCTCGCTGCGTGGGCTGGTAGAAGCGCGCGCCCTGCAGATCGTCGGGCAGCAGCGACTCGTCGCGCACGCCGTCGGGGCTGCCGTGCGGGTTGACGTACCCCTCACCGTGGCCGAAGTTGCGGGCGTTGGGACGGCTGGCGTCGCGCAGCGCCAGCGGTGGGCGCCGCGCCCCCTCGGCCTCCACGCGCGCCAGGGCCGCGTCGATGGCCCGGTAGGAGGCGTTGGACTTGGGCGCCAGCGCGACGTAGATGGCGGCCTGGGCCAGGTTGATGCGGCATTCGGGCAGGCCCACGAACTCCACCGCCCGGGAGGCCGCGGTGGCCACGATGAGGGCGGTGGGGTCCGCGTTCCCCACATCCTCGGAGGCCGCCACGATGATGCGCCGGGCGATGAACTTGGGGTCCTCGCCGCCGGCCAGCATCACCGCCAGGTAGTACACGGCGGCGTCCGGGTCGCTGGCGCGCATGCTCTTGATGAACGCGGAGATGGTGTCGTAGTGGGCGTCGCCGGCGCGGTCGTACACCACGGCCCGCCCGCCCGCCGCGGCGGCCACCGCGTCGGGGTCGATGGCGTCGCCCATGGCGATGCCGCCCGCGGCGGCCTCCAGCAGGTTGAGCGCGGCCCGGGCGTCGCCGTTGGCCCGGGCGACCAGGGTGGCGCGCCCCTCCGGACTGAGCGTGACGCGGCCGTTGAGGCCCCGGGGGTCCGCGACGGCCCGGTCGAGCAGGGTGCCCACGGCCTCGGGGTCGAGCGGCTCCAGCACCATCACGCGCATCCGGGACACCAGGGCGGAGTTGACCTCGTAGTACGGGTTCTCGGTGGTGGCCCCGATGAGCGTCACCAGCCCCTCCTCCACCGCCGGCAGCAGCGCGTCCTGCTGGCCCTTGTTGAAGCGGTGGATCTCGTCGATGAACAGCACCGTCGGCGTGCCGTTGACCGCCCGGTCGCGGGCGCGCTGCAGGGCGGCGCGCACGTCGGCCACGGTGGCCTGCGTGGCCGAGAGCTCCTCGAAGACGGCCCGCGTGGATCCGGCCACCACACGCGCCAGGGTGGTCTTGCCGCTGCCCGGGGGCCCGTACAGCACCATGCTGGGCACGCGGTCCTCGGCGATGGCGTGGCGCAGGAACCCGTCGGGGCCCAAGAGCGCCTGCTGACCGGCCATCTCCTCCAGCGTGGCGGGGCGCATGCGGGCGGCCAGCGGGCCGTGCGCGGCCAGGCGCTGCCCCACCAGGTCGCCGAACAGGTCGTCGCCCTGCGGCGGGGGGTCGGAGCGGCGCGCCATCACGCCACCCGCGCGCGCGGCTCGGGCAGGAACACCGACAGCAGGCCTCCCAGCAGTGGCAGTGCGGCGAGCGCCAGGATGGCGGTCTGGCGGCTGGTGGCGTCGGCCAGCGCCCCCGCCAGCGCCAGGCCGGGGGGCGCCGAGCCGATGGCGCCGAAGCCGATCATGAGCCCGGCCGCCAGTGCCAGGCGGGCCGGCAGGTAGCGCTGGCCCATCTCCACCGTCACCGAGAAGGTGGCGAGCATGATGAGCCCGGCGCCGGTCATGCACGCGATGGCCCAGGGCGCCGAGAGCACGGCGGCCCCCACCACCAGCGGCGCGGACAGCGGGGTGGACCACACCATGATGCGCCGGCCGCCGAAGCGGTCGGCCAGCCCGGCGCCCAGCACCGTGCCCACCGCTCCGGCCGCCGAGAAGGCGAACACGGCCATCCCGGCGGCCCCCTCGCTCATGCCCCGGTGCGACACGAACAGCAGCGGCGCCAGCGCCAGCAGGCCGAACTCGGCCCAGGTGCGCAGGGTGGTGACCACCAGCAGCAGGCTGAGCCCCGGGATGTGGGAGGGCCCGGCCATCGCGGCGTGGTGCGCGTGGCGCGCCGGCGGACGCAGCCGCCCGCGACGGGTGAACAGCAGGATGCCCACCGCCACGCCCGGCACCGCGAACACCAGGGTGGAGCGGATGCCCATCAGCGGCATGGTGGCCGCGGCGATGAGGGGCCCGAGGGCGAACCCCACGCTGCCGCCCACCATGAACCACGCCACGCCCGTGGCGGGGCGGTCGCCGCCGATGCGGTTGGCCACCCGGGCGGCCTCCGGGTGGTATGCGGCGATGCCCAGCCCCGAGGCCACGATCAGCGCCAGCACCGCGGCATAGCTGCCGGCGATGCCCGAGAGGGCCATCATCACCGCGCCCACCGCCGCGCCGCCGTACAGCAGCCAGTCGGCCCCGCGGCGGTCGGCGATGACCCCGAACACGGGCTGGATGGCCGACGAGGCCAGGAGGGACGCACCCAGGATCATCGATGCCGCCAGGTCGCTGAGCCCGTACTGCCGCACGAACAGGGGCAGCAGGGCGGGGATGGCGCCCACCACCATGTCCACCACGCAATGCCCCGACGCCAGGGAGAGCAAACCCCAGCGGTCGAAGCCGGTTTCACCCGCCGTTGGTGCCGTCAGCCGGTCCGTCGGCGCGCCCCTGCTGGAAGATCTCGCGGATGCTCTCGCGCAGATCCATGTGCTTGGGTTCCCACCACGCGGCGGTGCGCGCGAGCTCGTGCACGCGTGCCAGCACCACCCCCGCCACCAGCGCCGCCACGGCGCCCACCACGGGCGTCCCGTGGCCCGCGTCGCTGCCGAACACCCCGCCGGGAACGTCGTGCGCGTCCACATGGGTGCAGAACACCAGGCCCCACACCAGGTACGCCAGCACGCCGAACAGCAGGCCCCGGGCCAGCCACCCCAGCCGCAGGGGCCGGCGCGCCAGCGCGAACAGCACGGCGGTGACGACACCGGATAGCAGCGTCACCTGCAGGCCCTTGCGCAGCGCATCGCCACCGGCGGCCCCGCCGAACATGCGGCCGAGGCCCAAATCGGTGTTCATGCCGGTGTAGTCGTGCGTGAAGGACTGCTGCATGAGCCACAGCCAGGTGCCGGCGGACAGCAGTCCGGCCACCACCACGGCCACCACCTCGCGCGCGGCCGGTCGCACCCACGCATGCCACGCCGGCCGGTCAGGCCTCATGGTCGGCCTCGTGCGGGTTGGCCCGCAGCCAGGAGATGCGCAGGAACAGGTCGCGGTCGTTCATGTCCTGCTCCAGGTCGTACATGGCACCGCACAGCGGGCACATGGTGCGGGGCGCGAACTCGGGGATGCCCTCCTCATCCTGCACCCCGGTGGGCATCAGCAGCAGCTCGCCCCAGCAGTCGGGCGTGCGGCACCGCACGCGGGCGTCGATGTTGGCGAACTCGCTTTTGCTGATGCGGGGCCGCGCCATGCCGGGGAGCGTATGCTCACCCGCCTCCGCTGAAAAGGCGAGAAATCCACTAGAGTTTTGTTTGTTTCGTGGTCCCGCGACACCGGGAGCGCCGATGAGCCGCACGTATCAGGACCTGCTCGCCCAGGCACGCACCGAGATCCCAGAGGTGGACGTCGCCGAGCTGGCGGCGCGCCTCGCCGCCGGCGACGCCCCGCTGGTGCTGGACGTGCGCGAGCAGTCGGAGTGGGACGAGGGCCATGTGCCCGGCGCGGTGCACGTGCCGCGCGGGTTCCTGGAGAGCCGGGCGGCCGGTGTGGCCGCACCCGGCCAGGAGGTGGTGGTGGTGTGCGCGGGCGGGCACCGCTCGCTGCTGGCCGGCCGCACCCTGCGCGAGATGGGCTACGGCAACGTGTCCAGCCTGGCCGGCGGGTTCACCCGCTGGAAGCAGGCCGGCAACCGGGTGGCGGTGCCGCGCACCCTCAGCGCCGACCAGCGCGCCCGCTACAGCCGCCACGTGCTGATCCCCGAGGTGGGTGAGGCCGGCCAGCTGAAGCTGCTGGACAGCAGGGTGCTGATGATCGGGGCCGGGGGCCTGGGCTCGCCCGCCGCGTTCTACCTGGCGGCCGCCGGCGTGGGCACCATCGGCCTGGTGGACGATGACGTGGTGGACGCCAGCAACCTGCAGCGCCAGATCATCCACACCACCGACCGCGTGGGGATGCTGAAGGGCGAGTCGGCCAAGCTGGCCATCGAGGCGCTCAACCCGGACGTGCGGGTGAACGTGCACGCCACGCGCGTGAACCGCGACAACGTCCTGGACCTCATCTCCGGGTACGACCTCATCATCGACGGGGCCGACAACTTCCCCACCCGGTACCTGCTGGCCGACGCCTCGCTCATGACCCGCACGCCCCTGGTGCACGCCAGCATCCTGCGGTTCGAGGGGCACGCCTCGGTGTTCCTGCCGTACGAGGGTCCGTGCTACCGGTGCCTGTTCCCCGAGCCCCCGCCCCCGGACCTGGCGCCCAGCTGCGGCGAGGCCGGTGTGCTGGGCGTGCTATGCGGCGTGATGGGCAACATCCAGGCGAACGAGGCCATCAAGGTGCTCCTGGGCATCGGCGACACCCTCTCGGGACGCCTGCTGGTGTACGACGCCCTGGGCATGACCTTCACCGAGCTGAAGGTGCGCCGCGACCTGGACTGCCCGGCGTGCGGGCCCAACGCCCGCCTGGAGTTCCGTGACTACGAGGCCTGGTGCGCCGGCGCCGGGCACCACACCGCGACCGTTGGAGCGTGACCGCAGGTGAGCACCGTTCGCATCCCCCCAGTGCTGCGCCCCGCCGTGGGCGGCGCCCGTGAGCTGACCGTGGGCGGCGACACCGTCGGCCAGGTGCTGGAGGCCCTCTACGACGAGCATCCCGCGGTGCGGCAGCAGCTGGTCACCGCCGACGGTGACCTGCACCGGTTCGTCAACCTGTACGTCAACGACGAGGACGTGCGGCTCACCGGCTGGCTGGAGACGCCGGTCACCGAGCGCGACACGGTGCTGATCCTGCCCGCCATGGCCGGGGGCGGTTGAGCCCCATGCGCGCGCCCGTGGGGCTGGCCCCTCCGGTGACCGGCGTGCACGCCGACATCCTCGGCACCATCGGCAACACGCCGTTGGTGGAGCTGCCGGGCATCAGCCCCAACCCGGATGTGCGCATCCTGGTGAAGCTGGAGAGCCACAACCCCACGGGGTCCATCAAGGACCGCACCGCGCTGTACATGATCGACGACGCGGAGCGCCGCGGGTTGATCCGCCCGGGCGACACGATCATGGAGCCCACCTCCGGCAACACCGGCATCGCCATGGCGATGATCTGCAGCGTGCGCGGCTACCGCCTGGTGGCGGTGATGCCGGACAACGTGACGGAGGAGCGGCGGGCCCTGCTGCGGCTGTACGGCGCCGAGATCATCCCCACCGACGGCGAGTTCGGCAGCAACGGCGCCGTGGAGGTGGCACAGCGCCTGGCGGCCGAGCGGGGCGTGTTCATGCCGTTCCAGTACGGCAACCCCGCCAACCCGCAGGCGCACTACGAGGGCACCGGGGCCGAGATCGTGCGCGACTGCCCCGAGGTGGACGTGTTCGTGGCGGGGCTCGGCACCGGCGGCACCCTCATGGGCTGCTCCCGGCGGCTCAAGGAGCACCGCCCCGACATCCAGGTGGTGGCCTGCGAGCCCATGCAGGGCGACCCCGTGAGCGGCCTGCGGAGCCTCGACGACGGCTTCGTGCCGCCCGTGCTGGACCTGGCGCGCCTGGACCGCAAGCTGATCGTGCACAGCCGCGACGCACTGGTGATGACCCGGCGCCTGGCCAGCGAGGCCGGGATCTTCGCCGGCGTCTCCAGCGGCGGGGTGGTGCACACCTGCGCGCGCGTCGCCGCGCAGATGGACCGCGGCACCATCGTGGGCATCGTGTGCGACGGCGGCTGGAAGTACCTGTCGGCCGGCATCTTCAGCGGCGACCTGGACGAGGTGGAGGACGCCCTCGACCGCGGGGTGTTCTGGTAGCCGTGCGACTCCCCCGCGAACTGGCCCGTGAGCTGGTGGAGCACGCCACGCGCGAGCTGCCCAACGAGTGCTGCGGCATGATCGGCGGTCGCGACGGCGTGGCCCAGCGGGTGTGGACCGCCGTCAACACCGAGGCCAGCCCCTTCATGTACGTGATCGACCCGCGCGAGCAGATGCGGATCATGGATGAGATCGACGACGCCGGGATGGAGCTGCTGGCCATCTACCACTCCCACACCCGAAGCGCGGCCTATCCCTCGCGCACCGACGTGGAGCTGGCCTTCTTCCCGCAGACGCTGTACATGATCGTGTCGCTGGCCGACCGGGAGGCCCCGGAGATCCGGGCGTTCCGCATCGCGCGCACCCAGCCGCCGGAGGCGGGGATCACCGAGGAGCCGGTGGAGCCGGTTTGACGCCCCAGGGGCACGCACGTACCGTGGTGCGCATGTTCACGTTCTCACTCCCACGCGGCGGGGCGGCGGTGGCCGTCACCGCACTGGTGCTGGCCGGCTGCGGCGGCTCCGACACGGTGACCGTCACCGAGCACACCGGCACCACGTCCACCACGGCCTCCACGTCCACCACCTCCACCACGGCGTCCACCTCCACCACGGCGACGTCCACCACGTCCACCAGCGCCTCCACGTCCACCACCTCCACGGCCGACGCGTCCAACGAGCTGCGGCTGCGGCTGCCCTCGCAGGACTCGGTGGGCGGGCTCAACTCCGGCACCCCGCAGGTGGAACCCACCGCCGGCAACATGGTGACCTCGCTGTACGCGGCGGGTGACCCGGCCATCTCCGACGCGACCACGCGACTGCAGACCGCCGGGTACTCCGGCGGCGTCCTCCGCGACCAGCGGGGCAAGAACCCCACGAAGGACATCACGCTGTTCCGCATCTACGCCTACCGCGTGCGCGACGCCGCGGCGGCCACCGCCGAGGTGGACAGCTCGGTGGCCGAGGTGCGCAGCAGCAGCGCCGCGCCCAGCGAGTCGCTCAGCGTGCCCGACGTGCCCACCGCCAAGGGGCTGTTGCTGCACCCCACGGCGGGCACCGTCAAGGCCGACGTGCTGTACGTCACCTGGGTCGCCGGCCGCGACGTGTACGGCATGCAGGCGTTCGCCCGCCAGGGCACCAACCTCCACAAGGCGGAGATCCTGGACCTGGCGAAGAGCCTGTACCGCGCCTGGAGCAACGGGTAGTGGACTGGCTGGGGCGCAAACCGCCGGCGATGCCGTCTCCGCAGGATGCCCTGCCGGGCCGTGCGGAGACGATGCCGGTGGTGGAGCCCCACGCCGTGCTGGGCACCTCGATGACGCCGCCCTTCCCGGATGGCCACCGGTCGCTGGTGGTGGGGATGGGCTGCTTCTGGGGCGCCGAGCGCATGTTCTGGAGCATCCCCGGGGTGCACACCACGGCGGTGGGATACAGCGGGGGCTTCACCCCCAATCCCACCTACGAGGAGGTGTGCACCGGGCGCACCGGCCACAACGAGGTGGTGCTGGTGGTGTTCGACCCGGCGCGGGTGGACGACGACGCGCTGCTGCGGGTGTTCTGGGAGGGCCACGACCCCACCCAGGGGATGCGTCAGGGCAACGACGTGGGCACCCAGTACCGGTCGGGGATCTATGTGTGCGACGAGGCGCAGCGCACCGCCGCGCAGGCCTCGCGCGAGGCGTACCAGGCGCGGCTGCGGGCCGCGGGCTTCGGGGAGATCACCACCGAGATCGTCGATCGCGGTCCCTTCTACTACGCCGAGCCGTACCACCAGCAGTACCTGCACAAGGTGCCCAACGGGTACTGCGGGCTGGGTGGCACCGGGGTGAGCTGTCCGGTGGGCCTCACGGGCACCTGAGGCCCCCCTCCGCCTAACACACCGGGCGCCGCCCGCGCCACCCCCACAAACGTGCAAATCGTTCCGGTCGGGCTCCCCCGAACGGCCGGGACGGTGGAACAGTTCTGCACCTTCATCCACATTCGGGCGCCCGGGCGGGGTACGTTCGGTGTCGGACCTGTGCCAGACGGGCCCACGCACCCTCGACCCGGAGCAACAATGATCCGTCCGAACCCCGCGGGCATGCCGCCTCGCCGGTGGCGCCGCATCGTGATGGGAGCAACCCTCGCCGCCAGCGCGGCGTACGCCGCATTGGCGGCCGGCGGCGCGGCCGCCGCGGGCAACTGCTCCGCCGGCACCTCCATGAACATCGTGGCGCACCCCGACGACGACCTGTTGTTCCTCAGCCCCGACGTGCTCAGGGACGTGAAGGCCGGCGCCTGCGTGCGCACCGTCTTCCTCACCGCGGGTGACGACGGGCAGAACGACGTGTACTGGAAGGGTCGCGAGGTGGGCATCATGGCCGCCTACGCCAACATGGCGGGTGTGGCCAGCAGCTGGTCCACCACCGACGCCGGGGTGGGACAGGGCGTCACCATCAGGACCCTTGTGGGCAGGCCCCAGGTGTCGCTGGTGTTCCTGCGGCTCCCGGACGGCGTCAACGGCGACGGGTCGCCGCTGTACGGCAACCAGAGCCTGCGCCTGCTGGACCAGGGGGCCATCGGCCAGATCACCTCGGTGGACGGCGCGCGCAGCTTCACCTCCGCATCGCTCACCTCCACGCTCACCGGGCTGATGAACCGCTACCAGCCCGAGCTGGTGCGCGGCCAGGACCACATCGGCGCAGAGGCCGGGGACCACCCCGACCACTTCGAGGCCGCCCAGTACACGCGGCGCGCGAACGCCGCGTACGCGGCGCCGCACACGCTGGTGTCGTTCATGGACAACCCCATCCTCAACCACCCGGCCGACGTCAGCGGCACCGACCTCACCGGCAAGACCGCGGCCTTCAACGCCTACCTGCACTACGACCGCATGCCCTGCGGCATCACGGCCAACTGCGCGGGCACGCAGTACGAGGCCTGGCTGGCGCGGCGGTACACCGTCGCGTTCGAGACCACCGGCCTCACCAACCTCGCGGCGGGACGGCCCACGGCGGCGTCCAGCAGCCTCGCGGGCCTCACCCCCGGCCTGGCGGTGGACGGCAACCAGTCCACGCGCTGGGAGTCGGCGGCCAGCAACGGGCAGTGGTGGCGCGTGGACCTGGGCGGCTGGCGCAACGTGAGCGACGTCACCATCGCATGGGGCGCCGCGTACGCCTCCGGGTACCGCATCGAGACCTCCCTGGAGGGCCTGTTCTGGTCGACCGCGGCAACCGTGTCGGGGGCCAACGGCGGCGTGCAGCAGACCAGCTTCAGCACCCGGACGGCACGGTTCGTGCGGGTGGTGGGCGTGACCCGCGGCACCGGCGCGGGCATCGCGATGTCCGAGGCGGCCGTCTACGGCCCCACCACCGCGTCGAACGTGACGCCGGTTGCCGGCGCGGGCCCCAACCTGTCGGTGTCCCCGGGCTCGGCGGTGACCCTCGACGGATCCGGCAGCATCGACCCGGAGGGCCGCGCGCTGTCCTACCGGTGGACCCAGACCGCGGGTCCGGCGGTGCAGCTGTCCGGCGCCACCGCGGTGAAGCCCACGTTCACGGCGCCGGCCGCGGCCGCCACGCTCACCTTCCAGCTGGTGGTGAGCGACGGCGTGAGCACCAGCCTCGCGTCCACCGCGGTGGTGAACGTCGGCCCGGTCAACTACGCGCTCAACAAGCCCGTCACCGCCTCCAGCATCGAGGTGCCCGGGGCGGGCCTGGCCGCCGCCAACGCCAACGACGGCGTGCTGACCACCCGCTGGAGCTCCGGCTACGCCGCCACCGAGTGGTGGCAGGTGGACCTGGGCTCCGCCCGCACGTTCGACACCGTGGACGTCACGTGGGAGGACGCGTTCGCCTCGGGGTACTCCATCCAGACCTCCAACGACGGCACCACCTTCACCACTGTGGCCGACGTCACCACCGCCGTGCCCGGTCTGGTGCACACCACGGTGCCCGCGACCACGGCCCGCTACGTGCGCATCCTGTGCACGCAGCACGGCTCGCCGTACAGCTACTCCATCCGCGAGGTGTCGGTGAGCGCGGGCATCGTGCCGCCGGCCCCCTCGGTGTCGGCCGATCCCGTGTCGCTGGGGTTCACGGCCGCCGACACCCCCGGCACCACGGGTGGCACCGTGCAGCAGCCCGACACCCCCACCGAGGTGTTCCCCGCCCCGGGGGCCCTCCCCGCGCACCCGGACCACCCGCGCGCGGTGTCGCACCGCCACCGGGCCCGGGCCCACAGGCTGCACCGGGTGGCGCGCGCCAAGGTGACGCACCGGCACCGCGCACACCGCTGAGCCGTCCCCGACGGGGTGTGTGAGGATGTGCCGTCGGCCGTTCCGGCCGGCGGCACATCTCGTTGTGGGGTGAGGGTGGCGTGGCGGTGATGGCGTGAGTCCCGAGCAGCTGGCCGCCACGGTGGGCCGCCTGCAGCCGCTGGTGGCCGAGCGCCTGCGCGCGGGCGGGCCATGGGACCTGGCGGGGTGCGTGGACGACGCGGCGGTGCTGGCCGGCGCCGTCGCCGACCCTGCGGACGTGCACCTGGTGGGCCAGATGCTGGACCATGCCTGCCGGCCCGAGGGGGCCACGCCGGGGGAGTTCGGTCACCTGTACGAGGCCTGTCTGCGCGGTGGCACGCTGGAGGCGGCGCGTCTGCAGATGGCGCTGTTCGGCACGGTGGTGCTGGCCAGCTGGCGCGCCCGGCCCGCGGGCGGGGCGGAGGACTGACCACCGCACCCGGTGCCGCGCGAGGCGGCACCGGGGCGCGCGGGTGTTACTCGGCCGGTGCCTCGGGGGCGGCGGCCTTGCGGGTGCGGGTGCGCCGCTTGGGGGCCGCGTCCTCGGCGGGTGCCTCGGTGGTCTCCGGGGCGGGTGCCTCGGGGGCGGCGGCCTTGCGGGTGCGGGTGCGCCGCTTGGGGGCCGCCTCTTCGGCGGGTGCTTCGGTGGTCGCCGGGGCGGGTGCCTCGGGGGCGGCGGCCTTGCGGGTGCGGGTGCGCCGCTTGGGGGCCGCCTCTTCGGCGGGTGCCTCGGTGGTCTCCGGGGCGGGTGCCTCGGGGGCGGCGGCCTTGCGGGTGCGGGTGCGCCGCTTGGGGGCGGCGTCCTCGGCGGGTGCCTCGGTGGCGTCCGCCGCCGGTGCCTCCGCGGTCGGCTCGGCGGTCACCGCGCGGGTGCCGCGCCGCACGCGGCGGCGGCTGGTGGTCTCCGCCGGGGCCTCCTCCGGGGCGGGCTCGGCCTGGGCCTCGGGCTCGCCCGGTGCCTCGGCTGGCTCCGCCGCGGCCGGCTGCTCGGTGGTCTCGGCGGTGGCACCGCGACGGCGGCGCCGGCGCGAGGCGGGGGCCTCAGGGGCCGGCTCGTCGCTCACGGGCGGCGCCTCCTGGGTGGCCTCCTCGGTGAGCTCCGTCGCCGCGGGCGCGGCCTCGGCCGGCTCGCCCTCGGCACCGCCCCGGCGGCGCCGGCGGCGCCGCGAGGTGGTGGCCGGCTCGTCCACGTCGGTGGCCTCCATCAGCACGGGCGTCTCGGCGGCCTCGACGGCGCCGGCCAGCTCGGGGCCCATCATGATCATGTCCTCGTAGGTGAGGGCCCGGTCCAGCGGGAGGTCCGGCAGCTCGCCGCCCTCCATCACCGTGGCGCCCTCCACCACGAACTCGAACACCTCGGGCTTGGGCTCGGCGGCCCCGCCACCCTCGCCACGGCGGCGGCGGCGACGGCGACGCGGGCCGCCACCCTCACCGTCGTCACCGGAATCCGCGGCGATGATCGCCTCGGGCTTGCTGGTGGACCCGCCCTCGGCCAGTTCCACGCGGTAGGTGCCGCTGCGGGGGTCGCTCTCCAGGCGGATGAGCCCCCGGGCGTTGGCGTCCTCCAGGAACTTGCTGAAGGTGGTGAAGTTGGCCTCGGTCTCGTCGAACGCCGGGTTGCGGCGCCGCATGGAGTCCTTCACCACGCTGGCCAGCGGCCACTCGGTGCCCTCACGCTGCAGGGCCAGCAGGGTCTGCTTGAGCAGCTCGTTGGGGTCCAGCGTGCGGCCGCCGCTGGTGCCGCGGCGGGATGCGGCCAGCAGGTCGTAGTAGATGAACTCGTCGCAGTTGGCGATGAGCAGCTCGCTGGCCGACTCGCGGTTGCCCACCCCGATGACGCGCTTGTTGAGCTCGCGCACCTTGCCCACCAGGGGGGTGAAGTCGCTGTCGCCCGACACGATGACGAAGGTGTCCAGGTGCTCGCGGCTGAACGCCAGCTCCATGGCATCGACGGCCATCTTGATGTCGGCGCGGTTCTTGGCGCCCTCGCGGGCGGACGGCATCTCGATGAGCTCCAGACCCGCGTTCTGCAGGTCGTGGCGGGCGTCGCGGTAGCGGCTCCAGTCGGCGTACGCGCGCTTCACCAGCACGCGGCCCTTGTCGGCCAGACGGTTGAGCACCAGGTGGATGTCGAAGTCGCCCCGCCCCTTCACGCCCGGGCGGGCCATGTTCTCGAAATCGACCAGGACGGCAAGCGAGCTTTCATGCTCGGTGGCCATGGGTCCTCCAAAGATTGAACTGTTTGTCTGTGGTCCGCCGGCCCCGAGGTCCGGAGGGCGGACATGTCACGCGGCTCGTTCGCCAGGGTCCCGCCCGTGGGCAGGACGCGGCGAATGCTAGTACACGTCCGGGAAAACCGTGCTCAGCCGCTCAACTCCCGGTGTTGCACGCGCACATGGGCGGCCACCACGCACACCACCAGCCAGCCCGCCAGCACCGCCGCGGCGTGTGCCGGCCAGGATCCGCTGGACATGGTGGCGCCCGGGTCGAAGAACCGGAACACCGACAGCGGGCGCAGTGGCCGCACGGGCGTCCACAGCTGCGCCAGGTAGTTGATGACGTAGGCCACCACGATCACGGCGGCGGCCACGCCCACGGCGCGGGCGCCCCGCGGCACCGCCACGGCGCACAGCACGCTCACCGCGCCCAGGGCGGCGAACAGCATCCACATGTTGGCCGCGGTGATCAGCAGGTGGCCGGCGGGGACGTCCCCCAGGTCGTGCACCGTCGCGATGCCGATGAACCCGCCCGCCACCCCGCCGGCCAGCGCGATGGTGAGGCCCGCCAGCATCGCCAGGGTGTGGGCCGCCAGCCACCGCCACGGCGCGATGGGCCGCGACAGCACCAGCTCGGCGGCGCCGCTGTCCAGGTCGCGGCCCGCCGCGGTGCCCATGGACACCACCAGCGCCCCCAGCATGGCCAGCACGGCCGGGTGGACGTACCCGGCGCCCAGGTAGCCGGATGCCGTGCCCAGGTTGGCGGCGCCCGCCAGCACCCGCACGGCCGGCGGCAGCACCCTGATCACCGAGCGCAGCGCGTTCTGGTCCACCGAGGCGTAGGAGGCCGACACCAGCACCATGAACGTGGCGAACCCCAGCGTGAGGGCCGCGATGCGCCCGCGGGCGCGCAGCAGCGACATCACCACCACGGTGCTCATGCCGGCGGCTCACCGGATCCGGCGGGGCCGCGATACAGCGTGCGCACCGCGTCCTCCAGGGTCAGCGGGGCGATAACCAGATCCTCCACGGGCAGCGGGGCCAGGCGTGCCAGCAGCGGCGCGGGCGTGCCGGTGAGCCGCATGCGGTGCTCCCGGCCGTCGGCCGACACCTCCACCACCTCCGTGCCGGGCACGCCCGCCAGGGCGCCGATGGGCGCCGCGAACCGCACGGTGACGTTGCGCAGGGCCGACAGCCGCAGCTCCAGCACGTTGTGCAGCGGCAGCAGCCGGCCGTCGCGCACCATGGCCACGCGGTCGCACAGCGCCTCCACCTCGCTCAGCACGTGGCTGCTGAGGAACACGGTCATGCCCCGGTCCGCGCGGTCGCGCAACCACTCCAGCAACCGCAGCTGCACCACCGGGTCCAGGCCCCCGGAGGGCTCGTCCAGGATGGCCAGCGGCGGGTCGTGCTGCAGCGCGGCCACCAGGCCCAGCTTCTGCTTCATGCCCCGCGAGTACTGGCGCACGGCGCGCCGCAGATCTGCCGCAGAGAGGCCCAGCACGTCCAGCAGCTCCCCGCGCAACACCGGCGGCCGGGGATGCAGCCGGCCCAGCAACTCCAGGGTGCGGCGCCCGTTGAGGTGGTCGTACAGGGTGAGCTCCCCGGGCACGTAGCCCACCTCGGCCAGCGCGCGCAGCCGCTGCGTGGCCAGGTCGTGTCCCATCACCGCCACGTGCCCGGACTGGGGGTGCAGCAGCCCCAGCGCCAGGCGGATGAAGGTGGTCTTGCCCGCGCCGTTGGGTCCCAGGAACCCGAAGCGCTCGCCCCGCTCCACGGTGAGCGTGACGTCCTCGACGCCCCGCTGCGCCCCGTACCGCTTGGTGAGGTCGGTGGCGACGATGGCCGGGGCGGTCATGGGCGTCAGGGTAGCCGCGCCGGATGACCTCAGCCCAGGAGCGCCCCGTGGGTGGATGCGCGGCGGCCGGACGCGCCGGCCCACGCCAGCAGCACCTCGAGCGCCCCGCGCAGGCGCGCATGGCGCAGGTCGGCGGGGTGCAGGTCCAGCCGCACGGCGCCGCAGGCCGGCAGCGCGGCGAGCGCGCCCCGGGTGGCGCTGGGGCTGGTGAGGCGGCGCCAGGGGGTGGATGCCCCCAGCCCCACGGAGGGCAGCAGGCGGCCGGCGCCGCCACGTGCGTGCAGGCGCAGTCTGGTGCACCACCACCCCAGGCCGGACGTGCGCAGCGCGTGGTGCAGGCCGCGCGGGTGCCCGTACGCGGGCGCGATGAACCCCACCGGCAGCACGCCGATGTTGCCCAGGTCGGCCAGCCCCCTGCGCACCGCCGTGGCACCCGTGGAGGGCATCAGGCCCCGGCCGAACTCCCGTCCGTCGCGTCCCAGGGCGTCCTCGTGGTACAGGCCGTGCAGCACCGGCTCGTCCCCGAGCGTGATGCGGTCGCACAGCCATCCGGCGGACGCGCCGTCCCAGAGCCGGTGGCCGTGCAGCCGGGGCACCACCAGCAGGCTCACCGGAACGTCCCCTAGCGCCTCGTGCACCAGGCGGCGCAGTTCCACGCACGCCTCCATGGTGGGGGGTGCCACGTCGTGGATGGACAGGACGAGGGCGCGCGCGGTCACCGGCGCAGGTCCCGGTACAGCGACCATTCGCTGTCGAAGGTCCGTTCCCAGGACAGCTCCCCGGGGTCGCCCGCACGACGCGGCCGGGACAGCGCGGTGAGCACACCGTCCGCCAGTGCCGCGGCGCTCCAGCACCTCGTGGCACCCCACCGTGCGCGGTGCCACCACCCTGCAGCCGGCGGCCGCGGCCTCCGCCGGCGCCAGGCCGAACGGCTCGCCGGGGGTGGGGTGGACGAAGCAGTCGGCGGTGGCCATCAGGCTCGCCAGGGTGGCGCGGTCGGCGATGTGCCCCAGAAGCCGCATCCGCGACTCCACCCCGCGCGCGGCCGCCCGGCGCACGAGGCGCGCCCGCATCGCGCCATCGCCCGCCAGCGCCAGCACGTGCCGTCCCGGGAGTCGCGCCAGCATGTCCACCAGCAGCTCCACGCGCTTCTCGCTGGAGAGCCGGCCCGCATAGAGCAGCAGCGGCGCATCGCCGGCGCCGAGCTCGTGGCGCAGCGCCTGGTCGGGGCGTGCGGCACCGAACACGTCCACGTCGATCCCCAGGGGGTTCACCCGCACCGGCGCCGTCACCTCGGCGGACACGGCGTCCAGCAGGTGTCGCGACGCCACCATCACCACCTCGCCCACGGCGAAGGCGCGCCGCTGCACCACAGCCAGCGCCGCCCCCAGCGGAGGCCGCATGCCGCGGGGGAAGCCCGCCACCGCCGCGGCGAGATGCGAATGGCACATCAGCGCGAGGCCGGCACGGTTGGCGCGCGCCCATTCGGCCACCGAGTGGGGGAAGGCCAGCGCGTCGTGCACCACCACCACGTGGGGCCGCAGCTCGTCGAGGGCCCGCAGCACCCCGGCGGGGCGGAGCGCGAGGCGATACCCCCAGCGTCGCGTGGGCGTGCGGCCGCGCACCAGGATCAGCTGGCTGGAGCTCATCACCGCGCGCCCGTCGCGCGGGCCGGTTGCCACCACGGCGTGGTGGGTCCCCGCCGCGGCGGCCCAGCGTGCCTTCGCGTGGAGGTAGGTGCGGATCCCGCCCGAGGTGGGCGAGTAACACTGCGTCACATCCACCACCCGCAGGGGGCCGGTCATGCGCGGCCACTCACCGGCGCCGTCGGCGTCCCGGCCTCGGGCGCCGGCGGGTCCGGGCCGTCCAGGAGCTCGCCGTACCCGCCGACGAGCTCCGCGAACACCCCATCCCATCCCTGCCGCGACTGCACCGCGACGCGGCCGCGCACACCCATGAGGCGCCGCTGCATCGGGTGGTCCGCCAGCGCCACCAGCGCGGACGCCAGGGCACCCTCGTCGCCCGAGGGCACCACCAGGCCGGTGGCCCCGTCCCGCACCGCCTCGCGTGCGCCGCCGCGGTCGGTCACCACCACCGGCAGCGCGGATGCCGCCGCCTCGGTCACCACCTGACCGAACGTCTCCGTGGCCGACGGCAGGCAGAACACATCCGCGGATGCGTATGCGGCCGACAGGCGGCCGCCCGTCAGCGTGCCGAGGAACCGGTGGGGCGTCCCCTGCAGCATGCGCTCCAGCTCCGCGCGGAAGGGACCCTCGCCCACCAGCGCCAGGCGCAGGTCCGGGCGTGTCGCCACCGCCCGGCGGAACGCCCGTGCCAGCACGTCCAGGCCCTTCTCGCGCGAGATGCGGCCGACGTAGAGCACCACCGTGCCCGTGGCCCCCGCCATGCGCAGGCGCATCACCCGCGACCGGTGCATGGGCGCGAACGCCTCGGTGTCGGTGCCGCGCCCGAACAGCCTGATGCGGTCGGCGGGGAGCCCCTCCTGGGTCAGCCGGTCGGCGGCGGCGTGCGTGGGCACGTAGATGCGGGCGGCCTGCGAGTAGAACCACCGCACCGCCGCGCGGGTGAGGTCGGCCGCCACCCGGTCACCCGTGAGGTGCATCGCGTAGTCCCCCAGCTCCGTGTGGTGGCTCGCCACGAAGGGGAGGCCCAGGGTCCTCGCGGCCATCAGCGCCATCAGCCCCATCGGCCCGGGGGTGGCCGCGTGCACCACCCGCGCGCCCGAGGCGTCGATGGCGTCCATCACGTCCAGGACGCTGGGGAGGCCCAGCCGCCAGTTCCGGTCGGCGTAGGCCGGCACCGGGAACTCCACCACGGGGCGCAGCCGCGTGAGGCCGGGTTCCCGCACGGAGCTGTCGGCGGTGCAGATGACCGTCACGGGGACGTCGGGTTGTTGCGCCGACCAGCCCGCCATTCGGCGCATGGTCCCGGCGGCGCCGTTGACCTGGTCGAACGTGTCGGTGAAGACGGCCGCGCGCACCGGGCCGTCGCTCACCACCCCGGGCGCCCCGAAGTAGCGCCGTTCGAACTCCACCGCGTGCTCGCGCTCGTCGCGCATCCACCGCGCCGCCAGGCAGTAGGGCGCGGCCGTGGCGCCCGCGATCATCAGGGCCTCCATCCGGCGGGAGAGCGATGACAGATCGACCCCCCGGGGGTCCAGCGCCGTGCGCACCGCGTGCTCGTGCAGCCAGCCGCTCACCAGCCGCAGGCGCTCGCGGGAGCGTTCCGGGCCGTCGGGCCGGCGTCCCAGCCGTGCGAACTCCCTGCGGGCGCGTCGATCGGCGCGCACCGCGTCCATGATCCCCCGTCCCACCGGACCGTTGCCGAGGCCCGGTGCCGCGCCGCCGCTGTCCACGACGCCGTGGTGGATGAGGTTGCCGAACGGCTCGCGGAGCGGCTTGGGGAGCCCCGGGGCGCCGTCGATGGCGTACCGCTTCAGCAGCAGCGTGCCGACCGAGTGGGCCAGCCCCGTCGACGTGCCGTGCGCGCCGCCCGGGACCACCCTTCCCGCCCGGAGGTGATCCAGCACCTCGGTGGGCGTCCCGCTCGACGGAAACTCGGTCCAGGCACCGGCGGCCTCCAGCAGTGAGTGGTCGTCGCTGCCCCCGGTGAGTGCCGGGGGCCCGTTGGTGAACGGCGGGATGCCGTGTTTGTCCGCCAGGCGCTGCAGCAGCGCGGGCGATGCCGACCTGGCGATCCGCATGCCCACCTCGTTGCTCAGCTGCGGCCGCGCACCGTTGACGCCCTCCCACAGGGGGAACAGCAGCAGGCACTGCTCGAGGTGCTCCACGGTCAGCACATCGCCCACGCGGTGCAGGGGGTGGGCCAGGGCATGGGGCACGTCACGTGCACGGAGCACGCTCACCAGATCCAGCACGTTCCCGCGGGCGCGGTCCAGGTCGGCCCAGAGGGCGTCGTCCACGCCCCAGGCCAGCACGTGCAGCTGTGCCTGCTCGTCGGGGAACGACGTGGTGATCTCCACGCCCACGATCACATCCGGGTGGTGCGCGATCTCCATCGCCCCCGCGATGGTGTTGTGGTCGGTGAGCACCACGAAGTCCATTCCACGGCGCTTGCAGGTGGCGTAGGCGTCCTTCGGGTCCACGAACGACTCGGGCAGCAGGGTGCGTGACAGGAACCAGCTGCCGGTGTCCGTGGACGCGCGGGAGTGCAGATGCAGGTCGACGCGGGTGACGTCGTGTGCGGACGCTGCTGCCCGGCGGGTCGGCGGTGCGAACACGGGGCCTCCGAGGGGTTGGCGGCGCGGTCGCCGCCGAGACGGTCAGGCGGGATCGTCCCCCGTCGCCCCGGCGCGCGCGGTGACGGACCCGTGACGCAACCGTGAACGTTTGTGGCACCCACCAGGGGTCGTTACTCCCCGTCCAGATGGGCCCGGGCGCACTATGCTGCTTGAACAGATCAAATGGGGGACTTCGCCCACCGGGAACCGCACCGAAGGGAAACTGGATTGACCACCTCGACCGAGACGCTGACGGTCACCGACAACCGCACCGGAAACTCGTTTGAGATTCCGATCACGGATGACACGATCCGCGCCACCGACCTGCGCCAGATCAAGGTCAACGAATCCGATTTCGGGATGATGACCTACGACCCGGCGTTCATGAACACCGCCTCGTGCCGCAGCGCCATCACCTTCCTGGACGGCGACGCCGGCGTGCTGCAGTACCGGGGGTACCCGATCGAGCAGCTGGCCGCGGACAGCAACTTCATGGAGGTCGCCTACCTCCTGCTCAAGGGCGAGCTGCCCTCCAAGGCGGAGTACGACGCGTGGCTCGGTGACATCAGGGCGAACACGCCCGTGGATCCTGAACTCCGGAAGGTGTTCGGGGGCTTCGGCAAGGACGCCCACCCCATGATGATCCTCATGGGCGCCATGTCCGCCCTGGGTTCCCGCAACCTCGACTGGAACATCGAGGACCAGCAGTCCCAGTACGAGCAGGTGGTGCGCATCACCGCGCAGGTGGCCACCCTGGGTGCCTGGGCGCACCGGGTCAACACCGGTCGCGACCTGCCCGACCCCGACCCCAGCCTGGGGTACACCGAGAACTTCCTCACCATGCTCAACCAGACGGCTGATGGCTCCTACAAGCCCGATCCTCGCCTGGTACGCGCCATGGACGTGCTGTTCATCCTCCACGGCGACCACGAGCAGAACTGTTCCACCAGCGCGGTGCGCAGCGTGGGCTCCTCCCAGGTGGACCCGTACTCGGCCGTGGTGGCCGGTCTGGCCGCCCTGTTCGGCCCGCTGCACGGCGGCGCCAACGAGGCCGTGCTGCGGATGCTGCGCCGCATCGAGAAGGTGGAGAACATCCCCGCCTTCATCGAGGGCGTGAAGGCGGGCAAGGAACGCCTCATGGGCTTCGGCCACCGCGTGTACAAGAACTTCGACCCGCGGGCCACCATCATCAAGAAGGCCTGCGACGAGGTGTTCGAGGTCACGGGCGTCAACCCGCTGCTGGCCATCGCGGTGGAGCTGGAGAAGGTCGCCCTCTCGGACGAGTACTTCATCAAGCGCAAGCTGTACCCCAACGTGGACTTCTACTCGGGGCTCATCTACGAGGCCATGGGCCTGCCCGCCGAGATGTTCACGGTGCTGTTCGCGATCGGTCGCACCCCGGGCTGGGTGGCCCAGTGGTACGAGATGATCAACGACAAGGAGCAGAAGATCAGCCGTCCGCGGCAGGTCTACATCGGCTCCGGCAAGCGCGACTACGTGGGGATCGGTTCCCGCTAGGACCCACGGGTCACACGCGGTTCGCGAGGGGCGCCCACCGGGCGCCCCTCGTCGTTTCCGGACCCCGCCAGCGTCGTCAAGTCTTCTTGACGTCAAGTTGACTTGGCGTTACGGTGGCCGCATGACGATCTCCGATGCGGTCCCCGATTCCCGGTTGCAGCGCTTCACCAGGTGGCTGCTGGACACCGACGGCGAGCTCTACGGCGACGAGCGCGAACGCCTGCGCTGGTACGAGGGCATCGCCATGACCGCCGGCGTGCAGTGGGTGGTGGTGCCGCTGGCCGCCGCCGTGGGGGTGTGGCTGGCTCCCGGGGCGGTGTGGCCGCTGGTGGCCGTGGTGGCGGTGCTGTACCTGTCGATGATGCTCACCAGCGCCTACGTGGCCGGACGTGGCGTGCCGCTGTACCCGCTGCGCTGGTCGGGCAAGCGCGTGGGCCTGGCGGTGGTGACGCTGGCCCCGTACCTGGTGTTCGTGGTGGGGGCGTTCCGTGCGCTGGGCCGCGTGGACGCGCCCACCCTCACCGGGATGGTGGTGGGCCTCGCCTGCGCCGTGGTGGCGTTCCGGGTGGGTACGCACCGACGCCGGCGCGCCGAGCGACAGGCCGCCGTGCCCGCCGACGGGCTGGACTGATGGGCCGCTCCGGCGGGTCGGTGCGCGCGCCGGAGTCCGGCGGGGCGGCCGGCGAGCGGGTGCGTGACCGCCGTCGCGCCGCCGGGCTCACCCAGCAGCAGCTGGCCGAGGCTGTGGGGGTGAGCCGCCAGACGATCATCTCGATGGAGACCGGAGACTACGCGCCCTCGGTGTACCTGGCGCTGTCGGTGGCCGCCGAGCTGGACATCACGGTGGAGGGCTTGTGGGGGTCGGCGCCGGCGCCGTAGCCGGGCTGCGGGTCACACGACGGTGGTGCCGGGCTCCGTCTTGGCGCGGCAGACGATGCGCTGCAGCGACCCCACCAGGGCCTCCAGCTCCTCCGTGTCGAGGTCGGCCCACAGGCGTTCCAGCCGGTCGACGCGACCGGGCAGGGCCCGTCCGGCCACCTCCGCGCCGGCGGGGGTGAGCTGCGCGTGCACCATCCGGCGGTCGGCGGGGTGGGGGCGGCGCTCCACCAGGCCCTGACGCTCCAGCCCGTCCACCAGCTTGGTGATGTTGGGCCGGGTCACGCCCAGCCGGTCGCCCAGCGTGAACAGGCAGGCGCGGCGGCCGGAGCAGCAGGAGAGCACCTCCAGCACCTCGAGCTTGGCGTCGGTGATGCCGTGGTCGTGCGCGTGGCGGTCCAGCTCGCGCTCCACCGCGGTGGCCATGGCCAGCACCGCCTCGGCGGCCATGCGCGCCAGGCTGCTGCGGTGGTCCTGGTCGTCGATCGTTTCCCGGTTCACGATCGGAATGTAGTACACCCCGGAGGGTTCAGGCCTGCGGGGTTTCCTGGGCTTGCTGTACGGCATCTCGCCCATGGTCGTCCGGTAGTCCCATGCGGCGGTTGATGGCCGTGAGCGGGTCGATGCCCCCCGGGGGCGGTCCGCCGGGCATCGCCTGCACGTCGCGGGAGCGCTCCACCGACATGGCCCACGACTCGTTCAGCACCGGCCATCGCTCAAGCACGGCCTGGTGGCGCAGCAGTCGCGTCTTGCCCTGCGTCTGACGTGGCGGCCCAACCGAGATCACCTGACACCTCCGATGCGCGACGGGCACACGATAGACGGCCCGCGCCGCACCGGCCGGGGTACGCTCACCCGAAACCACCCAGAAGGAGCCCAATGTCCGACATCACGGCCGCCTGGACCACCATGGTGGACCGCCTGGAGCCGTTCATGTCCCCCTCGTGGACCAAGAACGCGCGCGAGCACGGTCAGCACCCGTGGATCCGGCTGGTGCTGCTGGTGGACGCCCACGACCTGCTGTGCAAGCCGGGCGCCACCGAGAAGATCGCCATGACCATGGGCGATCTGGCGGACGGCCGTGAGGACGCGCAGCGCGACGGGTGGCGGGCCATCGCCGACATCGCCCGCGACGAGCGCATCACCGTGATCAGCGCCCTGGTGGACGAGTCGCCGCCGCTGCTGACGCCCGAGCTGATCGGGTTCTTCGAGCGGTCCGTGGAGCCCTCGGCCCACTTCCGTTGATGAACGCGCGGCTGGCCGCCCTGAACGAGGCGGCGCGCACGGCCCTGCCGGGCCTGCTGGGGATCGAGGTGGTGCACGTGGACGGTCCGCACGTGCATGCGCGGCTGCGCCTGCACGAGGGGCTCACCGCCCCCAACGGCTACCTGCACGGTGGCACCGTGGTGGCGTTCGCCGACACCGCGTGCGGCTACGGCTGCATGCTGGGCCTGCCGGAGGGGCACCCCGGCTTCACCACCATCGAGTTGAAGGCCAACCTGGTGGGCACCGCGCTGGAGGGCGTCATCGTGTGCGACGCCCGCCGCGTGCACGGCGGGCGCACCACCGAGGTGTGGGACGCCGAGGTGGCCACCGAGGACGGCCGGAGGCTGGCGCTGTTCCGGTGCACCCAGCTGATCCTGGACCCGGAGCGCCGGAGGTGACGCGGGCGACCCCCGCCCGCCCGGGAGGGGCGAGCGGCGGTCGCCGCGGTGTCACCCGTGCGGGGTGATCAGCGGTCGTCGCTCTCGGTGGCCAGGCCGAGCCCGTTGACCGGGGCGGGCATGCGGCTGCTCGCGCCCTTCACGCTCTCCCAGATGGCCTTGTTGAGCTGGTCGCGTGGTGCCTGGTCCTCCACGCGGAAGTTCCAGGACGCCGAGGCGGCCGCCATGGGGGCGTTCTCCGGGTTCTTTTGTTCCAGCGGCTGGTCCGGCTTGGCCGCCGTGTAGGGCGTCGCATCCGGCGTGTCGGTGAAGCTGGCGAACATGGGCGTGGCGGCCGCATCGAACTGGGTGAGCGGCGACACCCCCACGATCAGCTCCATGGTCCGCAGCATCGAGACGCTGGAGTAGAAGGTGGAGTCCACCTTGCCGGTGCGCGTGTACGGCGAGACCACGTGCGCGAGCACCCGGTGGGCGTCGACGTGGTCGGGGCCGTCCTGCGCGTCGTCCTCGATCACGAAGATGGCCGTGTCCTTCCAGAACCGCGAGTGGGACACCGTGTCCACCAGGCGGCCGAGGGCGTAGTCGCTGTCGGCCACCATGGCGCTGGGGGTCTCGGCCCCGGGGGTGGTGCCGTCGGTGTGGTCGCGGGGGAACTTCAGGAAGGTCATGGTGGGCAGCGAACCGCTCGCCTCGGCCTGCTTGAAGTCCTTGAGCCACACGGCGAACCGGGACTGGTCAGGGATGGCCATGTTGAACCCGGCGTAGTCGTGGTTGGTGTGGGCGTCGAGGGTGGGCGCGTTGTACACCTTCACCGGCGGCACGTCCGTGGCCCAGAAGCCGTAGTTGCGGTAGCTGATGCCCTTCTGGTCAAGGGCCTGCCAGATGTAGGAGCTGCTCGCGGAGTACCCGGGTGCCGCGGCGGGTGAGCCGCCCTCGCCGGTGTAGAAGTAGCCGCGTCCGCCGTAGTTGGTGGGCCAGGTCTGCTGGTCCAGCATGTTGGCGTTGGCCCCCGTGCTCCACTCCCAGCCGTCGTTGCTGACCTCGCCCGCGGCGAAGATGTTGTCCAGGGTCACGTACTGCTCGGCAAGGCGGTGGTGGTTGGGGGTGACCGACCGCGGGAAGATGGTGAGCGACGGCGCGCCGTTGCCCTTGCCGAGGTCGCCCAGCACCTGGTCGTAGGTGCGGTTCTCGTTGACCACGTAGATGACGTGCTTGATGGGCGAGGTGCCACCCACCGTGGTGGGGATCACCTTCTGGCCCGCGCCGTCACCGCGCACGGAGTCGCGCTTGGCGAAGTCGCCGTTGCTGCGCACCATGTCGGTGTACTCGCGCAGCTTCGCGCCGTCCGGCGAGTCCACGATGGAGAGGGTGCCCTTGATCATGGAGCCCAGGTACTGGTCCGGAGTGGACCCGGGGTCCTTGTTGGGGTTGGGGCCCTGCGGGTTCGGTCCGGCACCCAGGCCCTTCGCGTTGGCCACGTAGACGCGCTTGCCGGCCGGGTCGAGGGCGATGCCGGTGGGGTACCAGCCGGTGGGGATGTACCCCTGGCGGGTGCCGCCCTTCTTGGTGAGCCTGATCACGGTGACGTCGTTGTTGCCGGCGCCCGCGACGTAGAGGCGCTTGCCGTCGGCGGACACCTGCAGGGCGTTGGGGCTGGTGCCCACCGGCGCGCCGCGGTAGGGGTGCAACGGGATGGTGCCGTCCAGCGCACCCGCGGCGGTGTCGACCACCGCGACGGTGTCGGCGTCGGTGTTGGACACGTACAGGCGGTCACCGGCGGGGTTGAGGGCCATGGCGCTGGGGTGGTTCCCCACGCGGATGGTGCCGGTGGCCTTCCCGGCCTTCAGGTCGACCACGGAGATGCTGTCCGTGCCCCAGTCGCTCACCCACGCGGTGGCGCCGTCCTTGGAGACAACCACCGAGTTGGGATACAGGCAGGCCTTGCCCTGGGACGTGTCGCCCCAGTCACCGATGACGCAGTCGGCGTCGGACAGCGGGATGCGCGTCTCGTCACCGGTTGCGGTGTCCACCACCGACAGGGCGTTCATCAGGTTGTCGGCGGCGTAGACGGTCTTGCCGTCCTTCGACACCGCCACGCCCGCCGGGAAGGGGTTGGTCTTCTCGCCGTTGGCGTCCAGGGTGTCCAGCATCAGCGACGCGCCCTCGGTGAGGGTGCCGTTGCTGACCCTGTAGGTGCGGATCTTGTTGGTGGGGCCGCCGGACGCGTACGCGGCGGTGCCGTCGGCGGAGAACGCCAGGCCCATGAACACGGCCTCCGGGGCCTTGTACGTGATGGTGCTCTTAACCTGGCCGCTGGCCGCGTCGACCGACATCACCGACTGGGTGTCGACGCCGTTGTTGCTGACCAGCAGCGTCGTGCCGTCGGGGCTGAGCGCCAGCCCGTAGGGGCGCTCGCCGACCTCCACCTGCTTGCCGACCGGGCTCACCTTCCAGCCGGTGGGGGTGATCGACGTGCCATCGCCCTGCGGGCCCGGGATCAGGACGTGCGTGACCCCGTATGCCGTCGCGCCGGCGGCGATGATCGCCAGTCCGGCAACTCCGGCCAGGGTCCGGCGCCTGCCGCCGAGCATTCGGCGCAACGCGCGCGGTGTGGAAGCCACAGTTCCTCCTCTGCGTGGGAATGCGTGCGGCTTCGATGCTCGTTTCGAGGGCCGGGACCGGAGGTGTCGGGGGCGTGAACTCGCCATGGCAGCCTGTTTCGTCCGCCGGGGCGTCGCCCGGGCGGACCGCGCAGACCAAGCGCGGAGTGGGGCCGTGCCGGCCTGCGCGGGTGTGTCACACGGGTGCCACGTCCCGGGGGGACGCGGGCCACGCCCCTCGGGTCAGATGCGGCCGCCGCGCACGCGGCGGCTCACCCGCCGGGCCACCATCACCAGCAGGCGCGGCACGTGCAGCGGCGCCAGCACCACCGCGGCCACGGCGGCGGCCAAGCCCAGCACCAGCGCCACCACGATGGCGGTATGCGACCACATCCACCACGCGAGGGCCAGGGCCACGATGCCCGACGCGGCGGCCCACAGCAGCACGGTGAAGCGCACCTTCTGCACCACCGCACCCGCGCGCACGGTGCCCACGCCGAAGCGGTCGGCGTGGTGCGCCAAAAGGCCCCCAAGCCGCCAGATGGCGGTGAGCACACCGGTGAAGAGGGTGGCGAAGAACACGATGAGCGCGACGATTGCGGTCATCCGGAGCCTCCCGGAGCGCGGCGGAGCATGGTGAGCATGCCGAAGGTTATCCCGGCCGCCACGGCCAGCGCACCCGCCACCCGCTGACCGGTCACCGTGACGCTGCCGAAGGCCACCCCCAGCACCGCGGCGCTCACCGGCAGCATCCCGCAGAACAGCCCGGCCCGCTCCGGCCCGATGGCGCGCACGGCGCCGTACCAGGACATGAAGGCCACGGCGGTGACGCCGAACACCATCCAGCCCAGCGCCAGCGCCTCGTGCGCCGTGGGCACGCGCCACGAGCCCGCGCCCTCGGTGAGCAGCGACAGCAGGACCAGCTGCGGCACCGCCAGCATGCACGACCACTGGGTGATGCCCATGGGGCCCAGGCGCGGCAGCAGCGGCACGGCCAGCAGGGTGAAGGCCGCCTCGCACACCAGCGCCCCCAGGGCCGTGGTGACGCCCACCAGCGACACCCCCGCCCCGGTCCACTGCACCAGGGCCGCCCCCAGGGCCACCACCACGCCGGCGGCCACCAGACGGAGGTCGGGCGCCACGCCGCGCTGCAACGGGCCCAGCAGCGCCAGCAGCACGGGCACGCACCCCACCACCACACCCACGGCCGCCGGGTCGCTGGCGTGCACGCCCACGATGATGAGCCAGTTGAAGGCCACCAGCCCCGTGGCGGCCAGGGCGGCCACCCGCAGCAACTCGCCGCCGCGGGGCCGCATCACCCGTCCGCGCGCCAGAGCCACCATCAGCACGGCGGCCACGGCGTAGCGGGCCGCCTGTCCCGCCGCGATGGGGAACGCGTGGAGGGCCCGGGCGGCCACGAAGGACGAGCCCACCAGCACCTGCGCCACGAGCGCCCCCAGGGCCCCGCGGCGGTGCGCGCCGACGTGCTGGGGGTGTGCGGTCAGCGCCCCATGCGCCGCAGGGCGGCGGGGGTGAGCAGCGCCTCCAGCACGGCGCCCCCGGGGCGCGGGCCCAGCAGGCGCACCAGGCCCAGGCTGCCCTTGCGGTACTCCACCAGCCCACCCGCGATGAGGTCGGCGGTGATGACGCTCATGTCCGGCTGGTGGCCGCAGCACATCACGCACTCGGCGTCGGGGGACCCGGCCACCAGGTGCAGGACGTCCTCCACGCGTGCACCGGGCCGCAGCCCGTCGTGCACGGCCACCGGCGCGTCCAGGACCTGCGACAGGATCTCGGCGGTCTGGCGGCAGCGGATCAGGGGGCTGCTGTGGATCACCTCCGGGCGCACGCCCAGGCGGGCGATCCCGCGGGCCTGCACGCGCATCCGCGCGATGCCCTTGTCGGTGAGTCGCCGCTCCTCGTCCCGGTAGCCGGTGGCCGGGCCCGGGTCCTCCGCGATGCCGTGTCGGATGAGGGCGAGGAGCATGGCGTGGGGTGCGTTCCCCGGGATGAGCCCCGGGGAACGCGTCACCGCATCAGTCGATCAGCTCGTACGCGGGCAGCGTGAGGAACGTGGTGAATTCCTGCGGCCCGATGAGCTTGGTGAACAGCTCGGAGGCCTTCTGGTAGTCGCCCGTGGGGTCGTTGTCGCGGACCTCGCGGATCTTCACCATCTCCTCGGCCACGATCTGGTTGACCAGGTCCATGTCCACCTTGCGGCCGTCGTCCAGCACGCCCTTGGGGCTGTGCACCCACTGCCACACCTGGCTGCGGGAGATCTCCGCCGTGGCGGCGTCCTCCATGAGGTTGAACAGGGGCACGCACCCCGTGCCGCCCAGCCAGGAGCCCAGGTACTGGATGCCCACGTTGATGTTCTGCCGCAGGCCGGCCTCGGTGATGGGGCCCTCCGGGCCGAACGCCAGCAGGTCGTCCGCGGTGATGTTGACGTCCTCGCGCTTGCGGTCGATCTGGTTGGGCGTCTTCATCACGGCGTTGAAGGCGTCCATGGCGATCGGCACCAGGCCGGGGTGGGCCACCCACGTGCCGTCGTGGCCGTCGTTGGCCTCCCGCTCCTTGTCGGCGCGCACCTTGTCCAGGGCGGCCTGGTTGGCGGCCTCGTCACCCTTGATCGGGATCTGCGCCGCCATGCCGCCCATGGCGTGGGCGTTGCGGCGGTGGCAGGTCTTGATCGCCAGCAGCGAGTAGCTGCGCATGAAGTGGGTGGTCATGGTCACCAGGGCCCGGTCGCCCAGGCAGAAGTCCGGGTTGGGACCGAACTTCTTGATGCAGCTGAAGATGTAGTCCCAGCGGCCGCAGTTGAGGCCCGCGGAGTGCTCGCGCAGCTCGTACAGGATCTCGTCCATCTCGAACGCCGCGTTGATGGTCTCGATCAGCACCGTGCCCTTGATGGTGCCCTGGGGCATGCCCAGGGTGTCCTGCGCCATCACGAACACGTCGTTCCAGAGGCGCGCCTCCAGGTGGCTCTCCATCTTGGGCAGGTAGAAGTACGGCCCGGTGCCCTGGCGCTTCATCTCGGCGTGGTTGTGGAACAGGTACAGGCCGAAGTCGAAGATGGACGCCGACGCCGGCTCACCGTCGATGAGGACGTGCTTCTCCTCCATGTGCCACCCGCGGGGGCGCACGATGAGCGTGGCGGTCTGGTCGTTCAGCTTGTAGTGCTTGCCGTCCGCCTGGCTGAACTCGATGGTCCGCGCGACGGCGTCGCGCATGTTGACCTGCCCGGTGGTGGTGTTCTCCCACGTGGGCGTGTTGGAGTCCTCGAAGTCGGCCATGAAGGTCTTGGCGCCCGAGTTGAGGGCGTTGATGACCATCTTCCGGTCCACCGGACCGGTGATCTCGACGCGGCGGTCCTGCATGTCGGCGGGTACAGGGGCCACGGTCCAATCGCCGTCGCGCACGTGCGCGGTCTCCGGGAGGAAGTCGAGCCGGGCGCCGGCGGCCAGCTGCTTGGCCCGCTCCACGCGGGCGGCCAGCAGTTCCTTGCGCCGCGCGTTGTGGGCGCGGTGCAGCTTGGCGACGAAGGCGAGGGCCTCGGTGGTGAGGATCTCCTGTGCGGCCGGGGTGGCCGCGCCGAGAACCTCAACCCCTTCCGGGGCGGGAATGGTGCTCATGGTCGCGTGTGTCCCCTCTGTTTCTTGCGTTGGGCTCGGCCGTCGCATCCCGGGTGGGGCCGGCCGACCCGACCCGCCCGTGGGTGCGCACAACCGTGCACCGGGGTGTTCCCGGCGCGTTGCGGAGCCTAATGAACCTGCGCGCGGCGCGTCGGTGTCCGCCGACCCTGGCTCGGGGGGCCGGCTACACCCGGCCGGGCACCTGCGCCACCAGCAGCGCGGCCACGCCCACGGTGACGATGGCCAGGGTGAGCTCCACCATCACGGCGCGCCGCACCATGGCCAGCGACGCCCGCGACGGCACGGCCACGCGCTCGATGCTGTTGGTGACCCGGCGGTTCCACAGCGCCAGCAGCGTGATGGCGCTGAGCAACGCCAGCTTGATCATGATGCTGTCGCCGTAGCCGGTGGTCCACAGCTGGGCGGGGTCGCTGAGCTGGCCGATGGACCGGATGGTGCCGGTGAGCACCACCAGGCCCACCATCACCAGCGCCACCGCCGAGAAGCGCGACAGCACCGCGGCGCCCACGCGCGTGCCCGTGCGCACCGTGCGCGGCATGCGCAGCAGCACCCCGATCAGCATGGCCAGGCCGGCGATCCACACCGCCGCGGCGGCCAGGTGGGTGAGGTCGGCGGCGATCTGCAGGGGCGCCCACGGGGCCTGTGAGGCGTGGCCCTGCGAGGAGATGCCGTACAGCACCACCAGCACCAGCGCGCCCATGATGGCGGCGGGCACCCGGGCGCCCGCGGCGCTGGCCGGCTTGGGCGCGGCGTTGGAGCCGAACTCGGCCAGGAACTGCCAGGCACCGATGGCGAACAGCGCGAACAGCAGACCCCCGCGCAGCTGCAGCAGCGACCCGAAGCGGGTGCTGGCCAGCACGTCGCCCACGCCGGAGGTGTTGCGCAGGGCGCTGCTCACCGACGTGCCAAGGGCGCTGGCCGAGTACACGATCAGCAGGTACGCCTCGGCGATCATGGCGCCCACCGCCAGCACCCCGAACACCACCCAGAACACGTCCCGTCCCCACTCCAGTGCGGCGCGGCGGTCGTCCTCGGGCAGGGAGGCCAGTTCCGGCCGGCGCCACACCGGGCCCCAGATCAGCCACCGGTAGCCCAGCAGCCCGAAGAGGCCGCCCAGGCCCAGCAGCTCGAACAGGCGGGCGCTGACCGACCAGGGGCTGCTCTCGGACGGTCCCTGGTTGGCGCCGCTGCCCAGGTGCGGCGGGCCCACGGGCCCGGGCCCGATGGCGAACGCCCGCGCGCCGGCCACGATGTGCGAGTCGGCGCTCACCACCTTGTACAGCACCGTGTAGGTGCCGTTGGACAGCTGCTCCTTGAGCCGGATCTCGATCAGCGAGGAGTCGGTGGGGCTCACCGACCCGGCGCCGATGGTGACCGGGTCGCCCCGGTCGTCCACCACGCGCAGGTCGGTTCCCTGCAGCAGCTGCACGGGCTCGCTGAACTGGATCTGCACCTTGGCCGGCGACGTGGGCACCGCGGTCTCGAGCGCCGGGCTGCTGGTGACGATGCTGGCGTGCGCGAACGCCACGGCCGGAAGGGCGCACAGCAGCAGCATGAGCAGCATGAGGTGACGGACGGTGGGCATCGCTGGCCGATCGTGCCCGCGCCGCGCCCCACGCGCAACCCGGACGGTGGTCCCCGGTGGTAGCGTCCCGCCGCCTGAGTGGGCCGGATGAAAGGGTCGCAGATGAGCGGTCTTGCGGAGGGCGCGCGCGCCCTGGTGGTGGGCGTTGCCAACAAGCGCAGCATCGCGTGGTCGGTGGCGCGCGCCCTCAACGAGGCGGGGGCGCGGGTGGCGCTGACCTACCAGAACGAGCGCGTGGAGCGCGACGTCCGCAAGCTGGCCGGCGAGCTCACCGGCGATGTGCCCATCCTGCCCCTGGACGTGCAGGACGACGCCCAGATCACGGCGTCGGTGGACGCCGTGGCCGAGGCGCTGGGCGGCCTGGACGTGCTTGTGCACGCCGTGGCGTTCGCCCGTCAGGAGGACCTCACCGGGCGCTTCACCGACATCAGCCGCGACGGGTTCGCGATGGCCATGGACATCTCCGCCTACTCGTTGCTGGCGCTCACCAAGGCGGCCGAGCCCCACATGCGCGCCTCCGGCGGCGGGTCGGTGATGACGCTGTCCTACATCGCGGCCGAGCGGGCGGTGCCCGGCTACAACGTGATGGGCGTGGCCAAGTCGGCCCTGGAGTGCATCGTGCGCTACCTGGCCTGGGACCTGGGCGACGCCGGCATCCGTGTGAACGCCATCTCGGCCGGCCCCATCCGCACGCTGGCCGCCAAGGGCATCCCGGGTTTCTCGGAGATGGCCGACACCATCGCCTCCCGCACGCCGCTGCGGCGCGAGATCGTGGTGGACGAGGTGGGCAGCACCGCGCTGTACCTGGCCAGCGACCTGTCGCGGGCCGTCACCGGCGAGACCCTGCACGTGGACGCCGGATATCACGCGATGGGCATGTAGGGCATCTTGCGACCGGTGCACCGGGTGCCCTCCGGTTCACGCATGGTGATGTCCGCCGCGCTGGTGGCGTTGCTGTCGATGGCCTCCCAGGCCCCCGCGGCCCTCACCGGGGGCGCGGCGCCCGCGGGCGCGCGCCCGCCCGAGGTGGCCGGGCCGATGTCCGGTCTCTGCACGGCCGACACGGCGGCGTTCCGCATCTGGTGGACCGAGACGCCCGGGGCGCCCGGGGCGCTCCCCACCGGCGGGGACGGCGTCTGCGCCACCGTGCCCCCGCAGGTGCAGGACGTGGCCGCCACCGCCGCGGCGGCGCGCGCCTCGGCGGTGGCGATGGGCTTCCCTGGTCGATGGTGGGCGACGCGGACCCGGTGCCCGGCCCAGCCGGTCACCATCCTGCGCCTGCTGCGCACCGGCCCCGCCGCGCGCGCTGGCGCTGCGCCGCATGAGCCCGCGGGCGCGCGTCGCTACCTGGCGGGGGTGCCTGCCCGGACCCGCCGCCGCGTGATGGCCGGCCTGCCCCGCGCGCTCACCCGCCGCCTGGCGCGCGACGTGCGCGCCGCGGTGCGCGGCGTGCCGTCGGACTTCATGGGGGGCAACCGCCGGGTGGACGTGGTGCTGGACGGCAGCCGCGGCAGCGGGTGGCTGCAGGGCCAGCTGGTGGGCTACACCCGGTGCCACCGCGACAACGGCCGGTTCGTGAACGCCCAGACCGTGGTGCTGGCCTCCGATCCCACGGTCAACCGGGCGGTGCTGGCGCACGAGCTGTTCCACGTGGTGCAGTGCGACCTCACCGGCCTGGTGCAGGCCAAGCTGCTGCTGGAGGGCACCGCCGACTGGTTCGCGGCGCTCACCCAGCCCCAGGCGTTCTCGCCGGCGCCCGCCCCCAGCAGCACGGGCGGTCAGAGCGTGGTGTTCGGGACCTCCCGCACGGCCGAGTTCTGCTCCCGGTTCCTGCCGGTGGGCGCCGAATATGCTCCTACGACCCTGGGCCGTGTGGCGCGCGCTTGACCTGGCGCGCCGGCGGCTGGGTGGTGCGCGGCCTCATCGGCCTGCGCGCCACGGGGCTGATGCAGCCGGCGGGCGTGGTGGCCGCCGTCGGCGGGGCGCGCTGGGCGCAGGCCCTGCGCACGGCCGTGGTGTCGCTGTGCGGCCGGCTCACCGAACCCGGCGGCACGCTGGTGTTCCCCGCGGGCGTCCGCGGCTTCTTCGGGTCGGGCCAGCCCCGGCTGACCACCGTGGGCAGCGGCACCACTCCTCACCGTGCCCGCGTGGGGCACCGCCTCGGTGGTGGTGCCCGCCGGCGTCACGGTGGCCTGTCGGCCGCCGGTGTGACCCTGGATCAGCTGGCCGCCGGAACCGTGGCCACCGGCCTCAACGGAGGGTTCTCGGCCGCTGGTCTGCGGAACCAGGGTGGTGGTGGACACCCCCACCAGCGGCACCAGCTTCGTCGCGGTCACCGTGGCGAACTCCTCGCGGCGGGCGACCTGCCCGCAGGTCACCCTGCTGCCCCTGGGCGGCAGGGCCATCCCCCTGGGCCCGTGAGCCCCGAGCGCATCCACCGCGTCGGGGTGGTGGCGGACACCCACGTGGGGGACGCCCTGCCGGCCCTGCCCGACGGCGTGCTCACCGCGTTGCGCGGCTGTGACCTCATCATCCACGCCGGCGACGTCACCGGACCGGGGGTGCTGGACCGGCTGGGCGAGATCGCGCCGGTGGTGGCCGTGCGGGGCAACCACGACCACGTGCTGGCCCGGGAACTGCCCCGCGACCTGGTGGTGCGCATCGGCGGTGCCCGCATCGGGGTGACCCACGGCCTGCGCAACCCGGTGGTGGAGGTGCTGATGGGGCTGGCGGGCGTGGTGCTGGCCCGCCCGGTCACCTGGGGCCTGCCGCGCGCCCTGCTGCGGCGCGTGGGGCGCGTGGACTGCCTGGTGTTCGGGCATTTCCACATGCACTTCGCGCGCCGGGTGCGGGGCACGCTGGTGTTCTCGCCCGGGGCGGTCTACGTGGTGGAGGCCGACCCCGGCTTCCGGGGCCCCGGGCTGCGCGGCGCGGCCTTCCGGCGCTTCCGGCGCGGGTTGCCGCCCGGGTCGCGCGCGCCCGCCGTGGGCGTGCTCACCGTGCGGGACGGGGAGGTCAGCGCCGAGGTGGTGCCCGTGGAGGGCCCCATCCGTCACCCGCCCCCCGAGCCGGTCGGGTTTTCCCGCCCATCGGTTCCGCGTGCGCCCGCATGGAAGGACGGCCCGCAGGCACGAAATTCAAGGCACTCATCCCATGTCCACGCGGACTCGCGTGACGAGGTTGAGCCGCCGGGAGCGAGTGGGCCGCATCCGGCGTGACACCGGCGCCGTCCTGGCGATCTCCATCCCAATCGCCGGGACGGCCGCCGAGGTTCAGGGCCCGCAACCGGCCCGGCGGGCGGAGGCTCAGCCCCCAGCGATGGGCGTCAGCACGGCCACGGCGTCGCCGTCGTCCAGGCGTCGGTCGGCGCCCACCACCTGACCAGCCACCGACACCGCCAGGCCCGTGGCGGTCTCCAGGCCGGCGTCGGCGGCCAGCACCCCCAGCAGCTCCGCCACCGTGGCGCCCGCCGGCAGCCGCACACGGCGGCGGCTGCCCAGGGCCTCGGCCAACCGGCCGTTGCAGCGGACGTCCACGGTCACGTCCATGGGCTCACTCCCCGTACTGCTCGCGGGCCAGCGCGGCCAGCCCGCAGCGCTCCAGCGCCACCACCGGCGCCAGGAACGTCACCTGCACCACGCCCGGGGCGCGCCCGATCTCGATGGCGCCGGTGATGGTGGCCCGGTTCTTCACCTCCGGCACCTCCATGCCCAGCAGGTCGGCGGCGCGCTGCAGGCCGTTGACCACCGCGGCGTTGAGGTCG
>JAXLSS010000026.1:0-39213 GCA_046330395.1 Thermoleophilia bacterium
TCCAGCCGGTGCGAACCGAAGGGCGTGACGTCCTCGAACAACACCACCCAGTCGGCGCGGTCCCGCCGCGCCTGCTCCAGCCGGTCGCGGGCGATCTGCTTGCCGTTCTCGCGCGTGATGTCGCGGTGACGCTGGCAGAACGCCGCGTCCCGGACGGCATCGTGGTCCATGAGGGGCCCCATGGAGGGCGACAGCCGGGCGATGGCCTCGGCCGCGATGGTGCGGTGCTGACGCCACGCCGCCACGAGGTCATCCTCGGTGCGCACGTCGCCGAGCTCATCGACGACCGCGCGCACCACCTGCAGGTACTGCTCGTAGAGCGCGGCGTTCACCATCACCACCGGGTAGACGAGCCGTTCGGCGCGCCGCCAGGTTGCGATGGCCTCGTCGCGCTCGACGGGCATTGCGACCCCTGATCCCTACACGGTCCAGGTGTTGAGCTGGAACGCCCGCTCCCGCCATGCGGTGAGCGCGCAGTCCAGGACATCCAGCGGGTGGAACGGCTTGACGCCCTCCATCATCAGGTCCTCCGGGAACCCGTACAGGGCCCCGCTGGCGAAGCGGCACGCGTACACGGTGCCGCCCTCGTCCATGAAGGTCTTGATCTGCCGGTTGATGGCCATGTGGCCTGGAAAGGCCTCGTCGCCCACCTTGGGGAAGCCGCGTGAACCCGCGGCCATCAGCACACCGGGCCCGTACAGCACCAGGTGGGCCTTGAACCCCTTGCGCAGCACGCGGGTGGTGGTGAGCAGGTTGACGAGACCCACCGACCCCTCGTACGGCACGGTGTGCATGAACGTGTAGGCCGTCTCGCCCGGCTCGGCCTTCACGTCGGGGAAGATCTTCTCGGACGTGTCGAACAGCTCGGTGCCCGCCGCCTTCAGGCCGGCGAGTGCGTCGTTTACCGCCACCGCTACCTCCTACCAGGGGGGGTCTCGGCGCCCGCCGCGTTCCCTCCGGCGTTACGCCGCGATTTCATGTCGGATCGTGAATGCAGGTCTATCCCCAGCGCACGGCCGGCGTCAACCCTGCCGGTGACAAAGCGAACGCGAAGCCGTTCTGGACAATTGGCCATAGACATGCAATCTATGCACTCCAGGAAACGCGCCGTCCCACACACGCGCCCCACGGACCGCCGGTTCCGCCGACCGGCCGTCCGCAGGGTTGCCAGCGGCGTGTCGCGAAGTACACACTGCATTTCCGGAGGTGGATGGATATGGGGACGACCGAGCTCACAGCCGCAATTCAGGAGACCGTCTCGGAGATCGGCGGCAAGCTGGCCAAGGCCCGCGCCGAACGCGGCTGGTCGCTGCAGCAGCTGGCCACGCGCGCGGGGCTGTCGCCCGCGGCGGTGCACAAGATCGAGAAGGGCGGCATCACCCCCACCATCGCCACCCTGATGAAGCTGGCGGCGGCGCTGGGCAAGACCGTGAGCCATTTCATCGAGGAGTCCGAGCCGCTGCGCCCCGTCACGGTGGTGCGGGCCGACGAGCGCGCGCAGCTGTACACCAGCAAGCGGGGGCTCACCCTGGCGAACATCTCCGGCCGGTACGGCCCGTTCTTCGTGGCGGGCGCCGAGGCGCACCTGGAGCCCGGCGCCGACTCGGGACCCGAGCCCATGGTGCACCCCGGTGAGGAGCTGGTGCTGGTCACCGAGGGCGAGATGACCTTCGTGATCGACGACGAGGTGTACGAGCTGCGCGAGGGCGACTCCATCCACTTCCGCACCACCTGCAAGCACTCCTGGAGCAACCCCGCCGACCTGCCGGCGCGGGCCATCTGGCTCGCGATCCGAGGCAGCTAGGACCCGGCCCCCGTGCGCGTGCTCGTGGCACTGGGGGGCAACGCGCTGGCCCGGGAGGGGCAGCGCGGCACCTGGGACGAGCAGATGGACAACGCCCGCGCCGTGGCGCGCGGGGTGGCGCAGCTGCACCAGCAGGGCCACCAGGTGGTGGTCACCCATGGCAACGGGCCCCAGGTGGGGGCGCTGGCGATCCAGCAGCGCGGCGCGGTGCGCCATGTGCCCGACCTGCCCCTGGACGCCCTGGTGGCCATGACCCAGGGTGACCTGGGCTACCTGCTGCAGCAGGTCATCGCGGAGGCCGACCCCCACCTGCCCACCACCGCCGTGGTCACCCGCGTGCTGGTGCGCGCCGACGACCCGGCCTTCGCCACCCCCACCAAGCCCATCGGGCCCTTCTACGACGAGGCCCAGGCGCGGCGGCACGCCGCCTCGGCGGGGTGGACGGTGGGCCACGACGCGGGCCGCGGCTGGCGGCGCCTGGTGCCCAGCCCCATGCCGCTGGAGATCATCGAGCGCGACGGCATCCGCCTGCTGGTGCAGCACGGCATCCTGGTGATCGCCGGCGGGGGCGGCGGCATCCCGGTGGTGGACGGCCCGGGCGGCCTGCACGGCGTGGACGCGGTGGTGGACAAGGACCGCACCGCGCTGCTGATGGCCCACGCCGTGGGCTGCGACGTGCTGCTGATGGTGACCGGCGTGGACCACGTGGCCCTGGACTTCGGCACCCGCTGGCAGCGCTCGCTGGCGCGGCTCACCGTGGATCAGGCCCGCCGGCACCTGTCCGAGGGCGAGTTCCCGGCGGGATCCATGGGCCCCAAGGTGGAGGCCGGTGCGGCGTTCGCGCACGACGGCGGGCGCGCCATCATCACCGGCCCCGAGCGCATCGGGGAGGCCATCGCCGGGGGTGGCACCTGGATCGTGCCCAACGACGAGGGCCCCTCCGCCGTGGCCTGGGCCGCATGAGCTGGCACGTCCGCGTCATCACGGGCCGGTACGCCGACTCCATGCGCCTGATGGGCGTGGCGCGCGCCGTGCGCGGCACCGACGGCGTGGACGCCTGCGAGCTGGGGATGGGCACGCCGGCCAACCTGGAGGCGCTGCGCGCCCTGGGGGCCGAGGTGAGCGCCGGCCCCGGGGACGTGGTGATCGCGGTGTCCGCCGACGACCCCGCGGTGGCGGCGGGGGCGCTGGCCGACGCCGAGCGCGGGCTGGTGGCGGCCGCCACCGACACCACCGCCGCCACGGTGGCCGCCCCCCGCACCCTGGTGTCCGCCCGCGAGCGCCTGCCCGGCGCCAACCTGGCCCTGGTGTCGGTGCCCGGCGAGTACGCCGCCCTGGAGGCGCACCGCGCGCTGACGCTGGACATGGACGTGTTCCTGTTCTCCGACCACGTCTCGGTGGACGACGAGGTGGCCCTCAAGCGCCGCGGTGAGGCCCGCGGGCGGCTGGTGATGGGCCCCGGCTGCGGCACCGCCATGCTGGGCGGGGTGGGCCTGGGGTTCATGAACGTGGTGCGGCGCGGACCGGTGGGCGTGGTGGCGGCCGCCGGCACCGGCGCCCAGGAGGTGGCGTGCCTGCTGGACGCCGCGGGCGTGGGCGTGTCGCAGGTGATCGGCGTGGGCGGCCGCGACCTGTCGGAGGACGTGGGCGGCATCATGTTCCGCCAGGCCATGCGGCTGCTGGCCGACGACCCGGAGACCGAGCGCCTGCTGCTGGTGTCCAAACCCCCGGATCCGGCGGTGGTGGCGCGGCTGGCCGCCGAGATCCCGGACGCCACGCCCGTGGTGGCCGCGTTCGTGGGCTGGGACGGCCCGGCCGCGGGCTTCCCGGTGCACGCCACCCTGGAGGCCGGTGCCGCCGCCGCGGCAGGCACGGCGCCCGCGCCGGCCCCGCCGCCACCCGATGACGCCCCCTGGCGGGCGGCCCGTGGCAGGGGATTGCTGGCCCTGTACTCGGGCGGGTCCCTCGCCCACGAGGCGCTCACCATCCTGGAGCCGCACATGGCCGTGGGAGGCAACGTCACCCACCACCCGCAGTCCGGCTCAGCCCACGTGGTGCTGGACCTGGGCGAGGAGGAGTACACGCGGGGCAGGCCCCACCCCATGGTGGACCTCACGGTGCGCGCGGACATGCTGCGCGAGGCGGCCGGGGACGACGGCGTGGGCTGCGTGCTGGTGGACCTGGTGCTGGGCCACGGCGCGCACCCGGACCCCGCGGCCGAGCTGGCGCCGGTGCTGGCCGGCCTCACCGCCCGCATCCCGGTGATCGCTCGCGTGTGCGGCACCGCCGCCGATCCCCAGGACTCCGCACGCCAGGAGCGCACGCTGCGCGATGCGGGCGTGCTGGTGGCCCCCTCCAACGCGGCCGCGGCCCGGCTGGCCATGGCCGCGGTGCTGGGGGAGTCGTGAGGGTCATGGTGCTGACCTACTCCGCGCGTCCGCGCGGCGGGGTGGTGCACGCGATCGCCGTGGCCGAGGCCCTGGAGACGCGCGGCCACCGCGCCGAGCTGGTGGTGCTGGCCCGGCCCGGCGAGACGCTGTTCCGCGACACCCCGGTGCCCGTGCACGTCATCCGCCACGAGCCCACCGAGGCGGAGTTCGACCAGCGCATCGCGGGGATGATGCACGCCTACCGCGAGGGCCTGCGGCACCTCCTCGCCACCCACGGCGTGCCGGACGTGGTGCACAGCCAGGACTGCCTGTCGGCCAACGCGGCGCTGGACCTGCGCGACGAGGGCGTGCTGCCGCACGTGGTGCGCACCGTGCACCACGTGGACGACTTCGTGAGCCCCTCCCTCATCGCCTGCCAGGACCGCTCCATCGCGGCCCCCGACCTGGTGCTGTGCGTCTCCGCGCCGTGGGTGGAGCGCCTGCGGGAGGAGTTCGGCCTGCGGGCCGGGCTGGTGAGCAACGGCGTGGACACGACACGCTTCACCCCGGGGGACCCCGCCCAACGCCGCGCGGCCCGTGCGTCGCTGGGCGTGCGTGGCCGGCTGGTGCTGCTCACCGTGGGCGGGGTGGAACCGCGCAAGGGGTCGCTCACCCTGCTTGACGCGTTCGCGCGGGTGCGGCAGGCCCTCCCCGAGCACCGCCCGCTGCTGATCGTGGCCGGCGGGGCCACCCTGTTCGACTACCGGCACGAGCGCCAGCGCTTCGATGACCGCCTCACCGAACTGGACTGCCGGGAGCACGTGCGCATGACCGGGCCGGTCACCGACGAGGAGCTGCTGGACGCCTACCGGGCCGCCGACCTGTTCGTGTTCCCCTCGGTGAAGGAGGGCTTCGGGCTGGTGGCCCTGGAGGCCATGGCCTGCGGCCTGCCGGTGGTGGCCAGCGACCTGGACGTGTTCCGCGGGTTCATCGACCACGAGCACACCGGCCTGCTGGTGCCCGTGGGCGCCCCGCACGCCCTGGCCCGGGCGGTGGTGCGGCTGGTGGGCGACACCGACCTGGCGCGGTCGATGGCCGCCGCCGGTCCCGCGGCCGCCGCGCTGCACGGCTGGGACACCAGCGCCGCGGCCCACGAGGCCGCGTACACGGCGTTCCTGGCACAGCGTGACCGCGTGCTGCGGCACGCATGAGCGACGACGGCCGCATCCGGGCGCGGGCGGTGTGGCGGCGCGGCTGGGCCACCGACGTGCACATCCGCCACCACCTCATCCGCGTGGACGAGCCCCCCTCCGAGGGCGGCGGCGACACCGGCCCCATGCCCACCGAGCTGCTGTGCGCCGCGCTGGCCTCCTGCTTCTGCCTGGCGCTGCGCTGGGTGGCGGCCAAACGCGACCTGGAACTGCCCGGCCTGGAGGTGAGCGTGCGGGCCGATCGCGCGGGCACCGAGCCGCGCTACGGGCGCCTGGTGGTGGAGGCGGAGGTGGCCCTGCGGCGGGACCGGTGGGAGCCGCTGATGGCGCGGGCGGCGCGCGTCTGCTGGGTGTCCAACACCATGGCGGGCGGCGTGGACGTCGAGTATGTTGCTACTGAAGTCAACGCGCGTTTCCAGGAGTGAACGCTGATGGCGCTTGCCAATCGGGACGAGCTGACGCAGGTGCTGGCCTCCGATACCGGCCGCCTGGGGCGTGTCTTCGCGCGCCACGCCTACGGGATGCGCGCCTGGGTGGACCTGTTCGCCGCGCGGGTGCCCACGATCGACGATCCCGCCCTGAAGGCCCTGGTGGCCGGCGTGGTGGGCGACAACGCCCGGCACATGATGCTGTTCCGGCAGCGCGCCATCGCGCACGGCGTCGATCCCGACGCCTACGTCTGCCCGGATGAGGGCGAGGGCATCTACACCCGCATCCCCCTCATCACCGACATGGACGAGTTGCTGGGCTACGCCCTGGGGTCGCTGGACCACTTCGAGGAGCTGCTGAGCGTGTACGCGCACGCCGCCCGTGGCGAGGACCTGGAGGTGGTCACGGTGGTGCGCGCCGACAACGAGCGCGCCCGCGCGGGCCTGGCGGCCCTGGTGGGGCCGCGCGGCCGGGAGCTGGCCCAGGAGGCGCACGAGCGCTACCGCATCCGCGAGCTGGCCGAGACGCCCACGTACCGTGGCTGAGCCTTCCTTCGGCGCATCCCAAGGCGTGGTCGCGCGCGAGCGCCACACGTCCATGACCGCTCGCCGGAATGAGGCCGAGGCCGTCGCGCAGCGGTTCGCGGCACTCACCCGCGAGCTGCCCGCCACCTCGCCGCGCGCCTGGCACTACCGCGCCCTGCACCTTGCCAACCGCGCGGGCGGTCACCTCAGCCGGGGGCTGGGGATCGGCTACCGCCAGGGGTTCGACTCCGGGGCCTTCATGGACCACGTGTACGCCGACCGGCCGCGGGGACGCACCCCCCTGGGCGTGGCGCTGGACCGCCGGCTGCTGGCGCGCCCCACCTGCCAGGCGTTCCGCGACATCCGCGACCTGGCCCGGGAGGCCGTGGCCGACGCCATCACCGCCCACCCCGGCCCGGAGGGGCCGCTGGTGATGGACGTGGCCGCCGGCCCGGCCCCCTACCTGCTCACGGCCATCGCCGGGCACCCCACGGCCCGCGCGGTGCTGTGCGACATCGACCCCGCCGCCCTGGGCCTGGCGGGCGACACCGCCCGCCGGCTGGGCGTGGACGGACGGGTGAAGGTGTACCGGGCCGACGCCTTCGCGGTGGACGGCCTGGCCGCGCTGGCCCCCCACCCCGACATCCTCCTGGAGCTGGGCCTCTACGGCATCTACCACGACGACGAGCGCATCCGCCGCCACCTGCTGGACGTGGGCCGGCTGCTGCGGCCCGCGCAGATCGTGTGCAACGTGCAGACCCGGAACCCGGAGATCGAGTACATCGCCCGCGTGTGGCGCAACGCCGCCGGCCGGCGGTGCGTGTGGCGGTTGCGGCCGCACGAGTGGATCGTGCAGTGGGCGGCCGCGGCCGGCTACGCACCGGCCCGCATCACCGCCGACCGGCACGGCATCTACCGGGTGATGCGGTTCGTGCGCGAGGACCTCGCGTGAGCAGCGTGCTCACCTGGGGCCCGGTGGCCAAGGGCCACCCGCTGGCCTCGGGCCGGCTGCGCACCCTGCAGCGCAGCCACCACGCCATGTGGAACTACGTCACCTACCGCGACGCCATCGGCATCCTGGGGATGGACGCGGAGGACCTCTACCCCGACGGCACCACCCGGCTGGACCCGGCGGTGTGGGCCGACCTGGGGTGGCTCACATGCTTCGCCGGGCCCCCCGAGGCCGCGGTGAGCGCCATGCGCGACGCCGTGTCGGCGGAGGCGCTCAACCAATACACGCCCGATCTCATCGAGCCGCTGCGCGATGCCGCCGCCCGCCGGCTGGGCGGCGTGCGCGGCGACACGCTGGAGGTGATCGGCACCGCCGGTGCCCAGGAGGGGCTCACCCTGGCGCTGATGGCCACCGTCGATCCCGGCGACGAGGTGCTGCTGAGCGATCCCGGGTACTTCCACGTGCCCTCCTCGGTGCTGGCGGCGGGCGCCACCCCGTGGGCGTGCCCATCTCGGCCGGTACCGGCTTCCGCCTGGACCCCGACGCGGTGGCCCGGCGCATCTCCCCCCGCACCCGGGCGCTGGTGATGGTGGACCCCATGAACCCGTACGGCACGGTGGCCACGCGCGAGGAGATCGAGGCCCTCGCCGCCCTGGCCGAGCACCACGGGTTCCTGCTGATCCACGACGTCACCCACGGTGCCATCCCCATCGACCCCGACGCCCCGCTGCACGTCCTGCCCGTGCAGGAGCTCACCCAGAACGCGGTGGCGACGTTCTCGATGTCCCACTGCTGGGGCATGGCCGGGGCCCGGGTGGGATTCCTGGCCGGCCCGCCCGTGCTGATGCGCGGGTGCCTGCAGCTGAAGGCCGCCCTCACCCGCCTCAACACCAACCTGGTGGCCCAGGAGGCCGCCCGCGCGGCCCTGGGCGACGACGCCTACCTGCAGCACGCCGCCGGGGTGGTGCGCCGCAACCTGGCGCACCTGCGCGACACGCTGGCCGGCATCGACGGCCTGCGGCTGGTGGTGCCCCCGCAGCGCGGCATCGCCTGCGCGGTGTCCTGCGCCGAGCTGGGCGCCTCCGCGCAGGAGCTCATGGTGGCCCTGTTCGCGCGGCGCGTGGCGGTGTACCCGGGCGACGGGCTGGGCGAGCGGGCCGCGGCGGACGTGCTGCGCATCAACCTCTCCCGCCCCGACGAGTGGGCCATGCGCCACCTGCGCGAGGTGCTGCCCGAGGCCGCCGCCGAGGCCGCCGCCGGGCGGTGGCGCCAGCCGGTGATCGAGCTGCTGGAGGGCAAGGGCACCGGCCGCGCCCGCCGCCTGGCCGAGACGCTGAGGCGCGGCGCGTGAACGCGGCCGACCTGGTCGCCGCCCACGGGTCGCCGCTGTGGATGGCCGACGTCACCGGCGTGCCGCGCGCCCACGCCGAGCTGCGCGCCACGCTCGCCAAGGCCTGGGACGACGTGGCGGTGGCCTACTCGTACAAAACCAACCGGCTGGGGGTGTTCCTGCGGGCGCTGGCCCGCGACGGCGCCCTGGCCGAGGTGGTGTGCGACGCCGAATACCTGCTGGCCCGCGAGGTGGCCGGGCACACGGGCCCCGACATCGTGGTGAACGGCCCCGCCAAATCCGACCGGCTGCTGGGCTGGGCCGGCCGTGACGACGCCCTGGTGCTGCTGGACGGCCCCGACGAGGTGGACCGGGCGCGGCGGGCGGGCGTGCGCCGCGTGGGCGTGCGCGTGGCGGTGCCAGGGGCCCTCGGTGCCACCAGCCGCTTCGGGATCCCCCCGGACCAGGTGGTGCCCACCGCCGTCCGCGCCCGGGCGGCCGGGCTGCGCGTGGAGGCCCTCAGCATGCACGTGGTGTCCACGGACCTGGACGACGCGGTGGACCCGTCCGCCCCGCTGGCCTCGCGGGTGCGCATCCGGTGGCCGCGCGGCCCCGACGACCACGCCGCCGGTGCGGCCCTGCTGGGCCGCCTGGCCGCCGAGGCCGGCAGGCGGGGTGTGGGCATCGGCACCGTCGACGTGGGGGGCGGGCTGCCCGCGCCACCCGACGCCGACGAGCACGCCCACGCCATCGGGCGGGCCCTGGCCGACGCGGGTTTCCGGGGACGGCTTATGGTGGAGCCGGGGCGGGCGCTGGTGTCCCAGGCCGTGGAGTTGGCCACCACGGTGGTGGCGGTGAAGCGCCTCACCGACGGGCGCAGGGCGCTGATCGTGGACGCGGGTACCAACCTGCTGCCCGGCGCGCTGTGGGCCTGGCCGGCCATCCGCACCGCCATCCCGCCCACCGACGGGACGCTTCTGGAACCCGCCCTGGTGTCCGGCCCCCTCTGCCTCAACACCGACGTCCTGCACCCGGCGGCGGCGCTGCCCGCCGACCTGCGCCCCGGCGACGTGCTGGTGGTGTCGGCGGCCGGCGCCTACCAGCAGGTGCAGTCCACCCAGTTCGGCGACCTGCGCCCCGCGGTCGTGGCCCGTGATGACGGGACATGGCGGCTGGCGCGTTCACGCGAGACCCTCGACGAGCTCCGCGCCGCGGAGGACGTGGGGGTGCACACCGGCTCCGGCTCGCAGCGACAGGAGGATTCATGAGCGAGCGGCTCATCGTCATCGGCGGCGGCGGCGCGGGCATCGCGGCCGCCACCATCGCCAAGCGCGTCAACCCCGACATGAAGGTCACCCTCTTCACCGAGTTCGAGGACGTGGCCTACTCGCCGTGCGGCATCCCGTTCGTGCACGGCCGGGAGATCCCGAAGTTCGAGGATCTGTTCCTGTCCACGGTGGACCGCTACGTCGAGGACGGCCTCGACATGCGCATGGAGACCGTGATCACCGACATCGACCTGGACCGCCGCACCGTGACGGCCCGCAACCAGCACGAGGGCTTCGACAAGCTGATCGTGTGCACCGGGTTCCTGTGGGAGAAGCCGGACGTGCCGGGGTCCAACCTCGAGGGCCTGCACTACGTCAAGAACATCCGCAAGGCCATGGAGTTCGACAAGGAACTCGACTCCGTGAAGACCGCCGTGGTGGTGGGCGCCACGCCGTTGGGCGTGGAGATGGCCGGCAACCTGGGCCGTCGGGGCATCGCGGTGCACTTCGTGGACGAGGGCCCCTGGGCGCTGCACGAGGTGCTCGACCCGGACGTGGCCCAGCCCGTGCACGAGTCGCTGGAGAAGCACGGGGTGACCCTCCGCTTCGGCACCACCGTGAAGGAGTTCCTGGGCGCCGAGGGCCGCGTGCGCGCGGTGGCCACCAGCGACGGGGACATCCCCTGCGACGTGGTGATCGTGTGCCTGCACAAGCTGCCCAACAACGCGCTGGCCGAGGCGGCCGGCGTGAAGATCGGCAGCACGGGCGGCATCGTGGTGAACGAGCGCATGGAGACCTCGGTGCCGGGCGTGTGGGCCGCCGGCGACGTGGTGGAGGTGCCGCACGGGCTCACGCTGATCCCCATCCGGGGCCTCACCGGTTCGCACGCGTACGCCCAGGGGCGCACCGCGGGCGCCAACGCGGGCGGCGAGCGGCGCAGCTACGACCCCGTGTGGGTGCCGTGGGGGCTGGTGGGCGGCGACTACACCATCGGGGGCTTCTCGCTGGGCGAGACGCTGGCCACGGCGGTGGGCGTGCCGTACGTGGTGGCCAAGGGCGTGGGCGTGTCCCGGGCCCGCTACTTCCCCGGCGCCACGCGCACCAACGTGAAGCTGCTGGCCGAGCCCGACACCCACCGGCTCATCGGCGCGCAGGTCCACGGCGGCGAGGGCGTGAAGGAACGGTGCGACTTCCTGGCGTTCACCGCCAAGCGGGGCGCCACGCTGGAGGACATCGCCTGGATGGAGAACATCTACTCCCCGCCCATCGGCGCGCTGTTCGAGCCCATGGCCATCGCCGCCCAGAACGGCCTGGCCGAGCTGCGCAAGGCGGGGGCCAGATGAGCCGCGCCGACGACGCCAAGCGGCGGCTGCGGGCGGCCAGTGAACGGGCCCTCACGGTGGCCGCCATGGACGCGATGCGACGGAAGTACCCGGACGCCGGCACCCGGCCCCCCGCGCTGCCCACCAACCCGTTCTGGCGGCTGGTGTTCGCGCCCCTCTACACCAGGGTGCCGTGGCCCGTGAAGCAGACCATGATGCGGCTGGGCGGCATGACCGCCCGGGGCTGGACCGCGCCCACGCGGCGGCCCGGCACCGGCTGGGAGCCGCCCCGCCCCCGGTAGGCGCCGCCGCCGCTCATCCGCCCGCCCGGGCCGCCAGCGCCCGGGCGCGCGCCAGCAGCGCCTGGAAGGCGGCCAGGTGCCGGGCCGCGTCGGCGTTGCGCCCCTCCCCGAAGGCCTGGCGGTAGGCGTCCCACTCCTCGGCGGCGCGCGCCACCAGGCGGGCCAGGCTCGCGCGCGGCGCGGTGCCACGCACCGGGGCGCCGGCGCCCAGGGCCGTGCGCAGGGCGTCGGCCAGGCTGCGGCCCGCCACCACCCGCCCGTCGCCGGTGGACACCACCACCCGCCACAGCGTGGGGAACTTGCCCACCCCGCCCGCCAGGTACAGGGGCTGCACGTACAGCAGGCCGTTGCCGATGGGCACGGCCATGGCGTCGCCCCGCGTGATGCCCTGCCGCTGGCCGATCTGCTGGGACAGCGCGTCGTCCTGGCCCACCGACGCCGTGAAGGCGTCCAGGGTGGCCGGGGGATTCTGGGGGTCGAAGCGCACCACGGTGAGCCGCCCGAAGGGGGCGTCGCTGCTCATGGCCAGCATGGCCGCAAGGCCCGAGGCGCGCTCGGCCTGCGGCTTGAACAGCCGCAGCAGCTGGAAGCGCTCGCGAGCCTCCCCGGGCAGGCGTGCGTAGGTGAACCGCGCCGGGGAGGTCACGCGCTGACCCTCGGCGCCCGTGCCCACCTGCTCCTCGGTGGGCACCCACGGCTCGGCGCCGGTGGCGAAGCCGTCCACGTTGTCCTTGGCCACATGGAACCGCTGCAGGGCCTGGGAGCGCATGTCGAACAGGTCCTCCCCCACCCGCAGGTGCGCCCGCAGGCCTGGGGCGATGCGGTCCATGGCCGCGCCGTCGGTGAACAGGCCCGGGTACACCGCCCGCCAGGTGCGCAGCATGGGCTCGGCCGGGTCCATCACGAACAGGTGGGTGCGCCCCGAGTAGGCGTCCATGGCCGCGATGACCGGCTCGCGGGCGTAGTTGGCGCCGTTGAAGGACGCGGCGTACGGGTAGGCGCTCGTGGTGACGTACAGGCCCTGCAGCACCCACACCCGGCCGCCGGCGGCGGCGAACCAGGGGTCGGAGTCGCGCTGCAGGAAGGGGGCCAGCATGGCCAGCCGGGAGGAGATGTCGCGGTACAGCAGCAGGCGGCTGTCCGGGCCGGCCGCGGCGTCGGCGCCCCCGGCGGTGGCGTTCCACACCGCCCGGCCGCCACCCAGGTACGGGATGCCGCCCAGCTCGTCGGTGATGGCGAACCTGCGCCATCCGCTCCCCACGCGGATGCCGGTGCCGCCCTCACCCCCGCAGGCCGACGCCGTGGCCCCGGTGCACCACGACACCCGCGTGGAGGGGTTGTTGCCGTCGGCCACCAGGGTGTGCGCCCCGTTCGCCATCACCCACGGCATCCCGGGCCGGGCCCCGAAGTACAGGCCGGGCTGGCGCAGCGGCGGGCTGATGCCGGTCTGGGGGATGCCCTGCGCGGTCCACCGCGGCCCGCCGTCGGTGGCCACCCGGTCGACGGGCGCCGACAGCAGCCCGTACCCGTGGGTCCACACGAAGTGGCGCCCCGGGAAGTCGGACGGCGGGCTCACCTCGCGGCCCATGGTGAGGACGGTGCGCGGCGCGGCGCCCGCCACGGCCTGGCGGTCCACGTCCACGTCGTCGCAGGTGTACCGGCGGTCGCGCAGCTGGGCCAGGCAGGCCTGCAACGCCACCTGGGCGTCCAGCAGGCGCAGCGACCCCATCGACGCCGGCAGCGCCGTCACCGCGGCGCGCGTCACGTCCCGGGCCCGGTAGGTCACCGTGACCTGCTGGGCGTCCTCCAGCCCCGCGGCGCGGCGGGTGGCGGCCAGGGTGGCGGCGATGTTGTCGCGCTCCACCTGCAGGGTGTTGCCGCGCAGCACCACGGCGTCGTTGAGCAGGGCGCCCACGGGCCCCAGGGCACCGGCCACGATGGTGGTGACGGCGGCGAAGGCCACCACCCACCACTCCGGCACGCGCTGGTGCGCCCACAGGCCGCCGCGCACGCGCCCGGCCATCAGCACGGCCGCCGCGGCAGGCAGGGCCAGCACCAGCCACCAGACGCTGGCGAACACCACCAGGGCAAGGCCCGTGAGCGCCCACAGCAGGCTGCCCAGCACCACCACCGTGCCCACCCGGGCCAGCACGCGTTCGCGCACCGCGCGCACCCCCATGGCCACCATCAGCAGCCCTGAGACCACCAGCAGCACGGCGGCCACGGCCCGGGTGGGGATGTCCACCGCCCGGGCGGCCGCGCCGGCGCCGGCCACCAGCTCGCCACCGCCCGCGGTCATGGCGTAGCGCGACAGCCACAGTTGCACCCCCACCAGGGCCACCAGCACGCCGCCCAGGGGGATCACCACGCTCCAGGTGCGGCTGAGCATGCCCGCCGCCGAGACGGTGCCGCCGTTCATGCGCAGGTACCGCCACAGTCCCAGGCCCACCGCGGCGGCGCCCAGCGTGCCCACCAGCAGCGCGGTGAACACCACCTGCACCACCCCGCGCCACGCGGGGAGGGTGAACACGTAGAAGGACACGTCCCGGTGGAACACCGGGTCGGTCACCCCGAACGCGGTGGCGTGCACCGCCGCCAGCAGCCGGTCGCGCAGGCCGATCAGCCCGGGCACGGTCACCGCCATGGACAGGGCGGCCGTGACCGCCGCACCTCCGAAGGCGATGGCCCAGCGCGCCCGCCGGTCGCCGGCGGACGGCTCCGGCGGGTCCGGGTCGCTCCCGCGGAGCTCGGTGAGGTCGGCCACATCCAGCCGGCGGGTGAGCCGCTCGATCTCCTCCTCGGTGAGCGGCCCGGAGGGCCGCCGCGCGCGGGCCGCCACCGGCACCCGTCCGCGCACCGCCCGGCCCAGCAGCAGCGCGGGCAGCGCCACCGCCAGGGCCAGCACCACGCCCACCACGGCCAGCAGCAGGTTGAGGTGCCAGCGGGTGGCGTACACGCCCCCCATGCCCAGGGCGTCGAAGAACGCCTGGTGCACGGTGACGCGGGCCGCCAGGCGCACGCCCAGCATGGCCGCCACCGCAAGGGCGCCCGCGACGAGCGTCCACACGATCCAGCGCGTATGTCTCACCTCAGGGGCCCTCCCGCCGAGCGGCGCGCGCGAGTGTATCCGCCCGCCGCGCCCGCACCCAGCGCTTACACCGCGCGCACACCGTCCATGGGCTCGGCCACCACGTGGACGTTGACGCCGCCGGCACGGCGCAGCACCGTCTCGATGAGGCTGACCCGGTCAGGCGGCGCAGCCGGCCGCGGTGGCTCACCCCCAGCACCAGCTGGGTCACGCGCTGAGCCTCCAGCTCGCGCACCAGCTGGCCGGCGGCGTCGTCGGAGCGGCGCCGCAGGAAGGTGCCGCCGAGCGTGGCCGTGAGGCGCTCCGCCTCGTCCAGCACCGCGGCGGTGGACGCGTCCACGCGACCGTCCTGCGGCTCCACCACGAGCACGTACAGTTCGGCGTCCATGCGCTCGGCCAGACGCTGCCCGGCCCGCACCAGGCGCGCCGCCGACGTCCGCCGGCCGCCGATGCCCACCAGCACCACCTCCGCCCCGGCGGTGGGGCTGCCGCACACCCGCCGGGCGTCGGCGGCGGCGATCTCCGCCAGCTCGTGCAGCACGAGGGCCCGCAGCGCGGAGAGGTTGGCCACGGTGAAGAAGCCCGTCAGGGCCCGGTCGATGCGGTCGGTGGGGTACACGAGCCCCTGCGCAATGCGCTCCCGCAGGGCCGCGGGGTTGAGGTCCACCAGTCGCACCTCCGCGGCCTCGCGCAGGATGCGGTCGGGGAATGTCTCGCGCACGTCGATGCCGGTGAGGGCCTGCACCCGGTCGTGCAGGCTCTCCAGATGCTGGATGTTGACCGTGGTCCACACGTCGATGCCCGCGTCCAGCAGCCGCTCGACGTCCTGGTACCGCTTGGCACGCTCCGCGCCGGCGGCGTTGGCGTGGGCCAGTTCGTCAACGATGGCCACTGAGGGCCGACGGGACAGCAGCCATTCCACGTCGAGCTCGGTCTCGGCGCGCCCGCCCTGACCCAGCCGCAGGACGGGCGCCCGCTCCATGTTGCGCGCACGGTCCTCGGTGCGCGCCCGACCGTGGGGCTCCAGGTAGCCCACCACCACGTCCACGCCGTCGTCGCGTGCCAGCAGCCCGTCGCCCAGGCACTGGTAGGTCTTCCCCACCCCGGCGGCCGCGCCGAGGTAGATCCGCAGCCGCCCCCGATCGGGTTGGTAGATGGACACCGGCCGAGTGTAGGGCGCGGCCGGCCTCGGGCGGCCCCGCCTAAAGCCATCGTTACGCGCACCCCGTCCCCGTTTACGGCCGCTTTGCGCGGCGGTCCTAGCGTGGTTTCCGCCGGGCTCCGGTCCGGCTCAGATCACGAGAGGGGACCAGCGATGAGCGACGTGGTGATGGTGGTGGTGTCGGTGGTGCTGATGGCCGTCTTCGTCGGCACCGTGCTGGCGATGGGGCGCATCTGATGTCCGTCTCGCAGGTGATCGGCCTGATCGTGGCCGTGGTGCTGTTCGTGTACTTCGTGGTGGCCATGCTGCGGCCGGAGCGCTTCTGATGCGCACCGCGCTGGAGATGGTGCTGTTCTTCGGCACCCTGCTCGCCGCCGCGTGGTTCCTGTCGGCCTGGATGGTGCGGGTCTACGAGGGCCGCCCCGGGGTGCTCGGCACCGTTCTGGGGCCGGTGGAGCGCCTCACCTACCGGGCGCTGCGCGTGGACCCCGCCCATGAGCAGGACTGGAAGGGCTACGCCCGCAGCCTGCTGAGCTTCACCGGGGTGAGCGTGCTGGTGCTGTACCTGCTGCTGCGCCTGCAGGGACACCTGCCGCTCAACCCGGACGGGATGTCGGGCGTGCGGCCGGACATCGCCTTCAACACCGCCTGGAGCTTCGTCACCAACACCAACTGGCAGAACTACGCCGGCGAGAACACCATGAGCTACCTCAGCCAGATGGTGGGGCTGACGTTCCAGAACTTCGTGTCCGCCGCGGTGGGCATCGCGGTGGCCATCGCGCTGGTGCGGGGCTTCGCACGCAGCGGCACCGGCACCATCGGCAACTTCTGGGCCGACCTGGTGCGCGGGCTGTACTACCTGCTGCTGCCCTTGGCGCTCGCGCTGGCCGTGGTGCTGGTCTCGCGCGGCGTGGTGATGACCTTCGACGGCTCCGTCACCGCCCACACGCTGGAGGGCGCCACCCAGACCATCGCGCGCGGTCCCGCGGCCAGTCAGGTGGCCATCAAGCACCTGGGCACCAACGGCGGCGGGTTCTTCAACGCCAACTCGGCGCACCCCTTCGAGAACCCCACGCCGCTCACCAACACCCTGGAGCTGTGGTCGGAGCTGCTGATCCCGTTCGCCCTGCCGTTCGTGTTCGGGCGCATGGTGCGGGCGCGCCGTCAGGGCGTGGCGTTGTTCGCCGCCATGGCCATCCTGTTCACCGCGGCGCTGTGCGTGGCGATCCCCGCCGAGAACCGCTCCACCCCCGCCCTGCGGGGCGCCGGGCTGCCCGCCTCGGTGGTGAACACCGAGGGCAAGGAGCAGCGCATCAGCGTGCCCGAGGCCGCGACGTTCGCGGTTGGCACCACCATGACCTCCACGGGGGCCGTGGACGGCATGCACGACTCATACACCGCGGTGAGCGGTGGGGCGCTGATGGCCGGGATGATGCTGGGCGAGGTGTCGCCCGGTGGCGTGGGCTCGGGGCTGTACACCATGCTGCTGTTCGCGGTGATCGCGGTGTTCATCGCCGGCCTGATGATCGGGCGCACACCGGAGTACCTGGGCAAGCGGATCCGCGCACGAGAGGTGAAGCTCTCGATGCTGGCCGTGCTGGTGATGCCCGTGGGCGTGCTGATCACCGTGGGCCTGTCGGTGGTGCTGCACGCCGGGCTGGCCGGGCCGCTCAACGCGGGGCCGCACGGGTTCTCGGAGATCCTCTACGCGCTGACCTCGCAGTGGAACAACAACGGGTCGGCGTTCGGCGGGCTCACCGGGGCCACCGACTACTACGACGTGGTGGGTGGCATCGGCATGGCCCTTGGCCGGTTCCTGATCATCGTCCCCATCCTGGCGCTGGCCGGGGCACTCGCCGGGCAGCGCACCCGCCCCGTGGGTCCGGGCACCATGCCCACCGCCTCCCCCATCTTCGTGGGGTTGCTCGTGGGCACCGTGCTGCTGGTGGGGGCCCTCAACTTCTTCCCCGCGCTGGCCCTGGGGCCCATCGCGGAGGCACTCACCGGGAGGCTCTTCTGATGGCGCACTCCGCCGCGGGCATGCTGGCCTGGCCCGTCGTCCGCACCGCAATGGGCGGAGCGGTGCGCAAGCTGGATCCCCGCCAGCTGCTGCGCAACCCCGTGATCCTGTCGGTGGAGGTGGTGACGGTGCTGGTCACCGGCCAGCTCATCGTGGACATCGTCCAGGGCACCGGCGACCGCACCTTCGAGGTGCAGATCGCGATCTGGCTGTGGCTGACGGTGCTGTTCGCCAACTTCGCGGAGGCCCTGGCCGAGGGGCGCGGGCGCGCCCAGGCCGACGCCCTGCGCGCCACGCGCACCGCCACCATGGCCCGCAGGCTGGACGACGGCGCCGAGCGCACCGTGCCGGCACCCGACCTGCGCCGGGGCGATCTGGTGGTGTGCGAGGCCGGCGACATGATCCCCGCCGACGGGGAGATCGTCGAGGGCATCGCCAGCGTGGACGAGTCGGCCATCACCGGCGAATCCGCCCCGGTGATCCGGGAGTCCGGTGGCGACCGCTCCAGCGTGACCGGGGGCACGAGGGTGCTGTCGGACCGCATCGTGGTGCGCATCTCGGCCAACCCCGGCGAGACCTTCCTGGACCGCATGATCGGTCTGGTGGAGGGCGCCATCCGCCAGCGCACGCCCAACGAGATCGCGCTGTCGATCCTGCTGGCGGGGTTGTCGGTGATCTTCGTGGTGGTCACCGCCACCCTGGTGCCCATGGCGCACTACGCGGGCACCGGCCTCACGCTGGCCGTGCTGGCCTCGCTGTTCGTGGCCCTCATCCCCACAACCATCGGCGCGTTGCTGTCGGCCATCGGCATCGCCGGCATGAACCGGCTGGTGCGGCGCAACGTGCTGGCCACCAGCGGCCGCGCGGTGGAGGCCGCGGGTGACGTCAGCGTGCTGCTGTTGGACAAGACGGGCACGATCACCCTGGGCAACCGGCAGGCCTCACGCTTCGTGCCCGTGGACGGCGTGGAGCCCCGCGACCTCGCCGAGGCGGCCCAGCTGTCCTCGCTGGCCGACGAGACCCCCGAGGGCCGGTCGATCGTGGTGCTGGCCAAGGAGCGCTTCGCGATCCGGGAGCACGAGCTGGCCGCGCACGCCGCCCGGTTCATCCCGTTCAGCGCCGAGACCCGCATGAGCGGTGTGGACATCGGCGGGCGCACGCTGCGCAAGGGGGCCGGTGACGCGGTGCGCCGCCACATCGAGGCTCTGGGCGGCACCTGGCCGGCCTCGGTCGCGCCCATGATCGACGGGATCGCCCGCGCGGGGGCCACCCCGCTGGTGGTGGCCGACGGCCCGCGGGTGCTGGGCGTGGTGGAGCTGAAGGACGTGGTCAAGCAGGGCATCCGCGAGCGCTTCGCCGAGCTGCGCCGCGCCGGCATCCGCACGGTGATGATCACCGGCGACAACCCGCTCACCGCCGCGGCCATCGCCGCGGAGGCCGGCGTGGACGACTTCCTGGCCGAGGCCACGCCCGAGGCCAAGCTGGCCCTCATCCGGCACCACCAGGAGGGCGGGGTGCTGGTGGCCATGACCGGGGACGGCACCAACGACGCCCCCGCGCTGGCGCAGGCCGATGTGGGCGTGGCCATGAACGCGGGGACCAGCGCCGCCAAGGAGGCCGGGAACATGGTGGACCTGGACTCCAACCCCACCAAGCTGCTGGACGTGGTGGAGGTGGGCAAGCAGATGCTGATCACACGGGGGGCGCTCACCACGTTCTCCATCGCCAACGACCTGGCCAAGTTCTTCGCCATCGTCCCCGCGATGTTCCTGGTGGCCTACCCGCAGCTGGATTCGCTCAACATCATCCACCTGCGCACCCCCGAGAGCGCGATCCTCTCGGCGGTGATCTTCAACGCGGTGATCATCGTGCTGCTGATCCCCGTGGCCCTGCGCGGCGTCCGCTACCGCCCCATGAGCGCCACGGCGCTGCTGCGCCGCAACGTGTGGATCTGGGGCGTGGGCGGTCTGATCGCACCCTTCATCGGAATCAAGCTGATCGACCTGCTGCTGCAGGTCCTGGGGTACTGACATGCTGCGAGAACTCTCACGGTCCATCGTGTCGGTGGTGCTCCTCACCATCGTGCTGTGCGGGGCCTACCCGCTGGTGGTGTGGGCCATCGGCCAGGCGGCCTTCCACGATCGGGCGCAGGGCTCGCTGGTGCGGGTGGACGGACGGGTGGTGGGCTCCAGCCTCATCGCGCAGGCGTTCACCGGGCCGCGCTACTTCCACCCCCGGCCCTCGGCCGCCGGCTACGCCGCCGATGCGTCCGCCGGGTCCAACCTGGGCCCCAACAGCGCGGACCTGGCCCGGGCGGTGGGCAGGCGCCTGCGCGTGACGGCGACGCTGGAGGGCGTCGCCCCCGCCGCCGTGCCGGTGGACCTGGTCACCACATCCGGGTCGGGGCTGGACCCGGACATCTCCCGTGCCGCCGCGCTGGTGCAGGTGGCGCGGGTGGCACGCACCCGGGGCCTGGACCCCGCCCGGGTGCGGCAGCTTGTGATGACGCGCGTAAACTCGCCGACCATGGGCCTGCTGGGCACCACGCGGGTGAACGTCCTGGACCTCAACCTGGCCCTGGATGCGCTGCGTTAGACGATGAGCCGTCTCCCGGCGGTCGTGCGCGCATTGCCTCGCGGTACCCCCGGCTCCATCCTCGTGTGGCTGCTGGCGCTGGCGCTCGCCATCGCGATGCTGCTGCCCTTCCGGGGCGACCGCCACGAGGGGGCGATCGCCCTGGCGCTGCTCCTGCCCCCGCTGCTGGCCACCGGCGCGGGGGTTCCCGTGGCGGCCGGCGCGGCCGTGGTGAGCGGGCTGGCGTTCAACTTCCTCTTCACCCGGCCCTACGACTCGCCGCGCATCAACGCCTCCTCGAGTCTGGCGGCGTTCGCGGTATACATCCTGGTGTCGGTCATCGTGGCCTCGGCCGTCGCGCGGGCGCGCGAATCGCGCGAGCTGGCCAACCGCCGGGCGCGCGACGCAACGCTCCTGCAGTCGGTGACGGTGGAGTTGATCCGCAACGCCCGGCTCGCGCCCACACTGCGCAGCGGTCTGGCGGAGGTGGTGGACGCGCTGGGCCTCGTGGGCGCCTGCCTGCATGCGAGCCTGGAGGGCCAGCCCATCGCCGCGGCGGGCCGGTGAGGCCGGTCGCTGCGAGGAGCGCGCCCGGCGCGCGTGCTGGGCACCGGCGCGCCGTCGGCCACGGTGCCACTACGGCCTGGACGGGCAGCGCAAGGGCCTTCCCGCTGGTGTCCCCCACCGGGCCGCTGGGGGTGCTGGTGGCCGACCCGGGCACGGGCGCCCTCGGCCCCGATCGCGAGCGCGTACTGGAGGCGGTGGCCGGCGTGATGGCCCTGGCGCTGGAGCGGGCGCGCCTGGCGGCGGAGGGCGCGCGCGTGGCCGCCCTGGAGGAGACGACCGGCTGCGGACGACGCTGGTGCAGTCGGAAACCACGACCTCCGCACCCCGCTGACGGCCATCAAGGCGGCCGCCTCGGCCCTGCAGACCGGGCATCCGCCGGAGGCGGCGCGAGCGGCGATGCTGCGCGACATCGAGGCCGAGTCCGACCGCCTGGCGCATCTGGTGACCAGCCTGCTGGACCTTCGCGCATCGAGGCGGGCGCGCTGCGGCTGCAGCGCGATCGCGTGCCGGTGGACGACCTGGTGTTCGCGGCGCCGGCCTGCCGCGCGGATCGGCTCCGCCGAACAGGACGTGGAGGTGGACGTGCCCGAGGGACTGCCGTTGCTGGACGTGGACGAGACCCCGATCCGGCAGGTGGTGGCCAACCTCATCCAGAACGCGGCGGGGCACGGCGGTGGGCCCATTCGCATCGATGCGCAGGCGATGGACGGCACGGTGCGGCTGCGGGTGGTCGACCATGGGCCCGGCATCCCGGAGGCCGAGCGCCGGCGCCTGTTCGAGCCCTACACCCGCCTGCGGCCGGGTACCCGCGGCGACGGGGCCGGCTGGCGCTGGCCATCAGCCGGGCTTCGTGGAGGCCCACGGTGGCACCATCGGCGTGGAACCCACTCGGAGTGGGCGCGACGTTCACCGTGGCACTGCCGACAGGACATCCCCACCATCCTCCTCGTTGACTACGAGCCGGCCCCTGCGGGCGCTGTCGGTGGCCCTGGATGCCCAGGGGTACCGCGCACACAGAGCGTGCTGTCGGGTGAGAAGGCCGTGGAAATGCGTGGCCGAGGAGATCGCCCCGGACCTGGTGGTGCTGGACCTGGCCTCCCCGGCATCGACGGCATCGAGGTGATCCGCCGGCTGCGGGCGTTCGCGCCCACGGTCCTCTACTCATCGTGCTCTCCGCGCACGGCGACGATCGCAAGGTGGCCGCCCTCGACCTGGGGGCCAACGACTACGTGTCGAAGCCGTTCTCCATGCCCGAGTTGTCGGTGGGGTGCGCGCTGCGCTGCGCCAGGCGCAGCGCAGCGCCCTGGAGGCCGCCGTGATCCACCGCGGAGACCTGTCGATCGATCTGATGCGCCGCGCGGTGACGGTGGCCGGCCACGCGGTGGCCCTGACCTCCAAGCAATTCGACCTGCTGGCGTGCTTCGCCCGGCACGCCGGACGCGTTCTGACCCACCGGATGCTGGCCGCCGAGGTGTGGGACGACCCCGGCGGGGCTGGACATCGAGACCGTCCGCGTGCACGTGTCGCAACTGCGGCGACGCATCGAGGACGGCCCGCGGCCCACCCGGATCCTCACCGAACCGGGCGTGGGGTACCGCTTCGCACCGGCCCGGCGATGCCCGCTGACCTTCATGTCCGTGCGCGGGAACGCGCCCCATCGCACGGGGGGATGAGCGACGGCACGCCGAACTGGTTCCCCGCGACGTTTGATCAGTGACGCCGACCGGGAATCGCGTCATACTGCCCCAACGTCCCGGCCGTGGACCGGACCCGGAGGTAAGGCCCGATGACCGAGCTCAGCCCACTCAGCGCCACCGAGGAACTCGAACGCGCCCGCGATGACTACCTGGCGGTGTCCGCGGTGCGCACCTGTACTCCTCCCCTCAGGATCACGAGGAGGCGGAGCGCCGCGCGTGGGAGCGCCTGGAGATGGCGCACGCCGCCCTGCTGGAGCACGAGGCGGCCAAGACCCAGTAGTGCCACCACGCGCCGCCGCGGCCTCACGCCGCGGCCGGTTCATCGCGCCTGAACGCAAACGGGGGCGGCCATCCGGCCGCCCCCGTCACGTGCGTCCCGCGGTGCGGTGTGCTCAGCCGGTGACGGCCGGCGCGTGGATGGGCGCCGGGGTGCCCTTCAGCGTGGTGCACGCCGTGGACTGCGCCGAGATGGGCGCGTCGGCGTCGGTGCCGTCGGTGCCGCGCACGTCGGCCACGTTGCAGACCTTGCCCACCCGGTTGCCCATTGCGCGGAGCCCCACCACGAACAGTCGGCTCTGGCCGGGCTTGAGGTCGCCCGGCATGAAGGTGACCGCGCCGTTCTGCAGGCGCGCGGCCGTGGCGGAGTTGCGGGGCACGAACAGGCCCGCCGGGACCGGGTCGGACACCACCAGGGAGTGCGGTGGGTGGTGTTGCCGGTGTTGGTGAGCCGGATGCGGTATCGCCGCGCCCATGCGTGCTGAGCAGGCCGGTCTTGACCACCTTCAGGCCCGGCTTCTGCACCACCGCGGGCACGGTGCCCGAGCCGCCCGGCGTGCCGGTGCCGCCCTGGGGGGTCTGGGTGCCGGGGGTGACCGGCGTGGACTGCGGGGTGACTCCCGGGCGCCGGGGTGGGGTTGCCGAGGGCGTCGAGCCGGGACCCGGGTTCGGCGCGGGCGTGCAGTCGGTGAAGGTGACCGGCACGTTGAACTCGGTGGTGGCGGGGATGACCATCACGGTCTGCTGCGGCCCGTTGGTGCCGGTGCGCGCGGCGCGCACCAGCTTGCCCGTGGCCAGCTGCACCCGCACCACCGACTGGCCGGCGGCCGAGGCGGTGATGTGCACCGTGGCGTGGCCGGTGGCGTCCAGCACCACCTGCGAGTTCGATGCCACCGCCGACCCCGAGCTGACCGTCACGGTGCCCAGGGTGCCCGCCGCGCCGCTGATGGTGACATCCACGGTGCCCGTGCCGGCGCAGGCCGATGCCCCCGCCGTGGCCCCCGGCGCCACCGCGGTGGCCGACAGGGCCAGCGCGCGCAGCGCGGCGGCCCGCGCGTTCATCACCGGGTCGTTGGTGGGGTTGGTCGCCAGGATGCGCCCGCCCAGCTGCCACACGGCGATCTGGGTGGCGCCGGACTCCAGCGACTGGTCGGCCGCGGCCGCAAGGCGCGCGTCCACCGTGCGGATCAGGTAGGCCGCCGCCCGGTAGTTGGCGCCGTCCAGCGCCGGGTCGTCGGTGAGGTCCTGAATGCTGATGGGGTACGTCACCCCGCCGTTGATGCCCACCAGCGGGTCGTCGCAGAAGCCCTCGGCGCTGATGGTGGGCTGCCCCTGCGGGGTGAGCTGCAGGTGGAACACCCCCAGGCCGGCGGTGACCGTGCGCCCGTTGAACACCGTGGTGGTGGTCACCGTCTTGGAACGCGGGCTCTCCTGCTTGAGGAGCACCGTCCCCGGCGTCGCGGCCGTCGCGACGCCTCCGGCGGCGCCGAAGGCGATGACGCCGGCCAGGCCGACCAGGATGGTGTGGCGACGGAGGGGGTGACTCGGCATTCGGGCCTCGCTGGTGGTGGGGTCCAGGACTTCCACAGACAGGGCCGGGGAAACCCCCAGCTCCCAGGTGGAATCGACCCCGCGAGGAGCGAGTTGAGCGTTGCGCCAGGCCGACGCCGCCGGACCGCGGGGGTCCGGCGGGGTCAGGAGGTCGCTACGAGGCCTTCTTGATGCCCAGCAGGCGCACGTTGTACGTGGTGCCCGCCGTCTGGTTGGTGATGGTCTGCCCCGGGGCGAGGTTGACCGTGTCACCGCCGCTGGGCAGCAGGCCCCCGTTGATGCGCAGGGTCACGGCCTTGGCGGTGATGGCCTGCACGGTGAACTGCTGGGTGCCCGGCGGGATGGCGTCGTTGACGCGGGCCACGATGGGCTCGCCACCGATGTCGAAGTCGGCCTCCAGCAGCGACGCCACCGGGGTGGTGGAGGTGGGCGTCGTTGTGGTGGGGGTGGTCGTCGTCGGGGTGGTGGTGGTGGGCGTCGTGGTGGCGGGCGCCGTGGTGGTGCCGCCCGTGGTGCTGGTGGGCGTACCGCTGGTGGTGCCGTTGCCGTCGGGCACCAGCTGCTTGAACCCGTCACGGCGGGCGCCGAACTGGTCGTACCCCGACAGGGTCCCCGCGGCCCGCGACCCGGAGGCCGCGTCGGGCGCCCCGTACAGCACGCCGGTGGGGATCGCGCTGACGCCGGAGGACTGGCTGCCCGAGCCGGCGGTGAGCGGCGTCGTGGACACCCCCGACCCCGACGAGCTGCCTCCCCCGCCGCACCCGGCGAACACGAAGGCGGCGGCCGCGGCGGCGGCGATGCCGGCGCGCGTCTGGCGGGTCACTGGGTACCTCCGGTGGTGGCGGTGGTGGCGGACGCGGTGGCGCCCGTGGCGGTGGTGGCGCTGGCGCCGGACGTGGAGGGCGCCGCGAACACCATGGTGTGCAGGATCCCGGACACGTTGTCCGAGCCCGAGCTGCCGGTTGCCGCCTGCGCCAGATCCAGGGTGATGGACTTGAAGGCGAACAGCCGGCCGCCCACGCTGAGGTCGCCCTTCGCGTTGACGCTCACCATGTGGTGGACGCGGTACATGAAGTCGTCCACGTCGAAGTACTTGCCGGTGATGTCCACCTCCAGCTCCACCACGGTGAGCGAGCCCAGGGTGGACACGGCGCTGGTGCGCATCACGCCCAGCTGGATGTTGCTGGCGCGCGCCACCTTCTGCAGCTGCACCATGGCGGCCACGACGTTGGCCTGATCCGGCATGGCCTTGGCCAGGCGGAAGCTCTCCACCGTGCGCTCGGCGCCACCCGCCGCGGCCTTCTGCAGGCGCGAGATCTGGTCGCGGATCATGTCCGAGTTGTTCTGGATGGTGGACAGCTCGGACCGCCGCTGGTCCACCTGCGCCTGCGCCGGCTTGATGCCGTACCAGTAGGTCCCGCCGATGACGGCCACCGCGGCCAGGGCCGCGAGCACCGTGCGGTCACGTTTGCTGATGTTCATGGGGTGACTCCGGTGGCCGTTGCCGATGTCGGCGTGGTGACGGTGACGGTGGGCCGGTCCTGGGCACGCTGGTCGATCGGCACGTCCATGACGAACTGGACGACCTGCCTGGTGCCGCGCTGGATCGACTCGGCCGATGCCAGCCGCGCGTCACCCAGACCGGGCACCGCCGACAGGCGTGCCATCAGCTGCGCCACACCGGACTGCTGCAGGGCCAGCCCCTCCACGTGCAGGCCCACCGGGGCGGGCACCTGCGTGAGGGTGTTGGCAGCCGGCGTGGACGGGGCGCTGGTGGTGAGCGTGGGCGAGGTGCCCATCAGCTGGGTCAGCCACACGCCGTCCGGCAGGACGGTGACCGTGTCGCGCACCAGCCGCTCCCAGTCGATCCGGGCCGAGGCCAGGCTCACCAGGGCCCCCTTGCGCGCCGTGAGGGCGGCGTTCTGCTGGTCCACCGCGGTGAGCGCCGCAAGCTGGCCGTTGAGGCCCTCCTGCTCGGTCTGCGCCTGCTGCACCTGGTTGCCCAGGTCGGAGGCCTGCGAGTGGGCGCTGTACGCCATGTAGCCCATGCCGCCCAGCACCACGACGGCGCCGGCGATGATCAGGGTGCGGCGGGAACCGCCGAGGCCGCCGAAGCCGCCCCCGTGTCCCCCGCGATCGGGAAGGAGGTTGACCGCCCTCATGACGCACCCCCCGGGGCGTCCAGGGACAGCCCGATGGCCACGGCGGCACGGGCCGCCAGCTCTGCGGAGACGTCACCGGACTCATCCAGCTGGCTCAGCGGGTCGCCCAGCACCACGTGCATGCCCAGGCCCTGCTGCAGGTAGCGGTCGATGCCGGCGCACAGCGCGGTGCCGCCCGACAGGGTCACCTGGTCGATGCCCCGCGAGAACGGCTGCGAACGGTAGTAGTCCAGCGAGCGGGCCACCTCGCGCACCAGCGGGCGGGCGCCCAGGGCCAGCGCGTGCCGCGCCTCGGCCACCGTGTTGGCGTCCCAGCCGTCGTGCACCGGTCCCAGCAGCCCGCAGGCGCGCTTGAGGGCCTCCGCCTCGTCGTGCGGCAGGCCGGTGCGCTGCTCCACCGCGCGGGTGAGCTCCTCGCCGCCGAACCCGATCATGCGGGTGAAGTGGCAGTTGCGGTCCACCGACACGATCACGTGGGTCACCTCGGCGCCCACGTGCACCACCGCCTGGGCGGCCGTGTCGGGCGAGCCCTCGTCCACCAGCGGCGGCGGCGCCTGCAGGGCGCGCAGCAGCGCGAACGCCTCCAGGTCGATGCCCACCGGCTGCAGGCCGGCGCTGCGGACCACCGACACCAGCTGGTCGATCATGTCGCGGTGCGCGGCCACCACCACGATGCGCTCGCGCGGGCCGCTCTCGCCCTGGTAACGCATCACCGGCTGGTAGTCCACCACGCTCTGGTCCGGCGGGATGGGGATGTGCTCGGCGGCTTCGAACTCCACCGCCGCCGCGCGCTCCTTCTCGTCATCAAGCGCGGGCAGGTCGATGACCCGCACCACCACACGCTGGTTGGCCACGCCCAGGCGCACGCGCCTGCCCGAGAACTTGGCGCCCTTCCAGAAGCGCTTCAGCTCCGCGGCGAGCTCATCCGGCTGCAGGATCTCGCCATCGTGAAGCAGGCCCGGCGGCAGGGGCTCCACCGCTGCCCTGGTGAGCGAGACCCGGTCGCGAGCCGTTTTCAGCTCGACGCCCGCGATGGCGCTCGACCCCATGTCCAGTGCGACGACTGTGCTCATCTAAACGACGTCCGTATCGTTGGGAGGCAGGTTGGCTCAACCGAGCCGATCGGCGTACCAGCCGATCATCGAGGGACCCCACCACAGGGCCACCAGGGCACCCATGGCGAGAAACGGGCCGAACGGGACGGCCATCTTGCGGGCCCCGGCGCCATGACGCACCAGGAGGGCCAGGCCGAGCAGCGATCCTGCGCCGAAGGCCACGAACATTGCGGGGACCACCGACGCCCCCAGCACCGCACCCAGCAGCAGGGCCAGCTTCACATCACCGAAGCCCATGCCACCCGGGTACAGCAACCACAGCAGGAAGATGAATGCGGCGGCACCGGCGGCCGCGGCCACCGGCTTCCACCAGGCCGCGGGGTCCGCGGCCACCATCAGCCCCAGCCCCACCAGGGCGGCGGGAAGCACCACCACGTCGGGGATGAGCTTGTGCTCCAGGTCGATGGCCACCACGGGCACCAGCACCACGGCCATCACCGCGGCCGCCAGGCCCTTCCACGTGGGACCGAAGCTGAACACCGCCAGGGCCGGCAGCACCGCGCTGGCCAGCTCGATGGCCGGGTAGCGCCAGTGCACGCGCTCACCGCAGCCGCGGCAGCGGCCGCGCTGCACCAGCCACGACACCAGCGGGATCAGCTCCAGCGGGCTCAGCGTGCGCTCGCAGCCCGCGCAGTGGGAGCGCGGGTGCACCACCGACTCCTGACGCGGCCAGCGCCACGCCAGGACCGTGGAGAACGACCCGAAGGCCAGGCCCAGAAGGCCCGCCATCGCCACCCAGTAGGACAGCGGTGCCATGTGCAGCGGCGCGCGCATCAGCCGATGACGATCCGGTCGTAGACGAACAGGCCGCGACGCACGCTGCCGGTGGCGTCCAGCACGTGCTGGTCGTCGGCCGGCACGAACAGGCGCAGCTGCTGCCTGCCCGCCGCCATCGACGCCTTCACCGACAGGTGGAAGCGGCCGCTGGCGGGCACACGGCCCAGGTTCTCCCAGCCCGATGCGCTCTTGAGCTGCACGTAGGCGGCCCGCGCCGGGTACACCGACCCGCGCACCGAGAAGGAGTGGCGACGCTCGACCCGCGTGCTGCTGGTGCGGAAGGCCACACGCGGCACCACCCGCAGGGCGAACGGCATGACCCCCTCGGGGTGGTTGCCGGTCTTGGCCCAGCGGATGCGCCACCCGGCGCTGCGGGTCTGCGGAAGGGTGAACGCGAAGCGCCCGCCGGCGTCACCGCTGACGGTGCCGTAGGGGGTGTACTCGCTGGCCGGCCACACGCGGCGCTCCACCACCAGGGGCGGGTTGGCCACGGGCTTGCCGCTCACCGTGAGCTGCCCGGAGATGACCAGGCGGCGCCCGTAGGTGACCTTGGCGGGCAGCTTGGCGAGGTTGAACTTGGGCGGCACCACGCTGTTGAAGGTGCGCGTGGCGCTCCACGGGCCGGCATCGCCGTCGCCGAACTCGGCGCGGACACGCCAGTACCACTGGCCCGCCTTGTTGATGTCGGTGCCGGTGGGCGTGTACGCCACCTGCTCGGTGCCCGGCAGGCTGGTGCCGTCGGTGACGTCGTCGAAGGCCGGCGACTGGCTGAACTGCAGCCGGTAGATGGCCGCGCCGTTCACCGGGTTCCACTCCAGCAGCGGGGCGCCCACCACCACGGAACCGTCGTTGGGGGCGGTCACCGAAGTGCCGGCAGGGTCAGCGTGAAGGTCTGCGGCTGGCTCCAGGTGAGCGCCTGGTCGGCGCCGTCGTGGGCGCGCACCCGCCAGAACCACGTGCCCGTGGGAAGGCGCTTGCCCTGGTCCTTGGCCCAGCTGGTGCCCGTGCCCCACACCGTGACGGTCTGCGCGTCGGTGTTGGTGGCCCCCGGCGAGTCGAACTGGGCGGTGCGCGCCAGCTGCAGCTCGTACTTGGCGGCGCCCGGCACATCGGACCAGCTGAACAGCGGCGGCTCGGCGACGGTGCCGCTGGCCGCCGACCCCAGGGCCACGTCGGTCTGCTTCTTGAACGAGCCGCGCGGCGCAAGGTTCTCGTCGATCATCCAGCGCGGGTTGAGGCGCGTGGCGCCGGTGCCCGGGATGACCCGCCAGTAGTAGCCCTGCCCCACCTGGTTGTCCGGCAGCGGGGACCGCGGCACCCACGCCGGCTGCAGCGTGATCTGGCTCTCCACGATGTTGTTGAACTGCGAGTCGGTGGCCACGTCGAAGCGGTAGATGGTGGCCCCGGTGACCGCCACCGAGCTCAGCTGCGGCGTGAGCGCGGTGTGGATGTCGCCGGAGTCGCTCAGCACGGGCGACGGCGCGGTGGCCGAGGGGGCCACCCAGTCGAACTGCTGCGCGTCGGTCCAGGTGCCGTACTGGCCGTCCACGACGGGACGCACCCGCCACCAGAACCGGCCGTTGCCGAGGGCCTTCGCCCGCTCCTCGTCGTAGCTGGGGACGAAGCCGGTGGCCGCGGTGGTGACGTTGAACACCAGGGGGTCGCCCTCCCAGGTGTACTGCTGGTCGGTGACCTCCACCTGGTACTTCTCGGCGCCCGCCACGGCGTCCCAGCGCAGCTCGAAGGTGCTGATGCTGTCGCCGTCTTGGGGGCTCACCACCTGCGGGGCCACCCATGCCTTGGTGAACGAGCCCATGTTGACCCACGGGCCCGGGTTGGCCTCCGGGTCGGTGGCGCGAACGCGCCACTGGTAGCCGTCGTCGGGCATCACCCCGGCCAGACCCACGGTCATGGCGGGGTTGGTGAAGTTGTAGCTGTAGAACTGCGGCGCGGCGAACTGGTCGGCGGCGGCGACCTGCGTGTCGTACGCCCGCGCGCCCGGCACCGCGTCCCACCGCATGTAGGGGGTGGTGCGGATGAGGCTGGTGGCCGCCCCGCCCGGGGTGGCCGACAGCACGCCCCCGGTGACCGTGGCCGGCCAGGTCTTGGCGAACTTGGCCACGTCGCTGGTGACGCCCTTGCTGCCCGCCGCGTCGACGGCGGTCACCCGCCACCAGTACGTGGCGTCCGGCAGCACCTTGGTGGGGCTGGCCTGCCACTGGTCGGTGGTGGTGCTCCACACGGGCTTGGCGAAGCTGGGTGAGGTGGACACCTCCACCGTGTACTTGACCGCCCCCGGCACCGGCGACCAGCTCAGCACCACCGGCTCGGCGGGGTACTTCAGCGGCGTGGTGGTCTGGTTGGGGCTGAGGCCAAGCGGCTCACTGGACGCCCGGTCGGCAAGGAACGGCGACTTGGCGTTGTTGGTGGCGGGGATGGGCGGCACGGCGGTGGACCCCGACGTCTGCCCCGCGGCGGGGACCGCCGCCATCGCCAGCGCGGCCAGCGACAACCACACGCGTGGCGCCACGGAGCGGCGCAGCCTGGGGCGTGGCGTCCCTGCCGATGCGAATGACCCGGTGTTGACTGGCACTGTCGGTCGCTTCCTTGCGCGTTGTGTGGAGGGGGTGCGGCGATCCCGCCGCCCTACTGGGTATCGGCGGCTCAACCACCGAATCTGAGAGTTCTCACCAGGTGCAGCCGGCGCCGCATGTGCGGGTGACCGGGGGCGTCTGGGTGAGGTCCTTTGTGAGGGTGAAGGTCTTGCCGCTCTGGCTGAGCGAGCTGATGGTGTAGCCGTTGGCGTTGAAGCCCACGGCCACCTCGTCGTTCTTGGCCAGGTTGTTGGCGGCGTCGAAGCGGATGCTCTGCTCCTCCGCCTGCACCGCGGCGGGCGTCAGGCCGGCGTAGTCGCCGTTGACCGCGGCCGCCTCGATGGTGCTGGCCGCCTCGCGCACCAGCGACTGCGCGTTGGCGTCGTAGGCGTGGCGGCGGTGTCCCACGAACATGGGGATGGCCACTGCCGCGAGGATGCCGATGATGATGACCACCACCAGCAGCTCGATGAGGGTGAAGCCGCCCTGACGACGGGCGGCGGTGCGGTGACGCATGGGAGGCCTCGGGATGTGGGTGGGAGATGCGCGTCGGGCCCGCGCGAACGCGAGCCCGATGCGAGGGGAACGCCTGGGGCGAGCGCCCCGGCGGCTGCTACCAGGTGCCGGTGCCCCCACTCGAGGTGGTGTAGGTGCGCGCCACGGGCGACGCGTTGGCCACGGTGAGGTCCTTTTTGAGCTGGAACACGGTCCCGCTCTTGGACTTGCTGGTGATCGTGTAACCGCTGGCGGCGAAGGTCACGGCGACCTGGTCGGACGCGGCGGCGTTGTTGACGGCGTCGAAGCGGATGCTCGGCTCGATGGCCTGCACGCTGGCGACGGTGATGGCGCTGTAGTCCTGCGTGTCGGCGTAAGCGGCCTCAATCGCAGAAGCCGCGTTGCGCACCAGCGACTTGGCGGCAGCGTCGTTGGCGCGGTCACGCTGGCCGAGGAACGTCGGGATGGCGATCGCGGCCAGAAGACCGATGATGATCACCACGACCAGGAGCTCGATGAGGGTGAAACCCTTCTGAGCCTCGGCCCGGTTGCGAAGCCGGTCGATCATGAGGTGTGTCTCCTCCATGAGAACAAATGAATTGCCGCGAGCCCGGGAAACCTGGGGGTCCCCGGCACTCCACGGCTGGGGGCATTCCTCGCGGACATCCCTTTGATCGAACGAAGCGTGCGTTTTCTTAACGGTCCGGACACGATTCGCACGAACTCGCGCATGCATTAGCCTGTGCGGATGCCGGAAACCCCGCTCACAGGCCCCATCACGCTGGTCACCGACGGCGCCTGCTCGGCCAACGGCCGCAGTGATTCACGCGGCGGCTGGGCCGCCATCCTCAGCGACGAGCACGGCGGCGAGGTGGTGCTCACCGGCGGCGAATCGCCCAGCACCAACAACCGCATGGAACTGCTGGCGGCGCTGGAGGGACTGCACCACGCCCCGGAGGGCTCCGAGGTGCGACTGGTGACCGACAGCTCCTACGTGGCGAACGCCCTGGCGAAGGGCTGGCTGGCCTCCTGGCAGCGGCGCGGCTGGCGCACCGCCTCCAAGGAGCCCGTGGCCAACCGGGAACTGTGGGAACGCATGCTGGTGGAGCTCACCCGCCACCGCCGCGTGGTGCCCACCCTGGTGAAGGGCCACGCCGGGCACGAGGAGAACGAGCGGGCGGACCGCCTGGCCCAGGAGGCCGCCACCAAGGACTGGCCGCCGGTGGTGAGCACGGCGCCCCCTCCCCCGCCCCCGCCGCCACGGCAATCGGAGGATGCGGGCCAGCTGGGCTTCGACCTGTAGGACCCCCATCCCCGGTCGGCGCGGGGCTCAGCCGGGTCGCACCAGCCGGTAGGCGGCGCCGGCGGCCAGCACGTTGGGCCGCAGCCCGATCCATCCGGGGGCCAGCATGCCGCTGCGGTTCAGCAGCACGCGACCGGCCACCGACAGGTGCTCGGCCCGCACCAGCTCCTCGAAGTCCAAAAGGGTGCACAGGTGGATGTTGGGCGTGTCGTACCAGGTGTTGGGCAGCAGGCGGGAGCTGGGCATGCGGCCCAGGGCGAGCAGCTTGCCGCGCAGCCCGACGTGGCCGAAGTTGGGGAACGACACGATGCCCACGCCGGCCACGCGCATCATCTCCCGCAGCACCAGGGCGGGATGGTGGGTGGTCTGCAGCGTCTGGCTCAGCACCACCACGTCGAACGAGCCGTCCGAGAAGTCCGGCAGGCCCTCGTCGATGTCGGCGCTCACCACCGGGATGCCGCGGCTGACGCACGCGTTGAAGGCCTCGGCGGACACCTCCACGCCCTGGCCGCTGCACCCGCGGCTGCGGATGAGCTCCTCCAGCAGGGCGCCGTCGCCGCAGCCCAGGTCAAGCACTCGGCTGCCGTGCGGCACCATGTCGGCCACGATGCCGAGGTCCGGCCTCACGCCGCGACCTCGGTGCGCATGCGCTGCAGGAACTGGGCCACCGTGTCGTGGTACTCGGGGATCACCAGCAGAAACGAGTCGTGGCCGTGGGTGCTGCGCACCTCCCGGAACGTGACGGGCACCCGGTGGCTGGCCAGGGTGCGCACCAGCTCCCGCGAATGGGCGGTGTCGAACCGCCAGTCCGAGTCGAAGCTCATCACCAGGAAGCGCGTGTCCACGCGGTCCAGCTTGGGGCCGGCCACGGTCATGTCCCCGAACGGGTCGAAGTAGTCCATCACCCGCGTGAGGTACAGGTAGCTGTTGGCGTCGAAGCGGCGCAGGAACGCCTCGCCCTGGTACTGCAGGTAGCTCTCCACCTGGAAGTCCACGTCGAAGCCGAACCGCGGCTGGTCCTGGTCCTGGATGCGCCGCCCGAACTTGGCGCGCATGCCCTCCTCGGACAGGTACGTGATGTGGGCCATCATGCGCGCCACCGCCAGGCCCGCGTCGGGCCGCACCTCATGCCGGGCGTAGTCGCCGCCGTGGAAGTTGGGGTCGCGCATGATGGCCTCGCGGGCCACGGCCGAGAACGCGATGTTCTGGGGTGACAGGCGCGAGCTGGAGCACACCACCACCGCCGAGTGCACCTCCTCGGGATGGTCCAGCGCCCACTGCAGGGCCTGCATGCCGCCCAGCGACCCGCCCACCACCGCCAGCAGCCGCTCGACGCCCAGGTGGCGCATCAGCGCCCGGTGCACCCCCACCAGGTCCTGCACGGTGAACAGCGGGAACCGCAGCCCGTAGGCGTCGCCGGTGCCGGGGTCGATGGACGACGGGCCGGTGGTGCCCATGCAGCCGCCCAGCAGGTTGGCGCACACCACGAACAGGTGGTCGGTGTCCACCGGCTTGCCGGGGCCGATGATGGTGTCCCACCACCCGGGCCGCGCCGGGTCGCCGTGGTGGCCCGCGGCGTGCGCGTCGCCCGTGAGGGCATGGCAGATGAACACCGCGTTGGTGCGTGCGGCGTTGAGGGCGCCGTACGTCTCGTAGGCCACCTCCACGGGCGCCAGCGACCCGCCCTCCACGGTGAGGGGGGAGTCGGCGCCGAACAGGGTGACGCGGTGGGTCTGGACCTGACCCACTGACCCGCCCACGGCCGCCGCTGTCACCGTGGCGTCCCGGGGCGGAGTGGTGGGGCGGGCATCACCGACACATCAAACCACGTCGGCGCCCGCCCCACCCCGCCGGAGGGCTACCCCGCCGAGGCGGCGATGGCCTGGTCGAGGTCGGCGATGAGGTCGTCGACGTGCTCGATGCCCACCGACAGGCGCACCATGTCCTGGCTCACCCCCGCGGCCTCCAGCTCGGCGTCGTTGAGCTGGGAGTGCGTGGTGGTGGCCGGGTGGATGGCCAGCGACTTGGCATCGCCCACGTTGGCCAGGTGGCTGAACAGCTTGAGGCCGTTGATGAACGCGCGGCCGGCCTCGCGGCCCCCCTGCAGCCCGAAGGTGAGGATGGCGCCGTAGCCGCCGTTCAGCACCCGGGATGCCACATCGTGGTCGGGCTGACCCGGCAGGCCCGGGTACGACACCCAGGTGACCCGGTCGTGGCCGGACAGGTGGTTGGCCACGGCCAGGGCGTTGGCCGAGTGGCGCTCCATGCGCAACGGCAGGGTCTCGATGCCCTGCAGCAGCATGAACGCGTTGAACGGCGACAGCGCCGCGCCGGTGTTGCGCAGCAGCACGGTGCGCACCCGGCCGATGTAGGCCGCCGGGCCCAGCGCGTCGCTCCACACCACCCCGTGGTAGGAGGGTCGGGCTTGGTGAGACCCGGGTAGCGATCGCTGTGGGCCGGCCAGTCGAACTTGCCGCTGTCCACCACGATGCCGCCGATGGTGGTGCCGTGGCCACCGATGAACTTGGTGAGCGAGTGCACCACGATGTCGGCGCCGTGCTCGAACGGCCGGCACAGCATGGGCGTGGCCAGGGTGTTGTCCACGATCAGCGGCAGGCCGTGCGCGTGGGCGGCCGCCGACCAGGCGTCAAGGTCCACCACGTTCACGCGCGGGTTGGCGATGCTCTCGGCGAACACGGCCTTGGTGTTGTCGTCCACAAGGGCGTCGAGCGCCCTGGGGTCGCCCGGGTCCACGAACCGCACCTCCACGCCGTACTGCGGCAGCGTGTGGGCGAACAGGTTGTAGGTGCCGCCGTACAGGGTGGACAGCGCCACGATGTTGTCCCCGGCGCGTGCCACGTTGAGCACGCTGTAGGTCACGGCCGACTGGCCCGAGGCGGTGACACAGGCCGCGATGCCGCCCTCCAACTGGGTGACGCGCTGCTCCAGCACGTCCCAGGTGGGGTTCATGATGCGCGTGTAGATGTTGCCCGGCGTGCGCAGGGCGAACAGGTCGGCGGCGTGGTCGGCGTCGTTGAAGACGTACGACGTGGTCTGGTAGATCGGCACCGCACGGCTGTTGGTGGTGGGGTCGGGCACCTGCCCGCCGTGCAGCGCGATCGTCTCGGGACGCTGGGCGCTCATGGGGTCCTCTGGTCGGCGTTGGTGCGGCCGGCGGGCGAAATCCCGCAAACTCGGCCAAGTTTCGTGGTTTTGAGCCTACCGCACCGGCCGGGCGCCCTGTCAACGCGTTCGCCGGCCGCGGCGTTCCCGGGCCGAGCGCATGTCTATTCACCGACGTGTGTGACACTTGAGACGAACGTGTCAGTTACATTGACCCGGAGCTACAGAACACGTCTCGGCGGTCCGATAACGTCGTTGCGTGGCCGCGTCATCGCACATCATCCGCCAGCGAAATGGAATGGTCCTGCTGGCGGTGCAGTTCCTCCACGCGTTGGCGCAAGGCATGGCCATTGTGGTGTTGCCGTGGATCGTGCTGGCCCGCGGTGCCGCCGTCTCGAGCGCGGGTCTGGTCCTCACCGCGAGCTTCTTCCCATTCATCCTGCTGGGCCTCCCGGCGGGGGCCGCCGGCGACAGCGGACCCCGCCGCAGGATGTTGGGATGGGTGTTGAGCGCGCAGGCCGTGGTGGCCGCGACGCTGCTCACCGCGGGCCCCCCGGGCTCACTGCCCCTGTGGGCCATTCTCGGCGCCGCCTTCCTCCTGGGCTCCGGGCGGGTGTTCGTGGACGCCGCCATGTTCGGCGCGCTGGGCCACCTGGTGCCGCGCGACGGCATGCTCTCGGCGCAGGCCGCGGTGTCGTCGGCCTTCAACCTGGGCTACTACGGCGGGCCCGCGGTGGGCGGCGCCATCATCGGCCTGGCCGGCCCCCGGGCGGCCCTGGAGGTGATGGTGGCCGCGCTGGCGCTTGGAGGCGCCATGTCGCTGGTGCTGCGCGGCGCCGCGGCCACGGCCGCCGCGCCCGCCCGTGACGACCGCGCCATGGCGGACGGCCTGCGCCTGGTGTTCCGGGAGCCCACGCTGCGGGCCCTGGCCGTGGTGGCCTTCGCCTGGAGCGTGCTGGCCGCGGGCATCATCACCCTGGCCATGCCCCACCTGCGCCTGGACCTGCGGCTGGACGGCACCCAGGTGAGCGCGGTGATGGCCTGCGGCGTGGCCAGCATGATGGCCGCCCCGTTCCTGCTGCACCGGCTGGCGGGCCGCGTGGCGGACACCCGCATCCTGGTGGCCGGCCTGTGCGGCTACCTCATCCCCTGCGCGGTGTTCGCGCTGGCCGGCGGGGCCACCGTGGGGGCGCTTGCCTACGGGCCGCTGATGCTGGCCAACGCCGTGTGCGCCGCCACCATCATCGGCGCCCGCGCCCGGCGCACCCCCCGGCACCTGCAGGCGGTGGCCGGCGTGTCGGGCCGCATGGTGGTGATCGGCGGCTTCACCGTGGGCTCCGCCGCCACCAGCGCCCTCACCTCCCTGGTGTCCATCGAAACCGTGTACCTGGCGATCGGCGTGGGCATGACCGCCCTCGCCGCGGTGGCCGCACCCGGCCTCAAGCGCGCCCGCCGCGCGTCGCGCCTGGCCGCGCAGCCCGCGTAGCGGCTACGGCGAGGCCACGCGCCGCACCCGGGCGCTGACGCCCAGGCCGTGCAGCGCCCGCACCTCGGCGCGGGCCCGCGCCAGGGTGACCCCCGTGACGCTCACCACCAGGTAGTGCCGGTGGTGCGCGCGCACCGTGTGCAGGATGTGGGGCCGGCGGCCGTGGCGCAGCAGCATCCGTGCGTCGGCACGGGCCACCGCCAGCCGGCCGCGGTCGGCCGCCACCACGCGGTAGCGCAGGGCCGCCACCGTGGTGGTGCCGGTGGTGCCCGGCGAGGTCACCGCGGGTTCGCCGCGCAGCGCCCGCGTGAGGGTGGCGGCGTACCCGATGTGGCGCAGGGCGTCGCGTTCATGCAGGGCCGGAGGCCGCGTGCGGGTGCGGGCCGTGACCACCAGGAACACGTGGTGCCGGCCGTGCCGGCGGTCCACCACCACGGCGTGCGGGCGTACCGCAAGCAGCTGACGCCGCACCGACTGGGCGAACCGCCGCGTGGGCTGGCGTGAGGCGACCACCAGGAAGTCGCCCACCCTGGGCCGCTGCGTGGCCGGGGCGGGCGTGTGGGCGGACACCGGCGTGGTGGGTGCCGGGGTGACGTTGCCGGCCAGGGGCGGCTCGGTGGGCACCGGCTGGTCGCTGCGCCCCACCCAGAACCAGGTGTCCCGCAGGCCCAGGCGGGCGCGGATGGTGGCGCCCGTGAGGTCGGTGGTGGTGCCGTCGGCGGTGGTGAACCGCGCCAGCAGCACGCGGGGGGATGCGCCGCGCTTGAGCACCTGCACGCTCGCCACCGGTCCGGCCAGGCCCAGCGTGGAGCCCAGTTTGGTGGCGGTGAACACCGGCGGGTCGGGCCACAGGTGCACGGGTGACACCGCGTCGAAGGGGTCGCGCACGGCCACCAGGTACGGCACGGGGGACCCGCCCAGGGAGTTCTCCACGTTCTCGGTGGAGCCGCCGTCGGTGGACATGTAGTACGCGTGGATGACCTGGCCGTTGTAGGTGGACACCCGCCCGGCGGTGGCCGCCACCGCCGCGTCGGTGCTGGCCGTCTCGGCCGCGACGCCGCCGTACATCTGCGACCGGGTGTCCGGGTACAGATCGAACCCGGCGCCGGGTCGCAGGGAGGTGGCGGTGTAGCTGCGGGCGGCCACCGCCTGCGCCTGCAGGGCGGCGGGGGTGTCACCCCAGCTGGCCGGCATCTCCAGCGGCACCACCCCGCGCAGGTACGACTCGACGGCCACCGCGTTCACCACGTCCACCCCGCCGCCGTCGGGCAGCAGGTCCAGCTCGCCGCGGTACTGCTTGGTGCCCAGGCGCACCATCCCCGTGGGGCCGGCCACCACCCGCAGGGAGGCGCCGGTGGCCACCACGGTGCCGTCGGCGGCGGCCACGGTGACCCCTCCGGGGCCCGCCGCGGCGGTGTAGGCCGCGCCCGGGGTGAGCGGCACCCGGGGACCGGCGTTGTTGGCGGTGGTGGCCACCCACCCGTCCCCGTCCACGGCCACGGCGGGCGCCGGGCGGGCGGCGGCCAGCAGCACGCGCACGTTGCCGCCCGGTCCCTGGCCCAGGGTGGTGCCGGGGTAGTAGAAGGCCAGGATGCGGGCGGCGCTCCAGCCCTGCTGGGCCGCACCGCGGGCACCGTACTGGGACATGCCCACGCCGTGGCCGAAGCCGCGGCCGTAGAAGGTGAAGCTCACCTCGGGCGCGGCTGCGGCCA
>JAXLSS010000027.1:0-36465 GCA_046330395.1 Thermoleophilia bacterium
CGGCTGCAGCGCGCCGGGTACATCTCCCAGATCATCACCCAGGCCGCCGACCGGCTGCACACCAAGGCCGGCTGCACCGACGTGGTGGAGGTGCACGGCAGCGTCCTGGCGGCCCGCTGTGACCGCTGCGGGGAGCGCTACGGGCTTCCGGAGGTGGGTGCCTTCATGGCCGACTCCGCCGACGGGGTGCCGCGCTGCACCACCCCGGGGTGCGGCTACCCCCTGCGGCCCGCCGGCACCCTGTGGGGGGAGCCACTGCAGGAACGCGGGGTGCAGGACGCCTGGGACCTCGCCGCCCAGGCGGAGGTGTTCCTGGTGTTCGACTCGGCGCTGCGCACCATCCCCATCTCCCTGCTGCCCTCGGTGCCGCTGACCCGCAACACCCCACTGGGCATCGTGGGCCGCACCCCCACGCAATACGACCGCTACGCGCGTGTGGTGGTGCGCTCACCCGGCGAGCCGGTGGTGTCCGCCCTGGCGGAGCTGCTGTGCCGGGACTGACCGGCGCCGGCGGACCCATGTTCCGCCTGGACGGGCAGGCGGCGATCGTGACGGGTGCCTCGGAGGGCCTGGGGCGCATGATGGCTGGCGGGCTTGCCGAAGCCGGGTGCGCGGTGCTGCTGGCCGCGCGCACCGAGGAGCGGCTGGAGGAGACCGCCGCCGCGATCCGCGCCGGCGGCGGCCGCGTGGAGGTGTGCCCCACCGACGTGACCCACCCGGGGTCCGCGGAGCTGCTGGTGGACACCTGCCGCGAGCGATTCGGCCGCCTCGACGGGGTGGTGCTCAACGCGGGCGCCGCCGCCCTCTGCCCCGCCGAGTCCGAGGACATGGACGGGTTCACCCACGTGATGGACGTGAACCTCACCGCCGTGATGCGGCTGGCCTCGCACGCGGCCACCCACATGATCGGGGCCGGGGCGGGCGGCTGGATGATCAGCATGAGCAGCATCCTGGGCCGGCGGGCCGGCACGGGGGCGGGCGTGGCGGCCTACAGCGCCAGCAAGGCCGCGGTGGAGCAGCTCACGCGGGAACTGGCCCGCCAGTGGGCCCCGCACCGCATCCGGGTGAACTGCATCGCCCCGGGGTTCTTCCCCACCGCCCTCAACGCCCCCATGGTGGCCGACCCGCAGCGGCTGGCGGCGATGATCGCCCGGGCCCCCCTGGGACGCCACGGTGAACCGGCGGACATCACCGGGGTGGCGGTGTTCCTGGCCTCACCCGCCGCCGCGTTCGTCACCGGCCACGTGCTGGCCTGCGACGGCGGGATGGAGGTCTGGTAGCGGCGCCTCAGCCCGCGGCGGGGTCCACCACGAACTTCTGGGAGTAGTAGACGTCCCCCTCGTGGCCCAGCTTCATCCGCCGCAGGGTGGATTTGACGCGGGTGCCGATCTGCACGTCCTCGAGGGCCGTGTCCACCACCGGGGCGGGGAGGATCACGCCCTCGTCCATGGTGATGTGCCCCACCACGTACGGCTCCTGGCCCAGGAAATCCCGGGGCGGGTAGTACACCACCGTGTAGTTGGTGAGCTCACCGGTGCCGGCCAGCTCCTCGTGGACCAGGTCCTCCGAGCCGCAGGTGTAGCAGTGGTTGTGCTGCCACCACGGGTGCAGGGTCTTGCAGGAGGTGCAGCGCATCCCGTACAGCCGCAGCTTCGGCGGGCCGAGGCGCGAGAACTCAATCGCGGAGACGGTCAACTCACTCCCCTTCCAGCCGCTGGTAGATGTGGATGGCCCCGACGGCGCCCGGGCCGCCGCGGCACGCCGAGATGCCGATCTGCGCGTCCTTGCGCTGGATGCCCTCCGGGGCGGTGCCGCGCAGCTGCTCCACGATGTCCACGGCCTGGGAGGACCCGGTGGCCCCCAGCGGGTGCCCCTTACAGAGCAGTCCCCCGGAGAGGTTGATCCCCACCTTGCCGTCGATCCAGGTGGACCCGTCGGCGGCACCCTGCCAGCCCTTGCCCATCTCCGCGAAGCCCAGGCCCTCGATGCCCAGGGGCTCCTGGATTGCGAAGGAGTTGTAGATCTCCGCGACGTCCACGTCGTCGGCGCTGATGCCGGCCATCGCGTACGCCCGGGTGGCGGGCTCGTGGAACAGCTTGTAGGCGTCCTCCAGGGTGTCGTCCACCGCGTACCAGGTGCCCGAGGCCATCTGGGTGGCGGTGACGTACACCTGCGGCCGCTCCGGCTGGTTGCGCAGGATCTCCTCCCGGCACAGCACCAGCGAGGAGGCGGCGTCGGTCATGGGGCACACCTCGTACAGCTTGAGGGGGTCCGCGACCTTCGCGGAACGCATGACCTCCTCCACCGTGCATTCGAACCGCAGGTGCGCGTACGGGTTGCGGGCCCCGTAGTGGTGGTTCTTGACCGAGGTGTGGGCCAGGTCCTCCTCGGTGAGCCCGTAGGTCTGCATGTAGCGCCGCGCGGTGAGGGCCACGCCGGACGGGAAGGTCAGCCCGGAGAAGTACTCCTCCTTGCTGTCGGCGGCCTGGGCGATCACCGAGGTGCCCTCCACCGTGGCCAGGTCGTTCATCTTCTCGGCGCCGACCACCTGCACCATGTCGTACAGGCCGGAGGCGATGGCCACGACGCCCAGGTGCAGGGCCCACGCCCCGGTGCCGCAGGCGGCCTCCACCCGCACCGCCCCCGCCGGCACCACACCCAGGTGGTGGGCGGCCATCAGGCCGGTGGAATTCTCGTAGTTGAAGCCCACCGACCCGACGTTGCCGACGTACAGCATCTGGATGTCGGACGGGGACACCCCGGCGTCGGCGATGGCCAGGCGGCCGGCATCGACGATGAGGTTCCGGAGGCTCTTGTTGTGCTGGATCTTGTGGGGGGTCTTACCGATCCCCAGGACTCCCACGCGCATGTGTCGGTGTGCCTTTCCTAGTGCGGTTCGGCCTGCCGGCCGCGTGTCCAGCGGTAATAGGTGCTCATGGTGATCGGCTCACCCGCGATCCGTGCGGCGGTGCCGATGGGCGCGGAACCCGTGACCTCCACGACGCGGGCGATGCCCTCCCCGGCCCCGTACCCGAAGGTGAGGATCCTCTGGCCCGGGGTGGCGCCGTCCAGCGCGATGCACAGCGCCAGGCCGACCGACGCGACGCCCAGGTTGCCGATCTCCCCCACGAAACTGGTGGTGGACAGCTGCTCACCGGTGACCCCGGTGCGGGCGAGGCTGCGCAGGGACTGCGGGTGCGGCTGGCTGGCCGCCACCGCCGCGTAGTCGCCGGTGGCGACCCCGGTGGCGGTCTGCAGCCCGCCGATCGCGCCGGCGGCGGCCGCCGTGTACGCGTCGAACAGCACCTCCATGCGGTACCGGGCCTCACCCTCGGTGCCCAGGCGCCAGACGTCGTAGACCTCGGCGCCGGAGCGTGCGGAGGGCCCCAGACTCGCGACCCCCGCCTCACTTCCCAGCAGGAACGCCGCGGCGCCCCCCGCGGAGAGCATGTCGCAGACCCGGTCCTCGTGGGCCACCACGTGGTCGGAGGCCACCACCAGCACCGGCCCGTCGCCGGACAGCCGCTCACCCACCTCAAGGGCATCCAGCAGGCTGCCCGGGTGGCCGGCGATGTCGAACGCCGGCACGCTGTCGCCCAACCCCAGCGCGCGGGCGAGGGTCGATGAGAGTTTGCGCATGCCGAACGGCGCGGACATGGTGACGGTGACCACCGCCGCCACCTCCCGCAGACCCGCCAGGGCCTGCGTACCCGCCTCATAGGCCATGGTGAGGGTGTCCTCATCCAGGGCCGGGGTGGACAGGGTCTTGGAACGCGGCCGCCCGGGCCGCCCGTAGAAGCTCTGGACCTCTCCGAGCGGCGTGCGGTACTTCGGCAGATACGCGCCGTAGCGCAGGATGTTCGCCATGTGCCTGTCCGCTTATCGTTTGATGGTGATGCCGGCTGCTTCGCGGTCGAACGTGTCGGCGGTGATGCCCTCGTCGCGCAGCTGCACCTTCTGCACCCGCTCGGTGGGGGTCTTGGGCAGGGTCGGCACGAACCGGATGTAGCGCGGCACCATGAAGTACGGCATCCGCTCGGCCATCCAGTGGGTGAACTCCACCGGGTCGGGGGCGTCGCCCTCGGGGATGCAGACGATCATGATCTCGTCCTCGGATGAGGCGCCCTCACCGGCCTTGACGCCGATCGCGGCGGCCTCCCTGATCTGCGGATGGTCCGAGACCTGCCGCTCGACCTCCATGGAGGACACGTTCTCGCCGCGGCGGCGGATGTAGTCCTTCACGCGGTCCATGAAGTAGATGTAGCCCTGCTCGTCCATCCGCCCCAGGTCACCGGTGTGCAGCTTGAGGTTGCGGAAGTCCTCGGCGGTCTTCTCGGGCATCCCGTAGTAGGCACGCATCACGATGTTCGGGATCTTCATGTCCACCACGATCTCACCCGGGGTGTTCGGGGCGAGCTCACGGTCGGTCCCGGGCTCCACAACCGTCACCTCGTAGCCGGGGTTGCTCACCCCGATGGAGCCGGGCACCGGCGGGCGGGTGGGGTCCATGTAGGTGGCCATCCCGGTCTCGGTGAGCCCGTAGCCCTCGATGAACTTGATCCCGAAGCGCTCCTGGAACTCGAAGTAGATGTCCTTCGGGGTGGGGGCGGCGAACACCGTGTGCACCTTGTGGGACCGGTCCAGCCCGGAGGCCGGGATGTTGTAGATGAAGTAGCTGACCGCGCCGATCGAGTTGAAGATCGTGGCGCCCGCGTCGATCACCTGCTGCCAGAACTGGCTGGAGGAGAAGCGCTCCACGTAGGCGACCCGGCCACCGGCCACCAGGGCGGGGTACCCGGAGAGCACCTGGGCGTTGCTGTGGAACAGCGGCAGGCAGGAGAAGAACGTGTCCTCGGAGAGGCTCTCCACGCTCTTGCCGGCCGTCGCCGACACCACCTCGAGCAGCCCGCGCGCCGAGAAGTAGTCGGCGGCGTTCTGCTTGATCACGCCCTTGGAGCGGCCGGTGGTACCGGAGGTGAACATGATCCGCGCGTCATCGGTCCACGAGTACTCGATCCCCGACGGCTCGGCATCCGAGCCGGCCATCAACTCGGCCAGGGTCTCGTGCTTGACCGACGGGGCGGGACCCGCGTTGCCGGTCTCCAACACGATCACGTGCTCCAGCAACGGCAGCTCGGCCTTGATCAGATCCAACCGGTCAAGGAACACATCGGCGATGAACAGCTTCTTGGCCTCGACCAGGTTGATGGTCCAGGACAGGAAATCACCCTTGTAGGCGGTGTTGATGCTGCTCATCACCCCACCGGCCTTGAGGATCCCGAACCACACGGGAAGGAACTCCTCACAGTTGGGCAGCATCACCGACACCGACTCGCCCTTGGCCACACCCCGGGCGATCAGCCCGTTGGCCACCCGGTTGGCGCGCGCGTTGACCTCGCCGTAACTGACCCACCCGTTCCCCGCGAACTTCAGGAAATCCCGGTCCGGCGTGCGCTCGGCGTGGCCGCGCAGCACATCCACCAGTACCCACTTGGTCGGATCGTCTTTGGTGTACCAATCACTCCAGTCAGCCATCAGCATCCTTCACATGTGGGGTGAATGCGCCGAAGCCGCCCCCCGCACCCAGGGTGCGGGAAGACGGCTCGGCCGGACGGGTGGTGCGGTCGCCGACTACTCGGCGGGGACGAACTTGGGAAGCGTGATCTCGTCGGTGACGTCATCGAAGACGACCCGCACGCGCATCCCGATCTTCACCTTCGCGGGGTCGATCGAGGGGTACCCCTCGGCGTCCTCGCACAGGTTGCTCATCATGCGCGGACCCTCGTCCAGGTCCACCAGCACGACGGTGTGCGGCGGGTCCCCCTTGTAGGCGGCACTCGGCCCGATGGAGTGGATCGAGTAGGTGTAGACGGTGCCCTCACCCTTGCTCTCGGTCCAGGTGTGGTCGGCGAGGGTGCCCGGGGTGTAGGCCCGCGGGTACCAATGCGCCGTCCCGTCGGGACCGACGGGCAGCAGCAGCTTGTGCTGCTTGGTGCCCTCCCAGAACTTGACGCCCTCCGGGCGCATGTCGGGAAGCGGCTTCTTGTACTCGGACGTGCTGGGTTTCTGCTCGGACATCGTGTGTCTCCTGGCTCCTTTCCGAGTCGCCTTAGGCCGCTGACGGGGGTTCGCTGGACAGCACCAGCGCGGAGGTCGCCGCGAGGATGCCGCCGGAGCCGTTGGTGATCGCCAGCTTGGCGTTCGGCACCTGGTGGTTGCCGAACCCGCGGGCGGTGTCGTCCGCCTCGCCGCGCAACTGCAGGGTGGCCTCCACGATGTGGTGCATGGCCCCCAGGTGCGCCTGGCGGATCAGACCGCCGTGGGTGTTGACGGGCAGCTTGGATCCCAGCTTGCCGCCGCCGGAGAGCACCCAGTCCCCCGCCTCACCCGGACCGCAGATGCCGAAGCCCTCCAGGGCGATCAGCGGGGTGAACGAGAAGCTGTCGTAGATCTCGGCCACATCCAGGTCCTCCGGGGTGATGCCGGCGACCTCCATGGCGCGCCGACCGGCACGACCGAGGCCGTCACGCACACCCTCGACGCTCTTGGCGGAGGTGATGTACTGGTGGGAGTAGCCCTCACCGATACCGGTGATGTACACGGGCTTGGACTTCATGCCCTTCGCGCGGTCCGCGGTGGTCACCAGGAACGCGGCGGCACCGTCGGAGACCAGCGAACAGTCCGCGGCGTGGAACGGGGTGGCGATCATGCGCGTCGCCAGCACGTCCTCGACGCTGACCACGTCGTGCAGCATCGCGTTCCACTTGAGGGCGGCGTGCTCGGACTGCGTGGCCACCACCTGCGCCAACGCCTCCTGAGGCACGTTGTGCTCGTACATGTACCGCTGGGCCAGCAGGCCGTACCCACCGATGGTGGTCAGCCCGTACGGCGCCTCGAACGCGCCATGGCTCATCTCACGGGCCATGGCGATCATGCCGGAGCTGGAGATGCCCGAGCGCGTGTTGTCACCACGCACACACAGCACCACCTCGGCCAGGCCGGCGTCGATGGCCAGCGCCGCCTGCACCGCCATCAGCGGCGCGGTGGCCCCACCAACCGCCACGGAGGCGAAGTACCCGGGCTCCATTCCCAGGTAGTCCGCAAACGTGGTCGCATGCATGAGTGTGGACTCAACAAAGCTGAAAGCGGTGACCATGCCATCGACGTCGGCCAGGGTGATCCCGGCGTCATCGAGGGTGAGCTTGGTGACCTCAGCAAGCAGCTGGAACGAGCCGCGGTCCTTCAGGATGCCCTGCTCGGTCTCGCCGACACCGGCGATCACGATGCCCTTCTTCAGCATCCGGCGGGCTTCGGCGACGTTCGGCGTGGCCTCGCGCACGCTCATGCAGTCTCCTTTGGTCGAACACGAGTGACCTCCGGAGCCGATCCAGACACCCTCCGGCCGCGAACACCTCGGAGCACGCGTGGCCGCTGGGCCCATCATGGCCCCGAAACGGGGACCCACGCTACAGGACCGCGACACCATGCGGCAAGCGGTGGATTACCCTGCAAACGGTGGGTTTCTTCATGGCCCCTACCGAGTGTCGTTCGCCCCTGTCCGCCAGCCCATCCGCACTGTTAGCATCGATCGTTCAACCTCGCCTCACCGCCAGCCCAGGAGGCCGCACTGAGCCCGGAACCCACATACGACAAGGACACCGACACCTACCGGCACATCTACCGGGGGCATCCCAGCGCGTCGGCGGTCACCAACTCGCTTGGGATCACGGTGTTCTTCGACCCCGACACCCACGAGCTCTTGGGCTTCCAGGTGGCGGATTTCTCCAAGTACTACGAGGCCCACAAGACTCCCGACGGGGAGTTCGAGCTGACCCTCCCCACCCGGGTTCCGGCCAACCTGGAGGAGGAGATGGACTTCGACGAGGAATCCCTGAAGTCCGGGATCCGCATCGCCGAGTTCTACTAGCCGCCGGCGCCGTGCCGCGTTGAGGCCGGGACCACCCCCGCCCCACCGCGGCGACGCATCGGTGCGTTAGGAACCCGCTCCCGCCACCCGGTCGCCGACGATCATGGCGTCGGGACCCTTGCCCTGCGGGACCATGGGGAACACCTTGGCCATGGGGTTGACGTGCACGTCGACCAGGGCCGGGCCGTCGGCGGCGAACGCCTCGGCGAGCGCGTCGTCCAACTCGGCCGGGTGCGTCACCGTGGCCGCGTGGATGCCGTAGGCGGCCGCGATCCCGGCGAAGCTCGGCTGGAACGGCTCGAAGCTGGTGCCCGCGTAGCGGCCCTGCCAGAACATCTCCTGCCACTGACGGACCATCCCCAGGTACCCGTTGTTGAGGATCACCACCTTCACCGGCAGGCCGTAGGTCTGGGCGGTGGACAGCTCCTGCAGGGTCATCTCGAACGACCCGTCCCCGGAGATCACCACCACCAGCTCATCCGGCAGCGCCACCTGCGCGCCCAGGGCCGACGGCAACCCGAAGCCCATGGTGCCGAGGCCACCGGAGGTCAGCCACCGCCGCGGCCGGTCGAACAGGTAGTGCTGGGCCGCGTACATCTGGTGCTGCCCCACGTCGGTGCACACCACCGCCTGCCCGCGGGTGATGCGGTAGATGGCCTGCACCACCTCCTGCGGCTGGATGACACCCTCCTGGTGGTCCACCTGGTAGGGGTACTTGTGCTTCCACTGGTTGATCCGCTCCAGCCAGGCGGTGCGGGCCGCCTGATCGTGGGTGGACGGCAGGGCGGCGTACGCGTCGGTCAGGGCCTCCAGGGTGGGTGCGGCCTGGCCGGCGATGCCGATGTGGGCGGAGCGGTTCTTGGAGATCTCCGCCGGGTCCACATCGATGTGGATGATCTTGGCGTTGGGGGCCCACTCGTGCATCACCGTGGACAGCACCCGCTCGTCGAAGCGCACCCCGATGGCCAGCACCACGTCGGATTCCTGGAAGGCATAGGTGGAGGCGGCGATGCCGTGCATCCCGGGCATCCCGACCCACAGCGGGTGGGTGGCGGGGAATCCGCCCAGACCCATCAGGGTGGTGGTGACCGGCACCGCGGAGGCCTCGGCGAAGCGGGTCAGGGCTTCGGCGGCCTCGCCGTGGATGATGCCGCCACCGGCGTAGATCATGGGTCGCTGCGCCCCGGCCAGGGCGCGTGCGGCGGCCTCCACCTGCTTGGGGTGGCCGGCACCGGTCGGCGGGTTGTAGCCGGGCATCGGCGGGGGGTACGGACCCGAGTAGTCGGGCACGTCACGCGCCCATTGGTCCACGCACACATCCACCAGCACCGGGCCGGGTCGCCCGGACTGGGCCACGTGGATGGCCTCGGTGAGGGCCTGCGGGAGCTCGTCGGCGTCCTTGACCAGGTAGGAGTGCTTGACGATCGGGAGGGTGATCCCCACGATGTCCGCCTCCTGGAAGGCGTCGGTGCCCACGCGTGCGGCACCGACCTGGCCGGTGAGGGCCAGCAGCGGCACCGAGTCCATGTAGGCGTCGGCGATGGGCGTGACCAGGTTGGTGGCCCCCGGACCGGAGGTGGCGGTGCACACCCCCACCCTGCCGGTGACCTTGGCGTAGCCTTCGGCCATGTGGCCCGCACCCTGCTCGTGGCGTACCAGATAGGTGCGCAGGTCGGGGTCGTCGTGCAGCGCGTCGAACAACGGGATCAGCGGGCCACCCGGCAACCCGAAGATCGCGGTCACACCCGCACGTTTGAGACAGGCCAGGGTCGCGTCAACCGCTCGCATGCCCGGACGCCTTTCCTTGTCGACACCGGAGTCGGCGAGTGTACTCGACACACCCGGCCCGGCCGGCGACACATCCTCCCGGAGGTCCTCATGAGCACCACCCCGCCCGGTGACCAGCCCTCGTTCGCCGATGAGAACGCCATGCGCATCGCATCGGAGTCCCTGAGCCGTTACGACGCCGACTCCGACACCTACCACTGCTCATACGGCCCGCCCGTGCCGGCGGTCACCGTCCATGATCCCGAGCGTGAGGTGCTGGTGCGGGTGGAACCGGCCTCCGGGCAGGTGGTGGGGTTCTCCATCCCCGGATTCAAGGCCTGGCACGCCGCCCACGCCGAACCGGACGGGACCTTCGAGGTGGAGCTGCCGTCGATCTGGGATCTGGGAAGCGGTGACGCCACCGGCGCGGACCCAACCTGAGGGCTCCCGCTACACTGGATCGTCTCGTTACCGAACGCACGAAGGAGTCGCCGGATGGCGGTCGAGAGCCAGCGCGTCGAGGACTACCGCCTCACCAAGGAGCCGTACTACCTGCCCCTGGGCAACGAGGTCGAGCTGTTCGAGGCGGCGTACCACGCGCGCCTGCCGGTGATGCTCAAGGGCCCCACCGGGTGCGGCAAGACCCGGTTTGTGGAGCACATGAGCTGGCGGCTCAAGCGCACCCTGGTGACCGTCGCCTGCCATGAGGACCTGACCGCCTCGGACCTGGTCGGCAAGTACACCCTGCGCAACGATGAGACCGTCTGGCAGGACGGCCCACTGACCACCGCCGTCAAGGCCGGCGGCATCGCCTACCTGGATGAGGTCGTGGAGGCCCGTAAGGACACCACCGTGGTGATCCACCCCCTCACCGACGACCGGCGCATCCTGCCCCTGGAGAAGAAGGGCGAGATCGTGGAGGCACCCGACGATTTCCTTCTGGTGATCTCCTACAACCCGGGGTACCAGTCGGTGCTCAAGGACCTCAAGCACTCCACCAAGCAGCGGTTCGTCGCGATCGAGTTCGACTACCCCCCCGCGGATCTGGAGCAGACGATCCTGCAGGAGGAGGCCAAGATCGACGCCGACACCGCCGGCCGGCTGGTGAAGATCGCCGAGAAGGTCCGCAACCTGCGCACCCACGGCCTTGAGGAGGGGGTCTCCACCCGCCTGCTGGTGTACGCCGGGCAACTGATCCACGGCGGCGTCGACCCGGTCACCGCGTGTGAGGCCACCATCTGCAAGCCGATCACCGACGACCTGGAGATGCAGCGCTCCATCGTCGAGATCATCGCCACCCAGTTCTAGGCCCGCACCGGAACGACACCTCAAGGAGAGCTGGCGATGAGCTTCGGGCCCGCGGTCGGCAACGTTGGCATGTACGTGGCGCGCGAGATGCTCGCAAGCGTCCCGGAGGCCCAGCGCGACGCGTACCTGCGGATGGTGGAGGAGATCTCCGACCTTAAGTACCAGCTGGGGGTGGAGGTCGCCCGCCAGCTGCCGCGCCTGCTCAACGAACACGACCAGGACGCCGTCTCGCGGTACCTGGTGCAGGTCACCCGCGTCGCCAAGGTCGGCTGGAAATCCGGGGTGGAGGTCGCCAAGCAGCTGCCCGACCTCTACGACGCCCCCGACGAGACCCTCGCCGACAGCTACGTCGAGATCATCTCCGACGCCACCACCGGCCCGACGGAGGACACCGAGACCGCGGCGCTGTCGGATGAGCTCGAGCAGCTGGAGCGCGAGCTGCGGGAGATGGAACCCAAGGTCAAACGGGCCCAGGAGCTGCGCACCCAGCTCGCCGCGCGGGACCGGCGTGATGAGAAGCGCCGCAAGCACGCCGTGGAGCTGGCCTCCGCCCTGCCGCCGCTGCTGGCCCGCCTGCGACCCCGCTACCGCGGTCCCTACCTGGAGCAGGTCCAGCGCGTCGCGGCCGCCGACCCGGAGGCCTCCCTGGAGGCCGCCGACACGCTGCTGGACCTGCTCAACGGCGAGCGGGTGTCCCCGGAGGGGGCGGCCGAGTGGGTGGACCGCGGCCTGGATGTGCTGGAGCGCAACAAGGAGGTGGGCCGCGGGTACTTCCGGCTGGGCTCCAAGTACTCCCTGCAGGTGCTGGAGGAGCTCAAGGAGGGCCTGGCCCTCAAGTCGGTGGCGCGCGTGCTCAAGCTGTACGCCACGGCCCTCTCGGGTAAGGACGTCGCGATCCGTTCCACCGAGGAGCTGTCCACCATCGACGTGTACGGCGCCGACCACATCGTGCTGCCCCCGGACATGCGGGTCTTCGAGGAGAACGAGCGCAACTTCACCGCCTACAAGGTCGCCACCGCCCACGGTGCGGGTCGCATCGAGTTCGGCACCTACGGCTTCTCGCTCGATCAGATCCCGGAGACGGTGCAGCGGCTCACCGCCAAGTACGGAGCCGCCGCGTGAGCACGCGCCGCGTCACCGAGACCGACCTCACCAGGTTCTACGAGCTGTTCCCTGAGCCGGACCTGGCACGAGACCTGTTCAACCTGGTGGAGGGGTACCGCATCGACACGCGGATGCGGCGCACCTACCCCGGGATCCGCCGCGACATGGACGCCATCCACCGGATGTCGGCCGAGCACCGCCCGGAGCTGCTCACCCTCCCCGACGCCCAGGCGGTGGTGGAGGCGCTGCTGCAGCGGATGATCGGGATGGAACCGGACCTGGAGGGGCTGGCCCCGTTCACCCGCGATCTGATCGGCCGGGCCCAGGCGATGGTGGACGCGTTCCCCGCCTTCGATGCGGAGGTCGCCGACACCGCCCGCTGCACCGCCGACCTCTACGAGCTGATCAGCGACGCCGAACCCCCCCGTCGCCCCTACGCCCCGGATGAGTCCCCGCAGGACCAGCAGCCCCCCGAGCAGGGCGAGGCCCCGGAACCGCCGGCGCCCGAGGCCACCGGGGACGGTCAGGACAGCTACACCCCCATCGAGCTGCCCCCCTTCATGACCCAGGTCATGGAGGAGCTGGTGCGCCCACCCGAACAGGCACCCGCCCAGCGCAAGGCCGACGCCAAGGAACGCCCGGACACCCCCTCCGAGGATGCCGAGGAGCAGATGGACGGCACCATGGAGGCCACCCGCCCGGAAACCGGGGCGGGCCCCTCCGAGGACGAGGTCGCCCAGCGTTCCGAGAGCCCGATGGACGAGGAAATCCCCCCGGGTGGAGCCAGCGTGGACAGCCCCTCACCCGAGGAGTCCCAGGGTGGCGGTGAGACACCGGATCAACTCGGCCCGGATGTGCCGGTCACCGAGGAGTCCGACCTCGACCCGGATCTGGGCGAGCAGACCTTCCACTACGACGAGTGGGATTACCGCATCGAGGATTACCGACCGGCCTGGTGCACGCTGCGTGAGCAGCGCGCCACCCGCACCCAGGAAGGGTTCGTGGCCGCGACGTTCCACGAGTTCGGCGGGATCGTCACCCAGATCCGCCGCAACTTCCAGCTGATGCGCCCGGACCGGCTCCGCAAGATGCGCTTCCAGACCGAGGGCGATGACCTGGACTCAGACGGCCTGGTCGAATACGTGGTCGACAAACGCACCCACACCACTCCCTCGGGGCGGGTGTACATCAAGCGCGACAAGAAGGACCGGGATGTGACCACCGCGTTTCTGGTGGACATGTCCAGCAGCACGGACCGCAAGATCGACGGCCGCAAGCGCATCATCGACATCGAAAAAGAAGCGCTGCTTCTGATGTGCGAGGCCCTGGAGGCGATCCGCGACGAGTACGCGATCTACGGGTTCAGTGGGTCCGGTCGCGAGGACGCCCAGTTCTATGTGGTCAAGGAACTGGGTGAGCGCTACGACGACCGGGTCAAGGGCCGCATCGGCGGGATCTACGCACGCCAGAAGACCCGCATGGGCCCCGCCCTGCGGCACGCCACCCGCCGGCTGGCGGCGGCGGACTCGGCGGTGAAGCTGATGATCCTGCTCACCGACGGGAAGCCGTATGACTCGGACACCTACCAGGACAACACATACGCCCAGGAGGACACCAAGATCGCCCTGCGGGAGGCCCGCCGGGAGAAGATCCACCTGTTCTGCGTCACCGTGGACCAGGAGGGCGCCGACTACCTGCCCCACATGTACAGCGACGCCAACTTCGTGGTCGTCGACGACGTCCGCACCCTCCCCCACAAACTCCCCCAGCTCTACCGCCGCCTCACCAGCTGATCCGCTCGGGACCGGGGGGATGCGACTCGCACCGCGCGAGTGACCCCCTCCGCCGCGCACAACTCGCGCGACTCCGGGCGGCAACCGGGGGAAATGACTCGCGCACAACCCATTCATGCGCGAGTCATCAACCGGGGTATCCAACTCGCGCACGGGGGTATCCGACTCGCGCTCCGGGGGAACCAACTCGCCGACCGGGGGAAGTAACTCGCGGTCCTCGGATCAGAGCGGGTCATTCTCCACAGGCTCTCCACAACTCGACGCCACCGGACGGGGGGAACCAACTCGCACCCTCGGGGGGAACCAGCTCGCGCACCGGGGGAACCAACTCGCGCCGACCGGGGGAACCAACTCGCGCCAACCGGGGGAACCGACTCGCGTGATATCTCGCAGACTCCCTGCAAATCGCGGTGTTTCCGTCCGGTAGTTATAGGGATGAAGAACTACAGAAGGAAAAAGGTAGTTGAAAGGTGGGCCCGGCCCGGCCTGGAGGCCAGGCCCACCCACCGCAGGTCACACAGGGCAATGAGCGGAGTCGGTTACCCCGGTTGCGTGCTCGCAGCCGGCCCAGCAACATCCGGCCCCAACGTCATGCTCGCCGCATGCCAGCACCCCATCCGCCCGCCGACTGGCCCCGGAGTTGGTCACCGGTGAGGAGACCCAGGCGCGCTCGGTGGCGGCCCAACTGGCGCTGTGTGATCCCGACCATCTCCGGCGCCTGGAACAGCCGCTCCGTTACCGGCTTCGCCGACAACTCCTCCGCCCGCAGGGCCCCTGGAAGTCGCCGCCGGCGTCGCGATCGCCGACCGGCTGGGGTCGATCCGCCAGACCGCCGGGCCGCCCATCGGCCGTCACGGCTACATGGCGATCGTGTGGCTGGGATCCCGGTGGATGCAGTTGGAGAACGCCCAGTCACCGGCGGTGCCGTTCACCCAATACCGGCTGCTGCATGACTTCGGCTGGGAGGGATCCGGCAAGAACGCCCGACAGGCGCTCAAACGCACGCTGTTGAACCTCCAGGAGGCCCGCTGGGAGGGCGAGGTCAACGACCCGGAGACCGGCCGCAAAACCCACGAGGACCACTTCGGCATCATCGACCGTGTGCTGTGGCCCGTGGTGGAGGACGGCCGCGTGGAACGGGTGGGGTACATCTTCCTCGGCAGCTGGTTCCTGGAGCAGCTGCGCCACGAGGCGGGCGCCGTGTTGGACTGGACCATCATGCGCGACCTGCCCCCCATCGCCCGCAAGCTGTACGGGCTGCTTGAGAACGACCGCTTCGAGGCCGGCGAGGCGGGCGCGAAGTAGCGGGCCTACTGGCTACGGGACCGCCATTGTTCGCCGGCGTCGGATCCACCTGTGCCAGGGGAACGCGACAACGTCGCCGCGGTCTGGCGGGCCTGCGAGGCCATCGCCGCGCAGGACTCCCAAGCCGCTTCGAGCGGGAGCGGGTCATGGTGGAGGGCCGTCCGGCCCTGCGGGTGGTCGCCTGGCGCACAGTGCGCGCCGCGCGCGGCGCGCCCTGCTGCGCCCCGTCGGGTAACCCCTCCCCTTCTCCGACACCACCGCGTCCGGAACGCTCCCCTTCGGGCATGCAGAAACGCGCACGCACGCGGGCTGCTTGCTCGACGGCGCATGCGAGCTAGCATGCATGCATGCACAGCCGCAATCATTACAGTCGCTGCCGCGAAGGGCGGGGTGGGGAAGACCACTCTCGCGTGCGAACTCGCGGCCGCCCTCGGCGAACCCTGTCGACCTCGACTGGGATGCCGGTGGCGCGGCGAATGTGGGGCATCGACCCCATTGCCACCCGCCGTGCACCGCTGTGATGCCCTGGAACGCGGCCCCAGGAATTGCGGCGCCGCAGGTGCGGCGCAAAGCCTACCAGCCGGCCATGCCATCGAGCCACCCGGACCTCTCTGCAAGCCGCATCGAGGCGGACCTGGTGGCCGACGCACTCCAGTCGTGGGCTGGGCATCGACCGCCCGGGCTGGTCGTCGACACCCACCCCGGCGCGAATCCCCTCACTGACGGCGCGCTGTCGGCCAGGAATCGTTGTGCTCCCAGCCGCCCTCGGCATGCAGGAACTGGCGGCCTGGAGCAGAGCCTGGACGAGCTCAGCGGCTACCGCGTGGTGATCGTCCCGACGATGGTCCCCACCGTACCCTTGCCGCCGGCTGGTGGAACGCCTGGCGGGCCTCGCCGCCGGCCGCGCCGTCGTCGCGCCGCCGGTGGGGGACCACCGCCAGCCTGCGCCGCCGCTCCGCCGCGCCGCCGTGGTGCTGCAACCCAATCCCGGCGAGCGGCTGCGGTGGCCGCTGCCGAGTTCCGGCCGTCGCCGCGACCCTGGAGGACCCTCAGTGCCTGATGAGCAGGATGGCATCCAGCTGATGCGCGCCCGGATGAACCGGGGCCAGCGCACCCCGCCACCACCGCCGGCGCGCCCACGCCCACGGCAGCCCCGGTGCGGGTGCCCACGAAGTCCGCACGACCACACCGACCACGGACGCTCCGGCACCGACCCCAGCGCAGGCCACGCTGCCTGCGCCTGATGCTGCGCCGGTCACCGGGCGTGACCCGTCCCCCGGGCGAAGCCGCCCGGTCCGCCGGAGCGGCGTCAGCCTCACGGCCGATGACCCGCTGGTCAACCTGGCGATCAGGGTGCGCCGGCCGCTGGACGACCATCTGGTGGAGCTCCTGCACGGCCTGCGGAAAGACGGAGTCCGGAGTTCGAAGGTGGAGCTGATCGAGCTGCTGCTCTGGGAGATGCCGGCCGATGCGGAGGCACTCCGCAAACGCCTGGCCGACTTTCGCCGCACGGCCCCGATGCGGGGGATGGGGACCTAAACGGGCCCACATGCAACTCGGGCCGGGAACCCGAAGGTTCCCGGCCCGAGGGCACTGCACATGCGGTGTCGGCTCAGATGCCCGGGGGCTTCGGGAACCGGTGACGCATGGTGTACTGGTACGGGGTCGCGAACAGCAGGTCCGCGATGTCCTCGTCCGTGCGCTCGATCGTCTGGGACCAGATGGTCTGGGCGCCAGGGATGATCAGGTCGAAGTTGAAGCTCATCAGGCCGATGAGCTCCTTGACCGGCATAAACGCGCCGAGGTTGTCAAACGGGGTCGCCTGCAGCGCCCAGGTGCGAATCGCGCTCGCCGAAGCGGTGCGGATCGACTCGGGCTTGAGCTGGAAGCGGTGCTGACCCTCGGTCTCCGGCCGACCCATCGCCGCGGCCGTGGCCTTGGTGACCTCGGACGGCAGGTAGGTGACCTCCCACTTGGTCGTCTTGAGGGACGGGTGGGTGAGGATGCGCAGGTTCATACGGCCGTACCGCGGGTCGCCGTAGAACGCGGGCTTCGCGGGAAGCTCGGCGTCGTCGTAGCGGCCCGTCGCGGTGTGGATCAGGTAGCCACGACGCTCCAACGTGAAGTTGAAGTAGTCGTTGCCGAACCCACCGTAGCCGTCGTCCTCCTTGCCACCGTGCTCCTGGGTGACGATGTAGGCGATCTTCTTCGGGAAACCGAAGGGCTCACGGCCGGCGAACACCGCAGCGTCCTGCGTGAGGTACATGTACGGGTAGTACCCGGCGTAGTAGGTGTTGCCGTCGCCGCCCTTGCAGGAAGCCGACACGGTGACGCCCATCTCGCCGTACGGGCCGAGGCCCGTGTGGAGGTGATCCACGTACCAGAACTCCACCACGTCGTCCTCAAGGGTGAGGGACTTGGGGAGAATCCGCTTCAGGTCCTTCTCGTCACAGCGGTAGAAGAACGCTGACCAGCGGGAGTTGGTGTAAGTGAGCGGGACGATGTCGTAGTCGACCAGCGGGTCGGCCACGCCCTGCGAGATGATGTCCCGCTTGTCGCGGTCGAGCGCCAGCGGCGGGGCATCCCCCGAGTCAATCCACGGCACGCTCGTAACGTTCAAGTTCTGCGCCATTTGCGCGTTCCTCCTTGGAAGGCCTTTGCGATCGGGCGTGAGTGCCCGGTCGCACCAATCACGCTGGTGTTACGCCCCGAGGCCGACCGGCTTCGGGAAGCGGTGACGCAGGCCGAACCGGTACGGCTTGGCCGCGCCCGCCCACGTGGCGTCACGGGTGTAGGTCTCCGTCCAGAGGACCTGGCCGGCGGGGATGATCAGGTCGAAGCTGAAGGTCATGAGACCGATCATCTCCTTGGGCGGAAGCTCGTGCCCAAGGTTGTCGTACGGAGTCGCCTGCATGAACCAGTTGATGCTCTCCGGCGAGCTGGTCCGGATGGACTCAGGCTTCACCTGGAAGCGGTGGCTGCCCTCGGTGTCCGGACGGCCCATGGCGGTCGCCAGGTCCTTGGTCACCAGGGAAGGCAGGTACACCAGCTGCCACTCGGAGTTGGAGATGTCCGGCGCGGTGATGACCTTCATGTTCATACGGCCGTACTCGGTGTTGCCGTAGAACTTCGGCCGTGCGGCCAGGTCGCCGTCGTCGTACTTGCCGGTGGCGGAGTGCATGACGTACCCGTTCCGGATCATGAGGAACGAGTAGTAGTCGAACTGGTAGTTCTTGCCGTCCATGACCCCGTACCCGTCGTCCGGGTTGCCACCGTGCTCGAGCACACGGATGAAGGCTTCCTTCTTCGGGAACCCGAGGACACGACCGGCGTCGATCGCGGCGTCCTGGGTGAGGTACATGTAGGGGTAGTACCCGGCGTAGTACGTCTTGCCGTCTCCAGCCTTGTGCGAGGCGGCGACGGTCACACCCATCTCGCCGTACGGGCCGAGCATGGTGTGGTTGTGGTCGACGTACCAGAACTCGACGATGTCGTCCTCGAGGTCCAAGCAGTCGGGGAGCACGCGACGAAGAGCCTTCTCGTCAGCGCGGTAGAAGAACGCTGACCAACGCGAGTTGGTGTAGGTCAGCGGCAGCGTGTCGATGTCCCACAGCGGGTCGACAAGCGGGTAGATGATCGCGGTCTTCTCGTCGCGGTCAATCGGCGAGGGCGGGATCTCACCCGTCTCGGCGCCGGGAATCTGGGTTACGGCGAACTGCTCGGCCATAGGCTGGCGTCCCCCTAATTCGTTGAAGGGCTGCTGCACACGAATCGCAAGGGCGCCCACGGCGGTGGTACACACGTGCATCCACCGGTCCCTGGGCGTCGCAAGCAGCATATGTCACGTACGAGCGGAGCGTCAACGCGGCCGGGGGGTGCAGGGCAGCCCCCTCACCCAATGAACGAGCCTGCAAAAAGCCAGTTTCTGGTGTCAGCTGCCATGACTTTGTGGCAATGATGACAAACCGCGGGTGGGGTGGGGTGTAGGGTCCGAAAACCGCCGTCCGCAGGACGTTCACCGCATGACTGGCTTCCGCCCATGACCACCGTTGCCGCACCGCCGGCGAGCGCTGAACCCCGGGTGACCGGTGCGGTGACGGCGACCCGGCGGGTCGCCGATGTGCTCGAGATGTATTCGGCCGCGGCGGCGCGGATCGCGCGTGTGGTGGCGGTGCTCGCCGTGCTGGCGATCATGGTGATGACCGCCGGCAACGTGTTCACCCGCAACGTCCCCGGCTACTCGCTGTTCTCCTCCGAGGAACTGGCCCGCTGGTCGTACCTGTGGGCGATCTGGATGGGGGTCTCGCTGGCGGTGAAACGCTCGGCGGTCACCACCATCACGTTCCTGTCCAATCGCGGACCCCTCCCGTGGCAGCGTGCCATCCAGACCTTCGCCGGGGTCGCGCTGGCCGTCCTGATCGGGTTCTCCTGCGTGCGCTCCACCCAGTACGTCCTGAGCCGGGAGGGCGTGGTCTACACCGGGGAGGCCTCCGGGATCTCAGCCTTCTACCCGATCGCCTCGATGACGGTGGGGTACTACTTCATCGCGGTGCACTACCTGGCGGCCGTCGCCCGGGGTGCGGTGCAGGTGGCACAGGCCGGCACGCTCGGGCTGCGCCGGGCGGGGGAGGGCCTGGTCGGCGCGCTGCTGATCGGGGCGGTGCTGTGGGGTGTCTGCTGGGTGCTGCTGGCTCACACCGGCGTCTCCCGGCTGGTGGTGCTGGGGATCGTGTTCGTCACCCTCACCCTGTCCGGCATGCCGGTGGTGTTCATGCTGAGCCTCGTCGGCATCCTGGCGTTCCTGCCGAGCTTCGTGGGGCTGAGCTTCTACCCCAGCCCGGACCCGCTGGTGGCCTTCAAGACCACCATGGGCAACATGGGCCTCTCCGCCGGCGGTGAGCTGCTGGTGATCGTGATGTTCCTCGTGGTCGCCGAGGTCCTCAACGCCAGCGGGATGTCGGCGCGCCTGATCAGCTTCGCCGCCTCACTGGTGGGGCACTTCCGCGGTGGCATGGCCTACGTGTCCCAGCTGACCTCGCTGCTGGTGGCCGGGGTGTCCGGGTCGGCGCAGGCCGACGCCGCGATCATGACCCCCATCCTGGTGCCGGCGATGGAGCGTGAGGGGTACCGGCGCGACGTGGCGGCCGCGGTGGTCTCCGGGGCGTCGATCAAGGGCGCCATCGGGCCGCTGTCGGTGATGTTCATCATCTACGGGACGGTGGTCACCGGATCCGCGTCCGCGTCGATCAAGAAGCTGCTGGTCTCCGGTCTGCCGGCGATCATGCTGCTGTTCTTCCTGCAGGCTCTCACCATCTACGCGGTGGTGCGGCGCACCAACATGCTGCCCAAGCGCCGGTTCGTCGGGTGGCGCCAGGTGGGGGTGACCGGTTGGGCGGCCCTGCCCGTGCTGGCCATCCCGGTGATCATCCTCGGCGGCATCTTCGCGGCCGGGGCCTTCACGCCGACCGAGTCCGCCGCGGTGGGGGCGGTGGTCAGCATCCTGATGGCGCTGTTCCTCTTCGGCAGCCTGTCGCCCAGCCAGCTGCCGGGGGTCCTCACCCTGGCGGCCATCGAGGCGGGCATCGTGATGCTGCTGCTCGGCGACTCGCAGATCATCGCCAAGGCGCTGTTCATCGACAACTTCAGCACCTCGCTGCAGAATTTCCTGACCGGGTTGACCAGCGACAAGTACGTGTTCCTGCTGGTGGTCAACCTGCTGCTGCTGGTCGTCGGCATCTTCCTGGAACCCCTGCCGGCGCTGTGGATCCTGGCGCCCTCCCTGGCGACCGTGGCCGTGAACGTCTACGGCGTCGACCCGGTGCACTTCGGGCTGATCGTGGTGTTCAACCTGGTGCTGGCGCTCATCCACCCGCCCATCGGGCTGGTGTTGTTCCTGGTGTCCTCCATCTCCGGTGTGACCATCGAGCGGCTGTCCATCACGATCATCCCCTGGTTCCTGGTGAGCCTGCTGGTGCTGGTGCTGGTCACCTACCTGCCCGACAACGTGGTGCTGGTCGCCACGCACCTGCTGACCTGAGCCGCGCCCACCTGCTGGCCGGCCTGGCGATGCTGTGCTGGGGTGCGGCGTATGTGCCGTCCTCATGGCTGGTGCGCGACGCCGCACCCGTGTGGGCGGCCGCCCTGCGCCTGGGGGCGGCCGGCCTGATCATCATCGCCGTGCTGTGGCTGCGCGGCGGGCCGCTGCACCCGGGGGTGGGGTGGGGCACCGTCGCCTGGCTCGGCCTCACCCAGACCGCGTTGTTCTACGGGGCCACCTTCTGGGGCATCGCCCGGGAGGGGGCCGGCCTGGCGGCGGTGCTGGCCAACACCGACCCGTTGTTCGTGGCGGTGCTCTCGGCGCTGCTGCTCGGCGAGCACCTGCGGCCACGCCAGTGGGGTGGGCTGGCCGTCGGGTTCGTCGGGGTGAGCATCGCGGTGTCCGACCGGGGGCTGTGGCCGCCGCGGCCGTCGCTTGCCGCCGTGGCGGTGGTGGCCGGCGCGTTCGCGTGGGGCCTCGGCACGATCACCGCCGCGCGCGGGGTGCGCGGCACGGCGAACCCGTTCGCCCTGGCCGGCTGGCAGATGCTGATCGGCGCGGGGATGCTGGGGGTCGCGGCGTCCGGCGCCGGTGCCGATGTGCACCCCACCGCCCGCGCCGCGGGGCTGGTGCTGGTGCTGGCGGTGCTCGGCTCGGCCGCACCCCTGGTGATGTTCTACTCGGCGTTGCGCCACGCCCCCGCCGGGACGGTGTCGGCGTGGTTCTTTTTGGTGCCCATCGTGGGTGTCGCCAGCGCCTGGCCGCTGCTGGGCCAGACCCCCACCGCCGCTCTGCTGGTGGGAATGGTGGGCGTGTCGGTGGGGCTGTGGTTGGTGCTCGCACCCCCGCGGCGGAGCCGGTTGGTACCATCGCCGCCAGGCCCATGACCATCCCCGCCGTACCCGTCATTCCCCGGCCGTGATCGTTGTGCTCTCCGGCGGGACCGGCGGCTCGAAGATGGTCGACGGGCTCGCCCAGGTGGTGGGCCAGCTGCAGCTCACCGCGATCGTCAACACCGGCGACGACGGCGATTTCTACGGGCTGCGCGTCTGCCCGGACCTCGACATCTGCACCTACACCCTCGCCGGGGTGGTCGACGCCCGTGGATGGGGGTACCGCGATGACGGCTTCCGATGCCTGGAGGGCCTGGCCACCTACGGGCTGGAGACCTGGTTCGGGCTCGGCGACCGTGACCTGGCGACCCACGTGTACCGCACCCAGCGGATGCGTGAGGGGGCGGCTCTGCACACCATCACCGGCGAGCTGTGCGCCCACCTGGGCGTGCGGGCCACGGTGCTGCCGATGTGCGATGAGCCGGTGCGGACCCGCATCAGCACCCCGGAGGGGGAACGCACCTTCCAGGAGTACCTGGTCAAACACGGCGCCCGCGAGCAGATCACCTCCCTGCGCATGGAGGGCATCGATGCGGCCCGTCCCGCACCGGGGGTGCTGCAGGCCATCGCCGCGGCCCGCCGCATCGTCATCGCGCCGTCCTCCCCGGTGGTGTCCATCGGGACGATCCTGGGGGTGCCGGGCGTGCGTGAGGCCGTCGCGGCCCGCCGTGCGGACTGCGTCGCGGTGAGCCCCATCATCGGCAACGCCCCCATCGAGGGCCCCGCTCACCGGTTCCTGGCCGGCGCCGGCTATCCGGAGTGCTCGGCCCGGCAGATGGCCCGCATCTACGCGGACGTCGCCGGCACCTTCGTGCTCGCCGACGCCGACGCGGCGGTGGCACCCGAGCTGGAGGCCCTGGGGGTGCGGCCGGTGTGCACCGACATCCTCATGCCCGACCGCCCGGCCCGCGCCCGCCTGGCCGAACGGGTGCTGGAGGCGGTGGGCGGCCCATGAACGTGGTCGCGGTGATCCCGGTGAAGCGGTTCGGACGGGCCCTGGGGCGCCTGGCGGGAGTGCTCAGCCGTGAGGAGCGCGCCGACCTGCAGGCCGCCATGCTCACGGACCTGCTGGAGGCCTGCACGGCCTGCCCGCGCCTGGCGGGGGTCACGGTGGTCAGCAGCGACCCTCAGGCCACCGCACTCGCCGCCGGGGCCGGGGCGCGCACCCTGCCCGACCACGACCCACCCCGGGGGATGAACGCCGCCGTCGCCATCGGGCGCAGCGACGCCGCCGCCCGCGGTGCCGACGCCGTGCTGGTGCTCACCGCCGACCTGCCGCTGGCCGCGCCGAACGACCTGGCCGCGGTGGTGGACGCCCTCGGGACCGCCGGCGGGGTGCTGGTGCCCTCACGCGACGGCACCGGCACCAACGCCCTGCTGCTGCGCCCCCCCGAGGCGATGGGCACACATCTGGGCCCCGACTCCCGCGCCCAGCACCACCGCCACGCCGGCCGGGTCGGCCTGGTGCTGCGTGACCACGAGGTGCCCGGCATCGCCGTGGACATCGACACCCCCGACGACCTGGCGTTGCTGCTCGCCGCGCCCCGCTCCACCCACGCCCAACGGGTGTGCCGGCGCATGGGTCTGGATGAACGGCTCGCCGCCGCCGGAGCGCCGTCCTGAGGCTGTGGCCCATCACGGGCCTGCCGGAGGTGATGCCCGGGGACGATCTCGCCGGCATGCTGGCCCGGTTGTGCCAGGCGCAGGGGGTCGGCCCCGGCGACATCCTCGCGGTGGCCCAGAAGGTGGTCAGCAAGGCCGAGGGGCGCGTGGTGGAACTGGCCGCGGTCATCCCCGGCGCGGCGGCCCTCGATCTCGCCGAGCAGACCGGCAAGACCCCGCAGCTGTGTGAGCTGATCCTCACCGAGAGCCGCCGCATCGTGCGACGCCGCGGCGCCACGCTGATCTGCGAGACCCATCACGGGTTCGTCTGCGCCAACGCCGGCATCGACAGCAGCAACGCCACGGAGGGCACCGTGATCCTGCTGCCCGTCGACGCCGACCGGTCCGCCCGGCGGCTGCAGGCGGCGGTGAGCGCGGCGGTGGGCGGCAGGGTGGGGCTGATCATCACCGACACCCACGGCCGGGCGTTCCGCCGCGGGCTGGTGAACGTGGCATTGGGGGTCGCAGGGTTCGACGCCGTGCAGGACCGCCGCGGGGAACGGGACCGCAACGGGCGGGTGCTGGTGGCCACCGAGCAGGCCCTCGCCGACGAGCTGGCGGCCGCCTCCGGGGTGCTGATGAGTAAGGACAGCGGCCACGCGGTGGTGGTGATCGGCGGGGTGCCCACCGCCCCGGCACCGGGAACCGCCACCGAGCTGATCCGTGAGCCCCACCATGACCTGTTCCGGTGATTCTGCGGGGGAGGACCGCGGACGGGCCGGGATAAGCTTCCCGGCGGCCTGAGCGCCACCCCCATCCCGTTTTCAGGAGACGCGCCCATGAGCGAGCTTGGCACCCCGGACGCACCACTTCGGGTCGCGATCATCGGCTCCGGGCCATCCGGCTTCTACGCCGCCGAGCGGCTGCTGTCCCGCCCGGACCTGCACGTGCAGGTGGAGATGTTCGACCGGCTGCCCACCCCGTTCGGGCTGGTTCGCGGCGGCGTCGCCCCCGACCACCAGAAGATCAAGTCCGTCACCAAGGTCTACGACCGCATCGCCGCCCACCCGGAGTTCCGCTTCTACGGCAACGTGGAGATCGGCCGGGCCCTGGCCCGCGAGGACTTGCTGGCCTACGTGCACGCGGTGATCTACGCGGTGGGGGCCGCCACCGATCGCCGCATGGGCATCCCCGGTGAGCACCTGCCCGGCAGCCACTCGGCCACGGATTTCGTCGGCTGGTACAACGGCCACCCGGACTACCGGTGCCTCAGCTTCGACCTGTCGGCCGAGCGGGCCCTGGTGGTGGGTAACGGCAACGTGGCGATGGACGTGGCCCGCATCCTGGCCTCAACCACCACCGAGCTGACGGCCACCGACATCGCCGACCACGCCCTCACCGCCCTCACCGGCTCGGGGGTGCGGGAGATCATCCTGCTGGGCCGCCGCGGCCCGGCCCAGGCCGCCTTCACCCCCAAGGAACTCAAGGAACTCGGGGAGCTCGAGGACGTCGATGTGATCGCCGACCCCCGGGAGGTCGGCCTGGACGAGCTCAGCCAGGCCGCCGTGGACGCCGCCCCGGATCGCAACCGCGACGAGAACATCAAGGTCATGGCCCACTACGCCGAGCGCAGCCCCGCCGGCAGGCATCGCCGGGTGGTGCTGCGGTTCCTGGCCTCACCGGTGGAGCTGATCGGCACCGACCGCGTGGAGGCGGTGCGGATCGTGCACAACCAGTTGGCGCCGGCCGCCGACGGGTCACTGCGGCCCCGGGCCACCGACCGCACCGAGGAGCTGCCGGTGGGGCTGGTGTTCCGCGCCATCGGCTACCAGGGCACCCCCATCCCCGGGCTGCCGTTCGACGACTGGAACGCGGTCATCCCCAACCGCGCCGGCCGCATCATGGACGGGGACACCCAGGTGCCCCGCGAGTACGTGGTGGGGTGGATCAAACGCGGGCCGCAGGGGATCATCGGCACCAACAAGCCGGACTCCCACGAGACCGTCGACGCCCTGCTGGAGGACCTGGCCGCCGGGACTCTGCCCGCCACCCCCGTCGGGCCCCGCGCGGTGATGCAGCGCCTGGTGGCCGAACGCGCCGAGGTGGTCAGCTACCAGGACTGGCTCACCCTCGACGCCGCCGAGAAACAGCGCGGTGAGGACGCCGGGGGCCGGCCCCGGGTGAAGTTCACCCGGGTGGACCAGATGCTGGAGGCGCTGGGCCGGTAGCCCGCCGGGCTCACCGCTCGGCGGCGGGCTCCGCCAGTTCGTAAAGGGTGGTGCGGCGGGCCGGCACCCGGCCCATCTCCCGCACCGCCGCCTCCAGCTCCTCCGGGGTGGCCAGCTGCCCATGAGCGGCGCCCGCCGCGCGGCTGATGCTCTCGTTCATGAGGGTGCCGCCGATGTCGTTGCACCCGGCGGCCAGCAGGCGGGCGCCCCCGGAGAGACCGAGCTTCACCCAGCTGGCCTGGATGTTGGGGATCAGCCCGTCGAAGGCGATGCGGGCCACCGCGTGGATGAGCACCACCTCGTCCCAGGTGGGACCCGGGCGGGATTTGCCCTGCAGGTAGATGGGGGCGCCCATGTGCACGAACGGCAGCGGGATGAACTCGGTGAACCCGCCGGTGCGGGCCTGGATCCGGCGCAGCACCTCGAAGTGGTTCGCCCAGGAGCGCGGGTGGTCGATGTGCCCGTGCATGATCGTGCTGGTGGCCCGCAACCCGATGCGGTGGGCGGTGAGCATCACCTCCGCCCATTCGGCGGTGGTGACCTTGTCCGGGCACAGGTGGTGGCGCACCTGGTCATCGAGGATCTCCGCGGCGGTGCCGGGGAGGGTCCCCAGCCCGGCCTCGTGGAGGCGGGTGAGGAACTGCTCGACGCTCACCCCGAGGGTGGCGGCGCCCTGCCACACCTCCAGCGGGGTGAACCCGTGGACGTGCATCTGCGGCAGCCGGTCCTTGATGGCCCGCAGGATCCCCACATAGAAGTCCCCGGTGAACTCCGGGTGGATGCCCCCGACAATGCACACCTCGGTGGCCCCCCGGTCCCACGCCTCCACGGAGCGGTGCACCACCTCGTGGGTCTCCAGCAGGTACGGGGTGTCCTTGTAGTGCAGGCTCTTGGGTCCGCGTGAGAAGCCGCAGAACCCGCAGCGGAAGTAGCAGCGGTTGGTGTAGTTGATGTTGCGGTTGACCACGTAGGTCACCACGTCCCCGCAGGTCCGCTCGCGCAGCGTGTCGGCCACCGCGGCGATGGCCTCCACCTCGATGCCGCGGGCCCCGAACAGCACCTCGACCTCGTCGCGGGTGGGGGCGACCCCGTCCAGGGAACGCTCCAGGATCCCCGCCATCTCCGGCGGTAGCCCGTCCAGGCCGGTGTGCGGATCCCCGTTCACCCAGGCGGCGTCGGCCCATTCGGCCGACAGCCGGCGGGTGGGCACCGGCGGGGGCATGTCCTTGCCGGGGGCCCACGCGTACCGGGGGCGGGCGGCGCCCGAACCGTCGGTCTGGTCGCACCACACCCGGAACAGCTCGGGGCCGAGCTCCCGGCGGGCCTCGTCGATCTCCAGTCCCGGTGGGAACGCGACGCGCTCCACCAGCCGTGCGGGGGCGAGGGCCTCACGCAGGGCACCCACCCGCTCGGCGTCCCAGTCACCCACCACCAGGTCGACGGCCCCCGCGCGCACCGCCTGCACCGCCGCGTCGAGGTCGTCCACCGCCACGGAGGTGGCGGCGCCGATCCCCGGGATGCCGGTGATGCCCGCCGCCTCCGACACCCGTGCCAGGTCGGTGCGCAGCCACGCCGCGCCAGTGCGGGCGAGGGCGTCGATGACGACGGCCCGGTCGGTGCCGTGGGTGACCGTCAACCGCCAGCCCGGCGTGCCGGCCTGTGCGGCCACCAGCGCGTCGGCGGGTGCCAACATCCACCCGGCGGCCCCGTCCTCGACGGTGGGGTCGGTGGCCACCGGCAGCAGGCCCGCCGCCAGGAGGGCCCCGGTGTCCGGGTCGGCGGACTCCACCGTGGTGACCCCCGCCGCCCGCGCGGCGGCCGGGTCGAGGGTGCCGCCGAGAGTCCTGCAGAAGGTGATGGTCACGCCGCCAGCCCGTCCGTGTCGGCCATCCCACGCACCCGCCCGCGCATCCCGGGGTCCAGGAACGCGTCGTCGCGCAGGTACTCGGGGTAGATGGTGAGCCGTTCGCGCAGCGCGTACCCGGCCTCGGCGCACAGCTGGGCCAGCCGATCGATGTTGGGCCAGGGTGCCTCGGGGTTGATGAAGTCGGGGGTGAGGGGGGAGATGCCGCCCCAGTCGTTGATCCCCGCCAAAAGCAGCGGCCCGTAGTCGGCGGACAGGTTCGGTGGGGCCTGGATGTTCATGTCCGGCCCCAGCACCAACCGGGCGATGGCACAGCAGCTCATCAGCTCGATCAGCCCCGGTTCCCCGGCGTCGGCCATCGGGGTGTCCTCCTTGGCCCGGAAGTTCTGGACGATGACCTCCTGGATGTGGCCGTACCGGTCGTGCAGGTCGCGCAACGCCAGCAGCGCCTCCACCCGCTCGGCCGGGGTCTCACCGATGCCGATGAGGATGCCGCTGGTGAACGGGATGCGCAGCTCACCCGCCTTGCGGATCATCGCGAGGCGGGTGGCGGGGCGCTTGTCCGGGGCGTTGGCGTGCGGGCCGCCGGGCGCGCACAGCCGGTCGGCGACCGTCTCCAGCATCAGGCCCTGGCTGGCCGACACCTCCCGCAACTCCGCCAGCTCCCGGCTGCCGAGCACCCCGGCGTTGGGGTGGGGGAGCAGGCCGGTCTCGGTGAGGACCCGCTCGCACATCTCCCGCAGGTACCCGTGGGTGGTGGTGTGCCCGAACCCTTTCAACACCCGCCGGTACCCGGGCCAGCGCACCTCGGGCCGGTCACCCAGGCAGAACAACGCCTCCTTGCACCCCATCCTGGCGCCCTGGTGGGCCACCGCCATCACCTGGTCAGGGGTCATGGTGTGGACCTTGGGGTCACCCTCGTCCCGGGCGAAGGTGCAGTAGGAGCACGCGTCGCGGCACAGGTTGGTCAGCGGGATGAACACCTTGCGCGAGTAGGTGATCACCGGCGGGTGGCCCAGGTCGCGCACCGCGGCGGCGGCCGCCCACAGCGCGGGATGCTCGGCGCCGTGGACGTCTGCGAGCACACGGGCCTGGGCGGCGGTGAGCCGCTCCCCGTCCACGGCGCGCTCCAGCACGTCCCGCAGCGGTGGCCGCAGACCCCGCAGCAGGCTGTCCCCGATGAGGGTGGTCACGAGCGCCGACTCAGCCGGGCTCGGGGCCCTGGCCGTCCCGGAACTTGCGCCAGTCCGGCTTGCGCTTCTCCTGGAAGCTGGCGATGCCCTCCTTGGGTTCCGGGCCGTGCACGTGGTTGAGGGCCACCAGCTCCAGGCCGTGCTGCACCGCGCCGTGCAGCACATCGGTGGAGGCGTTGAGGGCGATCTTCGCCAGGCGCAGTCCCTGCGGAGCCATACGCAGGATCTCCTCACACCAGCGGTCCACCTCGGCGTCCAGCTGGTCGTCCGGAACCACCGCGTTGACGAGGCCCATCTGCAGCGCCTGCTGGGCGGTGTACTGGCGGCACAGGTACAGGATTTCGCGGGCCTTCTTCTCGCCGACCACCGCCGGCATCAACTGGCAGCCCCACCACAGGGGGGCCGAGCCGATCTTGGGGCCCGCCTGGCCGAACCGTCCCGACTCACCACTGATGGTGAGGTCGCACATCACGTTCAGCTCGTTGCCGCCGCCGATGCAGTACCCGCGGACCTTCAGGATGATCGGCTTGCCGTTGTTCCGGATGGCGGCGAACAGCCGGTCGCTGACGTGATGCACGTGGCGCTTCTCGGCGAGGGTGCGGGTGGGGTCACGGACATCGCCGCCCACGCAGAACGCCTTCTCCCCGGCGCCGGTGAACACGATGACGCCAACCGCCTCGTCGTCGGCGGCCGCCTCGAAGGCCTCACAGAGTTCCACGAGGGTCTGCATGCGGAACGCGTTGAGGCGGTCCGGCCGGTTGAGGGTGATGGTTGCCCGGCCCCCGCCGACCTCGTACAGGATGTCCTCGAACTCCATCGTCCCCCCTTTGTTACCCGCGTCACGACCGCGGGCATTTTACCGGGTGGGGCATCCCACGCCCGGCAACGGAGGGCCAAGTGTCTCGAATCGTGAGACGAGAGTTCAGAGAATGGGCGAAAGCCTTGCCGCGCTGGGCGGCGCGATGCTACTTCTTTCGTTCGTCGCATCAGTCACGAGACGACGGTTCATGATGCAAGACGCTGCGTTGGTGGATCCCGACATTCCTCTCTCCACCGGTCCCGGTGGCCGGTATCGCATCCAGGCGATCGAACGCGCCGTGGCCATCCTCAACGCCTTCACCGCTGAGGAGCCCGAGCTGCGCGTGTCCGAACTTGCGGACCGGCTCGGGTTGCACAAATCAACGGTTCACCGGTTTCTGGTGAATCTTGAGGCCGCGGGGATGGTGGAGCGCAGCAGCCGCAACGGGCGCTACCGGCTCGGGATGCACCTGTTCGAGCTGGGCAGCCTGGTGCTGCGCCGCATGGACCTGTGGGACGAGGCCCTGCCGTTTCTTGAGGGCCTGGTGCGCGACACGGGGGAGACCGGGCACCTGGCGGTGCTCGACGGTGGCGAGGCGATCTACATCGAGCGGGTCGAGGCCCGCCGCGCCCTGCGCGTGCCGTCGGCCGTGGGCCGGGGCTACCCGGCGCACGCCACCAACCTGGGCAAGGTGCTGCTCGCCCATCTGGACCCGAACACGCTCGAGGCCCTCATCGGGGAGCGTGAGCTGGCCGGGTTCACCCCCAACACCATCACCGATGCGGGGCTGCTGCGCGCCGAGTTGGCGACGATCCGTGAACGCGGGTTCGCAGTGGACAACGAGGAGTACGACGAGGGGCTGCGCTGCATCGGTGCCCCCGTCTTGGACCACAATGGGCGGGTGGTCGCCGCCCTGGGGATCGGCGGGCCGGTGACCCGCATCACCCCGGCCCGTATCGAACACCTCGCCGAGTTGGTGATGGTCGCCGCGCGCGGCCTGTCACACCGGCTCGGCGCAGACCAATCCGGGGCCTTCACCTCACCTGGGGTCCGGCTTCGCACCACCACCGAGGGGTCACCCTCGGTACGGGCGGCCGCGGTCTAGCGGTCGTCGCCAGTCAACACGTGATTTGAAGGAGAACCGCCGTATGGCGACCGCTGCCAAACCCCCACTTCGTCTGTCCAGCCGCACCTCGCACTTTGTTCTGCCCAAGCAGTGGGCCTCCATGCGCAAGGCGGAGGCACTGGAGCGCGAGACCGGCAAGCGCGTCATCCACTTCGAGAAGGGTGACTTCCAGGGCGACGAGTTCTACCCGGCCCCCCACATCTACGAGGCCGCCGCGCGCGCCGTGCACGAGGGACACGTGCGCTACGTGCCCGGTCCCGGCCTGCCGGAGCTGCGTGACGCGATCGCGGAGGAGGCCACCAAGCGCGGTCGTCCCACCACCCGTGAAGAGGTGCTGGTCACCATGGGCGCCAAGCACGCCCTCACCCAGTCGCTGCTCACCATGGTGGACCAGGGCGACGAGGTGATCTTCCCGAACCCCGGGTACCCCCCGGACGAGTTCTGGATCACCTACGCGGGCGGCAAGGTCGTCTACGCGCCGCTGGTGGAGCCCGACTTCCACTTCGACATCGATTCGCTGAAGAACCTGATCACGCCGCGCACCAAGATGCTGATCATCAACTCCCCGCAGCGACCCAACGGCATGATCGTCGGTCAGCTGGAGGAGATCGCGGCGATCTGCGCCGAGCACGACGTGATGGTGCTCACCGACGAGATCTTCAGCCACATGGTGTACGCCCCGGCCGAGCACAAGACCATCGCCGCCGTCGACGGCATGGCCGACCGCTCGATCCTGGTGGACACCTTCAGCAAGACCTACATCATGACCGGGTTCCGGATCGGCTGGTGCGTGGCCTCCAAGGAGCTCATCACCGCCATGGACATCTTCCAGCAGAACTCGGTCACCAACGTGCCGGCGTTCGTGCAGCTGGCGGCCCTGGCGGCCATCACGGGTCCCCAGGACCACGTGGACGTGCAGACCAAGCGCCTGCAGGCCAAGCGCGACAAGACCGTCGAGCTGCTCAACAAGATCGACGGCATCGAGTGTCAGAAGCCGGACGGCAGCTTCTACGTGTTCCCGGACATCCGCGGCACCGGCATGACCGCCCAGCAGTTCGCCGATTACATGATCGAGAACTACCAGGTGGGCGTGGTGGCCGGCACGGCGTTCGGCGACCGGGGTGAGGGCCACGTGCGGCTCACCTACGCCTGCCCGGACGAGCTGCTCGAGGAGGGCCTGGACCGGATCCGCAAGGGGGTCGAGAGCCTGTAACCCGGCTCCCGGGTTGTCCCGCGCGGTGGACCGCCGCCACCGCGCGGGGCGCGGCTCCCGTAGGGTCTTGCGGTCCGTTTTGTGATCGCGACCTACGAAGGAGCACGCGTGGCTGAGCGTCTGTACTGGGAGGAACTGAACCCCGGCGACGAGGCGGTCTCCCTGAACCGCACCATCACTGAGGCTGATGTCGTCAACTTCTGTGGGGTGTCCGGGGACTTCAACTGGTTCCACATCGATGATGTGCGGGCCTCGGAGTCGGTGTTCGGCAAGCGCGTCGCCCACGGCATGCTGGTGACCTCGGTGGCCACCGGCCTGCAGGTGGAGAAGATGGACCCCAAGATCGCGACGGCGGCGTTCGTGGGACTCAAGGAGTGGGCGTTCCGGGCCCCGGTGTTCTTCGGGGACACCATCCGGGTGAAGCGGACCATCGGCGAGAAGTCCGAGCACAAGAACCCCGCCCAGGGGTGGTGCATCTACGAGATCGAGGTCCTCAACCAGGACGACAAGGTCGTGCAGAAGGGTCAGTGGAACATGCTGATCCAGCGCAAGCCCGCCTCCTGACCGGCGGCTGACCGTCTGTCACGGGGCGCCCGACAGGAGTCGGGCGCCCCGCGGCGAACCGGTGGGGCATGGATGCCACTGACACCACCCTCACCGTCGCCCAGGCCGCCGATGCCCTGGGCGTGTCCGAGCGCACTGTGTGGCGCTACCTGAAATCCGGTCGGCTGCACGGCCACACCGTCGGCCCCACCGGGAACCAGCGCACCCTCATCGCCGCCGCCGCGGTCACCGAGGTGCAGCGCAGCCGCCGCAGCGACCCGGAGGCGGAGGAGCTGCGCGTGCAGGTGGCGCGCCTCACCGAGCAGCTCGCCCAGCGCACCGGTGAACGTGACGCCCTCGCGCATCGCCTGGCGATGATGCAGGCCACCGCCGTCCAGCGGGGTGTGCCGGACCGCATCCTGGGTCGCGCCGCCGTGGGTGTTGCCAGCGCCGTGGCGCGCCTGCGGTCCGCCCGGGTGGCGTAGCCCCCGGGTTCCTCCGCGTCGCCGCCCGGGCCTGGGGTGACCCCCGGACCCGGGCGGCGGGACGCTGCTACAGCCCCAGCTCCCGGCTGATGATCAGCTGCTGGATCTCGCTGGTGCCCTCGGTGATGGACGCGAGCTTGGCATCCCGGTAGTAGCGCTCCACGGGGTACTCGATGATGTACCCGTAGCCGCCGTGGATCTGGACGGCCTCCCGGCACACCTCATCGGCGACCTCGGCGGAGAAGTACTTGGCCATGCTGGCCTCCTTCACGCACGGCTTGCCCTCGCTGTACAGCCAGGCGGCCTTGTAGGCCAGGGCCTTCGCCGCCTCGATCTGCGTGGCCATCTTGGCCAGCTTGAACTGGGTGGCCTGGAACTTGGACAGCGGCCGGCCGAAGGCCTCGCGCTCGGTGGCGTACTGGCGGGCCGCCTCGAACGCCGCCTGGGCGATGGCCGCGGACTTCACCCCGTGCGAGACGCGCCCGGTGATGAGGGCCGCCATCAGGGCGCCGAAGGCCCCCTCCTTGCCCCCCAGAAGGGCCTCCTCGGGGACCTCGCAGTCCTCGAACACCAGCTCGGCGGTGTCGGAGGAGCGGTGGCCCATCTTCTCCAGTTTGCGGGTGACCTCGAAGCCCGGCGTGTCGCGGTCGACGATGAACACGCTGATGCCCTCACCGCGCTTGGAGCGGTCGGTGTAGGCGGCCACCAGGCAGTAGTCGCACAGCGAGCCGTTGGTGATGAAGTTCTTGCGGCCGTTGAGGATGTACCCGCCGCCCTCCTTCTTCTCGGCACGGCTGGCGAGCCCGGCGGCGTCCGACCCGGTGTTCGGCTCGGTGATGGCGTACGCGCCGAGGATCTCCCCGGTGATGGAGCGGGGCAGGTACTTCTCCTTCTGCTGGTCCGTCCCGAACTTGTAGATCGGGAAGGCCGACAGGTCCGCGTGGGCGTTGACCGAGGCCGTGATGCCGGCGCACACCTTGGCCATCTCCTCCACGAAGATGCACTCGGTGATCTTGTCCAGGCCCAGCCCGCCGTACTCCTCCGGGAACACGATCCCCAGCAGCCCGAGTTCACCCAGCTTGGGCATGATCTGCACCGGGAATTTCTCGGTGTGCTCGGCTTCCTCCACCAACGGCAGGATCTCGGCCTGGGCGAACTCCCGGACCATCGCCCGGATGTCCTCCTGCTCCTCGGTGAACTCGTAGCTCAATGCCATCAACAGCCCCCTGATACGGCGGTGAATCGCGTTGCACGAAGTGATCTCGGCTGCTGAGTGTACTCACCGGGACGCGGGATAAACTGCCCCGCACATGACTGATCCATATCGCCTGGATGGCCGCACGGTGATCGTGACCGGCGCATCCCGCGGCATCGGGGCGCAGGTGGCCCGCGCGGCCTCCCGGCAGGGCGCGCAGCTGGTGCTGGTGGCCCGCTCCGCCGATGCCCTCGCCCACGTGGCCGCCGAACTGCCGGGCCCGCACGCCCTCGTCACCGGGGACGTCTCCGACACCGACACCGTCGCCGCCGCCATCGACGCCGCGGAGGGCCTCGGCGGCACCCTCTGGGGCCTGGTGAACAACGCCGGCATCAACCCGTACTACCGCGGGGTGGTGGACACGCCGCTGTTCGAGTGGGACGACGTGCTGCAGGTGAACCTGCTGGGAGCCGCGGCCTTCGCGCGGGCGGCGGCCCGGGTGATGATCGATGCGCGCACCGGCGGGCGCATCATCAACCTGGGGTCCATCGCCGGGCTCACGGGCCTGCCGAACATCGGGCCCTACAACGCCAGCAAGGCGGCGCTGGACGCGCTCACCCGCACCCTCGCGGTGGAGCTGGGCCCCCACGGCATCCTGGTGAACTCGGTGGCCCCGGGGACCATCGGCACCGAGATGATCACCCAGTTGCTGCAGGCAAATCCCGCCCTGGCCGAGCGGCTGGTGGCGAAATCCCCGCTCGGCCGGATCGGTGAGGTGCAGGAGGCCGCCGAGCCCATCGTGTTCCTGCTCACGCAGGCCGCCAGCTTCATCACCGGACACGTGCTGGTGGTCGACGGCGGCCGGTTGGCCGCCGGGTAGGCACCCTCAGGGGGCGGGCCGGGTGGTGTCGCCCCAGCAGGGGGGACCCCACAGGCCCCGCCGCGCGGCCCGCGCGTGGCGCTCCGCGGTGCGGTAGCCGCGCAGATGCCGGAACGGGTGGGCGGGGTCGTAGACGTACACTCGGGCGTCCCCGCCGGCCACCAGGCGCAGGTTGACGCTGCGCGTCGCGCCGGCGATGAACACGTAGCCCAGGAACCGGTGGTAGCGGTCACGCAGATCCTGGGTGGGGTCCGACACCACGCGCACACGGGTGCCGAGCGGCAGCAGCGCGTGGGTGCGCTGGGAGGCCTGCGGGCCCCAGCACTGCACCGGCGTGTCCGGCTTGCGGGTCTCGGGGGTGTCGATTCCCAGCAGCCGCACGCGCGTCTCGGATCCACGGGGGTCGGCGACGGCGATGGTGTCACCGTCGAACACGTACGCGACGGTTCCGGTGATCGTCACAGGTGGCGCTGCCGGGGCCATGCACGGCAGCATGCCCGGACGCCCCGCACACCCCAACCCCCACCGCGCACGGGAACCGTTCTTCTGTTGCATACCGCCGGTTCCCCACCTCCCAAAACCGCATGGTGCCGCGGGCAATGAACGATCCGGTGGTTCTGTCACCCCCAGAACCACCCATTCGATCAATTGCGGATTTCCGCTATCGGTTTCTAGAGTGACTCCAGATCTGCGGAAAGGATTCGCGTGCGACGCGTGATGCTGGTGCTCGTGCTGCTGTGCGCATGGGCGCCGTTGGCCGGTGCGGCCACCACCCCCATCGCCACCGAGAACGCGCGGCCGGGGACACCCACCTGGAAGTACCCCGAGGCCGACCAGGGCTCCACCGCCGATCAGTACGCGGGCAACGTGCTGAGCGTCACCGGCTACCCCACCCAGCAGAGCATCCTCCCGGGCGGTCAGCTGCAGCTGCACGTCTCGGTGGCCGGCGGGGAGAGCTACCGGGTGGAGGTGTTCCGGCTGGGCTGGTACGGCGGCATCGGCGCCCGGCTGATGGCCTGCAGCCCGTGCGTCGGGGGGAAGCCCGGCACTCTGCAGCCCGCACCCCCGGCACCGGACGCCAACGGCCAGGTGACCCCGGACTGGCCGGTCACCGACACCATCCCGGTGGGCAGCGACTGGGTGAGCGGCTACTACATCGCCCAGTTGGTGCTCACCACCGGCCCGGGGTCGGGCACCGCCCGG
>JAXLSS010000028.1:0-33031 GCA_046330395.1 Thermoleophilia bacterium
GGGCACCCTTCCCCGGTGCTGCTGGATGGCGAGGGCTGCCACGTGCTGGAACCCGCCGGCGTGGGCCCGGTGCTGGGTCTGCTGGACGAGGGCGAATGGCCGTTCACGCCCTTCACGCTCCCGCCGGGGGCCACGTACGTCACCTACACCGACGGCCTGGTGGAGGCGCGGGCGGGCGAGGAGGTGTTCGGCCTGGAGCGCGTGTGCGGCATCCTCACCGCCGAGCGCAACGTGGCCGTGGAGGCCCGCCTGGCCCGCCTGGTGGCCGCGGCCCGCCGGTTCGACGACGGGTCACTGCGCGACGACGTGGTGGTGATGGCCCTGGAGCGCGTGCCACCCGTGCACGTGTGACGGCAGGCTCAGCCGGGTTCGATGACCGCGATGCCCCGGTGGCGCGCGGCCCGCGCCAGCCGGTCGTCATGCGCGAATGCCGAGTGCCGTGCTCTGCCGCTCCCGGTTCTCAGCTTTCCCGCGGCGGAGGTGTCCAAGGAGGACGCCGTGGCGAGTACCGTTCGTGGTCGCGGGCGGCGAGCACCATCTGGGACAGGGCGACGGGCGTCTTCACCGGGGGGCCGATCTCGGAGAGACGACGCTTGCGGTGCCGCACCAGCCCGTCCTGTTCCAGGACCGCGAGGTGACCCTGGGCGAGGGGGATCATCTGTGCCACGGGTCGGCCGCGATCGGTGATCACGACGACCTCTCCGCCAACGACCTCCTGAACGACCGCGGAGGCGTTCTGCGTGAACGCCCGAATCTCGATCTCGCGCATGTACGACAATCTCGCACAGGGTGTGTCGCAGACAGACACCGATCGGCTTTTGCCGCGGCGGTCGTCTACGCCGCCGCGGCGCGCTCCATGCGCCGGTCGGGCACCAGCCAGATCAGGCTCACCACCGCGAACAGGCTCACCGCCACCCACGGGTGCACCCAGATGGCTGCCGCCAGGCCGGTCACGTAGATGGCCACCGAGATCTTGCCCTTGCGGTCGCGGTCGACCTCCCGCGCCAGGGCGCTGTCGTGGCCGTGCAGGCGCACCAGCGCCAGGAGGAAGATGGTGTACGCGATGGCGCAGGCAAGCAGGTTGATGCCGTACAGCACGGTTGGGTTGCGGGCGAAGTGGTTCTCACCCATCCAGCCGGTGGTGAACGGCAGCAGCGACAGCCAGAACAGCAGGTTGAGGTTGGCCCACAGGATGGCGCCGCTGACCGTGCGGGCCGCGTGCAGCATGTGGTGGTGGTTGTTCCAGTAGATCCCCACGTACAGAAAGCTCAGCACGTAGGACAGGAACTTGGGCCACAGGTGCCGCAGCTCGGCGAACTCCGCCGACTCCGGCACCTTCAACTCCAGCACCATGATGGTGATGATGATGGCGATCACGCCATCGCTGAACGCCTCCAGCCGGCCCTTGGGCATGGCCTCGGCCTCCGCCGCGTCAGGACGCGGGCGCGCCCACCAGCTTCTGCAGCTCGCCGCTCTGGAACATCTCGGTGGCGATGTCGCAGCCGCCGATGAGCTCGCCGTCCACGAACACCTGGGGGATGGTGGGCCAGTCGGACCAGCCGGACAGCACCATGCGGATGCGCGGGTCGGTCAACACGTCACGGGCGCCGTACTCAACCCCCAGATGATTGAGGATCTGCACCACCTGGTTGGAGAAGCCGCAGCGCGGCATCTCCGGCGTGCCCTTCATGAAGACGAACACGCGGTTGGCGGCCACCTCGTTCTTGAGCTGGTCGAGGATCTCGGTCTCGGACATCGTCAGGGTGTCGCTCATGTCGCCTCCGGTGCGCGGGTTCGCAGTGCCAGTGCGTGGATCTGTCCGTCGTCGAATCGCGATTGCACGGCCGCGTACACCATGCGGTGCTGCTGGATGCGGGTGACTCCGGCGAACTGCGGGGCCACCACCTCAGCGGCCAGATGATCGCCGCCGCCCTGGTCCACGATCTGCACCGTGGCCCCCGGGAGGGCGTCCTGGATCATGCGGGTGAGTTCGTCGAGGTTCGCCATGCGGGCCATGGTAGACCCGGCGAGGGTCCGGGCGCCCCAGGGGGGCAGAGCCACAACAAGAAAAGGCGCCCCGTGCATTGCATGGGCGCATTGGGACCGGCGCCCACGCGGCGCAGTTCAAAGGGAGCCGCGCCACGAGAAGAAGAGCGCCCCGTGCATCCGCATGGGCGCATTGAGTCCGGCGCATGCGACCGTTGCCTTGAAGCAACGTCTACGGAACGCCGTTCAATGCATGAGCCAGTGGAGCCCCGGCGCATGCCCCCGTTGCGCTAAGGCCGTACCACCCGCCAGTCCAGGGGCCGGTCGACGTCGTAGGGCATGGTGCCGTGGAACTGGCGCGGGTCGTCGTCCAGCACCAGCGGCAGGAAGTGGCGGTCGCCGTCCCACATTGGCAGGCCGGCGTCGGCGCGCACCCGCGGGTCGTCGCTGCACGCCCGCCGCAGCCGGTCCAGGGCCACCCATTCCAGGCTGCCCTCGGGGCCGGAGTCCCAGGCGGTGCCGTCCCAGGCGTCGGCCAGGAACACGAAGCCCAGCCAGTCCTCCCGGCGGGGCCCGAAGCCCGACCAGGTGATGGTGCCGCGCAGCTCCAGGTGGGTGAGGGTGATGCCCGCCTCCTCGCGCACCTCCCGCACGGCGGCGCTCACCACGTCCTCGTCGCGTTCCAGCTTGCCGCCCAGGCCGTTGAACTTGCCCAGGTGGTCGTCCTGGGGCCGGGCGTTGCGGTGCACCATCAGCACCCGCCCCGCCGGGCGGTCGAGCACGTACACCAGCGTGCCCACCAGGGGCCGCACCGCCCGGTCGCTCACGTCAGCAGCACCCGCAGGGCGTCCGGGTCGGTCACCGGCGCGTCGCAGGTGGACCCCCGGCACACGTACGCCGTGGCCCGCCCGTCCACCATGGGGCGCTCGGCCAGCAGCGGCGCGGCCGCCACGGCAGCGGCGTCGTCGGGGTGCCCGCAGGCCACTGTCACGCCGGGCCCCGCGGCCCGGGCGACGGCCAGCAGGGCGGCGGTGTCCTGCGCGGAGGGATCACCCACCACCGCCACCTGCACGCCCGGGTGGGCCAGGTGGTCGGCCACCACCAGCGCCTGGGCGTACGCGTGCGGGAACCGCAGCATGTCGGTGCGCACCAGGGCCACGGCGCGCTGGGCCGCCGCGTGCAGCTCGGGGTCGCCGGTGAGGTCACCCAGGCGGGCCAGCACCCAGGCGGCCTGCGAGTTGCCGGACGGGCTGGGGTGGTCCTCCAGGTCGCGCGTGCGCGCGACGAGGGCGGGCGTGTCCGAGCCGGCGGTGAAGAACCCGCCCTCCTCGGGGTCCTGGAACAGCTCCACGATGCGGGCGGCCAGGTCGCGTGCGGCCACCAGCCAACGGGGGTCGAAGGTGGCGTCGTACAGGCGCAGGAGGCCGTGGGCCAGGTCGGCGTGGTCGTCCAGGCACCCCGGGTTGGTGGCCCCGTCGGCGTACACGGTGCGCTGCAGGCGGCCGTCCACCACGGCGTGGTCCAGCAGGAACCCGGCGGTGCGCGCCGCTGCCTCCAGCAGGTCGGCCCGGTCCCACAGGGCACCGGCGTCGGCCAGCGCGGCCACCGTGAGCCCGTTCCAGGCCGTCACCACCTTGTCGTCGCGGGCCGGCGCGGGGCGTTGGGCCCGCACTCCCCAGCAGGGTGCGGCGGCGGCCTCCAGCAGTTCGGCGGCCTCGGCGTCCGGCGGTTCGGCCACGTGCAGGATGGTGGCGCCCTCGAAGCCGTTCCCCTCCTGGGTGACGCCTGGTGCCGCACCACCGCCTCCAGCTGGTCGCGGGGCAGCACCTCGGCCAGCTGTGCGGGGGTCCACACGAAGAACGCCCCCTCGCCGCCGGGGCTGTCGGCGTCCTGCGCCGCGGCGAAGGCATCGCCCACGCGCATCTCGCGCAGCAGGTAGTCGATGGTGCTCTCGGCCACCCCGCGCCAGCGCACCTCGCCGGTGAGCCGGTGGGCGTGGGTGTAGGCCCGCGCCAGCAGGGCGTTGTCGTACAGCATCTTCTCGAAGTGGGGCACCAGCCACACCCCGTCCACGGCGTAGCGGTGGAAGCCCCCGCCCACCTGGTCGTGGATGCCGCCGTCGGCCATGCGCAGCAGCGTGATCTCCAGCATCTGCCGGGCGTGCACGCGCTCGGGGTGGCGCTCGGCGTGCCGCAGCAGGAACTCGCACGCCACCGACGGCGGGAACTTGGGCGCCCCGCCGAACCCGCCGTTCACCGGGTCGAACATCCGCGCGAGGCCCACGATGGCGTCATCCACGGTGTCCGGGGTGATCTCCCCCGGCGCGGTGCGGCGCACCGAGGTGCGCGCGATGCGTTCGGTGAGATGCCCGGCCTGCGCCAGCACCTCGTCCGAACGCTCGTCGTACGCCCGGGCGATCTCCCGGCACAGGTCGGCGAACCCGGGCAGGCCGCCGCGCGCCTGCGGCGGGAAGTAGGTGCCGGCGTAGAAGGGGCGCTGGTCGGGTGTGAGCCACACCGTCATGGGCCAGCCGCCGTGCCCGTTGAGGGCCAGGGTGGCCTGCATGTAGAGGGCGTCCACATCCGGGCGCTCCTCCCGGTCCACCTTGACGCACACGAACAGCTCGTTCATCACCGCGGCCGTGGCGGGGTCCTCGAACGACTCGTGGGCCATCACGTGGCACCAGTGGCACGAGGAGTAGCCGATGCTGAGCAGCACCGGCCGGCCGGTGTCACCCGCCAGCCGGAAGGCCTCCTCACCCCATGGGAACCAGTCCACGGGGTTGTCCGCGTGCTGGCGCAGGTACAGGCTGGATTCGGCGGCGAGTCGGTTGGGCATGGGGGCAGGCTACCCGCGGTGCCGGGGGCGCTACCCTGGCCGGGTGATCGACGACCTCATCGCCTCCGCCGGCCCCGTGCCGGCCCGGGCCCCCGCGGCCCGCTGGCACCAGGTGGCCCTGCTGGCAACAGCCGCGGCCCTGGGCGCCAACGGCCGGGTGCAGGCCGACCTGGCGGGCGTGCTGCAGGCGCTGGATGCGCCCACCGCCGCGGCCGAGGCCGCGCGGCTGGGCAACGGCGACCCATGGGGCCGCTGGTGGGGCACGCTGGCCGCCGGCCAGCACGACGGCGCCACCGCCGAGGCCGCCGTGCACGCCGCCCTGGCGCTGCCGCGGGAACCGGGGCCGGACGGCCGCGACGTGCTGCGCCGACTCATGGAGCTGCGCGACGAGCTGGCCGTGCTGCGCGGCGACGCCGAGGCGCAGGCACGGTTCTCCTTGCAGGGCATCACGCTGGGCGGCCCCGACCGCCGGGCCCTGCTGGTGGGTCGCTCCTCCGCGGCCTTCCTGGTGGAACCCGCCTGGGACACGATGCGCCTGATCCGCCTGGCCCCCTCCGAGGGGCCCAGCGCCGGCAACCGGGCGCACCTCACGCTCGGGGAGATCATCGAGGCCATCCGTCGCGGCGACAGGGGCGCCGACCGGGCCGTGCCGCCCGACAGCCCCACCCAGCTGGCCCCCGAGGCGCTGCTGGCCGGGCTGCGCGAGGACCGGGGCGTGCGCGACCGGCGCCTCCTGGACCTGGCCGACGAGGTGCGCACCGAGCGTGACCGTCTGGCCGCTGAACGCGAACAGCTGCGCGAGCAGAAGCTGATGCTGGCCTCCGCACTCCGGCAGGCGCAGGCCATCCGCGACGAGGGCGCCGCGACGGTGACCACCCGCGTGCCCGGCACCCGGGCGGAGGCCGCGGCCCTGCTGGAGGTGCCGGTGGCCGCCAGCGCCGAGGACGTGGAGAAGGCCTTCCGCGCCCAGGTGGTGCGCTGCCACCCCGACCGGGTGGCCGGCCTGCACCCCACCATCCGCGGTCAGGCGGAGGGCCTCACGGTGGCGCTCAACGCGGCGCGGGAGCTGCTGCTGGGCTGACCGGCCCGGTCAGGCGGCGTCGCGCCGCACCGTCAGCCGCACCGGGTGCTTCGGCCGCAGGGTGATCTGGGGGCTCAGCTCCAGGGTGTGTTCGGGGCCGGTGAGCCGCACGCGGCGCAGCAGCGTGCCAAGGATCACCACCGCCTCCACCATGGCGAAGTTGGCCCCGATGCACTTCCGGGCGCCCGCCCCGAAGGGGATGAACGCGTAGCGGTGCGCGGGGGGCCGCTCCCAGCGTTCCGGGAGGAACCGCTCGGGGTCCGTCCACACCGCCGGCTCCCGGTGGATGAGGTACGGGGGCATCATCAGCAGCGCCCCGTCGGGCACCTCGTGCCCGCCCACCGTGATGCCCGCGGTGGATCGCCGGGCGACCATCCAGGCCGGCGGGTACAGGCGCAGGCTCTCCTGCACCACGGCGGTTGTGATCGTCAGGCGCTCCAGATCCCCGAAACCGGGGTCGCCGGGCAGCGCCGCCACCTCCTCGCGCACCCGCCGTTCGGCGTCGGGGTGCCCGGCCAGCAGGTGCAGGGTGAAGGTGAGGGCGTTGGCCGTGGTCTCCATGCCGGCGGCGAAGAAGGTCATCACCTCATGGCGGATGTCCTCATCGCTGTACGCCAGGAGGCCCCGCGCGTCGGTGGCCGTGAGGAGCATCGACAGCAGGTCGTCGTGGTGCCGGCCGGTGTCGGCCCGCCGCGCGGAGATGATGGACGCCACCACGCCCTCCAGCTCCTCGCGGGCGGCCCGGTACCGGCGCACCGTCCGCGTGGGCAGCCGCAGCCGCAGGCCGGCAATGGGCAGCACCAAGAGGTCCAGCGCGCGGAACACGTCCACGAGGGCCGATTCGATGGCGGCGCGACGGTCGCGCACCTCCCAGCCGAACATGGTCTCCGCCACAACGGCCATGGTGAGCCCCGACATGGCGCTGAACACGTCCACCACCTCGCCGTCGATCCAGCCGTCAACGGCCTCCCGGGTGTGGCGGGCCATCACCTCGCCGTAGCCGTGCAGCCGCTCCGAGTGGAACGCCGGCTGGACGATGCGCCGGTGGGCGCGGTGGGTGTCGCCCTCGGCGGTGAGCAGGCCGTCGCCCAGCACCACGCGGGCGCCCTCCAGCATGCGGCCCTTCCGCACGCTCCCGGCGTGGGTGGTGAACACCTCCTCCACCAGGTCGGGATCGGTGAGGAGGTACATGTGCAGCGGCCCCATCCGGAACGGCACGAACGGGCCGTACTCGCGGCGCAGCCGGGTGAACATGCCCAGTGGATCGCCGCGGCGCTCGCGCACCAGGGACCAGGCGGCCCGTCGCCCCTGGGGCCCGTGGATCTCCCGCGTCGGTGCGGTGTCGAGTTGCTGCGATGCCATGACGCCCTCCCGCCTCGGCGCCATTGCACCGTGTTCAGGCCGGCGCCGGCATCCGTGAACACCGCATCTCGAATGCCGTGCGCTGGGGTACCGCCGGCCGCGCCACACCGCGCCGCGGCCGCTGGCCCGGTCGATGGCGCCCTGGACGGCGGCCGCGCTGAGCACCAGCAGGCCCACGGGCAGGGTGGGGGCATCCCGGCGGGGGGTGGGGATGGACCGGGCCGACAGGCGCTGCAGCACCACCTGGGCGGCCACCCCGGCGGCGCCGGCCAGTGCGCGCCCGCCCCGGCGCCGCCGCACGCCCGTCGCCAGCGCCGTCCAGGGGAGCACCGCGGCGACGGCCACCAGGCCCGCGCCCACCACTGCCTTCGCCGGACCGCCCGGATGGGCGAAGGACGCGTTCTTGCGCCAGCCGCGCCACAGGTCGGCGGCGCCCACGTACATCCGCAGCCCCGCCACGCGGTGGCCGTCGGCCTGGGTCAGGAGACCCCCGGCCTGTTTCACCCGCATGGCCAGGGTGACGTCGTCCACCATCCGGCCCGCCTGGGCCTCGTGGCCGCCCACCCGCCGGTACATGGAGTGCTCGATCAGGATGCACCCGCCCGCGGCCAGGGCCACCGGGGCGCGGGGGTGGCGGGCCAGGGGCCCGGGTGCCACGAAGGTGCCGATGGCCACCAGCGCCGCGGGGATCACCCAGCGCTCGGCCCGCGTCTCACAGCGGATCAGCGGGAACAGGGTGGCGCCGCCCCCGCCGGCGCGGCGGGCCAGGCCCAGGGTGCGGGCCACCGCATCGGGGGCGAACACCATGTCCGCGTCGCTGAACAGCAGCCACTCGGCGTCGCCCGCCTCCTGGGCGCCGCGGTGGCACGCCCACGGCTTGCCCACCCAGCCCGTCGGCAGCGGCCCGGCGGAAACCACGCGCAGCCGGGGGTCACCCGCGCCGGCCGCGGTGGCCAGGGAGGCGGTGTCGTCGGTGGACCCGTCGTCCACGACCACGACCCCCCGCACCGGCGGGGTCTGGTCCAGCAGGCCGCGCACGCAGGCACCGATGCCGCGGGCCTCGTTGCGCGCGGGCACCACGGCCACTACCGGCAGCACCGCATCGGTGGCGGGCGCCTCATCGGCCACATCGGGCAGGACGCGCCGCTCCCACAGGTTGAGCGCCACGGCAGCCCACCAGGTGCCGGCCGCGGCAAAAGTGAGCTCGCTCAGATGTCGTCCCAATCGGGCTCGGATGCCAGCCGGGCGTACGCGCGCCACTCCTTCAGCACCAGCCGCACCGTCTTGGCGCCGATGCCGGGGTGGGTGCCGGCCAGCAGCGTCACGGCCAGATCGTCACCGCCCTTGGCGGGTGGGACGCCCAGCTCGTTCACCACCGCCCACACGTGCTCCTCATCCAGCCGGGGGCGCTCGGCCAGGATGAAGTCCACCGCCTCGCCCAGGTCGGGACCATCGTCCATGGGGCGCAGTATGCCGCTCTGACACGCGTCACCACCCTCAAGACCGGTGCGGGCACCGCCGATCAGATCCGCGATGAGCCACGCACCCAAGGACCCCATGACACCCCGCGCAAGCGACTGCCTCGCCCGGGTGCTCGATGTGCTTGACGACCACACCCAGGCGCCGCTGCGCGTGAACGGACACGCCACCAGCTGGACGCACGAGGTGTTCGAGGTGCAGGAGGAATTCGAGCTGGGCCCCCGCGGCCGCCGGTTCCTGCTGTCGGTCGCCGCCACGGCGCGGGATGCGCTGCTGGTGCCCCTGCGCGGTGCCTCGGAGGAGTGCCGGTGAGCCCGCCCAGCCGCAGCATCATCCCGACCGGGACCCCCACGGTGGAGGACGTGCAACGTCACTGCCACCGCGTGCGGTCGGCCGGGTCGCCCAACGCAAAGGCGCGCTCCGCGCTGGTGAACGACTACCGGCGCCTGTGCGCCGCGCTGTCGGTGCAGCCGGAGGAGACGGCCACCAACCTGGACCTGCAGAAGGCCTCCGCGGTGCTGCTGCGCGCCGCCGCCGCGGCCGAGGCCGCGGCCACCCGCACGGGGCGCCCCCGCCGCTGAGCGCAGGGCGCCTCCGGGCGCCCGCCGGCGCGACCGCGCGAGCCGGCTCCGGCATGGCACGCGTGGTGTGGTAGCCTCCGCGCTCCTGTCGTCCGAGCGAAAGGCTGGTCTGTGCCTCCGGGACAACGTCTTGCCATCACCCTGGCCTGCCAGGAGTGCAAGCGCCGCAACTACCAAACCAACAAGAGTCGGCGGAATACCCCGGACCGGATCGAGCTGAAGAAGTTCTGCCGGTGGTGCGGGCGTCACACGGCGCATCGGGAGACGCGCTGATCCGCCGCCGCCGCGGCGGCACGAAGGGTCGTAGCTCAATTGGTAGAGCACCGGTCTCCAAAACCGGGGGTTGGGGGTTCGAGTCCCTCCGGCCCTGTCACGAAGTGATCTGATGGCACGCATCCGCCCCGCACGAAACCAGGGAGAGGAAGGCCCCAAGAAGGGTGAGGGGGCCAAGACCCCTGCCCGTCGCCAGTCCGGCCCGCCCTCCCCGCGCCCCCAGCAGCAGCCCAAGCGCGAGAAGACCGGCTCGGTCACCAAGGCCGTGCAGGAGCGCCGCTCCGGGTCGCAGTTCCTCACCGACGTCATCGTCGAGCTGCGCAAGGTGCAGTGGCCCACGCGCTCCCAGCTGATGCAGTCCACCGCCGTGGTGCTGCTGGTCGTGGTGGTCGTGGTGGTGTACCTGGCCGCCGTCGACGCGGTGGTCAGCCGCGCCGTGCACGCAATCTTCTAGCCACCGCGAAAAGGACTCCATCCGCCCGTGTTCCGCTGGTACGTCATCAACACCTACTCCGGCCACGAGAAGAAGGTGAGGGCCAACCTGGAGCACCGGCTGGTCTCCATGGGCCAGCGTGAGCGGGTGCGCAAGATCGTGGTCCCCACCGAGCAGGTGGTGGAGACCAACAAGGACGGCCAGAAGATCCAGACCGAGAAGCGCACCCTCCCCGGCTACGTGCTGGTGGAGATGGACATGACCCCGGATGCGCTGTGGGTGGTCAAGGACACGCCGGGCGTCACCGGGTTCGTGGGATCCAGCTCCGACCCGGTGCCGCTCACCCAGGCGGAGGTGGACCGGCTGCTGCGCACGCAGACCGACGCGCGCCCCAAGGTGCGGGCCGAGTTCACGGTGGGCGAGCAGGTCAAGGTCATCGCCGGCCCGCTGTCGGACTTCACCGGCGAGATCGCCGAGATCAACTCCGAGGCGGGACGCCTGAAGGTGCTGGTCAGCATCTTCGGCCGCGAAACCCCGGCCGACCTGTCGTTCGACCAGGTCAAGAAGCTCACGTAGGCATCGTGTCGCGCCGCCACCGCGGCGCGGCTACACTCCACGGTCCGGCTGGGCGGCGAACGCGCGCGCACGCCCCGGAACTCCACCCGCAACCCGCGCGACGAGGCTATGGCGAAGAAGGTCCTGCAGCTCATCAAGCTCCAAATCACCGCCGGTCAGGCATCGCCTGCCCCGCCGGTGGGCCCGGCGCTGGGTGCGGCCGGCATCAACATCATGGAGTTCTGCAAGGCGTTCAACGCGCAGACCCAGGCGCAGACCGGCACGGTCACCCCGGTGGTCATCACGGTGTACGAGGACAAGTCGTTCACGTTCATCACCAAGACCCCGCCGGCCCCCGTGCTGATCCTGGCGGCCCTCGGCATCAAGAGCGGGTCGGCCGTGCCGCAGACCACCAAGGTGGGCACGCTCACCAAGGACCAGGTGCGCCAGATCGCCGAGACCAAGATGCCCGACCTCAACGCCAACAGCATCGAGTCGGCCATGTCCATGATCGCGGGCACCGCCCGGTCCATGGGCGTCCTCGTCGAGGACTAGCCCGCTCATCACGCGTGCGTGCGGGTGGCGTCGGAGGGTCCGACCCGCTACCCTGCACGGCCGCGCCATTTTGCGAAGCAGGAGAACCAAGGATGCCGAAGCGCGGCAAGCGCTATGTGCAAGCGCGTCAGGAAGTCGCCGAGCGGGACGTGTACGCGCCCCTCGAGGCCGTGCGCCTGATCAAGACCCAGGAGCTCACCCGGTTCGACGCCACCGTCGAGGTGCACTTCCGGCTGGGCGTCAACGTGCGGCACGCCGACCAGCAGCTGCGCGGCACCATCAGCCTGCCCCACGGCACCGGCAAGACCGTCCGTGTTGCCGTGTTCGCCCAGGGCGAGAAGGCGCGTGAGGCCGAGGAGGCCGGCGCCGAGGTGGTGGGCGGCGACGACCTGGCCACCCGGATCCAGAGTGGCTTCGACGAGTTCGACGTGGCCATCGCCACGCCCGACATGATGGGCACCGTCGGCAAGCTGGGCCGCATCCTCGGCCCCGCCGGCAAGATGCCCAACCCCAAGACGGGCACCGTCACCTTCGACGTGGCCAAGGCAGTGGAGGACGTCAAGGGCGGCAAGGTGGAGTACCGCACCGACCGCACCGGCATCGTGCACCTGGGCATCGGCCGCCGCTCGTTCGAGACCGAGCAGCTGGTGGAGAACTACCAGGCGGTGCTGGACGAGATCGTCCGCGCCAAGCCCGCGGCCGCCAAGGGGCGCTACCTCAAGTCCATCACCATGGCGCAGACCATGGGCCCCGGCGTGCCGGTGGACACCATGCGCACCAGCAACCTGCTCGAGGAGGCCACCGCCTAGGGCGGCGCGCTCCCCACGAACCGATCGAAGACACTCGGGGACGGCCGCACGGCCGTCTCAAACGGGCCTCCGGCCCACCCGAGCGAGATTGGTGACGAGCCCCTCCCGACCCGGTTCCACGGGGTCGTCGGCCCGCGCCCATCCCGCCCGGACCGAACGAGAAGGGAGGTGCAGCACTGAACCGGGATCAGAAAGCGGCCGCGGTCGCCGAGGTCGAGCAGCGCATGGCCGGCACCGACACCGTGCTGGCGGCCGACTTCCGCGGCCTCACGGTGCTGGAGCTCCAGGAGCTGCGCGGCAACCTGCGCGCGGCCGACGCCGAGATGACCGTCGTCAAGAACACGCTCGCCCGGCGGGCGGCCAACGCCACGGGCCGTGAGGCCCTGCTGCCGTACCTCACGGGCCCCTCCGGCCTGGTGTGGTGCAGCGGCGACGCGGCGGTGGCGGCCAAGGCGCTGCAGCAGTTCGCCTCCAAGCACAAGGCCCTGGAGTTGAAGGGCGGAATCCTGGAGGGCCGCGACCTGTCCGCGTCCGCGGTGGAGCGACTCGCCTCCCTGCCGTCGCGCGAGCAGTTGGTGGCACAGCTGGCCGGCGGCGTCGCCGCACCCCTGCGCGGTCTGGCGGGCGGCCTCAACAACCTCATCTCCGGGCTGGCGCGCACGCTGGCCGCCGTGGAGCAGCAGAAGGCGGCCGAGGGCGCCTGACCCTCGATCCGAACCCCTTTCCGAGACGAAATTTTCCGTAGGAGGAACCGACTGATGGCGATGAACACCGAGGAGTGGATCGAGGAGCTCAAGGGCATCTCCGTGCTGGAGCTGGCCGAGCGGATCAAGGCGATCGAGGAGACCTTCGGCGTCACCGCCGCGGCTCCCGTGGCCATGGCCGCGCCCGCCGGTGGCGGCGGCGGCGGTGCCGAGGAGGCCGAGGAGCAGACATCGTTCACCGTGCACCTCGACGGTGCCGGCGACAAGAAGATCCAGGTCATCAAGGTGGTCCGCGCGGTCACCGGCCTTGGCCTCAAGGAGGCGAAGGACCTGGTGGACGGTGCCCCGGCCGTGGTCAAGGAGGGCATCCCGAAGGACGAGGCCGAGCAGATCAAGGGCCAGCTCGAGGAGAGCGGCGCCCTGGTGTCGGTCAAGTAGCACCGTGCGAGGGGTGGCCCCGTGTCGCGGGGTCACCCCCCACTGGCGGCGATGGTGGCCGATGTGGTTGGCTGCCGCGCCGTGAGGTGCCCACCCCTGTTGCTCGCCGCGGCCGTGTCGGTCGCGTGCCTTCCCGCCGCCGCATCGGCGTCGGTGATCTCGCAGGGGGCCTTCCGCATGGGGGCCGACGCCATGTGGGCCCAGGGACTGGGCGGCGCGGGGCAGACCGTTGCCATCCTGGACGAGGGCTTCGGCGGGCTCACCGAGTCGATCGCCGCGGGGGAGCTGCCCGGCCGCGACCAGATGGGCATCCAGAGCTTCGACGCCCGCTACGGCCTGGACGGCCGCAACCGCCTCGGCGGGCCCACCCAGCACGGCACCCGCATGGCGGAGATCGTGCACGACGTGGCACCAGGAGCCCACCTGGTGCTGGTGAACTACAACACCGTGGCCGAGTTCACGACCGCCGTGGCGTGGATCACCCAGCAGGGCATCCCCATCGTGAGCCACTCCAACTCGTTCCTGGACGGGCCGTTCGACGGTACCGGGCCGGCCGCGCAGGCCGTGGACCGGGCCGCGGCCGCCGGCGCGGTGTGGGTGAACAGCGCCGGCAACTTCGCGCAGCGGCACTGGGAGGGGCAGGCGCCGCCCGGGGGTGTCACCATCCCCATCCCGCCGCAGACCGACGGGTGGCTGGACCTGCACCTGTCCTGGCGTGACCCCGCGGCCCTGGCCCTGATCACGGTGCAGCAGCAGGCCCCGGACGGCACCTGGAACGACATCGCCACCTCCACCCGCTCCGGCCCCGTGTCGGTGGCGGCGCCGCAGATGCCCATGGAGCCGGGGACCAGCTACCGGGCCGTCATCACCCAGACCTCGGGGTCACCCCAGGAGCTGGAGCTGTTCTCCGGCTCGGCGGCGCTGGGCGCCATGGCCGTGCCGGCCGGCAGCGTGGCCACCCCCGGGGACGCCCGCGGGGCCATCGCGGTGGCCGCCGTGCCGTGGGCGGGCACCGACGCGGCGGTGTACTCCTCGCAGGGCCCCACCGACGACGGCCGCCTCAAGCCGGATGTCGCCGGGCCCACCTACGTCACCGCCAACGCCGACTATCCCGGCGCGGCCGGAACCTCCGCGGCCACCGCGCACGTGGCGGGCGCCGCGGCCCTGCTGCGCCAGGCCCGCCTGCTGGCCGGTCTGCCGGTGGGGGTGGACGACATGCGCGCCGCCCTCGGCGAGGGTGCGGAGGACCTGGGGGTGCCTGGCCGGACCCGGTGTTCGGCGCGGGCTGGTGCGGCTGGACCGCCAGGCGCCGGCCGTGCAGGTGCGCGTGATCCCCGGCTGGGCCTGGTGCGCATCCGGGCCACCGACGACGGCACCTTCAACACCCTGGACGTGCGTGTGGGCAACCGGCTGCTGCGCCACATCCGGCGCCTGTCCACCGGGCTGCGGTACACACCGTCCTCACGCACCGTCTCCACACTCGTGGTCACCGCCACCGACGTGTCCGGCAACGCCACGGTGCGAACGGTGCGGGTGCGGGGGCGCATGTGAGCCGGCGCCGGCACGCCCTGCGCCTGCTGGCGGCCGGCGCCGTGTGCGCGGCCGCCGGCGTCCCCGCCGCGGCTGGGTCGGCGACCCCCACCCAGGTGACGCTGCACGCCGCGCCCGGACACGCCCGGGCGGTGGCCACCGAGCTGGGCCGCTCGGCCCTGCGCATCCAGCGCCGGTACGGGCGGGCCCTGCAGGTGAGCGTGCCCGCCACGCGCGTGGCGGCGCTGCGCCACCTGCCCGGCGTGGTGGCCACGCAGGTGGGCACCACCGCCTTCGCCGACGAGGGCCCCGTGGTGAGCCAGGGCGTGTTCCGCAGCGGCGCAGTCACCCTGCAGCCGGCCGCCGACGGCGGCAACGGGCTCACCATCGCCATCCTGGACCTGGGGTTCGGCACCGGCCTCGACGCCCGCCGCGCCGCCGGCGAGCTGCCCCCCGCCGACCACACGCTCACCCGCAGCTTCGACACGGTCAACGGCCTGGCCGGCCGCAACGCCTACGGCAACGCCACCAACCACGGCGAGCTGGTGGCCCAGACGGTGTTCGACTACGCCCCCAAGGCCAACTACGTGTTCGTGAACTACCGCACCCCGGGGGACTTCCTGGCGGCCGTGGACTGGCTCACCGCCCAGCACCCGGACATCGTGGTGCACTCCAACAACTTCCTGGAGGGCCCCTTCGACGGGACCGGCGTGGAGGCCCAGGCGGTGAACCGGGCGGCGGCGGCGGGCATCCTGTGGTTCAACTCCGCCGGCAACTACGCCCGCCACCACTGGGCCGGCACCTGGCGCGACGACGACGGCGACGGCACCCTGGACTGGGACGGGGCCGACCACGGCACCTTCTACATGGCCGCCCACCAGCCCATCACGTTCTCGGTGGCCTGGACCCAGCCCCCCGGCGGGCCGCCCACCGACCTGGACATCGCCATCCAGCGGCGCAACGACGACGGCACCTGGGCCGATCTGGTCACCTCCACCAACCAGCAGATGGGCGGGGCGCCACCGTACGAGAGCATCGTGGGCTTCCTGTCGCCCAGCGACGGGTACTACCGCCTGGCGGTGCGGCGGGCGGGTGGCGCCATGCCCGGCGGGATCATCAGCGTGTTCACGCGCGAGGTGGACCTGCCACTGGTGCTGGGCGCCGGCCAGGACGGGTCGGTGCCCACGCCCGCCGACGCCACCGGCTCCATCAGCGTGGGCGCGGTGGACTGGCGCGGCGACACGCTGAAGTCGTACTCCTCGCACGGCCCCACCGCCGACGGGCGCATCAAGCCCGACCTGGTGGCGCCCACCGACACGGCGCTGGCCGGGCCCGCCGGCCCGCGGGGCGTGGGGGGCACCTCCAACGCGGCGCCCAACGCCGCCGGCGCGGCCGCGTTGCTGCTGGGCGCCGAGCGGGCCCAGGGCGGCACGCCCACGGTGGACAGCATCCGTGCCGAGCTGGCCGCCGACGCGCTGGACCTGGGCACGCCCGGGCCCGACAACCTGTTCGGCGCGGGCCGCGTGCGCGTGGACCTGGTGGGCCCCGTGGTGGACCGGGTCACCCCGGCGCCCGGCGCGTGGGTGTCGGGCGTGATCCCGGTCACCGCCCACGCCACCGACCCATCCCGGGTGGTGAAGATGGCCCTGTGGGTGGGTGACCGCCAGCTGGTGCACAGCGGCAACGTCGACACCATCTCGGGGAAGATCGACACGCGCCGCTACCCGGACGGCTCGCTCACCCTCACCGCCGAGAGCACCGACTGGCCCGGCAACCTCACCCGCCGCGACTGGCCGGTGCTGGTGGACAACCACCCGCCCGGCGTGCAGGTGCTGGGAGCGGTCATCGTGCCACGCCGCCCGAAGGCGCCGGCCACCGCCCCCCGCCCCGCCTTCGCGCTGCTGCGCCTCTCCGACTCGGCCTCCGCCACCCTGACGGTGACGGTGAGCGTGCCACGCACCGGGCGCACCAAAACCCTGCGTCTGCGGCCCTCCCGGCTGGTGCGGGTGCCGCTGGGTCACCTGCCCCCCGGCAGGGTGGTGGTGCGGGTGAAGGCCGTGGACCGGGCGGGCAACGTGCGCACCGTGCAGGGCACCCGGCCGCTGCGCGTGCGGCCCCTGGCCAACTGACGGCCGATCCCGTTGGACAAAGGGGCACGGCATACCGCAGAATGCCGCCGGTACGAACCCACTTCCGGAGGACCCACATGCCGCTTGAACAGGCCGTCAAGAGCCAGCTCCGCGACAAGGTGTCGACCGCCAACAAGGCCAACGTCGACGACGTCATCGCCCAGGTCCAGGAGGCCCGCGGCGGGCTGCCCGAGGACGACAAGGACTACATCCGCCTCACCGGGTGGCTCGAGGACCTCGAGGTGGTCAAGGGCGGCAAGGTCGTCGGCAAGTTCGGCGACACCGCCTAGCGGGATCAGACGTGCGGGTGCGGGCCCCGGGAGGTGCATCCGGGGCCACCGTCACCCCTCCTCGGCGCCCCCGGACTCCGGGGGCATGCCGGGCCGGTGGTGCCCGCGCAGCACATGGTGCGCGGCGTGCGGCCCGATGGACACGCTGAGGGTCACCAGGCCGAACACCACGCTCCACGCCGTGGTGATGAGCTGCTGACCCAGTGAGAACGCCGTGATGGTGGACGCCGGGGCGATGCCGTCCAGGGCCACGGCGGTGAGGGCCTGCTGGGTGCCGATGCCCCCGGGGGTGAGGGCCAGGGTGCTCGACACCGACACCGCGGCGATGGCCAGGCACACCGAGCGCAGGTCCACCGGCAGGCCGTAGGCGTGCATGAAGGTGGCCGTGGCCGCCATGCCGGCCAGGTACGAGGCGAACTGGGGCAGCACCACGTCGCCGAAGTAGCGGCGGAACGGCCGCAGCACGGCGGCGCCCTCCCGCGCGTCGCGCAGGATGTGCCCCAGCCAGCGGCGCAGCAGCCGGGTGACCAGCACCGCCAGCACCACCACGCCGGCGGCCACCAGCACGAAGGCCACCGGGTGGTGCTGCAGCGGCGCGAACTGCAGGTGCTCGGTGCCCGGGTGGGTCACCACCAGGCCCACGTAGATCACCGAGGCCATGAACGTGAAGAACAGGGTTTGCACCACCGAGGCGCCCACCACCCCGGGCACGGTGGAGCTGTGGATGGTCGCGCGGAACAGCGCCACCACCGCCGCCGTGCCCGCCTGCGCGGGCAGCAGGGCGTTGAGGGCCGTCCCGCCGGAGGAGATCCCGAGCGCGTCGCGGTAGCTGAGCCGCGCGTGCGGATAGGCGGCGTGCAGGATGTTGCGCCACGCCAGCGCCTGCATGCAGCTGCGGATCATCAGCAGCACGGCCACCACGACGAGCGTGCCCGCGTCGACGCGGCCCACCTCGTCCACCACGCTGGTGATCCAGTGGATCATGGGCACCGTCCGGGGGTCATCGCCGCCCGCACCTCACCGGCGGCCGGCCCAAGACTTACCTGCGTCGCAGCAACCGCTGCATGCGGCGGGTCTCCGCCAGCGCGTTCACCGGGCGGGTGGTTCCGGTGACGCCGCGGCCGATGCGCTCCTGACGGCCCTCCCGGGCCTCCACCCAGCGCTCGTAGCTCTGGATGAGGTCCATGAGCTGTCGCACGATCTCCAGACCCCCGGGCGTGGCCGTGAACGGCTGGCCGTCCAGCAGCACCTCGCCCTCGCCGGCCTGGAACACCAGCTCGCCCGCCCCGGGCACCGCGGCACGCAGCGCGCCCGTGGAGATGCGCACGCCCATGCCGTGCCAGTCGCGCTTCAGCACCCCCGGCTCGACGGCCGGCCGGAAGCCGAAGAACCGCATGCGCCTGCGCTCCTCGTGGGTTGACCACAGCATGTGCGCGGTCTCCAGGAGCGTGGTCAGCTGGGCGGGCACCGCGTCGCCGTCGGCGCTTCCCGTCGCGTTCGGCAGGGGCTCGGTCACGCCCCCAAGTATGCACGGCCCGGCACGACGCCGCGCAAACCGGTATTGTGCTTCCTCTTGTCCGTCCGGCCGGGGTAGTCCAAGCTCAGTGAGCCACGCTTTGACGCTGTCCGCTCAGGGCACGTCCTTCGGGGCGGCCCGCGGTTGCCGTTCTTCTGCTACGATACCCGGCCGCCCCCACGCCCGGCCTCACCAGCCGTGCGGGGTCGTGCCCGCTGCCCGCCGTCACCATGCTCGTCCAGGAGGCCTCGCGACTTGAGCAAGGTTCACGCCGCCCGTGTCCGCCGCTCCTTCTCCCGTCTGGGGAAAGTCGAGGAGGTCCCTGACCTCATCGACATCCAGCGCGCGTCTTTTGAGTGGTTCCTCAACGAGGGACTCCGAGAGACCATCGATGACATCTCTCCGATCGAGGACTTCACCGGCACCCTCGCGGTGCAGTTCGGCCGCTACACCATCGGCGGCTGGGAACCCGGCATGCCGCTGGACCACATCGTGCCGAACAACGACATCAAGGAATGTCGCGAGAAGGACCTCGTCTACGCGGCGCCCCTCACCATGGAGGTGGCGTTCATCAACCGGGAGACCGGTGAGATCCGCGAGCAGAAGGTCTTCATGGGCGACCTGCCCCTGATGACCGACTGGGGCACGTACATCATCAACGGCACCGAGCGCGTGGTCGTGACCCAGCTGGTGCGCTCGCCCGGCGCGTACGTGATGGAGCCGAAGGACCCCGAGAAGCAGGTCTTCATCGCCAACCTCATGCCGTCACGCGGCTCGTGGGTGGAGCTGGAGATCGACAAGAAGGGGCAGGTCAACGTCCGCATCGACCGCAAGCGCAAGCTGCCGGTCACCACGCTGCTGTTCGCCCTGGGCTACAACCGCGACGACGTGGCCAACCTGTTCCGGCACCCCGACGACCCGGAGCGCGTCAACCCGTTCATCCAGATGACCCTGGACAAGGACGGCACCGAGGGCGCCCCGCAGACGGGCAACCGCAAGAGCCTCGACGAGCTGGCGAAGCTCGTGGAGGAGATGCGCCAGCTGCACAGCACCACCGAGAACCTGCCGGCCGACGAGCGCCAGCGCATCGACGAGGAGATCGTCAAGGTCGAGAAGCGCATCGACCTGCGCGCGGGCGAGCTGATGCAGCACGCCCTGGTGGAGGTGTTCAAGAAGCAGCGCCCGGGCGAGCCGCCCACGGTGGACAACAGCAAGTCGCTGGTGCGCTCGCTGTTCTTCGACCCCAAGCGCTACGACCTCACCCGCGTGGGCCGCTACAAGCTCAACGCCCGCCTCGACGCCAGCGTCGACCCGGAGCAGCGCACGCTCACCAACCCGCGCTTCACCGGCCGTCTGTCCGGCATGAGCGACGACCTGGTGGACCTCATCCGCCGCCTGGTGGACCTGCCCATCCGCATCGGCGTGCCCGAGGACAGCAAGGACTTCGCGGCCGACTCCATCGTCACCCCGCGTGACGAGATCATGGGCGAGCTGGACGAGTACGAGCACTTCGGCAACCGGCGCCTGCGCACGGTGGGCGAGCTCATCCAGGAGGCGTTCCGCATCGGCCTCTACCGCATGGAGCGCGTGGTGCGCGAGCGGATGAGCACCGAGGACGTCGATACCATCACGCCGCAGACCATCATCAACATCCGGCCCGTGGTGGCGGCGCTGAAGGAGTTCTTCGGCTCCAGCCAGCTGTCGCAGTTCATGGACCAGACCAACACCCTGGCCGGCCTCACCCACCGGCGCCGCCTGTCGGCGCTGGGTGCCGGCGGCCTCACCCGCGAGCGCGCCCCCATCGAGGTGCGCGACGTGCACACCACCCACTACGGGCGCATGTGCCCCATCGAGACCCCCGAGGGGCCGAACATCGGCCTCATCGGCTCGCTGGGCAGCTACGCCACGGTGAACGAGTTCGGGTTCATCCAGACCCGCTACCGCAAGGTGGTCAAGGGCAAGGTCACCGAGACCCTCGAGTGGCTGGACGCCACGCAGGAGGAGCACAAGATCATCGCCCAGGCCAACGCCACGATGGCGAAGGACGGCAAGCTGGAGGGCCCGGTGCTGTGCCGGCGCGGCGGTGAGCCGTTCCTGGCCGACCCGGACGAGGTGGACTTCATGGACGTGTCCCCCGAGCAGATCGTCTCGGTGGCCACCGCCCTCATCCCGTTCCTGGAGCACAACGACGCCAACCGTGCCCTGATGGGCGCCAACATGCAGCGTCAGGCCGTGCCGCTGATGATCACCGAGGCCCCGCTGGTGGGCACGGGCATGGAGCGCCGCGCGGCGCTGGACAGCCGCGACGTGGTGGTGTCCCGCAGCACCGGTGCGGTGGCCAAGGTGGACGCCGAGCACATCGTGGTGGAGGACGCCGACGGCGAGCTCGAGAGCTACGAGCTGGAGAAGTTCAAGCGCAGCAACCAGGGCACGCTCATCCACCACAAGCCGCTGGTGCGGCTGGGTGACAAGGTGGCCCGCGGCGACGTGCTGGCCGACGGCAGCTCCACCGACTGCGGTGAGCTGGCGCTGGGCAAGAACATCCTCGTGGCCTTCATGAGCTGGGAGGGCTACAACTTCGAGGACGCCATCATCATCAGCGAGCGGCTGGTGAAGGACGACGTCCTGTCCTCGATCCACATCGAGGAGTACGAGGTGGACGCCCGCACCACCAAGCTGGGCGCCGAGGAGATCACCCGCGACATCCCCAACCGTTCGGAGGAGTCGCTCAAGGACCTGGATGAGCGCGGCATCGTGCGCATCGGGGCCGAGGTGGGCTCCGGCGACCTGCTGGTGGGGAAGGTCACCCCGAAGGGCGAGACCGAGCTCACCGCCGAGGAGAAGCTCATCCGCGCCATCTTCAAGGAGAAGGCCGGCGAGGTGCGCGACACCTCCCTCAAGGTGCCCCACGGCGAGGGCGGCAAGGTCATCGACGTCAAGGTGTTCAACCGCGAGAACGGCGACGACCTGTCCCCCGGTGTCAACCAGCTGGTGCGCGTGTACGTGGCCAAGCGCCGCAAGATCGCCGAGGGCGACAAGCTGGCCGGCCGCCACGGCAACAAGGGCGTCATCAGCAAGATCGTGCCGGAGGAGGACATGCCGTTCCTGGAGGACGGCACGCCCATCGACATGATCCTCAACCCGCTGGGCGTGCCCAGCCGCATGAACATCGGCCAGGTGCTGGAGACCCACCTCGGGTGGGCCGCGCACCACGGGTGGCACCCCAACGACCACACGGTGTCCGACGACCCGCTGGAGCGCACGTTCATCGCCACGCCGGTGTTCGACGGGGCCACCCCGGAGGACGTGGACCAGGCGCTGATCGACTGGCAGAACAGCCACGACACGCCCATCCAGCTGTCCATCGACGAGGGTGACCGCGAGGGCCGGCGCTGCAGCGGCAAGATGCAGCTGTTCAACGGCCGCACCGGCGAGCCGTACCACGGCAAGGTCACCGTGGGCTACATGTACATGCTCAAACTGCTGCACCTGGTGGACGACAAGATCCACGCGCGTTCCACCGGCCCGTACTCCCTGGTCACCCAGCAGCCGCTGGGCGGCAAGGCGCAGTTCGGCGGTCAGCGCTTCGGTGAGATGGAGGTGTGGGCCCTGGAGGCGTACGGCGCCGCCTACACCCTGCAGGAGATGCTCACCATCAAGAGCGACGACACCGTGGGCCGCGTCAAGGCGTACGAGGCCATCGTCAAGGGCGAGAACATCCAGGAGCCCTCCATCCCCGAGAGCTTCAAGGTGCTGCTCAAGGAGATGCAGAGCCTGGCCCTCGACGTGAAGGTGCATGGCGAGAGCGGACCGGAATTCGACGGGCGCGACGAGGACGACGACCTGCTGCGCGCCGCGGAGGAACTGGGCATCGACCTGTCCGGCGGCATGGCCGGCCGGGCGGCAGCCGAGGAGACGGAGCCCGAGGTGGAGGCCGCCGAGTCGGCCCCCGCCGAGATCACCGCCACCGCCGAGGGCGAGCCGCAGGACACCGAAGGGGCCGAGGACTGACGGAGGCCATCCGGGGCGCCCCGTGAGCGCCCCGGATGAGCCCGTCGGGGAGACCACCTCGAGCGGCACCGCGCAGGTGCCGCCCGTCGCGAGAAGGAGCGAGCGCACACCGTGATCGACATCAACAACTTCGACACCATCTCCATCGGCCTGGCGTCCCCGAAGCAGATCCGGGCCTGGAGCTCGGGCGAGGTCACCAAGCCCGAGACGATCAACTACCGCACGCTCAAGCCCGAGAAGGACGGGCTGTTCTGCGAGAAGATCTTCGGTCCCACCAAGGACTGGGAGTGCTACTGCGGCAAGTACAAGCGCGTGCGCTACAAGGGGATCATCTGCGAGCGCTGCGGCGTGGAGGTCACCCGCGCCAAGGTGCGCCGCGAGCGCATGGGCCACATCGACCTGGCCGCGCCCGTCTCGCACATCTGGTTCTTCAAGGGCGTGCCCAGCCGCATCGGCTACATGCTGGACATCGCTCCCAAGGAGCTGGAGAAGGTCCTGTACTACGCCGCGTCCATCGTGACGTGGGTGGATGACGAGCAGCGCGCCGCCGACCTGGACACCCTCCAGGACAAGATCAACGAGGCCATCGAGCAGTACAACCAGGACCGCGAGGAGCGCATCCTGGAACTGCAGGAGCGGCTGGAGCGTCGCCAGGCCTACCTGCGCGACGAGATCGGCCGCGAGGACTTCAGCGACGACGACAACTACTGGCTGGACGACCTGGAGCGCGACCGCACCAGCGAGGACCCGGCCGCCAAGCGCGAGCTCACCGACGCCGACAAGCGCCAGGCCGAGACCGAGCTGCGCCGTGACACCGACGTGTCCATCAAGGACATCGAGCGGTACACCGAGGAGTCCATCGACCGCATCCAGCGCGCCTGGATCACGTTCCGCGACCTCAAGCCGCGGCAGATCGAGAGCGACGAGCAGCTGTTCCGCGAGATGCGCGACCGGTTCGGCTCCCAGCACGGCTTCGGCGAGTACTTCAAGGGCGGCATGGGCGCCGCGGCCATCCGCGAGCTGCTGGCCCTCATCGACCTGGACCAGGAGGCCGAGTTCCTCCGGGAGACCATCCAGAACAGCAAGGGGCAGCGGCAGGCCCGCGCCCTGAAGCGCCTCAAGGTGGTGTCCGCGTTCCGGCGCTCCGACAACCGCCCGGAGTGGATGATCCTGGAGGCCGTGCCGGTGATCCCGCCGGAGCTGCGCCCCATGGTGCAGCTGGACGGTGGCCGCTTCGCCACCAGCGACCTCAACGACCTGTACCGGCGCGTCATCAACCGCAACAACCGGTTGAAGCGCCTGCTGGACCTGGGCGCGCCCGAGATCATCGTCAACAACGAGAAGCGCATGCTGCAGGAGGCCGTCGACGCGCTGTTCGACAACGGCCGCCGCGGCCGCGCGGTGACCGGCCCGGGCAACCGGCCACTCAAGTCGCTGTCCGACATGCTCAAGGGCAAGCAGGGCCGCTTCCGCCAGAACCTGCTCGGCAAGCGCGTGGACTACTCCGGCCGTTCGGTGATCGTGGCCGGCCCGGAGCTGCGCCTGCACCAGTGCGGGCTGCCCAAGCTGATGGCCCTGGAGCTCTTCAAGCCGTTCATCATGAGCCGCCTGGTGGAGCGCAAGCAGGTCATGAACATCAAGGCCGCCAAGAAGCTGGTGGACGCGATGGTGCCCGAGGTGTGGGACGTGCTCGAGGAGGTCATCAACGAGCACCCCGTGCTGCTCAACCGCGCACCCACGCTGCACCGCCTGGGCATCCAGGCGTTCGAGCCGGTGCTGGTGGAGGGCAAGGCCATCCAGATCCACCCGCTGGTGTGCACCGCCTTCAACGCCGACTTCGACGGCGACCAGATGGCCGTGCACCTCCCCCTGTCGGTGGAGGCGCAGGCCGAGGCGCGCATCCTGATGCTCAGCGCCAACAACATCCTCAGCCCCGCCCACGGCCGGCCCATCGCGGTGCCCAGCCAGGACATGGTGCTGGGCCTGTACTACCTCACCTACTGCCGCACGCTGGACGTGCGTCAGAAGGGTGAGGAGGGCAAGGGCAACGCGGTGGAGCTGGTGGACCTGGTCGACCCGGAGACCCGCCAGTTCAAGCTGCCGAAGGGCGCTGAGGCGCGCTTCGAGGGCGACGAGCGGCGCTACCCCGACCACGACGGCTGGACCAAGGACCCGTGGTCGCGGATCGGCCTGCCCGATCGCGTGCCGGCATACGGCAGCGTGCAGGACGTGCTCACCGCGCTGGATCAGAAGCTGATCCGCCTGCAGGATGTGGTGCACCTGCGCGACCGGGAGACCGGTCTGCGCGAGATCAGCACCGCCGGGCGCGTGGTGTTCAACCAGGAAATCGAGACCAACCTCGCCCGCGTGGTGAGCAACGAGGTGCTTGCCGAGGTGCCGTTCCCGCGCACCTCCAAGACCTTCACCAAGCGCGAGATCACCGACCTCATCGAGGACATGGTCAACCTGTACGGCCCCACCTCGGTGTCGATGGTGCTGGACAGCTTCAAGGCGCTGGGCTTCCGCTACGCCAGCCTGTCGGGCATCACCATCAGCAAGAACGACGTGGTGATCCCGCCGAACAAGGCGGAGATCCTGGCCCGCTACGACGCGGAGCTGGAGGAGGTGGAGGGCTACTTCGCGCGCGGCGAGATGAGCGTGGAGGAGCGCAAGGAGGCCGTGGTGAGCCTGTGGGACCGCGCCACCGACGAGGTGGCGAAGGCCATGGAGCAGCACCTGTTCCGCCTCAACCCCATCTACATGATGGCCAACTCCGGGGCGCGTGGCTCGTTCAAGCAGATCCGCCAGCTGGCCGGTATGCGTGGCCTCATGAACAACCCCAAGGGCGAGACCATCGAGCGGCCCATCAAGAGCAACTTCATGGAGGGGCTCTCGGTGCTGGAGTACTTCATCTCCACGCACGGTGCCCGCAAGGGTCTGGCCGACACCGCCCTGAAGACCGCCGACTCCGGGTACCTCACCCGGCGTCTGGTGGACGTCTCGCAGGACATGATCATCCGCGAGAACGACTGCGGCAGCACCGACGGCATCGAGGCCCCGGTGTTCCGCGACGGGCAGCTCAACCTCAGCCTGGCCGGGCGCGTCATGCAGGGCCCGGTGCTGGACGCCGTCACGGGCGAGGTCATCGTGGACCTGCGCACCGACGAGCACCCGGACGACCCCGAGGTGGCGGGCACCACGCTCATCACCAACGACATGGCCGAGCACATCGAGGCGGCCTGCCGCAACGAGGACGGCTCGGCGCGCAACGCCGTGGTCATCGTCCGCTCGCCGATGAAGTGCCGCAGCGACTTCGGCGTGTGCTCCCGCTGTTACGGCCGCAACCCCGCCTCTGGGCGGCTCTGCGAGCCCGGCGACGCGGTGGGCATCATCGCCGCCCAGTCCATCGGTGAGCCGGGCACCCAGCTCACCATGCGCACGTTCCACACCGGTGGTGTGGCGGGGGCCGACATCACGCACGGCCTGCCGCGCATCGTGGAGCTGTTCGAGGCGCGCAAGCCCAAGGCCCTGGCCCACGTGGCCAAGGTGGACGGCTGGATCCGCATCATGGACGACGAGACCCGCCCGGGCGCCGCGCACCTGATCCTGGTGGAGCCCGAGTACATCCCGGTGGAGGACGCCGGCACCGGCGCCAACCGCGAGCCCGTGCGCGAGCACAGCTACGCGGTGCCCAAGCGCACCCAGATCGTGGTGAGCGACGGCGACTGGGTCACGGCGGGCACGCTGCTCACCGTGGGTTCCGCGTTCCCCACCGACATCCTGGCCGCCACCTCCGGTGTGGCGCTGGGCGTGCTCGGCACGGTCACGGGCATCAAGGAGGAGAAGGACGTCACGGACCGCCCGGAGCGCTGGCTGCGCATCGAGGTGGCCACCGACGCCGGAACCTCCGTGCGTCAGCTGCGGCTGCCGAACGACCGCCCCCTGCCCCACCTGGAGGTGGGCATGGAGGTGGTGCCGGGCCGGCACCTGCTGCCGCCCCACACCCGCCGGGACCGCTCCACCAAGACCGAGCTGTACCTGGTTCGCGAGGTGCAGAACGTGTACCGGTCGCAGGGCGTGGACATCAACGACAAGCACATCGAGGTGATCGTCCGGCAGATGCTGCGCAAGGTGCGCATCGAGAACCCGGGCATCACCAGCTTCCTGCCGGGTCAGCTGGTGGACAAGCCGGTGCTCTTCCGCGAGAACGCGCGCGTGTCGCGTGAGCGGTTCGAGCAGCTGCTGGCCGCCCGCGACGCGGGGGAGTGGACGGGCACCGACGCCGACATGGAGCGGGAGATCGACGACGCGCAGGCCTCGTACGAGCCCCTCATCCTGGGCATCACCAAGGCGTCGCTGGCCACCGAGTCGTTCCTGTCGGCGGCCTCCTTCCAGGAGACCACCAAGGTGCTCACCGACGCGGCCCTGGAGGGCAAGACCGACAAGCTGCGCGGCCTCAAGGAGAACGTCATCATCGGGAAGCTCATCCCGGCGGCGACGGGTCTGCGGCGGTACCGCCAGCTGGAGATCGAGCCCGCCCACCGGGCTCCGGCGCTGCTGGAGTTCGACCTGGAGGAGCCGTACGCCGAGCTGGATCACGAGGACACGTTCCTGCTGCCGCCCCTCGGGGACGACGGGGGCACGTACCACTTCGATCCGGATCCCCTGGGCGACCAGGAGATCTAGACGGTCCATCGGGGGGCGCCACGGCGCCCCCCGAGTCGTTTCCGGCGCTGGTTATGCCCGTGTCCGATTCCCGCCAGACGCCGCGGGCGGGTGATGCCACACTGGCCGCGTGCTGAACCCGGATGACGCCTACGCCGCGCTGCGCGCGCGGGACGCCCGCTTCGACGGGGTGTTCGTCGTTGGGGTCACCTCCACCGGCATCTACTGCCGGCCCAGCTGCCCCACCCCCGTGCAGCCCAACCGGGCCAACGTGACGTTCCACCGGTCGGCGGCGGCCGCGCAGCGGGCGGGGTTGCGGGCATGCAAGCGGTGCCGGCCGGATGCCAGCGCCGGGTCGCCCGAATGGCACACGCGATCCGATCTGGTGGGCCGGGCGATGCGGCTGATCGGCGACGGCACGGTGGACCGCGAGGGCGTGGACGGGCTGGCGCGACGTCTGGCCGTGAGCACCCGGCACCTCACCCGGCTGCTCACCGACGACGTGGGGGCGGGGCCGCTGGCGCTGGCGCGCGCGCAGCGCCCCACCGCGCGCCTGCTGGGCGAGTCCACCCGCCTGCCGTTCGCGGAGATCGCGCTGGCCGCGGGGTTCCGCAGCGTGCGCCAGTTCAACGACACGGTGCGTCAGGTGTACGCCCTCACCCCCACCCAGCTGCGGCACAGCGCCCGGCCCGCGGAGGAGGCGGGCGCCATCACGGTGCGCCTGGCCGCCCGGGCCCCGTTCGATCGCGAGGTGCTGATGTCGTACCTGGCACGCCATGCCACGCCCGGCGTGCACCACGTGGACGGCGGCGCCCACGTGCGGGCCATGCGGCTGCCGGGTGGCGCGGCGGTGGCGCGCTGCACCCCGGGCGACCACCACGTCGATGTGTCCCTGTGGATGGAGCGGGTGGCGGACACCGCGACGGCCGTGGCGCGCCTGCGGGCCCTGTTCGACCTGGACGCCGACCCGGTGGAGATCGACGCCCACCTGGGCCGCGACGCGCACATGGCCCCGCTGGTGGCCACGCGGCCCGGCGTGCGCGTGGCGGGGGCGGTGGACCCGCACGAGGTGGCCATCTGGGCGGTGCTGAGCCAGCAGGTGTCGGTGGCGGCGGCCTCCACGGCCGCGGGCCGGCTGGCGGCGGCCTACGGAGACCCGTTGCCGGAGCCGCGCGGCGGGGTGGAGCGCCTGTTCCCCACGGCGACCCGCCTGGCGGAGCTGGATCCCGCCGACCTCCCGATGCCGCGCTCACGTGGCCGGGCGCTGGTGGCCCTTGCCGGTGCGCTCGCCGGCGGCGGGATCCACCTGGGCCCGGGAGCGGACCGCGACGAGGCCCGGAGAAGGCTGATCGAGATCCCTGGTATCGGTCCCTGGACGGCCGAGGTCATCGCAATGCGAACGGGCGACCCGGACGCCTTCTTCCCCACGGACCTGGTTCTCCGCCGCAGAGCGGCGGAGCTGGGAATCACCGACCTGACCGGCGCTGCACGTCAGTGGAGCCCCTGGCGCGCCTATGCCCTCACGCATGTAATGGCGCAGGAGCGCGCCGCCGCATCGACCGCCTGAGGTCCGCCGAGCGGACCTCGCGCCTCATGTCGAAGTCTCCGCCTGCCAGGGCGTGGCTGCGCCCCAGAATTGGGGATGGTGCAGGGTGTGAGTCCCCCGAGCCACGGAGGGCGAGGTTCGACTCAGGACCGCGCAGCCCGCAAGGGCGCTGTGGTAGCGCTCAACGATCCAGACCCGCCATACGGCGCGTGATTGTGAGAGGGCAACCTTGTAAGAAGCAAATTCACAGCAACCGGAGGCGGGAGAGTAACTCTCCCGCATCGGTTGCGTGATCTGGCACGCCGATGATGTCCACCATCGCCTGGCCGGCGGTCCACAGCTCGTTGCCGAACCCGGTGCGCAGCATGACCAGAAACAGGATCACCACGCCGTACTGGGCCCACGGGGCGATTGCGTGGCGGACGTCGGCGGGGAGGTAGGGGGAGATGGCGCCGTAGCCGTCCAGCCCCGGCACCGGCAGCAGGTTGAGCAGGGCGGTGACGAACTCCAGCTTGCCCAGGAACGCCATGGTGGCCATCAGCGTGGGGTGGGAGTCGAAGGCCCCGATGTGCACCAGGGTCACGCAGACCGCCCCGAACACGATGTTGGTGGCCGGGCCGGCCAGCGACACCATGCTGCGCATCGCCCGCGAGCGGATGCGGTGCTGCTCGATCCACACCGCGCCGCCCGGCAGGCCGATGCCGCCGGCGGCCAGCATCAGCACCGGCACCACCAGCGACCACACCGGGTCGGTGTACTTGAGCGGGTCGAGGGTGAGGTAGCCCTTGTCGGGGATGCTGGTGTCGCCGGCCTTCCACGCCACGAACGCGTGGGCGAACTCGTGCAGGCACAGCGACACCACCCAGCCCACGATGACCAGCAGGATCGGGCCGAGCCGCTGGGACGCCCCCATGAACATGTGCGACACGGGGGTGGCGGCCGCCCACACGCAGGTGCCCACGAAGCCGGCCACCAGCAGCAGGAAGATGGGGTCGGGACGGGTGAGGCGCCGCACGCTGCGGGCCGCGTGGGTGCGCTCGCCGCGCTGGGAGCGCACGCAGTCCACGCAGTGGAAGCCCACCGCGCTGGGCACCAGGCAGTCGGGGCAGGCGGGCTGCCCGCAGCGCGCGCAGCTGAGCAGGGTCTCGGTGCCGGGGTGGCGGAAGCACCGGGGGGCGGCGTCGCTCATGGGCGGGCCGCCCCCGGAACCCCGGTCACCTGCCGTTGCGGTGCGCGGCCTTCCGGCCGGGGATCACGCGCTCGTCCACCACGTCGGGCCGGCCCACCAGCAGCGGGTCCAGCGCGCCGATGCGCGTGATGTCCTTGTCGGTGTACGGCAGGCGGTGCAGCACATAGCGCAGAGCGTTGAGCCGGGCGCGCTTCTTGCAGTCGCTCTTCACCACCACCCACGGTGAGTCGGCGGTGTCGGTGTTGCCGAACATCGCCTCCTTGGCATCCGTGTACTCGTCCCACTTGTCCAGGGACGCCACGTCGATGGGGGACAGCTTCCACTGCTTGAGGGGGTGGCGTTGCCGCTCGGCGAACCGGCGCTGCTGCTCCTCGCGGCTCACCGAGAACCAGAACTTGATGAGGTGCACCCCGCTGCGCACCAGGTTGCGCTCGAACTGCGGCGCCTGGCGCATGAACTCCTGGTACTCGTCCTCGCTGCAGAAGCCCATGACGCGCTCGACGCCGGCGCGGTTGTACCAGGACCGGTCGAACAGCACGATCTCGCCGCGGGTGGGCAGGTGCTGCACGTACCGCTGGAAGTACCACTGGCCCTGCTCGGCCTCGGTGGGCTTCTCCAGCGCCACCACCCGGGCGCCGCGCGGGTTGAGGTGCTCCATGAAGCGCTTGATGGTGCCGCCCTTGCCCGCGGCGTCACGGCCCTCGAACAGGATCACGATGCGCTGACCGCTGTCCTTGGCCCACGCCTGCAGCTTCAGCAGCTCCACCTGCAGCTGGTACTTCTGCTTCTCGTAGGTCTTGCGGGCCATGAGGTTGGCGTACGGGTACGTGGCCTCACGCCAGTTCTTCACCAGCACGTCGTCGGAGTGGATGGGCGGCGTACCGAACACCGGGTCGTCCTGGTGCAGCAGGTCGTCGTGCAGCGCCGTCAGGTCGTCGCCCGACCGGCCGTGCACCACGGCCTCCAGCCATGTGGCGATGGCCTGCACGTCCTCCGGCTGCGCCCGCGCCAGCACGTCCTGCACGGCGCTCACCAACTCACCCTGGGCGCTGGCGGTGCCCTGGGACACCTCGAACTCCTCGATCCCCTCTGGCGTCAGCCGCGGTGCGGTGTCGCCCTCCTCAACGTTCCTGGACATATGCGAACGGTACCGCGCTGGGGCGCCGTTGTGGACGGGCTCCGGCGTGAAATTCGTCCATTCCGGAGCTAGTTGCCGGTGCCGTCCGGGTCGGGGAACCGCAGGTGCAGGTGGTCGTCGTGGTTGGGCCAGCGCACCACCACGCCCGCGGGGCCGGTGAGGTCCAGGTGCGGGCCGATCAGCACCAGCGCCGCCCCCTGGGCCACGGCCCGGTCCACGATCTGCTGGGTCAGGGCGCGGTCGTAGGTGCCCGGGTTGGCGGGGCCCTCGACGCGGTCGCTGCGTGGCAGGCGGACGTCAACGTCCAGGCCGTTCTGGTGCGAGCTGTGGCCCACGCCGGGGCCGGTGAACGGCCCGCCGTGCTGGCGCGACAGGTCGCCGATGCCCAGCGGCGGCAGGTCCGGGTGGGTGCGTTTCCACCATTCGCCCAGGTCCATGATCTGCGACACCAGGGTGGCGGTGCCCCAGCGGCGGTCGGGCGCCTGCGGGCCGTTCTGGGTGGCGGGGTCGTAGGTGTAGTAGCCGGTGCCGCTCACGGGCAGCTGCACCCCGCCGCTCAGCGAACCCGCGTTGGGGGTGCCGAGGGCCAGGGAGTGGTCGGGCAGCGCCGACAGCGGGCCGGAGCGTTCACTGGTGCCCACGCGCACCCGCACCTGCATGGGCAGCTCGGCGTCGAAGGGGCCGTCGTCCACCACCGCCGCGGCCGCATCGGCCTGCGGGCTCTGCGCCGCGGCGGGCGCGGTGGTGCGCCAGGCACCCACCACCGGCACGGCGGCCGCGGCCACCAGCAGCAGCGCCCACACCCAGCCGGGGTGGCGCTGACGGCGATGCGTGCGGCGGCGCCGGGGGTGGGCGGTGAGCGCCATGAGGGGCTCCGCCAGCTCCAAACCCGCCGGGGTCGCTTCCAGGTACACCAGGTCGGACATCCGGTGTCGACGCTAGCAACGCGAGCCGACCTGCGGTGAAACCGCGATTGCGAGCCGCCGGCCGTGCACCCGCGCCCACCCGGCCTACACTGGTCCCCGAGGCACCTGACCGGTGCCCGGCAGGGGGGTGTGCGTGCGCGGTCGGCGGCGAGTGGTCGTTGGTGCGGTGGTGGTTGCGGCGGTCGCCGGTGCCGGCGGCTGGGCGTGGTACCGGGCCACCCACAGCACGCCGGTGGGCCTGGCCGCGGCGGTGGGCGAGTTCCGCGGCGACCACGTGACGGCGGGCGCCATGGGCCCCGGGTTGCCGGCGGCCGGCGTCTACACCTACCGGGCCACGGGCTGGGAGCGCGCCAACATGGGACCCGTGCACCTCTCGCGCAACGTCCCCGCCCAGGGACAGGACGTGGTCACGCCGTCCCCGGGGGGCTTCACCAGCGAGCTGCGCCTCAGCGGCGAGCACCTGGAGTCCAACCGGTATCGCATGCGTGACGGCGCCCTGTGGGTCACCTGGCAGCGCACCAACGTCACCTTCCTCGGCGTGGGACGCGACGACAAGCGCACGCTCAAGCCCGCCGTGCTGGCCGTGCCGCGCACCCCGCGGCCGGGCATGCACTGGGACGTCTCCCACACCTCCTGGCTGCTGCACATCACCGGAACGGCGCGGGTGGAGGGCACCGCCAGCCTCACGGTGGACGGTCGTGACGTGCCGGTGGTGATCATCCGCACGGACACGGTCACCAAGGGCGCCCACGGAGGCCCCCTGCACCAGCGCATGTGGTGGGCCCCCAGCCTGGGCCTGCCGGTGCGCGTGGTGACCGACACGACGCTCTCAGGGGTGGTGGGCTATCGCTCCCACATCGAGCTCTGGCTGAACGCCACCCAGCCGGCCCGATAGGGACGGCATCGAAACCCGCCGCCGAATTCGGCGGCCACAACGAGAGGACTCGCCAATGAGGCGAGCCCGCGCCCCATGTCGAAGTCTCCCCCAGCCAGGCCG
>JAXLSS010000029.1:0-32916 GCA_046330395.1 Thermoleophilia bacterium
ACACGCGATCGCTCACCGACGCCGAGGTGCTGCAGATCGCGCGCACGTCGGGACGGGTGCGCGACTGGATCCACGACCACCCGGTCACCCGCACCACCCCGTCCTACGACGCCGTCAAGGACGAGTTCACGGTGTGGTTCGTCCACAAGGACAAGAAGGGCAGGGAGACCACCGAGGCCCAGGTGTTCATCGCCGACGAGACCGGCGAGATCACCGAGGTGCGCACGGGGCCCCAGGTGGCGTGGATGATGGCCCGCGGCTACCAGGGCAGCTTCGGGCGGTCCATCAACAAGGTCGGCGTCTGGCTGTTCCTGAGCGCGCTGTTCCTGCTGCCGCTGCTCAGCCGGCGGCTGCTGTCCTGGCGCACCCTGGATCTTCTGGCCCTGCTGTCGTTCAGCGCCTCCCTGTACTGGTTCAACCGCGGCGAGATCTTCACCTCGGTGCCGCTGAGCTACCCGCCCATGCTGTACCTCATCGCCCGGCTGGGCTGGGTGGGCCTGCGCCGCATGCGCGCCCCCCGGGTGCCGCCCCCCATCGGCGGGAGGGTGCTGCGCCGCCTGGTGTTCCCGGGGTGGTCGCCCACGTGGGTGCTGGTGACGGCCCTGTGCCTGGCCCTGGGGCTGCGGTACGGGCTCAACGCCTTCGACTCCAACGTGATCGACGTGGGCTATGCGGGCGTCATCGGGGCCGACCGCATCCAGCACGGGGTGACCCCGTACGGCACGTTCCCGTCCGACTGCGGGCAGTGCGACACGTACGGCCCGCTCAACTACCTCGCGTACGTGCCCTTCGAGGTGGCCCAGCCGTGGGACGGCAAATGGGACTCGCTGCCCGCCGCCCACGGCGCCGCCACGGCATTCGACCTGCTGTGCGTGGCCGGCATGCTCGTGCTGGGGTGGCGGCTCAGCGGGCTGCGGCTGGGGATGGCGCTGTCCCTGGCGTGGGCGGCGTTCCCGTTCACCGGGTACGCCCTGCTCAGCAACAGCAACGACGAGCTGGTGGCCGCCTGCCTGATCTGGGGCCTGGTGTTCGCGCGGCGCCCGCTGGTGCGCGGGCTGATGCTGGGCCTGGCCGTGGCCACCAAGTTCGGGCCGGCCATCCTGGCGCTCCTGTGGTGGCGACGACCCTTCCCGCGACCCGGGCGACGGCGCGAACCGGTGCGCTTCGCGCTGGGGCTGGTGCTGGCCGCGGTGCTCACCGGATGGGTGCTGCTGCTGGACGGGCTCAAGGGCGTCACGGCCTTCTGGGACCGCACGCTGGGGTACCAGCTGCACCGTGAATCACCCTTCTCGGTGTGGGGCCAGCACCCGGGCCTGCGGCCGCTGCAGGTGGCCCTGAGCATCCTGGTGGTGCTGGCCGCCCTGGCGCTGGTGCGCTGGCCGCGGCACCTGGACCTCCTGAGCGTCACCGCCCTGTCCGGCGCCGTGCTGCTGGGCACCCAGCTGGTGATGACCCACTGGTTCTACCTGTACATCCCGTGGTTCCTGCCGTTCGCCCTGCTGGCGTTCGTGCCCACGTGGCCCCCGGCCACCCCGCCGCGCGCGCCCGCCACGGAGGAGCTCCCCGCGGTGGAGCCCGACCCCCAACCGGTTCCGGAACCCGCGTGAGGCGCGCCCTGGGCCCGGCGCTGGCCGCCGTGGCCACGGCGTTCGTGTGGCTGGTGCCCTTCAAGATGCTGTCGCTGTGGCGCGGCATGGCCATCACCGACCTGCCCACCTACCAGCACATCGTCAACGCCATCGCGGACGGGCAGATGCCCTACCGCGACATCCCCATCGAGTACCCGCCTCTGGCCACGGCCCTGTTCTGGGTGGTGGCACGGTTGCCGGGCCACTACGACACCGCCTTCGACGCGCTGATGATGCTGTGCCTGTGCGCCACCGCCGCCGGCGTGGTGGCCACGGCGCAGGCGCTGGGCGTGGGTCGCAACCGGGCGGTGGCGGCGGCGGTCCCCGTGGTGCTGTGTCCCCTGCTGCTCGGCAACCTGGTGAGCACCCGCTTCGACCTGTCGCTGGCGGCGGTGCTGGCCTGGACGGTGTGGGCCGCGGTGACCGCGCGGTGGCGCTGGATGTGGGCCCTGCTGGTGGTCGGGGTGCTGCTGAAGCTGGTGCCGCTGGCGCTGGTGCCCGTGCTGATGGTGTGGCACGCCCACCGAGTGGACGTCCGCGCGGCCCTGAGGGGCGCCGGTACGTGGCTCGGCATCGGGGCCCTGCTGGTGTTCCCCCTGGTGACCATGACCCCCGGCGGGATGTGGCACGTGCTGGACTACCACCTGTCGCGGCCCCCGCAGATCGAGTCGCTGGCCAGCAGCTACACGCTCGCGCTGCACCTCATCGCGGGCTTCGGCGTGGCCGTGGAGTCGTCGTTCGGCAGCCAGGGGCTGTCCGGGGATGGCCCCGCCACGGTGGCGGCCCTCACCACGGCGGGCACGGTGGTGCTGGTGGGCGCCATCGCCGTGGCCACGCACCTGGCGCTGCGGCGTGCGCGCACCGGTCTGGACGCACGCGTGACGGTGGCCGGCGTGGCCGCAACCGTGGCCGCCCTGGTGGCCACGGGCAAGGTGCTGTCCCCCCAGTTCATGGTGTGGCTGCTGCCCGCCACGTTCCTGGTGTGCGGCAGGTACGGCCCCGGTGCGTGGGTGGCCGGGGTGGCGGCCATGGTGCTGACGCAGACGTACTTCCCCGACCGCTACTGGGACCTGGTGGCGCTGCACCACGGGCCCATCCTGCTGCTGTGCGCCCGCAACGCGGTGCTGATGATGCTGGTGGCCCTGTGCTGGCCGCGCGGCCGGCAGGGCATGCCGCCGCCATCCGGGCCGGTGATGAGCCGGGGTCCGGGGGCCCCGGAGGTGACGGGGCCGGACCACGCGGTGCGGGCCCGATACCTGACGGATTAGGCGGGGAAACACCGACGGTCGGAACCCGCCCGCGAGGGTATGGTCAGAGGGACATATCCGCCGATCCCACGTGGTTTTCAGGAGGCTGAATGGCTGGCATCGACCGCATCACCGAGATCCTTGGGGACAAAGCCGACGACCTGCTGGGTCATCGCTGCGAGACCATCTCCGCCGACCGGCTGTCCGTGCCGGGGCCGGACTTCGTGGACCGCGTGCTTGCCGACTCCGACCGACGCATCCCGGTGCTGCGCTCCCTGCACACCATCTTCAACACGGGCCGGCTCGCCGGGACCGGCTACATGTCGATCCTGCCGGTGGACCAGGGCATCGAGCACTCCGGGGGCGCCTCGTTCGCCAAGAACCCCGACTACTTCGACCCGGTCAAGATCGTGGAGCTGGCGATGGAGGGCGGCTGCAACGCCGTGGCAAGCACGCTGGGCGTGCTGGGCATGTGCAGCCGGAAGTACGCGCACCGCATTCCGTTCCTGCTCAAGATCAACCACAACGAGTTCCTGACGTACCCCAACACGTACGACCAGATCATGTTCGCGTCGATCAAGCAGGCGCGCGAGATGGGGGCCCTCGCGGTGGGCGCCACCATCTACTACGGGTCACCGGAGAGCAAACGGCAGATCCAGGAGGTCACCCAGGCCTTCCAGATCGCCCATGAGCACGGCATGGCGACGGTGCTGTGGTGCTACCTGCGCAACGGCGACTTCAACAAGACCAAGGACGGTGGCCCCGACTACCACGTGGCCACCGACCTCACCGGCCAGGCCAACCACCTGGGCGTCACGATCGAGGCCGACATCATCAAGCAGAAGCTGCCGGAGACGGCGGCGCCCGGCTTCGACGACCTCAAGTTCGGCAAGTCGGACAAGCGGATGTACTCGGACCTGATGTCCGACCACCCCATCGACATGACCCGGTACCAGGTGGCCAACTGCTACATGGGCCGCGCGCCCCTGATCAACTCGGGTGGCGCCTCGGGTGCCAACGACCTGCAGGACGCCGTGGTGACCGCGGTGGTCAACAAGCGCGCCGGCGGCGCCGGGCTGATCTCCGGTCGCAAGGCGTTCCAGCGGCCCGTGGCCGAGGGCGTGGCCCTGCTCAACGCCATCCAGGACGTCTACCTCTGCTCCGAGGTCGGCCTGGCGTAGTCCGGTGCCGTGCCGGGCGGCCCAGCGCCGCCCGGCACGGTGTCAGATCCGGCCGGTGTCCACCATGCGGGCCAGCGAGGCCCGCAGCGCGGACGGGTCGTCCATGTACCGCGCGAAGTGCCGGCGCACGGCGTCCCGGTAGACGGGGAGCGCGCGCGCCACCATCTCGCGCCCCTCCGGGGTGAGCACCACGAACGCCCCGCGGCGGTCGCTGGGGCATGTGGCGCGGCACACCAGCCCGTCGGTCTCCAGCTGGTCGATCACCCGGCTGAGCCAGCTGCGTTTGACGGCCACGTCCCCGGCCAGCTCGCCCACGCGCAGACGCCCCTCGGGCGCGCGGCTGAGGGCGATCAGCACGTCGTGGTGGGGAAGCCGGCTCGGGAGGCCCAGGGCCGCGAACTCGGCCTCGATGCGCTCCATCGCCGTGGCCTGCGCCACCTGGAAGCCCCGCCAGAGGCAGAGGTCGGTGTCGGTGCGCATCTCCATGACAGAAATGTTCGCACACACAGGTTGCGTTCGCAAACATCCTGAGCTACGGTTGACGCGTCAATCGGTTCGTACACACATATCCCCCTGTGTGTGCCACCCCCTGAAAGGAAAGCCGCATGAGCACCGCAACCACCACCCTGCCCACGGGCACCTGGAACGTCGATGCAATCCACTCGCACGTGGGCTTCGGCGTGAAGCACCTCGGCATCGCCACCTACCGGGGCCAGTTCCCGGGCGTCGAGGGTCACCTGGTCACCGAGAACGGCACCATCACGGCCATCGAGGGCACGGCGAAGATCGACAGCCTCGAGACCAAGGACGGCAACCTCACCGGGCACCTGCTCACGCCCGACTTCTTCGACGCCGCCAGCCACCCCACGGGCACGTTCCGCAGCACCGACATCACGCTCAACGGCGACGCGCTGACCGTGCGCGGTGAGCTGACCCTGCGCGGGGTCACCAAGCCGGTGGAGCTCACCGGGACGCTGGAGGGCTTCGGCCCCGACGGCTACGGCAACACCAAGCTGGGCGTGGAGCTCACCGGCAACATCGACCGGCGCGACTACGGCATCAGCTGGAACGTGGTGATGGACAACGGCGTGCCCACCGTGGCCGAGCGCGTCAAGCTGGAGTGGAACGTCGAGGCCGTGCTCGGGTCGGGGTCGTGACCGAGCGCCCCTTCCGCGTCCTCGGCATCGCCGGCAGCCTGCGCACGGGGTCGCTCAACCGTGCCGTGCTGCGGGCGCTGGCGGCGGCACCGCCGGAGGGCGTCGAGGTGCAGGTCTACGACCGCCTGGGCGACGTGCCGATGTACAACGGCGACCTGGACGGGGCGGACCTGCCGGAGGCGGTGGTGGACCTGCGGGCGCGCATCGGCCAGGCCGATGCGCTGCTGGTGGTGACCCCCGAGTACAATTCCTCGGTCCCCGGGGTCCTCAAGAACGCGCTGGACTGGGCCTCGCGCCCCCTGGGCACCGGTACGCTCACCGCCATGCCCGTGGGCGTGGCGGGCGTGAGCCCGTCGATGTTCGGGGCGGTGTGGGCGGCCGCCGAGGTGCGGAAGGCCCTCACCGCCAGCGGCGCGCGGGTGCTGGAGACCGAGGTGGCGGTGCCGAAGGCCGACACGCTCATCGACGACGCCGGTGAGTTCACCGACGCCGGCAAGCTCGGCCAGCTGGCCGAACTGCTGGAGGAGTTGCGTGAGCTGGCCTCGGTGCCGGTGGAGGACTAGGCATCCACAGGCGTGACCGGGGCGCCACGCGCCCCGGTCACCGTGCTCAGGCGACCACCACGGAGTGGGTGCCGCCCATGCCGTTCGACTCCAGCTGGGCCTGCGGGTCGTCGTAGAACTCGCCGCCGTCGGCGAGGTAGCGGAAGCGCACGGCCGACCCGGGCCGCACCAGCAGCGACCCCGAGCGCGTGCCGTTGGCGCGCGGGACCAGGGGCGTGGCGTGGGGGTTCCAGCCGTTGTGGTCGCTCACCACCGACACCGGCCGGTCGTCGGTGACGGCGAACATGATGCGGACGTGCCCGTCCTTCTCACGACGCTTGCGGATCATGGGGGTCCTCCCGTGACGCGGTGATCATCTGTGTGTGTGCACATGCACCGCTCGGGGGGTCGGGAGGTCCGTCGCCGTGCATGGGGTGGTTGTTCGCGGCCGGGCCCGTGACTCCTTGACGGCCCTGCCAGTTGTCACGATTCGGTGGGAAATGCCTGCTCAGGGACATGCAGCGTGCCGTGCCAGGTGGCGTGGTGCCGCCCCGCGTCATCCCTCCACTCCCAACGCAGCGCGACATCGCCCTCCAGCACCCCCATCGGCCAGTCGAACGCCGGGTTGATGGTTGCTCCATCCCCCATCAGCGTGACCTCGGGACCCGCCGTCTGGCGTTTCGCCCCGGCCACGCGCGCCGACACCCGGAGGGCGCGGGCGGGCCATGGCGCCGTGTTGACGATGGGGACGGTCACGCGCAGCCCACCGCGCGGATGCGGATCGAACCGCGCCGGCCGCGGCACCGGCCGGGCACCCGCGACGGCCCGGCGCACCAGCGCCGCGCTGCGCGCCTGCAGGATCACGGCCGCCAGGATCAGCAGCGCGAGTGCGGCGCCGCAGGCCGCGATCACGGTGCCGACATGGGCGTCCAAAGCGTGCATCTCGCCACACCGTAGCGCCGGGTTCGGTCACGACCGGGTGTCCCGCTATCCTCCCCGGCCGCACATGGCTCGCTCGATTCGCCTGCGGCGCTGGCAGAAGGCCGCCCTGGACGCCTTCACCACCCGCGCCACCCCCGACTTCCTCACCGTCGCCACCCCCGGCGCCGGCAAGACCACGTTCGCGCTGGCGGCAGCCCGCCAGTGCCTGGCCGAGGGCGCCGGGCGCCGCCTGGTGGTGGTGGCCCCCACGCAGCACCTCAAGACCCAGTGGGCCGACGCGGCGGAGCGGCTGGACCTGCACCTGGACACCGGCTGGGGCGCCGCCGACACCACCCTTCCCGCCGACGTGCACGGCGTGGTCACCACCTACCAGCAGGTTGCCGGCAGCGCCGCCGCGCTGGCCGGCATCGCGCGCGGCGGGGTGGTGGTGCTGGACGAGGTGCACCACGCCGGCGACGACCGCGCCTGGGGCGACGGCGTGCGGCGCGCGTTCGCGGACGCCGCGGTGCGCCTGTGCCTGTCCGGCACGCCGTTCCGCTCCGACACCCAGGCCATCCCGTTCGTGCGCTACGACGACGACGACATGGCCCTCAGCGACGTGGAGTACGGCTACGGCGCCGCCCTGCACGACGGCGGGGTGGTGCGGCCCGTGCACTTCCCGCGGGTGGACGGCGAGATGGAGTGGATCGACAACGACGGCATGCTGGCGTCCGCCTCGTTCACCGACCACCTGGACGCCGTGGGCACGGCGCAGCGCCTGCGCACCGCCCTGTCGGTGGAGGGCGAGTGGCTGCCCGACGTCCTCACCCGCGCCCACGAGCGCCTGCTGGAGGTGCGACGCACCCACCCCGACGCCGCGGGCCTGGTCATCACCATCGACCAGGAGCACGCCCGGGGCGTGGCGTCCATCATGCGGCGCCGGCTGGGGGTGAACCCGGTGCTGGCGGTGTCGGAGGACCCCGAGGCGTCCCGGCGCATCGCGGAGTTCGGCGCGGGCCGGGACCCCTGGATCGTGGCGGTGCGCATGGTGTCGGAGGGTGTGGACATCCCCCGCCTGCGGGTGGGCGTGCTGGCCACCACCACCACCACCGAGCTGTTCTTCCGGCAGGCGGTGGGCCGGCTGGCCCGGTGGATCCGCGGGCTGGGCGCGCAGCCGGCCTACATGTTCATCCCGGACGACCCGCGCCTGCGCACGCACGCGCTGGCCATCGCCGAGCAGCGCCGCCACAGCCTGCGGCGACGCGACGACGAGGAGGGTGACGGCGACCCCCGGGAGGACCCGGACGCCGCGCCACCCGACCGCGAGGGCCAGCTGTCGCTGTTCGCCGCGGTCAGCGCCCGCGCGGTGGGTGCCACGGCCACGCTGGGGCCGGACACCGGCGGGCTGTTCGTGGCCGAGGAGCCGGAGGACGACGAGAGCCTGGTGCTGGAGTTGGCACCGGCCCCCACCTGCACGCGGCCCCGAGCGGCGAGGAACACCGCCGACCTCAGCCCCCGTGCCCGGCGGCGCCTGCTGCGCGACGCCAACGGCGGCGGTGAGCGAGATCGCCCGGCTCACGGGCGGCACGCACGCTCAGGTCAACTCACAGCTCAACCGCATGGTGGGGGTGGTGCGGACGGGCGAGGCCACCCTCGACCAGCTGGAGCGCCGCCGCACCGAGGCCCACCGGTGGCTCACGCGCCTGTCCCCGAAGGTGCGGCCGCCTGAGCCGGCGCGTCCCTGCGCGGCTCAGGCGGCACGGGCCATGCGCCATCCGCGGGGGAGCGTGGGGCGCCGGGCCGGCCGGCAGGCCCGCGTCAGCTCGGCGATGAAGGTGTCCACGTCCGGGTGCCGGCGATCCGGGTCGTCGGGTGGCCCGCGCGATCACCGCGGCCACGGCCCCGGGCAGCGGGCGCGCACCGCGCACGCCGAGCACGGCCTCCGCCAGCTTGGCCAGCCCGAACACGTCCTGCCCCCACCTCGGGCCGGGCCGCCACCGCGCTGCTCGGGCGCCTGGTAGCCGGGGTACCGCCGGCGCACACGGGGCGTCACGCCCAGGGGCGTGGCCAGCCCGAAGTCGGTGAGGTAGGCGTGGTCGCCCGTGGCCCCCGCGGCCACCAGCACGTTGGCGGGCTTGACGTCGCGGTGGCAGAGGCCTGGTATGCACCGCCGCCAGCGCGGCAGCCACCTGGCCCACGATGGCCAGGCCGCGGCGCATCGAGGGCGCCTCCCGGATGAGCAGCCGCGAGGAGGGCCCCGCACGCCGGGTCGCCAGGGTACCAGACCCCGTCGTCCTGCCCGGCCGCGTAGACGGGGAGCACGTTGGGGGTGGTCCACCGCCGCGGCCGCCTGCGCCTCGGCGGCGCAGCGCACCGGGCAGCTGGAGGTCGTCGCGCTCGCGGCCCAGCACCTTCAGGGCCACCCAGCGCCCCAGCCGCGCGTCGGCGGCGCGGAACACCACGCCCATCCCGCCGCGGCCCAGCGTGTCCTCCAGCCGGTATCCGCCGATGTTCGCGGGCCACCTCTGGCGCCGGGACCGCCAGGGGCCGCGTCACCAGGGTCTCGGGCTCGGCGGGATCCCGGTGGGAGGCGGATGGTGTGGCGAGAAGGTCCATGTCGAGGGTGGAGGGCCGCCGCCCGTGCGACGCCGGCACCCTGATGAGCGTCACGGACGCGCGGAAATACACCGTGCACCCCCGCGCGCGCCGACCGGGCGATGGGGCGCACGGGGTGCCCGGGGCCATGCTGTCGCCGATGCCTCACCTCCAGTTGGCGTTTCCTCGCCCGAGGGCGGCGGCGCCACCAGCAGCGTCGGCGACCTGCGCACGTGCAACCCCGACCCGGGCGCTGGCCATCATCCAGGTCAACCTGCGCCGGCTACCCGGCGGCCGGCCCCAGCGGTGGCGGTGCCGATATCAGCGCCCCGTGGGCGGGTCGCCCGTGCGCGTGGTGGACGCCACGGGCGCCACCGTGCTGCGGGTGCGCGCGGCCCGCGCCGCGGTGCCTGGAACGCCCGGTTCCCGTACGTACCGCGTCGACTTCAGCTCTGCGGGCCCCGGGCACCTACACCCTGGTGGCCGGCGGCGGGGCGCCGGACGTGCGGTCGGTCCCGGTCACCGTCGGCGACCCCGAGCGGGTGTACGGACCACTGGTCACCGACGCGCTGCGCTTCTTCGCCGCCCAGACCGACGGCGCGCGCAGGTGGACGGTCGCGCTGTCGCGCGCGCCCGCGCACCTGCACGACACCACCGCCAGGGTCTACGCCGCACCGCGGTTCCGCGCCGGGCGCATCCTTCTGCCGCTGCGCGCGGTGGGTGGCACCACCGATGCCTCGGGTGGCTGGTTCGACGCCGGCGACTACCTCAAGTTCGTGGAGACCACCAGCTTCGCCGACACCATGCTGCTGTACGCCGCGCGTCAGCCGGGCGCCTGGGCGGCGGCCATCGCGGCGACGGCGCGCACCGGCACCGACTGGTTGCTGCGCATGTGGGACCCCGTCCACGGCACCCTGGGGTTCCAGGTGGGGATCGGCGACGGGCTGGGCGATCGCCTCACCGGCGACCACGACCTGTGGCGCCTGCCACAGACGGATCGACGGCCTGCTGCGCGGCCGGCAGGGCGCCACCCGGTTCCTGGCCCACCGCCCGCTGTTCCGCACGGGGTCACCCGGGCATCGCCCCAACCTGGCGGGGCGCACGGCCGCCGCCGCCCTGGGGGTTGTGCGCCCAGGTGTTCGCCGCCACCACCGATCCCGCGTATGCCGCCACCTGCCTGCACGCCGGCCGGACGGTGTACGCCGCGCTGACACCCACCCGACGGCGCCGCTGGTGACGAAGCCAGCCCCCACGCGTACTACCCGGAGTCCGTTTGGATGGACGACATGGCCCTGGGCGCCACCGAGATCGCCCGGGCCCTGATGGTCGGCGCGCCACCCGGCCCGCCGCCGCGGGCCGCCGTGGCGTACATGCGGGTGGCCGCCCGCTGGACGGTGCGGCTGCTGGAGTCCACGCACGCCGACGAGGACTCTCTCAACCTCTACGACGTCACCGCCATGGTGGACGTGGAGCTGGCCGGACTGCTGCAGCAGATGCAGGCCCGCGGGGTGGACCCGCCGGGCAACACCGTGGGCCCCGGAGACCTCACCCGTGACCTCATCGACCAGCTGCGCATCGCCCGGGTGCTGGCGCGGCGCGAGCCGTTCGGCCTGGGGAACCCGTCCGCTCCCGCCGACCCGGTGGGCCACGCCCTGGGGTTCGCCGTGATGCAGGGGTGGGTGCACCAGCTCACCGGCAGGCCCACCGGGGCGGCGTTCGCCGGGGACCAGCGCGACTGGGTGCTGGGCCGCAACCCCTGGGGCACCACCTTCATGGTGGGGGTGGGGACGCGCTTCCCGGTGTGTCCCCAGCACCAGGTGGCCAACCTGGCCGGTTCCCGCACCGGCGCGCCCCCAGTGCTGACCGGCGCCGTCGTCCCGGGGCCGGGCGGACGCGCCGAGGTGGCCGCGGCGCGCGGGATCCCCGACGGCGCCCGTCCGTGCCACGCGCCCGCCGCGGCATGGTTCCGCCGCGCCGACCGGCCCGGCCAGGTGTACCGCGACGCCACCGACAGCCCCACAACCTCCGAGCCCAGCATCGACCTGGCCGCACTGGCAGTGGTGGCGTTCACCCAGGCCGCGGGGGGATGACGACCCGGGCGGCGGCGACCGGCCACCGGATTGCGGCATGCTGCGTCCATGCCGATCACGCCGGTGCTGCTGGTGATGCTGGTGATGGCCGTGGCGCTGCGGCTGCGCTGGGGTCCGGCACTGCGCGCACGCGACGCCTGGCACCGCGTGCGGCCCGTGGTGCGCGACCACATCATGGGGTCACCCGGCACGTACCTGTACCTGTTCGCGGTGACCATCACCGCCTGGGTGCTGGCCACCTCCACCAACCACGTGGACAACGTGCTGCTGCGCACCCACTCCTCCAACCTCAGCGGCCTGGAGGACAACCCCCTCCGCGCCCTGGTGCAGAGCGCCTTCTGGGTGGAGGGCGTGCCCTCCTACCTGGTGGCCCTGGGGCTGGGCATCGCCCTGGCACCGGTGGAGCGGCGCATCGGCACGTTCCGCTGGACCTGGGTGTTCGCGCTGGGTCACATGGGTGCCACGCTCATCGTCGCCGCCGCCATCTGGGTGGGGCTGCGCACCGGGGACGTCCCGCTGGGGGTGCGCCACATGGTGGACGTGGGCTCGTCTTACGGCTTCGCGGCGGTGGCCGGCTGCATGACCCACCTGCTGCCCCCGCGGACCGGCCGCCGCTATTCGGCCGCCGTCGCGCTCGTGCTCGCCGCCCTGGTGGTGGCCCTGCGCGACTTCCCGTCGCTGGGCCATCTGGTGGCCTTCGGCATCGGGGTGGCGCTGGTACCCCTCGCCGTCCCGCGGCGGGTGGACGCCGAGCCGATGACCCTGGACGTGCGTCCCAGCGCACGCGCGCTGATGGCGCGCCTGCGTGGCACCGCACGAGCCTCGGGCGCCGTCAGCCGCGACCCATCGCGGTGGTGAGGGCCACCCGGTTCCAGGCGTTGATGGCCGTGATGGTGACGATCAGGTGGGCGAGCCCCTCGCCGGGATGATGCTCCGCGGCCTCGCGCACCACCTCCTCCGGAGGGGCGCCGTCGACGGGCAGGCGGGTCATGGCGTCGGTGAGGGCCAGGGCCGCGCGTTCGGCGGGCGTGAACAGGTCGCTCTCGTGCCAGGCGGGCAGCGCGTCCAGCCGCGCGCGGGCCTCACCGGCCTGCAGGGCCAGCTCCATGTGTTCCCCGGTGCAGTGGGCGCAGCCGTTGATCTGCGATGCGCGCACCTTCACCAGCTCGCGGAGGATGGGTTCCAGCGCGCCCGCGCGGCTCAGCCCCGCCAGCGCCCGGTACGCCTCCGGAAGGGCCCGCCGCAGGTCCAGCCACAGGGTGGGGGTGGACTGTTCGCTCATGGGGTCGCCTCCTCGCGCGCTGCCGTTTCACTACTCTACTCGATTATGGTTGTGGATGGAGGGTCCGGGTCGCGCGAAACCTGAAAGACTCACGGCGCGTGCCCGAAGTCGCCTCCAATCGACGTCGCCGGAGGTCCCGGTGAACTCGGTGATGTCCGCCATCGCCGCGTCCGGAGCCCCGCTGGTGGCCACGGTGGCGGGCGCGGTGGCCGCCACGGTGCGCACCCCCAGCGCCCACCTGCGGGGCGGCGTCCAGCACGTGGCCGCCGGCGCCGTGTTCGCCGCCGTCGCATCGGAGCTGGTGTTCGAGCTGGTGTCCGCGCGGCGGGTGTGGCCCATCGTGATCGGGTTCGGCATCGGCACCCTGCTGATGCTCGTCGTGCGGCAGGTGGCCGAGCGGGTGGAGGCGTCCGGTGAGGGCACCGCCGCCGTGGCGGGCCTCATCACCGCCATCGGCGTGGACGTGTTCATGGACGGCCTGGTGCTGGGGATCGGGTTCGCCGCCGGGTCGCGCGGAGGGCTGCTGCTCACCTTCGCGCTGACGCTGGAGATGGTGTTCCTGGGGCTCACCGTGGCCACCGCGCTGGGCGGGGAGCGCGTGGCCGCCGGCCGGGTGGTGGGCACCACGGCCGCCGTGGCGTTGCTGTTGCCCGTCGGGGCTCTCCTGGGCAGCACCGCCGGCCACCTCAGCCACAACGTGGTGCTGGGCCTCATCGCGTTCGCCAGCGCCGCGCTGCTGTACCTGGTCACGGAGGAGCTGCTGGTGGAGGCCCACAACGCCCCGGACGGCCCCGTGGCCACGGGCGCGTTCTTCCTGGCGTTCCTCGGTGATCCTGGTGCTGGACGTGGCCACCCGCCGACACCGCGCCGAGCTGGGATGCGCCCGCCGCGCACGGGGCGGCGACCGCGCGTGGACTAGCGTGGCGGTGTGGTCGAGCGGTTGGCATGGTCGCGGGTGGCCGCGGCCGTCGTGGCCGCCGGGGTGATCGGCGGCGCCTGCGGGGCGGCGCTGACCCTCGTGCTGCACGCCGTGCAGCACCTGGCCTACGGCTACGCCACCGGCCCCTTCCTGGCGGGAGTGGAACACGGTTGCCGGGTCCGCCGGGTGCTGGTCCCGCGCGCTGGGCGGCGCGGCGACCGGCGCGGATGGTGGCTGCGCCGCGCGGGGCTGGTCGCCGGCCCGTCCCGGGGCACGGCCGGCACGCTCGGCGACGCCCTGCTGCAGGTGTCCGCCGTGGGCGCCGGCCTGTCGCTGGGCCGGGAGGCGCGCCGCGCCAGGCGGCCGGGGCGCTCTACGGTGGCGGTGCGTGCTGGAAGCGGCGCATGCGGCTGCCGCAACCGCACCGCCACGGTGGCGGCCGCCGCCGTGGGTGCGGGCCTTGCCGCCATGTACAACGTGCCCGCCTCGGGGCGCTGGGCAGTTCGCGGCGGGCGTATGCTGGACGGCGCCGGCATCGTGGAGCTGGCCGCGTGCGCCGCGGCCGCGGGCATCGCCACCGTCCTGGCGTGGCCGGTGGTGGGCACGGGAGCGGCCTACCGTGCCCCCCACATCGCGGTGAACGGGGGGCTCGTGGTGTGGGCGCTGGCCGGAACACCCCTGTGGGCGGCCACGGGGTGGGCGCGGCGCCCTGCTGCGCACCGGCGGCCGGGGGTCGCCCGCAGCCACGCGGTGCTGCCTTGCGGCGGTGGGATCCGGCGGCCTCCTGCTGGGCGTGCTGGCGTTGTGGCGACCCGAGCTGCTGGGCAACGGCAAGGGCATCGTCCAGGTCGGCCCTGGTGGGTGCCGCGCCGGGCGTGTTCGCGGTGCTGACCCTCCTGAAACCCCTGGTGACGGCCCTGGGGCTCGCCACCGGCGCGCGCGGCGGCCTGATGACCTCGCTGCTGGCCACCGGCGCGGGGCGGGCGGCGCGCTGGTGGCGGCGGGCGATGGCCGGGGTGCACCCGCCCACCGCCGGGCTGGCCCTCGGCGGCCGCGGCGACGCTGGGCACGGCCATCTCGGCCCCGGTGTTCGCTGCGGTGTTCATGTGGAGCTGGCACCGCCCGGGGCCGCTGCTGCTGGCACCCATGGTGGTGGTGTGCTCGGTGGCGCACCGCCTGCTGCGGTGGATGCCGGCGCGATGATCGCCGGCCTGGCCTCGGCGGGGCGACGGGGCGGTGGCGATGGCGGTGCCGGCGTGGGCCTGCGCACCGTCACGTCCCGTGCGGGTGCGCGGCGCAGCAGCCGCAGGCCGTTGAGCGTCACCACGATGGTGGAGCCCTCGTTGCCCCACCACCCCCAGCGGCAGCGGCACGGCACCGAACACCGCCAGGACGGACAGCACCAGGATGACGCCGCCGGCGAACACCAGGTTCTGGCGCATGATGCGCCGTAAGGGCCGCCCGGCCAGGCCGAGGCGTCGGCCACGCCGTAGCCGGTCGCCCATCAGCACCACGTGTCCGCCGTCTCCAGCGCCTGGTCGGATCCGCGCACCCCCATGGCGATCCCGACGGTGGCGGCGGCCAGCGCCGGCGCGTCGTTGACCCCGTCGCCCACCATCGCCACGCTGCCGTCCGCGGCGAGGTCGCGCACGCGCGCCACCTTGGCGTCGGGCATCAGCTCGGCGTGGACGTCGTCCACGCCCACCTCACCCGCCACGCGCCGGGCCACCGCGGCGCGGTCGCCCGACAGCAGCGCCGTGCGCAGCCCCAGCCCGTGCAGACGTGCCAGGGCGCTCGCGGCGTCGGGGCGGATGACGTCGCTCACGCCGATCACGCCCAGCAGGCGACCGCCCGACTCCCCCACCAGCACCTCCGCGGCGCCCTCGGCCAGGCGCACGTCCACCTGGTCGACTGCCACGCCGTGGTCGGCCATGAAGGCGGGGCTGCCCACCACCACGCGCCTGCCCGCCACCACACCCTCGGCGCCGCGACCGTCCACGGAGAGGAACTCGGTGCAGTCCGCGGTCACCACCCCCTGGTCGGTGGCGTGGGCGGTCAGCGCCACAGCCAGGGGATGGCGGCTCAGCCGCTCCACCGCGGCGGCGGCCGCCAGCACCTCGCCCGGGGTGACGCCGGCCGCGGGGACGACGGCGTCCACCCGCAACTCCCCGCGCGTGAGCGTGCCGGTCTTGTCGAACGCCACCACGCGCAGGCGTGCCATCTGCTCCAGGGGCCCGGAGCCCTTGATGAGGATGCCGTCGCGGGCCGCCCGGGCCAGGGCCGACAGCATGCTGGCCGGCACGGAGATCACCAGGGCGCAGGGCGAGGCCACCACCAGCAGGGTCATGGCCTGCAGGAACGCGGTGCCCGGGGCGCGCCCCATCAGCAGGAACGCGGCGAACGCCGCGGTCGCCACGCCCAGCACGCCGGCCACGTAGAGGGGCTGATAGCGGTCCAGCGCGCGTTGCGCGGGAGCCTTCTGGGCCTGGGCGTCCGCCACCAGGTCGATCACCCGCGCCAGCATCGACTCGGCCGCCCGGCGCGTGATGCGCACCCGCAGGTAGCCGGACAGGTTGATGGTGCCGGCGTACACCTGCGCGCCGGGGGCCTTGCTCACGGGCAGCGACTCGCCGGTGATGGCCGACTGGTCCACGGCGGACTGCCCGGACTCCACCTCGCCGTCCACCGGGATGCGATCGCCGGGGCGCACCGCGGCCAGCTGACCGGGCACCACGTCCTCCACGGCGACGATGCGCTCGCCACCGTCATCGACGATGGTGACCACGTCCGGCCGGAGATCCATGAGGGCCCGCACCGAGCGGTGCGTGCGCCCCAGGGCGAACTCCTCCAGCACCCCGCCCAGGGAGAAGAGGAACAGGAGCACGCCGCCCTCCCACCATGCCTCCACCGCCGCCGCCCCTGCCGCCGCCAGCAGCATCAGCAGGTCCACGTCCAGGCTGCGCTCGCGCAGCGAGCCGATGGTCTTGCGGGTGGCGCGCGCCCCTCCCGCGACGTAGGCCAGCACGTAGGCGGGCAGCGCGGGCACCAGACCCGCCACGGTCTGCACCACGAACCCCGACACGGTGCCCACCAGGCACACCAGCAGCATCAGCACCGCCAGACGCTGCTCGCTGTCCCACACGGTGCGCGCCGCCCCGGCGAGCGCCGTGGGGCGCAGCACGCGCGTGAGGGCGCGAACCCCGCCGCGGGCGCCGAGCAGGCGCAGGTCGGCGCGCTCCATGCCGGTGCGCACGATGGCGCGCCGGGTCTGCACGGGGTCGAAATGCACGGAGATGAGCCGGTCCCCGCCCGCCCGGACGCAGTCCACCACCCCGGGCAACGCCAGCGCACGCCGGCGCAGCTCCTGGAACTGGGCCTCACCGATGGGGCCGTCGCCCTCGAAGACCAGGTGTTCGCCCGGGGGTGCGCTCATGCGTCCAACCTATCGCAAGTCACTCAAGAAAACGACGGATAACTGACAGCAAAATAGTCGTGTCAGCAATCACCTCGCGGTATGATGAGCGCATGCACGAACGGGTGAACAGCGACGACCAGCTGGCGGCCGAGCTGCGGGCGCACGGCCTGCGGGTGACACCGCAGCGGCTCGTGATCCACCGGGTCATGCGCGAGCGCGCCGGCCACGCCACGGCCGACGAGGTGCTGCAGCTGGTGGAGCCGCACCTGCCCAACGTCTCCCTGCCCACCGTGTACGCCACGCTGGGGCTGCTGGAGCGGCTGGGAGCGGTCCGGCGGGTCAGCGCACCCGGCGACCGCGCCGTCTACGACACCCGCACCGACGCGCACCACCACATCTACTGCCGCCGGTGCGGCCGTGTGGCCGACCTGGACGCACCCCTGGCCGCGGGGCCCGCGGTGCGCGCGGCGGAGGCCACGGGCTTCGCCACCGACTGGGTGGAGCTCACCCTCACCGGCGTGTGCGCCGACTGCGCCGCGCAGGGGGCACCGGCCGAGGAGCCCCAGCCGGTCTGAGGCCCCCCACCGGCGCGGCGGCGGTCAGTGTGAACGCGAGGAGAGGCTGCCGGCCAGCGGCATCCCCACCGCGATCAACATCGCCACCATCATCAGCACCACCGTCACAACCTCGTCCATCACCGCCTCCTTGTCCGTGGGGTCGTCGTGACTGCGCTTCCACGGTGGCAGCGATGGGGTCAGCGGTGACCCACGGAGGATGAAGGCCGCGTTGTGACGCGGCGCAGCGTTGGTCAGGGCGGCGGCGTCACGCGGTGCCGTAGTGGTCGTCCTCGGCCACGATGGGCGCGGGCGCATCCGCGTCGTCGCGACCGGCCCGCCGGCGGGTGGTGAACATCGCGCCACGCGCCGGGACGGGCGGCGCGAAGCGGGCCAGGCCCGTCGCCTGGGCCATGTCGTCGTAGATGGCGTCGATGCCGCCGCGCATGAAGTACGCCTCGTGCCAGAACCCGGTGCCCCCGGAGTCGCGCAGGAACTCGCGCCACCACCGGCCGTGGGGCTCCGACCGGGTCCAGCGTTCCAGCGACTCCAGGTCCCGCCAGTACTGGCGCATTCCCACGTGGGGTGGCACCAGTGACCACACCAGGTCCTCGTGCAGCAGCAGGCCGTCCGGCCGGTCCTTCCACGACCGCTGGATCTGGGGACCCAGGCCCACCAGGCGTTTGAGGCCGGCGAGGCGGTTGACCCTCATCCCCAGATAGACCACCACCAGGTCGGGGTACCCGCTGAGGTCGACGGTCTGACGCTGGACGTGCATGGCCGCTCCCTTCCCGTGCCGCAGGGTGTGGCGCCCAGTCTCATCCCATTGGCACCCGGCGGGAAAGGGGCGCGCGGTTGTGACCGCCCGGTGGAGGGAACCATCGGCGTGGTGGTTCCGATGCGAGAGGGGGCGACATGGCGGAGCGACGCGGCACGGGCATCCGGCGGCCGGACGGGGCGCCCGGCGGTGGTCCCCGCCTGCCGCCACTGGCCGACCGGGCCGGGACGGCCGCATCACCGTTGCTCAACGCCAGGTACGCGCGGATCTACCTCAACGATCTGCTCGCCGTGCTGGCGGGGTCGGCCGCGCTGGCGCGACGCATCCGCCGGCGGGGGGGCGATGAACGCGTCATGGCGCTGGCCGATGGGGCCGCCGCTGAGTTCGACCGGTGGATGGCAGCGGTGGGTGCGCTGATGGCCCGCACGGGCCTGCGCCGGAGCCGCATCGCACCGATGCTGGGACGCGTTGCCGAGTGGGCCGGCAGGGCCAAGCTGAACGGCCATCTGCTGCGCCCCTCGCCGCTCAGCCCGGCGGTGGAGCTGGATGCGCTGGCCACCGCGCTCGCGCACGCCGGCGACGCGGGTGCCGTCCTGCAGTGGATGGCCGCGCCCGGCTCGGCGGAGCAGGCCGCGTTCGCCACGATGACGGCGCGCACGGCCGAGCGCCGCGCCGAGGTCGAACCGCTCCGGCTGGCGGCGGCACGGCGGGCGATCCTGAACCGGGGTGGCCACGCTGACCGCCGCATGCGGGCGTCCCGCGGCGGGTGTGGCGCGCCCGGCTCGGCGCGCCACACACGACGGTGCGGCTAGGCCGAGACCGCGCCCTCGCCACCGGGGTAGCAGAACGCCGCGTCGGGCGAGTAGAAGCCCCAGGTCACCTCCAGGGGGCTGGCCGGCCGCAGGGCGTAGATGGGGTGGCTGGGGTCCAGGAACTCCATCGCGGTCACCTGCCAGCCGTCCGCCATGGAGGCCACGAACGGGTAGAAGCCGCGGGTGAGCTGCCCGTCGATCTTGGTGAGGTAGCTCAGCTGGCCCCTGCCCACCACCGCGATGGCGTCACCCACCGTGGCGGTGGTGCGGATGAGCGCGGTGCCGTTCTGGGAGGTGGTGGCCGTGAGCACGCCGCCGCTGATCTCCAGCACCGTCTCGCCGCCGGCCTGCGCGGGCACGCCCCGCTCGGCCGCGTACGCGGTCATGTCGGCGTTGGAGTTGATGTAGTGCGTCCACCAGCGGGCGGGGATGCCCTGCGGGGACTCGTTGCCCTTCACGTCCAAACCCGCGTAGGTGAGCGAGTACGGCTCGAACCCCGAGGTGTCGTCGTCGGAGTCCACGACGTACTGGTTGATGAAGCACTGGGCGTTGTCGGAGAGCTGCAGCTCGGAGGGCACCAGCGCACGGACGGCGTCCTTGTCCTCGGGAACCCAGGTGAAGTAGAGCATCCGGCTGCGGATGACCATCTGCGGCGCGTACAGCGATGCCATGCGAATACCTTTCGGTACGATGTGACCTAAGTGGTTAGGTGGGCGAGCGTACTAACTGGTTAGGCACCCTGGCAAGCATGAGTTCCGAACACCGGTGACCGAGCGACCCGTCAAGGGCGCCACGCTCCGCGACGTCGCGGAGGCGGCGGGGGTGTCGGTATGGACGGCCTCCAACACGTTCAGCAACCCGGAGCGCGTGGCGGAGGCCACCCGCGAGCGCGTGCTCGCGGCGGCGGACGCCCTGGACTACGCCGGGCCCAACCCCCGTGCGCGCATCCTGGCGCTCGGCCAGACCGGGATGATCGCGCTGGTCGCCCCCGGTGACTCGGCGCCGCTGCTCCGCGATCCGGGCGCCGCCCTGGTGGCACAGGGGCTGCTCACCGAATGCGACCGCTCCGGATCATCACTGGTGCTGGCCGGGCACGAGGGCGACCTGGCGGTGGACGGGCGGGTTTTCCTGCGCTGGGCGCCGACCGCCAGGGTCCGCACGCCCGCCGTGGTGGTGGACGGGACCGGCGAGGGGCTTCCCGCCGTCCGGTGTGACGCCGCGGGCGCTGCTGCGGAGCTGGCCCGGGTGCTGCTGGACCTCGGGCACCGGCGCATCGCCGTCATCGCGGGGCCGGGCGACGACGACCGCCTGGAGGCGGCCGTGGCGGTGCTGGCCGGAGCCGCGCAGGTGTCGGTGCTGCGCACATCGGGCGCGCCGTGGGCCACGGAGGCGCACGGTGAGGCGGCCGCCCGGCGCGTCCTGGGCGCCCACCCCCGCCCCACGGCGCTGATGGCAATGAGCGACCCGGTGGCCGTGGGCGCACTGGACGGCGCAGTGCGCACCGGTCTGCGGGTGCCCCAGGACGTCTCGGTGACGGGCCTCGGCGACCTGCCCGGCTCGGCCGAGCGGGGGCTCACCACGGCGCTGATCCCCCACCGCCCCATGGGCGAGCTGGCCGGGCGGATGCTGATGGACCGGGTCGCGGGCCTCCCGCCGGGCCCGGAGCCGCCCGCGTTCCCCGTGCTCCTGGCGATCCGCACCACCACGGGCAGGGTTGCAACCCACTGACGATGCCGCCACATCCACCACCAGCGCGGGGAGAAGGGTCCATGGGCGACGAGGGCCTGTGCATCGACCACGTCATCTACGGCGTCAACGACATCGACGCCGCCTGCGAGCGCCTGCGGCGTGACCACGGCCTCGGGTGGGTGCCCGGCGGCCGTCACCTCGGCGGCACCAGCAACCGCCTCGTGCCGCTGGGCCCCGAATGCTTCCTCGAACTCCTGGGCGTGGATGACACCTCCAAGGACGACGGCGCGTGGCTGGACGCGACCCTCAGGGGCGAGGACCGCATCCTGTGGTGGTGCCTGGGTGTGGACGACCTGGATGACGCCGCCGCGCGGCGCGGGCTGCGGATCCGCGTGGGCCAGGCCACCAACGCCGACCGTGACACCCTCACGTTCCGCACCGCGGGGATGCCGAGCTACCCGCTGCCGTTCTTCATCCAGCTCATGGGTGCGCGGGAGGCGCGTCACCGGCTCCAGGCGAAGCGCTACGCGGCCGCCGGCCACACCTGCGCGCCCACGGGCTTCACGTTCGTGGAGGTGGGCGACCACGAGCCGGTGCTGGAGGGCTGGCTGGGCCCGGGGCACGGGCTGCCGGTGCGCTACGCGCCGGGAACTGGCGCGGGGATCCACGCGTGCGGCATCGCCTCCGCCGGTGGCGAGATCATCCTGCGCTGACGGCGTTCCACACGCCCGGGTCCCGAGGTGAGTGGGCCGTGTAGGGATCGAACCTACGACCTTGGGATTAAGAGTCGCAGTCCGGCGTCTCGGCGGGTCATCTGAGGACTCGTGAACTACCTGTAAACCGGCGCTTTCTGCTGTTGAGTGCCGAGTGCGTCTCTCGGCCCATTTCGGTGGGTCGAGTTACCACTTTGTTACCACCCCCGGGCGCCGGAACCCTTGACAGGTGACCCTCCGGAGGGGTGAGGGAGGCGCGTTGATTCACGGCCACCGGGCAGCGTCCGGGGTACTACCCGTGGGTGTTGATCGTCAGTGAGCCTCGGGAGCCGGTGGGCGTGAAGGTCTTCGGGATGGGTCCGGCCCCGGTGGTGATTGCGCCGTTGGTGGTGATGGCGAATGTGCGGGCCTGGCCTCAGTCGATCCCGGTAACCCAACGCTCCGCACGGTGCGCCTCCAACGAACCCCGGACGGCTCATCTTGCCGACAAGTCCGGCCCAACAGGAAAACGGAGGAATAGCAGGGATAACCAAGGGGGTCCTGGTTGTCCCTGCACCCCCATTTTCCCGCAGAATCGTCATGGGTCCAGTATCGGCAGCTGAACCTGAAATCGGTCTGAACGGAAGCACCGCCGAGGGGTCGGTCACGAGCTCATGCGCTCCAGCCGGGCTCGGCGTCGGGCCGCTGTGGTCTCGTGTGCGATAGGCGGCGGCAACGCGGTTGTCATCCGTCGCCGCCCCAGTGTCCGAGCGTCGCGGGGACCTCACAACGCCCGCGGGTGAATATGACGCGAAGGATCGCCCTGGGGTGTTGGCGGTCGCCATGCTGGCGGCTGGTGAGACCTCGGTGAAGATGGCTCAGGTAACGCTAGGGCCGAGCCGCGCCATCCCGAACGGCCCGCCTCGCCTCGAGCCACCTGCCCGGTGCCCAATCCGCACAGGGATCATGGTGACGAGCAGCTCTTGAGGTCCGGTGATCGATCGTGAACCAACGAGGTGGCTTCGACACCCTCCAGCAGAGGAGGCCCGCTGTCGCGGGCCTCCTCGCCACGCCGTTGGCGTGGGTGATCACTGCTGGATGTTGTCGTTGTCGACGCCGGTCGCGGCGTCAGCAGTGTTGTCGGGTCCGTTCTGGTTGCCCTGCTGGATGTTGTCGTGGTCGACGCCGTCCGGGGAGTTGACCTCGGTGGGGTCAGCCTTGCCGGCCTGGTCGGGCGAGTTGGCGTCGGTGGGGTCGACCTTGGTCCCCGCCTGGTCAGGCGAGTTGGCCTCGGTGGGGTCCACCTTTACGGTGGCGCTCGGAGACCCGCCGGTGGACGGGTTGGATGGGGAGCTCTGCGGGGTGGCTGTCACGGCGGGTGCGGTCGCAGGGGACTGACTTGAGGCTGCGGCGATGGCGCCACCGGCGCCACCGACCACGCGAAGCACGATTCGAGGCTTGCCTCTACCTTGCGGAGCATGGGGTTCATGGAAATCCTCCTACTCTGGGTGTGGATTCGAGCGACCCATCGGGGCCGATTTCCACGGTAGGTGCTCCCGCCTGACACCAGGGTGAATCGAGCATGAACCCTCGTTTACCTTTGGCTCGCGGGCGGCCCGCCTGCTCATATGCTCGCCCGATGGGAAGGGAGCCGGGCCCACCTGTCTGCTATTCAAACTTGGTGAGGTGTTTGTGGCACGGCTGGATTGAACGGAGGGTTGCATGCGCATTCTGCTGGCGGAGGACGACCCCAAGATGGCCCGGGTCCTGGCGATCGGCCTGAGAGACGCGGGCCACGCGGTCGACACCGTGGGGGACGGGGACCGAGCGTTTGAAAGTGCGGTCTCGGGTCCCTATGACCTGCTGATTCTGGATGTGATGCTCCCCGGGCGGGATGGCATCACGACCTGCCGGGACCTCCGTGCCACGGGCAGCCGGCTGCCCGTACTCATGCTCACCGCCCGCGACAGCCTGCAAGACCGCGTCGGGGGTCTGGATGCTGGAGCAGATGACTACCTGACCAAGCCGTTCGCTTTCGAGGAGCTGTTGGCGCGCCTCCGTTCCCTTGGGCGCCGCGGAGGGCCAACGCGGAGGCCGACAATCCGGCATGGCCGGGTGAGGCTCGACCCCGCCAAGCGAATCGTTGAGGTGGACGGCTCATCCGTTGTGCTCACAGCCCGAGAGTTCGCGCTTCTTGAGGTCCTCTTGGACCGGCCGGGTGAACTGGTGACACGAACCCAGCTGATCGAACGGGTCTGGGATGACCGATACGACGGACTCTCCAACTTGGTGGACGTGTACATCGCCCGGCTCCGCCGCAAGCTCGGGAGTGCGGAGCGTCCTTGGCCCCTGCGCACGGTGAGGGGCGCAGGGTATGTCCTTGACTCCGACGACTAGACGACGCGTGCGCTTCCCGCTCAGGTGGCGAGTCACCTTGGTCGCAGTTGCCGTGGGGGTCGGCCTGATCCTTGGTTTGGGCACCTTTCTCACGGTGCGGCTTACGGCTGACCTCACGGCGGGAGTCGATGCCGCGCTTGCAGCGAGGGCATCCCAGCTCGTGAGCACCCTCTCCGACAACCCGGGTGCGGGTGCGAATCTGGCGGACGGCAGTGATGTGACACTCCCCGGGCTGGCGCCCCGCGAGAGCCTCACCCAGGTTCTGGCCCCCGGCGGCTCGGTGACGGAGAGCGCCGGATCAATCGACGCTGAACACGGACTGCTCACCCCGCCGCAGCTTGCGCGGGCCCATGTCACGTCGATCCGCCTCACCCGCACGCTTCCGAATATGGGGCGAACTCGGCTGCTGGCCCTCCCCACCGGACGTGGGGGCGTGGTGGTCGTCGGGACCGCATTGCGGGGGGTGGATGAAGCTCGCACACGCCTGCACGATCTCCTGCTGGTCGGCGGCGCAATCGCGCTCATCCTGTGTGGGGGGGCGTCTTGGCTGCTCGCCGGGCGGGCCCTGCGGCCCATCGATCGGCTGAGCCGAGCGGCCGCCGGGATCGGCGCCGATGAGTTGGACCGCCGCGTCCCCGTTCCGGAGACCGGTGACGAGGCAGCCCGCTTGGCGATCACGGTGAATCGGCTGTTGGATCGAGTTGGCGAGGGGGTGGGTCGACAGCGTGCCTTTGTGGCCGACGCGTCGCACGAGCTGCGAACCCCACTGGCGGTCCTGCGAGCAGAACTCGAAGTGGCTCTGCGCTCGTCGACCGTGGACGACGCCACTCGCAGCATGCTGCTGAGCCTCGACGACGAGGCAGCCCGGCTCTCCCGCCTTCTTGAGGACCTCCTCACTCTCGCACGCGCCGACGCCGGTGGTCTCGAGCTGAGGCGTTGCCCCGGTGACCTCGCGGAGCCCGCGGCCCGCTCGGCCGCCCTACTCACCTCGTTAGCGGCCCGCAAAGGCGTCGTTATAACGACGCTTCTTGATTCGGCCCCCGCCGAGATCGACGAGGACCGCATCACACAGGTCGCGCTCAACATCATCGACAACGCCATCCGTCACACGCCCGCCGGGCGGCACGTGGATGTGCAGACGGGCGAACACGACGGCATCTCGTATCTCGCGGTGCGCGACGAAGGCCCCGGGATACCACTCGGGCTCGCCGGCAGCATCTTCGAGCGATTCAGTCGGGGTGATCCAGCGAGGGCGAGGGGCAGCACAGGACTCGGGCTGGCGATCGCCCGGACGATCGCGCTTGAACATGGCGGCACGCTCACGCTCGATGCTCATGGAAGCAGCGGCAGCCTGTTCGTTCTTCGATTGCCACGCAGGTCAGACCCAATCGAGGCGCACGGGGACGCTGCCGCTGAATCACTCACGGACGCCGGCGCGGGCTGACCGCACTCGGCCGAAGGCTTCGCCGAAAGGACCACTTGGATGGGGGCACCCGCATGCTCGGACACGTCCGTCCTCGTCCGATGACTGCAGGGCGCCGCGTCCGGGCGCCGCGCCGGGATCGCTCCCCGACGTTGTCGCCGTCATGGAGTCAGGTCAGACGGGCGAAGCCGCGACGATCAGGGCTGGACTCACACCGGCGGGGTCGCCGCCCCGCCGGATCGGTCGGTCGTCGCCGGCTCACCTTGGTCGCCCTCCGGGGACGGCGGGCGTATGGGCAGAAGGAGAGTGAAGCAGGGCTTGGGGCCGGAGTGAGACAGTGAGAGCTGGCCTCCTTCGGCGACGGCGAGCGCCCGCGCGAGCGGGAGACCGATGCCGTGTCGTTCACCGTCTGTTGCGGGTCGGCGGGAGAAGATCTCTGCGGCGGCGGGAACACCTGATCCCTCATCGCGAACCTCGGCGGCAAGCCACGTGGGGCGACTGAGGCGGACCGCGATGGTGACCGTCCCTGCACCGTGCACGACGGCGTTGTCGACCAGGATCTCGATGACCTCGCTGATCACGGCTCCGTGCACCAAGGCCAGGGCCGACGTGGGAAGGTCAAGACGCAGGTCCCGGCCCTGGCCTGCCAAGGTGGCTCGCCAGCGACCCGATGCCGAGCGGACGAGGTCGACGAGGTCCGTCGGAGCACGTTCGGTGGGAACGTCGCGGGCCGCGGAGAGCAGCGTCGTGATCGTGCGTTCAAGCCGCTCGACCTGACCCAGCGCGGCGATGATCTCCGCCGAGGGGGGGTCGCTGCGCATCGTCACCGCCTCGAGATCGATGCGCAGCGCGGCCAGCGGTGTTCGAAGCTGATGTGAGGCGTCGGCGCTGAAGGCCCGCTCGCGGGCGACCATCTCATCGATCCGACGCGCGGAAGCTGCGAGCCTCTCCGCGACAGCGTCGGTCTCGCGGAGGCCCGTTTCGGCGTAGGGGACCTGGACCCCGGCGCGCCCAACGTCGGCTGCCATCGCCCCAAGCAGGTCCAGCGGCTTCGCCAGACGGCGCGCAATCAGCCAGGCAACGAGAGCGGAGATCAGGATGACGCCGGCGGCGAGCCCGGTGAGGAGCGCCCACGCTCGCCGAAGCCGGTGCTGTTCGGCGGTGGAGGGACGGGCGACGCGCAACACCCCCGTGAGGCGTTCGCCGGCGAGGAGGGGCACTGCGGCGATGAGGTCAGAGCCAACCTGGGCCGCCTGGGTGCGGCGGGTGGTGAGCGCGGCCGTCACCAGCGCGTCAGCGTGTGCGGGACCGGTGCCCGCGTCCAGGCGCCCCCCAAGGCCGTAGGCGCCGAGTCGGTCGGCCGTTGTGGGCAGCTCGATCCCGCGCTGTTCTCCCGGACTCAGGTCGACCGACCGGGTGTCCGCGATGGCATCGCGCTGCAGGCGCAGCAACTCCTCGTCGCGATACGTGCTGCGCAGCGTCAGGCCGAATGGGAACGCAAAGAGCCCCACGGCCATGGCGGCGACGGCCACCATGGCCACCATGAGTCGTCTGCGCATCAGGCCTCAAACCGATATCCCACGCCCCGGAGCGTGGTGATCGCAGACGCCCCGACCTTCTGACGAAGGGCGAGGACGTGAGTGTCCAACGTCTTGGTCGAACCCATCCATGTGGTGTCCCACACCTCGGCCATGATCCGGTCACGTGTGACGACGCGACCGGCATTGGCGACCAGGAGTGCAAGCAGCGCGAACTCCTTTGGGCGCAGCTGGATGTCCGTTTCGTCTACCCATGCGCGGCGGCCGCCGAGGTCAACCCTGACGTTCCCGGCGCGGACCTCGGCGGGCTCCAGCGGCGGGGATGCGGCGACTCGGCGCAGCTGGGCGCGGATTCTGGCCATCAGCTCGGCGAGGCGGAAGGGTTTCATGAGGTAGTCGTCGGCGCCGGCGTCGAGGCCGCTGACGACGTCGAGTTCGCGATCGCGGGCCGAGACGATGAGGATCCCCACCTTCGCCTCCACGCTCCGGATGCTGCGGCAGACATCGATTCCGTCGAGGTCGGGCAGACCGAGGTCGAGGATGACGACGCCGGTGTGCGGGCCCAGCTTCGCAAGCCCATCGCGGCCGGAGGACGCCCGCTGCACACGATGACCGTTCCCGACGAGCACGCGAGTTAGTGCCGATGCCACCGCGTCGTCGTCCTCGATGATCAGCACCTCGGTCCCGGGCATCACGGTCACGGTACAGCGGTCCTGGTGATGACCGGAGGGGGTGCCACCGGTTTTGACCTGGCGCTGACTTTCGGCGGGGTTTGGCGTGACCTTCCCCGACTACCGTCGTCGGCGCTGGCTCCACGTCGCGGAGGTCACCGGAATGCAGAAGCCCGTCGCAGTCATTGGCATCGCGGTCCTGGCCGGAGCCGGACTCGCCTCGTGCGGATCATCGGGGGTATCGACCCCGCCGCGTTCCTCCGGCGCAGCCACTTCGCGAGCGCCCGGCACCCCGGCTCCGGCGCCGGCACCAAAGGCGCCGATCGCCGGGGAGGTGAGCCCAAAGGGGGACATCCCCGACAACCAGGCCTACGTCACCTTCGCGCCACCGGGTGGCGTGTTCAGCCTCAAGGTTCCCGAGGGATGGGCGCGGGCCTCCGCCGGTGGAGCGGTGACCTTCACCGACAAGCTGAACACCGTGCGCGTGCAGTCGCACCCTTCGGCGACCCCACCGAGTATCCGTTCGGCTCGCACCACCGACGTTCCGGCACTCGCAAGGTCCGTGCGCGGCTATCGGAGTGGAACGGTCGCCCAGGTGACGCGGCCTGCGGGCACGGCGATCGTGGTCAAGTACTCCGCGTGGTCCGTGCCCGACGCCGTGACCTTGAGGACTCATTGGGACGCGGTTGAGCGTTACGTCTTCTTCAGAAACGGGACGGAGGTGATCCTGACCCTGTCCGGTCCGAAGGGCGCGGACAACGTGGACCCATGGCGGATCATCAGTTCCTCGCTGCGATGGCACCGATGAAGGCTCCGCTGGTGGCGCGCGATTTGTTCCGCTTCTTTCATGCCGGTGACGAGGAGACGCTCGCGTTGCGAGGCGTGAGCCTCGATGTGGCCGCCGGCGAGTTGGTCGCGGTGACTGGTCCGTCCGGCTCGGGCAAGTCCACGCTCCTTTCCTGCCTCGCCGGCTTGGACGAACCCGATGGCGGAACCGTTTGGATCACCGGGCAACGCCTGTCCCGCCGAACTGAACCTGACCGGGCGCGTCTGCGCGGCCGCCACATCGGCATCCTCTACCAGTCGGTCAACCTCGTCGGCCACCTGAGCGTTGCCGCGAACGTACGGTTGGCGCAGCGCCTCGCCGGGACCGGCGGCGTTGGCGATCTGCTGCCGCAGGTGGGTATCGCCCACCGCGCGAAAGCTCGCCCGAGTCAGCTCTCCGGCGGCGAGCTGGCAAGAGCCGGGTTGGCGGTCGCGCTGGCCGCCAACCCGGCCGTCATCCTGGCCGATGAGCCAACTGGGGAACTCGACTCTGCCACCGGTACACAAGTCGTCGAGGTTCTGCGTGAACGGGCGCGGCTGGGCGCCGCCGTGGTGGTGGTGACTCACAGCACCATGGTCGCCCGGGCCGCCGATCGTGAGGTGCAACTCGAGGACGGGCGGATCCGATGACCGTCCCACCGCTGGTTGAATGTCGAGGCGCTGGCCGCTCGTACCCGGGCCAGTCGTCGCGCTTCACCCAGCAGGTTGCGCGGTGCCCGCGTCGGCGCATCGCGATGGTCGGCCCTTCCGGATCGGGGAAGTCGACCTTGCTGTATCTCCTCGCAGGACTCGAGGGCCCCTCGAGCGGCGAGGTGCGCTGGCCCGCCATCGGGGACCGCCGCGCGCTCCGCCCCGGCCCGGTGGCGATGGTCTTCCAGGGCCCCAGCCTGCTTGCTCCCCTCACGGTTCGCGAGAACGTCGCGTTGCCACTGCAACTCGGCGGAACCTCACGCCACGAGGTGGAGACCCGAACGGTGGACGCATTGGCGGCGGTGGGAGTCGGGCGCTGGCGGATGCCTCCTGAGGAACTCTCGGGGGTCAGGCGCAGCGCGTTGCGGTGGCGCGCGCCATCGCCGGGTCGCCGCGCCTGATCCTCGCCGACGAGCCGACCGGCCAGCTGGACCACGCGGCGGCCGCCAACGTGATGGACGCCCTGATCGCGGCCGCGGATGTCACGGGGCCGCATTGGTCGTCGCCACGACCGCGGTCGCCGATCGGCTCCGGGGCCTGCTGGCGACTGCACGATGGACGCATCCTCGAGACACAGGAGCTGACGCCCGCATGACATTCGCATGGCTGCGTGGACTGCTCGCCGACCGCACGTCTCGAGTGCTGGCAACCACCGTGGGCGTGGCCCTCGCGGTGAGCCTGATCGCGTCGATTGGCGCGTTCCTGTCCGCCACGACTTCACGCATGACGCAGCTCGCCGTGGGTCGTGTGACCGTCGACTGGCAGGTGCAAACGCAGGCCGGTGCGATCCCGGCACGCGTGCTCGGCCAGGTCGCAGCGTTCCCCGGCGTGCGGACGGCGCTTCCGGTGCAGTTCGCCACGACGACTGGGTTCACCGCCGCCACCGGTGGTTCGGTGCAGTCGACCGGCCCGGGCCGGGTGCTGGGCATCCCAAGCGGATACCAGGCGGCGTTCCCGGGCCAGATACGGCCGTTGATCGGATCGACGTCCGGTGTCCTGCTTGCGCAGCAAACCGCTGCGAACCTTCACGCCGCGCCCGGCACAATCCTGACCATCGGTCGGAGCGGAATGCGTCCCGTTCGTACGCGCGTCGCGAGCATCGTGGATCTCCCCGCGGCGGATGCCCCTCTTCCAACGGGTCAGTGCCCCAGCCGGGGCACAACCCCAGGCGCCCCCCGACAACGTCATTTTGCTGCCATCGGCGGTGTTCAACCGGCTGATGGGGCCTCTGACGGCCAGGCGTCCGGACCTCGGCGCCACCCAGGTGCACGTCGCGCTCAACCATTCCTTGCCCAACAGCCCTGACGCGGCATTCACCCGGATTTCCGGGCTGGCGCGGAATCTTGAAACGCGCCTGGCCGGATCGGGTCTGGTCGGTGACAACCTGGGGGCGGCCTGGACCATGCCCGTGCTGATGCGCTCTACGCGCAACTTCTGTTTCTGTTTCTCGGGTTGCCCGGCGCGGTGCTGGCCGGTCTCCTGACCTGGGAAATCGCGGGGACCGCCGCCGAACGCCGCCGCCGCGACCGAAGCGCGCTGCTGCGCACACGCGGCGCCTCAACCCGGAAGCTGATGCAACTGGCCCTCGCGGAGACAGGAGCTGCGGGTGTCGTCGGTGCCGCAGCCGGCCTGGGTATCGCCCTGCTGATTGGCCGGTCCACGTTTGGCACGGCCAGCTTCGGCGCCGGAACTCTCGCCGCCGCACTCTGGGCGATCGGCGCGACCGTCGCGGGTTTGGTCGTCGCCGCCACTGCCATCGCGCTACCGGCGCTGCGCGACGCACGCGCCGCCACCATCATCACTCAGCGCCGCTCCGTCGATCGCGACCAGCGTCCGCCCCTTTGGGCGCGGCTCTACCTCGACCTGGTGGCCCTCGCCGTTGCGGCGGTCATCTACTGGCAGGCCTCCCAAACCGGTTACACGCTTGTGCTGGCCCCCGAGGGGCTCCCCCAGGTCTCCGTGAACTGGTACGCGCTGCTGGCTCCCGTGCTCGGATGGATCGGAGCCGGGCTCTTCACCTACCGCATCGCGGACTTCGCGCTCGGCCATTCCCGTCGCTGGCTGGGCACTGTGCTGCGCCCCCTCACTGGGGCGCTCTCACCCACCGTGGCTGCCGCGATCACTCGGCAGCGCCGGCCGATCGCCAGGGTGATCGCCCTGGTGGCATTGACGGGGGCCTTCGCCGCGTCCACCGCCGTTTTCAACGCCACCTACCGCCAGCAGGCAGAGGTGGACGCACGCCTCACAAACGGCGCCGACGTCACCGTCACGGAGCCACCTGGAACGCGTGTCGGCCCGGCGCAGGCGAGAAGTCTCGCTGCAACTCCGGGCGTGGCCTCCGTAGAGCCCCTCCAACATCGATTCGCCTACGTCGGTGCCGACTTGCAGGACCTCTTCGGCGTGCGCCCCACCACAATCGGGTCTGCGGGCCGGCTGCAGAACGCATGGTTTCAGGGGGGCAGCGCCGCCGGCCTCATGCGGACGCTCTCCCAGCATCCGGACTCGGTGCTCGTCAGCGCCGAAACCGTGCGCGACTTCCAGCTGCGACCCGGCGACCTCGTCCGGCTGAGGCTCCAGGACCGCGCGACCGGGCGTCTGACGATCGTCCCGTTCCACTATGCGGGAATCGCAAAGGAGTTCCCGACCGCTCCCACCGACAGCTTCCTCGTGGCGAACGGGGACTACGTGGCGCGGATGACGGGAACCGACGCGGTCGCGACCTTTCTCATCCAAACTGACGGGACAAGCCCCACCACGGTGGCATCGCGGCTGCGCCGGGACTTGGGCGTGACCGCCAAGGTGACCGACATCACCGGGTCCCGGCGTTTGGTTGGTTCCAGCCTCACCGCCGTCGAGCTGTCGGGCCTCACGCGGATCGAGCTGGGATTCGCAGCGATCCTCGCCGTGGCTTCGACCGGACTGGTCCTCATCCTGGGCTTCCAGGAGCGCCGCCGCACGTTCGCGATCACACGCGCCCTCGGCGCCGGCCCACGGCAACTCGGCGGCTTCATTTGGAGCGAGGCGCTCGTCACCACCGGCGCCGGACTGATCTTCGGCATCATCACCGCGGGCGGTCTCACCTTCATGCTGGTGAAGATCCTGACCGGCGTCTTCGACCCCCCACCGGATCATCTGGCGGTCCCGTGGGACTACCTTGCCGGGGTCACGGCAGCGGTGGTGACCGGCGTCATCGCAGCGGGCATGATCACTCTCATCCGCCTCCGCGAACCTTCCGTCCGCGACATCCGCGACGTCTAGTCTCGCGATCGCCCAAGACGCTGGACCGTGGGCATGAGTCGCGGTCGCCCCCGCCCCGCGCCTCAGCTGTCCGCCGACAGCCCTTCCTGGACCGTGATGGGGCTGAGGGCTGCTGGCCGCCGGCCTCGGCTCGACTCAGCAGGAACGACCGCCTGCGCACACTATGCACCGAGGTTGCTGCGCGTCGGAGCGAGTGCGGATCCGGCCTTCGCGTGAGCCCGTGCCCGCGGGTGTGCGCAGGTTCGCGTTGGTGCGCGCCAGGGTGTGTGTGCCGACCCCGCCGACCGCGCACCACCGTCAAGTCGGGAGCCGCCGGGCGGCTGTGAGCTCGGGCGGGTGCGCGGGGGTGCGCGCGGGTTCGCGCGGGTTCGCGCAGCCCTGCGGTCGCGGGTTGTACCGGGGCTCCGCTCGTGAGGCAGGGCTGCTCGACGCCGCAGGAGCCAAGGACGCGCTCCCTTCCAGAGACGCGCGACACTCGCCGCAGCCACTGGCTGGGACTGGAATGCCGCTGTCCTAGCCCTTGACGAACCGCCGGCACACCTCCTCGGCGCCCTCCAATGCCGTCGCAACTCAGCCTCGCGTCAACTCCGTTGAGGCCGTGGGGCAACGCGT
>JAXLSS010000030.1:0-32827 GCA_046330395.1 Thermoleophilia bacterium
CGACGTGGCGGGCTTCGAGCGAAAGAAGCACAGCGGTGCGAAATCGACTGGCGTGCATCCCAGATGGTGCGCCATGAGTGGTGAAATCCGGAAGAAGCCGTCTCCTCGGACCGACGCGGCCGAACGGGAACTCCGGCAATGGATGGTGCGCAGGTACCACAGGGCCGGTGACCGGCTCCCGGCCGATGTCGAGCTGGCACAGATGCTGGGCGTGGCTCGCAGCACCGCGATCGCGGCGCTCGACCGCCTGGAGGCCGCCGGCATCATCGTGCGGCGCCAGGGCAGCGGCACGTTCGTGCGCTCCCTCCCCCTGCCGGCCGATCTCACGCCCGGCATGGAGACCCACGAGTCGCTGTAGTCGGCGGCCACCCGCCAGGGACGTTCCCTGCGTGTGGCCCACGCCCAGCTGACGCCGGACGCCCCGGTGCCCACGGCCATCGCGCAGGTGCTGCGCGTGGGCCCCCGCACCCCCAGCATGCGGGTGGACATGGTGCTGGCGGCGGGCGGATCACCCCGCGCCCTGGTCACCGAGCACCTGCATCCGGACGCGCGCCCCGGGCCCGAGCTGGTGGAGCGGCTCCGGCAGGGGTCGTCCACGGTGGACATCCTGATGGACGGTGGCGTGCCGGTGGCCTACTGCCAGTGCACCATCCGCCCCCGGCTGCTCACGCCCGGCGAACGTGCGGCCGACGTGCTGGGGCTCACGCAGTCCACCGCGGCCATCGAGGTGGTGGAGACCGCTCATCTGGCCACCGGCTCGGCGGTGTGGCACGGCGTGTCGGTGATGCTACCGGACACCATGGACCTGCGGCTGGTGCGCCACCTGGACTCGGATCGCGCGGCGCAGCCCCGGCCGCTGGAGCAGCCCGTCTGACGGCGATCCGCGGGATGCGGCGCCGGGGTGCACCCACGACCGCACCCCGGCGCCGCCGGATGCCCTGAGCGCTTAGATCGTCCCCGCGAAGGTGTTGCAGGCGCCGGGACCGCCGGCGTCGTACCCCTTCTTGAACCACGCCATCCGCTTCGCGGCGGACCCGTGCGTCCAGGCGGACTCGTTGACGCGCCCCTGGATCTCCTGCTGGATGCGGTCGTCGCCCACGGCCGCGGCCGCGTCGAGGGCGTCGCTGATGTCCTGGTCGGTTGGGGTGAAGCCGAGGTCGCCCTGAGGGGCGTTGGCCAGCCAGGCGCCGGCCAGGCAATCGGCCTGCAGCTCCGAGCGCACGCTGGCGCTCTGCGGGCCGGTGCTGCGGTCGTTCTGCACCTTGTCCAGGATCCCCAGGAGGTCCTGCACGTGGTGCCCGTATTCATGGGCCACCACGTACGCCTCGGCCACGGGTCCGCCCTTTGCGCCGAACTGGGTCTGCAGCTGCCGGAAGAAGCCCAGGTCCAGGTAGATCTTCTTGTCCACGGGGCAGTAGAACGGCCCGGTCTGGGCGCTGGCGGTGCCGCACTGGCTGTCGGTGGCGTCCGAGAACAGCACCGTCTTGGCGGGGGTGTAGGTGCGCCCCAGCGTGGTGAACTCCCGCTTCCAGTACGACTGCACGTTGTTGATGAACGCCACCATCTGGCAGTCCTCGCGCTGGTTGGCGTCCGCTCCGCGCTGGCAGCTCTGCGTCACGTCCGTGGGCACGCCGGAGGAGGCGCTCCCCGAGCCGCCGTTGATGACGGTGTTGTCCAGGGAGTTCAGCTGCCCCAGGCCACCGCCGCCACCGAACACCGCGTTGATGATGAAGTACGCGATGATCCCGATGATCCCGAGGCCACCGCCGCCCGCGGCGATCCTGCCGCCGCCGAAGCCACCGCCGCCGCTGCCGCGGCGGTCCTCGATCTGGCTGGTGTCGAGCTGTGCGTCGTCCTGGAAGTCAACCATGCGCCGGATCCTACCGATCCGGTCCGCCGCCCCGGGCCGACGCGTTCACACGCTGTGAACGCACCTCTCAGGTTGGTCTCAGCCGCCGCTCCTACCGTACCGGCAGACGTTCGATCGGAACGCGACCACCCAGGAGCCAGGCGATGCCGGACCCCTCCCCCTCCCGCACCCCGCGTCACGCCGACCGCATCAGCCGGATGAAGACCGGCGTGGTGCTGGGCTCGGCCGCCGCCCTGGCGGCCGTGGGCGGGCTGATCGCCACGTCCGGCTCGGGCCGGGCAGCGCAGGCGTCCGCGGCACAGAACACCGCCGACGGCTCGCAGAGCACCGTCAACCCCGACCGGTTCACGGGCTCCGACGACGGGCAGCCGGTGATCGTGTACGACCCCCAGACAAACTCGTACTACCAGGTGCCGAGCGACGGCAGCGGCGCCCAGCAGTTCGCCCCCGGCGGCAACGTGCAGAGCGGTGGCGTCCAGGGCGGTCCCATGATGCGCTCCGGCGGGTCGTGAGCACCGGCACCCCCCTCACCCCCGGCGGCATGCGCCGCCTCGGCTTCGCGGCAATGGGGACGCGGGTGGAGGTGCTGCTGCCCGCCGAGCACGTGGACGACGGGCATGTCGTGCGCGCGCTGTTCCAGGACTGGGAGGCGCGGCTGTCGCGGTTCCGTCCCGACAGCGAGCTGTCGCGCCTCAACGCGCGTGGCGGCGGCGTGGTGAGCCCGCTGCTGGCCGGCGTGCTGGACGCGGCGCTGCGCGCCGCCCGCAGGACCGACGGCCTGTTCGACCCGGGTCTGTGCGCGCAGCTGTGCGCCGCCGGGTACGACCGGCCGTTCAACGAGATGGACCCGGCGTCGGAACCCTCCTCGGTGCTCCCCTTGCCCGGTGGTGCCTGGCGTCGGGTCCAGCTGACCGACCGCGGCTTCGTGCGGCTGCCGCAGGGGATGCGGCTGGACTTCGGGGGCATCGCCAAGGGCATGGCCGTGGACTGCGCGGCCCACGAGCTGCGGCGCCGCGGGGTGCCCGGCGGCATGATCAGCGCCGGCGGCGACCTCACCGTGTGGGGCGAACCGCCCGCCGGCGACGCGTGGATCGTGGCCATCGACACCGACCCCCCGGTGCCCCACGTGCCCCTGCGGCACGGTTCCCTGGCCACATCCACCACCGGCAGGCGGCGCTGGGGCGCGACCGCCCACCACACCATCGACCCGCGCACCGGCCGTCCCGCCGCCACCGACCTGCTGCAGGTGAGCGTGGCCGCGGACACCTGCGGCATGGCGGAGACCGTCGCCACCGCCGCGCTGGTGGCCGGGACGGCCGGGGCGATGGACCTGCTGGAGCGCCTGGACCTGCCCGCCCTGCTGATCCCCCTGCGGGGCGACCCCGTCACCGTCGGCGCCTGGCCGGCCGCAACCCCCCTCGGAGCGTCACGATGAGCGGACAGACCCTCTGGTACATCTCGCGGGCCGGCGGCTTCGTGGCCTTCGGTCTCATCACCCTCAGCGTGGCGCTGGGCCTGATCACCAGCATGCGGCTGTCCACGCCCCGCTGGCCGCGGGCCATCACCTCCGAGATGCACCGGTTCGTCACCATCACCGGCCTGGTGTTCACCGGGCTGCACGTGGTGACCCTGATGCTGCACCCCACCGAGGGCCTCAGCCTGCTGCAGGTGCTGGTGCCCGGCACGGTGGCCAAACAGACCCTCGCGGTGAGCCTGGGCGTGGTGGCCATGGAGTTGCTGGTGGCCCTCTGGCTCAGCACGTACCTGCGCAGCCGCATCGGTTACCGCCGCTGGCGGCAGCTGCACTACCTCACCTTCGGCGCCTTCGCCGTGACGCTGCTGCACGGCCTGATGAACGGCACGTCCACCGGTACCCCCTGGGGCAGGGCGATCTACATGGTGTGCATGGCGGTGGTGGGGGGCCTGCTGGCGGTGCGCATCCTCAGCCCGCACCTGCCCCCGGAGGACGCCGATCCCGCCACGTCGCGCCGCGCCGCCCCCGGGCCCGCGCCGGGACGCGCGGCCGAGCTGCCCGAGCTGCCACCCCGGCACGATGTGCCCAGCACCCTCCCCTCACTGAAGACCCAGGCGGACCGCCCCCTATGATGGGTGGATGCGTTATCACCTGGAGGAGCCCGCACCCCAGCTGACGGCACCGGTGCTGATCGCCGCGCTGGACGGCTGGGTGGACGCCGCCGCCGCCGCCAGCGGCGCGGCCCAGCACCTTGGCGACGAGGGGCCCGTGGTGGCCCGGTTCCTGCCCGACGCCCTCTTCGACTACCGGTCGCGCCGCCCCGTGCTGGACGTGGTGGACGGGGTGCTCACCGATCTCACCTGGCCGGCCCTCACCGTGCGCCACGTGCGCCCGGCCGACGGCCGCGACGTGCTGGTGCTCTCGGGCGCCGAGCCGGACCTCAACTGGCAGGGCCTGGCCCAGGACATGGTGGCGCTGTGCCGCACCTTCGGGGTGGAGCAGTGGATCAGCCTGGGGGCCGTGCCGGCCGCCGTGCCCCACACCCAGCCGGTGCCCGTGATGGCCACGGCCTCGGCGCCCGGCCTGCTGCACAACGGCGAGACCGCCGGGCCCGCCGGGCGGCTGCGGGTCCCCGCGGCCTGCCTGTCGGTGCTGGAGATGGCGGTGACCGCCTCCGGGATCCCCGCAGTGGGCTTCTTCGCCCAGGTGCCCCCGTACGCCGGCAGCGGCTACACCGCCGGCACGGTGCGGCTGCTGGAGCACCTGGAGCGCCACCTGCGCGTGGTGGTGCCGCTGGAGGCGCTGCGGGAGACCGCCCGCCAGGAGCACCGCCGGTTCGACATCATGGCCGAGAACGATCCCGAGACGCGCGAGATCCTGGACCGCCTCGAGCAGATCGGGGCCCACTCGGAGGACCTTCCCACCGGCGACGAGCTGGCCTCCGAGCTGGAGCGTTTCCTGCGGGAGCACAACGAGGGCGAGGGCTCGGGCCCGGGGTTCGGCTCCGGCTGACCCAGCCGCCTACGGGCCGCCGGGGTGTGCCCGGGGGCCGGGCTCCCCCACGTGCAGCAGCCGCGGCTGGGCGTGCTCCATCTGCAGGGTGGTGTGGGTGATGCCGAACCGGTCCCGCAGCATCGCGTCGGCGTCGCGGCGGGTGGCGTGGCAGTCGCAGTCGGCCGTCACCACCACGTGCGCCGACAGCGCCGGGAAGTCGCTTGAGACGCTCCAGATGTGGAGGTCGTGTACCTGCACCACGCCCGTGACCCTCGCCAGGGCGGCGCCCACCGTCTCGGGATCGACGCCGCGGGGCGCGGCCTCCAGCAGCACCGGCACCGCGTCGCGCAGCACGCTCCAGGTGCTGAACCCCACCAGCGCCCCGATGGCGATGGCCACCACCGGGTCGGCCAGACGCCACCCGAACCACAGCACCAGCGCCCCGGCCACCAGCACCCCCACGCTGGCCAGGGCGTCGCCCGCAAGGTGCAGGAACGAGGCGCGCAGGTTGAGGTCGGTGCGGCCGCGCCCCGCGCGGTGGATCCCCCAGGCGCTGGCGGCGTTGACCGCGATCCCCACCGCGGCCACGGCCATCATCCAGCCGCCCGGGACCTCGGGTGGGTGCGCCAGGCGCCGCGCGGCCTCGAACACGATCACCGCGGACACGGCCACGATGGACAGGGCGTTGGCCAGTGCCCCCAGGATCTCGGCGCGCCGGTACCCGAAGCTGTGCCGAGGGGTGCTGGGCCGTGTGGCCAGGCGGGCGGCGCCCAGCGCCACCGCGAGGGCCAGCACGTCGCTGAGGTTGTGCCCGGCGTCCGCCAGCAGGGCCACCGACCCGGCGGCCAGCCCCACCACCACCTGCAGCGCCGTGTAGGCGGCGTTCACGATGAGCGCCACCGTCAGCGAACGCGCGCCGCGGTCCGCCCCATGGTGGTGGTGCCCGTGGGCATCGTGGTGGTGATGGTGGTGGTGCCCCACCGCCGGAATGTTGCCACCCGGCCGCGGGTGTGTCACCGCGTGCCGAGGCCCCCGGCCGTCACCGGACGCGCCTGCAGCAGGCGCACCAGCTCCACGGGCGCCTCGGCCAGGCCCATGGCCGCGGCCGTGCGGGCCGCCACCTCGACGGGGCTGGCGTCCAGGGGTTCGTCGGTCAGCAACATGCCGTCGGACAGGGGGGTGAGCTTGAGGTACATGCGGTGTGCCTTTCGCCGCGGGCCGTCGCGTCCGGCCGCTTCCCCCGCAGTATCGGCATGTGCCGGGCCGGCGCTGACGGCCGCGGCGGGCCGGGCGTCCCGGCCGCCCCGCCCCGGACGTCACCGCGGCGCCGGTCGCCGGATGACCCGCTTACGCCGAGGTGAGGATCCGCGCCCGGAGCAACCGCCGCAGCTCCTCGGGCAGGTCCTGCCCGCGCAGCCCGAGGTAGGTGGCCGCGTGCTGCTGCAACGCGGACAGGACCTCCTCGTCGGCACCGTTCACCGTGAACGCCGCCTCCTGCCCGGGTCGGCCGAGCTTGACGTACATCGTGCCTCCCCTCTCCCCGCCGCCGGGCCTCTCCACCCGACGTGCACTTGGTCCATCGGCCCGGCCGCGGCCGATCCGTAGCCCGAAGCGCCGCATCGGTGACGTTTCTCTACGGAGGCGTGCTCGCATCGCCAAAACCGCATGGTTTGCGGCCTGGTCGTACGACCAAAGGTCCATGGACGGGCCCTCGGGTGGGCTGCCAACCTCACGGCATGAGCCCCCCCGAGGTGACCCACACCGCGCTGGCGCTGGATGCCGTGGGGCGTCGGCGGGTGGTGCTGACCAACGGCACCGTCCCGTCGCGCACCGCCCTCCCCCGGCAGACCGCCGCGCCCCGTGTGGGTGGCGGGGGCCCACAGTCCCCATGGCGTCGGTACGGAGTGCCCGCCGTGCTGACGACCATGGGGGGACTGCTGGTGCTCACCGCGGGATGGGTCGCCCAGGGCGTCCTGTTGCCCGACGGTGGCCGGGACCGGCCCCACAGTCTGTGGAGCCCGCTCCCGCAGCGCCACACGCAGTCGACCGCCCGGTCACACCCGGCCGCCACGCCGCAGCGGCGCAGCCCGGTGACCGCACCGGCAACCGGGGCGGCAGTGCCCGCCGCCATGGTTGCCGTGCCGTCCTCGGCGAGCCGGGTGTCGACCGGAGCGAGCGCCGCCTCCCCACCGGCCACGGAGACGTCGCGGCCCCGCACCCGCACCCACCACACCCCGGATCGCACCACCGCGCGCACCACCACCGCCAGCGTGCCGGTGACCACCCCCACCCAGACCGCGCCCGCCACCGACCAGGCGCCCGCGGCAACCGACCAGACCACCGCCGGGGGCGACGCGGGGCGCACCCGGCACCATCGTCACGATGGCGGCACCACCCCCGACGGGGGCGGCGTCCCCGCCGCGCCGTCGGCCACGGCCGCCACCGACCCCGCCGCCACGGACGGGAACGGCCGCTGGGGCCACCGGCACCGCCAGCCCGTCAGCCCCGCCCCGCCGGCCACCAGCACGGCTCCGGCCACCACCACCGCGCCCGCCACCACCACGGCGCCCGCGGCCACCACCACGGGATCGCCGATCACTCCTCCGTGAGGTGCTCCCGGGCCCACAGCGCGGCCTGGGTCCGGTCCGTCACCCCGATGCGCTGGAACACCGACCCCAGGTGGGCCTTCACCGTGCGCTCGCTGATCTGCAGCTCGCGCGCGATGAGCTTGTTGGACAGCCCGTGGGCCACCAGCCCCAGCACCTCGCGTTCGCGGGCGGTGAGCTCCGCATCGGCCGAGGCCACGGGCGCCGGATGCTCCCGGTCCTGCAGCAGGGCCATCGCCGCCGTGGGGTGGAGGGGCGCACCACCGGCCACCGCCGACCGGATGGCCGACAGGATTGCCTCCGGATCGGAGTCCTTCAGCAGGTAGCCCACCGCGCCGGCATCCAGTGCCTCCAGCACGCGCCGGCGGTCGCCGAACGACGTGAGCACCACCACCGACACGTCGGGGTGCGCGTCGCGCAGACGGCGGGTGGCCTCCACGCCGTCCATCTCCGGCATGGACAGGTCCATCAGCACCACGTGGGGGGCGCTGGCGCCCACCAGCTCCAGGGCCTCCCGGCCGTTGCAGCCGACGCCGGCCAGGCGCATGTCGTCGGTGGTGGCGATCAGCAGCTCCAGGCCGTGTCGCACGATGGCGTGGTCATCGGCCACGACCACGTCGATCATGCCGGCACCCGCACCAGCAGGTGCGTGCCCTTGCCCGGGGCGGAGGCGAGCTCCACCACGCCGCCGGCCTCCCCCACCAGGTCGGCCATCACGCGCAGGCCCACGTGCCCGGAGCCGGGCGCGCTGAGGGCCGCCTCGGGGGCGAACCCGCGGCCGTCGTCGGTGACCTCCATCACCACCATCCCGGCCTCGTCCGGCGCCACGCGCACGTGCACGTTGGTGGCACCGGAATGCCGGGAGGCGTTGCGCATGAGCTCCTGACCGCAGCGGTACAGCAGCGTCACGGTGTCGGCGGGCAGGGGCCGGTCGGGCAGCGTGATGTCCAGGTGCGGGGTGATGCCGCGCTCGGTGAGCCGGGCGGCCAGGTCGGTCAGGGCCTGCTCCAGTCCGGTCTCCTCCAGGTTGGGCGGGTAGATCTCCACGAGGAGGGTGCGCAGCGACCGCACGGCGCTGCGCACCCGCCGGGCGGCCGCCTCCAGCACCTCCCCGTCGGGCCGCTCGGCCACGACGACGCCGCCGGCGGCCTGCGTGCGGGACATGCGTCGGCTGGCGGCCGACAGCTCCAGCGACACGCCGGCCAGGTCCTGCACCGTGCCGTCGTGGAGGTCGCTGGCGATGCGCCGCCGCTCGGAGTTGGACGCGTCGATGGCGCTGCGCAACAGCCGCTCACGTTCCTCGTGGCTGCGCCGCAGCCGGCGCGCCAGATCCCAGGCCAGCGGGAACTGCAGCAGCTGCAGCAGCAGCAGCGCGCCCAGCACCATGGGCGCGAAGTCCAGCCACAGGTTGCGTCCGGCGCGGGTGACCTCCGAGTACCGGTACCCCATCTGGAACAGCAGCGGGGGCGTGCGACGCGGCTGCACGCGGCTGAACACCTCCAGCTCCTGGCCCTGCGGGGTGTTGCTCACCATGGTGAACGCCGCGTCGGTGCGCATCACCCGCCGCATGGCGTCGCTGAGCGTGGTCCTCAGGCCCACGCCCTGCCCGTCATCCGAGTAGATGACCCTGCCGCTGACGGGGTCCAGCAGCCGCAGCCGCACGGCGGTGCCGGGCAGCACGTGCTCGTGCACCAGCCGGTCGAAGGCCGCGTAGACGTCGGGGTTGCGGTGCAGCAGCGGCGGCGTCACCGCCGGCTCCACCACGCCCTGCCCCGTCACGAGGGCCACGCGGCGGGCGTCGGCCACCACCTGCTTGGTGCCCACGCGGCGGCTCACGAACGCCGTGATGGCGGCCAGCACCACCAGTCCGGCCAACGCGGTGAGCACGAACCGGACCACCATTCGCTTGACCGATCGCCCCGGCAGCGGCACCGGCTGGGGACGACCGCCTGGTGCGGCGGCTGACACCGCGCCATCATGCCCGCCGGCCCGGCGGTCACGCCACTCCCCGGGGATGGGTTTCCCGGTCGCCCGGGCACGGTTTCCGGCGTGCCGTCCGTCGCCGGGGCGGCCTCAGCGGCCCACGCGGAACGCGCGCGTCAGCGTCCGCGTGCGCCCGTGCCCCAGCGGCACCCGCGCCACCAGCAGATACCGGCCCGGACGCAGGCTTGGCGCCCAGGTGCAGCAGGATGCGGTTGTCGCCTGCGAGCACCCGCACCCGTTCCCACCGCCGCGCCGTCCCGCCCGTGACCGACTCCACGCGCAGCCGCGCCACGCCGTCCACCGGCGCGCGCACCAGGGCCCGGCCGGCGGTTCCGCGTCGCCGTCCAGGCACGTGGCGGGTCCACCGCCGGGCGGCAACGCACCGCAGGTGGTGTGCACCCACGCGGATCACCACCGGCCGCACCAGCAGCCGCGCCGCGGGACGCCGCCCGGCCTGCGGCCGCGCGGCCAGCCCCACGGTCATCGCACCGGCGTGCACCGTGACGCCGTCACCCGTGGCCGCCACCCAGTCGGCGGGTCCCCCCGCCGCCAGGCGCCGCCGGAACACCGGCAACCCGCGATCGTCGGCGGCCTGCACCACGCCGTCGCGGGCCACCGTCCACACGCGGCCCCCGGCATCGAGGGCCGGCTGAGAGGAGGCCCGCCCCACCGCCTCGCTCCACCGCACCAGCCCCTGTGGCCCCACCGCCACCACGCGCCCGTCGGTGGTGGCGGCCGCCACGCCCACCCAGGTGCTGACGTAGGTGGTGCCGTCCGGCCTCACGCTGGGCGCCGAGGCGCGGCCCACGCGTGGTGAGGTGCCCTGGACCACGCTGGTGGACCACAGCCGGCATGGCCGTCGGGCGCGTAGGCGTGCAGCATCACCGGGCCACCGGTGCCCGCGCCGCTCAGCACCCGCAGCGTGCCGTCGGGCGCCACCACGGGCGTGCTCATCCCCGCGGGTGCGTTCTGCAGCGTCGCCGTGGTGGCGCCGTCGCCCGCCCGCATCACCGACGGCGTGCCCCCCACGGCCCACAGGGTGTCGCCGGGTCCCAGCGCGAACGGCCCGCCGGGCGGGCCGCGGCGGCGCCGGGGGCGGTGGGCCCGGTGGCCCAGCGCACCGCCAGGTCCGGCGCATACCCGGTGAGCCGCCCGCCGCCGGGACCGGGCGCCACAGCACCATGCCCTCGTCGGCGGTGAACGCCGCGCCGGGTCCGGACCCGGGGTCGAGGTCGGGCCGGTGCGCCACCGGCGCCAGGGTCGCCACCGTGGCGCCCCGGAACACCCAGCCACCACGCCCGAACAGCGTGAGCCGGCCGTCGGGTGCCACGCGAAGCGCGCGTTCGGGCAGCCCGCCGGCGGGCGCCACCCCCGCCAGGCCGGGCGCGGGTGCCGGCCGCGGCGCCGGCTTCGGTCACGAGGTCCACCCCGGCGGCCGCCAGCGGCGCGGGGTCACCCGTGCGCGCCGCGCCCACGGTGGCCGCACGCATCGCCGCCCACGCGGTCGCTTCTGGCCCGGGGCCGAGGACGGCCGCCGTCACCGCGGCGGGCCACGCCGCGCGTCGCGGCATCCTCACGTGGCCTGATCCACCGGTTACGGCAGGTGGGTCCAGCCGGTCTGGAACACGGTCCCATCGGGCAGCGTGCAGCGCAGGGCTGACGTGGCCGCGGGCCACACCCTCCACCTGGAACCGCCCGAGGCCGTCGGCCGTGACGTCCTCCACGCCGTCGGTGTGCCGCTACGAACACCCGTGCCGCGCCGGGAGGCGCACCTGCCCCAGCAGCACGCACCGCCTCGATGCCCGGCAGCACCTCCATCTCCACGCAGGCCCCCGAGGGGGCCTCGAAGGTGAGCTGGCGCACGCCGCCCGTGACGCCGCGGGTGCCCGCCAGGGCCTCCTCGGCGGCGCTGTCGAACAGCAGCTCGGCGATCTCCGCGTCCATGCGGTGCCAGGCGATGGCGGCGCGCGCCGCCAGCGTCACCTGCGGCGGCACGGGGTCGGTGCGGGTCATCAGCACACCCAGTCGCCGGAGCATCTCGTCGTGGTCGGTGATGTCTCTCATCGTGTCCTCGGTCGAGGTGGGGATGCCGGGCATCCCCCGGGGGTCGTCTCACCATGAAAGACCCCGCCGCGGACGTCCTGATACATCCCGGGGCGCCTCATCGCTCGAAACCCGCGCCCACCATCGCCCGCCCCAGCTGTTCCAGGCACCGCGCGCGCGTGGGGCCGATGCTGCCCACCGGGCGGCCCAGGGCCTCCGCGATGGCGTCGTAGGCCACCGGCGGGTCCTGCGACAGGAGGCGCAGCAGCTGCTGGCAGCCGGCGTTGAGCGACCCGAACGCCGCCCACAGCTGCCGGTCACGGTCGTCGGCCAGCAATGCGGCGTCCACGGGCGGCTCGTCCTCGCGGCCGCGCTCGAACGGGGCGTCCTCGTCGGTGAGCACGTCCCGGCCGGCCACGCGCAGCGCGCGCAGGCACTCGTGGCGGATGGTGGTGCCCAGCCACGCCCCCAGCCGATCCGGGTCGCGGATCTCCCCCAGGTGCTCCACCAAGCGCAGCCAGGTGGTCTGCACCACGTCCGCCGCTGCGGGGGATGACAGGCGGAATCCCCTGGCGGTGGACCACAGCAGCCCCTCGAACCGCCGGACGATCTCGTCCCAGGCGTCCTGCTCGCCATGCTGGGCCGCGTGCACCACGTCGGCCAGTGACTGCCGCTGCATCGCCGGATCCTACCGGTGCGCTGCGGCGGTCACGGCCGATGCGGCCCCGCGTGCGCTACGTGAGCGCCACCCCGAAGCCGGGGCGGGGCGTGCCCGATGCCAGCAGGTCCGCCAGCGCCTGGCGCGGCGTGGTGCCGGTCCCCACCCGCGCGGCGATGAGGCCCGCGACGCGCGGTGCCGCGAACGAGGTGCCGGCCCAGATGGCCACTGGCGCACCCTCGCCGGCGTCCCACACCCCCGGTGCCCTGCCGTTCATGAGGTCCGGGTTCTCCGTGCCGTGCACGAACGTGCTCAGCACGTCCTCGGCCACCGCGGAGCAGGTCACCCACGGACCCCGCTTGGACCAGTCGTCGGCGGGCTCACCGTCCTGCCGGAGTCCGGCCACCGCCACCACCCGGCGGAAGGCCGCGGGCCACGACGGCCGGGTGTCGGGCGAGTTGCCGGCGGCCGCGACCACCAGGATCTCGGGATCCAGGCAGGCCAGGGCACCCGCCAGCGCCACCGGCGGGCTGTCGTCCGGGCTCTCCTCCGCCGCGGCGATGACGATGACGTGGGGGCTGAGCTCCCCGGCGGCCACGATGGCCGCGGCGAGCTGGTCCTCCGAGCCCAGGCCATCGGAGTCGAGGGCCCGCATCATCGTGACGGTGGCGCCCGGCGCGCACTGGCGCACCACCCCGGTGACGAACGTGCCGTGGCCCGCGGCGTCGTCCAGGTAGGGCACCTGGTTCTGGTCGCGGTCACCCTGCGCGTCGTTGATGTCCGTGAGCAGGTCGGTGTTGGCGGGGTCCAGCGGAATCCCGCCCAGCCAGGTGTCACCGCGCCCGCCGACGTCCGCCGCCAGGCCGGTGTCGATCACCACGATGTGGGCGCCCGTGCCCACCGACGGGTCGACGTCGGTGGGCAGGGGCGTGTCGGTCCACACCGGCGGCAGGGCCGACTTGCCCCGCATGGCCGCGGCGTGCACCACGTTGGCGTTGGCGTCCATGCCACGGGCCCGCAGCACCTGGGCGTCGATGGCCACCAGGCGGGGCACGTTTGCGCTGGTGAAGCGCACGACGCCCAGCTTGCCGTCCAGGGCGCGGGACGGGGCCGCCCGGTACCCCAGCGGCGCGAGGATCTCCGCCGCCCGCTTGGCGTGGTCGTCGCGCACCAGCAGCTCACCGTTGACGATTCCCAGCACCCGGTCGCCGTGCAGCGGCAGCGCGGCGATGTGCAGGATGGGCGAATCCGCCGACGGGTCCCTGGGGGCCGGATGCCGGCCGGTGACGCGACGCAATGTCTGCAGGTCGGAGGGCGGTTCGCGCAGCGCATGCACCTGGCGACGTGCGCCCTCGGGGTCCGGCATGCGGTCCGGCGTCCTGTTGATCGACATCCCTCGGTCCTCTCCACGTGGCCATAGGATTCCGCAGTCATTACGCGGCACGGGGCGAATTGATGCAACCCCCGTTGGAGACAGAGCCGGGAACCACTCTGCTGATACAGGCGGAGTCGGCGTGGATGCGGGTGCGCGACGAGCCGCGCCGCGAGGGCGCGCGCGCCGACGCCATCGCCGCCCGCGCCGCGGCGGCGGGCGACTGGCCGGCCGCCGTGACCGCCCTCCGCGCCCGCGGGTGGGCCGAGCGGGAGGTGTTCGACTACGCGGCGGCCCGCGCCACCCTCAACCGGGCCATCGCGGTGGCGCGCCGGCGCGGGCTCACCGACCTGCGCGCCGGGGTGCACGCCACCCGGGCGTCCGTGTGGCTGGAGGTGGGCAACGCCCGCCGCGCCCGGGCCGACATCGCGCTGGCCCGCGCGGCGCTGGACGGGCGCTCCACCCCCGAGATCGACCTGCAGGAGGCCGTCATCGAGGACGCCTCCGGGCATCTCATCCTCGCGGCCGGCCTGTACCGCCGCATGCTGGAGGCCGACCGGCCGCCACCCGCCGCCGAGACCCGGTTCACCGTGCACAACAACCTCGGGGTGGTGTTGATGCAGCTGGGCGAGCTGGAGGAGGCCCGGCTGCAGCTCACCCACGCCGCCCGGCATGCGGCCGACCTGGGCCGCAGCACCGAGGGTTCGTGATGCACAACACGGCCCTGCTGGCGGCCCGCGCGGGCCGGCTGCGCGAGTCGCTGGACGGGTTCGAGCGGGCCGAGGCCCTGTTCCGCGACATCCACTTCCCGCTGTCCGAGCACTACATGGAGCGCATGGAGGTGCTGCTCACGCTGAACCTGCTGGGTGAGGCCGAGGAGGTGGCCGACCACGCCATCCGCGAGCTGGAGACCAGCGGGGGCGCACTGCTGCTGGGCGAGACCCTGCTGGCAATGGGGCGCGTGGCGCTGGCGCGGGGCGCGCACGCCCAGGCCCAGGACACCGCCCGGCGGGCGCGCGCGCCCTGGCCCGCCACCGGGGCCGCGCCTGGAGCGCGCAGGCGCACCTGGTGCTGGCGCAGGCGCGCGTGGCGGGCGGCACCGCCGATGCCGCGGACCGGCGGCGGCTGCGCGCCGCCGCCGCCGCGCTGGACGAGGCGGGCTTCGCCGCTGAGGCCGTGGAGGCCCGCCTGCTGCTGGCCCGCATCCTCACCGCGCGGGGCCGCGTCACCCCGCCCTGCGGGAGCTGGACGCGGTGCGCGCCCGCGTGGGCAGCCGCGTGGTGATGGTGCGGCTGCGGGCCCGGCTGGCGGCCGCCCTGCGGGCCGAGCTGCTGGGCAACGACCCGCGCGCCGCGGCGGCGGCACGGGCCGGGCTGGACGAGCTGGAGCTGATGCGCGGGGCCATTCCCACCGCCGAGCTGCGGGCCCGGGCGTCGGCACACGGCACCGAGCTGGCCATGCTGGGCCTCCGCAGCGCCGTGCGGGCCAACCGCGCCGCGACGGTGCTGGACTGGATGGAGCGGGGCCGTCAGGCCTCAGGGCTGGTGGGCGCGCCCAACACGGCCGACCCCGCGGCCGCCGCGCTGCTGGGCGAGCTGCGGGACGTGATGGCGCGGCAGCGCGACGCCGAGCCGGGGTCGCCGGACCTGCGGCGGCTGTTCCGCGAGCAGGCCCAGCTGGAGGCGCGGGTGCAGCGCCGGCTGCGGACCGCCGACCGCACCAGCCCCACGCGCGTGCGCAGGGTCAGCCCGGCGCGGCTGCGCGACGCCCTCGGGCACCGCCACCTGGTGGCCCTGGCCGAGGTGGACGGCCGCCTCCTGGCCGTCACCGTGACCGCCCGGGACACCCGCCTTCACCGGCTGGGGCCGGCCGCGCCCGCCCACAACGCCGCCCAGGCCCTGGCGTTCTGCCTGCGCCGGATGCTGCGCGGTGGCAGCGAGCGCTCCCGTGCCGCGGCGGAGGACGCCGCGCACGAGTGCCTGGCCGAGTTGGACGCCGCGGTGACCGCGCCGCTGGCGGCACGCCTGGGCGACGCCGGTGAGGTGGTGATGGTGCCGACGGCGCGGCTGTTCACGGTGCCCTGGCACGCGCTGGGCACGATGCGGCATCGGCTGGTGACCACCGCGCCGTCGGCCACGGCGTGGTGGCGGGCGGCGCAGCGCACACCGGACGCCGACGGCGGCGTGCTGGTGGCGGCCGGCCCCGGGTTGCCCGGTGCCGACGGTGAGGCCGCGCGGGTGGCCGCGCTGCATCCCCGGGCCGTGCTGCTGCAGCCGCCCGGGTCCACCGTGGACGCCGTGTGCGGGGCCCTGCCGGGCATCGGGCTGGCGCACCTGGCCTGCCACGGCCGCTTCCGGGCAGACAATCCCAGCTTCTCGTCCCTGGAGCTCAGCGACGGCGCCATGACGGTGCTGGACCTGGAGCAGACCGGGGCCACGCCCGAGCGGGTGGTGCTGGCGGCCTGCGACGCCGGCGTGTCGCAGGTGCTGCCCGGTGAGGAGCTGCGCGGGTTCCTGAGCGTGCTGTTCGCGCTGGGCACGCGATCGGTGGTGGCAAGCGCGGTGCCCGTCCCCGACCTGGACTCGGCCGAGCTGATGGTGGACATGCACCGGCACCTGGCCGGCGGCGGGGGAATGTGCGCCGCGCTGCACCGTGCCCGGCCCGCGCCGGGCACGGGAACCGCGGATGCGCGGGTGGCGGCGCTGGCGTTCACCCATTTTGGCTCAGCGTAAAAGGGAGCGTGTGCCACAACAGAGAAGGCGCCCCGTGCATCGCATGGGCGCATTGAGACCGGCACATGCGCCCGTTACGCGAAGAGGGCGCCGTGCCACAAGAAGAGGAGCGCCCCGTGCATCGCATGGGCGCATTGAAACCCGGCACATGCGCCCGTTGCCTTGAAGCAACGTGGAGGCAGGCCCCCAATGCATTTCCCAATGCTTTCCCCAACGCATTTCCCGATGCGTCTGCATCCGGAAAATGCGCCCGAAGTGCGAAGCAAGTACCGTGGTCCGCATGCCGGACGCCCCCGAGACCCCGCCCACGGACGTCGCGATGGCCTCGGGCTGGCTGCGGGCCGCGGCGGGCGAGACCGACCGTTTCCTGCGCCTGCTGGCCGAGTGGTTGCCCGACACCCTTCCGGGGATGGTGCGCGTGGAGCGGCGCGGGCTGCCGGTGCTGAGCGCCCGGCCGGTGCGCGCCGTCACCGTGACCCTGCCCGGGGACGCCTTCAGCATGCGCAACGTCAACGGCCGCCTGCAGGCCGAGCACGCGACCCTGGTGAAGGGCATCGTGCTGAGCCGCGACACACCACCCGTGCGGGAGTGGATCGACCGCCTGCTGACCGCGCTGGCGGTCCAGGACGCTCATGCCCGTGACGCCATCAACTCGCTCACCCGGCTGCTGGAGCAGTAGCCGCCCCCACTCACACCGACGGGAGACCCGATGGGACTGTTCAGCCGCGATGACGACGACACACCGCCACCACCGCCGGGAGCCCCGCAGGCCGACGCGCAGCAGCTGGACGCCATCGCCGAGGAGCGCCTGCGCGGCCGCGCGTGGACCAGTGACCTCAGCCCGGATGAGCTGCTGTGCGTGCGTCAGGCCGGCTTCGCGCCCCTGGGCCTGGTGCTGGGCACCTGCGTGTACCACCTCGGCCTGCAGAACAGCAATTGGTCGCAGAACCAGGAGCTGGAGGTGCTGACGCAGGCCATGTACCACGCGCGTGAGCTGGCGATGACGCGCCTGGAGGCCGAGGCGCACCAGCTGGACGCGGATGGCGTGGTGGGGGTGCGGCTGGAGATCACCCGCTACGAGTGGGGCGCGGACCTGGCGGAGTTCAAGGCCATCGGCACCGCGGTGCGTGACGCCGGCGGGACCTCACGGCGCAACGCGCACGGCTCGCCGTTCACCAGCGCCCTCAGCGGCCAGGACCTCCTGAAGCTGCGGGTGGCCGGGCTGATGCCCGCGCGCCTGGTGTTCGGGTCGTGCGTGTACCACGTGGCCCACCGCTCGCTGCGCCAGACCCTCAGCAACTTCGGGCGCAACGTGGAGATGACCCTCTACTCGCAGGCCCTGTACGACGCGCGCGAGCTCGCGATGGGTCGGATGCAGCACGAGGCCGACGCCGCCGGCGCCGTGGGCATCGTGGGCGCCGGCGTGGACGAGCGCTCGCACGGCTGGGGCAGCCACGTCATCGAGTTCCTGGCCTATGGCACCGCGGTCGTGGACGCCCCGGCGGTGGACCCGGGCGCCCTGGGGCTGACGCTGCCGCTCAGCGGGTGAGCCCGCGGCGGGCCTGACGGACCCACTCGGGCGTGTGGTGCGCGCCGTCCTCGGTGCGCACCATGGCCGGCAGCCCCAGGCCGTTCAGCAGGTGGGGCCGCAGGGCCACGGTCTTGGCCCACACATCGGAGCCGGCGGCCGTGTGGTGCACCACGGTGGCCACCGTGAGGGGACCGGGATCGCCCGTGGCGGGGTCGATGAGGTGGTGCGCCTCCCGGCCGTCGGTCGTGCGCCACGCGCGCAGCCGCCAGCCGGAGGTGGCCACGGCCTGGCCCTCGTCCAGCCACAGCCGGTCGTCCAGGTCGTCCACGGCCACCTCATGCCCTCCGCGCGCCGCCACGATGTCGCCGCCGGCGTCCACAAGCGCGCACCCCGCCCCCGGTTCGCCGCGCAGCAGCCCGGCCACGCGATCGGCGATCCATCCCTTGGCGATGCCACCCAGATCCAGGGCCGTGCCCGCCGGGATGCGCACCCATCCGCCGGCCGGATCCACCTCCAGCCGGTCCGGCACGCCGGCGGGCGCGGGTGCGCACGCCGCCCCCGGCGCGCTGCGCGCCATGTCACGCGCATAACCCCAGGCCGCCACGCGCCCGCCCACCAGCGGGTTGAACACCCCACCGGTGCGCTCCATCCACTCCCGGCACGCCGCAACCAGGCGCACCGTCTCCTCCGACACCCGCACTTGGCGCCCCGCCTGGGCGGTGACGGCGCTCACCTCGCTGCCGGGGAGGAACCGGCTCCACCGGGCCTCGTCCCGGGTCACCAGCCGCCAGCACCGGTCGGCCAGCGCGTCATCCACGCCGCCGTCGTGGTGGATGCGCCACCGCGTCCCGGTGGCCCACCACTCCCAGGCCACCGGTTCGCGCGAATCCACCGGGACGTCCCCCGCTACGCGGCGGCGTCCACGGCGGTGCCCACCGGGCCCGTCGGGTCGCTGGCGCCGCCCGTGGGCTGCACCGTGCCGCCACCGTGGTGATGGTGGTGCCCGTGGCCGCCCTGCGCGCCGGCGGGGCGTTGCCGGTCGACCGCCTGGGTCACCATCTTGTCCAGCGACTGGGCGTCCAGCGCGGGCTTGCCCTGCGCGGTGCGCTGCTGCTGGATGAGGTCGCCGAGGGCCGTGGTGAGGGTGTCGCGGCTGACGCCCTGGCTGGACGCCACGTCCGCCAGTGACTTGCCCTGTTTGAGCGCCGAGCGCAGGTCATCGCTCGACATCTTGAGCGTCGAGGCGATGCCGTCCATCGTGCCGCGCATCTGCGGCGGCGGCATGCTCATGCCCGTCGTGGCCTGGGCTCCCCACACCTGCTGGGGCCCCTGACCGGTTGCCTGCACGTTCATCCGTGAACTCCAACCTGCGTGGGAAGGGGTTTCCGTGTCACCGGTGGTATCGACACCCCCGCAGGCCAACCCCAGCGGCGGGGCGTTAGGGTCGTGTGAACGCGGGGACCGGCGCGGGATCCGTCCGGAGACGGGACATCAGCAGCGCGTCCCAGCGTTCGTCCCCGCAGCGGGTGGACTGGCGCTGGAGGCCCTCCTCCAGGAACCCCTGCCGGCGGTAGCAGGCGATGGCGGCGTGGTTGAAGTCGTACACGCTGAGGCTCAGCCGGTGAAGGCCCAGTTCGTCGAACGCGGACCGGACGACGTGCCCGATGAGCCGGTCGCCCAGGCCTCGCCCGCGGAGGTCGGGCGCGATCAGGACCCTGCAGATGTGGCCCGTCCCGTGGTGGGCGTCCACCCGGAGCTGGAGATGCCCAAGCGGCGGGCCGTCCGGCTGACCCAGCACCGCCATCGCACCGGTGCCGGGGGCCCCGCCGCCGGCACGCCGTGCGTACGACAGCAACTGCGCCTCGTCCAGGGGCCAGGTGAACTCCGGTCCGGCCCAGACGAGCATGTCGCGTTCGGAGGTCACCCACCGCAGCAGCGCCGCCACGTGGGCGCCGGTGAACGGCACGAGCGTGAGGGCGGGTGGGTCCACGCGGACGACGGTACCAGGTGCATTTACCACTGTACGAGCGTAGAGTGCTGATCATGGACACGCCCATGCCGCTCCCCCACCCGCTGCCCAACGACCTGGCCGGGCTCATCGCGGAGCGCTTCCGCCTGCTGGCGGAACCCATGCGCCTGCGCCTGCTGGATCAGCTGCGCGACGGCCCGCTCACCGTGGGCGCCCTCACCGAACGCCTCGGCGCCACCCAGCAGAACGTCTCCAAGCACCTCGGGGTGCTGCACGCGGGCGGCATCCTGGCCCGCGAGAAGCAGGGCACCAGCGTGAGCTACCGCATCGCCGACGAGGGCGTGTTCGCGCTGTGCGAGCACATGTGCGGTGCCATCAACGGCCGCATCAGCGCCGTCCGCGACATGCTGCACACCAACGGCCCGGAGGCCCGCTCATGAGCACCGTTCCCGCCTACTCGGTCACCACCACCACCCCGCTGGCCTTCCCGCAGGCCGTGGAACGCACCCGCGCCGCCCTCGCCCAGGAGGGGTTCGGCGTGCTCACCGAGATCGACGTGCAGGCCACCATGAAGGCCAAGCTGGACGTGGACCGCGACCCCTACCTCATCCTGGGGGCCTGCAACCCCACCTTCGCCCACCGGGCGCTGGAGGCCGAACCGGAGTTGGGCGTGCTGCTGCCGTGCAACGTGGTGGTGTGGGTGCAGAGCGGCACCACCATCGTCAGCGCGGTGGCCGCGCGGGAGATGCTGGGCATGGTGGGCAACCCGGCGCTGGAGCCCATCGCCGACGAGGTGGGCCAGCGGCTGTCGCGGGTGATCGCCGCCGTCGCCGAGGGGTGAGCCGGCGGGCGCCGGACCCCGGGGTCAGTACTCCTCCGGGTCCAGCCGCAGCGCCTCGTTGAAGCGGTTGACCATGTTGTACAGCGCCACCAGCATGGTCAGCTCCACGATCTGAGGCTCGGTGAAGCACTCGCGCACCTCCGCGAACACCGCATCCGAGACCTCGCCGGGGCGCAGGGTCATCTCCTCGGCGTAGGTGAGGGCCACGCGCTCCGGAGGCGTCAGGTCCGCACCCGCCGGGTCGTGCATGTCCGCGATCTCGCGTTCGGTGAAGCCCATCTTCGCGCTGATCTGCTGGTGGGCGTGGGTGCAGTAGCCCGACCGGTTCAGGATGGAGACCCGCAGGATGACGCGCTCCTTCAGCCGCCCGTCCAGCTGGTCGGGCTGCTGCACCGCTGCCACGAACGGCCCCATGGTGGCCAGGATCGCCGGGCTGTGCGCCAGCGCCTTGTAGATGTTGGTGACCTTCCCGCGCTTGGCGCGCATGCGCTCGAACGCCGTCTGAACCGTAGGGTCCGTCGCGTCCTGCTCCTCGATGAATGCGATCCTTGCCATGGGTGCCCCTCCCGTCGGCCGCGTCAGAACGTCCGGTCGATCGTAGGTCCGGCCGCAGGCCGCGGTCCAAGACGGATCGACCCTCCGGTTGATCGGTCCCACCGATGAATGGGCGGCCCACCCGGTAGGCTCGGGTCACCTGCGGCACGGGGGTCCCGTCCATCACCGTCACCCTGCAACGCCTTCAGTACTTCGTAGCCGTGGCGGAGGAGCTCAGCTTCACGCGTGCCGCGGCGCGCCTGCACGTGTCCCAGCCGTCCCTGAGCGAGCAGATCCGCCGGCTGGAGCAGGGCCTGGGTGTGGCGCTGCTGCGGCGCACCACCCGGCAGGTGGAGCTGACGGACGCCGGACGGGCCTACCTGGACGACACCCGTGCGGTGCTGGAGGACCTGGAGAGGGCCCGCGAACGGGCGCTGGCGGTGCATTCCGCCGCCCCCTCGCGGGTGCGCATCGTCTACACGGCCAGCGTGGCCTACCAGGCGCTGCCGCTGATCCTGGACGAGCTCGCCGCGGCACGGCCCGAGCTGGACGCCGTGGCATTGCAGCGCCCCACCGGCCAGGCCGTGGGCGACGTGCTCCTGGGCAGCGCCGACCTGGCCCTGGTGCGGGAGTTCGCGGGCGCGCCCGGCCTGGTCACCGAAACCGTCCGGCGGGAACCCCTGGCGGCCTTCATGAGCGCCGCGCACATCCTGGCCGGGCGCGCATCCATCGACGTCGGGGACCTCCGCGGTCAGATCGTGCTGGTGGTCCCGGCGGAGAGCTCGCCGGGCTTCCACAACCTCGTCGACCGACTCTGCGCCGCACGGGGGTTCAGCCCCGCCCAGCTCACGATGGCGGGGCTCACCGATCGTGAGCCGCTCCTGGCGCACCTGGCCCGCCGCCCGGACCGCCTGTTCGTGGGCCCGGTGTCCATCTCCGGACTGGGGTGGGACGACGTGGTGGTGGTGCCCTTCGCCGACGGCGACGCCACGATGGCGCTGGATGCGGTGTGGCGGGACGGTGGTCCGGCCCCGGGGGGCGAGTCGGTGCTCGAGGCGGCGCGGGCGGTGGCCCGCACCCGCGGGTGGCTGCCCGCACCCGGCTGATCGGTGACGCCGATCAATGTGCGCCCCGATGCGTATTGGACCCCCGCCCGAGCGGGCGCCTATCGTGGGCGGCGGCGGCGCATCCGGCGCCGATTGACGGGAGGACCGATGGGTCAGCACACGGGCGTGGACTACTCGGAGTTGCACCGCATCGACAGCCCGGCCAACCGGGAGTTGCGGCGCGACCTCTGGAACCCGGGCGACGACCTGGGCCAGCACTCGTTCCTCACCCCCGCCTACTTCGACCGCATCACCGACCGCCTGGGCATCGGGCCCGGCACCCGGGTGCTGGACCTGGGCAGCGGCACCGGCGGCCCGGCCATCCACATGGCGGCGCACACCGGCTGCCGCATGAGCGGGCTGGAGGTCAACGCCGTCGGCGTGGAGACCGCGAACCGGCTGCTGGCGGGCACCGACCTGGGCGGCCGGGTGGACTTCGTGCAGGCGGACGGGATGGACATGCCCTACGCCGACGCCACCTTCGACGTGGTCATCAGCATGAACGTGATGAACGTCTTCGAGGACAAGGTGGGGCTGTTCCGCGAGGTGCGGCGCGTGCTGCGGCCGGGAGGCACCTGGGCGTTCGTGTCCGGCACCTTCGACTTCGGGCCCGGTGACGGAGAGGTCCGCGACCGGCTGGCCCGCGGCTATGCCATCCCCCAGTACACCGACACGCTGGCCGGTTACAAGGACAAGCTCCGCGAGGCCGGCTTCACCGTGGACGAGGTGGTGGAGTTCATCAGCGACTTCCGCGCCACCATGGCCCGCTGGCTGGCGGCCTGGACCAAGCACCGCGACACCATCGCCGCCGAGCAGGGCGCCGAGCAGACCGACTACCACCTGGTCTACTTCACGACCTACCTGCAGATGATCGACGCGGGGAAGGCGTCGAACCATCTGGTGATCTCCACCCGCGGCGACTCGGAGCCATGACCCACCACGCGATCCGCCCCGCCGACCTGGTCTGGATCACCCGGCCGCACGCGCCCGGCGAGCCGGCCCGGCACGTGGCCGAGCTCAGCGAGGCGGCCGGCTTCCACCACACGCGGGCCAACATCTGGCGCTACGAGCCCGGGGCCCAGGGCAGGCGGCACCGGCACGAGCTCCAGGAGGAGACGTTCGTGGTGCTGGCCGGCACGCTCACCATGTACCTCGGCGAGCCCCCGCGGCGCGAGGACGTCCCGGTGGGCGGTGTGATCCACGTGGAACCCGGCACGGAGCTGCAGACCGTCAACCACGGTGCGGACGACCTGGTGGTCTACGCCTACGGCGCCCCGCCCGACCATGGCGCCGAGGTGCTGCCCTCCGCCATCTGAGGCCCCGCGCTCACCGGCCCCGGATGCGTCTGGCCACCACCAGGATCAGCGGCATCACCAGCACCATCACGACGGCAAGCACGATGACCCACCACAGGATCACGCCCATGCGCGAGGTGTAGCACGGAGAAGGACGCGGCCGATATACGCGCAATACTCCCACACGCGGATTCGATCACTGGCGTTGGCAAATCAACGCAATCGGGGAGGAGGCGCGTCGATGGCAACCACCACGACGCCGCGGACGCTGGACGAGGACAAGTGGAGCCCTGCGCGGATCATCCCGACCTCAGGCATCGGCGGTCAGGACGAACAGGAACGCCGTGCCACCTCGGCCCTGTTGGCCGTTCTTTCCGTCGTCCCGGAATTCGCCAAGTCCGTGCTGGGCAACCTGGGAGCTCCCGCCGGGACGGTCACGACCTTCGTGGAAGTACGTCTGGACGATGGGCAGGGCAACATCTCCATCCCGGACGGCGCCATCGTCGTGAAGCGCGGCAAGACGCGCTGGGCCTGCTTGGTCGAGGTCAAGACGGGAGCGGCTCGGCTCCAAGTCGAGCAGGTCGACAGGTACCTCGACCTCTGTCGGAGCCACCAGTTCGATGCGCTCCTGACCATCTCAAGCGAGATCACGCCGAGTCCCAAAGATCTCCCCGTGGCACTGGATGGGCGCAAGCTGCGACGCACGGTGGTGCGCCACCTCTCGTGGTGGCATCTCCTCACCGAAGCCATCGTGCATCGGGAATACCGCGGCATTCCTGATCCCGAACAAGCGTGGATTCTTGGTGAGCTCATCGCCTACCTGGACAACGAACGCTCCGGAGCAAGCGGGTTCCAGGACATGGGCGACCAATGGACCGGCGTCCGCGACGCGGCCCGCCAAGGAACGCTTCGGGCAAGCGAGCCTCGTGTTCGGGCGATTGCAGAACGCTGGGAGCAACTTCTGCAGTACCTGGCTCTCGGTCTCCGCCAGGACCTCGGCCGGCCCGTGAGCGTCGTGACCCCGAGGGGGTCGACGTTGAAGGACCGACTTGATGCCGCGAGCAAGCTGCTGTGCGACGAGGGACGGCTCCGATCCGCCATCAAGGTTCCCCACGCGGTTGCGAATCTGATGATCGAGGCCGACCTCCGTTCCCGGCTGATGGTGACGTGGGCGGAGGTCCCACTGCCGCAGGAGGGGCGTCCGAAGACGCGCATTACCTGGCTTCTTCGTCAGCTCGCGACCGCTCCCGACGACGTGCGGCTGGAGGCGGTCTACCCGAATGCTCGCGAGGCCGTTGTGGTGAGCCTCGCCCAGGCCCGGGAAACACCGGAAGCACTGCTCTTCCCGAGTGACCCGAAGCGACAGCCGCGATCCGTCCGGGTCTGTATCGCACGAGAGCTCGGCACCAAACGCGGGCGAGCACCGGGATCATTCGTGCATGCCACCAAGTCCCAGTCGGTCTCCTACTACCGCGAGATCCTGCAGTCGCTCAGCGGCTGGAGGCCGAAGGCACCCAAGCTTCCAGCCGGCGAGGAACCGGAGCCCTACGCGTCCGAGGAACCTCCGCCCTTCTCCTCGGCCAATGGCCGCGCACCGGGTGAGGGACGCGATCCGCAGCAGGGAGACGGCTCGTAAAGGAGCGGGCGACGGGATTCGAACCCGCGACATCCAGCTTGGGAAGCTGACGCTCTACCAACTGAGCTACACCCGCGCGCTGCGCCTGAGGCTAGCAGGAGGCGGCGCGGTGCGTCACCGGCGGCGACGCCCGCTGCGCTCCACCCCCACCGCCGAGCGCAGCACCGCGTTCACGATGCCCACGATGACGGCGGCCCACAGCCACGCCCAGCCGGACGCGTGGAACCCGTTGGTGAGGTGCACCATCAGGTACAGCATCACCACGCCCAGCAGCAGGTAGGCCACGCCCAGCGTCACGATGATGAGCGGTAGGGCCAGCAGCGTGACGAGCGGCCGCAACAGCCAGTTCACCACCGCCAGCACCGCCGCGCCGATCACCAGCGTGCGCGTGGTGTCGTAGCCGAACCCGCTCACCAGCTTGTCCGCCACCCACAAGGCGGCGATGTTGCACGCCCACAGCAGCAGCAGCCCGACGACCCGGCCGCGGTCCATCACATGCGCTCCGGCGCGGTGACGCCCAGCAGGTCCAGCCCCGCGGCCAGGATGTCGCGCGTGGCCGTGGTGAGATTCATGCGGAACGCCTGCACCTCGGGCGCCTCCCCCACCACGCGGCACCGGTGGTAGAAGGCGTGCAGGTCGCGGGAGATGTCCCGCAGCGCGGCGGCCACCCGGTGGGGCGCACGCCGTTCGGCGGCGTCGGCCACCGCGGCGGGCCAGCCCACCAGCGACAGGGCCAGTGCCCGCTCGGCCGTGTCCAGCGACGCGGGGGGATCGGCGGCGGCGCCCTCGGCCACGCCCTCATCGCGGGCCTTCGCCAGGATGCTGCAGCAGCGCGCGTGGGCGTACTGGACGTAGTACACGGGGTTCTCCTGGCTCTGCTCGCGGGCCAGGTCGAGGTCCAGTTCCAGCGCGGTCTCGTGGCTGCGGTCAACCAGGAAGAACCGGGTGGCGTCCACGCCGATGTCGTCCATCAGCTCGGTGAACGTGACCATCGTGCCGGCGCGCTTGCTCATGCGCTTGGCCTCACCCCGCTCCACCAGGCTGACCAGCTGCTGGATCATCACCTCCAGCACGTCCGGGTCGTGCCCGCAGGCCGCCAGCATCGCGCGCATGCGGGGGATGTAGCCGTGGTGATCGGCGCCCCACACGTCGATCAGGAGGTCGTAGCCGCGCCCCAGCTTCTGGAGGTGGTAGGCCGTGTCGGCCGCCAGGTAGGTGCTCTGGCCGTTGGCCCGCACCAGCACCCGGTCCTTCTCGTCGCCCAGCTCGGAGGAGCGCAGCCACAGGGCGCCCTCGCTGCGGTACGCGTGACCGGACGCCTCCAGCGCCGCCAGGGCCCGCGTCACCGAACCGTCCTCGTGCACGGTGGTCTCGGAGAAGTAGCGGTCCACGCTGACGCGGGCGCGCCCCAGCACCTCGCGGATCTGGTCCAGCATCAGCTCGCCGCCACGGGTGGCGAAGTAGGCCACGGCCTCCGCGTCGGGCGGTGAGACGCGCCCCCGGTACCGGTCGCCCACCTCGCCGTGCAGCGCCCGCGCCAGGTCCATGACGTACTCGCCCGGGTACCCGCCCTCCGGCGGGTGCGGCGGGTCGCCCACCAGCTCGGCGTAGCGCGCGGCCACGGACGCCCCGAACACCTCCATCTGGCGGCCGTAGTCGTTGACGTACGCCTCGTGGGTGATCTCGTGTCCCACGAACGCCAGCATGCGGCCCAGGCTGTCGCCGTACGCGGCCTGGCGGGCGTGGCCCACGTGCAGCGGCCCGGTGGGGTTGGGCGACACGTACTCCAGCAGGATGTTGCGGGGGGTCTCGGCGGAGCCGGCGCCGAACGCACCGCCGCGCGCGGCCAGGGCCGACACCGCCCCGGCGAACCACGCCGGTGACAGCCGCAGGTTGAGGAACCCGGGGCCCGCCACCTCCACGGACTCCAGCGTGCCGTCCGCGCCGCCCACCGCGTCGGCGATGGCCTGGGCGATGGCCCGCGGCGGGCGGCGGGCGGGTTTGGCCAGCGTCATGGCCACGGGCGTGGCCAGGTCCCCGTGATCGGGGTTGGCGGGCGGGCCCAGCTCCACGCGCACCTCGTCGAGGTCCACGACCGAGCGAGCCGCGTCGGTGATGGCCGCCCGCAGCGGCCGCAGCAGATCGTCGTCGTTCACCGGCACAATGTAGTGGTCAATGCGGATAGGGGTGGCCGCCCAGGATGCAGGCGGCCCGGTACAGCTGCTCGGTGAGCACCACCCGGGCCAGCTGGTGCGGCATGGTGATGGTGCCCAGCGCAAGCCGCTCCTCACATTCCCCCAGCAGCCCCGCGTCCAGGCCCGAGGCACCGCCGATGAGGAAGCTGACGGGACGCCCGGAGGACAGCCGGCGCTGCAGCCAGCCGGCGAAGGCCTCGCTGGACTCGGGCTGGCGCCCCGCGGGATCCAGCGCCACGCGCCAGGCCCCCCGCGCAAGCCGGTCGCGCATGCGCTGGGCCTCCCGTTCGCGCGCACGGGGCTCGCCGCGCTGCAGGGGCTCGGCGTCCACCTCGTCGGCCCGGAAGGGCAGCATGGCCGCCAGGCGCTGCTCGTACAGCCGTCCGGCGGCGTCGTGCGGGGGCCGGAGGGCCCCCACCGCCACCACCTGCACTCGGGGGGACCGGCTGCCGGCACGCTGCTGCACGCACCAAGCGTACCCGGCCGCGTATGGTGCGCCCTGGCGACCAGACCCGGGACGACGGAGGCGCACACGGCGGTCGCGGTGCTCAGCGACATCCACGGCAACCAGCAGGCGCTGGCAGCCGTGCTGCGGGCGGCCGCGCAGCGCGGCGCGCGGCGCTGGTGGTGCGTGGGTGACCTGGTGGGGTACGGCGCCAACCCGGTGGAGGTGCTCAACCGGTGCCTCACCGAGGCCGAGCGCTGCATCGCGGGCAACCATGATCTGGGCGTGGTGGGCCGCATCCCCGTGGGCGACTTCGCCGACGTCGCCCTGGAGTCGCTGATGTGGACCCAGGCCCGGCTGGGCGCCACCGGCCTCGCCAAGCTGTCGGCCCTGCAGCCGCTGCACACCGACCACGAGGTGCCGCTGTTCCACGCCAGCCCGCGCAACCCGGTGTGGGAGTACATCACCCAGGTCTCGCAGGCGCGGGCGGCGCTGGAGGCCGTTCCCGCCCGGGTGAGCTTCGTGGGCCACACCCACCAGGTGGCCCTGTGGCACCTGGGCGAGGACGGGGCCGTGCGCCGGGTGCCGCCGGAGGGGCCCGTCGCGCTCACGCCCCACCGGTGGCTGGTGAACCCCGGGTCGGTGGGCCAGCCGCGCGACGGCGACCCCCGGGCATCGTGGGCGCTGCTGGACCAGGAGGAGGGCACCGTGGAGATCGTGCGCACGCCGTACGACGTGGCGGGGGCCCAGAACGCCATCCTCAACGCCGGGCTGCCGTTCGGCCTGGCCACGCGCCTGAGCGAGGGCCGGTGAGCGGTCCGCCGGCGTACATGGACCACCAGGCCGCCACGCCGCTGGACCCGGAGGTGCGCGCGGCCATGGCCGACGCGACGTCACGGGCGTGGGCCTCCACCACCGGCGTGCACCCCGCCGCGACGGCGGCCGCCGAGCTGCTGGAGGCCTGCCGGGCCGACGTCGCCACGCTGGTGGGGGCGGCCGACCCCGGCGAGCTGGTGTTCACGGGGGGCGTGGCGGAGGCCAGGAACCTGGCGGTGGCCGGGACCCTCGCCGCCAACGCGCATCTGGGTGCCGGCGTGGTGATGAGCGCCGTCGAGCACCCCACCGTGCGCGAGTCGGCGCCGTGTGCCCGCATGGTGGGCGTGGATGCCACGGGGTGCATCGACCCCGCGGAGCTTGCGGCCGCGGTGGACGCGGACACCGCGCTGGTGAGCATCCACCTCGCTCAGCACGAGGTGGGCGCGGTGCAGGCCGTGCAGCGCCTGGTGGCGGCGGTGCGGGCGGTCAACGCCCACACCCGCATCCATGTGGACGCGGTGGACGCGGTGGGCGTGCTGCCCGTGTCGGTGACGCGGCTGGGCGCCGACCTGATGAGCTTCGGAGGCCCCGCCATGGGCGCCCCGGCGTGGTGCGGTGCGCTGTGGATGCGCCCGGGCACCGGCCTGCACGCCCGCGTGCCCGGCGGCGCCCAGGAGCTGGGCAAGCGCGCCGGTGCCGAGGATCTGCCGGCCATCGCCGGCATGGCGGCGGCCGCGCGCGCCGCGACGGCCGACGGCCCGCGGCGGGCGGCGCGGCGCACCGAGACCACGCGGCGCCTGGCCGCCGGGGTGCTCGGGGTGGCCGGTGTGCACCTGAACGGCCCGCCCGTGGACGCCCGCCTGCCGGGCAACCTGCACGTGCGCGTGGACGGGGTGGTGGGCGAGAGCCTGGCGGTGATGCTGGGGATCCGGGGGCTGGCCGTGTCCCCCGGGTCGGCCTGCGAGGCCGACGCCGGCAAGGCCTCACCCACCCTGCTGGCCATGGGCGTGCCGGAGGCCCGCGCGCACACCGGGGTGCGCTTCAGCGTGGACCACCGCACCACCCCCGCCGAGGTGGAGCACGCCATCCGCGTGTTCGCCGGTGCCGTGGCCGACCTGCGCGACATGAGCCCCGTGGGGCGATGACACCGGCGGCCACCGTGGACGCGCTGGGGTCGCGCTGCCCGGTGCCGGTGCGCCTGCTGGCCCGGGCGATGTCGCGCCGCGCCCCCGGGGAGGTGCTGGAGCTGCTGGCCGACGACCCGCTGATCCTGGTGGACCTGCCGGCCTGGTGCCACAGCACCGGACACCAACTGATGGAAATCCACGAGCGCGGGTCCGGCTGGTGCGCATTGGTGCGTCACCGTTCGGACGATCCGATCGGGTGTGAAGGCGAGGCCGATCTCGACCGATAGATGAGGTGCGCGTCCCCCCGCCGACGGCCTCCTTCTGCAATCCCGAAATCCAGGGCCACCCCATCACGTCCCCTTCCCGCAAAGCGCAGCACACGGGCGACTGGCAGCGCGCGCTGGGGCGGGTGCGCGTGCTGTCGATGGTGCAGGCGCTCACCGTCTGCCTGCTGGCCGCGGCCACCGTCACCGTGGGTGCCTTCCTGGCCCACGCCCTGGTGTCCACCCAGCACCGGCGCGACCGGCTGACCCACGACCAGGCCATCCTGCTGGGCAGCACCGGCGAGCTGCGGGCCGCCAGCCGCCAGGCACTGCCGGGGTTCGCGCACGCCTCGTTCGCCACCGCCGGTTCCCTTGGCTGGCCCAGACGGCGGCGGGACGGCAGAAGCTGTCGGCGCTGGCCGACGACCCGCACCCCGCCGTGACGGGACCCGCCACCACCGACGCGGCCCGGGCGCTGGACTCGGTGGAGCGACTGGACCTCAACTGGGCCGTCACCTACCGCCGGCTCCGGCCGTTGCAGCGGCTGGCCATGCGGGTGCAGATCCTGTCGATGCTGGACACCCTGGACCGCTGGACCACGTCCTACACCGACGCCCTCCGAGCCCTCGACGCGCGCTCCCGCCGGATCACCGGCTGGGCGGTGCTGGCCCTGGCCACCCTGGCCGGGATGGGCCTGCTGGTTGCCTTCCCGGTGTGGCTGGCGCTGAACCGGGCGCGCACGCGCCTGCTGGCGCGCATGCACAGCGCGGTGGCCGAGGAGGCCGCCCTGCGGCAGACGGCCACGCTGGCCGCCGAGACCATGGACTTCTCCGCGGTGCTGGAGGCCACGGCCGAAAGCATCACCCGGCTGATGGGCTTCGGGCACTCCGCCGTGGTGCGGTTCATCACGCCGGACCAGGGCCGTGTGATCTGCACCACCGACCCCGCCCATGACGCCGCCCAGCACCTGATCCCCCTGGCGGAGGACGACCCGCTGGGCCGGGTGCTGCACACCGGTGAGCCCGCCATGGTGGGAGACACGCAGCAGCTTCGCGACGCCGCCCTGCGGGAGGCCACCCGCCGCTACGGCGTCCGATCGGCCATCGCCGCGCCCATCCGTGTGGAGGGGCGGCTGTGGGGCGGGGTGATCCACCACTCGCCGGAGGCCGGCGCACACACGCAGGCCGACCTGCGTCGCCTGGAGCGCTTCTGCGAGCTGGCCAGCCTGGCGGCCACCAACGCCGAGCGCATGGAGCGCCTGGCCGACCAGGCCAGCAAGGACCCGCTGACGGGCCTTGCCAACCACCGCACCTTCCACGAGCGCCTGCGGGCCGAGGTGGAGCGGGCCCGCCGCCACGCCCGGGACATCGCCCTGGTGGTGGTGGACATCGACCACTTCCGGCTGGTGAACGAGGTGCTGGGACACCAGGGCGGCGACCGCGTGCTGGTGGAGCTGGCATCACAGCTGTCCACCGCCGCGCGCGAGGGCGACACCGTGGCGCGCGTGGGCGGGGAGAAGTTCGCGTGGCTGATGCCGGACGCCGACTCCTGGGGCGCCTGGTGCGCGGTGGAGCGGGTGCGGCAGGCGATGTCCCACCACGAGTTCGCGGGCCTGGACCGGCTGACGGTGTCCGCCGGGGTCTGCGACCTGTTCCAGGCCGACATGAACGGCGAGCGCCTGCACGACCTGGCGGACGGCGCGCTGTACTGGGCGAAGGCGCACGGCCGCGACCTCTGCGTGCGGTACAGCCCCGATGTGGTGGTGGACCTGTCGGCCAGCGAGCGGGCCGCCCGCCTGGAGCAGCGCCGCACCCTGGACGCGGTGCGGCTGCTGGCACAGGCCGTGGACGCCCGCGACCCCAACACGCAGCGCCACTCCGAGCGCGTGGCCGACCTGGCGGTGGAGCTGGCACGCCTGCTGGGATGGGCCGAGCACCGCCTGGACCTGCTGCGCGAGGCTGCGCTGGTGCACGATGTGGGCAAGATCGGGGTGCCCGACAGCGTGCTGTTGAAGCCCGGCCCCCTCGACGACGACGAGCGGGCGCGCATGCAGACCCACGCCGCGCTGGGCGCGCAGATGGTGTCGGACGTGCTGCAGCCCGACCAGGTGCAGTGGGTGCGCTCCCACCACGAGCGGTGGGACGGCCGCGGCTACCCGGACGGTCTCCCCGCCCACGACATCCCCGACGGCGCCCAGGTGCTGATCGTGGCCGACGCCTTCGACGCCATGACCGCCGACCGGCCCTACCGGCGCGGGCTGCACATGGACGCCGCCTACGCCGAGGTGCTGAGGGGCAGCGGCTCCCAGTTCCCGCCCGCCGTGGTGGAGGCCATGATCACCCTGCACGGCACCGGCCGGCTGACGGCGATCATGGAGACGGCCGCGGCGCTCCCGTCGGGCCATCCCGCACCCCCGGCGAACGGGAACGGCCAGGGACGTTCGTCAGGCCTCTCGTCACCCGAACATCCCCGTACACAGTCTGTGGACAACGCTGGGGAGAACACGACCGAAACCGCCTGATCGGTTGCGTTTTTCTGTCGCGCTTACACCCGTCCGTGGGTGTTCGGGCGCCCACGGGACGAATTGATCGCAGGAAATCCCCGCTGGGAGCGGGGAGGAATGTCACCGGGGCGCACCGGACCCCGTTCGGGGGCGGGCCTGAGCGCCCCCCGCTCAGGTCAGCAGCACCGCGCCGGTCATGTCCGGCGGCGTGTCCCAGCCCATCAGCGCGCTGGCCGTGGGGGCCACGTCGCCCAGCACGCCGTCGCGCAACGGCAGGCCCGGCCGGTCCACCCACAGCGGCACCGGGTTGGTGGTGTGGGCGGTGTTGGGGCTG
>JAXLSS010000031.1:0-30164 GCA_046330395.1 Thermoleophilia bacterium
GCCACCTCGATGCCGTGCGCGGTGAGGTCGCCGGCGGGGCCGATGCCGGAGCGCATCAGGATGAGCGGTGAGGCGATGGCACCGGCGCACAGCACCACCAGCCCGGCGTCGATGCGCACCGGGCGGCCGTCGCGGACGGCCTCCACCCCCACCACCCGGTCGCCGGCGCACGCCAGGCGGTCCACGGTGGTGCCGGTGACCACGCGCAGGTTGGGCCGGTCGCGCACCGGGTCCAGGTAGGCGGCGGAGACGCTGACGCGCCGCCCGTCCCTGATCATGAGGCTGTTGCGCGCCACCCCGTCCAGGCGGGGGCCGTTGTGGTCGCCGATGTGCGCGTGACCCGCCTCCAGGGCCGCGGCCATGTAGGCCTCCCCCACCGGGTGCAGACGATCCGGCAGCCACACGGGCATGGGCCCGCCCACCCCGTGCCACTCCGACGCCCCGCCGGTGAAGTCCTCGCAGCGCAGGAAGTGGGGCAGCAGGCCACCGAAGCCCCAGCCGGGGTCGCCGGTGAGGCCGGCCCACGCGTCGAAGTCGCTGGGATGGCCGCGCACGTGGGCCATGGCGTGCATCTGGCTGGACCCGCCCACCACGCGCCCGCGCGGCCAGGTGTGCACCCGGCCCGCGGTGCCGGCCTGCGGCACCGTGCGGAACGCCCAGTCGAAGGGCGCCCCCTCCAGGAACGGCCACTGCAGCGGGTCGTCCAGCCGCGGATCCACGGGCGGGTCGCCGGCCTCCAGCAGCCAGACACGTCGCCCCGGGTCCTCGCTGAGGCGGGCCGCGACGATGCAGCCCGCGGACCCCGCCCCCACCACCAGCACGTCGGGGGCGGCCTCGCCCATCACCCGCCGAGTTCGGCCAGGGCGTCCGCGGCGGCGCGGCGCACCAGCACCCCCACCAGGTGGCGTTTGTAGTCCACCGCGCCGTTGGCGTCGGCGGTGGGCAGGCACTCCCCGGCCGCCGCGGCCTGCAGCTGGTCCCCGGCCCCGCCGCCCCCGGCGAGCACCGCCTCGGCGGCCGGCAGCCGCATGGGGGTGAGACCCACCGAGCCCACCGCGACGCTGGCGCGGGCGATGCCGCCACCGGGCGCCGGCGACAGCACGCACGTCACCGTCACCGCGGGCCGCTCGTGGAACGCCAGCTTGCGGTGGGCGATGGCCGTGCCCTGGGGAGGCAGGGGCACGCGCACGGCCGCGATCAGATCGCCCGGCTCCAGCACGGTGTGGTACGGCCCCAGGATGAAGTCGCCCATGGGCATGGCGCGGGTGCCGGCCGCGCCCCGCACCTCCAGCACCGCCCCGACGGCCAGCAGGAACGTGGCGGGGTCCGAATGCGGGTCGGCGAAGGCCAGGTTGCCGCCCAGGGTGCCCGACACGCGCACGCGCACGTTGGCCACGCCGCGCTCCATCTCCGCCAGCGCCGGCAGGTGCCGCCGCACCAGCTCCGACCGCTCCAGCTCCCGGTGGGTGACGCAGCCCCCGATGACCAGGTCACCGCCCTCCACCTCCAGGCGGTGCAGCTCCGGGATGCCCTTGATGTCCACCAGGTGGCCGTGGTCGGCCAGCCCCAGCTTCATCACCAGGAGCAACTCCGTGCCGCCGGCGTACAGCACGGCGTCGTCCTGGTTGCGCTCCATCAGCGCGGCCGTCTCCGGAAGGTCCTGCGGGCGGTGCAGCTGAAAGGGGGACAGCTTCACGCGCCCGCACCCCCGCTGGGGGGCATGCCGGACAGCACCTCCAGAGCGGCCTCCACGCCGGCCCCCACCGCGACCGGCACCTCCAGGTCGGCCATGCCGCGACCCAGCGCCGCCACCGCCACCACGGGGTTGAGCGACGCCGCCGCCGGGCCCATGTGGCCCAGCCGCACCAGCTTCTCCTTGAGCTCCCCGTACCCGGGCGACAGCATCACCCCGTACCGCTCGCGGATGTGCCCCAGCAGCTGCAGCGTGTCCACGCCCTGCGGCATGCGGACGGCGGTGATGCACGAGGTGGCGTACGACTCGCTGCGCGGCCACAGCTCCAGGCCCATGCCCAGCACCCCGGCACGGGTGGCGCGGGCGGCGCGCCGGTGCGCGGCGATGGAGGCCGGCAGGCCCATCTCCAACACCACGTCGCACGCGGCCTCCACCCCGGCCACGTCCACCACCGAGGGGGTGTACACGAAGGCGTGGCGGCCCCCGTCGATCCAGCGTTCCTTCCAGTCCAGCAGCGACAGGAACGATCCGCGCGGCGCGCTGGGGTTGTCGCGGATGACGTCCCAGGCGCGTTCGGACACGGCCACCAGGGACATGCCCGGGGGGCCCGCAAGGCACTTCTGCGGCCCGGCGACGCACACGTCCAGACCCCAGCCGTCAACCTCCAGGTCCTCCCCGCCCATGGACGACACGGCGTCCACCACCATCAGCGCGCCGTGGCGGCGCACGACGGCGGCGATCTCCCGCAGCGGGTTGAGCACCCCGGAGGGGGTCTCGGAGTGCACCACCGACACCATCGCGATGTCCGGGTGGTCGGCCAGCGCCCGCTCCACGGCGGCGGGGTCGATGGCCTCGTCGTACGGCACCTCGATCTCCACCAGGTCGGCCCCGTACTCGGCCAGCCAGACGCCGAACCACTTGGCGTAGACGCCGGACACCAGGTTGAGGGCCTTGACGCCGGGACGCACCAGCGCCCGGGCCACGGCCTCCAGGCCCAGCACCGCCTCGCCCTGCATCAGCACCACGTCGCCGGTGGTGCCCATCAGCGAGGCCACCTTGGCCTCGGTGCGCGTGAAGCGCTCCAGGAACACCGGGTCGTAGTCGTAGACGATGGGCGCGCCCATGGCGGCCTGCACGCTGGGCCAGGCGCCGGTGGGCCCGGCGGTCAATGTGAACAGCGGATCACGCACGAGAACTCCCCCCTCGCAGCATGCGCAGGACGGCCCGCAGAAGCAGCGCCCCCACCGCACCGGCGGCCGCGGCCACGCGGGGGTCCTGCAGGCGGCCACGGGCCATCTGCAGGGCCAGCCGGCCACCGTCCAGCGGCGGGGTCGCCGCAGGGAGGGGCACGGTGGCGGACGGCCCGTCCCCGCGGCGTTCGTCGGCGGGCTCGGCGAGTCCCGCCTGAAGGCAGGACGCCATCTCGCCGACCAGGCGGCGGGACACGTCCTCGATGACGCCGGCGCCCATGTGGGCGGCCCGGCCGGTGAGCTCGATGTCGGCGGCCGCGGTGACCCGTGACCCGGCGGGGTCGGGGTGCACGGCCATGTGGATGGCGGCGGTGGCCGACCCGGCCCCGCGGGCGTCGCGGGCGCTGCCGCTGAGCACGGCGGTGAGCGCCGCCTCGTCGCGCTCGCCGATGTCCACGCGCCCCACGTACGACAGGCGCATGGGGCCCAGCCGCACGGTGACGGTCACCGCGCGCCCGCCCTCGGGCGCCTCGCCGCCCAGCTCGGCGCCGGGGAAGCACGGGGCCACCCGGTCCAGGTCCAGCAGCAGGGCGTACGCCTCGGCCGGGGGCCGCGGAATGGTGAACTCGCTCTCCACCCGCATCAGCGCGCTCCCCGCACGTAGGGAAGGCCCAGGGCGCCCGGCAGGTACGAGCGGCGCCCGAACACCACCAGCACCACGATGACGGTGAGGAACGGCAGCATGAACACCACGTCGGTGGAGATGTTGACCCCCGCGATCTGCAGGGCGTCCGACACCGACAGCGAGATGCCGAACACGAACGACCCGATCAGCACCCACGTGGCGCGGCCGCGGGCCAGCATGGCCAGCACGATGCCGATGAAGCCGCGGCCCTGGGTGATGAAGGCCTCGAACAGGCCGGCGGCGGTGATGGACAGGTACGCGCCGCCCAGGCCCGCCATGGCCCCTGCATACAGCACCGCCCAGCTGCGGGTGGCCGTCACGCTCACCCCGGCGGCGTCCAGCGCGGAGGGCTTCTCACCCGCCGCGCGGATGTTGAGGCCCATGTTGGAGCGCCGCATCATCCACGCCACGCCGGCCACCATGGCCAGGCCGATGTACACCACCGGCGGCTGGCTGAAGATGCTGCCGGTGCTGGTGTTGGCCCCGCCCACCACCGGGATGTGCGACAGCCCCGGGATGTCCAGGCGCCACGTGTCGCCCAGCGAGGGTCTGCTCTTGGCGAACTCGGAGTCGAAGATCAGCGTGGTGGCCCCCTCGGCGGCCAGCGTGATGGCGATGCCCACCACGATCTGGTCCAGCCCCATGCGCACGCACAACACCACCATGATCAGGCTGACGGCCGCACCGGCGAGCGCCCCCGCGATGAAGCCCAACCCGGTGTTGTGCAGGTTGTGGGCGGCCACGAAGCCGACGTAGGCACCCACCAGCATGGTGCCCTCGATGCCGATGTTCAGCACCCCGGCCTGCTCGGACACCATCTCCCCGAGCGCGGCGAACAGCAAGGGCACGCCGGCCAGGATGCCCCCGGCCAGCAGCGCGGTGAGGAAGCTCTGGTGAAGGAACTCGGACACTCACCCACCGCCCTTTCGGCGTACGACGCCCTGCAGGTAGCTCTGACCAAGGTTGCGGTTGCGGCCCAGCAGCTCGGTGACCCCCATGAACAGCAGGATGAGGCCCACCAGCAGCAGGGTGAACTGGCTGGACACGCCCGCCTGCTGGGTGGCGAAGTCGCCGCCGATGGTCACCAGGGCCAGGAAGGCCACGAACGGGATCACCGCGATGGCGTTCATGCGCGCCAGGAACACCAGGGGCACCACCAGCAGGCCGAAGGCCGGGTTCCAGTCGGCGCGCACGTAGCCCCAGATGCCCAGGATCTCCGCGGCGGCCGCCAGGCCCACGAAGGCCCCGCTGACCATGAACGACACCAGGATGAGGCGCGGCACCACGATGCCCACGTGGGCGGCCGCCTTGGCGTTGGCGCCCAGCACGGCCAGGCGGAGCCCGAACGACGTCCTGGACATGACGTACCAGGTGGCGATGGCGCCCACCCCGGCCACGATCACCCCGACGTGGATGCGCGTGCCGGGAATGGTGGGCAGGAGGTGCGTGAAGGGGATGGCCTTGGTCTGGGGCACGTTGGAGGCCGAGTCCTGGAACCAGTTCTTGATGAGGATGTTGGCCAGGTTGGTGCCGATGAAGGTCATCATCAGCGTGGTGATGATCTCGTTCACCCCGTACAGCGCCCGCAGCAGCGCCGGCACGATGGTCCACACCGCGCCAACCACGGCCGCGACGATGAACAGGATCACGAACAGCAGCCAGTCGGGGATGTCACCGAACAGCTTCGGCCCGATGCCGGCGATCACCGCCGAGGCCAGGAGGAACTGCCCGTCCATGCCCAGGTTCCAGATGCCGGCCTTGAACACGAAGATCAGCCCGCAGGCGATCAGCAGCAGCGGCGCCATGCGCATGACCGTGTCCTGCCAGGCGGTCAGCTCGATGCCGCCCGACCACACGTTCTTGTAGAAGACCAGCGGGTTGGCGCCCAGCACCATCAGCACCAGGCCCGCGGCCACCAGCGCCAGCAGCACCGGCACCAGCGAACGCACCACGGCCTCGGTGAACCGGCCCAGCGCCAGCGTGCGCTGCGAGCGCTCCGCCGCCGGGGGCGCGGGGGTCTCGGCGTCGGGGGGCTGGGTGAGCACCTGATCGCTCATGCCGCCACCTCCCCGGTGCCGCCCACCATCAGCTCTCCCACCCGCTGCTCGGCGTCGCGGCCGTTGTCCACCACGCCGGCCAGCCGGCCGCCGCTCAGCACCGCGATGCGGTCGGACAGGGCCAGCAGCTCGTCAAGGTCGGTGGAGATCACCAGGGCGCTGACACCGGCGTGGGCCAGGTCGAGGATGCGCTCGCGCACGGCGCGGGTGGTGAGGATGTCCAGGCCGTAGGTGGGCTTGTTGTAGACCACCATGCGCGGGTCGTGCGACAGCTCACGGGCAAGCACCACCTTCTGGATGTTCCCGCCGGAGAGGGTTCCCACGCGCGTCCCGGGACCCCGTGTGCTGATGCCGAACTCGGCGATCTTCTCGTGCGCGTTGCGGTCCACCTCGCCCTGGTTGATGCTGCCCCGCCGCCAGAACGGGGCCTGCCCGATGCGCTTGAGCACCAGGTTGAGGCCCACCGGCAGCGCGCCAACCGTGCCCTCCCCCAGACGGTCGTCGCTGACGTAGCGCAGGCCCAGGCGTTCACGGTGACGCACGCTGAGGGAGCCGATGGAGACGTCGCGGAAACGCACGTCGCCCGACACCGCGGGACGCTGCCCGGCGATGGCCTCCGCCAGCTCGCGCTGCCCGTTGCCGTCCACCCCGGCCACGCCCAGGATCTCCCCGGGCCGCACCGTGAGGCTGATGCCCTGCACGCCCACCTCCCCGCCGCGCGGGGCCACCTGCAGGTCCACCAGCTCCAGGATGGCCTCGTCGGGCAGGTCACGGCGGGGCCGGTGGCCCTCCACGTGCTCCTGCAGCTCCACCAGCGCGTCCTCGGGCGCGGGCTGGTGGCCGAACATGAGGCCCACGATGACGTCCTGCAGCTCCTGATGGGTGCGCCCGCGCAGCTCCTGGGGCTCCAGCCGGCCAACCACGCGGCCCTGTTTGAGCACCGTCACGCGGTCGCCCATGGAGGTGGCCTCGTGCAGCTTGTGGGTGATCAGCACCACGGCCAGCCCGTGACCCACCAGGCGGCGGAGGGCGTTCTCCAGCTCGGCCACCCCTTGCGGGGTGAGCATGGAGGTGGGCTCGTCCAGGATGAGCACCTTCGAGCCGCGCCACAGTGCCTTGACGATCTCGATCTGCTGCTGCTGGCCCAGGGCCAGCGTGCCGGTGCGCGCGTCGGGGTCGATCCTGACGCCCAGCATGTCGGTGAGCTCGGTGAGGCGGGCCCGCGCGCCCGTCTCGTCGAGCTTGAGGGCGCGGGACGCCCCCATCATGAGGTTCTCCAGCACGGACAGCGTGGGGACCAGCGTGGTGTGCTGGTAGACCATGCCGATGCCGAGGTCGATGGCCTCGCGCGGTGAGCCGATGCGCACCGGCGTGCCCGCCACGCGCAGCTCACCCTCGTCGGGCTGCACCATCCCGGAGAGGATGCTCATCAGCGTGGATTTGCCGGCGCCGTTCTCGCCGAGCAGGCAGTGCACCTCGCCGGTCTGCATGGCGAGGTCGATGTGGTCGTTCGCGAGGACCCCGGGGAACGCCTTGGTGATGCCCAGCAACTCCACCGCCGGCACCGAGGGACCGGTGACGGCGGCGGGAGGGGTGCTCATGTCGTTGTGCTGCTGCTCCATATTCACTCCGAAACCCGTGGTGGCCCGGCCCGGCGCCGGGCCACCACGGCGAAGATCACTTGATCAGCTTGTTCACCGCCGCCTGGTTGGGCGTGAGGGTGGTGAGGCTGCCGTCGGCGATCTTCGCCTGGGCGGCCGCCACCTTGGCCACGCCGAGGCGGGAGCGTTGTTGGTCTTCAGCAGCGAGATGCCGTTCTTGACGGTCAGGTCGTAGCCCTTCTGGCCGAAGGTGCCGGCCCCGACGTCGGCCATGGCCTGCTGGAACACCTGGGTGAAGTTCCAGATCACCGACGACAGCAGCACGTGCTTCTTGTCGATGGGCGTCTTGTCGCCGATCACGTCGATGAAGTAGACCTTGCTGGCGCCCGCGGGAGCCTTGGCGGTCTGCACGGCCTGCAGCATGCCGAACGAGGGCCCCGTCGCCCATGCCGAACACCACGTCGGCGCCCGCGGCGATGACCTGCGCGGTGACCCGCTTGCCACCGGCCGAGTCGGCGTAGGCCGCCTGGCCGATCTGGGCCATCTTGAACTTCACCTTGGGGTTGACGCTCTTGGCGCCCGCGGCCCGAGCCACCCGACTGCTTGAACCAGTTGGTGTCGGCGGAGATCACGATGCCCAGCGTGTTGGTCTTGGTAACCGACGCGGCCAGGATGCCGGCCAGGTACGCGCCCTGCTGGCTGGAGGTCTCGACGTCGGCGACGGTGCCGGCCTTGGTGGACGACGGCGAGTCGTACACGAGGGTCGGGACCTTGAACTGTGCCGCCACCTTGGGCGCCACCGTGTTGTAGCCGGAGGCCTGCGCGATGATCATCTTGCTGCCGCGCTGGGCGAGACGGCGCAGCACCGGCTCGATGTTGTCGTAGCCGCTGCCGTCGGCCACCTCGATCTGCGCGCCTTCGGCGGCGGCCGCGGCCTTGGCGCCCTCCACACCCTGCTGGTTCCAGCCGTAGTCGTTCGCCTTCTCAGGGAGCGGCGATGCCGATCTTGCCGACCTTGGTGCCGGTGCTCGCGGTGGAGCCGCTGGAATTGGACGAACTCTTGCTGCTGCTCCGCACCCTGCGAAGGCCACCGCGGCGGCGATGACCACCCGAAGCCGGCGTGGATGTAGAGGCGCTTCATTTTTCCCCTGGTTGGTTGTCACGCCGCGCCGTGGGTTGCGGCTGGTGACGCCCGGCGCCGCGGCCTCGCCGCGGATCCGTTCGTCGGTACACTCCCGCCAACTGTTGACAACAGACATTCGACCGCGTTTCTATCCCAAGGGAGAAACATCGGTCAATGGCCAACGCGAAATGGATGTGATGGCAACAGGCATGCACGAGTCACCGGCGCGCAAGGCCCCGGTGGAGAACGTGACCCTGTGGGGCGTGTGCACCAGCACCTGCGCGAGGAGATCCTGGCCAACCGCCTCCCCCGGGCACCGTGCTTGCGGAGGTGGCCTGGCCAGCTCCCTGGGTGTCAGCCGCGGTCCGCTGCGCGAGGCCCTGGGCCGGCTGGCGGCCGAGGGCCTGGTCACCATCCGTCCCCGGAGGGGCGCCGTGGTCTCGGCGCTCAGCCACGAGGAGTTCCTGCAGGCCTACCAGGTGCGCGAAGCCCTGGAGACCCTGGCCATCCGCCTGGCGGTGCCCAACCTGGACGAGGCCACCCTCGACGCCATCGACGAGCTGGTGGACCAGCAGGCCCTCACGGTCGAGGGCGAGCAGGTGGACCGTTTCTTCGAGCTCAACAGCCGGCTGCACCAGCTGTTCGTCGATGCGTCCGGCAACGCGACGCTGCAGGACATGCACGGGCAGCTGATGGCGCACATGGGGCGCTATCAGATGCGCTCGCTGGCCCTGCGCGGAACCCTTCGCCGCTCGGTGTCCGAGCACCGGGCCATCGCGCGTGCCTGCCGGGCCCGCGACCCCGAGCGGGCCGAGCGCCTGCTGCGCCAACACATCCGTGTCCCACAGCGCCGGCTGGAGTCGGCCAGCCACGAGGAGGTCGTACTCAAACGATGAGCCTGGAATTCGGCGTCAACCTCAACAACCGTGAACCGCTCATCGCGCCGGACTACGACCTGCCGATGCTGCTGGCCCTGTCCGGGCGCGTGGAGGAACTGGGCTTCGACTCCGTGTGGGTCGGCGACAGCCTGTTCTCGAAGCCCCGGTACGAGCCCATCACGCTGCTGTCGGCCGTCTCGCAGCGCACCAGCCGCGTCAAGCTGGGCACCGCGTGCATGGTGTCGTCCACGCGCAACCCGCTGTACCTGGCCCTGGAGTGGGCCACGCTGGACCAGATCTCCGGCGGGCGCACCATCCTGGGCACCGGCGCGGGCAACCCGGAGGAGGGCGTGCGGCGCGAGTTCGCCGCCCTGGGCTGGGACTTCAAGAAGCGCACCGCCATCTTCGAGGAGGGCCTGGCGGCCATCCGCGCCCTGTGGACCGAGGGCCGGGTCACCCTGCACGGCGAGCACTTCGACTACGACGACATCGCCTTCTACTCGGGCACCGAGCTGGGACCGCTGATGCCGGTGCAGTCCCCGCCGCCCATCTGGGTGGTGTCCAACCCGCGCCTGGTGGGCAAGGCGTCCCCCGAGACCATGGAGCGCCGCATCGTGGCCGCTTGCCGGCGCATCGTGCGCTACGGCGACGGCTGGATGACCTGCTGCCGGGCGGAGCACCCCGAGGAGCTCGTCGAGCAGCTGGCCTGGATCCGCAAGGTGGCCGACGACGAGGGCGTCGACTTCGACAAGCTGAAGATCTCGTACCAGGTCACCATGAACCTGGGCGACTCCGAGGCCGAGGCCCGGTCGGACTTCGGCGACTACATCGGCAAGTACTACCCCGAGCTGTCGCAGGCCATGGACCTGGGCAACTGGGGTCCGGTCGGCACGCCCGACCAGATCACCGACTGGCTGCGCACCTTCGCCGAGGCCGGCGTGGACCACTTCATCTGCCGGTTCGGCGCCATCGACCAGTTCGGCCAGGTCGAGCGGTTCGCCCGCGAGGTGCTGCCCCGGTTCGCCACCGAGAGAGTGAGGTAACCAAGATGGCCCGTGTGGAGCTGTTGAACGACGCGGCCCTGGTCGTGGACGTCTGCATGTCGGTGGAGAAGGACGACGTCGTCACCATCATCTGCGACAACGACAACGTCGATCAGGCCGAGGCCGTGGCCCAGGTGGTGGTGGAGCGCGGCGGCTGGCCGGTGGTGATGAACAACGAGCAGCAGGTGCGCCGCGGCCGCGCCGACGTGCGGTTCCCCATGGCCCCGCCGCGCAACCTGCACCAGGCCATGGTGGCCAGCGACGAGGTCATCATCATCACCAACCTGGAGTGGGCCAACCGGTTCGCCCACGTGTCGGCGGTGAAGGAGACCTGCGCCGCCAACGGCAAGATCTGCTCCATCGAGCCCGGCATGGGCAGCTGGGGCCTCACCGTGGACGACCTGCACAACGCCATCGCGCGCGCCAAGCACGCCATGTCGGTGCTGGAGGGCAAGAAGCACATCCACGTCACCACCCCGGCGGGCACCGACTTCCACGTGTCGATCGAGGGGCGGCCCTCCCTGGAGGTCACCCCCATCAAGCACCGCGGCCAGATGATGGGCCCGGTGCCGCTGTGGGCCGAGGTGGCGTACGCCGCCGTGGAGACCTACACCCACGGCGTGGCCGTGGTGGACGGCGTGATGCTGGGCATCGGCCTGGAGGGTCAGGTGAAGGAGCCCATCACCTGGACCATGGAGGGCGGCAAGGCGATCAAGATCGAGGGCGGCGACGAGGCCGACCGCCTGCGCAAGGCCATCGACGGCGTGGAGAACGCCACGGTGCTGGGCGAGTTCGCCTTCGGCGTGAGCGACAAGGCGCCGTTCGGCACGCCGTCCGAGAAGGGCCGCGTGGGCACCGTGCACATGGCCCTGGGCGACAACCACAACGCCTACCCGGGCGGCCAGAACGTGTGCTCGCTGCACCTGGACGGCGTGTTCCTCAACGCCACCATGCAGATCGAGGACGACGGCACCTACATCCTGAAGGACGGGAAGTGGGCGCTGTGACCCAGGTGTCGGTCATCCCGCTGGACGGGGTGGACCCCATCCCGCTGCCGGGCGGCAGCTGGAGCCGCATGCTGGTGACCGGCGGGAGCGTGCCGGGCACGGTCAGCTCGCTCGGTGCCTCGGTGTTCACGCCGGGCACCGTGCTGGGCTCGGTGTGCCACGACACCGAGGAGGTGGCCTACGTGGTGTCGGGCACCGGCGAGTTGCGCACCGACGAGGGCACCGTGACCTACGGGCCCGGGGACGCGCTGCACATCCCGGCGGGGGTGTGGCACGCGGTGGCCAACACCGGGGACGTGGACGTGGTGATGGTGTTCGGCTTCCCCCACCCGGACTACCCGCCCACCGAGCGCCGCTGATGACCGGTCGCTCCCCAGCCCTCCCGGAGGACCTCGGCTCCGCCGCGCTCCGGGCCCTGCGGGAGGACGTGGCCTGCGCGTGCCGGGTGCTGGCCACCGAGGGCTACACCGACCTCACGCTGGGCCACGTCAGCGCGCGGGTGCCGGGCACCGACACCATCCTGATCAAGCGCAAGGGCATCGCCCTGGACGAGGTGGAGCCCGAGGACGTCGTGCTGGTGGACCTGGACGGCAACTCGCTGGAGAACGGCGACACCGAGCTGCACCTGGAGACGGCGCTGCACACCGAGGTGTACCGCGCCCGGCCCGACGTGGGGGCCGTGGTGCACGGGCACCCGGCGCACACCACCGCGCTGGGGGCCACCGACGCGCCGCTGCTGATGCTCAGCCACGACGCCGTGCTGTTCGCCGACGGCCTGCCCCGCTACGAGGCGGGCCCCGACCTGGTGACCTCCTCCGAGGAGGGCGCCGCCGTTGCCCGGGCGCTGGGCCCGCACCGCGCGGTGCTGATGCGCAACCACGGCGTGCTGGTGGTGGGCCGCAGCATCCCGTGGATGGTGGTCACCGCGGCCACCCTGGAGCGGGCCGCCCGCATCCAGTTCATCGCGGGCACCATGGGGCCGCCCCGGCCCATGTCCGACGCCGACGCGCTGCGCATGGCGCCCGAGAAGTACCGCGACGCCTTCGTGATGGAGTACTGGCACGCGTGGCTGAGGCGGGACGCCGGATGACCCTCACCACCACCGTCAACGGCGTCACGCACACCCTGGAGGTGGAGCCGCAGGAACTCCTCCTGGACGTGCTGCGCGACCGTCTGGACCTGAAGGGCGCCAAGCGCTCGTGCGACGTGCAGGTGTGCGGCACGTGCACCGTGCTGCTGGACGGCCAGCCGGTGAGCGCCTGCACCACCCTGGCCCTGGAGGCCGAGGGCCGGCGCGTGATGACCATCGAGGGACTGGCCGAGACCCCCGGTTTCGCCCGCCTGGAGGAGGTGTTCGAGCACCACAACGCGCTGCAGTGCGGCTACTGCACCAGCGGCATGGCGCTCACCATCACCGCCCTGCTGGATGCGGGTGAGCTGGCCGACGACGAGGACGTGGTGCGCGAGGCCCTCGCCGGCAACGTCTGCCGGTGCACCGGCTACCGGGCCATCATCGACGCCGCCCGGGAGCTGGCCCGGTGACCACCACCCCCACCCCCCAGCAGCACCTGGAGACCGGCAGCGCCCTGGGGCATTCGGTGCCACGCAAGGACAGCGCCCAGAAGATCCGCGGGCAGGCCCGGTACGTGGGCGACATGGAGGTCCCCGGCATGCTGCACGGCAAGGTGCTGCGCAGCGAGATCCCCGCGGGCCGCATCCGCTCCATCGACGCCTCGGTGGCCGAGGCCATGCCGGGCGTGGTGTGCGTGCTGGTGGGCACGGACCTGCTGGACATCGACCCCTACTACGGCCACGCCATCCGCGACCGTCCCATCATCGCCATCGACCGCGTGCGGTTCGCCGGCGAGCCGGTGGCGGTGGTGGCCGCCGAGACCGAGGCCCAGGCCGAGGCGGCCGTGCGCGCCATCCACGTGGAGTACGAGCCCACCCCCGCGGCCGTCGACCTGGATGGCGCCATCGGTCCCGACGCCCCCCTGGTGCACGAGGAGGCGGCCCGCGGCGGCGCGTTCCACGGCCTGGGGAACCTGCCGGAGCGCATGGGCAACGTCTGCTATCGCTACGAGCTCAACTGGGGCGACATCGACCAGGCCTTCGCCGACGCGGACGTGGTGGTGGAGGGCACCTTCGAGTTCGGGTCGGCCTACCAGTACTCCATGGAGACCCACGCCTGCATCGCGCAGGTGGACGGCGACCAGATCACCATGTGGGACAACTGCCAGCACCCGTTCCTGGTGCGGGCGGAGATGGCCGCGGTGTTCGGCGTGCCGCTGTCCAACGTGCGCATCATCGTGCCGTTCCTGGGCGGCGGGTTCGGCGGCAAGAGCTACACGCGGCTGGAACCCCTCACCATCGCGGTGGCCCGCAAGGCCCGCCGCCCGGTGCGCGTGGTGAACCGCGTGGACGAGGCCATCCTCACCACTCGGCAGCACAGCTGCCGCATCCACCTGCGCACCGCGGCCCGCGCCGACGGCACGCTGGTGGCCCGCGAGGCCGTGTGCCTGTTCGACACGGGCGCGTACGCCGACAACGGCCCCCGCGTGGTGGCCACCGCCGGCGACGCCGCGCACGGCCCGTACCGATGGGAGGCGGTGTCCACGGTGGCCGACTGCGTGTACACCAACGTGTCCCCCGCCGGCTCCTACCGCGCGTTCGGCGCGGTGCACCAGCAGTGGGCCGGCGAGCTGCAGGTGGACGAGATCGCCCGCAAACTGGGCATCGACCCGCTGGAGATCCGGCGCCGCAACCTGCTGCGGCCCGGGGAGGACATCCGGCCGGGCGGCAAGCCGCTTGACGGCGATCTCATCGGCGACGTCGAGAAGGCGGCCGCGGCGCTGGGCTGGGACCGTCCCCGCGAGCCGTGGGTGGGCCGGGGCCTGTCCGTGGGCGTCCTGGCGGCCGGGGCGCATCCGGTGAGCTGCGCCACGGTGCGGATGGAGGCCGACGGGGTCATCACCGTCAACTGCGGCACCACCGAGGTGGGCCAGGGCGCGCGCACCGTGATGCCCCAGATCGCCGCCGAGGTGCTGGGGCTGCCCGTGGACCGGGTGCGGATGGGCGGCACCGACACCGACTTCACCCCCTACGACCGCTCCACCGGAGCCAGCCGGAGCACCACGGTGGCGGGCCTGGCCGTGCAGCGGGCCGCCGAGGACCTGCGCCGCCAGCTGGACGACATGGCCGGCGGTGAGGCCGTCCCCGGCGACTACATGGACCTCATGCGCAAGCACTTCGGGTTCGCGGGTGGCGAGCTGATCGGCCGGGCAGATGTCCATCCGGAGGGCTCGGGCAGCTACGCCGAGGGCCCGGTGTTCTGGGAGGTGGCCGTGGGGGCCGCCGAGGTGCGGGTGGACCCCGACACCGGCATCGTCACGGCGCGCCGCACCGCCACCATCGCGGACGTGGGTCGCGCCATCAACCCGGCGTTCGTGGAGCGCCAGGACGAGGGCGGCTCCATCCAGGGCCTCGGCACCGGGCTGTTCGAGGAGGTGGTGTTCGAGGGCGGCCACCTGGCCACCGAGACGCTTCTGGACTACCGCGTGCCCACCACCCGGGACATCCCCCGGGAGATGAGCTGCGTGATCGTGGAGAACGCCGACGGGCCGGGCCCGTTCGGCGCCAAGGGGTGCGGCGAGGGTGCCCTCGCCGCCGTGGCCGCCGCGCTGGCGACGGCCACCGCCGACGCCGGCGTCCCCGTCAACCAGTTGCCGCTCACGCCGGAACGCGTGTGGCGGAGCATCCAATCGCGCAACGACCAACGCTCGGAGGTGTGAAGGTGGCGGAATTCAATCGGATCGCGGTGATCGGAACCGGCACGATGGGCCCGGGGATGGGCGCCACGCTCGCCCGGATCGGGATCACGGTGACGATGTATGACGTCAGCGCCGATGCCCTGGAGCGGGCGAAGGGCATGGTCACCATGGCCGAGGGCATCCTCGAGCGCCTGGAGGCCCCGTCGGCGCCCGGTGGCTCGGTGACCTACCACACCGACCTGGCCTCGGCGCTGGAGGGCTGCGACCTGGTGCTGGAGGCCATCCCGGAGCGGCTGGAGCTCAAGCACGAGATCTTCAAGCAGTTCGAGCAGCTCTGCGGGCCCGACACCGTCCTCGCCTCGAACACCTCCGGCATCCCCATCACGGCGATCGCCGAGGTGTGCGAGCACCCGGAGCGGGTCATCGGCAACCACTGGTCCAACCCGCCGCACCTCATCCCGATGGTCGAGGTGATCCCCGGCGAGAAGACCTCGCAGGAGGTGCTGGACCGCACCTGCAAGCTCATCACCGAGATCGGCTACCACCCGGTGGTCGAGAAGGAGGTGCCGGGCTTCGTCGAGAACCGCGTGCTGTACGCCATCCTGCGCGAGTGCCTGGACCTGGTGGACCGGGGCATCGTGTCCCCCGAGGCGCTGGACCTGAACGTGCGCTGGGGCATCGGCTACAAGCTGGCCGTCATCGGCCCCATGGCCCTCCTGGACATGGCCGGCATGGACATCTACAACGCGGTGGGGTCGTACCTCAATAAGGACCTCTGCAACCGCGATGACGTGTCCTCCACCATCCAGGACCTCATCGCCAAGGGCCGTCTGGGCATGAAGACGGGCGCCGGCCTGTTCGACTACACCCCGGAGCAGATCGACGAGCTGCGCAAGCAGCGGGCCGGGGCGTTCGTGACGGTGCGCAAGGCCATCGAGGCCTCCGAGCCGAAGGCGGGCTGAGCCATGAAGATCTGGCTGCTGGACTCGGGGTCGCTGGTCATCGACCAAGCCCACATCACCTGGAACCTGGGCTGCGGCACCCCCGTGCGCTTCCCGGTGTACTCGGTGCTGATCCAGCACGACGAGGGCCTGTTCCTGTTCGACTCCGGCTACGACCTGGAGCACGTCAAGGCCGTGCTGCCCTTCGAGCTCCCGGAGCAGACCCCCAAGCAGACCCTCACCGCCCAGCTGGCGCTGTGCGGGTTCGCCCCGTCGGACGTGACCACGCTGGTGATGTCGCACCTGCACTTCGACCACGTGGGCGGCAACAAGCACCTCCCCGGGGCCCGCGTGCTGGTGCACGCCCGGGAGATCGCCCAGGCGCGCAACTGCGAGCCGTTCGAGCACTTCGGCTACTCCGACCACGGGTGGGACCACCCCGACGCCCGCCTGGTGCCCATCACCGGCGACCAGGAGATCGCGGCGGGCCTGCACCTGCTGGAGACCCCCGGGCACACCGTGGGCCACTACTCGCTGCTGGTGACCCCGCCGTCGGGCAAGGCCATGCTGTTCCCGTTCGACGTGGTGTACACCCAGGACGCGTACGACCGCGGCCTGCAGCCCGGGTTCCACAACGACCCCACGGCCGGTGTGCGCTCCATCCGCCGGGTCAGGCAGCTTGCCGAGGAGCACAACGCGCAGATCTTCTTCACGCACGACATGGAGGCGTGGAACTCCTACCACCACGCTCCCGACCACTACGAGGTGTAAGCCATGGGCAAGATGGATGGACGCGTCGCCATCGTCACCGGCGCCGCGCAGGGCATCGGCAAGGCGGTGGCCGACAAGCTGGCCGCCGAGGGCGCGACCGTGGTGGTGGCCGACCTCAACGGCGCGGGCGCGGAGGCCGCCGCCCCCGCGGGCGGCGCCGGCATGCAGGTGGACATCGCCAAGGAGGACGACGTCAAGCGCATGGTGGCCGACACCGTGTCGCGGTTCGGCAAGCTGGACGCCATCGTCAACGCCGCCGCCATCGTGCCGTTCACCGCGTGGGACGACATCGACTTCGCCGAGTGGCGGCGCATCCTGTCGGTCAACCTGGACGGCACGTTCCTGTGCTGCCACCACGCCCAGAAGCCGATGCGCGAGGCCGGGTACGGCCGCATCGTGAACATCTGCAGCAACGTGGTGCTGGCGGGCACGCCCAACCTGGCCCACTACGTGGCCTCCAAGGGCGGCATCTTCGCCTTCACCCGCGCATTGGCGCGCGAGCTGGGCAAGTACGGCATCACGGTCAACCAGGTGGCCCCGGGCCTCACCGAGACCGAGGGCACCATGGCCAGCCCGCACGCGGAGTCGTTCGACTTCGTGCAGATGCTGCAGTGCATCCCGCGGCGGGGGGTGGCGGCCGACATCGCGCCGTCGGTGGCGTTCCTGTGCTCGGAGGAGGCGGGCTGGGTGACCGGCCAGATGCTGGTGGCCGACGCCGGGATGTCGCACTCCTGATGCCCGCGTTCCCGGTGAACAGGGCGGGGGCCATCCTGGCGGTGGCCGACGTGGACCGCTCGGTGGCGTTCTACCGCGACCTCATGGGCTTCGACGTGGACGCCGTGTACGACGACCCGCCCTACGCATCGCTGAGCCGCGCCGGGATGCGGCTGTCACTGGCCGAGCAGGGCCACGCGGCCGACGACCGCCCCGGCGTGATGATGGTGGCACCCGCCGACCCGGCCTCAGCCGCGGTGGTGCTGGTGCTGGAGGTGGACGACTGCATGGCCGTCCACGCCCTGCTCACGACGGCGGGAGCCGACATGCTGGCACCCCCGTTCTCGCCGCCGTGGGGCGGGCACCGGTTCTTCGTCCGCGACCCCGACGGATACCTGGTGGAGGTCGAGCAGCCGGCATGAGGCCGCACGTGGTGGTGGTGCCGCTGATCCTCGCCGCCGGGGCGCTGGTCGGCTGCGCCGGGGGCGGGTCGGCACCCGCCCCCACCACCGCGGCGGCCGCGGCCCCCACCGCCGCGGACGCCGCGACGGCCCTGCGCGCCCGCCTCACCGCGCGCCAGCTGTCGCTGCACCACGTCACCTGCATCGACGAGGGCGTGCGGCGGGCCGGGCGCACGGTCTTCCGCTGCAACGTCAACTTCGGTGAGCCCCACATCATCGGCTACTGCGTCACCGTCACCGACGGCGTGGCGGTGACCAACGTGGAGGACCCCACCCTGCGCTGCAACCGCACCCGCACCGGCGACGCGCCGTGAGCGACGCCGTGGCCCGGGTCGCGCGCGACGCGGTGGCCGACGCGCACGCGGTGTTGGCCGGGTGGGCCGCCCAGCCCTCGGGGTCGCACGACGCGGAGGGCCTGGCCTGCATGGCGCGCCTGGTCACCGCCCGGGCCGCCACCCTGCCCGCCCGGGCCGAGCGCGTGCCCCTGGGTCCGGGCAACCCCTCCGCCCTGCGCCTGGTGTGCCGGCCGGAGGCCGCCCGGCGGGTGCTGCTGGTGGGCCACATGGACACCGTGCACGGCCCGCACTTCCCCGGCCCGGCCATCGCCCGCACCGACGACCTGCTCACCGGGCCCGGCGTGGCGGACATGAAGGGCGGCATCCTGGTGATGCTGGCCGCCCTGGCCGGGCTGGAGGCCTCCCACGCCGCCCCGGTGCTGGGCTGGGAGGTGCTGCTGACCCCCGATGAGGAGCTGGGCGCCCCGCTCACCCGCGGGCTGCTCACCGAGGCCGCCGGGCGCGCCGAGGCGGGCCTGGTGTTCGAGCCCGCCCCCGCCGGAGGTGGGGTGGTGGTGTCCCGCCGCGGGCGTGTGGTGCTGCGCCTCACCGTCACCGGACGCGCCGCCCACGCGGGCCGCAACCCCGCCGACGGGCGCAACGCCGTCACGGCCCTGGCCGAGCTGCTGCTGGCCGCCGAGACCTGCGCGGAACCCGCCCGCGGCGTGGACGTCACCGTGGGGCTGGCGCGCGGGGGCACCGCGGTGAACGTGGTGCCCGACCACGCCGAGGCGCAGGTGGACGTGCGTGCGGACCACCCCGGGGCGCTGCAGGGCGTGCGCCGCCGCATCGCCGCGGCCGCCGACGAGATCGGCGCCCGGCGGGACGTGCGCTTCGCCGTGGAGGAACTGGTGGGCTGCCCGCCCATGACCTCCACGCCGGCGTCGCTGGCGCTGGCGCACGCCTACGACGAGGGCCTGGCCACCCTGGGCGGTGAGGCGCAGCCGGTGGGCGTGGGCGGGGTGTCCGACGCCAACCACCTGGCGGGCACGGGACTGCCAGTGCTGGACGGCCTGGGCCCGGAGGGTGGCGACCTCCACGGCCCCGGGGAGTGGGTGTCGCTGGCCAGCATCCCCCAGCGCGCCGCCGCCGCGGCCCTGCTGCTGGCGCGCCTGGCGGCCGGCCCGGTGGAATAACATCGGCGCGATGGAGCGGGTCACCGGCATCGGCGGGGTCTTCCAGCGCGCCCGGAACGGCGAGGCGCTGCGGGCGTGGTACGCCCAGCACCTCGGCGTGGACATCACCGAGTGGGGCGGCGCCCAGTTCGCGTGGACGCCGGGGGGAAGCACCACGTGGGCGGTGTTCGACTACGACACCCAGCACTTCGGCCGCCCGGATCAGGCGTTCATGGTGAACTTCCGCGTGGCCGACCTGGACGCCATGCTGGCCCAGCTTCGCGCCGCCGGCGCCGAGGTGATCGACGCACCCCTGGAGTCCGAGCACGGCCGCTTCGGGTGGGCGGTCGATCCGGAGGGCACCCGGTTCGAGCTGTGGGAGCCCTCGCCGGGGTCCTGACCCCCTCTACTCCTCCCGGGAGGCCGTGCCGCCCAGGAACAGCCGGGCCGCGTTGTCCCCCATCACCCGCTCCACCAGCTCGTCGGAGAGCCCCGAGAGCCGCACCTTGGACATCTCCACCACGGGATGGTGGAAGGGCGCGTCCGAGCCGTACAGCACGCGTTCGGTGCCCACCCGGCGCACCGCCTCGGCGATCTTGGTGTGCATCGGCATGCCCGAGGTCTCCAGCCACACGTTCTCGTTGCGCGCGGCCACGTCGATGGCACCGTTGATGTAGATGATGTTGCCGTGGCCCATGTGGCCCAGGATCACCTTGGCCTTGGGGAAGCGCACCACGGCCTCCTCGATGGACCACGGCAGCGTGAAGATGGGGTGGCCGCAGTGGATCAGCAGCGGGTGGTCCCGCTGGATGGCCGCCTCGAAGATGGGGTGCGTGATGGGGTCGTCCGGGTGGTACCCGTCCAGCAGCGGGTGCATCTTCACCCCGACGAAGCGGGGATGGTCCATCCAGCGCTCCACGTCGTCCATGTACCCGGGCATGCGCGGGTTGGCCCACACCAGGCCGTGGGCGGCCGGGACCGTCTCAAGGATGTCGGCCACCAGGGCGTTGTCGGGGTGGAACACCACGCAGCCGTCGTAGGCGTGCTCGGCCATCAGCTCCACCAGGCCGTCGCGGTCGAGCCGGACGTCGAACAGCGGGAACTCCCCCACGTGCATGTGCGCGTCGAAGATCATGGTGCGATCTTGCACCACAGCACGGCCGGAATGTCCAGTCCCCGCCGTGCGCGATGCACACGCGGCCGGTCCCGCCGGCCGGTCACCGGGAGGGTGCGATGAGGATCGGCGTGGTGTTCCCGCAGACCGAGATCGGCGGCGACGTGGGGGCCGTGCGCGCGTACGCCGCGGCGGTGACCGAGCTGGGGTTCCACCACGTCCTGGTCTACGACCACGTGGTGGGCGCCGACCCATCCCACCACGCCGGATGGTCGGGCCCGTACGACATCCACACGACGTTCCACGAGCCCATGGTGCTGTACGGCTTCCTGGCCGGCGTCACGCCGCTGGAGCTGGTCACGGGCATCGTCATCCTGCCGCAGCGGCAGACCGTGCTGGTGGCCAAGCAGGCCGCCCAGGTGGACATCCTCACCGGCGGGCGCTTCCGCCTGGGGGTGGGCCTGGGCTGGAACCCGGTGGAGTACGAGGCCCTGGGCCAGTCGTTCAGCACCCGCGGACGGCGCATGACCGAGCAGATCGGCCTGCTGCGCCGGCTCTGGACCGAAGGGTCGGTGACGTTCGAGGGCCGCTTCGACCGCATCACCGGGGCCGGCCTGGCCCCCATGCCGGTGCAACGCCCCATCCCCATCTGGATCGGGGGCCGCTCCGAGCCCGCCTACCGGCGGATGGGCCGCCTGGCCGACGGCTGGTTCCCCATGGAGACGCCGGGCCCTGCGCTGGACCGGGCCCTGGAGGTCATCGCCGCCGCGGCAGAGGCGGCGGGCCGTGACCCCAACCGCATCGGCATGGAGGGTCGCATCACCGCCGATCCCACCGACCCCGACGCGGTGGCTGTGCAGGCCGACCGCTGGCGCGGCGCCGGGGCCACCCACGTCTCCATCAACACCATGGGTGCGGGCCTGCCCACCGTGGAGGCGCACATCGCCGCCCTGGAGGCCGCGGCCCGGGCCTGTGGCGTGGCGTGAGTCGGTAAGTATGGCGCAGTTGCATAGCCATACATAAGATGGAGTGCCATACTCCGGGGATGGCGACCGCTCGCATCTACCAGAAGGGCCAGGTGACGATCCCGAAGGCGATCCGCCAACTCACGGGAATCGACATCGGAGATCAGGTCGTGGTGGAGGCGCGGGAGGGTGAGATCGTGCTCCGCCGCCCCCACGGTGTGCTGGAGTTCGAGCCGCCGTCATCGGCGGGGTCGGCGCTCCCGTTCGACGATGCTCGACGTGCGGCGCGCGACGAACGCATCGAGCGCCGTCACGGTCGATGATCGTCGACACGAACTTCGTTCTCAGGGGGCTCGACCGCACCGGGGACCATCAGACGCGTGCCGTGGCGGCGCGCATCCTGAGCGCACGGGCGGGGAACCCGCTCCGGGTGTTGTCCGCAACGGTGCTCGAGGTGGCGTTCGTGCTGCAGAGCGCTCGGGCGGGATACGGATGGGACCGCGCGACCGTCGCCCGCGCCATCGAGGCCGTGCTGGATGAACCGGCCTTCGCCGTGGAGCACGTGGACGCCATCCGGGCCGCCGCCCGGACGTATCGGGACCGCGCGATCGATCTCCATGACTGCTTCCTGCACGAGATGGCCATGCTCGATGGCACGCGGGTGTTGTCGTTCGACGCCGACCTGCGGCGTCTCGGGACCGGCGAGGCGCCGTAGCGCGGAACGGCCCGCATCGGGCGGGCCGTTCCCGGTCGCGCCGGCCGGGCGACCCGTGGTATTCCCAACCATCCGTTCCACCAACAGGGTTCCGGGAGGCGTCCATGGGCAGCGTGTACAAGGTCATCGAGATCGTGGGGACCGACGACTCATCGTGGGAAGCGGCCGCTCAGACCGCCATCGAGACGGCGGGCAAGACGCTGCGCGACCTCCGCGTGGCCGAGGTGGTGCAGCAGGACATCACCATCGGAGATGACGGCAAGATCGACCAGTACCGCGTGAAGCTGTCGGTGTCGTTCAAGTACGAGGACTGATCACCCGGGGGTGTTGCGCCCTCCGGTGCGACACCCCCACCGGTCACGGGACCCGGCGGTACCCCATCAGCACGCAGCCACCGCTCCGCTCCAGATCCACCAGCTCGAAGTGCCGCAGCTGCCCGGTGTCCTCGAACAGGCGCCGTCCCCGGCCGGCAAGGCTGGGCGCCACCACCAGCCGGAGCTCGTCCACCAGGTCCGCGGCCAGCAGCGACCCGGCCAGGCTGACGCTGCCGTGGATGCCGATCGCGCCGCCCGGCCCCCGTTTCAACTCGGTCACGAAATCCTCCGCCGGCCCGGAGACGGCCGTGGTCTCCGACCATTCATGCGCCGGAGCGGTGGACGTGAACACGAACTTGGGCGTGGCGTTGATGAAGTCGGCGAAGGGCTGAATCTCGGAGGCGGGCCAGTATCCGGCCCACTCGTCGTGGGTGCGGCGCCCCAGCAGCACGGTGTCCTGCGCCGCGATCACCCGCGCCAGGTTGCGCAGATACGCCTCATCGGGGCCGGCGAACCATCCCGCGCCCGGGTCCTCGGCCACCCCGTCCAGGGAGAGCAACTCGTAGAGCACGACATCTCGCATTGGGCCCCCCGGCGAACATGGTGACTGATGGCTGCGCGCGGCCTGGGCGCCCTGCGCCCCGACGGTGTCCAGGCTATGCGGGCGGGTTCCGGACGGCAGCGCCGGCGGGTGCTTCCAGGGCAGAGGCGACGTATTCGGCCGCTTGACGCCCTCCCCCCTTTGAGAAACCCTCCGCCGACACATGGACGGCGCCCCGGCGCCCGGAGAGAGGAACGTCCTGAGATGAGTCCAGTCATGAAACGGCGGCCGTCGCCGTCGATGGTTGTCGCAATGATCGCCTTGGTCGCCGCCGCCGGGGGCACCGCGGTGGCGACGAGCCTGCCGAGCGGTGATTCGCTCATCAAGAAGAACTCGCTCTCGGGCAATCGGTTGAAGGCCGACACCGTGACCGGGAAGCAGATCAAGGAGAGCTCGCTCGGGACCGTGCCCGCCGCGGTGAAGGCCGACTCCGCCACGACCGCGACGTCGGCCTCGACGGCGGCCACCGCGACCACGGCCACAAACGCGACGAACGCCACCAACGCCACCACGGTGAACGGCCGCTCGGTCACGACCTTCTCCCAGACGGTGGCCCGCAACGGCTCGCAGGCGATCGTGACGGTCAATGGGCTCACCCTCACCCTGGCCTGCGACGCATCCGGTGAGCCCACGCTCACCGGCACCAGCGCCACCGACACCGCCATGATGCGGGGGACGGTGGTGACCTCCGTCAACGGCGCGGCGCAGGTCGGCACCTCGAACACGACGGCGGGACTCGCGGTGAGCCTGGTGACCGCTCCGGACCACCGCGGCTCACTGAGCCTGCAGTACGTCGCCGCCACCGGCAAGATGGTGAGCGTCAACGCCTACGTCGACGACTCCCGCACGGTCGGCGGGTTCGACGGCTGCTCGCTCACGGGATCGGCGATCGGGAACTGAGCCCGGAACGACGAGGGCCCCGGTTTCCCGGGGCCCTCCGCAGGAGCGGATGAAGGGACTCGAACCCTCGACCTTCTGCATGGCAAGCAGACGCTCTAGCCAACTGAGCTACATCCGCGTGGCCGCTGCACAGTACCGGACGGGCATGCCCCGCTCAATCCCCGTCGGGTTCCCCGGTGCCGAGCCCCTCGAACACCGCGGCGGCCGCCAGCAGCCGGCGCTTGGACGCCGCGTCGGTGCCCGCCAGCCCGAACTTCTGGTACAGCACGGTGAGCGCCGCCTTGACGTTGGCCACCGGGGTCCCCAGCTCCGCCGCGATCTCGGTGTTGGAGGCGGGCTCGCCGCCGGCCACCGGGTCCACGGGCCGGCACAGCGCGCGCAGGATCACCCGCTCACGCCGCGTGAGGGGCGCGCGCGCCACCGACGCTGCCTGCACGGTCTCGTCCAGGGTGGTGTGCGACGCGGCCGCACACCGGAACAGCACCGCGGTGGATCCCAGGCGCAGCACGTCACCGTCGTGCAGGCGGGCCCGCCGCTCCACGCGCACCTCGTTGACGAACGTGCCGTTGGTGGACCGCTCACCGTCCACCACCCACCACTCGCCGGCGGTGAACTCCGCCTGCGCGTGCACGCGCGACACGCGGGCGTCCCATGCCAGCGCCAGATCGCATTCCTCGCGCCGGCCCAGCGTGGCCGGCCGGTGGGCCGTCAGCGGCACCACCACCAGCGACTGCTCCGCGTCGCGCACCACCAGGAACGCGTCGGCCGTCTCCTGCGCCTGGCGCAGCATCCGGAACTCCGCCTGGTCGCGGTGACCGAACGGCATCGGTCCTCCTAGACGGCCCGCCAGGGGTCGGTGTCGACCTCGCTGAAGCGCGCCTCCATGCCCTCCCGGTGCAGCAGGCGCTCCAGCTGCGGGAACCAGGCCCGCATGGCGGCGCGCTCCACCCGGCCGTGCGGCGCGCACAGCATGGGCATGCCCTCCGATCGGTCGGCGTCGTGGTATTTGAGGTCGCCCGTGACGTACACGTCGGCCTGCGCCTCGCGCGCCGCCCCGATGAGCGACGCGCCCGACCCGGTGCAGCACGCCACGCGCGTGACGTGCAGGTCGGGGTCACCCGTGATGGTGAGCGGCCCCGGCACGGTGCCCGCTGCCCGGGCGGCGAACGCCTCCAGGGTGAGGGCGTCGACGGTGCCCACGCGGCCCAGCCCCATGCCCGGATGGTCGGGGTGGGGCTGCAGGGGCGCGGTGTCGCGCATCCCCAGCATGTCGGCCAGCTGGTCGTTGAGGCCGTCGGCGGCGGCGTCCAGGTTGGTGTGGGCCGCGATCACGGCGATGCGCTCCTCGGCGGCGCTCAGCACGAGCTGCTGCGCGGGCGCATCGTCGGTGACGCGGCTCACCGTGGGGAAGATCGGCGGGTGGTGCACCACGATCACCCCGTAATCACCTTGCCGTGCCTCCAGCAGCACATCGTCGCGCAGCTCGAGCGCCACCAGCACCCGCCGGGCCGGGCGGTTGTGGCGCCCCACGATGAGCCCCACGTTGTCCCACTCCTCGGCCAGCGCGGGCGGGGCCAGCCGCTCCACTGCGGCCAGCACGTGGGCCGTGAGCACCCCTACCCCCCGGAGAGCCCGTTGACCACGTCGCCCGGGCGCGGCGGCAGCCACGGGATGGGGTTGGTGGGCGTGTCGTTGACGCGCACCTCGAAGTGCAGGTGCACCCCGGTGACGTGGCCGGTGCCGCCCATGTCCCCGATGAGGTCGCCCGCGGCCACGTGCTGGCCCACCACCACGTGGGTGGCCGACAGGTGGGCGTAGGCCGTGCTGACCCCCGAGCCGTGCTGCACCTCGATGATGTTGCCGTAGCCCGACTGGGTGCCCACGAACGAGACGGTGCCGTCGGCCGCCGCCTCCACGGGCGTGCCCGTGGCGTTGGAGATGTCGATGCCCTCGTGCATCCGGCCCCAGCGCATCCCGAACGGCGACTCCAGGCGCCCGCTGGTGGGCCAGCCGGCCAGCCGGATCACCACCGTGGGGGCGGCCGTGGTGAGGTTCACCGCCGCGGTGCGCTCGGCCTGCAGGCCCAGCCGCGCCAGGAACCCCGCGTCGGCCACACCGGTGGCGGCCAGGTGCATGCGCCGCTGCTGGCGCATCACCGCCCGGCGCGTGGCGGGCCCGTAGCCCCCGTCCACCCGCAGCTTCGCGCCGCGGCGCCGCAGCTCACGCTGCAGGTCGCGCACCGTCTGCCCGTGCGCCCCCAGCGACAGGGAAAGGCCACCCGACGTGGCACCGCCGACGGGGACGTCACCGGGGTCGCCACCGTAGGAACCGGGCAGCGGCAGGGCGGCCGCGGCCGGGGTCTGCGTGGCGGCCGGCGCGGACGGCGTGGCCGGGGCGGGTGCGGCCGCGGTGGGCGGCGGCGCCTGGGCGCCGGAACCGGCGGTGACCGGGATGTCCACCGCCCATGCGGCGGCGGGGACTGCGGCGGTGATCAGCAATGCCGCGAGGAGCGCACGACGGGGGGCCGGCGAACCAGGGGTGGGAAGCGAGTTGGCCTCACAGGTCGGGATCATCCCGGCGGACGGCGGGTGCCGGGGGGTACTCCGGCGGGGCCGTCAGCGGGCACCCGGCGACCCTATGCGCACGCCCGGACGGCACACAAGACCCCGGCGGGTGGCGGTGGGCACCCCGGTTGCCGCCGCCCCCGCCACCCGCACACCGATCAGGCGTGCGCCTCCTCGGCCACCGCCCGCTCCACCAGGTGCGACGGCACCTCCTCGTACCTGGCGAACTCCATGTTGTACTCGCCCTGACCGCCGGTCATGGCGCGCAGCTGGGGGGCGTAGGACAGCATCTCGGCCATCGGCACCTCGGCGTGCACCACCTCCATCTCGCCGATCACCTCCATGCCCAGGGGGCGCCCCCGGCGGCTGGACAGGTCGCCCATGATGTCGCCCACGTTCTCCTTGGGCACGGTGATGTTCACCACCATCACCGGCTCCAGCAGGACCGGGCGGGCCTGCTTGAGGGCCTCCTTCATGCCCACCGACCCGGCGATCTTGAACGCCATCTCCGAGGAGTCCACGGGGTGGTGCTTGCCGTCGTAAACGGCCACCCGCACGTCCACCACCGGGTAGCCGCCCAGGTCGCCCTTCTTCATGGCCTCGCGGACGCCCTTCTCCACGGCCGGGATGAACGAGCGCGGGATGGCGCCGCCCACCACCTCGTCCACGAACTCGAAGCCCTCACCGCGGTCGCGGGGCTCCACGCGCAGCCAGCAATCGGCGAACTGGCCGTGGCCCCCGGTCTGCTTCTTGTGCTTGCCCTCGGCCTTGGCCTGCGCGGTGATGGTCTCGCGGTACGGCACGTGCGGCGGGTGCAGCTCGAAGCCCACCCCGAAGCGGCGCTGCAGGCGCTCGCCGGTCACCTCCACGTGCAGCTGGGACAGGCCGCCCACGATGAGGTCGCCGGTCTCCTCCTCGCGGTGCACGTCCAGCGTGGGGTCCTCGTCGCACAGCCGGCGCAGCGCCTGGTACAGCTTGTCCTCGTCGGTGTGCTCGGCGGCGGTGACCGAGAAGCTCATCACCGGCGGCGGCATGTCCGGCGCGGCCAGCGTGGGCACGGGCCCGTCGCTCACCAGCACCTGGCCGGTGTGCAGCTCCTTCAGCTTGGCCACCGCGCCGATGTCGCCGGGGGCCAGGTCGGTGAGCGGCACGTGGTCCTTGCCGTTGAGGGTGAACAGCTGGCCCACCCGCTCCTTGGTGTCGCCGGGCCCGTGGGCCTGGCTGTCGGAGTGCAGGGCGCCGCCGAAGTTGCGCAGCAGGTTGATGCGACCGCTGAACTGGTCGGCCAGGGTCTTGAAGCAGTACGCCACCGCGGGGCCGTCCTCGTGGAAGGTCAGCGGCACCTGGTCGCCCTCAGGGGTGGTCACCGTGCGCGGGCGTGCCGCGGCCGGCGACGGCAGTTCCTCGACAATGATGTCCAGCACCCGGTCGGCGCCCAGCCCCTGCTCGGCCGAGGTGCACAGCACCGGGAACACGCGGGCCTCGTGCACACCGCTGCGCACCGCCTCCACCAGCATGGCGTCGGTGATCTCCTCGCCCGCCAGGTAGCGCTCGATGAGGTCGTCGTCGGTCTCCGCCACGGCCTCCACCAGCGCCTCGCGCGCCGCGCGGGCGGCGTCCATCAGGTCCGCGGGCACGTCCCCCGCGGTGCCGGTGGCCTCGCCGGCATACGTGGTGGCCGTCAGGCCGCCCAGGCTCACCACGCCGCGCAGGTCACCGTTCTCGCCGATGGGGATCTGGAAGGGGATGCACCCGGAGTCCATCTCGCGCAGCGCGGCGGCCACCTCGGTGAACGAGGCCCGCTCGCGGTCGAGCATGTTCACCACCACCAGCCGGGGCAGCCCCAGCTCGCCGCAGCGCTGCCACAGCCGGCGGGTCTGCAGCTCCACGCCGGAGGCGGCGTTCACCACCATCACCACCGCGTCCACCGCCGGCAGCACGGACAGGGTGTCGGCGTGGAACGACGGCTCGCCCGGGGTGTCCAGGAGGTTCACCTTGACGCCCTTCCAATGGGCGTTCGTGAGCGCGGCGGAAATGGACATTCCGCGGCGCTTCTCCTCCTCCTCGAAATCCGCGACGGTGGACCCGGCGGACACCTGTCCGCGTCGGGTGGTTTCACCGGCGGCGAAGAGCATGGCCTCCACGAGGCTGGTCTTGCCGCATCCGCGGTGTCCCAGGACGGCCACATTCCGGAGCATGTCGGGGCTCTCGTGGGCCATCGTGTGTGCCTTTCGTAACAGGGGTTCCGTTGACGAAGGCTAACTCCGGTCACCCGGCGAAGGCGAGGGGCGATCGCCCCCGGGGTCAGGCGGCCTCGCCGTCCCCCTGCAGACGACCCTTCAGGCGCAGGATGGCCTTGGTGTGCAGCTGGCTCACCCGGCTCTCGGTGACGCCCAGCACCTCGCCGATCTCACGCAGCGTGAGCTGGTCGTAGTAGTAGAGCGCGATCACGATCTTCTCGCGCTCGGGCAGCCGCGCGATGGCGTCGGCCAGCGTGTCGCGCAGCTCGGTGATGTCCAGCAGCGCCGCGGGGTCGCTGATGCGCTGGTCGCCGATCGTGTCGATGAGCGCCAGCGGCTCACCGCCGCTGTTGACGTTCCACATCTCGTCCAGGGCGATGATGGAGCTGTTGGAGATCTGGGTGATGGCGGCCTGGAACTCGTCGATCTGCATCCCCAGCGCGGAGGCCAGTTCCTCGTCGGTGGGCACGCGCTGCAGCTTGTGCTCCAGCTCCGCGGCCTTCTGCTCGATCTGGCGGGCGCGGGCGCGCACCGAGCGGGGCACCCAGTCCAGGCTGCGCAGCTCGTCGATGATGGCGCCCTTGATGCGGGCCACCGCATAGGTCTCGAACTTGACCTGCCGGCCCGGGTCGAAGCGGTCGACGGCACCGATGAGGCCCATCAGCCCGTAGGAGATGAGGTCCTTCTCCTCCACGTGCGAGGGCAGGGCGCTGCTCATGCGGCCGGCCACGTACTTCACCAGCGGCGCGTACGTGAGGATGAGCCGCTCCTTGGCGGCCACTTCGCCCTGGCTCTTGAAGCGCCGCCACAGCATGCGCAGTTCTTCGTCACCCTGCGCGGCGCCCGCGGCGCCTGCCTGGAAATCCCAGCTCACGCGGCTCCCACTGTGCATCGACCTCGTGCTCGGATTCTAGCGATCATCGTGCCCATCCCCATGGGGTTTCTGGCGTTTTCGCACCGGTGAAATCCTCGCCCGGACCGCCGAAACCGCCGATCCAACCCCACCCGATGATCCCGCCCCGCACACGGCACCCGTTCGCCTTCACGCGGGGAATTCCTGGTGCGGCCGCGCCCAGTGCACCGGCATGCGGGCCACCCGCCGTGCCGCGGCGAGCGTCTCCTGCACCTCCCATTCCGGCGAGCAGTGCGTGATCACCAGCCGCTCCACCGCCGCCGCATTGGCCATGCGCGCCGCCGCGGCCGCATTGAGGTGCGGCACCCCGGGGGGCACCGGCGTGGGCCCGAACGTGCACTCGGTGACCAGCAGGTGCGCCCCGCGGGCCAGTTCCACCAGGGCGGGGTTCTCGGCGCAGTCGGCCCCGTACACCAGGCTGCGCCCGCCGTGCTCCAGGCGCACGGCGTACGTG
>JAXLSS010000032.1:0-26403 GCA_046330395.1 Thermoleophilia bacterium
GAAGCCGGTCTACGCGTTCGCGATCGCGCTGATCGGGTTCGTGATCATGCTGCCCCTGGGGTACTGGATGGACCGGGTGCGCTACCGCTCGCAGCTGAAGCGTTTCGAGGCCAAGCGCGCCGGGGGCGGCCGGTGAGCCAGCGGCGCCTGGAGGCGCCCCGCGGGACGCGCGACGTGCTGCCCGACGAGCACCGTCTGCGCGACCACGTGGTGGCCACCGCGGCGCGCCTGTTCACGCTGCACGGGTACGGGCACATCAGCACCCCCACCTTCGAGCACACCGAGGTGTTCGCCCGGGGCGTGGGGGACAGCACTGACATCGTCCGCAAGGAGATGTACACCTTCGACGACCGCGGCGGGCGGTCCATCACGCTGCGCCCCGAGGGCACCGCCGGCGTGGTGCGCGCCTTCCTGGAGCACGGCATGCACAAGCTGCCGCTGCCCGTGAAGCTCTGGTACACGGGCTCGATGTTCCGGTACGAGGCCCCCCAGGCCGGCCGTTTCCGCGAGCACGTGCAGCTGGGGGTGGAGGCCATCGGCAGCACCGATCCGCTGCTGGATGCCGAGGTCATCACCATGCTGCACGCCCTGTACACCCAGCTGGGCGTGCCGGACGTGCGGCTGCGCGTGGGCACGCTGGGCGACGCCGCCACGCGCGGCCCGTACCGGGAGCGGCTCATCGCCCACCTGCAGGCGGCCGACCTGCCGGAGGACGCCCGCGAGCGCATGCACCAGAACCCCATGCGCCTGTTCGACAGCAAGGACCCGCGGGTGCAGGCGGTGATGGCCGACGCCCCGCGGATCGCCCAGCACCTGGGGCCCGAGGCGGCGGCCCACCACGCCACCGTGCTGGCGGCGCTGGATGCCGCCGGCGTGCCCTACCAGCGCGACGACACCCTGGTGCGGGGACTGGACTACTACACGCACACCGTCTTCGAGTTCACCTGCGACCGGCTGGGCGCCCAGAGCGGCATCGGCGGCGGCGGCCGCTACGACGGTCTGGTGCAGCAGCTGGGCGGCCCGGAGGCCCCCGGCATCGGCTTCGGCACGGGTATCGAGCGCATTGTCCTGGCCCTGCAGGCCGCCGAGCTGGCGCCGCCCGACCCGGGCGTGGACGTGTACGTGGCGGCCCTGGGCGAGGAGGCCCGGGCGTGGGCGTTCCCGCTGATCGCCCGCCTGCGCGCGCGGGGACTGTCGTGCGCCACCGATTTCGGCGGGCGCGGGCTGAAGGGCATGATGCGACACGCCGCCGGGCTGGGGGCCCGGCGCACGGTCATCCTGGGCGAGCGCGAGTTCGCCGCCGGAACGGCCGCCGTGCGCGACATGGCCGGCGGCGAGCAGCGCGAGGTTCCACTGGACGAGTTGGAGGCACACCTGTGATCGGAGCGGCCCGGTACCGCACACACACCTGCGTCGGAGCGGCCGACGCCGAGGGGCAGCGCGTGCGCGTGGCCGGGTGGCTGCACCGCCGTCGCGATCACGGCGGCGTGGTGTTCATCGACCTGCGCGACCGCAGCGGCATCCTGCAGCTGGTGGTGCACCCCGAGTCGGGCGCGGCCCACGAGACGGCGCAGCGGCTGTCCCCCGAGGACGTGCTGAGCGTGGAGGGCGCGCTGGTGGCACGCGACGCCGCCACCGTGAACCCGCGCATCCCCACGGGGCGCGTCGAGGTGCGGGTGGACTCCATCGAGGTGCTGGCCAGCGCCGAGCCCCTGCCGTTCTCGGTGGAGGACGAGCAGACCGAGGCCGGCGAGGAGCTGCGCCTGGCCCACCGATACCTCGACCTGCGCCGCCCCAGGCGCCTGGCCGCCATGGAGCTGCGCGGCCGGGTGGTGCGCGCCACGCGCGCGGTGCTGGAGACCGCCGGGTTCCTGGAGGTGGAGACCCCCATGCTCACCCGCTCCACGCCGGAGGGGGCGCGCGACTTCCTGGTGCCCAGCCGCCTGCAGCGCGGCTCGTTCTACGCCCTGCCGCAGAGCCCGCAGCTGTTCAAGCAGCTGCTGATGGTGGGCGGCCTGGAGCGGTACTACCAGGTGGTGCGCTGCTTCCGCGACGAGGACCTGCGCGCCGACCGTCAGCCCGAGTTCACGCAGATCGACATCGAGGCCTCGTTCATCGAGCAGCGCGACATCCAGGACTTGGTGGAGGACATCCTGGTGGCCGCCTGGGCCGAGGTGGGCGTGCACCTGCCCACCCCGTTCCTGCGCATGAGCTACCGGGAGGCGGTGGAGCGGTACGGCAGCGACCGACCCGACCTGCGGTTCGCCTGCGAGATCCAGGACTGGTCGGCCGCCGCGGCGGCCACCGGGTTCGGGGTGTTCCGCACCGTGGTGGACGGTGGCGGCATCGTGGCCGGCATGGTGTTCGCGGGCGCCGGAGAGCACCTGTCACGCAAGGACCTGGACGGCCTGGTGGCCGAGGCCCAGCAGACCGGCGCCAAGGGCCTGGTTTGGGCCGTGCCCACCCTCGACGGGTCGCTGCGCAGTTCGGTGAAGGCCGAGTTCCTCACGGGCCTGCAGGCCGCCTTCGACGCGGCCACGGGTGACCTGCTCGTGCTGATGGCCGACGACCCCGCCACCGTGCGCGGGGTGCTGGGCACGCTGCGCACGCGGTGGGCCGAGCGGTTCGGGCTGATCCCCGCCGACGCGTGGGCGCCGCTGTGGGTGGTGGACTTCCCGCTGGTGGAGTGGAACGCCGACGAGCGCCGCTGGGACTCGCTGCACCACCCGTTCACCGCGCCGCGACCCGAGGACGAGGCCGCCATGGAGGACCGGCCCGGCGAGGTCATCGCCCTGGCCTACGACGTGGTGATGAACGGCAGCGAGCTGGGCGGCGGCAGCATCCGGATCAACCGCATGGACCTGCAGCGGCGCGTGTTCGGCCTCATCGGCATCGACGCCGAGGAGGCGCAGGCCCGGTTCGGTTTCCTGCTGCGGGCCCTGGAGCTGGGCGCACCGCCGCACGGCGGCATCGCCCTGGGCCTCGACCGCATGGTGATGCAGCTGGCCGGTGAGCGCAGCATTCGCGACGTCATCGCCTTCCCCAAGACCGCCACCGGCGCCGACCCTCACGGGGGGCGCGGGCGCCGGTGGACGAACCGCAGCTGCGGGAGCTGGGGCTGAAGCTCAGCTCCCCGCCCGCATGACCACCAGGCTCACCCGGTAACGCGCCGGGCCCGCGCCGGTGTTGGTGACCCGCACGCTGCAGGCGGCGGGGGCCAGCCCGGCGCGGCCCCCGCGGGCCCGCCCGGTGCCGGCCCGCAGGGTGGCCAGGGTGCGGTGGCCGCACAGCAGGGTGGCGCGCACCCGGCCACCCATCCCGCGCAGCACCAGCTGCACGCGGCTCCCGGAAACACGGATGCGGAACGGCACTGAGGCGGTGCGGCCGGGTGCCAGCCGCCCCTCGCCGGTCACCTTGCGGCCGCCCAGAACCTTGGCGTTCACCACCGATGGGGCGGAGGGCAGCCCGGGTTCGGGCGCCGTGCCGGGCGGGGCGCCGGGGGTGGGGGTGGTGGTACCACCCGGCGCCGTCCCGGACGGGGCGGGCGGTGCACCCTGAAGGTCGCGCCGCAGGGCGGCCAGCACCGCCGTGGACGGTGCGGGCAGCCAGGTGATCTTGTCGGGGACGTTGAGGTTCAACTGGGTGTAGTCCTCGGCGAAGATCTCGGCGATGGAGTGATCCCAGCCCAGGCGGTAGTCGGGGGCCACGAGGCCCTTGCCGACGAGGTCGGCCATGCCGCGGGCCGCCCACCATCCGGCGGTGCCGTTGGGCTCGGGCGCGGCCCCGTGGTGGTAGGTGTTGTCGAGGTGGTGGCCGTACTCGTGGACCAGGGCGTGGTCCACGGTGGGGCTGTCGGCCACGATGATCTGGCCGGTGCCGTTGGAGACGCCCATGTAGCAGGCGGCCGCGTCGGCGGATCCGCAGTCGGCGGCCACGGCCGTCTGCGGCACGATCCGGAACGTCACGTTCTGGATCTCGGAGCCGTGCACGATGCTGCGCAGCACGGCCACGTCATGGTCGATGGATGCCCCGGGGGCATCCACCTGGAACGTCATGGTGTTGCCCTGTCCGTCGTCGGCGGTGCGACGATCGGCGAGGGCGGCGGGGGCGACGAGGGCAAGCGTCGCCGCCGCGAGAGTGATCACGCGTTTTGGGCACATGCCCAGCACAACACCCAGCGGACCGGGCCGGGGCAACCCGCGGCGGTCCGGCGGAACGGCCCTCAGCCCTCCATCCGCAGGTCCCGGCGAATTCGCTCGGTGAGGGTGACGGTGGCGGTGCCGCGGCCCGTCCACTCCACCGCGATGTCGCCGGCGTCCTCCAGGGCGCCCAGGGCCCCCATCAGCGTCAGCAGGGACGCCCGGTCGTCGGCCAGGTCCAGCCGCTCGGCGGCATCGTCCAGGCTCAGCTCCACGCGGCCGTCCTCCGGCCGGCCCGCGTCCAGCCACGCCACGGCCAGCAGCATCTGCAGGCGGTTGGCCAGGTGCGCGCTCACGCGCGCCACGCTACCGCGGGCGCCTAGTTGGCGGCGCCGTCCCCGTCGTCCATGCCGGCCATGGGGCGCTCGTCCATCAGCTCCATCAGCAGCACCGACCCGTTGGGGGTGGTGACGTCCACGATGACGTGGCGGTCGGTGGCCCCGACGCCCACCACCAGCACGCCCCCGACCTGGCCGGTGAGGGCCGCCAGGCACCGCTCGATCACCGCAAGGGTGTCCTGGTCGAGGTCGTCCAGCGCGGGGCTGAGGGTGTATGCGGGGGGTGGGGGTGGCACGAGCATGTCCAGTCTCCCTGGGCGTCGTCCATGACGTGGCACGCACAGGTTGGGCCGCCGCCGGGGTCCGGAACAGCCCCTCTAGAGAAGCTGCCCAGGGGGCCGTTCGGACACCCCGCGACCCCGCCCGTTCATTCCGACCGGGGATTTGCCGACGAATGGTGGGAGCCACTACGCTGGAGGTACCCGACCGTGTTCGCCACCGGCGAGACGCCTGAGCCAACGTTTCAACATCGGGATCCGATGTCAGGCCGCCGCCCCTCGGGGCCGCGTCCGCTCGGAGCCCACCTGCTTCGGCAGGTTCAGAGCACCAGCTGGAGCGGCACGGTGGGGCACTCTTCGGCGTGGTGGCGCCCGGTTCATCGGCGCCGGGCGCTCGCCACGGCCGCCCTCGCCCTCACCGTCGCCCTGGTGGGCGCGGGGTGCGGCGGCGCGGCGGACACCACCGGCAACCCGGCCTCCACGCAGGGCAGCACCGCCCCCAGCATCCTGCCCGCGGTGGCCCCGGCGCGCACCAGCCCGCTCAAGCCCGGTGACACGGTCAGCGTCAGCAAGCAGAGCCCCAGGGCGCTGGTGGCGGCACTCGCACGGCACAAGCCCGTGGTGGTGGCGCTGTTCCTTCGCGGCATGGCCGACGACGACCTCGTGGCCGCCGCCCTCACCAAGGCCAAGGCGTCGCCCGCCGGCTCCGGTGCCGTGTTCCTGGTCTACGACATGCAGAAGGACCACGGCTTCGGCGACATCCCGTCGAGCATGGGGCTCACCTCCAGCCCCGCCGTGGTGGCCATCGGGCGTGACGGCAAGGTGGTCAACGCCTGGATCGGCACCGTCATCGACCAGCAGATGATCCGTCAGGCCGTGGTGGCCGCGAAGGACACAACCGCCGGCTGAGCAACGAGGGCGCAAGGGCCGCAACAATGAAGGCGCCCCGTGCATCGCATGGGCGCATTGAGACCGGCACATGCGACTGACCCTCTGAAGCAGGGGTGACGGCAGGCCCCGTCTGCATTTCGCATGGGCGCAGGCTCCCGCCATCTCGTAAGACGGCGGCCACCCCCGGCCCCGTACGAGCCCCGTGCGGGGGGTGGTTGTTACCCTCCACCGCATGGCCCCCTACAGCCCTCAGGTCGTCCGCCATCTGGCGGCCCCCGTGGGTGCGGGCGAGATGCCGCACCCGGATGCCGTGGGGGAGTCGGGAGCCGAGGCCTGCGGTGACGTGGTGCGCATCCAGCTGCGGGTGCGCGGTGGCCGCATCCGGGAGGCCCGCTTCCTGGCCTTCGGCTGCCCGGCGGCAACGGCCGCCGCCAGCGCGGCGTGCGCCCGGCTCGCCGGCGCCACCCTGGACGAGGCGCTGCGCGTGTCGGCGCGGATGCTGGACGAGGATCTGGGCGGCCTGGACGCCGCGCGCCGGCACGGGCCCGAGCTGGTGGCCGACGCCGTGGCCCGGGCGTGCGAGCGGTGGTTCAGCGACCGGCTGGGGACCATGGGCATCCCGCTGCACCGGGGGCGCATCGCCGTCGCCATGAGCGGTGGGGTGGACTCGGCCGTGGCGGCCCTGCTGCTGCGCGATGCCGGCTGGGATGTGGTGGGTGTGACCATGCGCCTGTGGCACGACCCCGCGGCGCTGGCGGCCGAGCGCGCGTGCTGCTCGCCCGAGACGGTGCGCATGGCGCGCGACACCGCCCACGCCCTGGGGCTGCCGCACCTCACCATCGACGCCGTGCAGGCCTTCCGCGCCGGGGTGGTGGACGACTTCATCGCCGGATACGCGGCGGGCCGCACGCCCAACCCGTGCGTCACCTGCAACGGCACCGTGCGGTTCCGCGTGCTGTCCCAGGCCGCCGCCCTGCTGGGCGCGCACGGCATGGCCACCGGGCACTACGCCCGCGTGGTGGCCGATGCCGCGCGGCGCCCCGCCGTGGCCCGCGCCGTCGACACCGACAAGGACCAGAGCTACATGCTGGCCATGCTGGGCCGCGACACGCTGGAGCGCCTGCATTTCCCGCTGGGCGAGCTCACCAAGCCGCAGGTGCGCGGCCTGGCCGACCGCGCCGCCCTGCCGGCCGCCGACGCGGTGGAGAGCCAGGAGATCTGCTTCGTGGGTCAGGGCGGCTACGCCCCGTTTCTGGAGCGCAACGCCGGGCTGGCCGAGCGCCCCGGGGACATCGTCGACACGGCGGGCCGCCGGCTGGGGACGCACCCCGGCTACTGGCGGTTCACCGTGGGCCAGCGCCGCGGCATCGGCCTGGCGGGCCCGGAGCCGCTGTACGTGGTGGGCACCGACCCCCACCAGAACCGGGTCACGGTGGGACCGCGGGAGGCGCTGCACACCTGGGGGCTGGAGCTGAGCCCCGCGGTGGGCCACGACGCGGTGGATCCGCAGCGGCCGTTCGAGGTGCGCGTGCGGTACCGCGGGGCGCCGCTGCGCGGGCGGTCCATGGTGCCCGCCGCGGACGACACGCTGCTGGTGGACCTGGAGGATCCCGCCGACGGTGCCGCGCCCGGCCAGACCGCCACCATTTATCAGGACGGCCGCCTTGTCGCGGCCGGTACCATCGCACGGTCACGACCCCGAACGTGGGAGTAGGTGCACAGTGAGTTCGTCCGATGTCCTCAAAATCGCGCTGGCCGCGTTCCTGGTGATCACCGGGGTCGGCCTGGGCTACCTGTTCTTCCGCATGGCCGGGGTCTTCCAGCGCCTCACGCTCACCCTCGGCGCGGTGACGCAGGAGATGGTGCCGATCCTGGGCAAGGCGCAGATCACGATGGACGGGGTCAACCAGCAGATGGGCCACGTGGACGCCATCATGGTCACGGCCGTCAACGCGGCGAAGGGCGCGGAGAAGAGCGTCACCACGGTGTCCGCGGCCGCCGTGGCGCCCGTGCGCGGGGTCGCCGCCCTGGCGGCCGGGGTGAAGGAGGGCTGGGCCACCTTCATGGCCCGGCGCCGTGCCGACGCGCATGACTCGGCCACCGCGTCCACCGGGCGCCACGCCGTGCCCTATCCCAACGCCCGCGCCGGGGGTGAGGTGTGAGCAAGCTCAGGAAGCTGGCGCTGCTGAGCGCGGCGGGCTGGGTGTACTCCAAGGGCCCGAAGGACCCGTATGAGTGGCCGGCCTTCCTGGGCGAGCAGTACGCGCAGCTGCGCGAGCAGGGCCGGGAGGCCCTGGCCGCCGGCAAGCAGGCCGCGGCGCGCCGTCAGCAGGAGATCGACGAGGAGATGGCCCGCGCCATGGGCCGCCGGCCCAACCCCCTGGTATGAGCAGACCCACCACCACCCACCAGATCCGCACGGCGTTCCGTGAGTACTTCGGGCGCAACGGGCACATGCCGCTGCCCTCGTTCCCGCTGGTGCCGTTCGACGACGACCCGTCCGTGCTGCTCACCATCGCGGGCATGCAGCCCCTCAAGGCTTACTTCCTGGGCCTGGAGACCCCGCCGGCGCCACGGCTCACCACCTGTCAGAAGTGCTTCCGCACCGTGGACATCGACCAGGTGGGTCACACCGCGCGGCACCTCACCTTCTTCGAGATGCTGGGCAACTTCAGCCTGGGCGACTACTTCAAGCACGACGCCATCCGGTTCGGCTTCGAGTTCAGCATCGAGGTGCTGCAGCTGGACCCCGAGCACCTGTGGATCACCGTGTTCGAGGGCAACGACAGCGTGCCCGGCGACGAGGAGGCCGTGGAGCGCTGGGTGGAGCTGGGCGTGCCCCGCGACCGCATCCAGGCCCTGGGCGAGGCCGACAACTTCTGGAAGGCCGGGCCCACGGGGCCGTGCGGGCCCAACACCGAGCTGTACATCGACCGCGGCCCCGCGTTCGGCCCCGAGGGCGGCCCGCGCGTGGGCGGCGACCGGTACCTGGAGTTCTGGAACCTGGTGTTCATGCAGTACGAGCGCACCGCCGACGGGGCGCTGGTGGAGCTGCCGGCCAAGAACATCGACACCGGCGCGGGGCTGGAGCGCATCGCCGCGCTGCTGCAGGACAAGGAGTCGGTGTTCGACACGGACGCCTTCCGGCCGCTGATCGCCTGGGCGGAGCGCGCCACCGGCACCACCTACGGCGCCGAGGCCCGCACCGACCGGGCCCTGCGGGTGCTGGCCGACCACGGCCGCGCCATGACGTTCCTGGCCAGCGACGGCGTGCGGCCCAGCAACGAGGGCCGCGGGTATGTGCTGCGCCGCATCGTGCGCCGGGCGGTGGCCGAGGGCACGCAGATCGGGCTGCCGGTGGACGCCATCGTGCAGCTGGCCGGTGAGGTGGCCGACGGCTGGGGCGACGAGTACCCGGAGCTGCGCGCGCAGCGCACGGCCGTGGCCGACACCCTGGGCGCCGAGGCCGAGCAGTTCGCCCGCACCCTGCAGTCCGGGCGGCGCCTGCTGGCCGAGGTGATCGACCGCTCCCGCGCCGCGGGCGTGGTGAGCGGCGACGACGCCTTCCGCCTGCACGACACCCACGGGTTCCCGCTGGACCTCACACGCGAGGCCGCCCACGACGCCGGCCTGCGGGTGGACGCCGAGGGCTTCGAGCGCCTCATGGACGACCAGCGCGAGCGCTCGCGCGCCGTGGGCCACGACGCCGGCGAGCAGGACCTGGCCGGTGCGGCCGCCGAGCTGGTGACCCGCGCCGGGCGCGCGGAGTTCGTGGGCTACGACCGGCTGGCCGTGGATGCCGTGGCGCGGGGCGCCGTGGACCTCGGTGACGGGCACACCCTGGTGGTGCTCGACCGCTCGCCCTTCTACGCCCAGGGCGGCGGCCAGGTGTCGGACGCCGGCTGGCTGTGGGTGGACGGGTCCCGGCACGCGGTGTCGCAGGTGCTGCGCGCCGCCGGGGAGCAGGCGCTGGTGGTGGAGGGGTTGTGGCGGAGGGCGCGGCGGTGCGCGCCGAGGTGGACGTGCCCGCGCGGCGCGCCACCCAGGCCAACCACACCGCCACCCACGTGCTGCACTGGGCGCTGCGCGAGCGGCTGGGCACCGACGTGCACCAGGCGGGCTCGTACGTGGGCCCGGACAAGCTGCGTTTCGACGTCACCCACCGCGGCCGCATCCCGGCCGAGGAGCTGGCAGAGGTGGAGCGCATGGTCAACGCCCGGGTGGCGGAGGACCTGCCGGTCACCTGGAACGAGATGCCCAAGGCCGACGCCGACGCCCTGGGTGCCATCGGCCTGTTCGGCGAGAAGTACGGGGCCACGGTGCGCGTGGTGAGCGCCGGGGAGTTCAGCCGCGAGCTGTGCGGCGGCACGCACGTGTCGCGCACCTCGGAGATCGGCCCGTTCACCATCGTCTCGGAGGCCAGCGTGGGCGCCGGGGCGCGGCGCATCGAGGCGCTGACCGGCCCGGAGCTCACCCATCACTACCGGTCGCGGGCCGAGGCCGCCGAGGCGGCGGTGGAGGCGCGCGAGGCGCGCATCGCCGAGCTGGAGGCCGAGCTGCGCGCCGCGCGGCGAGGGCGGGTGGACGCCGCCCAGATCGCCGCGCAGGCCGCGGAGAACGGGGCGGTGCGGGCGGTTGCCGCGCAGGTGGAGGCGGGCACCGCGGATGAGCTGCTGGAGGTCTCCGACGCCGTCAAGCGGTTGCTGGGCGACGGCGCCGCCGTGCTGCTGGCCGCCGTGGTGGACGGTCGCGTGGCGCTGGTGGCCAACATGGCACCGGGCGCGGTGGCCGCGGGCGTGTCCGCGGCCGCGGTGATGAAGGAGGTCGCCCCGATCGTGGGCGGCGGTGGTGGCGGCAAGGAGAGCATGGCGCGGGCCGGTGGCAAGGACCCGTCCAAGCTGCCGCAGGCCCTGCAACGGGCCCGCGAGCTGCTGGCGGGCGCCGGCGGGTGAAGGTGATGGCCATCGACCACGGTCGTGCGCGCACGGGCGTGGCGGTGAGCGATGCCACCGGCACCGTGGCGCGCCCGCTGCGGGTGATCAACCGCGTGGACAGCCCGTCGGGCATGCGCGCCCTGCTGGCCGTCATCGCCGACGAGGCGCCCGAGCGCATCCTGGTGGGCGACCCAAGCTGATGTCCGGGGACCGGGGCACGCAGGCCCGTGCCGCCGCCGGGTTCGCCGGCCGCCTGCGCCGCGAGGTGGGCGTGCCGGTGGAGATGGTGGACGAGCGGCTCAGCACCACGGAGGCCACCGCCGCGGCCGGGAGGCCGGGGTGGACCGGCGCGGATGCGCCGGGCATCGACAGCCTGGCCGCGTGCGTGCTGCTGGAGAGCTACCTCACCGCGGCCGCGCGGCGCACCGCGGCCCGGGGTGAGCGAGGACCGCCCGGGGGACCGGGACTTCGGCCGGCGCGACTACCGCGCCCGCACACCCGAGGAACGGGCCCGCGCCCAGGAGGAACGGGCGCGGCGGCGCGAACGCCCCGCCCCGGAGGCACGCCCCGTGCAGCAGCCCCGGCCCGCCCCGCCGCGACCCGAGCCGCCCCGGGCGGCGCCGGCGCCGAAACCGCGCGGCGCGGCCCCGCCCCCGCGGCACGCCCGCGCCGGCGGCGCGGCGGTGGCGGGCACGGCCACGCCCTGCTGTGGCTGGCGCTGATCGTGGGCGTCATCCTCATCGCCGGCTACGCCATGGCCCGCTCGCTGCGCGGGGGCGGGGGCACCCACGCCCGCACGGCGGCGGCGGAGGTGCCGGTGAAGGTGACCTTCCCGGAGGGCCTGCGCCGCGAGGACATCGCCAAGATCCTCGGCGACAAGACGGGCATCTCACCGGACGAGTACCTGCGCCTCACGGCGTCGGGTGCCCAGGGTCAGCACCTGGCCGGGGTGTCGTCGCCCCGGTCGTTGGAGGGCTTCCTGTTCCCGGCCACCTACGACGTCTTCAAGGCCACCACCGCCAAGAACCTGGTGGACCAGCAGCTGGCGGCCTACCGCAACAACACCGCCGACGTCAGCTACGCGGCGGCGGCCCGCAAGAACCTCACCAGGTACGACGTGCTGATCATCGCCTCGCTGGTGGAGCGCGAGGTGCGGCGCCCCGACGAGCGGCGCGTGGTGGCGGGGGTGATCTACAACCGGCTGCACGACCACATGCGGCTCGACATCGACGCCACCGTGCAGTACGCGTTGGGCAGCTGGAAGACCAACCTCACCCAGTCCGACCTCAACATCGACTCGCCGTACAACACGCGCCGGTTCAAGGGCCTGCCCCCGGGGCCCATCAGCAACCCGGGCGTGGCCAGCATCCAGGCGGCCGCCAACCCGGTGCACACCCCGTACCTGTACTACGTGGCCCGCAACGACGGCTCCGGCGGCCACTACTTCGCCACCACCGAGGCGCAATTCCAGGTGGACATCGCCCGCTCCCAGAAGAACGCCGGCGGATGAGCGCCATCAGCGCGCGCACGCGGGTGGCGGGCATCATCGGGTGGCCCGTGGCCCATTCGCTGTCGCCGGCCATGCACAACGCCGCGTTCGCCGCCCTGGGCCTGGACTGGCGGTACGTGGCCTTCCCCGTGGAGCCGCACCGGGTGGTGGAGGCCGTGCGCGGCCTGGCGGCCGCCGGTGTGGGGGGCCTCAACGTCACCATCCCGCACAAGCACGCGGTGCTGGAGTGCTGCTCGTCGGCCAGCGCAGCGGTGCAGGCCATCGGGGCGGCCAACACCCTGGTGCCGGACGGCTCGGGCGGCTGGCATGCCGAGAACACCGACGCGCCCGGGTTCCTGCGGGCGCTGGACGAGGCCGCGCCCGTCGACCTGGAGGGCAGGACGGCCCTGCTGATCGGCGCCGGGGGCGCGGCACGCGCCGTGGCCTTCGGGCTCACCTCCCGGGGCGCGCACCTGCTGGTGGCCAACCGCACGCCGCAGCGCGCCGCGGAGCTGGGCGACCCGGTGCCGTTCACCCCGGGTGACCTGGCCCGGGCGGCGGCCGACGCGGCCCTGGTGGTGAACTGCACCAGCCTGGGGCTGCACGGTGACGGGCTGCCCCCGGAGCTGCCCGTGGACTGCCTCGGCCCGCAGCACGTGGTGGCCGATGTGGTGTACCGGCCCACCGGCACGGCCTGGCTGCACGCCGCCTCCGCCCGCGGGGCGCGGTGCGTGAACGGGCTGGGGATGCTGCTGCACCAGGGCGCCGAGGCGCTGTCGATGTGGACCGGCGTGGAGCCGCCCATCGACGTGATGCAGGCCGCGCTCACCGCGCCGGCCGCCTGAACCTCCAACGCGGGGCCCCCGTGTGGGCATCCCCTCGCCCCGTCCCCCGGAAGGGGTAATCGAAACGCGCGGTTCGGTCGATTCTCCTTGGAGGAAGAGTCCCCCCGAGACCCCCGGGCCCCGTTGCCAGAACAGCCTCCACCACAGCAGGTGACCACGTCAGTCGCCGCGTCCCACACCCCTGGGGACGAGGCGCCGCCCGCGGGCATGCGCCGGTTCGGTGAACCGCCGGCCGCGGCGGTGTTCCGCTCCAGCCAGCAGCACGGCGATTCGCTGGCGGCCATCCTGCTGCGCATGGGCTTCGCCACCGAGCAGCAGCTGCGGCTGGCCCTGGAGGCCCACAACCCCAGCGACCACGCCCGCCTGGGCGCCCTGCTGGTGGAGCAGCGCGTGATCACCAGCGACCAGCTGGCGCAGGCGCACGCCGCCCGGCTGGGCACCGACGTGTACGACCCCGCCGAGCCGCGGGACCCGGCCGTGGCGGATCTGGTGGACGAGCGCACACAGCGTCGATACCAGGCCGTGCCGCTGCGCCTCGACCCGGACGGCAGCCTGGTGATGGCGATGGTGGATCCCGCCAACGTGTTCGCCCTGGACGACCTGCGCATCCTGACGCGCCGCAACATCCGGCCGCTGCTGGCCAACGCCGACGAGGTGGGGCGCCTCATCGCCCACGCCGGTCAGCTGGACCGGTTCGTGGCCCGGATGGTGGACGAGAGCGACCTGCCCACCGTGGTGGGCGACGGCATGGAGGTGATCGACGACGACACCGTCGACGACGCCCCGGTGGTGCGGCTGGTCAACTCCATCATCCTGCGCGGCATCGAGGACGGCGCCTCGGACATCCACATGGAGCCGCAGGCCTCGGAGATGGCCGTGCGGTTCCGCATCGACGGGGTGCTGCGCAACATCACCTCGGTGCCCCACGCCTTCGCCAGCGGCGTGGCCAGCCGCATCAAGGTGATGTGCGACATGGACATCGCCGAGCGGCGCTCCCCGCAGGACGGCCGCGTGGGCCTGCGGCTGGGTGGGCGCAACCTGGACCTGCGCATCGCCACCCTACCCACGGTGTACGGCGAGAAGATCGTCATCCGGATCCTCGACCGCCGCAACGTGGTGATGGACCTCAGCGAGCTGGGGTTCGCCCCGGACGTGCTGGAGCGGTTCACCGAGTGCTACCGGCGGCCCTACGGGGCGCTGCTGGTGACCGGCCCCACCGGGTCGGGCAAGTCCACCACGCTGTACGGAGCGCTGCACCAGCTCAACTCGGTGGACAAGAACATCATCACCGTGGAGGACCCGGTCGAGTACCGGATGCAGGGCATCAACCAGGTGCAGGTGAACCCGAAGGCCGGGTTGACGTTCGCGGCCGGTCTGCGGTCCATCCTGCGATGCGACCCGGACGTGGTGATGATCGGTGAGGTGCGCGACCGCGACACCGCCAAGATCGCGGTGGAGTCGGCGCTCACCGGCCACCTGGTGCTGGCCACCCTGCACACCAACGACGCCGCCGGGGCGCTGTCGCGCCTGTCGGAGATGGGCGTGGAGCCGTTCCTGTCGGCCAGCGCCGTCTCGGGCATCCTGGCCCAGCGCCTGGCGCGCAAGCTGTGCACCGACTGCCGGGAACCGCACATGGTGCCCACCTCGACGCTGCGGGCGCTGGTGGCCTCCGGGCGCCTGCCCGAATCGCTGCCCGAGCGCATGCAGGTGTACCGGGCCACGGGCTGCCCGCGCTGCGGCGGCACCGGCTACCGGGGTCGGCTGGGCGTCTACGAGATGCTGGTGGTGTCCGAGCACATCCAGGCGATGATCGTGGAGGGTGCCTCCACGGACGCCATCACCCGCCGGGCGCAGGTGGAGGGCATGCGCACCCTCCGTGAGGACGCCCTCCTGAAGGTGATGCGGGGTGAGACCACCCTGGAGGAGCTGGCCCGCGCCGTGGGCTGAGGCCCGGGGACGCGCATTTCCTTGATCAGGACGGGCCCCCGGCCGATAGGTCTGTGGAGTCTCAGCCCGTTGCCCACCCACGAGCAAGCGAGAAAGTGGCGCCGATGATCGATTTCGCCGACCTGGTTACCACGGTTCTGGACAGCGGTGCCAGCGACCTGCACCTGGCCGTTGGTGCTCCTCCGGTGATGCGTCGACACGGTGAGCTGGTGCCCATCGGCAAGCACATCCTCACCTCCCAGGACACGCGGGAGCTGGTGTACGGCATCCTCACCCAGGACCTGCGGCAGCGCCTGGAGACCAACCTGGAGATCGACTTCTCGTACCAGGTGCCGGGGCGGGCCCGGTTCCGTGTGAACGCCTACTACCAGCGCGCCGTCCTGGGCTGTGCGTTCCGCGTGGTGCCCACCGACCTGAAGACCCTGGCCGAGCTGAAGCTCCCCACCTCCATCGGCGACTGGACCACCAAGCCCCGTGGGCTGGTGCTGGTGACCGGCCCGACGGGTTCCGGCAAGTCCACCACGCTGGCCGCCCTGATCGACGAGATCAACACCACCCGGTCGTGCCACATCATCACGATCGAGGACCCCATCGAGTTCCTGCACCGCCACAAGCGCTCGCTCATCAACCAGCGCGAGCTGGGCGGTGACACCCACAGCTTCGCGGCGGCGCTGCGCAGCGCCCTGCGTCAGGACCCGGACGTGATCCTGGTGGGTGAGATGCGTGACCTGGAGACCATCCAGATCGCCCTCACCGCCGCGGAAACCGGCCACCTGGTGTTCGGCACCCTGCACACCTCCGACGCGCCGCAGACCGTGGACCGCGTCATCGACGTGTTCCCGCCGCACCAGCAGGAGCAGGTGCGCATCATGCTGGCCAACGCCCTGCAGGGCGTGTGCTGTCAGCAGCTCATCCCCACCGTGCACGGCGGTCGCGTCGTGGCGGTGGAGGTGCTCATGGCCACCCCGGCCGTGCGCAACCTCATCCGCGAGGGCAAGACCCACCAGATCTACTCGATGCTGCAGACCGGTTCCCAGCACGGCATGGTGTCGATGGACGCCAGCCTGGCCACGCTGGTGCGCCAGGGCGCCATCACCAAGCACCTCGCGTTGGAGCGCGCCGGCAGCCCGGCCGAGCTGAAGCGCATCCTGGATGGCGGTCCCGTCGAGGCGAAGGCGGCCTAGCCCATGGCCACCGCCACGTTCACCTACAAGGCCCTGGACCGCTCGGGAGCGGTCACCACGGGCGAGCAGGCCGGTGACAGCAAGGCCCAGGTGGCCGCCCAGCTGCGCGGTCGCGGGCTCACCGTGGTGGACCTGGAGAAGAAGGCCGCCCCCATCACCATCGACGCGTTCTTCGAGCGCTTCAAGAAGGTGAAGGCGGCCGAGATGACGGTGTTCGCCCGTCAGCTCGCCACGATGGTCTCCTCGGGCCTGTCGCTGCTGCGCGCCCTGCACGTGCTGGAGGACCAGACCCAGAGCACCAAGCTGCGCGCCGCCATCGCCGAGATCCGCGGTGACGTGGAGGCCGGCCTGTCCCTGTCGCAGGCCATGGGCAAGCACAAGATCTTCAACCAGCTCTTCGTGGCCATGGTTGAGGCGGGGGAGACGGGCGGCAACCTGGAGGAGGTGCTGGAGCGGGTCGCCACCCAGCTGGAGAAGGACGACAACCTGCGCCGCACCGTCAAGTCGGCCATGGTGTACCCCAGCCTCATCGCCGGGTTCGCCTTCCTGGTGCTGATCGCGATGATCCTCTTCATCATCCCGATCTTCGCCAAGATGTTCCACGATCTCGGCGGCAAGCTGCCGGCCCTCACGCAGTTCATGATCGACGTCAGCAACCTGCTGCGCGGCTACTGGTACATGCTGTTCATCGGGCCGCCGCTGCTGATCTTCGCCTTCAAGAAGTGGAAGGCCACCGACCGCGGCGAGTACATCTGGGACTCCATCAAGCTGCGCATGCCGATGCAGATCGGCGACATCGTGCGCAAGATCGCGGTGGCGCGTTTCGCCCGCACCCTGGGCACCCTCACCGCGTCCGGCGTGCCGATCCTGCAGGCCCTGGAGATCACGGCCAAGACGGCCGGCAACCGGCTGGTGTCCGACCCCATGGGCGAGGTGGCCGAGCGCGTGCGCGAGGGCCAGCCCCTGGCGGCCCCGCTGGCCAGGACCGGCGTGTTCCCGGCCATCGTCACCCAGATGCTGGCGGTGGGTGAGGAGACCGGCTCCATGGACCAGATGCTCCACAAGCTGGCCGACTTCTACGACGACGAGATCGCCGCCAAGCTGAAGGCCCTCACCTCCATCATCGAGCCGATCATGATGATCGTGGTGGGCTGTGTGGTGGGTCTGGTGGTGCTGTCGATGTACCTGCCGATGTTCAAGATCTTCGAGCTGGTCAAGTAGCTCGATCCTCACCGTGGTGGGCGACCCGGCCCCGGGGCGCCCACCACGCGTGCATCAGTGCAGGCGCGTCACACCGGATCCGTTGATGAGGTACCCACGGCCCGTCGCCTTCACGCGGCAGCGGATGCCGTCGGCGCGGGAGGTGCACCGGAACCGGCCGACGGTGACCGCATGGCCGTAGGCCAGCACGGGCGTGCCCTCGGGGCCGTTGCCCAGGCAGGTCTCGCCGGTGCACACCTTGACGACCCCGCTGAGCCGCAGCTTGGCGCTCACCGGCTTGCGCTCGGACTGGCAGTAGGCGTAGCTGCCGCGCGAATCGTGGTCTGCCACCTCGCAGCTGAGGTTGCCGGTGGGGGATTTGAACCAGTGGACCGCCGCGGCGGCGGATCCGGCCCCGGCCAGCAGGGCCGCGGCGGCGCCGGCGGCGCACAGTCGCGGAACGAGCCTGTGTCGCATCACTCCGTGCTCCCGTTCGAGGGAGTGGGACGTCGATGATCCCCCACCGGCCGCCCCGTGCGCCAGATCGCCCAGGGGCCGAGCGTCGCCGGGAGTCAGCGCGGCGACGCGCCGCAGGCGGTTGGCACCAGCACCGCGATGCTCTCATTGCGCGGCAGCCGCAGCCGAACCCCGACCGCGCTGCCCCCGGACACCACCCGTCCGGCGGCAGGCGAGCTGCCCACCACGCGCACCGCGGGGACCTGGCCCCTGGGGCTCATGCGCCGCACGGGGACGTCGGTGTGTTCCTCGATGACCCGGCCCATGTGCAGACCCGCCGCGCAGATCCGGTTGACGGCCTGATCCACCGTCAGGCCCGCGAGGCGAGGCACCGTCACGGTCGTGCGTGAACCACCACCGCCGCACCCGGCGACCAGTGGGAGCCCAAGCAGGGACGCCACCACCGCGCGCCGCAGCGGGGCGCTCGAGTTGCGGACGTAACCCATCAAGCAACCTTATCGTGTGTGCAGTGTTATCGCGGGGAGAGAACCCGACGTCAGGCTCGTGCCGCGGGTGGTCACCACCACGCGCAGCCACCCCGCCCGCCGTACGGCGCGGCGCGCCGGGGCCCAGAGGGGCAACGTCAGCCACGTCGTGGCGCCCGGCCGCAGCGCGTAGTGGGCGGCGCCCACCCGCATCCACGAACCCGTCGCCCACAGCTGAACCGGTCCGGTGCACGGCTCGCCCTGTGCAGCCGGGCAGCTGAGCCGGATCCGCACCGCCCGCGCACCCACCTGTGCGCTGCGCCGCACCGACACCGTCGGCGGGAAGTCCAGGACCGCTCCGGCGGGGGTGATGCGTCCCAGCAGGCCGCGTCCGATCTGGGTGAACCAGAGGTCGCCACCGGGGGCGGCGGCGATTCCGTCATTCGGGTACCACTCCGAGGACCCGGCGAGCGAGAACGCCCGCAGACGCCCGGTGCCCGGGTCGAGCCGGCACACCGCCCGGTGGCCCCCGGCGGTGCACGGGAACCAGACGCGCCCGTCGGCGCCCGTGGTGATGTCGTACTGGGCGTGGACTCCCCCGAGCGAAACCCACCGGATGCGACCGCTGGGGGTGATGCGCCCGAGGCGTGTGCCCGGCTCCCGGTCTGTGGTGAACCACAGGCTTCCGTCCCGGGTGCCGGTCACGAAGAAGGGACTTCCGAAGCGCCCGCCCACCTGGATGATCCGGGTGGTGTGGGTGGTGATGTCGAACCGGCCGATCGCACCGGGGGAGCCGAAGCCGGTGTCGGTGGTGAACCAGAGGGCACCGTCGGCGCCCAGGGTGGCGTCCAGCGCATTCACCGGGATGCGGATCAGGCTGTACAGGCCGCAGGTGGAGCCGGTCGGGGTGCGCGCCGGGCCGGTGATGGTGGGGGTGGTGCAGCCCTCGTCGCCGACGGGTGGGTTCAGCGTGATGCGGCCGATGGCGTCGTCATGGGTGAACCACATGTTGCCGTCCGGTCCGGCCAGGATCGCCTTGCCGTCGCACTCCGCGCCGGGGCTGGCCGCCACATGGCTGGGGAACGTGGTGATCACGCCCGTGGGGGTGACCCGCACCACGCGTCCGCAGTACTCGATGCCCCAGAGGTTGCCGTCCGGCCCCACCGCGACGTCGCTGAGCTGGTCGGGTGCCCTGAAGGTGGTGAACGTGCCGTCGGGGCGCCGGACCGTGGACCCCAGTCAGACGCTCCCGTCCGGCGCCACCGTGATGCCGATCTCGCCGCCCAGTGCCGAATCCGTGCAGCCAAAGCAGCCCATCAGCACGGCGACGGCGACGGCGCGCCGACGCAGTCCACCACCGCTCCGCACCGCGCACCTCCCGGGTCGGCCTGGCGAGTCCAGTCGATCGCGCGGCGCGACGGGGGTCATCGGTGCGGGGACGGTGCCTGCTCCGGTGTGATCCCGATGAGGGGTGGGTAGCCTGCCGGCGTGGATGGCGCGGGCGGAGGGGGCGCGAACCGGGACGGGGAGACGACCTTCCTGGGCGTCGATCTGGCGTGGGGGCGGCGCAACCCCACCGGCGTCTGCGCGGTGCGCGGCGGGCGGGTGCGCGACTCGGCGCTGCTGCGCACCGACGAGGAGATCATCCGCTGGCTGGCCGGATGGACCGGTGGCCGCTGCGTGGTGGGTATCGACGCGCCGCTGGTGGTGCCCAACGCCACCGGGCGGCGCATGTGTGAATCGGTGGTGACGCGCTGGCTCGGCTCACGCCATGCCGGGGCGCACAGCTCCAATACGGGGATGCCCGCGTTCGCCGACGGACCCCGTGGAGCGCACATCGCCCGCGAGCTGGGCCTCAGCCTCGACCCGGCCGCCCCCCGGTGCGCCATCGAGGTGTACCCGCACGCGGCCCTGGTGGTGCTGTTCGACCTGCCGACCACCCTCGGGTACAAGGCGAAGGCGGGTCGCACCATGGCGCACCGGCGTGAGCAGTTCGGTCAGCTCATGGTCCTGGTGGAGGCCCTGCGACACGCAACGCCCGCGCTCCGGGTGGCGGGGCCCCGGTGGACGGCCCTGCGCGGGGAGGTGGCCTCGCCGTCGAGCGGCGCGGCCCTTGACCGGGCGGAGGACGAGATCGACGCCCACATCTGCGCGTACATCGCCATGCACCTCCGGGCGCATGGCGACGCCGGCGCCCGGGTCATCGGCGACCCGGCGGGCGGCGCCATCGTGTGCCCGATCGTGCGGGCGGACGGCAGCAGGCACTCCGGCCTGCACGAACGCCTGGACGCCGCCGTCAACGTGGCCCTGCGCACGGACGCCGGATCCGGCCTGGATAAAACAACTCCACGGGGGTAGAGTGGTTGTGCGGGTTGCCAAGCCCGCGACATGTGGCGAGCCGACGGACGTGGCATCCGTTGACGCGCCGCCCACCGGCGGTCCGGATCTGCGTGGGCCCGGACCGCCGGCGATTCCGCCGCGGCGTCGCTACTTGTGGCCGCGCATGGCGATGTAGCCCATCCGGGCGTTCAGCAGCGCGAACCTGATGAGCTGCAGGAACGGGTTGCGCCGCCGCCGCAGGGTCGATTTGGTGGGGAGCGGTGCGGCCGCGATGACGGGGTTGATGGGGAGGTGTTCCACGGTTCCTCGGTTCATTCGGGGATCAGCCACCACATCGGGCGGGCCTTGGCCTTGTAGATGAACAGGTGGTGCAGCATCGCCTTTGTCCAGTGCCCGGCCAGGCCGAGCTCACCCCGCGTGTGCTTGAGGTCACGTCCGGTGGGGTACCGGGCGTGGTCCGGCACCACGGGGTACATGGTCATCCCCGCGGCGCTGCCCGAGAGGAACCCGGCGCCGGCCGAGGCGATGCAGCCCGCGCCCATGCGTGTCATCGACGCCGTGTGTGCCCGGGCGCCATCCCCTTTGCGGATGCGCTCGGCGATGGTGGCGGCCACGGTGCGGCCCATCACCCCGCTGGGCATGCCCGTCCGCGGCGGGGCCGGCGCGATCATGGTGCCGTTCGGGTTCTTCCGGGGGCGGGAGATCTGGTGCGGTGGGGCGAATGCGATGCCCGCGGCGAAATGGTTGGGGAACTCCGGGCTCTCATAGGTCCTGGGCCAGTCCTCGGCCGTCCACTCCTCATACGGCTTGCCGCTGTAGTCGGCGTCCACCTTCATGAACCCGCTGGGCGCGAACATCCGCGCGGTGATGTCCTCGCCGGCGCGGTCGACGGCGGTGATCGGCTGGCCCCCGAAGGGCGGCAGCAGCATCGCGAAGTCGAAGGTGAGCTCGTGCACCGAGCCGTCGAGTTGCTCGTACTCGAGCCTGCCGTCCTCCACCTTCCGCACATGGGCGCCCAGGATGGCGTTCACCTCGCGCTCCCGGAAGATGGAGGCGGTCCAGAGGGCGCTGGTGGTGACGAACCCCTGCTGCTCGAAGGTCATGCCCCCCACGCCGAAGTCGCCCAGGTCGGCCTCGTTGGTGATGTAGATCACCTCCGCCAGGTCGCGGACGCCCGCCTCGCGCAGCTGGTGCTCCACGTTGAAGGTGTATTCGAACGCGGCGCCCTCGCAGGTGCAGGTGCCGTGGCCCACCCCGATCACCAGCCGCTGCGGCTGCCCGGCCCTGAGTCGCGCGATCACCTCCCGCAGCCGCGTGGCCGCGTGCTGCGCGTGGTCGGCGGTGCACACCGACAGCGAATGGCCATCGGGGCCCAGGCCGGGGGTGGCGCCGAAGTTCAGCCGGGGCCCGGTGGCGTTGACGAGGTGGTCGTACCGCAGCCGCTCGGTCTCCCCGAGGCGCTCGGGATCGGTGTACTCGATGTCGACGGCGGGACGCGGGTCGTCGGCGTCGCCCCCCGGGCGGATCGCCACGGCCTTCGCCTGGCGGAACGCGATGCCGCGCTTGGCGTACACCGGTGCGAGGGGGAACACCACCTTCTCCCGGGGCATGCGCCCCACCCCACCCAGATGTTCGAGGGGATCCAGTTCCAGTTTGCGTTGGGGCTCACCACCACGACCTCATGGTCGCGGGAGCGCCCGAGCGCCCTGCGCAGCCTGAGGGCGGCGGTGTGTCCGGCGATGCCGGCCCCGAGGATCACGACCCGAGCCACGTTTCCTCCAATGTTCGCGTTGGTGGTCGGCGGCCGTCCGGAGGGGGCGGAGCGGGCTGCACGGTCCTTCCCTTCAGTGCCCGAAGCGCACGTCGGGCAGCAGTCGGCCCATCCAGGCGGGGCGCCACCAGGCCCAGCGGCCGGCCAGCCGGAGGGCCACGGGCACCAGCAGCAGCCGCACCAGCAGCGCGTCCAGCAGCACGGCCACCCCCAGGATGATCCCCATCTCCTTGGGCGGCAGCGGCCCGGACAGCGCGAAGGTGAAGAACACCGCCACCATCACGACGGCCGCCGCCAGGATCACCCTGCCCGAGTGGGCCACGCCGCCGATGGCGGCCTCGTTGGCGTCTCCGGAGCGGTCCCAGTGCTCCTTTGCGGAGCTCAGCAGGAACACGGTGTAGTCCATGGAGATCGCGAAGATCATCGCGAAGAAGAACACGGGGCCCCAGGCGTCCAGGAATCCCTGGGGTTCGAAGCCCAGGAACCCGGAGAGGTGCCCGCCCTGGAACACCAGGCGCGCCACGCCGAAGGCGCCGCCGGTGGCCAGCAGGTTGGTGAGCACCCCGATCGCCGCGATCAGCGGCGCCTGCAGCGCCACCAGCAGCAGCAGGAAGCCCAGCACCAGCACCGTCCCGATCACCAGCGGCGTGTAGGTGGAGAGAGTGGAGGCCAGGTCGTGGGTCTCCGCGGCCGCTCCGCCCACCAGGACGTCGGCGGGCAGCGCGGCCCGCAGCCGGTCGATGGTGGCTCCCGTCGCGGCCTCCGACGGCCCGGTCGCGGGGATCGCCTGCACCATCGACATGCCGTTCGCGCCGGGTTGCGGGGCCATGGCCGCGGCGATGCCGGCGTCGGCGGCGGCCACCCGCCGCGCGGCGGTCATCTGCGCGGAGGGCCCGATCAGCTGCAGCGTGCCGGGGGCGCCCGGTCCGAAGGCGGCGGTCACCTGCTGGTAGCCGACGCGCGACGAGTCGCCGGTGGGCACCACCTTGATGCTGGGCATGCCCGTCTTCAGCCCGAAGACGGGGATCGACAGCACCAGCAGCGCCAGCAGCGCCGGCACGCCGTACATCAGGGGCCTGTCCCACAGTCGCTGTGCCCACGCGGCGAACGCCGGCGAGCGGTGCTCCCCGCTGTGCACCCACTTCAGCGCCATCCTGTCCACACGGGGGCCCAGCTTGGCCAGCACCGCGGGCAGCAGGGTGAGGGTGGCCGCCAGGATGAAGACCACGCTCATCATGATCCCGAGCGCCATCGACCGAAACGCCGGGCTGGGCACCAGCATCACCGCCGACAGTGAGATCAGCACCGTGAGCCCGCTGAACAGCACGGCCTTGCCGGCGGTCTCCATGGTCTCTGCCACGGCGTCCACGGCGGAGTGCCCGTGGCCGAAGAAGGCGCCGCGGAAGCGCACCACGATGAACAGGGCGTAGTCGATGCCCAGGGCCAGCGCGAACATCAGGGCGAAGTTCATGGCCCAGATGGAGACGTCGAACAGCTGCGCGGCCAGGAACAGCGCGCCCGCCGATGACGCCAGGCCCAGAATGGTGAGCAGCAGCGGAAGACCCGCGGCCACCAGCGCGCCGAAGGCCAGCACCAGGATCGCCAGGGTGACCGGCCAGCTCAGCAGCTCGGACTTCATCATGGCCGTCTTGTTGGCCTCGTTGAAGTCGGACCACATGCCCGATGCGCCGGTGAGGTGCACGCTCACACCGCCGGTGCCCAGCTTCTCCAGCGGACCCTTCAGCCGATCCGCGGCCCGCACCATGCCGGTGGGGTTCGCCGCCGAGCCGGCCATCACGATGGCGGTGTGCCCGTCGCGGCTGATGGTGGCACCGGGCTGGGGGGCCACGACGTTCGACACGGCGTGATCTCCCGCGAGCATGCCGGACACCCGGTCGACCGTCGCCGCGAACGCGGCGTCCGTCGCGGTGAGTCCATCGGCGTGCACCACCACCATCAGGGCGCTGCTGGATCCGCCCCCGAAGTCGCGCTGGGCCAGCTGCCGGGCGGCCACCGACTCGGACCCGCTGTCCTCCCACCCCGCGCCGGACAGGGCGTGCTCTGCGCGGGGGGCCAGACCACCAAGGGCGATGGCCACCACGATCCACGCGATGAAGACGGTGCGGATATGGGTGGCCGACCACCGTCCCAGGCGGCCGATGGGTCCGAGCTGCGGCACTGCTCACCTCCGGGCCCGCGGCCCGGCGGCACGGGGCCGGCGGTGCGGGGTCGTCGAACGCGGCCCGGGCGTGCCCCGGCCGGCCGGGGCGGTCGGGCACCGGCGGCCAAGAGGCTAGCGAACAACTGTGTGGTTGTACAGTGGTGCTAGGTGGAGCTCAGTGCCCCAGCCGGTCGCGCATCACGCCGAGGCCCCGGTACAGGTCGTCCGTGGTGACCCGCAGCACGGATGCGTTGGCCACGGCCGTCACGGGCCCGTCCAGGGGGTCGGCGCCCTGCAGGGCGTTGGCCAGGAACCGGATGGGCACGTCGTGCATCACCGCCAGGATGCGTGCGGCATCCTCATCGAGCATGCGCTGGAAGCCCGTGGTGTAGCGGTACAGCGCGTCGATACGGCTCTCGCCCTCGCCGGGCGGGGGCTCATCGGGGCGGTGGGTGTGCCGCCATGCGCGGTACTCGTCCACCGGGCGGCTCTCGAACACGCCCAGCCGCACGTCGTCCAGCTCGGGGTAGTCCACCACCGGCACGTCGCGCCCGTCCAGCAGGATGTCCAGCGTCTCGTGCGTGCGGGCGAACCGGGTGCGCACGGCCAGGTCCACGTCCACGCCGGCCAGCCGGGCGGCCAGCTCCTTGGCCTGGCGCACGCCCTCGTCGTCCAGGCACACGACCACGCTGGGGTCGCCGTTCACCAACCCGAGCCGGTTGTAGGTGCTCTCGCCATGCCGTACCAGCAGCGCCCAGTCCATCGGCGGGCAGTATGCCGCCGGCCGCGGTCGGCTACGCGGCGCGGATGGCGCGCACCCGTGACGGCGGGGTGTCCCCGTCGGGCGGGATGCCGCCGTCGCGTGCCACCAGCTCGGACAGGTGCACACCGGTGCGGTCGGAGGCCGTCAGCATGGTCTGGGTGAGCTCCACCACGCGCGCCGTGTCGGAGTCGACGTCCCGCACCGCCCCCGGCAGGTGCAGCTCCCCGGACGCGGCGAGGATCGACCCCGCCCCCGCGAGCGCCTCGGGCAGCCACAGGATGCCGCGGGCGGCCAGGGCGGTGGCCACCTCGGGCCCCTCCAGCTGGTCGTCGGCCGGCCCCACCAGGATGCGGCACCCCAGCCCCTCGGCGTCGGCGGCGGTGAGTCGCAGGCCCGGCAGGCAGGGCATGAGGATTTCGCAGTCGCTGCGCAGCGCCGCGTCCATCGGGACGGCCTGACCGCCCACCTCGTCGGCCAGCACGGCGGCGCACCGGGCGTCGGGATCGGCCACGTACACGCGGGCGTCGTGCGCGGCCAGCATGCGCGCTACGCCCGTACCGGGCCGGTCGGGGCCCAGCACCTCCCCGCGCGCCCGGCCCAGGCCGGCCCCGGTGAGGTGCTGATGCGCGGTGCGGGCGGCGGCCACCGCGCCGCGGGCCTCCGGCGGCAGGTGGTGGTCGGCGGGGCTGGCGCCGGCCACGCGTGGCCAGGCCGCCGCGACGGCCATCAGGTCGGCGTGGCCCGTGCCCGGACCGGGCATCACCGCCACGTCGCGGCCCAGGCGCGCCAGGAAGTGGCCAAGCGCGTCGCAGAGGTCGGCGCGGCGCGGGTGGTCCTCGGGGGCCATCACCACCAGCGACGCCCCGGCGGCCGAGATGCCCAGCAGGCGCAGGCCGTGGTCCATGCGGTGGGCACGGCGCAGCGCGTCGCGCACGGCCTCGGTGGAGTCGGCGTGGGGCGCGAGGGTGAGTGCGGCCAGGCAGGGGCGGGTGGCGGCGCGCGGCATCGCCAATGCGGCGCGGAGGCCGGTGGCGTCGTCCGTGGCCCACACCACCAGCTCATCGGCGCCGATCGCGCGCTCGGTGATCCTCATCGTGCCGAGCCGTTCCCGTTCATCACGCTGCATGTTCACCATGTGCGCACGGTGCATCGGCGCGTTCTGGAGGAGCTGAGGGGCGCATC
>JAXLSS010000033.1:0-14762 GCA_046330395.1 Thermoleophilia bacterium
CTCCCCGTAGATCACGCCAGCCCCTCGTCCTCTGCGTCGTCGTGGATATCGGCGTCGACGTCCGCTTCGCGGCGGATGTCGAGGCCGTCGTAATGATCCGCACCATCAGGCGGCTCGAGCTCTTGGCCGCTATCGATGGCGACGTCCGAAACGAGGTGCGTTTGCCAAGCAATGTACTCGCCGTCTGGCTTGACCAGCCACGGCCCCAAGAGCACCCCGTTTGAGCGCACGTCCCAAGTGACAAGGAGTGCAACGAGCCGCCCGCCCGGCCCATCGTCAGTCGAGTCGAAAAGTGATTGCTGATAGAAGGCGGCTTGCGCGCTCGACTCACCAGGCGGCGGCAGGGCACCTTCATCGGCCTTGCGCAGCTTGAGTACGAAATGGTCGTACCGGACTTCAACGCCGCAGTTTGGCTGCTCGACCACCTCCGCCCCTAAAGCGGGCCCGGAGTGCTCGAGGCCGGCCAGAACTGTGTGCCTGACGTTCATGGAGACCATGTACGGGGACAGGCGGCTGGCCCCAGCGGTCTCATGGAGATCCCAAGCCAGTTCAACACCCTTCTGGATGAGCCGACGGAGTTCGATCGCGAGAGGACGGAGGGCTGCCTGCGCCTCTGCCCAGGGTTCAACGACATCCATGCCGATAAAAGTAGCGCACTTGTCGGCGATGAGCAAACGGCTACGGCGTGGCGATCACGTCAGATCTGGCCGGCCCTTCCGAGAAGGCCGAAGCGATGCTGGCAGGTTTCAGGTCGAAAGAGTCGCTGTGTCATCGGACCCGTCCGCGCATAGGAAGCAATGGCACTCGGTCCCTGGAGGCACGAGGTGGAGACCCGAGCCCCCTCGCGAAGGTTCGAATGCGGGCTGTAGGTGCTCAGCCCACTCCCAGTCGCTCGATTGGAATCCCCGGTAGAAGGCGTGCGCGACGAGATCAGCCAGCTGCATCAGTCGGGTTGATCGGGAGTCCACGAAGAAGGGATTCTCGACGAGGGCATAAAGCCGTCGGTTGTCCTGAGCAGGGCGTCGGTAGCGAGCGCGCGCAAGCTCGACCCAGGCCGAGAGCCACTTTTCGTACTTACCTCTGTCGGCGATGAGCACCCCGTTGTGGGGATTCCCGCCGCGCCGTCCCTGCCGCAGGCCCTCATCGAAGACGTGGAGGAGCTCGCCGTAGCCCGTCTCGAACGGCGATTCACTCGCCGCTCGGTCAACGACGGTCGCGAAGACACGGACCCCAGTACCACTGCCCTCGTGCTGCCAGTCGCAGAGCAGATCAAGCAGGGACTTGTACAGGGAAGCCCGTTTGGCTGACGAGTACACCTGCCATCCATGTCTCCCGACCCTCAGCGGACTGCCATGGAGTTCTAGGTCTCGGACGAACTTCTTTCCGACGTGCTCGGCGATGATTTCGTTGACCCGGCCTGCGAGCGGTCGCACAGCCTCCTCATGGACTGCAACGCCTGCGACGACAACGGCTCGGTCGTTGACGTTGGTGACATCGCCTGATTCATCGCAGTAGAGCAAGTACATGAGGCCACCAATAGAAACGGCCGGGGCATCCCTAACAGGATGCGCGGACCCAGTGGGCCCTCCCGACCGACCGTTCGAGGCTAGCGCAATCAGCGCGCGCCACGCAAGGACTAAGTCGGATCAAACCACGCACAGCTTAACCATTTCGATAGCGGGCGCGTAGGAGGCGGATGCCTTGAGGCGGTCGGCAGAGTCGGTCCTCACCCCGATCCGTCCCAGTCGCCCTTGAGACCCGAAGTATCGGAATTGAGTGCCTTCTAACGGTGCTCGCGTGCCATTCGCGGCCTCCGTGAGCGGTCGGAACCCGGTCCTGGTTGAGGCCGCGGGCGATTGCGCGCAGGCTTGCCTTGCCCGGTGCTCAGCTCGATGCGATCCCGCACGCTCTTGGCCATGACGGTGGGACGCCCAAGGCGGGTGCCTTGGTTGCGTTTCACCGCAAGGGCCGCGCGGGTGCGCTCCCCGATGATGCGGCGCTCGAACTGACGAAGCTGGCGAACACCCCGGCGACGAGCTCGCCCTGCGGGGTGCTCATATCGGCGGGTGAGTCGAGGGCGACGAGGGCCCATCCGTGCCTGCGGGCGCGCTCCACCAGGCCGGCGAAGTCCAGGAGCGACCGGCTGATCCGGTCGAGCTTGGCGGCCACCAGGGCGTCGGCCTCCCCGGAATCCACCATGCGGAGGGCCTCGGCGAGGCTCGGGCGGCGCTGCAGCGTCTTCCCGCTGCTGGTGTCGGCCAGCTCAGCGACGATCTCCCACCCACGCGCCTGGGCGGTGTTCGCGATCGTCTGGCGCTGGGCCTCCAGGCCGAGACCAGACTGGCCCTGCTCGGTGGTGCTCACGCGGCTGTAGCTGACGACCCGCAACGATGCCTCCCGGGGTGCGTACGTCCCGAGTGTACACTAAACGGTCGAATGGTGTACACCCGTGGGGATCGTCTGGCAGGAAGACGGCGACCCGCGCTAGGGTGAGCACCACGAATCACGCGAGCTGGAGGGCATGGATGCCACCGACGCACACCCCGTCCCCGAGGGCCCTGGCCCGAATCACTGAGGCCCTGCGGCGCCACCGACCAGCCTCCCAACGGCTCAGCGAAGCCCTACGGGACAGGCCCGGCTCACCCGCCTGGCTGCGGCGCCTGGAACAGACACAGGCCGAGCGGCACCGCGCGCAGCGCTGATGAGCGTCACGGCGGACCGTCCAACCGCGCCACAGTGGGAGCGGCAGCCGGGCGAGAGCACCCGGGCGTTCGCCGCCTTCACCAGGTACCGGGACCTCCCCGCTGCCGGGCGCAGCATCGACGCAGCCTGGGCCGGGCGGCAAACGAGCAACGACCGGGCACCAGGAACCGGCCGAGCACCAGGCGCCTGGACTCGCTGGTCCACACAGTGGCGGTGGGTTGAGCGGGCCCAGACGTGGGACGCCCACGCGGACCGCCAGGTGCAGCAGGAGGTGATCCACAGCCGCGCGCAAGCGGTCGCGCGGGCACTCGACGCCATCGCTCTCGCCGAGGCTGCCGCACAGACGTCCCTGCAGCTGGGTCTGCCGATGCCGCCGGGTGAAGCGGCCCGGGTGCTGCTCACCGCCAGCCGCGCCCGCATGGAGCTCACCCAACCGGTGACCGCCTACGACCCGGAAGGCGATCCGCTGCAGCAGATCATCGGCACCCTGACCGCGCGCCTCATGGACGGGGACCTCACAGTCGCAGTCCCACTCTCACGCTTCATGGACCGCCAGGCGGCTCGCGATGGCACCGACAGCCCACCGCGCCTGTCGATCGAGGCGCGCCTCGAGGACCTCTACGGGGGAGTGAACCCAATCGACATCCCCGTGCAACTCCGACAACAGCTCTCAGAGGTGCTGCGAGCAAGGCTCGCGGCACGCGATGCCACGGAGGCGAGGGATGGATGACTACACCCGCGACGCCGAGCAGCTCATCGGCGCGCTGCTGCCCGACATCCCCGCGGACCCGGAGGCCTGGTCCATTCCGGATGCGCTGCGGGTGCTCGAGGTCGGCTGGCTGCTCGAGCGCAGCGCACGATTCGCCTTGCTCGGGCTCAGCACCCCCTGACCACCGCACCAACTCCATGCCGATCACAGAGACCGCCACCTACCCAGCCGACGTGCTCAACGACCCCCGGGTGCTCGCCCAGTGGACCCAATGGGCCCAAGAGAACCCCGAGGAGGCGCAGCGGACAGGCGTCGCCGATGAGCTCGCCACCCACCGGCAGCTCGCCGCGCTCAACCAGCAGGAAGCCGCCCAGCGGCAGCAGCAGAGCGAGCAAGACTCCGCGGTGCTCGCGATGACGGCACGCGTGATCGACAACCCCGGCGGCACAGTCCAGCTTGGCCGCGACGTCCTCCGGCTCGCACGGCTCACCCGGAACGCGATGGGCCGAGCCACCGTGAACCGTCGCCTGCGGGTCGGAACCATGTACGTCGACAAGCTCGTCATCCAAAACCGGAAGTGACCGTTGCCGCTCGTCGACTGGACCCCCGAGCAAGCAGAGAAGTGGCGGGTGTGGGCGGACGCCAACCCGTCCCTCGCCGACCAGTTCGGCATCACACGCCTCCTGCGCCAACTCGCCGCAACCACCGAGCAGAAAGCCGAGCAGCAGCTGCGGGCGGAGCGAAAGGCCGCCGCACAGGAGATCGAGGAATGGGCCCTCAAGAACCCGGCTGCCGCGCGGCGCATCGGACTCGGCCCAACCCTGGAAGCGGCCAGGGCCCGTTACGGGCGCTGACGGTCCTCGGCGTCCCGGAGGCGTTCATCGGTCACCTGCCGGGCAATCTCTGCTGCACGGCTGACCGGCCGGCGCGGCCTGAGGACCACCGGCTCAGGAGCAGGAACCCGACGAGGAGCGACATCGCCCCACCGCACATGGAGGCGGCCACCCGGGTCGCGGAACCCGGGCACCACCCCGCGGCGCACCCACCGCCTGATCGTCTCCGGGCTCCGGCCGAGCAACACGGCAGCCTCCGCCGGCGTCACCAAGGTCCGCTCATCAACGTCCTCCAGCTTCAACACCGCCGCACCTCCCCGCCACGTAGCAGTAGCGCGCACGCACCCCCTGAGTGATGATGATCCCGCGAGTCAGCGCCGAGACCTCCTCACAGACGGCTGGTACCGGGCCACCACCAGCCGCGGGCCACCAACTTCACCACCGACAAATTAATTTCGGATCACAGGTTGACCGAAGGTGATGGGGTGGACACGTTCGCCATCAGCTCCCGGATCATGGCGGCGCTGGCCCAACGCCCCCACACCGAGCGGGAGCTTCTGCAGCTGGTCGGCGATGACGCCCACGACCTCCTGATCGGACTGGCCCTCTCCGGCCGGATCACCTGCCACCCCCGCCTTGACCGCTGGGAACTGGCGCCAGACGGCCCAACACTGTGGGCGCCACTGGCGGGTCGGATCCCCATCCCAAGCGACACATAACCCCAGGGGAGTGGGGGATGTACCTATGCGGGTCGGGTGTCGGTGGGTCGACACAGTTCGTGTCAAGGCGTTCCTGGGGGGGATTAGAAGATGGACAGCAACTCACGCGCTAAGGCGACCCTGCGGGCCCGGCGGTTGATCGCCGCCACCTTCGCCGTCGCCGCCCTGACGGTCGCGGTGGGCAGCGCGAGCGCCGCCACCACCAGCACCACCAGCTCGTCGGTGAACACCACCACGGTCGTGAGGACCGGCGGTTCGGTGGGCCCGATCACCGCGATGAAGGTGAGCTGGTAGCCCGCAGTCTGATCATTCGCTGACCGCCCCCGGCGCTGACCGGGGGCAGCACTAACACGAGCCCGCGAGACCCGTTGTCGGCGCCGCACCCCTGATTGCGCGGAGCACGGGGGGCCCTTGGCCGCGGCGGTCCAGCCACGCCCGCACACCCCACATCCCGAGCACACCAGCCAGGGAGTCCAGCCCGAGGATTGTCGCGACCTCAGCGGCCTCCACCGTGCACCCCGCCGATGTCATCGCCCGCCAGCACTCCCGGGTCACGTGCGCGACGACCTGGTGGTGATCATGCTCCTCGGCGATCTCCTCATCGGACCTGTCCCAGAGCCCCAGCGCGTCTTTGAGGCCGCGGCTCCACATGATCACCGGCCGGCCCTTCGCTGAGGCGATCCACTCGCAGTAGAGATCCCAGGCGCGCTGGTCGTCGTGCTCCACCGCGTCGGCCAGCAGCTGAAACGGTGAGCGGTGCCCGGGCAAGCGGGCGGTCTTCCGGTCCCCGCGGGTCAACTCCGAGGGCACGTCCCCGGACACCGCGGCGAGGTAACGGGAAACCGCGCTCGTGTCCCGCCAGCACGGCAACACCTGCACGCCCCTGGTCAACGTCGGCTCACCACCACCCAATGCGACAACAGCCCGCGCCCACCGCAGGTGTAGCCATCGCCAAAACTCCACCACCCGGTCCAGGTCCGCCCACGGCTCATCCACCAGCACCAGCAGGTGCACGTGCGGATGCCAGCCATGCTGGCCGTGGGTGACCTCCGTCGCCCGGATCAACCCGACGACCCCGAACCGCTCACGCAACACCCGACGGTGCGTCCCGGACAACACCCGCCGCAACGCGTTCGCCAGCGTGTCCCACACCTCCACCAGCCCCTGCGCCCTCGTGTGCGGCAACGTCAACGTCACGAACAGGGCGCCACCACCACGCCCGGTATGCACCTCCAGGCCACGGCGGATCTCCTCCGCGCGCCCAGCCCGGATCTTCGCCGAGCAGCACGGACACGCACTCACGCTGCCGCACGTCACCAGCCCCGCCCAATGCAGCGGCCCACCCTCCGAAGAACGCAGCACCACACCGCACCCAGGCAACGGCCGACGACCACACTCCGCCACCCTGTGCGCCCCCGGCGTGAGCCGCTCCCACAAGGCCCGACGCAACCTGTACCGAATGCCCGTGTACGCACCGCTTGCCAGATTTCCAAGGGCCGTGGCGGCCTCCGGCCGCGCACCGGCCCTGGTTGCGTCCCGCCCGCCCGCGCCTGTCCGTTTCGGACGCGCGGGCGGTCCTCACCCTGGCCGCGGCTCGCCGGTGCGGGCGCCCGTCCCACTCGGTCACCGGCCACACCGCGCACCGGGGCCCGGACGGGCAGCGAGGTGCTCATGAGACGGCCACCAGGGCGCGCGGGGCCGGGGCCGGCATCCACCGCACCTGCAGTGCGTAAGGGTGCGCCCCGTCGATGTGGCTCAGCGACTTGGCCAGGGCGCGACCCGGGGTGCCGGTGAGTGCACGAGCAGATCGCGGTGACCGGTGCCCAGGCCGGCGTCCAGTCCGTCGGCGTCGGTGGTGCCGACGACCAGGCGGGCGACCAGGTTCGAGCGCAGCGCCCCGCCGGACGGGCCGAGGGCCTGCACGTCAGCGCGCTGCAGGCTCACCGCCACGTGGATCAAGGCGGCGCGGCCCTGCTGGGCCAGCTGGGTGAGGAGCACCCCGAGCTGGCCGCGGATGGCGTCGGTGTTGCGCTCCTCCGTCGTCTTGCGCAGGGTGAGCACGTCGCCGGCTTCGTCCATCACCACGAGGATCGGCCCGGGACGCAGCCGTGGGGGCAGCTCCAACACCGACGCAGCCCCGAGGGCGTGGAGATCGTCGCACCGGTTCCGCAGCTCGTCGCCGAGGCTCTGCAACGCGGCCAGCATGCTGTGGACGTCCCTGTACACGAACCCGCCGGCATCCCCGATCCACCGGTATTCCCCGGTGCCCTTGCCGTCCAGCAGATGCACCACCGCGCCCCGTTCCAGCACCTGCGAGACAAGACAGCGGACCGCCCCGCCCTTGCCGCCACCCGTCGACCCGGTGATGAGCAACCCGTTCACCTCCGCGGGGACCCACGCCGCGATCCCACCACCAGCGCGCTGGCCCAGCTCCAGCCTGAGCGCCGGGGCCTCGACCTGGTGGACGACCTGGCGCTCCGGCCCTAGTGGGGGGGCCTGCGCTTGCTCGCCCACAGGACCAGCGACCGCATCCCTCACCGGCAACGGGGTCATACCGAAGGTGGCCGCCAGCGTCCCGGGCTCCCCCGGCAACTCCGCGACGCGCACCGAGTGGGCGCCGAGCTGCCGACCAAGACCCTCCGCGTGCTCCTGCCACTTGCCCGGTGAGACATCCCCCCGGGGCCGCCAGCAAACGCGCAGGGTGCCCGCCAGGGCTTCCACATGCCGGAGGGCGGGCTGTCGGGGCCGCTGCCGGCGCGTCTCATCCGGGCGGCCGGTGCTCGTCGTGGGGGTGCGGCCCTCGGCGGTATCCCAACCCAGCTCCCGGCACAGGGCGGGCCAGCGTCGCCGTACCCGTAGGGCCAGGTGGCGTCGGCGGCAACGTTCGAGTGCGTCACCGGCGTTGCGCATCAAGGCGTCCAGTGAGAGCCCGCGGCCGTGGTCGGCGAGGAACACAAGCGCGACGATGAGCACCACCAGCCCGGCGAGCAGGCCCAGCGGGCCTACCACCTGCGCCGCGGCCAGCACCAGGACGGTGGGGACCGTGACCTCGCGCCAGGCCCCCAGGTAGGAGAGCAGCGCCGCGAGCGCATGGCCGGTGATCCGGATCATCCCGAGGGTGGCGTTCATCTCCACGCCCCCAGCAGCGCGGCGACGATGAACGCGGCCTCCAGGACGCACAGCCACTTCACAATCGGGGCGACGGTCATCCCAACCCCTCCTCGTGCTGGCGGGCGGCCTCCACGTTCTCGGCCTCCTCGCGGGTGACGGTTGCGTGCATCCACGGGGACACCAGCAGCGCAGCCAGCCCACCCACCGACAGCAGCGCATCCGGTTCGGCCAGCCCCCATGCCAGCCACCACGCGCCCATCGCAGCCATCCCGGCCGCGAACCCACGCCCTGCGCGGCCCTCCCACCTGGCCCACTCCACGCGGGTGCCACCGGCAAAGCCACGGCCCATGAACAGGCCGATCGTCAACCCGATGCCACCCCCCGCAATCAGCACACCCGAACCGAGTGGGTCGCGCACCGACACCGCCAGCAGCCCGCCGGCCACGCACCCAAGGATCACCACACCGAACATGGTGAGTCGCACCGGTCGGGCAGGGAACACCTCAGGGACGGTCACCGTGACCACCCCCGCGGCACCCGGTCCGGCACTCGCTCCCGGGAAGCCATCCGCTCACGCACCGATGCGTCCGTTGAGCGCACGTCGTGCCGGTAGGCGCGCTCCAGGTCCATCACCCCGTGCCACGCCTCACGCACCGGGTACCGCAGCGCATGCACGTACTGGACCACCACCAGGGCCACGAACCCGAGAACGAGCACCAGCACGCACAGCATCAGGGCCGGGGGAACGGGCACCCATTGGTCCAGCCGGCTCAGCGCGTGGCCGATCATGCGGCACCCCCGAAGCGCACAGGGGTGCCGCTTGCCAACGCGAACGTCGCGCCGTCCAGCCGGTCCGCCGCCTCCCGCAAATCCCGCAGGTACTCACCCCTGTTCGCGCCGGCCAGCACGCCCGCCGATGTGAGCACCTCCGGGTCCACCTCGGCGAGAGCCCGCACACGCTCCCGCCACGCCTCGGCCTCCTCCACCAGGTCCACCCGGGCAGTGCGGGGGGTGTCGCACCCACCCCCCGGAAACAGCCGTCCCTGACCGGTCACGAGTCACCCCGTCCGAGCCGGATCCGGGCCTCACGCAGCGCGTCCTCCGCCAGCGCCAGCGCCTGGGCAAAGTTCGTGGGGTCATCCGCGTCGCGACCCGCAGCGACTAGCAGCTCCTCCAGCCCCGGGTCGGCGAGGGCCGCCACCAGATGGCCGGTCACCGGGTCACCTCGCGCCGCGAGCACCGGGGGGCCGCGTGTGCGGCCCCCCACGAGACCTTCCCGGGGTCCGTCACGACGCCACCGGCTCGGCGCTCGCCAGCGGGTCGGGCTTGCGGGCCCGGCCGTTCTGGCTGTGCGCGGGCTCGCAGCTGTCGGCGCTCAGGGCGATGCCGGAGCGGTCGCCCTGCGCCCACGGGCGCGCCTGCAGGTTCGTGAAGGTGACCTCCGTCAGCGGCACGATGCCCGGCTCGGCGTCAAACGCGACTCGGACCGGGACCGTCTCCCCGCCAGCCTCACCTTCCACGATGCACAACGTGTTCACCCTGAACACCAGACGCCCGTCGGCGTCGGTGCGCTGCCGGTCAGACCGGCCGCCGTCCTGGGTGAACTCGAAAACGGCAACGGTGTCCACCGCGACGAACTTCATCCGGGCGGTGTCGAGCGGGAACGACTTCAACATGGTGATGCCTCCTCATTGGATGGAGGCACCGGGAGGCGTCTACCCCGTAGATGGGCGCGGGCACGGGTCATCGCCACCCCAAGAATGGGTGATCGCCGCCGCGTTGTACCCTGCGCGATGCATCGGGAGGTCTGAACTCCGGGTGCCGGGGGCCGGCTGTTAGCGCAGCGCGGTCCCACTGGTTTGGTTGATGGTGACGCTAGCGCGGCCCGCGGACATCCGCAATAGCCGTGGCGTCACCATCACCATCGGCGACGACCCCGGAAACGTGAGCGCCAAGCCGATCTGGCCTGACCCCAATCATGTGGCGTGCTGCGTGCCAATGCCCGTCGCGCACGGTCGAGACGCGGAACGCCAGAACAGCCATTCATGCACTCGCATCTGACTCACGTGAGTGATCACAAGGTGTCAGACGCAGCGCATGACCGTTTGGGCCACACCGCGTGGTTGGATGACCGCAACACTGGCAAACCCATGGAGGGGATTCATGCCAATCACGAGGGAACGACCCGAGCTGGTCGAGCTGCACGTCGCAGTCCAGGCCGGTGAGCCACTCGCGCAGGTCGCCGAACGGAACGGCATCCCGGCGAGCACGCTGAGCGCCTTCTCACGACGCGCGTCCGCAAGGGTCAACGTCGCCACCGCCCCACTGTGGGCGATCCCAGCGAACCGCCTGGGGGACCTCCTCGCCACATGCAAGTGGGACAGCCCGGCTGAGGGCTCCGCCGTATCCACTGCCCTGCTCCGGTTGGCGCGCGGCCGTGCCCACAGTCACGAGCTCCTCGGGAACCTTACGAGTGACGCCCAGGTGGGGGACGCTCTGGAGTGGGCGGCCACGGTCCATGGCTGGCGAGTGCCAAGTCACGAAAGCGCCCGCGTGCTGCTCGCCCAAGTGGTCGACGCCGCACGAGGAATCGAGCGGACGGAGGTGGCGGCATGACCGTGCCCGACGCTATCGCGGCCCTCGAACCTAGCGAGCGCGAACGTTTCGAGCGGGCCCTGGGAGCAGGGATCTCGGTGCGACGGCTGGAAGAGGAGTTCGGCGTGTCCCGCTCGAGCATCCAACGCTTCCGGGACGCCCAAGCGGCTGAAGCGGAGGCGGCCCGCGTCAAGGCCAGCGAAGCAGCCGCCCAGGCATCCGACGTGTGGGCCGTTGAGGCCCGACACCTCGCGGACTTCATGGGCCACTGCCGTTTCCCCGAACCCGCGGATCAACGACTCGCGTTTGACGTCATCAGCCGCCTGCAGAAGGCGTGCACGGCCCCGGGTATGCCGGTAGGCCACCTGTCCGACGTCGAGATCACGGACGCGGCAACCGCCGGCCTGCGCCGCAACCCGCTGGCGCAGATCCCGAGTGGCGACACCGTCCGTGAGCGCCTCGGCGCCTGGTTCACGGAGGCCCGTGAGCGGTTCGACCTGGAGCGCGCCGCAGCCTAGAAAGACAGCGGCCCCAGGCGTTTTGCGGACGCGTGGGGCCGGAAAATGCTCGCCAAGGAGGGCGACATGAGAATACCTGAGCCCGTGGTCATCACCACGGTTCCCGTCGTAGTCGAGGATGACTTCGAGAAGCGCCGAGCACTGGCGGAAGCCTGGATCGCTGGGCTGATCGAGGCTGAGGATGGCCTCGAGGAAATGGAGCGGCGACGGCGCAACCTGCGCGTCTACATCACGCTGATCCGCCGGCAGGCGTTCAACCTCCGCCAGTCGGCACGCACGCAGATGGTTCGCCGCACACCGGAGCGCCGCTGCCGGGTCGCCCCGAGCTCACAACGGTCCGGTGGGAGGCGCTCGACGGGCTCCAGCGTTGGCGGTGGCGATCCGGGGGGCGGTGACCCACCCGGGCCACCCTCCTGGCGCGACGCGGCGCAGACGTTCCTGGTGGCCGTTGCGTCCACCGTCTTGGCCCACAGCGTGGCCGGAGGTGCGCGATGACCAGATCCATGATGGAGATGGCCCTGGGCCACGCGGCCCGAGGATGGGCGGTCCTTCCCCTCCGGCCCGGAGCAAAGGTGCCGGCAACAGCCCACGGACTGCGAGACGCGACGACTGAGCCGGACGCCATCCGGGAGTGGTGGGCACGCTGGCCCACGGCGAACACCGGGATCGCGACGGGTGAGGCGTCCAGCCTCTTGGTGGTGGACCTGGACGGCGCCGACGGTATGCGCGAGTTCATGCGCCTGCGCGAGCGGCACGTTGGCCGGGACGGGGCCCGGCTCGGGTACGCCGTCGCGACCCCCCGTGGCCTCCACCTCTACTTCACCCATGTCGATGGGCTGAGGAACACAGCGAGCCGCATTGCGCCAGGTGTGGACACCCGCGGTGATGGCGGCTATGTCGTCGCGGCCGGCAGCGCCACCGCGGCGGGGCAGTACGTGGTTGAGCGGCACGGCGACCCTGGACCGCTACCCGAGTGGTTGCGCCATCTCCTCGCGCCGGCGCCCGTGCCGGCAGAGAAGGCCCCGATCCCCAGCCTTGAGCCGTGGGTGACGCCGACCGGCTCCCGGTATGGACTCGCCGCGCTTCGCAGTCTGTTGGGGGAGCTCGCGGGCGCCCAACCTGGCACCCGAAATCACACGCTGTATCGGGTCGCGGCCCGTGTTCGGGACCTCATCGACGCCGGCCACCTCAGCGCGGATGACAGTTGGTGGCGCGTTGCTGGCGCCGCCGAGGCGTGTGGGCTCAGCGAACCTGAGACCGCACGGACGATGGCCTCGGCACGGCGGGAGGTGAAGCCGTGAGCAGATACGTGGAGGGGCTGAACCACGACGTTGACACGTCCCACAGGTCCCCCTTCGTCTCGGCTGCCGACGTCCAACAGGAACACATCCAGTGGCTGTGGCGCGGCCGGATCCCGGAGCGCGGCATGGTAGCCCTCGCGGGCAGCGGCGGCGACGGGAAGTCCACTGTCGCGCAGCTGATCGCCGCGCACCTGACGACTGGCCGGGCGTTCCCCGGCGAGGCCCAACCCAACCACGGGACGTGATGATCTTGTCCGGCGAGGAGGACGCCGCCGCGGTGCTGGTGCCGCGACTGGCGGCATCAGGTGCGGATCTACGCCGCGTCACGATCCGGAACCCGGAGGACATCGGCGCCCTCACCTTCCCCGATGATCTCCCCGTGGTGGAGCAGGTGTGCCGTGAACAGTCCATCGGGCTGCTGGTGATCGATCCCGCGACGGGGTTCATGTCACCTGGGCTGCGGAGCAACTCTGATGAGGATGTGCGCACCGCGTACACCGGCCTCGCTCGTCTCGCCATCCACCTCGGGATGGTCGTGCTGGTCGTGCTTCACACCAATAAGGCCGTGGCGGGTGGTGTGCAGACGCGGCTGCTGGGGTCGGTGGCGTGGCGGAACCTTCCGCGCGTGGTGCTGTTCGTCGCGCCGCCGGAAGGCACAAGCGCCGCCGCCACCCCGGACCGGGTCCTCGCCGTCGCGAAATCCAACCTGGCGGCATACCCGCCGGCCATGGGATTCCGGCTGGTGGAGGCGCCGAGCGGCGGCATCGCGGTCGCTGAGTTCACGGAGGAGTTGCCTGGGGTGTACGCGGACCACCTGGTCGGAGAGACCGAGACCCCGAGTGATCGGTCGGCGCGTGAGGACGCCGCAGATTGGTTGCGGCATGTCCTCGCTGCCGGTCCCGTCGCCGTGTCTGACCTGAAGAAGTGGGCGGAGCGAGACGGGCACGCATGGCGGACCGTCGAACGCGCAAAGACCCTCGCAGGAGCGAAATCGGAGGGACACGGCGGCCCGGGCGGCGGTTGGACGTGGACCCTCCCGACCCCAACTCCTGAGCCAAGTGGCGGTGTTGGCGGTGTTGGCGGCCTTGACCGGAGCAACGCACAAGAACGCGAAAGCCAAGCGGTTTCCGGGAGCACGGAGAACTCCGCCACGAAAACACCGCCACTGGCAGTGTTGAACGGTGGTGGGGGGACTCTCGCCGCGCAGATCGGCGCCTACCTACAGGTGCACCCTGGAGCGACCGACGCCCAGGTTGCGACCCACGTCGGGGGGGTGCTACCGACGGCACCGGCATTCCAGGCGGCCATGACCGCAGCTCGACGAACAGAGACGGGGTCGCCGGCCATCCGGGGTGCGGAGGTGCCGTCATGAGCCCCGAACAGGTGCTCCGCGATTCCCTGCCGGCACTGGTCGACCGCCGGTCACTCCTGCGCCTTGGGCTCACGGAGAACACCGTGGACCGCCTGTGGCGTACCGTCCAGCTGGTGCGCGTGCCGACCGACTCGAAGTGGTACGCCAGCCGCGATGAGGTGCTCAGCGTGCTGCAGCGGCTGGAGCGGTAGATGGGCGCCTACGTGAAGCGCCGCACCGGGCCGCGGGGCGTGCGCTGGCTCGTCTACTACCGGGCCGGCGGACGGGAGACTCCGGAGCGGTACGACAGCTCGTGGCCGACGAAGGCAGTTGCCCAGTCCAGGGTGGAGGTCATCCTCCGCGCCTGGGCGGCCGGCCAGCCCGTCCCACCGGTAAGGGGTGAGCCCACCGCCAGCAGCCCGACGGTGCGGGCCTGCCTCGATGAGTACGCCACCACGCGCGTGGACGTGGGGGAGGCCCGCCACCACACCTACCACCTGGTGCGCGGCCGGCTCGGCGATCTCGACCAGACTCCGGTGGACCGCGTGACGCCCGCCGTGGTGCGGGCGTGGATCGCTGGCCTGTCGGGCGCCGGCTTGGCCCCACAGACCGTGCGCATGTACCTCTCGGTGCTGCGCCAGGTGCTCGACCACGCCGAGGTGGAACCGAACCCCGCCCGGCACGCGAGCATCAGGCTGCCCAGGATGCGCACTGAGGAGGTGCAGCCCCCCTCCACCGCTGAGTTCCACGCCATGGCGGAGGCCATCACCCCGGCTCACCAGCTGGCGCTCATCGTGCTGGAGGGGACGGGCCTGCGTGTCGGGGAACTGGAGCGCGCCACCTGGGGGGACCTGGACCTCGCCGGCCGGCGGCTGCGCGTGCGTGGCACGAAGACCCGCAACGCCCGCCGTTGGGTCCCTCT
>JAXLSS010000034.1:0-14203 GCA_046330395.1 Thermoleophilia bacterium
ACCCGGTGCGCCTCCTGATGCGACCCAGCGAGCCGACATCCGGACCGTCCGGGTCGAGCAGGCCCACGGCGGCGGCCTCCCCCAGGCCCCAGCCGCCGCGGCGGCGCAGCCACATCGCCCTGCCCACCACCCGGTGCCACGGGTCGCCGTACGTGCGCGACGCCGTTCGCACCGTCCGCACCAGGCGGGCGCCGTCGTCGGCGCGACGCACCAGCCGGTACACGACGGCGAGCAGCAACCCCGGTATCCAGGCTCTCCAGACCACGGGCGATGATGTCCCGCGGCGCGGCCCGCGGTCGCCGTGCGAACGACCAGCCCGCGTCGTCCATCAGGATGGGCGTTTTCGGCGGTTTCAGCCCGCGGTTGTGGTGGCACCCGGGGCGGGCACCACACCCAGCTCACGGGCAACGCGGTCGGCCACCTGCGTGGGCGTGAGCCCCGCGTCGGCCAGCAGCAGGTTGCGGTGGCCGTGGTCGATGAAGCGGTCGGGCAGGCCCAGCACCAGCACACGCGAGGTGCGGCCCGCGAGGGCCTCCAGCACCGCCGAACCGAACCCGCCCTCGGCGGAGTGGTCCTCCAGGGTGACCACCAGCTCATGGGTGGCGGCCAGCTCACGGATGAGGTCGGCGTCGATGGGCTTGCAGAAGCGCGCATTCACCACGGTGGGGCTGACGCCGATGGCGTCCCGCAGCGGCGCGGCGGCCGCGGCGGCCAGCAGCGCCCCGTAGCCGTAGCCCACCAGGGCCACGCGCTCGCCCTCCGCCAGGATCTGGGCGCGGCCCAGCGGCAAGGGCTCGGGCTCGGCGGGCAGGGGCACGCCCACGCCGGCACCGCGCGGGTAGCGCAGGGCAACGGGCCCGTCGATGGTGAGGGCGGTGCGCAGCATGTGCACCAGCTCGGCCTCGTCCATGGGCGCCATCACCGTCATGTTGGGGATGGAGCGCAGGTAGGCGATGTCGAACGCGCCGTGGTGGGTGGGGCCGTCGTCGCCCACAAGACCACCGCGGTCGATGGCGAACACCACCGGCAGCTTCTGCAGGGCGGCGTCGTGCACGATGGGGTCGAAGGCGCGCTGCAGGAACGTGGAGTACATGGCGCACACCGGGCGCATCCCCTCGATGGCCATGCCGCAGGCGAACACCACCCCGTGCTGCTCGGCGATGCCCACGTCGAAGGTGCGCTCGGGGAACGCGGCCTGCATGTGCTGCAGCCCGGTGCCCTTGAGCATGGCCGCGGTGATGGCCACCACCCGCGGGTCGCGCTGGGCCTCGGCCACCAGGGCCCGGCCGAACACCTCGGTGTAGCTGGGCGGGGCGGGCTTGGCGGGGGCGGCCTTGCCGCTGGTGGGGTCGAAGGGCGTGGCGCCGTGCATGGCCTCCACGTCGCCCTCGGCGGGCTCATACCCCTTGCCCTTGCGGGTCTTCACATGCACCAGCACCGGCCGGTTGCGCGCCACGGCCGAGCGGATGGCCCGCCGCACCGTGGGGATGTCGTGCCCGTCGAACGGGCCCAGGTAGGCGAAGCCCAGGGCCTCGAACAGGGCCCCGCTCTCGAACCACAGGGCCTTGGTGGCATCGCGCAGGTGCGAGCCCATGTACTCGCCGCCCGGAATGCGGGCCACGGCGCGCTCGATCTCCTCGCGCACGCGGGTGATGGTGTTGTCCACGCGGGCCCGCTGCAGGGCCGCGGACATGGCGCCCACGTTCTGGCCGATGCTCATGCCGTTGTCGTTGAGCACCACCACCACGGGCGAGCCCAGAGCGCCGCCCTGGTTGAGCCCCTCGTAGGCCATGCCGCCGGTGAGCGCCCCGTCGCCGATGACGCACACCACCGCGCCCTGCTGGCCCACCCCGCGCCGGTGCGCCTCGGCCAGGCCCACCGCGTAGCTGATGCTGGTGGACGCGTGGCCGGCGCCCATCACGTCGTGCTCGCTCTCCTCACGGCGCAGAAAGCCGGAGATGCCGCCGTGCTGGCGCAGCGTGTGGAACTCGGGCAGCCGGCCGGTGAGCAGCTTGTGGCCGTAGGCCTGGTGGCCCACGTCCCAGATGATCTTGTCGCGCGGGCTCTCCAGCTCGCAGTGCAGCGCGATGGTGAGCTCCACCGTGCCCAGGCTGGCGCCAAGGTGGCCGCCGGTTTGGGAGACGGTGCCGATGATGGCCTCGCGCATCTCCACGGCGAGCTCGGACAACTCCTGCTCGGACAGGCCGCGCAGGGTGTCACTGCCCTGGATCGCGCTGAGCATCGGGAAACGCGCGGGTGTGGACTCAGACACTGCGGGGCATGCTACCGGACATCCCCGGTGCGTCACCCAAGAGTCCCGGCTGCGGACCCGGTAGACCCGGGATGCTCCACCGGGCACCGCACCCCGGGGCACCCGGCCAAGGCGGCATCCATCGTGAGCAGCGGCGCCTGCAACTCCTCGGCGACAGCGACGTAGCTGGCGTCGGATGCCGTGAGGTTGGCACGGAGCTCCCAGACGCGCGGTGCGATGTCCGCGAAGGGCCACTCCACCATGGGCAGCCCGTCGAGTTCGAGCCGGGCCTGCGTCGCGTGGTCCACGGAGATGAGTCCCTGGCGTTCCAGCCGCCGCAGCGCGTTCGTGACCTCGAAGGGGAGCAGCGACGGGGCCACCAGGCGGGCGTCACGCAGGCGGTCGACGGCCCAGGTGCCCATGTCGCCTTCATCGGTGAGGAACGCCACCACGACCGAGGCGTCGCAGACGACGATCACCGCCGGTCGGCGTGGGTGAGGGCGACCAGCTGTTCTGCCGTGAGCCGAGTCCCGCCGCCCGCGGCGATGCGCGCCCGGGCACGCGCCAGCGCGTCGTCGATGCTGGGCTGCTCCACGGCCTCGATGAGCATCCTGCGCACGTACTGCTGCAGCGATCGCCCGGACCGGGCGGCTCGCGCCGCGAGCTCGTCACGCACCTGCGGAGGCACATCTCGGATGGTGATCGCGGGCATGCATGCAGAATAGCAGCACTCTCCCACGAGAGACCGAACGCGCCGACGTCCCGCCCGCTACCCCTCGCCCTCCAGGGCAGCCGGCAGCAGCTGGCTGATGCGCTCGGCCGTGATGAGGGCCTCGTCGGCCAGCTCGCGCACGGCCTCCTGGGTGAGCCCCTCCTCCTGCAGGTCGCGGGCCACGCGCTCCAGGCGCTCCACCTGGGCGGCCAGCTCGGCGGTGTGGTCCTGGCCGGTCACTCGGCCACGCCCTGCTCGTCCAGGCGCACCTCGCGGGCGATGCGGCCGAGGACCCCGTTGACGAACGCGGGGGCCTCGGCGGCGCAGAAGGTCTTGGCGTGCTCCACGGCCTCGTTGATGCTGACCGCGGCGGGGATCTCGGGGTGGTCCAGGATCTCGTGCACCGCCACGCGCAGGATGTTTCGCTCCAGGGGGGCGATGCGGTCGGCGGTCCAGTCGTCGGCGGCGCCGGTGATGAGGCCGTCGATGTGGGCGGTGTCCACCGACACCCCGTCGATGAGGGCGCGGGTGAAATCGTCGATGGTGCCGCCGCGTTCACGCTCGGCGTTGACGATGAGCTCCTCGATGGGCAGGCCCGTGACGTCGTGCTGGTACAGCACCACCACCGCGGCCCGGCGGGACTTGCGGCGCCCCTCCGCGGGGTGGCTCATCAGCCGGAACCCAGGGTGGGCAGCGCGTCGGCGTGCTCGGTGAGGTACGCGGTGGTGTATTTGCCCTCCATGAAGGCCCGCTCGCGCATGATCTCCTTGAACAACGGCACGGTGGTGGGCACGCCCTCGATCACCACCTCGTCCAGGGCACGGGCCATGCGCGCCACCGCCCGGGGGCGGTCGACGGCCCACACGCACAGCTTGGCCATGAGCGAGTCGTAGTTGGGCGGCACCATCACGCCCTGACGGCAGTGGGTGTCCACCCGGATCCCGGGGCCGCCCGGCATGTGGAACTCGCGCAGCCGCCCGGCGCTGGGGCGGAAGTCGACGCTGGGGTCCTCGGCGTTCACGCGCACCTCGATGGAATGTCCGTTGGCCACGGCCACACCGGTGCGTGACAGCACCTCGCCGCTGGCGACGCGCAGCTGCTCGGCCACCAGGTCGAGGCCGGACACCAGCTCGGTGACCGGGTGCTCCACCTGCAGGCGGGCGTTGAGCTCCAGGAAGAAGAAGTTGGCCTGGGCGTCCACCAGGAACTCGAGGGTGCCGGCGCTCTTGTAGTTCCAGGCGCGGGCCGCGTCGATGCAGGCCTGGTGCATGGCGTTGCGGGTGGCGTCCGGCAGGTTGGGCGCGGGCGCCTCCTCCACCAGCTTCTGGTGCCGGCGTTGGATGCTGCACTCGCGGTCGCCGGCGATGAGCACGCCGCCCAGGCCGTCGGCCACGATCTGCACCTCGATGTGGCGGGCGCCCTCCAGCAGGCGCTCCACGTACAGGCCGCCGTCGCCGAAGGCGGCGATGGCCTCCCGCTGGGCCACGTCGAAGGCGTTCGGCAGCTCCTCGGGGGTGTCCACGCGGCGCATGCCGCGTCCCCCGCCGCCGGCCGCGGCCTTGAGCAGCACCGGGAAGCCCGCCCGCTTGGCGGCCTCCTGGGCCTCGGCGAAGTCGGACACGGCCCCGTCGGAGCCCTCCAGCACCGGCAGGCCCGCCGCCCGGGCGGCGTCCTTGGCCTGCACCTTGTCGCCCATGCGCTCCATCACGTCGGGGCTGGGACCCACGAAGGTGATGCCCGCGTCGGCGCAGGCCCGCGCGAAGGTGGCGTTCTCAGACAGGAAGCCGTAGCCGGGGTGCACATGGGTGCAGCCGGTGATCTCCCCCGCCCCGATGACGTTGCGCATCACCAGGTAGCTCTCATTGGGCGGCGGCGGGCCGATGCACACGGCCTCGTCGGCCAGGTGCACGGCGGCCGACTCGGCGTCGGCCGTGCTGAACACGGCCACGGTGGGGATGCCCAACTCGCGCGCGGTGCGGATGACGCGCACCGCGATCTCCCCGCGGTTGGCGACCAGCAGCTTCACTTGGCCACCGGTTCGATGACGAACAGGACCTCACCGAACTCCACGCCGTGCCCGTTCTCCACGGCGATGGTGCGCACCGTGCCGGCCACGTCGGCGGTGATCTCGTTGAACAGCTTCATGGCCTCGATGAGGCACAGCACCTCGCCGGCCTCCACCTTCTGACCCTCCCGCACGAACGGGTCGGCCTCCGGGCTGGAGGCCCGGTAGAAGGTGCCCACCATGGGGCTCAGCACGCGGTGCATGTGGTCGTCGGCCGGGCCGGCCACCGTGGATCCCCCGGGGCCCGCCGCGGCGGCGCCGGCCGCGGGGGTGGAGCGGCGCACCGTCACCCGGGCACCGGCCATCTCCCCGCTCCCCTCCGAGTCGGTGGAGCCCTCCACCGCCTGGATGAGGGTCTCCAGCATGGCCCGGTCGATGGCGGGGCCACCCTCCTCGGCCACCTCGGTGCGCAGCGACGCACGCCGCGCCGCCAGGCGCTCGGCCGCGTCGGGGAACTGGGCCAGCAGCACCAGGTCCTCCTCCGCCCAGCCGCGGCCCTCCTGGGCCAGTTGCGCCATGGACGGCTCGGGACCGGCCGGCGAGACCTCCGCCGAGACGGCCGCCTCCTGCACCTGCGGCAGCACCGGCCCGCGGGGGGCGCCGAAGCGTCCCTGCACGGCCTCGGCCAGGATGGGGTCGAGGGTGCCGTACCGCTCCCCGTCGATGACGTGGTCGCAGGCCTGGCCCACCAGGGCGTCGCCCAGCGGGTACGCGAAGGTGAGGCCGCCGAGGTCGGCCGAGACCTGCCGGGCCTCGTCGGACACCTCCAGCAGGCTGCGCGACATGCCCAGGCGCCCCAGGCGGCTCACGATGGCCGCCTCCAGGTCGGGTGGCAGCGACACGGCGGGGCCGTACACGTCGCCGGCGGCCAGGGTGACCCGGTCGCTGGCCAGCATGGGCGCGATGCTGCGCGTGGCGGCGTACAGGCCGTCACGGTCCACCGACAGCTCGGCGGGGCCGCCCATGAGGGCGGCGCGCACCGTCTCGGCCGACGGGCGGGCCGAGGTGAGGCCACCGGGCCGGCGGCGGCGTACACGGCGCTGGCGCCGGCCTCCACGCCCGCCTTGGCCAGCAGGGGCGCGATGCCGCCGGGGGCCTGCACCAGGATCTCCACCGGCAGCCCGGAGCTGGCGGCCACCAGGCGCACCAGGGTGGCCAGCTGAGTGGGCGACAGGTGCCCACCGCCGTCGGACACGCAGATGGCCGCGGCGCCGGGCAGCTGCCCCAGCGCGCGGGCCTCGGCGGCCCACACCGCATCCTCCAGGGCGGGCGCGGGGCCGGCCACGATGGTGGGGATGAAGGTGATGCGCGCCTTCTGGGCCGCCTCGGCGGCCGTCAGCAGGTGGTCGGCGCGGTTGAGCGGGTCGAGGCCCCGGATGCGGCGCACGCCGCTCTCGGCGGCGCACTGCACGAAGCGGGCGGTGACATCGGCCGACACGGGCCGGTCGTGCCACAGCAGGCGCCCGTGGATGACGATGCCCACCGGGGTGCGGCCGGCGTTGCGCACCACGGCGCGCACGCGGTCCCAGGGGACTCGGTGCGCAGCTCCAGGGCGGCGCGGGCCGCCCGCGGGTCGATGGCCTCAAGCGCGGCGGCCCCGGCGCCCGACAGGGCCGCCGCGGCGGCGGCCAGGTCGTCGGCGTCGATGCCGGATCCCCACGGGTAGGTGGCCAGGTCCCGGAGGGTGGTGTCGATGTAGGCGACGCTGCTCACGCGCGTGCCATGTAGTCGCGGGTGCGGGTGTCGATGCGGATGCGGTCGCCCTCGTTGACGAACAGCGGCACCGCCACCGTGGCCCCGGTCTCCACCTCGGCGGGCTTGGTGACGTTGCTCACCGTGTCGCCCTTCACGCCCGGGTCGGTGCGGGTGACGGTGAGCTCCACGAAGTTGGGCAGCTCCACCCGGAACGGGGCCTCACGCACGAACAGCACCTGCACCCCGCTGTTGGGGGCCAGCAGGTCCATGCCGTCGATGTCGTCGGCCGACACGTGGATCTGCTCGTAGGTCTCGTTGTCCATCAGCACCACCTCCCCGCCGTCCTGGTAGAGGTACTGCATCTCCTTGGTGTTGGTGGTGACCCGCTCCACCTTCTCGCCGGCCCGGAACGTGCGCTCCGTGGTGTTGCCCTTGGCGAGGTTCTTCAGCTTGGTGCGCACGAACGCCCCGCCCTTGCCGGGCTTGACGTGCTGGAACTGCACCACGGTCCACAGCTCGCCGTCCAGGTCGAGCACGTACCCGTTCTTCAGGTCGTTGGTGGTGATGGCCACGCTGTTGGTTCCTCCCTCGCCTTGCCGTTCGTCAACCCGCGGCGCGCGGGTCCTTCGGGTATGCCGACAGGATCTCGCAACCGTCCTCGGTGACGACCACCAGGTCCTCGATGCGCATGCCCCCGACGTCCTCCAGGTAGATGCCGGGCTCCACTGTGACGATCATGCCCGGACGCAACTCCCCCGGGGCCTCCCGGCCCAGCCGCGGAGCCTCGTGGATGTCCAGCCCCACGCCGTGCCCCAGCCCGTGCCCGAAGTTGGGACCGAACCCGGCCTGGTCGATGATGTCGCGCGCCACCGCGTCCACGTCGGCGCACAGCGCTCCGGGGCGCACCGCCGCCAGCGACGCCAGCTGGGCCCGCTCACACACCGCGTAGGCCTCCACCAGCTGCGGGTCGGGCGTGCCCAGCCAGAACGTGCGGGTCATGTCCGAGCAGTAGCCGCTGAAGATGCCGCCCATGTCGATGGTGAGCATGGTGTCCGCGGGGATCACCGCATCGCCGGGCACGGCGTGGGGCTTGGCGCTGTTGGGGCCGGCGGCCACGATGATGTCGAAGCTGGGGCCCTCGGCCCCGTGGGCGTTGAGGGCGGCCTGCAGGTCCCAGGCCACCTGGCGCTCGGTGCGGCCTACCAGGCCCGCGGCCACCACGTCGGCCAGCGCGGCGTCGGTGATGGCGGCCGAGCGGCGGATGAGCTCCACCTCGCCCTCATCCTTCACCACGCGCACGTCCTCGACGATGCCGCTGGTGAGCTCGGGCCCGTGGCGGGTGAGCATGCCGCGCAGCCGCTCGCCGGCCTGCAGGGAGATGTGCTCGCCCTCCAGGCCCACCTTGCCGCCGCCGGCAAGGCCCGCGGCCACCTCGGGCACCCCGCCGATGAGGTCCTGCTGTCGCATCACCAGCTGCACGCCCTCGTCGATCTGCTGGGCGGCGCTGGTGCGGTAGCGGAAGTCGGTGAGCAGGGCCGAGCCCTCGCTGCCGATCACCGCGATGCCGTTGCTGCCCACATAGCCGGTGAGGTAGCGCACGCTGGAGGCCCGGGTCACCACCAGGCAGTCCATGCGCCGCCGGTGCAGCTCGGCCAGCACCGCCGCGCGGCGTGCCGGACGCGGGTCGTCGCTCATGCCAGCACCCCCTTGAGGATGTCGAGGGCCTCGCGGTAGCCGTCGGGACCCTTGCCCCACACCGCCTGAGTCGCCAGGTCGCGCACCACCGAGATGCCCCGGTGGGGCTCGGCCTTGGCGCGGGCCTCCACGTCGCTGATGTGCACCTCCACGAACGGCACGCCAAGGGCCTCCAGGGCGTCGCGGATGGACCACAGGTAGTGGGTCCAGGCGCCGGGGTTGATCACCACGCCGTCCACGATGCCCGACAGGCCGTGGATGTGCTGCAGCATCGACCCCTCGTGGTCGGTCTGGAAGCACCCCACGCGCATCTCCCGCTCCTCGGCCCACCCCCGCACGCGCTGCTCCAGCTCGAACAGGCTGAAGGTGCCGTAGTGGCCGGCGGGCCGGCGGCCCAGCTGGCCCAGGTTGGGGCCGTGCAGCAGGGCGATGCGGGGTCGCGGGTCGCCGCTCACGCGCGCAGCTCCTCGATGGCGGCCACCACCATGTCGGTGGGCGGGTTCTGGCGCAGCGCGATGCTGCCGGGCGCGTCGATGAGCACCATGTTGAGGGCGGTGGCGTCGGCCTTCTTGTCGCGGGACATGGCCTGCATGATGGCCTCCGTGGACACCGCAGCGTCAAGGTGCACCGGCAGCTCGTGCCGGGCCAGCACCGCGCGGGTGCGCTGGCGCCAGGCCGGGTCCAGGCCGCGCATGTGCTCGGCGATGCGCAGCGCCGCCAGCAGGCCCAGGCTGATGGCCTCGCCGTGGTGGTAGCGGTCGTACCCGCCGGCGGCCTCGATGCCGTGCCCCACGGTGTGGCCCAGGTTGAGGCTGGCCCGCAGGCCCGTCTCGTGCTCGTCCTGGCTCACCACGTCCAGCTTGTGGGCCACGCAGTCGCGGATCAGCTCCAGCAGGGGACCATCCGGGCCGGGCAGGGTGGGCCACGCCTCAACGCGGTCGAACAGCGCCGGGGAGTTCAGGAGGCCGTACTTGACCACCTCGGCGAACCCGCACGACAGCTGCCGGGCGGGCAGGGTGGCCAGCAGCGAGGTGTCCATCACCACCAGGCCGGGCTGCCAGATGGCGCCCACGTAGTTCTTGCCCTCCGGCAGGTCAACGCCGGTCTTGCCGCCGATGGCGCTGTCCACCATGGCGAGCAGCGTGGTGGGCACGTGCACCAGGCGCACGCCGCGCTGGTAGCTGGCCGCCAAGAAACCCGCCAGGTCGCCCACCACCCCGCCGCCCACGGCCACCACCGTGTCGGCGCGGCGGATGCGGTGCTCGGCCGCCGCCCGGCACAGCCGCTCCAGCTCGGACAGCGACTTGCTGTGCTCGCCCGGGGCCACCTCCACGCCGTCGGCCCGCAGGCCCGCGGCCCGCAGGGCGTCCACCACCCGCCCGGCGTGGGCGGCCACGTTGGCGTCGAACACCACCAGCGCCGCGTCCCCTGCCGCCAGCGGCGCCCACAGCTGTCCCACGCGGTCCACCAGGCCCGGGCCGATGTGGACATCGAAGCCGGCCGACCCGATGCGGGCGCGCACCGGCTGCGCGGCCACGCTCACCCCTGGGCCCCGGACACCGCCCACGCGTGCAGGGCGTCCACCACGTCGTCCACCGGCTGGGTGGCGTCCACCACCATTGCGCCGGCCTCCTCGTACGCCGGCACGCGCTTGTCGTAGCGGCGGATGAACCGGTCGCGGTCGGTCGCCAGCGGCCGGCCGGTCTCGGCCTCAACCCGCTGCCACAGCACCTCCGGGGGCGCCTGCAGCCACGCGGTGTTCCCACGGCGTGAGAACAGGTCGCGGGTGCGGGCGCTCTCCACGGCCCCACCGCCCACGGCCAGCACCCCGGGCTCGTGCTCGGTGAGCAGCGTCCGGATGAGCCGCTCCTCGTTGCGGCGGAACCACAGCTCGCCCTTGGTGGCGAACATGGCGGGGATGTCGATGCCGTGCTCGGCCACGATGGCCTCGTCGCTGTCGATGAACTCGCAGCCCAGCCGCTTTGCCAGCGCCCGGCCCACGGTGGACTTGCCGGCGCCCATGTAGCCGGTCAGCACGATCCAGCGGTCGATCACGCGCCCTCCCCGCGGATGCGGTCCAGGTAGCGGCCCACGGCGTCGTCCAGCTGGGCCACCGAGTCGCCGCCGAACTTGTCCAGCAGCGCCTGGGCCAGCACGAAGGCCAGGGCGGCCTCCCCCACCACCGCCGCGGCGGGCACGGCGCAGATGTCGGAGCGCTCCTTGAAGGCCTTCATGGGTTCCTTGGTGGCCACGTCCACCGAGGCCAGCGGCCGCGACAGGGTGGAGATGGGCTTCATCACGGCCCGCACCACCACCGGCGCCCCGTGGGTCATGCCGCCCTCCAGGCCCCCCGCGCGGTTGGTGCGGCGGTGGTAGCCGGCGGCCGCGTCCCAGAAGATCTCGTCGTGGGCCTGCGAGCCCGGGATGCGCCCCAGCTCGAAGCCCGCCCCCATCTCCACGCCCTTGATGGCCTGGATGCCCATGAACGCGGCGCCGATGCGGGAGTCGAGGCGGGTGTCGCCGCTCACGTGCGAGCCAAGTCCGGGCATCACCCCGAAGGCCCACACCTCGAAGATGCCGCCCAGGGTGTCGTGGTCCTGGCCGGCGCGCTTGATGGCCTCGCGCATGCGGGCGGAGGCGTCGGGGTCGAGGCACCGCACCGGGGAGTCGTCCACGCCCGCGAAGTCCGCGGGCACCAGGTCGTCGCGGCGGGGCGCCTCCTCGGGGCCGATGGTGACCACGTGGCTGTGGATCTGCACGCCGTACCGCCGCAGCAGGGCCTTGGCCACACCGCCGGCGGCCACGCGGGCCGCGGTCTCACGGGCGCTGGCGCGCTCCAGGATGGGCCGCAGGTCGTCGGTGCCGTACTTGAGCATGCCCGCCAGGTCGGCGTGGCCCGGCCGCGGCAGCGTGATGGGGTCCACCTGGGCATCGGTGGCCCACACGGCCATACGGTCCTCGCTCCAGTTGGCGAAGTCCTTGTTGGGGATCTCCAGCGTCAGCGGGCTGCCGATGGTGCGCCCGTGCCGCAGCCCCGACTTCACCGTGACCCGGTCGGTCTCGATCTTCATGCGCCCGCCGCGGCCGTAGCCCAGCTGGCGGCGAGCCAGGTCGGTGTCGATGTCCTCCGGCACCAACTCCAGCCCGGCCGGGAGTCCCTCCACCAGGGCGAACAGGGCCGGGCCGTGCGATTCGCCGGCTGTGCGATAGATCAGCGCCACGGATGGGGAAGTGTACGGATCGGGACCCGGGGATGGGAGGGCCGCGCCCCCATCCCGGGGGCCGGATCAGCCGGAACCGGCCGGCATGCCGGCGGCCGCGGCCATGCCCCACAGCAACGCCGCGCCCGAGCTGGCGCCCCCGGCTCGCAGGGCACTCCGCGCGGCGTTGGCCTGTTCCGCGCGGCCGCGCGGACGGCCGCACGCACGGCCGCGGCGGGTGCGGGCAGCTCGCCGCGCTGGGCGCACGCCAGGTACGCCAGCCCGATGACGCCGCAGCGGGTCTCCTGCCGGATGCGCCGACCAGGCCACCGGCGCCCCCTCGGCATGCCGCCATGCAGCGCCGCCGCCCCCGCCAGGGCGTCGTCCCCGGCGGGGTCAGCCCTCACCACGCCGGCGAGCAGCCGCAGGGCACCCTCGTCGTCACCCCGGGCCAGGGCGCCAGTCCCGCGCCCAGCGCGGCCGGCGGCGGTCCACGGCGTCCTGGGCCGCGCGCATGGCGGCCTGCCAGCCCAGCCTGAGCGGTCCCGGGGGCTCGCTCGCCTGCACGCACATCCGGTCGAGTGCGATCACCGCGTCGCCCAGCCGCAGGCTCCCCGCGGCGAGCGCGGCCGGGGTGCCGGGGGCCACCCCTGCGGGGGCAGGCCCGCCACCACCAGGCTGAGGGGCCTGATGTGCGCCCGCGGGCCGGCCACCAGCACCAGCTCGTCGTCCAGGCGCAGATAGGCGCCGCCCCGCACCCCCACCGCCACGTGGCCGGTGGCGGGCCGGCCCAGCACCCGGGCGGCGTGGGGCCCGGCGCGGAGGGCGTGCACGCGGCTACCGGTCCAGGTCGGCCACCAGGGCCGCCAGGGCCTCGCGGAACGGCGCCAGGGGCTGGTGGGCGATTCCCGCGCCGATCTGCCCGGCACCGCTGGAGTTGTGCAGCACGCCGGTGGTGATCTGGGGCGTCACGCCCAGGTCCACCACCATGCGCGCGTCGATGCCCACGGGCGTGCCCGCCCCGTCCAGCGCCGCCAGCGTGAAGCGCTGTGAGCGGCGCACGCAGATCTCCGCCATCTGACCCACCCGCGCCACCGTCTCGGCGGCGCTGCCGCCCAGGAACGAGGCCACGGTGGGCGCCGCCGCCACGGCCATGCCCCCGAGGCCGATGCACTCGATCACCGCCGAGTCGCCGATGTCCAGCGCCGCGTCATCCGGGGTGTTGCCCTCGCGCAGCAGCGCGTCCTGCACCCTGGCCGCGGGCGCGGTGAACCACCGGCCGGGCAGCCCGGCCAACTGGACGCCCACGTCGGTGCCGTTGCGCGCGATGAGGGTGACCACGCTGCTGCCGGGCACATCCTGGGCCGCCAGCGACGCGCACTTGGCGGCGGCCATGGTGAGCGTGAGGAAGAAGTGGTGGTTGGCCACCAGGAACGCCGCCACGTCCTCGCCCCCCAGGGCGGCGAAGCCGGGCAGCAGGTGGCGGATGAGCAGGTTGCCCGTGGCCTGGCTGCGCATGTGCAGCTCGTCGCCCATGTTGAGGCCCTGCGCCGTGAGCGCGAACACGTCCACCGGCCCGCAGCGCTGCAGCAGCCGGTCCAGCAGCGGCCCGGCGGTGTCGCGGAAGAAGCGCAGCCGCGCGATGGCCGCGTCGCCACCCACCCCGAACCACAGGGTGTCGCCCGGGCCCTCGTTGAGGGTGGCGCACGCGCGCACCCCGGTGGCCTCGTCGTGGGCCACCCACACCCGCATCGACGGTGAGCACACGCCGGTCATGGGGCCCACGTGGCCGTGCTCGTTGCCGCTGGCAAGCGCGACGTCGCCGGCGGCCAGCAGGGCCGCGGCCGCCTCCCGATCCTGGGCCCACCCCTCGAAGACCACGGCCGCCACCATGGCGCGGCGCTGCGGGTCGCACACGCGGGCCCACTCGATGGGCGGCCCGGAGTGCAGCAGGCGCCGGCCCTCGGCCAGCCACGGCACCGCGTCGCGGGCCGCGCTCACCCCGGTCACCAGGGGCCGCGCCGCCTCCATGCGGCCCACGGCGGTGCGGTTGGCGGCGTCCACGCGGTCGCCGTGGGCACCCCACAGGCGGGTCAGCAGCGCCACGGTGCGGGGGTCGCCCTCCCCCGCGGGCCGCCAGTCCACGTGGGCCACCGGCGCGCCCTGCGCCCGCACCGCGTCCGCGAAGCTCTCCAGGCCGAGGTTGACCACCTCCACGTCCCTCAGCCGATCAGCGTCCACCCCGACCCCCCGCGCGGATGGTTTGATGCCCGGACATGGCCGACGCCCACACCCTGGCGGCCCTGGTGCGCGACGCGCCGGGCCTGCGCGACAAGCGGGAGCTGTCGCTGCTGCGCCACCTGGGCGGGGGCGACGGGGACGATGCGGCGCTGGTGCCCCACGGCGACGAGTACCTGGTGCTGTGCGCCGAGGCCATCGCGCCGGCGTTCTGCGCCGCCGATCCGTTCGGGGCGGGCGCCGCCTGCGTGGCCACCAACGTGGCCGACGTGCGGGCCATGGGCGGCGAGCCGCTGGCGCTGGTGGACACCGTGGTGAGCCCCGACCGCGACCACGCGGGGCTGGTG
>JAXLSS010000035.1:0-9158 GCA_046330395.1 Thermoleophilia bacterium
CACCCGGAGAAAGGTTCCCGCCATGCAGCAGCTCGAGCATCCACTCGCCCAGGCCCACCTCCTGGACGCCCTGGAGGCGGAGGCGTTCTGCGGGGAGTGCCTCCATCGTTTCCTCGAGCTGCACGAGCAGCTCTGCGGAGGGCGCGACGAGGGGTCCAGCACCACGGTGCCGCTGGCCCGCGAGGTGGTGGCCGCCCAGCACTGGGCCGAGGCCGGACATCCCGGGAACACCTCGGGCGCCTGCCTGCGGGGCATCCAGGAGGTGGCGCTCCAGGCGGCGCTGCAGCGCGGGTTCCGCCGCCACGCCGCCCACCGGGTGGCCTCGGATGCCGTGCGCGCCGAGATGGAGTGGCAGCGCGACCGCATCGCCGACCTGGTGCGTCGGGGCGCGTGAGCACCCCGACGCCGGCGCGCTACGACATCTGACGGGCGGTGGCCGCCACCAGCTGATCCAGGAGCCCGCCCAACTCGCCGGCCCGACGCGCCACTGGCGCGAATCCGGAGTCGTCGAAGTCCATGAACAGCGACAGCGCCACCTGCGCCCGCACATCCACCATCTGGAAGTTGGCCATGATCTGGCGCCAGTGCTCCACGGCGCGCACCCCGCCGTCGGCGCCGTACGACACGAACCCGACGGCCTTGCCGGTCCACTCGGGACCAAGGCAGTCCACCGCGTTCTTGAACGCGCCGGGCACGCCGTGGTTGTACTCGGGCGTCACGAACACGAAGCCGTCGCACGCGTCGATCGCGGCGCCCCACGCCACCACCTGGGGCGAGTCGTAGTCCCGGTTGGCCGCCGCGGGCACCGTGGGCGCGGTGAGCGGCGGCACGTCGAACAGCTTCAGGTCGATGAGCGTGAGGTCGGCATCGCCCCGGGCCGCCGCCACCTCGTGCACCCAGCGGGCCACGTGCTCGCCCTTTCGTCCCTCACGGATGGACCCGATGATGATGCCGATCCTCATGTGCGCGGCCTCCACGTCGTCGCCGGAGGACGCATGCAACCAGATGCGTTCACTCCACGCGCGGCGGCGGGGTGGAGACCCCGCCCCGCACCGACAGCCCCGCCAGGGCGGCACCGGCCACGGGGATGCCGATCAGCAGGACCGCCAGGATGTTCCAGGGGATCAGGGTGTGGGCGGAGGAGTGTCGCAGCACCACGTGGGCGGCGGCCAGGCCGGTGGGCACCGCGAGCACGAGGCCCAGCACGGCCAGCACCGCCGCCTGGACGGCGCGCATACGGCGTCGATGCACGGGAGCGGCGCCGAGGGCGGCCAGCACGATGCTCGTCCTGCTCATCGGCGGCCAGAAGCGCCACCCCCAAGAGCACAACCAGCAGCACCAGGGCCCCGGCGGCCGGCATGGCGACGTCGCTGAGCAACTGCTGGGGCCCGGACGTGCTGGGCACCATCACGTTCACGGACGCCCCGGCGTCTCCGAGGAGCCGCCCAGTCTCAGGCCCGGTCACCGTCGTTGAGCGCGCGCAGTGCCGCGGCCTGCCGATCGGAGATGGGCACGGGGGTGATGAACCACACGGTGGCGCTGGTGCCGGAGGGGCCCCCAAGACCGAGGCGGCGTGCACGCGCGAGATCGATCAGGTTGGACTCGAAGCCCGGCACGTAGGGGCCGCCACGGTGGCAAGCGGCGACCCGCCACCCGGATTGGGCGGCCCGTTCCCAGGATGCGACCCGCTTTCAGCAACGCGATGCTGCGGTCTCCGAACAGGGTCGGCAGGCTCGAGGCATCCACCGCAGCCAGGTTGCCCCCGCCGCGGAGGATCGACGCACACCGTCCGTGCGCCGGGCAGCAAACGGGCCACGGGTGCGGCCAGGTCCACCGCCCTCGTGCAGTCCACCGGCAGGGCAGGATGCTGGTCCGGGCCGCCGTCGAGGCGTTCGGCGGCGATGTACAACCCCGCCAGGTGACGTGCCACCAGCGATCCGCCAGGGGCCGCCGTCGTGCTCGATGACCGCACCACCGTCGATGTCGCGACGATCAGGCTTCCGGCCGCCATCACCGCCGCCACCACCGGTCCGGTGCGTGCCCGGTGGCGGGCGACGGCACGAGCGGCCAGCCGCGCCGTGCCGCGAGCGTGCGTCGCAAGGCCCTCCAGATGGCCCACCGCGTACGGCGTCACGATCACCATGCCGCCCACCGTGAGGGCCGCTGACGCCAGCACCATCGCCGACGCGGCATCCCCGAACCGGGAGGCACGCGACAGCGCGGTGGCCAGCAACAGCAGCCCGGCGCCGCTCACCAGCAGCCCGACCACGGGCACGCCCCCGGGCACCCGCGGTGTGGGGCGACGCCCGGCCAGCGCGTGCAGCACGGTGGTCCCCGAGGCCACCCGGGCCGGCACCAGTGCGGCACCGATCGCCGTGCCCAATGCCAGCACCACGATCACCGCCACGTCGCCGGTCCGCACCTCGGTGGGCCCGACGCGCAGGGGGGAGAACCGCTCCCAGCTCGTCCGCGCCCAGTCCCACAGCGCGAAGCCCGTCGGCAGGCCCACGGCGACGCCCGCGGCGCCCAACACGGCACCGTGAACCAGCATCACGGCGGCACGCTGCCGGGGCGTGGCCCCGACGGCGCCCATCAGGCCGATGGCGCGCAGTTGGCGGCGCGCACCCACGCTCAGCGCCGAGGCCACCACCAGGCCGAAGGCCGCCAGTGCCAGCCCTCCAACCAGATCAACCACCAGCACCGAGGCGCCGAAGGACCCGGACGTGAAGCTGTCGCGTCGTACCACCGAACCGTTCGTGGGCAGATCGGGGGCAGGGGCCGTGGGAGCCAGATGGGTGTCCACCACGATCGTGTCCAGCGCTCCCGGTCCCGCGGGCCAGAGGCGCACCGCTGGGCCCACGACATCCACCCGACTGTCGCGGCCGGCGGCGGTTCCCACGATGCGGAACGGCGTCGTTGCCGGCGGCAGCACGATGGAATCGCCCACGTGGGCGCCCAGGGACGCCAGGATCTGGGGAGCGACGACCACCTCGTCCGCCGCCCCCGGCAGCCGCCCGGACAGCTCGGTGTAGAGACCGCCGTTGATGGGATCACGCAGGTCGAGCCGCTTCGCCTCGACGCGGACACGTACCCCGTCTCGCCCCAGCACATGCGTCACCGTGCTGCCCCAGCGCCAGTGCACCGCTCGCCATCCGGTCGGCAGGCGCAGCGGTGCGGCGGACACCGGACGCTGGAAGATGAGGTCGGCCTGGCCCATCGAGCGCGTCGCGGCCTCATCGGCGGTGTCCGGGACGCTGCGCATCCCGATGGCCGCGAAGGTGAACAGGGCCACCGGCACCGCGATCAGGGCCACCACGAGGGCCGAGCGCCAGGGGCGACGCAGCAGGTCACGGCGGGCGAGCCGCCAGATCGCCGAGATGCTCATCGGGTGGCTCCCACGGTGGCGTCCGCACCGTTCACCACGCGTCCGTCGCGCAGCCACACAACGCGGTCCGCGTAGGAGGCCAGGCGCGGCTCGTGGGTCACCATCACCACGGCGCTGCCCTTGGCGGCGCGCTGGGCGATGAGCTCCACCACCGCCTCGCCGGTGACGGTGTCCAGCGCCCCGGTGGGCTCGTCGGCCAGGATGAGTCGGCGTTCGCCCACCACGGCCCGGGCGATGGCCACCGCGCTGCTGCTCGCCGCCGGAGAGGTCGTCCGGATACCGATCGCCCCGGGTGTCCATCCCCACCTCGCGCAGCGCCGTGATGGCGTCGCGACGCGCCAGGCGGGGCGCCAGACCGTCCAGTTCCAGCGGCAGCATCACGTTCTCGGCGGCGGTCAGCTGGGGCAGGAGGTTGAACGCCTGGAACACCACGCCGATGCTGCGCCGCCGCGCCCGGGCGAGCCCAGCGGCGTCCAGGCTTACCAGGTCCACGCCGTCCACACGGATGCTGCCCGGGCCGACGGCGAGTCCAGCCCGCCCGCCAGGTTCAGCAGGGTCGACTTGCGCCGCTGCCGCTGGGCCCCATCACGGCCACGAACTCGCCGCATGGTGACCGTGAGGTCCACCCCGTCAAGGGCGACCACACGCGTGGGGCCCGAGCCAGGCCGCGGTGCACGTCGCGCATGTCAAGGACGGTGCTCATGAACGTTCCTCTTCGTGGGTTGGGCGTTTCTCGCGGCGAGGATGCCCTCGCACACGTCCAGCCATCGCAGCTCCGACTCGCTCTGACTCACCAGGGCGTCCAGGGCCAGTCGCGGCGCCAGTTCACCGTTGAGCCCCGCCTCGCGGGCGCTCCGCGCGGGCCTGCAGCGCGGCCATCCGCGAGGCGCGTTCGGCGTGGATCACGCGCAGCGCGTCGATGCCCTCCGCGGACACGGCCACCAGCACCTTCAGCATCAACCCGTCGCGGGCCGGTGCGCCTGCTGCCGCCGCATGGCATCCATGAACGCGGCCAGCTCCGTTCGGCCGATGGGGGTGATGGTGAACATGCGCCGCCCCTCGGCGTCCGGAGCGGTGCGTTCGTCACCATCCCGTCGCGTTCCAGCCCGCTCCAGCGTGGAGTACACCTGGCCGATGTTGAGCCGCCGCCACACACCGGCGGTGGCCGACCTGAAGTCGGTCTTCAGCTGGTACCCGTGCCGTGGCCCGGCGGCCAGCAGGGCCAGCAGTGATTCACGAACGGACACGCGACTCCGGTGCGGGGTTGCCGAGGCATACATACCAGTATGCATACCCAGCATGTAGACCTGCTCGCCGGGGTGTCAACCCCGGGCGGACCCGGCGCGCTCAGCGCCTGCGTGGCAGGGTGCTGCGCGGTCGCACCGGTGCTCCTGCCACACCACGGGTGCGCGCGCTGATGCTGATCCGGACCGCACCGCCCGAGGCTCCCGCCCTGGGAAGGTTCGCCGACACCGTCGGCCGGGTCGTCACCAGCGTGCGCGTCCGACCGTCGGGGAACCGCAGGGTCACCACGTAGTCGGTGCCCCGGGTACGGGTGTCCAGTGTGCCGCAGGCCGCGGGGGCTCCAGATGGCGGTGGCGCGCCGGGGGTGCGGCGGGGCCTCGGGCGTCGGGGTGGTCGGGGCCGGTGCCGCTGGAGCTGTGGGCACGGCGCCTGCACCACGTTGATGCATGGGGCGGGGAGCCGCATTGGGCGGGTGCCGAGTTCGCGCCGTCGCCCGCGGGCGGGCTCACGGCGGGCGGACAGCCGCGGTTGGCCGCGGACCGGCCTGCGACGGGCAGGCGTCCAGGGCGTCGGGGATGCCGTCCCCGTCGTCGTCCGGAGGCGCGGGCAGCGGCGGGCCCAGGAACACGCCCTGTCCGGCAGTTTAAGGTACAGGGTGAGGGGTGCCGAGTCGCCCTGGGTGACGGCGCCCACCCACGACCCGCCGAGGGCGAACAGCGAGAAGCCGTCCCCGGCGTCGGTGCTGCGGTACAGGCCGCCGTCCACCGCCGCGTAGACGGTGCGCGGTGAGTTGGGGTCGGCCCCCAGCGCGGTGACGGTGGTGGTGCGGGGATGCCCGTCCTCGCCGCGGTCCAGTGCGCGGCGCCGTCGGTGCCGAGGAAGACCCCGCTGTCGGTGCCTGCAAGCAGGCGCTGGGGGAGCCGGGCATCAGCAGCAGGAGGACACCGCAGTGTCGGTCAGGCCCGTGTTCATGGCGGTCCAGTTCGCCCCGGAGTCGGTGCTGACGCGCACGCCGTCGGTGGCCGGCGAGGTACAACACCCGGGGATCGCCCGGATCCACCACAAGGCCGGTGGGGAACACGCCCGCCAGGCCTGCGCTGAGGTCGTCCTAGCTGGTCCCGCCGTCCGAGCTGGAGTACAGGCCCGTGGCGCTCAGCGCGTACACCGTGGCGCGGGTGCCTCCGGAGCTCAACACCAGTCCGTACACCGTCACGTCTGCGATACCGGTGTTGGCCGTGCCCAGAACGCCCCGCCGTCAACGCTCTGGAACACACCGTGGTGCGTGCCCGCGTACACGTCGTGCGTCACGGGATCCACCGCCAGCGACTGCACCCGCGGTGTCCGTCAGTCCGGTGTTGGCGAGGGTCCACGCCACTGCTCGCGGTGCGCATCACGCCCTCGCCGTGCCGGGGAACCCGGCGTACACGGCGTGTTGGGCGCGCCCGGCCGGCCGCGATGTTCATGGCGGGGAGGGCCGTGATGCCCGTCTGGCTGGGGGTCCAGCTGACACCCAGGTCGGCGCTGACCACCAGGCCCCGGGCGGTGGCGGCGAACACGCGGTGGCTGGTGGGTGCACCAGCACCCGGTTGGTCTGCACCGGACCGCTGGGCATGGACGTCGCGGTCCACGATCCCGCCGCGTTGTCGCTGCGGAACACCCCGTCGCCGGTGGCGGCGTACAGGTGCGTCGGCGCGTTGGGGTCGACCGTGATGCCGGTCACGAACGCCCCGTTGAGCCCCGTGTTGGCGGCGCGCCACGTGGTGCCGCCGCTGTTGACGCTCTTGAACACCCCGCCCGAGGTGGAGGCGTGCCAGGATGCGCGTGTTGGTGGGATCCACGGTGAGGTCCTGCACGGCGCTGGAGATGCCGGGCACCGCGCTCCAGGTGGACACCGGCTTGCCGTGCTCTGGAGGGCGCCGCCCCTGCCCGGCGTACACCACGCTTGAGTCCCGCGGGTCCACGGTCACCGAGGCCAGCGTGTGCCCCGCGACCCCGGCACCGCGGACCAGGCGGATCGCCCGAATCGTGGTGCTGGTGTAGAGGGTGTCCGCGGCCACCGCGAACAGCGTCGAGGGGTGCTGCGGATCGATGGCCAGATCCGGATGGAGGCGTCCTGCGGGATCCCGGTGTCCGCCTCGGTCCGCCGGCGCCACCGTCGGTGGTGCGGTAGACGCCGCCCAGCGCGGTGGCGTAGAGGTGTCCGGCGAGCTTGGGTCCTCGGCCAGGCTGAGGGTCCACAACGACTGGATGCCGGTGTTGGCCGGGGCCCACGTGGACCTGCTGTCGTGGCTGGTGAACACGCCCGCGCCCTCGGTGCTTGCTGTACATCACCTCGGGGGTCGGCGGGGTTGATGGTGACCTCGGCGAACCGCCGCCGTAGGGCCCGCCCGAGGTCCAGGTGCCGTCGTCGGCGGCGGCGCTCGCGACGCCCATCGTCACCGGCGCCAGGCAGCAGAGCATCAGCAGTGCGCGGCCGCGCGTCGTCGCGGCGATTCGCCGGCCCAACCCCACCATCCCATCCTCGAGTGTGTCGTCGGCCCCCGGGGTGGGCAATGTCCGCGCGTCTGCAGTGACCGACCAAATGCCCATCAAGCTTGACGGGAACGCCGGTATTGGGCGTTTCTGGAGGTCTGCGGTCCGCCGGTCTGCGAGGCTGCCGCGCATGCTGGCCATCACCCACGTGGCCGTCGTGGTGCGCGACTACGACGAGGCCATCGCCCACTACTGCGACGCGCTGGGCATGGAGGTGCGTGAGGACACGCCGGTGGGCGACGGCAAACGCTGGGTGGCGGTGGCGCCGCCTGGGGCGGGGCGCCGCGCTGCTGCTGGCCCAGGCGTCCAGCGAACCCCAGCTGGCGCGCGTGGGCGACCAGACCGGCGGTCGTGTCTTCCTGTTCCTGGAGACCCCGACGACTTCGCCGCCGCGCACGGCCGCATGCTGGCAGCGGGCGTCGGCTTCCTGGAGCCCCGCACCGAGGACTACGGCATCGTCGCGCAGTTCGAGGACATGTACGGCAACCGATGGGACCCTCATCCAACGCGCTCAGGCGGATGGCTGACCACCGCTTCTACGGTGCGAAAGTCGCGGCGGTTCGCCCCCCGGTGCGCACCCGGCTGGCCCAGCTGTTCCACACCGTCGAGCACGACGACGACGCGCCCATGCCGCGCGCTCGGAGCTGCTCGCGGCCCTGGCCGGGGTGCGGGGCGCCATGATCACGCCGGGCGACCGGGTGGACGACGAGTTCCTGGCCGCGGGGCCGGGCCTCCAGGTGGTGGCCACGCTGTCGGTGGGGCTGGACCACGTGGATCTGGACGCCGCGCGTCGGCGCGGAGTGGTGGTGGCCAACACACCGGATGTGCTCAGCACGGCGACCGCCGAGATGGCGGTGGCGCTGATGCTCAGCGCGCTGCGGCGCGTGGGCGAGGGCGATCGCCTGATCCGCAGCCGGCGCCCCTGGATGCTCTCACCCAATTTCATGCTGGGCCGCTCCGCCGCGGGGCTGACGTTCGGCTGCGTGGGTCACGGACGGATCGGCCGCGAGGCCTGCCGCCTGGCGGAGGCGCTCGGCATGCGCACCATCCACACCTCGCGCCGCCCCACCGGGCTGGCGGGGGAACGCACGCTTCACCAGCTGCTGGGCGAGGCCGACGTGGTGAGCCTCCACTGCCCCCTCACCGCGGAGACCCGGCACCTCATCGACGCGGCGGCGCTGTCCATGATGAAGCCCGACGCGGTGCTGGTGAACACCGCCCGCGGACCGGTGGTGGACGAGGCCGCCCTGGTGGAGGCACTGCTGGCCGGCCGCCCCGGGGCCGCCGCACTGGACGTCTACGAGCGCGAGCCCGTCGTGCACGAGGGGCTCTTGGACCTGCCGAACACGGTGCTGGCGCCGCATCTGGGCAGCGCCACGCACAGCACCCGCATCGCGATGGGGCCGCTGTGCGGGGACGCGCTTCAGGCGGTGCTCATCGCCGGCACCGTCCCGGCCAACGTGGTCCTAGGCTGACGCCTCCGCGGTGCGGGGCGTCTCACGCCCGCAGGCGGGACAGCGCCACACCGGATGCGCCTGATCCCGCGGGATGGCCTTGTTGTTGATGATGTCGTGGGTGCGCATCACCCGCGATGAGGCGAAGGTGCGCGTTCCGCACCGCTCACAGTCGGGTGGCGTGGCCTGATCGGCCGCTTGGGTCTCGGACATGCCTACAACCTAGTGGAAACGGGCGGAGAACCCCGACGCCCGGGAACCACGTGACCTGCGCGCCGGATGTCGGGAGGACATCCGGCGCGCACGCCGTCACACGCGTGCTTAGAGCGTGTTCACGTTCGCGGCCTGCGGACCCTTGGGGCCGGACTCCGCGTCGAAGCTCACCCGCTGGCCCTCATCGAGGGTGCGGTAGCCGTCGGCCTTGATCTGGGTGTGGTGGACGAACAGGTCCTTCCCACCGTCGTCGGGGGTGATGAAGCCGAAGCCCTTCTCGGCGGAGAACCACTTGACGGTTCCTTCAGGCATGCCATTCCTCACTGCTC
>JAXLSS010000036.1:0-7479 GCA_046330395.1 Thermoleophilia bacterium
GACATTGCTTCTTCGGACATGAGGGGCTCCCCGATGACGTGGTGTGAATTAGCGATCGACCCTAGACGGATCGAGCTGACCATCAATGGCGTTTCGGGGGGGTTTCCAAGAGCCCGGCGGCGCACGGGACATGTGACCTCGCCTTTTCCGCTAGCTGTCATTGCTTGCGGGCCTCTGAGGAACGGACAGCGGGGAGGGAAACGGACACCGCTTTGCGTGGGTGTGCGTCCCGCACCAAAAACCCGGGGCGCGGCAGCCGGGGCCACCGCGCCCATCCGGGTGTGCTTACGGGCGGACGCCCACGATGCGGCAGATCGCCGCGGGCTGCGGGAACGCGAAGTCGGCGCGGCTGATCGCGCGCACCTCGGTCATGTCCTGGTGGAAGAGCCGGCTGCGGTCGGTCACCACTTCGATCTCCTTGCGCATCACGACCACCGTCTGTGCGGCTTCGTAGACGTAGATGCTGCTGGAGTCGTTGCTGGTGCCCTGCGTCTCGGTGATGCTCAGCTGTGAGGTGAGCAGGGTCGGGATGCCGTAGATGCTGCGGGCGATGCCCTGCCCGCCCGACCCTGCGGACTCCTGCAGCAGCGGCTTGTTGCTGCCGGACGGGAGTTCCTTGAGCTTGCTCAGGGTCTGCCAGGTGCGGGGGTGCATCACGATCACCGTGGCGTTGGCGTTGCTCTGTGCGAGCGTGCCGATGGCGTCGGCGATTGGGTCCAGGTTGGTGGGTGTGCTGCCGTTGGTGCCCATCGAGACGGTGGAGATGCCGGCGGTGCCCTTCATGCCCTGCGGTTCGGGGCTGACGCCGCTGCCCTGGAAGAACGCCAGGTCGATGGACAGGGCAAGGGTGCGCGCCATGTTGTTGAACACGAAGTTCGTCACGTCAACGCTGGCATCCGCGATGAGTTCGTTGCTCAGGGAGGTGAGCGCGGCGATCTTGCGGGGGTGGGCGACGATCTCGGCGACGGTGGCGTCGCTGGTTGAGATGGAGGCGCCCTCGGCGGTCCACGTGGCGGTGTGATCGGCGGTCAACCGTGGGATGTGGATGGTGTCGCTGTTGGTTCGGATGACGGTGGCACCTGCGCTGAACGCGACGGACTGCGGGGCCAGGCGGTCCCACACCTGGGCCCACAGCTGGTCGGCGACGAGGTACGACCCGCTGCCGGTGCCCTCGAACAGACTCATCCGGAGTTCCGCGCCGAGGTCCTGAACGCGGTTGTCACCGGAGAGCCACGCGGCGTCTCGGGTGGTCAGCTGCGGTCCGGGGAGTCGATTGATGCTGCGGGCATCCATGAACGCGACGATCCGGTCGCATTCCTCCCATCGGGCCGCTTCGTCTTTGGTGAGGTCGCGTCCCTCGCGTTCGGCGTGGTCGACGATGCGTTGCATCGCGGTGACCAGTTCCGCGCGGTCTGAGATCTTCTGGGGGTGCTGCATGGTGGGCCTCCCGGCTGGGGGTTCGGTGTCCGAACACTCCCCGGGAAGCTGCCGTGGTGACCCGACGCGGATGAGTGGTGCAGCGCCGGTTGGTGGTGGTGGTCCGCGGTTCGGCCAGCGTCGCCACGGGTTGAAAGGGGGGAACGCCCCGTGGTGTGCAGCTCCTCGCCGCGCCATCCGCCTACCGGCCTGGAAAGCGTAGCGCGGGCCTCGGCGTCCGACACCTCCTGTTGAGTTCGACTGGAAATCGCAACCAACAGGAGGTGTAGCTGTGGACCCCAACACGGGGTGGAGCACTGAAGCACGATCATCTTTGGTCACGTTGCAGCCCGATGGATTTCCCTTGTCGGGTGTTGTGCCGAAGAAGGGCGAGCCATGGACCCAATGGCATGTGATGGCTCTGTTGGCCGCCATCGCCGGGCTCGTTGGACCAGAGCTGAGGCAAGCGTTGATAGAGGCTTGCTTTCGCTACGCGAATCTCTCCCGCGACGAGTGGTTCATGAAGCGCCGGGAACTGGCAAGGCTCTGGGGGCTGACACCGGAGCAACGCGAGGAGTTCTTCTCGATCCAGGTAAGCGAAGTCGCCTTCTTCAAGGCGAGGTTCTTGCGTGAGGCCTTGGACCGTGCCGCAAGGCAGCCGGAAGGCTCGCGCGTCAGGTTGTGCATCGAGGAGATGCGGGCCGACTACGAATCCGTGCTGCGCGCGGCCATCGTGCGAAAGCGCGAGGACCAAGGGCCTGGCCTGTTGGCGTCCTTGACGGAACGCGCCGAAGGCCGTACACGCCGACGCGCGGTCGGCGGGTGCATGGGTCGCGGAAGTCGCGGGCGCCGGGGGACGATGACCCCGGAGACCCATCTGGAGAAGATGCGGTCCGGGCTTTCCTTGGGAGGCCGTCACCCCGCTGGGAACAGGGTGAGGGCATGAGCCGCCGGTCGGATCTCGTGCACGCAAGCCACATCGTGCACCGTGTGATCGCCGAGGTAGCGGACAGGAACAGGGATCAGTGGCCGTGGTGTTGGGCCCCTCCGGGGTGCACTGACTACGACGAGGCGAGGTGGCATGCCCTGCGGTGTGAGAGCACCCGGGAGGGCTGGCCGCGGGTGATGCCGGTGCAGTCCCTGGAGGAGTGGGTCGCCCACATGCGGGCGTCCCAGGGCTTGGCTACCTGCGGGACACGGCCGCCGAGATCGCCCGGTTGCGCGAGGAGGTCACGTCGTGACCGACTTCCGTGACTACCTCCACGGCGATGGCGTGTGGAGTAGCCAAGCCTGTTCAAGCTGGACACGGCGAAGCTGCAGCAGTCTCCCCGGAACCGCCCGAGTGGTTGTGGGACGGGTTCATCGAGTTCGGGGAGATGGTGTGGATCGCGGGACCCGGGAAGGTCGGGAAGTCGCTCCTGGCCGTGTCGCTGGCAGCTGCGATCGCCCGGGCTCGCACCACGCCGTCGCAGTTCTTGGGTCGCACCGTCGAGCCGGCCAGTCGTGATCATCGACTGTGAGAACGGGCTCCGCACGGTGAGCAACCGGCTCCAACTGGTTGGGCATCCCGCGGTTGACTACTACATGGCGCGGAGCGCCGACCTGGGCTCACGCGACGGGTTGCGTGCGCTCGGGAACATCTCCTCGACCGTCCGGCCCGTGATCATCCTCGACAGCCTCATCGGCCTCCACAGGATCGATGAGGACAAGGCCGCGGAGGTCCGCCAGTTCGTCAGCGGCATCCGCCAGGTGGGCGAGGAAACGGGCGCCACCGTGATCGGCCTGACGCACGACAACCGCGGCGGCAACATGCGCGGGAGTCTGGACTGGCGCAACGCGGTGGACACCGTCTTGGAGCTACGCAAGGACGGCGCGGGGTGGCGGACGCTGAAGGTCGCGGACCGCCGAAACGGCGCCGAGGGGGACTCCGTCATGTTCCGGTTCGGGGGTGGGCCAAACGGTGAGTTGGAACTGATCACCACGGCAGGGCCAAACCCGGGCCAAGTGCCGTCACCATCATGGCGTCGCAGCTGGTCCAGCTGATGACCGAGAACCCCGGGATTTCCCAGACGCAAGCGGCTCGTGACGTCGGGACACTCCGGGACTCGGGGACCTTCCGCAGGGGGTGGGCCATGGCCCGGGCCACTCTGGAATCCGGCCCGGGCGGGCCAGGGTCCCCCCTATAAGGGGGACCCGGCCTGGCCCACCCACCCCACGGGGGCCCGTCATGACCCCCCGCGGGCGCTTTCACCGGTGGAGGCGGCCAGGTCGTTAAGGGATCTCAGGGACACCCTGGACCAAAGTCACGTCCTCCCCCACCTTCGGGTCGTGCGCATCGGTCGGCGCGTGCTCATCCCCGTGCAGGAACTGGAGCGGTGGGTTGGGGAGGCGCCGCTCGCGTGTTCGATGAGGTGCACCGTGGCTGGGGGCATCCGGAAACGAGTCTCGACCGAACGGGCCGGGTGACGTACGAGGGCAGCGTCTACATCGCCCGCGGTGGCGTGCGCGTGCGACGCACGTTCCCGACGATGGCCGCTGCCCGGTCTTGGCGAGTGTCGGCGCTGAGGCGCCGTCAAGGATGGGGCCCTTCGGGGCCCCTCCGGGATCACGTTCCGGGAAGCCGCCGAGCAGTGGATCGCTGAGGCTGAGTCTGGTCGCGCCGTGAACCGCAGCGGGCAGCCGTACAAGCCCAGCGCGGCCAGCGGATACCGCAAGGTGCTCAAGCGCCACGTCCTTCCCCAGATCAGGGTGCGCTGCGCCTGGAGGACGTGTACACGCGGTGTTCTGCAGCACATGGTTGACGAGTGGGCCGCCAAGGGAGTGGCGGGCAACACCATCCGCAACCAGCTGATGCCGGTTCGTGTCGTGTTCCCGCCGGGCGGTGCGCCGCGGTCTGGTCGCGATCAACCCGTGCGACCGGTTGGAGCTCCCCCCACCAGGCCAGCGGCGGGAGCGCATCGCGACAGCAAGCCGAGGCCCGGGTGATCCTGGATGCTCTGCCGGAGGCCAGGCGGTGTACGTGGGCGCTGGCCCTCTACGCGAGCCTCCGGAGTGGGGAAATCCAGGGGCTACGGTGGGCTGATGTGGATCTCACCGGGGCTCGGCGCGGCCCGGCCTGGGATCCCAAGCACCACCTCTACGTCGCGCCCAAGAGCAAGGCGGGCCGACGGACGGTGCCCGTCGCATCCGTGCTGCGCCGCCAGCTGGAGCAACACCAGCAGGCGACCGGACGCGACGGGGACGACCTGGTGGTGGGGCGAACCGCAGAGGCGCCGATGACCAACGCCACCGCTCTGATTCGTGGCCGCCGGGCGTGTGAGTCCGCGGGGGTCAAGCGCCTAGGTCTCCACGAGGCCCGGCACACCGCCGTGTCCCTGTGGATCGCCGCGGGGATGAACCTGCGGGCGGTGAGCACGTACGCCGGTCACGCGTCGGTGGCTTTCACCCTCGATCGGTACGGGCATCTGCTGCCCGACGACCAGGAGCGAGCCGTGGAGTTGCTCGACGCGTTCCTCGGGGACTGACGCGAGGGGAGACGCGGGGCCGATCGTCACCACCTCGGAACCCGGCACCATCCTGCGGGTTCCGGGGTTGGTCGGCGAGCGTCTGCAAAACCGCCATTCGCCGGTTCAAATCCGGCCGTCGCCTCCTCCGCCGAAGACCGAGATCTTCCCGTTCCAGCAGGGTGTTGGCACCTGCGGCGGTCCGTGCTCTCTTCGACCGAAGCCAGTCCGAACCGCCCTGAACGGATGGGACGACACCTGGACCGTGTCTGGACTCTGATCGACCGTTTGCCGGAACCGGCAGGAACGACCGGCGACATCGCCTCGCTCACCGCCAGTTACGACGATCCGCCCTCGGGTCCCCAAAGCCCACTGGGCCTTGTCATCGAGGCGAGCGGTATGCCCCCGTTGGATCCGGCGGAGCGGGAACTGCTCGGATGACTGCGCGAAGTGCGGCCATGTCCCCTCTGCGGCGTCGCGGGTGTAGGGCCTAGGATCCCGGGCACATGGCTCACGTCTTTCTCAGCTATGACTTCAGCAACGAACCGGAATGCGGCAACGTCCGACACGCGCTGGACGCGCGTGGAGTCAAGTATTGGGGACCGAGCACGGCCCTTCCCGGAGCCTCGCTGAGGGATCAGCTCCGGTCCGCGATCGACGGGTGCTGTGCGTGCATCTTCGTCGCCACGCGTGCCTCGATCGAGTCACGGTGGTGCGGAGCAGAACTGGGGGCGTTCTGGGGTCTGGGCAGGCCGATCATCGTCTACCTGGCGGAGGCGTCCCTGGCGGATGCAGACCTGCCGGAGGTGGTTCGAGGTGACGTTTGGGAGCGGGAGCTTCACATGGTTGCGGAGCGAGCGGCGGACCTGGTCGCACAATCAGGCGGAGCCGTCCCTCCAACATCGGAGGGCCGCTCGGTCGGCGACCTCTCCGTAGATCAGCTTACGAGCATCATCCAGAGCGCGATCTCGCTGTCGGTGGCGGAGGCGAAGGAGACCGGAACCGCTCCGACTGAGGCTCGGTTCGGTGACGCGGCACGTGGTATCGCCGGCCGCTTGCTGACGGGGTTCAAGGAGGTGGAGGCTGCGAGGCTGGGCGAGGCGCCGGGCTGGAAGACGCACATCCTGTGGGTCGATGATCGGCCGGACAACAACGTGTTTGAGCGTGGCGCGATGGAGGAGATCGGACTCCGCTTCACCCTCGCCACATCAACGCAAGGTGCATGGGCGCTCCTGAGCAAGGAGCGCTTCGGCGCGATCATCTCCGACATGGGTCGCCCCGAAGGACCACGCGCCGGTTATGAGCTGCTCGCCCTCCTGCGTCACGAAGATGCTGCGACACCGTTCTTCATCTACGCGGGATCGAGGCGCTGGAGCACCGTCGCGAGGCCGCTGCGAGGGGGCCCAGGGATGCACCAACAGTCCGACGGAGTTGGTTGCCATGGTCACGCGGGCGCTCAGTCAGGGTACGTAAGAGACCCCTGTCGCGTCGTCACTTGCTCCTCCGGGTGTGCACCGGAACGCGGAGACCACTCGCGCCCGGCTTCGGCCCGTGCCAGCTCTCAGCAGGAGGCGTCCCAACACCGCGTGTGATCCGGACCCGGTTGACTGTCTCCGTGACAGGGACCCGATCTGCCCTCCCGGAGCTGAACGTGGACTCCCGGAGGGCCTTCAATGGCGCATCTGCAGGCAAGTTCATCACCCGGTTGGAGCCGGCGTGAGCACCGCCGTGCGCCGGTTCAAGTCCGGCGTCGCCTCTCCCCCTCCCCTCGCCGCCGGATCACCTGACGATCCGGAACGCGAGCGTGACGGTGCGCCCCGTCCGGCCGTCCGCCGCCGGCGCGAGCATCAGCAGGTACGCGGCGGGCGCCAGGGCGCGGCCCCGCATCCGGCCATCGAACCGCACACTGACCGTGCCGACGGGGTCGGTGTGGGTGAACGATCCGACGGCCACGCGGCGTGTGCAGCGCGACTGTCGCCGACGCGGTGGCCCCGCCGTACACCGGCCGGCGCTCATGTGGCCCGGGACGATCCGGACCACCGTGAAGGTGGTGATCGCGGGCAGGGACTGCGTGTAGCCGACGATGGTGCCCACCGCTCTCCGACGCGCGCGGGCCGAGGCCGCCCCGCCGCCCGCGGCACGGAACACGCGGCGGGACAGGTGGGCCGAGGAGATCACCGGTGACGAGGCGGAGCCAGCCGGCGTTGTGTCGGCTGAGGTCACGCGGAGCGTGAGGCCGGTGGTTCCCCGGCATCCGTCGGAATCGGTCGCGGTGACGGTGATCGGGAACGTGCCCACCTGCGTGGGGACGCCGGTGAGGCTCCCGTCAGACGCCTGCGCGACGCCGCCGGGAAGCACCCCGGAGGTGGTGACGCGATAGGGCGCGGTCCCCCCCGCCCCCAGGAAGGAGGTCGCAAGGTTGCCACCGACGATCGCGTCGAGCGAGCCGGTGGGCGCGACGGTGATCGGTGACGGGCAGGTCGCCCCGCTGAGCGTGAACGCGGCGTTGAACACGGGTGCCGGACCACCCCCGACGATGTCCGTGCCCACCCTGAGCCAA
>JAXLSS010000037.1:0-4070 GCA_046330395.1 Thermoleophilia bacterium
CAACGGCGCCAGCAGCGCCTCGGGATCGGGACCGGCGCACTGCACCACCACGCGCACGCCCGCGAGCGGCGTGGCCAGCAGTGCGTCGCGCACCGTGGCGGCCTCGGGCGGGTCGGCCGACCAGTCGGCGTCCCGGCCCAGCTCCCGCAGGGCCCGGCGGGCCTTGCCGCCCCGGGCGATCACGCGGCACCCCGTGAGCGCTCGGAGCAGCTCCGCCTCGGCGCCGGTGCGCTTGGCCACCCCGAAGATGTGGCGGGCGCCGATGCCGGTCATGAACACCGCCACCTCCGGGGGATGCGCGATCAGCGCCGCGATGCCCGCGGAGATGTCCTCGTCGGTCGCCGGGCGGTCCAGGTCGAGCGTGGGGCCCACCATGGCGACCCCGCCGAGGGCCTCCACCAGCTTCGCCTGCTCGCCGGCCCGGCGTGCGGCGGTGATGCCGATGACGGCGCCGTCCATGCCGCGCGGCTGCGACCGGTCGCTCATGGGCCTGATGGTGTCAGGCGGGCCGCCGGCGCGCCCCGTGTAGGTTGGGCGCATGGCCGGGCACCTGCTGGGGGAGGGCTGCGCGGTGCACCGCGCATCGCGGCCGCCCCGCATGATCGAGGTGCCGCACCCGGAGGCACCCCCGGATGTGGTGGCGCACGTGGACGCCGTGCGCGCCGGGCTGGCGCGGCGCGGGATGTTCAACGGCCCCATCGCCGTGCCCATGGCCGCTGACGCGGAGTCGATCACCTTCTTCCGGGGCGACTACGCGTGGTACATCGCCGAGCGTGACGGTCTGCCGATGCCGGCCGGCCGGGCCATGGTGGGAGTGGCGCTGGTGCTGGTGGACCCCGCCGGCAGGGTGCTGTGGCAGCAGCGGGCGGCCGGTGTGCAGCTGCCGGGCGTGTGGGACGTTTCCGCCGCCGGCGCGTGGCATCCCGACGAGGACATCCTGGAGGGCGTGTACCGGGAGGCCCGCGAGGAGATCGGCGTGGATCCCTCCGCGCTGGCGCCGCCGGACGCGATGTGGGTGACGGCCGGCCCGCCGCCGCGCGGGGTGTCGCTGACCGTGCGCATCCCGGTGCCCACCGACCTGGTGGTGCGCCCGGACCCGCAGGAGGTGTCCGGGGTGCGCTGGGAGGCCGACCCGCGCGATCTGCCCCATCCCGGCGCCTGGGCGCCGCGCCTGCCGGGCCTGCGCATGGCCGGGATCATCCCGGCGTAGGCGACTCCTCGGGGGGATGCCGCGGGGCCCGGGCCAGCGCCGACGGCCACCACACGCGCGCACCGATGTCGTGCACCAGGGCGGGCACCAGCAGCGTGCGCACCACCAGCGCGTCCACCAGCACCCCGAACGCCACCAGGAAGCCCACCTCGAACAGCGCCCACAGGGGCAGCACGCCCAGCACCGCGAAGGTGCCGGCCAGCACGATGCCGGCCGAGGTGATGACCCCGCCGGTCACCGCCAGTGCGCGCAGGGTGCCCTCACGCGTGCCGTGCCGCTCGGACTCCTCGCGGGCCCGCGCCATCAGGAAGATGCTGTAGTCCACCCCCAGGGCCACCAGGAACACGAAGCCGTACAGCGGCAGCGTGGGGCCCTCCCCGGGCGCGCCGACGATGTCGAACACCACGGCGCTGGCCCCCAGGGCGGCCAGGAACGACAGGATCACCGCGGCGGTGAGCAGCGCCGGCACCAGCAGGGCGCGCAGCAGCACCGCCAGGATCACGAACACCACGGCCAGGATGGCGGGGGGAAGCCGCCAGGAGTCACGGCGGCTGGCGGCCCGCACGTCCACCTCGGTGGCGGTGGGCCCGCCGATGCGCGACCCGGGGGCGGCCGCCGCCACCGCGTGACGCAGCCTGGGGATCACCGCGTAGGCCGTGAGCGTGTAGGGATCGGAGGCCAGCACCACGGTGACCTGCGTCCCCGGGGTGCCGGTGGTGGGCGCCAGCACGGCCGCCACGCCCGGGGTGGCGCGCGCGGCGGCGACGGCCGCCGTGACGTTCCCGCCGGGTGGCACCAGCAGGGTGGTGGGGGCGGTGACACCCGCGGGGAAGGCGCGGCCCAGGAGGTTCTGTCCGTCCACCGCCTCGATGCCGCCGATGAACCCGTTGGCGCTGGTGAGGTCGGAGTGCAGGCGGGTGAGGCCGGTTGCCATCAGCAGCAGCACCACGGTGACCAGCACCCACACGACGCGCGACCGCCTGGCGGTGGCCTCACCCAGGCGCCGCCACACGCCGCGCACGGCGGGTTCCTCGGCGCTCATGTGGTCCACCTGCGGGATGCGGGGCCAGAACACCCACCGCGGTGCCAGCACCAGCAGCGCGGGCAGCACCGCCAGCATGCCGATGGCCGCCAGCGCGACGCCCATGGCCCCGGCGGGCCCGAGGCCGGCGGTGCCGTTGACCTCCGCGAAGCTCAGCACCAGCAGGCCCGCGATCACCGTGCCGGCGCTGGCCAGGATGGGCGGCCCGGAGCGTCGCAGCGCCTCCGACACGGCCCGGCGGCGGTCGGTTGTGCGATGCAGCTCCTCCCGTGTTCGGGCCACCAGCAGCAGGGCATAGTCGGTTCCGGCGCCGAACACCAGCACCAGGAGGATGCCCTGTGTCTGGCCGTTGATGCTGAGCCCGGCGTCGATGGCCAGGCTGCCGGCGGCCCGCACGAAGTGCTCGGCCAGCACCACCGAGAAGATGGGGAGGATCCAGAAGATGGGCGACCGGTAGATCACCAGCAGCAGCACCATCACCAGCCCGCCGGCCGAGAAGAACAGCTTGGTGTTGATGTTGGCGAACACCTTGATGGCGTCGGCGGAGTACCCCGCGGGCCCCGTCACCGCGCTTTTCAGCCCGGCGGGCAGGTCGCGCTTGGTCTGCACGCGCAGCCGGTCCACCAGGTCGGTGATGCGCTTGGCGTCGCCGGTGGCGCGCAGGGGCACCGTGAACACCTCGGTGGTGCCGTCGGCGGAGGCCACCACGGGCGTGGCGGGCCGCACCCCGGACACGGCGCCCGGCGTGAGCCATTCACCGCGCACGGCGGCGATGCGGGCCCGATCCTGAGCGGTGAGCCCCCCGTCGCGGCGGTACACCACCACGGCCGGCACCAGCTCGCCGCCGGGGAACCGCTTGAGCTGCTGGGCCACCTGCACCGACTCGGCGCTGCCCGGCAGGAAGCTGATGGAGTCGTTCTTGATCTTGCCGTCGAAGCTGTTGGCCGCGGGCGACACCGCCCCGGCCAGGGCGATCGCCACCAGCAGCACCACGAGCGCGCCCCAGCGCCAGGCGAACACACGGGAGATCAGAGAAACGGCAGGACCCTCACACGCGGACGAACTCGCATGATTCTACGACCGTTCAGCCGATTCGGATGTCGTCGCGACTCATCAGGACGGCCTCCACCTCGCGCATCACGGACTCCGTGGTGAGTCCCGGTGCGGTGCCGTGGACGCCGGTGGTGATGGCGTCCAACGCGGTGGCGCGCCGCGCGGCGGCCTGCGGGTCGGAGGACAGCACCTGGGCCAGCGTCTGCACGTCCATGTCCATCGCGATGCCGCACTGGAACAGCGTGCCGGTGCGCCTGCGCACCTGGGCCAGGCCCACCAGCTTGCGGCCGTCGGCGCCCACCACCTCGAAGGGCGAGAACCCGCCGAAGCAGGCCACGCGCGCCAGCCGGGCCTCCTCGTCGTCGCGGCGCTGGGCCGCGCGGGCGGTGGCCACGTCGATGGAGTGCGCCGGCACTCCCAGCCGGGTGAGCGCCTCCGCCACGGCGGTGCCCAGCCACCGGTAGGCCAGGGTGACGTCGGCGGGCGCCAACCGGTGGGCGCGTGGCACCAGCACGTCCAGGCCCAGCAACCCCCGGTCCCACAGCACCGGACCGCCGCCGGACCGCCGGTTCACCACGGGGATGCCGCGCGCCTCCAGGACCCCCCGGTTGAGGATGGGGTCGCGGCCGGCGCGGCCCACCACCAGCACGGTGTCCGTGACGGTGGACCAGATCAGCGCGGGCGCGTCGTGCGGGCCCATCGCGTCCAGCACCTCCAGGGGGCGCTGCACGGCCGTGGGGCCGGGGAGCTCCACCCGGCCGACCC
>JAXLSS010000038.1:0-3966 GCA_046330395.1 Thermoleophilia bacterium
GGGGGCCCCACGCATCCTCAGTGGGCCTTCACCACGAACCAGCCGTCCACGTTGTTGCACTTGGCCACGCCCTTGGGGTCGGCGTGGAAGCGGTACAGGGCGTGGCCGTTCTCGGTGACCTGCAGGCGGCCGTCGGGCCGCTTGATGGTGCCGAACGTGGCCATGGCGCCGGCTACGTGCTTCGGCACCGCCGACGCCCTGGTGACGATCACCGGGGGCCACTGCTTGGCGCACGCCCCGGTGCATTTGATGTGACCGGCCTTCTCCCTGTGCCAGGTGTACAGGGCCTGGCCCTTCGGGGTGAAGAGGATGTTGCCCAGCGTGGGCTCCTTCATCACCTCCACGGGCCCCATGGTGGCGGCCAGGGCCGAACCGCCGGTGACGGCGGCGGCGGCGGCGACCGCCAGGACGGGGACGAGGGTGCGTGCGCGCATCGGAACCTCCGGGTGGGTGTGTGGAACCGCCCGCAGATTCCCGGCGAGTTCTTGCGGCGGCCGGACGCCGAGGTGACGGGGGTCTTACGCCATCTGGTGGCGCTGCAGGGTGGTCTCGCTGGCCAGGGCGACGTGCAGCACCCCCAGCACCACCAGGTCCAGGGCCAGCGTGCCCATGGCCGCGTACTGGCTACGCGCGAACGCGAACACCTGCTCCAGCAGGATGGACACCAGCGTGGAGCCGATGAACGCCCGGTAGGCCAGGGTGCGCCGGCCGCGCCACATCAGCCACAGGCCCACCACCGCCAGCACCCCGGAGGTGCCGCCCGCGGCGCTGGACAGCAGCTCGCTGGCGCTGAACGCGTCGGGGCGGTGATCGGCGAACACCACGCCCACGCCCATCGCCTCCAGCGATGTGAAGGCGCGCACCAGGAACACCAGCACCACGGTGCGCTGCAGCACGCGGGAGCTCACCAGCTCCTCGTAGCGCCCCACCACCCAGCGCCACAACGCCACCAGCCGCGAGGTGCGCGCGTCCGGGTCCACCGCGCCGGTGCGCAGCACCTCGGCCAGGGCGTCGCGCACCGCCCCGTGGCCGCCCACCTGCGCCAGGCTGGCCAGCGCCCGGTCGCGCTCGTCGACCGACAGCAACCCCATGCTCTGGTGGGCGATGGCCTGTGCGGCGAAGTACAGCCGCTCCTCATCGCCCACGTGGTCCAGGCGGTCCAGGAGCTTCGATACCAGCATCAGCACCACGAACAGCACGTACATCAGGGCGAAGGCCGGTTTGAAGAAGTAGTCGTTGGTGTTGGTGACGAACTTGCCCACCTCGTCCACGAACAGTCCCAGCCCCACGCCGAACACCACGGCCGCGAACGGCTTCCAGATACGGTCGGCGCTCTGCATCACCACCGTGAAGGCCACGATCATCAGGAGGCCCCCCCACAGCATGTGGGCGATGTGCAGGTGCCCGTGCCCCACCCGCGGGTAGCCGGTGGCGGCCAGGAACGCACGCACGGCCACGATGGTGGTGATGGCCATGACCACCGTGATCTCCGTGAGGGTGGAGGCCAGGGGGTCGCGGATGCGGAACAGCCGCTCCGACGGCCCGGTGAGGATCACGGCGCACCGCCGGGTGCGTGGTGCACACCCGCCTGCGTCCGCAGCGCGTCGGGCCAGACTGACAATCGCGCCCCCGAGTGGTCCCCGCGGCGGGATGACCGCCGCGGGGTCACACACTAGTGCCCTACTGCCCGGCGTCCACCGTGAAGTGGCCCACCAGCTCCAGCAGCGTCGCGCTGCTGCGGGACATCTCCTGCGCGGAGGCGGCCAGCTCCTCGGTGGTGGCCGATGCCTGCTCGGACGTGGCGGCCACCTGGTCGGCCGACACGGCGTTCTGCTCGCTGACGGCGGCCACGGCGGTGACGCCCTCCTGCACGTCGCGCGTGCCCTGGCCCAGGTGCTCGGCGGCGCTCGCGACGCCGGACACCTCGGTGGACACCCGCACCACCATCTCCCGGATCGACTCGAAGGCCGCGCCGGCGGCGCTGACGCGCTGCGACCCCGCCTCCACCTCCTGACGGCCCGCGGTCATGGCCTCCACGGCGCGCTGGGTCTCGGCCTGGATGCCGTGCACGATCTGCGCGATCGACCCGGCCTGCTGCTGGGCCGACTCGGCCAGCTGGCGCACCTCGTCGGCCACCACGGCGAAGCCGCGGCCGTGCTCGCCGGCCCGCGCCGCCTCGATGGCCGCGTTGAGGGCCAGCAGGTTGGTCTGGTCGGCGATGTCGGAGATGGAGTTGACGATCTTGCCGATCTCCTGGCTGCGGTCGCCGAGCACCGACACCACGCTCGCGGCGTCGGTGACCGTGCGCTCGATGCGCTCCATCGCCGACATGGCGTCGGCCACGGTCTGCGCGCCGCCCTGCGCGGCGGCGTCGGCCTCCGCGGCGGCCCCGGCGGCGGTGCTGCCGCCCTGGGACACGCGGTCCACGCCACCCGCCATGTCCTCCATGGTGTCGTTGACGCGGCGCAGGGCCTCGGACTGACTGCTGGCCCCCTGGGCCACCTCGTCGACGGTGGCGGCGATGAGCGTGGCGGCCTCACCGGAGTGGTCGGCGGTGCGCGACAGCTCCTCGGCCGCGAAGGCCTGGTTGCGGGCGGCCTGGGCCACCCTGCGCACCACGTCGGCGGTGGACTCCACGATGCGGTTGATGGCGCGGCCCACCTCGCCCACCTCGTCCGCGGCGGGGTTCGCCACACGGGAGGTGAGGTCGCCCTCGGCCACGCGCTCGGACACGCCCACCAGCCGCCGCAGCGGGGTGACGATGGAACGGGTCACCAGGAACGCCATCAGGGCGGCGATGAGCACCGCCACGGCACCCAGCACCTCCAGGATGCGCCGCACGGACGCCACGCCGGAGTTGGTGGAGGACGCACCGCGCACCGCCTCGGCGTCGCCCATGTCGCTGAGGCTGCTCGCAAGGACGTCACCACGGTCGTTGACGGTGCCGTTCAGGAAGCGCTTGGCCTGAGCGTCCTCACCCGCGGCCACGAGGGCCTGCAGGCGCGTGTCGGCCTGGCTCCAGTCGGCGAACAGGGCGTCCGCCTTCGCGAACTCCGTGCGGGAGGTTCCGTCGTGCAGGCTGCCCTTCAGCTTGGAGAGGGCGTCACGGAACGCCGCGACGTCGCCGCTGTGCATGTCCGAACCGTCGGGGTTCTTCACATGACCGGCGATGGCCACGTTCTGAGCCTGCGAGATGCGCATGTTGTAGACGGCCGCCGAGGCCGCGTAGGCGGCCTGGCTCGTTCGGGAGGTGGTGTGGCTACCCGAGGCGATCCCGCCGACGCCGGTCCACCCCACGAACAGGGCCACCAGGAACAACACCACCACCACGGTGAAGGCGGCCATCAGACGGACGCCCACCCTGAACCTGCCCATGAACTCCATTACGCGCTGCTCCCATCCCCGGATGACGCACTCCTATGCGTTGTCCTTTCGGACGCGGGGCGCCGGAACTGAGCGCGGGTGACCACCGATGTCGTGTTGCGGGCCGGCCCGACGGCCGGCCCGCGACACCTGGCGTCAGTGCTTGACGATCTTCTCCAGCGCGCCGGCCTGCTTCACCCAGCCGGCCACGGCCTTCTCGGAGGGAAGCTGGCGCACCAGCTTCTTGGTGGCGTTCACCTCGGCCATCTTGGCGTGCAGGTTGCCGGGAACGCGCTTGGACAGCTCCGGCACCGAGTCCACCCCGGCGGCCTCCAGCAGGTCCGAGTACTCCGACCCCACGCCCTTGATGCGCATCAGATCGGCGTGGTTGACCCATTCCAGGATGAGCTTCTCGGACACGCCGGTGCTCTTCGCCAGCTTCGTGCGACCCGCCTTGGTGGCGCCCTCGCGCAGCAACGCCGCCGTGGATGCCACACCGGCCTTCTGCAGCTTGGCGCCATGCGCCGCGCCAATGCCCTCAACGTCCACGATCTTCGCCATGTCGACCTTCCAGGGAGGGGGTACCGAAAACCACGGCAACAC
>JAXLSS010000039.1:0-3436 GCA_046330395.1 Thermoleophilia bacterium
GGCGGCCCACCCTCGAAAGTGTGGGGAGCCACACAGAATGGTCCGCCGGTGCGATCTGGCCGTCCGTGATCCCGGCATCGCTGTGCCGGCCACCCTGGTCATGCTCCAGGAATGAGGGGCCCCTCCAGCCCAAAGCCGCGGCGGCCTGGACGACGCGGGTCTCAGCGCATGGGCCGTACAGGGCTCGAACCTGTGACCTTGGGATTAAAAGTCCCTTGCTCTACCAACTGAGCTAACGGCCCGTCGGGATTCTAGTGCTCCCCCGGGCGGACGTTCACCGCGTTCCGGACGGCGGCCACCGCCTCCCGTGGTTGCGGGTTCGTGCCCTTTCGCGACCGTTCAACACGGGCCCCGGTTCGCCCATCCCGACGGCGATCTCGGTGACCCCACCACCTCATCGCACGAGCCTTGGATCGGTGCTTGACCTGAGGCGATTGCCGGGGAGAAAGTGACCTCGGTGCGTTTGGCGGACCGGTCCCCACTGACCGGTGCGCCGCGACGAAAAAGGGGATGGGGATGAGCGCGAGGCTGCCGGGGATCGGTCGCGCCGCTGTGAGGATTCTGGCCGTCTGCGGGCTTGCCGCGGTGGTGATGACCAGCAGCGGCTGCTTCGGGCAGATGGTCACGGTCGTCTCGCAGCAGAAGCTCATCGGTCCGGGCCGGCTGGGTGTCATCGTCTGCGTCTCCAAGCAGAACTCGGGCTGTCCGTCCGGAGGAAGGACGAACACGTTCCCGGCGCCGGCGGCGGGTATCCAGGTTCAGGTCCTGGTCGCCATCCTCGCCCCGGACTCCTTCACGTTCCCCGCCACCGTGGCGCCGCCCCCCGCAGGCGACCCCGCCAACTGGAACTGGGCCGGCGGCACGTACACGCAGAGTCCCTCATTGGCGGCCGAGTACACACAGGTGCAACCCCCGGACCCCGGGACGCACTGGACGGGATACATCTCGCAGCCGATCGCGGACTTCACCCCGGGGGCCTTCTACTCGGGGCCGATCGACTTCGTGCGCGCGGCGATCCTGGACGGCACGCCCGCCCCCACCAAGTTCAACGGGAAGGTCTCCCTGGGGGCACGCGAGGTGACGGACACGCTCGGGGCGGACCGTCCGGTGATCTGCAACGCCTCGGATGGGACGATCTGCGACGACCTGAACCAGGCGAACACCGACATCGCCCCGCGCGACCTGACGCTGGTGCAACCCTCGCCGGTGACCGCCGCCCCCGGGACGACCGCCGCGGTGCCGGTCGCCGCGAACTTCGCGGGCCTCGCCTCCGCCGACTACGCCTTCGCCCTCACCGCCACGACGTCGGTGCCCGGTGCCACCGCGACCGTCAACGTCCCCACCCTCACGCCGCCCAGCGACAGCACCACGTCCGTCACGGTGAGCGTCCCCGTCCCCGCCAACACCGCGCCCGGCACCTACACCGCGACGTTGACCGCGACGATCGGGAGCACCGGTGAGTCCCGGTTCACGACCGGCACCATCATCGTGCCGGCCCCCGGCGTCACCGCCACCCGGCATGTGCCCCGGGTGACCCTCGGCGCGTTCCCGCCCCTGACCGCGAAGGCCGCCCGCAAGAAGGGCCTCCCCGTCACGATCACGACGGACACCGCGACGGGTGCCACGCTGGGGATCACCCGGTCCCGCCGGGTCCGCCGCGGACGGCGTGTGGTGACGCTGACCACCCAGATCGCCCGCCGCGTCCTCACCCTGGCACCCGGCACGAGGACCCTGCGGGTGAAGAGCGCGCGCTTCCGGCCGGGCAAGGTGACCGTCCAGGTCACGGGCACCGGCTTCTCCGCCCGGGGCACCGCGACGCTCGGCTGACGCACCTTGCCGGCCGCAGCCCCGACCGGCTGCGGCCCGCGGGCGCTACCGCGCCAGGAACGCCACCCCGAGGGCCCCGGGGCCGGCGTGCGCCCCGATGACGGCGCCGATCTGCACGGTGCGCAGGCTCACGATGCCGCCCCGGGCCTCGCGCACGGCCTGCTCCAGCTTGTGGGCTTCGCCCACCGAGTGGGCGTGCAGGATGGCCACGTCGATCTCGGGGAAGCCGGCGGAGCGGCGCAGCATGTTCTCCACGAGGGCGGGGATGGCGGCGCGGCGCCCCCGGACGCGTCGGACGGCGTCCACCTCGCCGTTGATCACCGACAGGATGGGCCGCACCTGCAGGAGACCGCCGACAAGGGCGGCGCCGCGGCCGATGCGGCCGTTTCGCTGCAGCAGCTCCAGGGTGTCCACCGAGAAGGAGATCCCCGACCGCGCGGGCACGGCGTGCACGAAGGCATCCACGGCGGCTGCCGTGGTTCCCTCGTCGAGCATGCGCTGCACCGCGTCCACGATGAGGGCGATGAGCCCGGAGGCGGACATGGTGTCGTGCACGTGCACGCGGTCGCCGAAGGGGGTGGCTCCGGCGCGGGCGCTCTCCAGTGTGGCGCTGAGCTTGCTGGAGATGTGCAGGCTCACCACGTCGCGGTAGCGCTCCATCAGCTCGGCGTAGCAGGCCTCGAAGGCCCCGGGCGAGGGGGCGGACGTGCGCGGCAGCTCCCTGCTGGTGCGCAGCTTCTCGTAGAACTCGGCGCCGGACAGGTCGAGGTTGTCCCGGTACTCCTCCTCGCCGAACCGCACGGTGAGGGGCACCATGCGCCAGGAGGGGTGGGTGATGGTGTCCGGGGGGATGTCGGCGGTGGAGTCGAACACGATGGCCGTCGTGGCCGCGGCCAGGCGGCGGGCGGCCGTGTGGGCGGCGAACAGCAGCGGGTAATGGGCCTGGCCGCCGTTGAGCTCGCGCACCTCCACGGCGGGGTAGGCGGCCCGCACGGCGGCGAGCGCCCCCTCGATGTCGGCGGGCTCGGCGTCGGTGTCGCCCCGCAGCACCATCAGGGCCTGCCGCTCCGGGGTGACCATGGTGGACACCACACGGGCGGCGACGTCACCCAGGTTGTCGGAGGTGGCCACGATGCGGTTGTCCACCAGACCCATCCACGCACCCTTGGTGACCGGCACTCCCTCCACCCTGGCGTCGCGTGAGGCGCGCGTGACGGCGCCGGTGGCCACCCGCGCCACGGCGGCGCGCATGGCGGCGGCGTTCTCCTCGGCCGACAGCCCGGCGCTGTAGGCGTCCAGCGCGACAAGGCCGGCGGGGATGGATGAGGTCTCCACCACCACCACGGGCCGCTGGGCGATCTCCGCGGCGCTGCGGGCGGCCATGGCGATGTTGTCGTTGTTGGGCAGCAGCACCACCTCGTCGGCCCGGCACTCCTCGATGGCCTCCAGCAGCTGCTCGGTGCTGGGGTTGAGGGTCTGCCCGCCCTCCACGATGCCGCGAGCGCCGCGGCCGCGGGCGATGCTGGCGTTGCCCACGCCCTGCACCACGGCCACCACGTCGCAGCGCCGGTGCGCGACCTCCGGCACGGCGCCGGGGGTGTGGGCCATC
>JAXLSS010000040.1:0-2691 GCA_046330395.1 Thermoleophilia bacterium
CACGGGCACGCGCCAGCCGGTGAGGTCGGTGGCGGAGCCACCCATCACGGCCATCTCACCGGCGATGCCGCCCCCGATGGTGAGCACACCCACCAGCCGGTCGTGCTGCCCGGCGTTGGCGCGCAGCGCCACTCCCACACCGGCGCCGAACAGGGCCGCCACGAATGGGGCCAGCAGGGCCACGTAGTACGGGTGGAAGATGCCCGACGCCTTCGAGAAGGCGATGAAGGTCACCACCAGCGACCCGCCCACGGCCAGCAGCCAGCCGGTGCGGACGTCGCGGCGGCGCAGGCGGGTCAGCACCGCCACCCCGGCCACGGCCACCAGGGAGCCGCCCAGCAGCCAGCCGATCTGGCCGCCGATGGCCTGGTTCCACATGCGGGTGAGGCCGGGGCTGCCCCCGAAGGTGCCGCCGCCGCCCATGCCGCCACCGGCGGGCCCGCCGCTCTGCCCGAACAGGCGGCCCAGGCCGTTGTAGCCCAGGATGAGCGACCAGATGGAGTTGTCGGAGGTGCCCGACACCCAGGGGCGTGAGCCGGCCGGGGTGAGCCACACGGCCACCGGCCACGCCAGCCCCACGGCCACCATCGACCCGGCCCACGCGGCCAGCGAGGTCACGGTTGCGCGCAGGCCGCGTGGTGCCACCCACAGGTACGCGGCGGCGATGCCCGGCACCACCATCAGGGCGGCGGCCATCTTGGCCTCGAAGCCCAGGCCGATGCTGACGCCGCTCAGCACCATCCAGCGCATCCGGTGGTCGCGCAGGCCCCGCACGGCGAACCACACCGCGGCGACGCTGCACAGGGTGAGCAGGGCCTCCGGGTTGTTGTGCCGGGCCATGGCCACGCTGATGGGCGTGATCGCCAGCGCCAGGCCGGCCACGGTGGCCGCGACGCGCCCGAAGGGGCGGCGCACCAGGTCGTAGGTGAGGCCCACCGACGCCACGCTCATCAGCGCCTCGGGCACCAGGATGGCCCAGCTGTTGAAGCCGAACACCTTCACCGAGGCCGCCTGCACCCACAGGGCCAGCGGTGGCTTGTCCACGGTCATCACGCCGGAGGCGTCGAAGGACCCGAAGAAGAAGTTGCTCCAGCTCTCGGTCATGCTCCTGACGGCGGCCGAGTAGTACAGGCTGGCCATGCTGTTGCGCGACAGGCCCCACAGGCCCAGCGTGGCGGCCGTGATCAGGAGCGCCCCCAGCTCGGGGTGGGGACCAGCGCGCAGACGCGACCCCGCGCGGGATCGCGGCCGCGGATGCCGGCGAGGCCCTCGGGCCGCCGGGGATGTGAGCGTTGACATGGTGGGTTCCTTGGTTCGCGGGATCTAGCGGCGCGCCAGCACGGGCGCCGGTGGTGGTGGTGCGCCCGCGGCGGGCGAACACCCAGGTCTTGAGGGCCACGTAGCGGGTGACCGTGGCGCACACCGAGGCGGCCACCAGCACCGTGGCCTCCAGGGCGACGGCCGGCCGTGCGATCAGGGCGTGCAGCACGCCGAGGGCCCCGGTGGTGAGCAGCACGGTCAGCACGAACACGAACGCGCCCCGGCTGTGGTGGCCCACCAGGCCCTCACCGCCGCGCACCCCGAAGGTGAGCCGGCGGTTGGCATGGGTGTTGGCCACCGCGGTGACGGCGAGGGCCACGATGTTGGCCCACACGGCGCCGAGCGGCCCGTGCAGCAGCGCGAACAGCGCCAGGTAGGCCAGCGTGGACACCACCCCGATCGCCAGGAACCGGTGCACGGGTGAGGCGGCCATCAGCCGTCCCATACCCCGCAGGTCCTTCACCGCGGTGTCCACCACATCCACGGTGCTGTCCGGGTCGTCCACCCAGGTCACCGGCACCTCGTGCACGCGCATGCCCGCCCGCTGGGCGGCCACCAGCAGCTCGGTGTCGAAGAACCAGGCGTTGTCGGCCACCCGCGGCAGCAGCTCACGTGCCGCGTCGGCCCGGATGGCCTTGAAGCCGCACTGGGCGTCGCTGACGCGAAGACCCAGGCCGGCGCGCAGCAGCAGGTTGTAGGTGCGGGAGATGAACTCGCGCTTGGCGCCGCGCTCCACGCGCGAGCCGCGCGCCAGACGCGTGCCGATGGCCACCTGGCTGTGCCCGGACACCAGCGGGGCCAGCAGTGCCGGCAGCGCGTCCAGGCCCGTGGACAGGTCCACGTCCATGTAACACAGCACGTCGGCGTCGCTGGCGGTCCACACGGTGCGCAGCGCCAGGCCGCGCCCCTTGCGGTCGATCCGCACCGAGCGCACGCCCGGCAGCTCGGTGGCCAGGCGTGCGGCGATCTGAGGGGTGGCGTCAGTGGACGCGTTGTCGGCGATGATGATGCGCCACCGATACGGGAGGTGGTCGCCGAGCTCGCGGTGCAGGCGTCGCACAGAGCGCTCCAGGTCGGCCTGCTCGTTGTGGACGGGCACCACCACATCGATGGTGGCGGTGCGGTTCGCCTCCGGCTGGAACGTGGGAACGGCGACGGTTGGGACGAACGTCTGACTGGTCATGGCACCAGCCTGGACCCGCAACCCAAGAGCAGGGTGTGACGGGGATAAGAGTTCCCTCAGGAACCGACCCGGCCGGCGGTCAGGCCCCCGATCCGGCCCACGGAATCAGCCCGCGCACCAGCTCGGCGGCCTGCGCGTGGGCCGCGTCGGTGACCGGCCGGTCGCCCACGCCCAGCCCCAGGTGCACC
>JAXLSS010000041.1:0-2548 GCA_046330395.1 Thermoleophilia bacterium
CAGCACCCGGGCGGCCTCGTCGCGGGCTCCCAGCACCAGGCGCGCCGCCCGGTCCACCGGCGCCGCCCCCGACCAGCTGGTGCGATAGGTGAACCCGCCCGCGTCCCCCGCGCACATCACGGCGAGGCCGCCGTGGATGCGCGGCAGCCGGTCGGCGTTGCGGGTGAGCCAGGCGACGGGCCCCACCGTGCCGGGGGAGAACAGCAGCCGGTGGGTGCGGCGCAGCGGCCCGGCCGCCGTCAGCAGCCGGCCCAGCTCGGCCAGCAGGGCCACGCCCGACAGATTGTCGTTGGCCAGGCCGGGGTGGCACACCGGCGTGCTGATGAGGATCTCCTCATCGGTGGTTCCGGACACCACGATCTCGCCCATGGTCATCGACCCGCCGGGGTCGTGCGCGGTGTCCACCACCACCTCGTAGACGCCCTCGGTCAGCGCCTCCACGTCGCGGTGCCGCATGCAGAACCCCCACTCCGGCGCCCAGTAGGCGGTGCGGTAGGGCACCACCTCGGGGTGCTCCGGCAGGGAGTGCAGGTGCGGCCGCAGCTCCGCCAGCGACATCCGGGCGCGCACCGCGGTGCTGTAGCCCACCAGGTGCAGCGGCCCGTCGGCCACGTCCACCACGCGCCGCCCGTCCGGGCCGGTGACGTGCGCGGCGTGCACCCGCCACTCCGGCGGCACGGTCCAGTCCTGCACCCGCGTGCCGCTGGGCACCTCGGTCACCTCCACGGGCACCCGCCGCGCGATGGCCCGCAGCGTGTCGCGCACCCCCTCGCCGGTGAGGCTGCGCGGCAGGTCCATGGTCTCCCGCATGAGCGCCAGCATGCGCGCGCCGGAGTCCTGTGCCGCGGGGGCCTCCGGGTCGATGCGGCCGGCGCTCATGCCCGGTGCAGCGCCCCGTCCAGTTCGCCCGCGGCGGTGAGCTCGCGGATGCGGGCCAGGCGCGTGAAGCGCGGCCCCTCCAGGTCGTCCGCGGTGAGCCCGAAGCGCGCGAAGGCCTCCAGCAGCTCGGTCACCCCGTCGGCCACGGTCATGGCGGGCACGGCGTGCGGCAGCAGCCGCGCCAGCAGCCCGCAGTCGGCCCGGTAGTTGCGCAGGTCGGGCCCCGCACCCTCGGCGAAGCTGAGGCTGGAACCCGGCACGGCGGCCGCCACGATCTCGGCCACCTCGCGGATGCGGTGGTTGAGGTCGTTGCGGCCCACGTTCATGGCCACCCCGTGCACCAGCTCGCGGGGGGCCTCCAGGATGGCCTGCGCCACCCGGCAGACGTCGCGCACGTGCACCAGCGGGCGCCAGGGGGAGCCGTCGCTTTTGAGGTGCACCTTCCCGGTGGCGAAGGCGATGCCGGTGAGGTTGTTCACCACCACGTCGCCGCGCAGGCGCGGTGAGACACCGAACACCGTGGCGTTGCGCATGTGCGTGGGCGAGAACGCGTCGTCGGCCAGCGCCGAGATGCCCGCCTCGGCCAGCACCTTGCTCTCACCGTAGGCGGTGACCGGCAGGAACTCGGCCGACTCGTCCAGCATCTGCCCGCCCTCGGAGGCCCCGTAGAGGCTGCACGAGGAGGCGAACACGAAGCGCTGCACCCCGGCGGCCTTGGCCAGCTCGGCCAGGTGCACCGACGCACGGTGGTTGATGTCGTAGGTGACGTCGGTGTTGAGCTCCCCGATGGGGTCGTTGGAGATGGCGGCCAGGTGCACCACCGCGTCCAGCCCGCGCAGGTCGCCCACCGTCACGTCGCGCACATCGCCGCCGATGGTGGGCACCGGCTGGGGCGCCGGTCCCAGGTCGCAGCCCACATACAGGCCGCTGTCCAGGCCCACCACCTCGTGCCCCGCGGCGCCCAGCACCTCGGTCATCACCGCGCCGATGTAGCCCTCGTGGCCGGTCACCAGCACCCTCATGGCAGCTCCTCGGTCGCGGTGCGGGGGGTGCGCCGCCACTCGGCGCTGGCCTCGCCCGATGTCATGCGGCGGTACACGCCCAGCTTCCATCCGATGAACCCGGGCACCATCCGGGCCAGCTCCAGCAGCCCCCGCGGCCCCCGGGCGGCGGTGGTGCCCACGGCCAGGTACCCGGCCAGCATGCCCCCGGCCAGGGCCATGGGGGTGAGCAGCCCGCGCCGGCCGGTGAGCACCCGGGCGACGCCCGCCACGCCCGTGAGACCGCCCCAGGCGGCCACGCCCAGCGCCATGGGCGGCGCGGAGGCGTCGGTGAGGGTCACCAGGGCCGGGGCGTCACCGCGGGCGGCGCACCGGGCCGCGATGGCCGGCACACCGGCCATGGCCCGCAGGGTGCCGCCCTCCCACCGCTCGCGCTGCGCGGTGAGGCCCGCGCGGTCGGGCGGGGCGTCGGAGGTGACCCGCGCCTCGGGCACGAACCCCACGCGCACGCCGTCGGCAAGCAGCCGGCGCGACAGCACCAGGTCCTCGGCAAGCTCATCACCCACGTCCCGCATGCGGTGCAGCTGATCGGTGCGCACGGCCATGCCGGTGCCGCTCAGCATCACCGGGGCACCCAGGCGGGCCAGGCCGGCGGGCCGCAGCAGGTT
>JAXLSS010000042.1:0-2476 GCA_046330395.1 Thermoleophilia bacterium
AGCGCGGTGCCCAGCACCGCGGCCGCCGACACCCGTGGGACGCGCCACCGCGCCGCCAGCAGGCGGTGGGCACGGGCCAGGCCGCCCACGCAGGCCGCCACCAGGAACGCGCTGATGACGTCGGTGTACTGGAACAGCGGCGAGTACTGGGGCCAGTAGTGGGCCAGCAGGTTGAGCGCCAGGTCGGGCAGCGCCCCCAGCGCCACCAGCGGGGCAAGCAGGGGCAGCGCCAGCAGGCTCAGGAACAGCGCCTCCAGGTAGCCGGGCCGCCCGCCCGAGACCGCGATGTGCAGGGCGTGCACCGGATCGGTGAGCACACGGTGCAGCACCGCGCTCTGGCTGTCGCCCAGGTCGCCGTACCGCCCCAGGTACGGGTTGGCGCCGCTGGGGGAGAAGTGCGGGATGATCACCCCGATCGCCAGGGCCGACCACCCCAGGCCGCCGGCGATGAGCCCAAGGCCGTACCCGCGGTGGCCGCGACCGCGACGCAGGAGCGCCCACACCCCCATCATCGCCAGCGCCACGCCCACCTGTTCCTTGGTGAGCGCGGCCAGCGTCGCCAGCACCGCGCACCACACCGGCCGCCGGGCATCCACGGCCCACATGCATCCGAGGAGGAGCGGGGTGGCCAGGGCCACCGGGTGGAACTCGGTCAGCACCGACCACTGCACCGACGGGTACAGCAGGTACGCCGCGGCCCCGGTGAGCGCCAGCCCGGTGTGACCGGTCCAGCGGCGGCCCAGGAGGTAGGTGGGCACGGCCCCGAGGGCCACCACCAGCACCTGCACCACCAGCAGCAGGCGCGGGTCGGGCCACACCCACCACAGCGGCACGAAGGCCACAAGCACGGGATCCACGTGCGCGCCCAGGCGGTTGAACTGCCGCCCGTCGCCACCGGTGACCTCCAGCAGGTGCCCGTGACCGCTGGACCACACGGCCTGCACCATGTTGCCCAGATCGAACCGCCCCGCCCAGAACTGGTCGTAGCGCAGCAGCGCCAGGTGGGTCATCAGGGCGGCGAACGCCACCATCAGGGCCACCAGCACCAGGGTGGCGGGTGCTGGGCGGCGGCGCAGCGCGGCGGGGACCCCGTGGATCATGCGCGCCGGGCCCAGAACGCGGTGGCCCCCACCACCGCGAGCTCCACGAGCGTGAGGGCCAGGCGGGACCCCACCGACAGGGCCACCGCCACGCCGCCCGGCACGTGCTGCGTGAGCGCCACCGCGAACGCGCCGTCGCGCACGCCCAGGCCCGACGGCACCACCACCGCCAGCAGGGACACGGCCACGGCGAACAGGAACGCCGAGCCCACGAACCCCGGACCGCCCGCGTCCACGCCGCCAAGCCCCCGCACGAACAGCCACGTGCCGAGGCCCAGCAGCACGGCGGCCACCGCGTAAGCCGCGACCAGGCCCAGCACGCGGCGCATGGGCACCACGGCGGGCAGCGGGGGCCGGCGGGCGCGCCGCAGGGCCCAGGCCGTCACCGGCGCCATCACGCGCGGATGCAGGGCCAGGAGCGCCAGCGGCACCAGCACCACCAGCCAGCTCAGCCAGGCCGGGCCGAGGCGCCCGTACACCAGCACGAACACCGCGCCCCCCGCGGCCGCCGCGGCCAGGGACAGCACCTGCTCGTAGGCCATCGCGGCCACGGTCACACCGCGGGACACGCCCAGCCGCCGGGACAGCTCCATGCGCCCCACCACCATCACCACCGACCCCGGCACGTAGCGGCCCAGCAGCGACACCGCCCACGCCGCCAGCACGCCGCGGCGCGGGGCCCGCCTGGACCCGATGGCCTCCACGGTGGCCACGTACCCGGCGCCGCTGAGCAGGTAGAAGCACACCAGCGCCACCACGCACCCGGTCAGGGGCAGCGCGTCGGGGTGCCAGTCGTGGCTCCGCACCTGCGACCAGCCGCGCACCAGCGCCCACGCCAGGCCGGCCACGGCCAGGAGGGCCGCCAGCCGGCCCAGCCAGGCCATGAGGCGCCCCCGGGGTCCCGGGCCGTCGGCGGTCACGCCCGCCGCGCGGTGGCCAGCAGCCCGAACCAGCCGGGTGCCCGCCCGATGAAGGGCGTGTCCAGCTCCAGCGCCATGCGCAGGATGCGCGCGGCGCCCCGGGGGGCCCCGCCGCCCAGTCCCGGCCGGCCCGCGTCCACGCGCCGGCGCAGCATGGGGGCGTACACGTGGCGGTGGTAGAGCCCCGTCAGCGGGAACCCCCAGCCGCGCACGTCCACCCGCACGAAGCCCCCGGCCCGCAGCAGCTCGGTCAGCTGCGGTGCCGCGTACCGCCGCCGGTGGCCGGCCCAGGTGTCGGTCCAGTCCATGCGGTGCGGCCCGGCGGGCACGGTCACCACGAGGAGCCCGCCGGGACGCAGCACCCGCGCCAGCTGGCGCACCGCCCCGGCGTCGTCGTCCAGGTGCTCCAGCACCTCGGCGCACACCGCCACGTCCATGGTGGCGTCCTCCACGGGC
>JAXLSS010000043.1:0-2382 GCA_046330395.1 Thermoleophilia bacterium
GGCGTGCATCATCAGCAGGCGGCCGATGCGCTCCTTGCGGTCCTTGGTGGCGTTGATGACGCCGGACCCGCTCTCGGCGCTGCCCGAGTACACCCGCATGTAGGTGAGGCGGCCCACGTACGGGTCGCTCATCACCTTGAACGCCAGCGCGGCGAACGGCTCGGACTCGCTGGCCTTGCGCACCAGCTTGGTGTCCTCATCGCCGGGCTCGATGCCCTCGGCGGGCGGCACGTCCAGCGGGGAGGGCAGGAAGTCGACGATGGCGTCCAGCAGCGGCTGCACGCCCTTGTTCTTGAAGGACGACCCGCACAGCACCGGGGTGATGGCGATCTGCAGCACGCCCGTCCGCACGGCCTGGTGCAGCCGCTCGGGGGTGATCTCCTCGCCCTCCAGGTAGATCTCGGCCAGCTCGTCGTCGGCGTCGGCCAGGGCCTCGATGAGCTGCTCGCGGGCGGCCTCGGCCTCCAGCTGCATGTCCTCGGGGATGTCCGTGACCTCGGTCTCCGTGCCCAGGTCGTCCTTGTAGAGGGTGGCCTTCATGGAGATCAGGTCGATGATGCCGGCGAAGTCGGCCTCGGCGCCGATGGGCAGCTGGATCGGCACGGCGTTGGCGCCGAGGCGCTCCACCATGGTGCGCACGGCCTTCGCGAAGTCGGCCCCGATGCGGTCCATCTTGTTGACGTAGGCGATGCGCGGCACGCCGTAGCGGTCGGCCTGGCGCCACACGGTCTCGCTCTGCGGCTCCACGCCGGCCACCGAGTCGAACAGGGCCACGGAGCCGTCCAGCACGCGCAGCGACCGCTCCACCTCGACGGTGAAGTCCACGTGGCCGGGCGTGTCGATGATGTTGATGCGGTGGTCACGCCAGAAGCAGGTGGTGGCGGCGGAGGTGATGGTGATGCCCCGCTCCTGCTCCTGCGCCATCCAGTCCATGGTGGCCGCGCCCTCGTGCACCTCGCCCATGCGGTGCAGGCGGCCCGTGTAGTAGAGGATGCGCTCGGTGGTGGTCGTCTTACCGGCGTCGATGTGGGCCATGATGCCGATGTTGCGGACCCGGTCGAGCGGAACCTTCTTCACGGTCGACACGCCTGATCACCTGCCCTCTCTGGACGTGCGCGCACGTCGGCGCGAATGGTCCTGTCTGTACGAACCAGGAAACGCTTGGGGCCCCGCGTGGGGCCCCGCGATTGCTACCAGCGGTAGTGCGCGAACGCGCGGTTGGCCTGCGCCATGCGGAACAGGTCGTCCTTGCGCTTGAAGGCACCGCCCTGCGAGCCGAGCGCATCGAGCAGCTCGTTCGCCAGGCGTTCGCTCATCTGCTTCTCGCGCCGCTGACGGGAGAAGGACACGATCCACCGCACCGCAAGGGTGCGCCCACGACGGGCCTGCACCTCGATGGGCACCTGGTAGGTGGCACCACCGACGCGCCGCGACTTCACCTCGATGAGCGGGGTGACGTTGCGGATGGCCTCCTCGGTGACCTGCACCGGGTCACGGCCCGTGCGGTCACGGATGCGCTCGAGGGCGTCGTAGACCACACGCTCCGCGACGGACTTCTTGCCGTCCCGGAGGATCTTGTTGATGAGCTGGGTGACCAGCTGGCTTTGAAAGACCGGGTCGGGGTCGACCGGTCGACGGGTGACGACTGCGCGACGTGGCATGGGCTACTTCGGGGTCTTCGCGCCGTACTTGGAGCGCGCTTTGCGACGGCCGGACACACCCGCGGCATCCAGGGCCGCGCGGATCACCTTGTAGCGGACGCCAGGAAGATCCTTGACGCGGCCGCCACGCACCAGCACCACCGAGTGCTCCTGAAGGTTGTGGCCCTCACCCGGGATGTAGCACGTGATCTCCATCTGATTGGTGAGACGCACGCGACACACCTTGCGAAGCGCCGAGTTCGGCTTCTTCGGCGTGGTGGTGTACACACGGGTGCAGACGCCGCGCTTCTGCGGGGCTCCCCGCAGGGCCGGCGTGGATGTGCTGGTGGTTTTGGGTGTCCGCCCTTTGCGGACCAACTGGTTGATCGTCGGCACGATCGCCTTTTGTCGCGGGTGAGCAATGCCCCCGGCACCGGCCGGGAAGCCCGGGGACGTTAGCACATGGGCGGCACACGGTTGCGCGCCGCGGCGCAGACCCGGAGGAGGGGGAGCGTACCCAAGGACGGGGCGTGTCTCTGTCCAGGCTTCTCATGGGGGTTGACCTCGCAGGGATCCGCTGCGGAAGGGTGGGTTCGGCGAGTTGGTCGTCACCACCGCGCCTTGCGGCTGCCCGGTCCCAGGTTGAACCTCGCCCTCCGTGGCTCGGGGGACTCACACCCTGCACCATCCCCAATCAGGGGCCCTCGGGCATCCTGGTGGGCGGAGACTTCGACATGAGGCG
>JAXLSS010000044.1:0-2263 GCA_046330395.1 Thermoleophilia bacterium
GATGCCGCACGTGACCAGCATGCGGACGTGCGCCACCGAACCGGCGATGTCCTGCTCCCACATCCGCCCGTCCACGGCCAGGGAGGCGTTGAGGGCGTCGAAGGCCTCGGCGGGCCCCCCCTGGAAGCGCCCGCCCCACAGCCGCGCTCCGTCGCTCACGCGGCGCCCACCGCCGCCAGATGGCGGGGCAGCACGCCGGCCAGCGCGGTGCAGACGCTGTCCACCTGCTGCTCGGTCATCTCCGGGAAGAACGGCAGCGCGATGGTGGAGGCGCTGATGGCCTCGGTCACGGGGAGGTACCCCGGCGCGTAGCCGAACATGTCGCGGTACATGGGCTGCAGGTGGATGCACGGCAGGTACGGCTTGGCCGACACACCCACGGCGTCCAGGTCGTTGATGACCGCGTTGCGGTCCACCCCGTCGGCCAGGCGGGGCGCGTACACGAACCACGAGCGGGTCTGCGGGCCCTCGTACATGGGGGTGACGCCCTCGATGTCGGCGATGCGCTGCTGGTACCACCCCGCCACGGTGCGCCGTCCGGCGATCATGCTGTCCAGCCGCTCCAGCTGGGCCACGCCGATTGCCGCGTGCACGTCCGACAGGCGGTAGTTGAACCCCAGGCGGGAGTGCACCAGCCACGCGCCGTCGTCGCTGCGGCCCTGGTTGGCCAGGCTGTGCAGGACGGCGGCCTGGTCGTCGTCGTCGGTGAAGACGATGCCGCCCTCGGCGGTGGTGAGCTGCTTGTTGGCGTAGAAGCCGTACACCGTGGGGTGCCCCCAGGTGCCCAGCTTGCGGCCGTCGTAGGCGCCGTCGATGGTCTGGCAGGCGTCCTCGATGATCCGCAGGCCATGCCGGTGGGCGATGTCGATGAGGGCCGGGATCTCGGCGGGGTAGCCGAAGATGTCCACGATCTCGATGGCCTTGGTGCGGGGCGTGATGGCCGCCTCCACCGCCGCGGGGTCCATGTTGAACGTGAGCGGGTCCACCTCGGCGAACCGCACGTCGGCGCCCGTGAACAGGATGGCGTTGGCGGAGGCCACGAACGAGAACGAGCTGGTGATGACCTCGTCGCCGGGGCCGATGCCGGCCTCGTGCAGGCACATGTGCAGGCCCGCGGTGCCGGACGAGCAGGCGATCGCGTGCTTGGTGCCGATGCGCGCGGCGAACTCGCGCTCGAACCGGGCCAGCATGGGGCCCAGCGACAGCTGCCCGGAGCGCAGCACCTGGTCCACCAGCTCGCGCTCCCGGTCGCCGATGACCGGCTTGGCCACGGGGATGCGTTCCGGCGCCATCAGGCGGCCCCCGCCCGCGTGGCGGCGGCGCGCCGCACGCCGAAGACGATGCTGTCGATCAGCGCCTCCCACGAGGCCTCGATGACGTTCTGGCTCACGCCCAGGGCGCCCCACGTGCTGACGCCGTCGCTGGAGTCCAGCAGCACCCGGGTGGTGGCGCCGGTGCCCTTGCCCTCGTCCAGGATGCGCACCTTGAAGTTGGTGAGGTGGATGGAGGCCAGCTCGGGCACGCGGTCGGCCAGCGCCGCCCGCAGCGCGGTGTCCAGCGCGTTCACCGGGCCGTTGCCCTCGCCGATGGCCACCAGCCGCTCCCCGCGGTGGCGCAGCTTGACGGTGGCCTCGGTCTCGACGTTGCCGTCGGCGCGCTTCTCGGTGACCACCCGGAAGCTCTCGAGGGCGAACAGGGGCTCGTAGGCCCCGATCTCCTTCTCGATGAGCAGCTCGAACGACGCGTCGGCCACCTCGAAGTGGTAGCCGGCGTGCTCCAGCTCCTTCAGGCGCGCCAGGATGCGCGGCACCTCGTCGCTGTCGGACAGGTCGATGCCCATCTCCTGGGCCTTGGCCACGATGGTGCCGCGACCCGACAGCTCGCTCACCAGCACGTGCCGCCGGTTGCCCACGGCGTCGGGGTCGATGTGCTCGAACGTGCGCGTGTCGGCCAGCATCCCGGCCACGTGCATGCCGCCCTTGTGGGCGAACGCGTTGACGCCCACGTAGGCCGCCCAGTTGTCGGGCGCCAGGTTGGCGGTCTCGGCCACGAAGTGGCTCAGCGCGGTGAGCTCGGACAGCTTCTCCCGCGCCACCGTGTGGAAGCCCATCTTGAAGGTGAGCGACGGGATGATGGACACCAGGTTGGCGTTGCCGCACCGCTCGCCGTAGCCGTTGACGGTGCCCTGCACCATGCGGGCGCCCTCGTGGATGGCCGCCAGGGAGTTGGCCACGCCGCACTCGGCGTCGTTGTGGGTGTGGAT
>JAXLSS010000045.1:0-2142 GCA_046330395.1 Thermoleophilia bacterium
CTCCACGGAGCCGTTGTTGCGGTCGGGTGACCCGTAGCTCTGGAAGGCGCTGATCTGGTGGTGGGCCCAGGTGAACGGGTTCTGCGCGTGGCCCTTGGTGGCCCACCCGGCAACCAGTGCCAGCGCCACGACGACGGCCACGGCGATGCCGGCGATCCGGCGCGTGGGGGCCCGCATCAGCCGCAGGCCCTCGATGCCGATGACGCCGGCCGCGGCGCACACCGCCATCATCAGCACCAGGAACACCGCCACGGTGTGCCCCTGCGAGGAGTGCTCGGGCAGCGGCGGCCCCAGGGACACCAGGCCACCCTGGTGCTCGGCCAGCGCCGCGACCACCGCGGTGGCCAGCAGGCCCAGCGCGGCCACCGCCACGGTGTTCAGCCGCTGGGGCGCCAGGGCCACCATGGCCACGATGGCGATGAGCCCCACCAGGATCGCCCCGCGGGAGAGCGTGAGGTACAGGGCCAGGCCGCTCAGCGGCATGGTGGCCAGCACCGCCGCGCGGACCGGCACCGGCAGGGAGCGCCCGCTGCCCAGCCCGATCGCCAGCACCAGAGTGAAGGCCGCCAGCGCCCCCAGGCCGTTCCAGTACGTGATGGGCCAGGTGAGCCGGGCGAAGGTGTCGTGCCCCACCGTCCCCGGCAGCAGCCGCCCGCCCACGGCCGCGGCGACGGGGATCACCGCCACCAGCAGCACGCCTGCCGACAGCCATCGCAGCGATCGCGGGTCCTGGAGGGCGAACATCACGATGCCGATGGCCGTCGCGTACACCAGTGTGAGCCCCATCACCTGCTGGCTCACGCCGCCGTCCTCGGCCCACCAGGCCGACGCCGCCTGCCACACGGCCAGCCCCAGCAGACCGGCGGCCGCGAGCCGGCCCGGGGTACCGCCCACTCCGGTGCCCACCAGCGCGGCCAGCAGCATCAGCACGCCCGCCAGCACGGCCCCCCAGGCGCCCCAGGTGCTGGCGAAATATCCCCCGTTGTCGAAGGCCATCACCAGCGCCGCCACCAGTGGGACGGCCAGGGCGGCCCAGCGCAGGACCTCGGGCACGCGGGAATCGCCGACGACGCTGCGCCAACCCGTCGAGGAGGGTGGGGCCGGTGTGGTGGTGGCGGTCAGTCCCGCGACGGGCGGTTGCGGATGAACCTGCGGAGGCTCAGGCTCGCCGCGGCAAGCATGGCGATGATCACCGCGATGCCGGCGGGGGTCTCGGCCGCCTTGGTGACCGTGCCCACGCGCAGGCCCCGCTCGTCGGACGACGCGGACAGCGCCGCCGCCACCAGTGGGGCGGCGTCGGGAGCCGCGGTCAGCGGCGCCGTGGCGTGCTTTCTGGGTGTCGCGGGGGTGTTCCGCCTCGACCCGGGATGCGTCGTGACGGTGCGCGACGGTGTGGAGGACGTGGTTGCCGCCGGGGGTGCGGAGGTGACGGTTGGCCGGGTGACACCGGCCGAACTCGCAGGCGGCTTGGCCACCGGGGTCGAGCCCGTCGAGGTGTGACGCGTGGGCGTCTTGCTGGCGGGCTTCTTGGTGGGGGTGACGGTGACCTGGGTGCCGGCGATACCGGGGTCGACGCACTGGGTGCCCATGTCCACGTACTGCGCCGAAGCCGCGTCACCGGGCGTGGAGTACTTGGGCCCGTCGGTGATCACGCAGGGCGCCGCCGCGGCCTGGCTCATGCCGAACCCGGCGGAGCCGAGCGCAAGCACCGCACCCGCCGCGGCCAGGCGCCGTCGAGCCCTCATCGCGCGCCCTTCCCGCCGAAGACCACGGCCGTGGTGCGGGCCAGGATGCGCAGGTCGTGCCGCAGGGAGTGGTTGCGCGCGTACGTGTAGTCCATGTGCATGCGCTCCTCCCAGGTGATGTCGCTGCGGCCCAGCACCTGCCAGCTGCCGGTGATGCCCGGCCGGACGCTGTGGCGATGCTGCTGCCACTCGTTCAGCGTTGCAACCTCGTAGGGTCGCAGCGGACGGGGCCCCACGATACTCATGTCACCCTTCAGCACGTTCCACAGCTGCGGCAGCTCGTCCAGGCTGGTCTTGCGCAGGAACCGGCCGACTCCGGTGATGCGCGGGTCGTCCTCCTCCTTCATCAGGGCCGATGCCGAGGCGATGTCCACCGCGACGCCGGTGCGGTCGGCCT
>JAXLSS010000046.1:0-1984 GCA_046330395.1 Thermoleophilia bacterium
GCGGTGCGCCGGCGGGACCACCGCCCAGCGCCGGCGCGCCCTCGCCCGCCAGCTCCAGCAGCGCCAGAGGGTTCCCCGCGGTTGCGGCGTACAGGCGGGCGAAGGCGTCGTCGTCGAGGGACGGCTGGCCGTCGCCGCGGACGAGTTCCCTGGCGGCGACCGCGTCGATCCCGGCAAGGGTCAGGGTGGGCAGGCCCGCCGCCTCCAGAGCCGGGGCGGAGCCGGGCCGTGCCGTCACGATTGCGGCGATGCGGTCCCGTTCCACGCGGCGCACGGCGAACAGCACCGCCTCCATGGTGGAGGCGTCCAGCCAGTGCGCGTCGTCCAGCACCAGCACCACCGTGTGCCGTTCGGCGCACGCCGACAGCAGCCCCAGCGTGGCGGCGCCCACGGCGAACCGATCGCGGGACGTGGCGGGGCCCAGGGCCAGCGCCCCCTCCATCACCGCCGCCTGCCGCGGCGGCAACTCCCCGATCACGTCCAGAACGGGGCGCAGCAGCTGCAGCAGCCCAGCGAACGGGACGCGCGCCTCGGTGACCACCCCGCGCGCCCGCAGCACGCTGAGCCCGGTGATCCCGGAGGCCAGGTCCTCCAGCAGGGCGCTCTTGCCGATGCCGGGCTCGCCGATCAGCGCGACCGCCCCGCCTCGGCCCGCGTGGGCCTCGTTGACCACGCGTCGCAGCACCCGGCGCTCGGTGTCGCGTCCCACCAGCATGCCGACGATCCTATGACCACCCCCGCCGCCGCCACACGCGGCACCCCCCTGGGAGGACGTGGTGAAAACCCCAGGGGGGGCACCTGATTCGACGCCGGCCCGCCTGCGGGAGCCTTGCCGCGCATTGCATCGACACGGGAGGCGATCCACATGCCGCTGATCAACGTGAAGGTCATCCGCGGGGTGTTCACATCCGACCAGAAGCGCCAGATCATCGAGCGTCTCACCGACGCCATGGTCTCCATCGAGGGCGAGAACATGCGCCAGGTCACCTGGTGCGTGGTGGACGAGGTCGCCAGCGGCGACTGGGGCATCGCGGGGAACCCGCTGACCACCGAGGACGTGCGCGCGCTGGCCGCCGGGACCACGGCCTAGCCGGGGTCAAGGGGGACGACATGGACATCGGACGGGAGATCCGCCGGATCACGGTGGAGCCGCTGTGGCTCCCCGTGGCCGGGGACGGGCCGGACCGCGAGCCCGAGCCGGCACCCCCCGGCACCGAGGCGGTGGCGGCATGAGGACCCGAGCACCGGACGCGGTGGAGCCGGTGGTGGGGTGGCGGGCCTGGCGGGTCGACACCGACCCGCGGGCCGCGCGTCTCACCAGCGTGACCGGCCGGTGCACGTGGCCGGAGGGGCGGGCGCTGGAGGCCGCGTGCCATCACCTGCGCGGCCTCCACCCCGCGCCCTGGCCCGGTTGCCGGTGCGGAATCCACGCCGCCCGGTGGCCGCGGGGCGCCGCCGGGCACATCACGCTTCCATCGCGGGCGGCCGAGCACCTGGTGTTCGGCCTGGTTGCGTTGTGGGGCGACGTGGTGGAGGGCGATCTGGGGTGGCGGGCATCGCACGCATTCCCGCGTCACCTGGTGCTGCTGCCACCGGCCACGGCGGCGCCGCGGGACGTCGTGGAGGTGGCATTCGGGCTGGCCGGCTACGGCGTGCCCGTCGAGATCGACCGAGGCCCGCGGTGCGACGTGGTCGCGAGGTGGCGCGGGCTGCGGCGCACCGGCGACCCGCATGGGGCGGGCCGGTTCATCGGGGGGAGTGCATCATGAGACGACGGTATGGACGCCCCTTGGGCGTGGCGGCGGTGCTGGGCGTGGGCTGGTGGGCGTCGCCCGCGGCCGCGGCGCTGCCGCAACAGCTCGGGAACGTGGACCTGCTGACGCAGGCCGACATCCGCATCGACGGCCCCTCCATGACCTCCGGGGTGGGATACCCCGTGGCCTCCGCGGGCGACGTCAACGGCGACGGGATCGACGACGTCCTG
>JAXLSS010000047.1:0-1719 GCA_046330395.1 Thermoleophilia bacterium
GGGCGCACCTGGCACGGGCACCCGGTGCTGAGCGTGCTGGCGGGCGCCGTGGCCTGCGCGGTGCTGATCCTGGCGGGCGCGGTGACCACCGTGGTGGCGCTGGCCAACGTGGCGGCCGTGGTGGCGATGGCGCTGGTGAACCTGGCCGCGCTGCTGGCGCAGCGCCGGCGCCCGGACGGCGTGCTGCGACTGCCCCTGGGCCCCGTGCTGCCGGCGCTGGGGCTGGCGGCGGCGCTGTCGCAGCTGCTGTTCATCGGGTGGCGCAGCGTGCTGATCGGGCTGGTGCTGGTGGCCGCAGGGTGGCTGGTGTACCTGGCGCGCCACCGCGGCTTCTCGGCCGTGCACCACGCCCACATCCTGCGGCGTCTGGAGCACAACGCCGGGCCCGCGGCCCGCGCGGTGGCCCCGCTGCTGGACGGGTGGGCGGCACGACCACCCGCGCCCGGCACCGACTGACCCCGGGGCACCGGTTTCACCGCCGGCGGCACCGGGCATTCAGCGTGCATGCCCCACCCCCACCGCGGCGCCGCCCTCACCGAACTCCCGCCGGCGCGCGGGGAGGCCGTGCAGGCACCGCCCGCGCTGCGGTACGTGGCCATCGGCGACAGCATCCCCCGCGGCTTCCTGCTGGGCCCGCCGGGGTGGGCGCCGCCCGGCGTCTGCACCGCGCCCCAGGCCTGGTTGCTGCGGTGGTTCGACCGGCCGGACCGGGGGTACCCCGCGCTGGCGGCGCGCGCGCTGCGGGCCGCTGGGACCCCGGTGGAGCTGGACATGTCCCTCACGTGCACCAACTCCTGCAGCGCCACCTTCTGGCGCGGCGGCCCCACCGCCCCGGTGCGGCGGGTGTTCGACCGGCCGGCGCAGCTGGTGAGCGTCACGGTGGGGGCCAACGACGTGATGGGCGGGTGGTCGGCCTACGTGGCGGCGGCGACGGCGCTGCGCCTGGTGGCGCCGGCGCTGCGGTGGGATCCGCAGCCCGTTCTCGACCGGCTGGCCCCGCGACGCGCGGCGGACGCCGCCGTGGACCGGCTGCAGGCCCGCCTGCACGACCTGCTGGGCTGGCTGGTGCGGCACACCGACGGGCCGGTGGTGATCACCACCTACCACCGCGGGGACGAGAGCGAGGTTGTGCGGACCCGGCTGGTGAACCCGGTGAACGCGGCCATCCGGGCCGCCGCCACCGGGGTGCCCGGGGTGCGGCTGGTGGACCTGGAGGCCGTGTTCGCCGGTCACGGGCTGGCGCGGCCCGCCGGCGACCGGTACGTGAGCCGCACCGACGGCCTGCACCCCACCGACCGGGGACACCGGGCCATCGCCCGGGCGCTGCTGGGCACCGTCCCCGAGGTTGCATCCGGCGGCCGGGGGTACCACCGGCGAAACGGAAGGGGAACCCCATGAGCAACGACGACGACGCGGCGATGCGGAAGGTGACCGAGCTGCTGCACGACCACCGCTTCGGCATGCTCACCACCACCGCGCAGGACGGCACCCTGGTGAGCCGTCCCATGACCATGCAGGAGGTGGAGTTCGACGGGGACCTGTGGTTCTTCGCCGAGCGGGAGTCGCGCAAGATCGCCCACATCGGCGCCAACCCGCGCGTCAACGTGGCCTGCGGGTCGGGCACCGACTGGGTGTCGGTGAGCGGATCGGCCACCGTGGTGGACGACCGGGACCGCGTGCACGAGCTGTGGAACGGCGGCGCGCAGGCATGGTTCCCCG
>JAXLSS010000048.1:0-1641 GCA_046330395.1 Thermoleophilia bacterium
AGCCCCATGTCCATGGAGATCTGCGCCGAGGGCACGTTCCCCATGCTGTGCGGGATGGCGAAGGGGGAGATGCGGTCGGGCCCGCGCTCCAGCATGATCCGGTGGTTCTCGTCGCGCACGCCGTTGCCGCCGGTGCCGCTGGAGAACACGCACCCGAAGTCACCGCCGTCGCCGGTGATGGTGAGGCCCGCATCGGCCACCGCCAGCTGCGCGGACGCCAGCGCGAACAGGGTCGCCCGGTCGGCGCGGCGCGCCACGCGACGGTCCACGAAGTCGGTGGGCTCGAAGGCCGACGCCTCGCAGGCGATGCTCACGGGCGAGTCGGCGGTGTCGAACAGCGTGATGGGCGCGCCGCCGGGTGTGCCCGCCAGCGCAGCGCGCCAGGCGTCCTCGCGGCCCACGCCCAGCGAGTTGATGATGGACAGGCCCGTGACCACCACGCGGGGTCGTGCGTCGCTCATGCGGTCACCTCCGTCATGGCCACCACCGCGTTGTGTCCACCGAAGCCGAACCCGCTGCACAGGGCGGCGCGCACCCGCTGCTTTCGGGTCTCGGTGACGTGATCCACCCCAATGCACTCCGGATCGAGGTTGCGCAGGTTGATCGTTCCCGGCACCACCTGGTCGTGGATGGCCAGCGCGGTGAGCGCCGCCTCGAGGGCCCCGGTGGCCCCCACGCAGTGACCGTGCATGGACTTGGTGGCCGACACGGCCACCTGGGCGGCGCGCTCGGCGCCGAAGGCCTTGATGATGCTGTGCACCTCGGCGATGTCGCCCACGGACGTGGACGTGGCGTGGGCGTTGACGTGGTCCACCGTGTCCGGGCCGACGCCGGCGGTCTCCATGGCGCGCAGCATGGCGCGGGCCTGCTGGGCGCCCGACGGCTCGGGCTCGGTGATGTGGTGTGCGTCGGCGGTGGCGCCGTACCCGGCCAGCTCGCACAGGATGGGCGCCCCGCGCTCCAGCGCCAGGTCCATGCGCTCCAGCACCACCACGGCACCGGCCTCACCCAGCACGAAGCCGTCGCGGTCGCGGTCGAACGGGCGGCTGGCGGTCAGCGGGTCGTCGTTGCGGTGCGACATGGCGCGCGACGCGTCAAGCATGCCCATCCCGAAGGGGGTGATGGCGGCCTCCGAGCCCCCGGCCAGCATGGCGTCGGCCTGCCCGCGGCGGATGACGTCCCACGCCTCGCCGATGGCATGCAGGCTGCTGGCGCAGGCGGTCATCACACACGCCAACGGCCCACCCAGCCCCAGCTGCATCGACACCTGCCCGGCGGCCATGTTGGCGATGATCATGGGCACCGCGACGGGCGACACGCGGTCGGCACCGCGCTCCATGAAGATGCGGTGCTGCTCCTCGTAGGTCTCGTTGCCGCCGTTGCCGGTGCTGATCATGGCCCCGATGCGGTCGGAACGGTCGCCCACCACCAGCCCGGCGTCGTCCATGGCCATGCGGGCGGCGGCCACCGCCAGGTGACAGGCGCGGTCCATGCGGCGCGCCGCGCGGCGGTCCATGAAGTCCAGCGGGTCGAAGCCGGTGACCTCGCAGGCGATCTGCGCGCCGTGCTGCGAGGCGTCGAAGCGGGTGATGGGGCCCGCGCCGGAGCGCCCGGCCCGTGCCGCCTCCCAGGTGGCCTCGC
>JAXLSS010000049.1:0-1822 GCA_046330395.1 Thermoleophilia bacterium
TCGTACCCATAGCTCGCCGGTGCCGGGCCGCTCCCGCCCGTCTGCTGGAGCCGCGTCACGTTCCCGGTCGCATCGCGCGTGTAGTCGAAGCTCGCCAGCGTCGCGCCGCCGCTCGTGTGGGCAATCGAGGCGAGCCAGCCGCTCAGGTCATAGCCCGTTCCCTGTCCTCCGCATTACCAGCTGTCCAACTCACTCCCAATCTGGCACGATTTGCCCCCCTCGACGGGTCCGTAGAGATAGCGGCACCAGGACGCACCACCGCCCATTCGCCACCCACCCCGAGGAGGCCCACCGTGACCACCATTTCTCGCCCCAGCCACCCGCTAAAGTCCCCCATTCATGGGGGATTGAGGGGGCCCCCCCATGGGCATCAAGCTAAGGAGCGGGGTCGCGCTGGAACGCGCCCTCGGGCATCATGGCGGTGTTGAGGCAGCCGTGATGACCCGAAGGAGCGTCCGATGGCGACAATACCACAGGTGGCGAGTGCGATGCAGCGGATTCTGGGGCCGGTGGCCGAGCGCGCGGCGCGGGCGACGGGCTTGGTGCAACGGACCTCGAAGCTGACGGGCGCCCGCTTTGTGCAGACGCTGGTCTTCGGCTGGTTGGCGCAGCCGACCGCGCGCTTGTCGCAGCTGGCGCAGACAGCGGCCACGCTGGGCGTGGCGATTAGCGCACAAGGGTTGGATGACCGCTTCGGCGTGGCGTCGGCGGAGTGCCTGCGCGAGGTGCTAGAGGAGGCGGTGCAGGTGGTGCTCGCGGCGGACGCGGCGGCGGTGCCGGTGCTGCAGCGGTTTACGGCGGTCGCGGTCCAGGACTGCACGACGATCAGCTTGCCCGCCGCCCTGGCCGACGTCTGGCCGGGCTGCGGCGGCGGCACGCCGCCGGGCGGGGCCGCCGCCCTGAAGCTGAGCGTGCGGCTCGATCTGGCGCGTGGGTGCCTCCAGGGTCCGTATCTCGAAGCGGGGCGGACCAACGACCGCGCGACCACCGTGGCCGACCTGCCACTCCCACCCGGCGGCTTACGGCTGGCCGATCTCGGGTTCTTCAGCGTGGCCGACTTGGCGGCGCAGGACCAGCAGGGGGTGTCCTGGCTCTCGCGCTGGCAGGCCGGCACGACGGTGGCGACGGCGGCGGGCGAGCCCCAGGAGTTGCTGGCCCTGTTGACCGCGGGCGAGGCGAGCACCGTCGATCGCCCGGTGCTGCTGGGTGCCCAGCAGCGCCTGCCCGTCCGGCTGCTGGCGGCGCGCGTGCCACAGGAGGTCGCCGACGAGCGCCGGCGGCGTTTGCGTGCGGCGGCCCGCGACAAAGGCCGCGCCGTCAGCGCCACCCGGTTGCGCCTGTGCGAGTGGACGGTGTTCCTGACCAATGTCCCCCTCGCACAACTGACGCTGCGCGAGGCGCTGGTCCTGGCCCGCGCCCGCTGGCAGATCGAACTGCTGTTCAAGCTGTGGAAGAGCCACTTGCGCGTGGACGAGTGGCGCTCGGCCAACCCCTGGCGCATCCTCACCGAGGTCTACGCCAAGCTGCTGGCCGCCCTGGTCCAGCATTGGCTGGTGCTGGTGGGCTGCTGGCACCAGCCTGACCGCAGCCTCGTGAAGGCCGCCCAGGCCATCCAGGCCCACGCGCCGCACCTCGCGGCGGTGTTCGACACGCACCCAGGGCTCTGCCAGGCCCTCCACATCGTTGCCCGCTGCCTCGCCGCCGCCGGGCGCCTCAATAAGCGCCAGCCCGCCCCCTCCACCACCCAGTTACTCCTCGCCCTCGACGCCGAGGCCTTAGCTTGATGCCCATGGGGGATTGACGGTTGACCCCCACGCCCCCA